>OZ252092.1:0-1892032 GCA_965248185.1 Candidatus Nitrosopumilus sp. | reverse complement strand
AGAAACCATCGAAAAAGAACAAAAAAAAGAAAATAAAGAAACGCCTTTAGAGAAATAATACAGATTTTGATTGAGGACAGAACAGGCACCATTTCAACTTAACTTGCTATGCTCATTCAATTTCAAATACAACAGCGGAAATTTTGTACAATTAAAAACAATGATGAACACATAGAGACAATCTACGAAATGGTTTTAAAAACGAAAAGCAGATGATTTAATTCCAACTAGAAAGAATCAACAGCATGAAGGTAGATGGCAGTAAAATTATCTTTGTGTTAGGAGTAATGGCGGCAATGGCAATTGCTGGAGTGTCACTATATTTTTCTATTCGTTAAAGATAAATCATCAAAGGACATGCCAAAATCATGTCAGACGTTAATGAGTTTAAAATCACACAGATAGTGGATAATGGTCAGATGGTACAGCTGACGCTGATTGAAAATGTTTCAACTGAACCAGTTTCACAAAAACAAAGGATTATTGAAAATGTTTCAAACAAGCTGGATGCAGAAACAAAAGAGCAGGTAATGCCATTGTTAGAAGCAATTTTACAGGCACAGCCCACTGTCAACATCAAATCATATCAACAGACACAGATGACGATGACAATGCCAAAATCGAGATACGACAACATGGGACGACCGCAAGTAGGAAACATAGTTGCAGTAGATTTAAAAAAAATCTAGAGACTTGATTTTATCTCATCAAGAGTATGCAAAGGTAAAGAACATGTAAAATTCTTGCAAACAAAAACAGAAGTATGATCTTCAAAAAGTTTTCCAGCAAAGAAAGGATATTGCGAAAGGCCGTCTAACTGAGAAGCATTGCGGATGGTAATCATGATTGAATTTGGCAAATAGTCCAAAAGGAGAGATTTACAGATTGATGAATTTTCAATGTTGATGATTGTGATTTCCACGGGTTTTTGCACGTACATGGAAATGGTATTCAGCAAATAACCAAATCCAAATGGATTTTCAGCTGCAGTTTGTGCCTGAGATTCCATGATTTTAGTGGCGATTTCAAGAAAAATTTGTTCTTGGGATAAATGGTACAGTCTAAGCATGACAAAAGCTGAAACAGAGTTTCCAGAGGGTAAGGACAAATCATAGTTACTCTTTGGACGAATGATCAATTTTTCATGCTCATCAGAGGTCATAAAGAAGCCATTGTTCTCAGAATCCCAGAAATGATCAACCAGATGATGTCCCAATCTTAAAGACAGTTCAAGATATTTCGGATCAGGCTCAATTTCAAAGACATCAAGCAACGCATTGACAAAATAGGAATAGTCTTCAAGATATCCATCAATTTTTGCAATCCCATTCTTGTAAGTTCGAAGCAATTTGTCATCCACAAAGAGATTCTTTTCGATAAAAGAAACGCAGTTCTTTGCGGCATCAAGATATCGCACATCGTTTGTTACACGATACCCTTTTGCAAATGCCGTTATCATCAAAGAATTCCAGGAAACCAATACTTTGTCATCCAATCCAGGAGGAACTCTGTTGGAACGAACTTTTAGCAATTTTTCAGAGCATGATTTTAAAATCCCGTGAACCTCTTCCTCAGAGATTCCAAAATTAAATGCCACCGCAGAGGCATCAAGGTTATTACACAAGATGTTATTTCCCTCCCAATTCCCGCCGTCAGTGACATCATAATAAAGACAGAAAAGATCAGCATTGCTTCCAAGAATTTCTTTGATTTCACTTTTCTTCCACACGTAGAATTTTCCCTCAACACCTTCAGAGTCGGCATCATATGCAGAATAAAATCCGCCATCGGGCAAAGTCATTTCACGCAATACAAAATCAAGGGTTTTTTGCATCACGTCAAGGTAAAAAGGATCTTGCGTGATTTGGTAAGCCTCAGCATAGTTAACAGGAATCAAAGCATTGTCATAAAGCATTTTTTCAAAATGAGGCACCAGCCACCTTGCATCTGTGGAATATCTAGAAAAACCACCTCCGATTTGATCAAATATGCCACCCTTGGCCATTTTTTTGAGAGTTTTGAGTGCAAATTCGTTGAATTTTCCCAGTCCCGATAGTTTAGCATATCTGAATAGAAATGAAATATTTGCAGCATTAGGAAATTTTGGGGCAGAACCAAATCCGCCATATGTCGGGTCACCAAGCTGAAACAAATTCATTGCGGCCTCATCAAGAATAGTTCGCTCCAATTTTGACAAAACCGAAACAGTTTCAGATTTATTTAATGCACCCAGGAATTTCTCGGCAGATTTTTCAATGTCCTTTGGTTTTTCTTTCCATGCTTGCGACAGTTGTCTGCAAATACTTCCAAAACCTGGACGTCCATTGGAATCCAAAACTGGAAAGTATGTTCCCACATAGAATGGTTTTTGATCAGGAGTAAGAAAAATGCTCAATGGCCAACCGCCTTGACCCGTTGCCATCTGACAAACTTTTTGATAAATGTCATCTATGTCAGGTCGCTCTTCACGATCGACTTTTATGTTGATAAAATTCTCATTCATGAATTCAGCGACATTTTCATTTTCAAAGGATTCATGAGCCATTACATGGCACCAATGGCACGCGCTGTATCCGATACTTAGAAAAATGGGTTTGTTTTCATCTTTTGCTTTTTTTAATGCTTCATCATTCCATCCATTCCAATCAACAGGGTTATCTGCATGTTGAAGTAAGTATGGACTGCTTTCGTTGATGAGGCTGTTTTTATCCACGATTAATCAAATTCATTTGAATATTTGTACCTAGTTAGGAAATTAGCCCCAGATACCGCGCCCCTCAGTTAATTCATAGATTCTGACATTTATTTTTCCAAGTAGTTTCATTTTGGATTTGTGTGCCTTTTTATCATGACTGTAATCTTTTTTTTCAATCAATTCATGTAATCGGCTTAATTGCTTCAAAGATAGTTTCTTAAATTCATTTTTAGAACTTGTGACAAGCCGCAATAATCTCACCCTTTCACGATCCTCATCGGAAATTTCAGTCATGTTTTCCATTCCGTAAATTTTGCAAATAAATCTTAGTGTAAAAGCGAGATTGGTCTATTGCTTAGGATAGCCCAATCTCTGACCATCGGATTTATCAGATTGATGATAATTTCAACACCCGCTGGATGATTATACATACAATTGAACCCATATTAGTCTAAAAGAGTCATCAATTCATAATAACAGAATTACAAATGAAAAGAAAAGAAATAACGAATCTTAAAATTTCGTGTTTTTAGCGTGAGGTTATGGAAAAAATGCGCGCCATGGTACTTTCAGAATGTGCCAAAATTGAGACAAACCCACTGAAACTTACTCAAATTGACAGACATGAAATTAAAAGATCAAATGAAATTTTGCTAAAAATTGAAGCCTGCGGCGTCTGTCATTCTCAGCTTCACGGGATCGAAGGAGACTGGAAAGACCTGGGAATTCCTCCAACACTGCCGACGGTTCCAGGTCACGAAGTTGTTGGGAAAATAATTCAGATTGGAGACAAGGTTACAAAATTCAAAGTTGGAGATAGAGCAGGCATTACACCGCTTTTAGAGGCGTGTAATGAATGCCAATATTGTAAAGAAGGGAAAGAATACCTCTGCGAATCATCAGTGATCACAGGAGAATCTTTCAAGGGAGGATATACAGAATACATCACGGTTGTGGAAGACTTTGCTACCAAAGTTCCAGAAAATATGAAACCAGAATATGCTGCACCGTTATTTTGCGCAGGAATTACAGCATTTAAAGCAGTAAAAGCGTCCGAACCAAAGCCAAAGAAGAAAATAGGGATATTTGGGATAGGAGGAGTTGGCCATATGGCCGTACAATTTGCCAAAGTAGAAGATTGTGATGTGGTTGCATTCTCTAGATCAAAAAACCACCTGGATGTAGCAAAAAGATTAGGTGCAATTGACACCATGGTATTTTCTGAAAACCAAGAAGAATTTCTCACAACATTAAAGGAAAGACACGGGATGTTGGATGCAGCGATAGTTTTTGCACCAGCAGATATTGTAACAGATACGGCGATAAAATCAGTGAAAAAAGGAGGTCTGATTGTTATTGCAACTGTAGGTAAGAATCCAACGTTTATGGCATTTGAGGAAAAAACTATCAGGGGAACCCTGATAGGATCCACAAAAGACATGGAGCAAGTCATCAAGATATGTGACAAAGAAAACATCGAAGTAATCACTCAAGTATTCTCATTAGAGGAAGCAAATGAAGCACTCAAAAAATTGAAAGATTCCAAAATAGAAGCAAGGGCAGTTTTAATTCCGTAATGTGGGCCAGAGTATTGAAGAAATGGATTTTATGATATGAACTGTAACAGATGTTATCATACTGATGAAGCTCACGCGCCAAATCAAAATAGCGATTCCATAATTAAGGCAGGAAAATGTCAAATTCCAACATGTACGTGCAGTCAATACATCGACCCCATTCAAAAGATTGACGAGGAACTTTTGTAACAATTCATATATCAAAATTATTTTGATTGGGTATGGACAAACACAAGCCATCCGACGAGATGCTAAAAGATCTAGATAATTTACTTTCAAAACTCAACGCCATGGAGATTGTTGCATCAGATGAGTACCAAAAGAATTCAATCAAGGTTCAAAGAGCATTGGTGGAGGGCCAAATACATTCAATCAATGAGTTTCAGCACTTGAAAAAAGCAATAGATTTGTTAACGTTGCAATTATTTGACGTTCAAAATAAAGTTAAGAGTTAATCTTTGTATCGCTTAATCCGCAACCAGTGCATCTATAGAACGTTAATTTTTCAAGAACTTTCTCAGGTCTCATTTCAGAACCGCAACAAAGGCATGAAAGTTTTTTAGGTTCAGGATTTATTTTTTCAGATTTTCTCACAACATAGTTGGGTTTTACTTCTACAACATCTGCAGAATTGCACGCAGGCTTGTACAGAGCCACGATTTTATTTATTACATTTTGTCTCTCATCTTCACTTGATTCAAACAAAGGCAATATGGCCAAAAATAACGATTTTTCATACCCCATATGCTGAGTCCAACAGCTGTGACTTGGATGTCGAGTAAAAAACGACTCATCATCAGTCTTTTCACATTTACCGACATAGAGAATATTGAATTTGTCTTTATCAAATGAGAGAACCAAATAGACCAATTTTTCCATCGGAGGACCCCATTCTTCTAGTCGTATAGGTCCAAGAAACTCATATTGAAGGATTTGGATGCTCAATGAAAGTATTTTTGAGTACTTTCTTTTCAATTTTTCCCAAAAAATTTGCCAGTGTCATCAATTTGATCGCATAATATCAACTTGAAAAGATTAAATTCAAGGATAATAGATTTCTGGTAAATGAAAGACCCTCGCAATCATGCACAAGTAGGATATTCTATGATTCTTGTTTCAGCAAGTCTTGCAGCAGTTGCACTCATTGCATTAGCAATTGGCGGTGATGTATTGTTTGCAGATAACATAGCAAGAGACAATACAGCCCAATTTAACGAGTGCAAGATTGATAATTTCAAGGCCGATGAATGTGTAAAATACAGAGAAAGAATCAACAATGAGGCGTCAGGAATATTTGTAGATCCTTCAGAGTGGGAATAGGTTAGAATCCATTTCTAAAATCTTCAAACATGTTTTTGTTTTTAGTCAGTTGATTCATTGCATAAAATGCACCACCCACGATGCCTGCCTGATAAAAGGTGTACAAGAAAACGCCCGAAGAGGTAGGATCAGATTTTGTGAAACTTAGAACAAGCATGGTAAAGAATACGAAGGTTCCGACAAAAGTCACCATCCTGTTTAGGAATCCGGCATCCATTCCAACAATCCTTTTGGTAGCAGCTGCCATCAGTCCAATACTAGTGAGAATTAGAAAAGTTGCCCCACCATTTGACGTAACAAAGCTGTTAATCCAAGGTAAAAGACCATCTTCTAAAATTTCGACACTAGGCATTACACTGCCTCCATTTATCGCAAAGTTTACAGAACTGAACATCCCACCCATGACAAAAAAGAACAAGAAGATTTTTACAATTGATCTTTTGATTGGACTGCGAATTTCTGATGGATTTACTGCTCTCTGGGTAATCCTAATACCATATAGAAAACCCACAGCCATCGCAGGAATGAACATGATGTTTATCAAAATTGGGGATTCTTTGTTAATGGACTCTATCTGAGGGTGAAAAATTAAAAATAAGATGACTGCCAGAGAGGCAGAAAAAGCAAATAGGATCAGTCCCATGTGACCATGACTGCCAGATTCTTGCTGATCATTCCAACTAACCATGCCTGATTTCAATAAAAAATAATTAAAAACTGAATCAAAAAATCATTTGGTCAAACTATCAATTCTCTTTACCCTTTTTTAATGGAATCTTAAAAGGAAAGTATGAAAATAGGAAAAAGTCTAGCCATTACAGGCTCAATTACAAGCATTTTTGGCATCATATTTCATCTTCAAGGGAGATCAATAATAGGACCAGAATCGTCATTCATGCATTCTAATCCGGATTGGATTACGTACGGGACACAAATTTTGATGATAGGAATGGTCACGTTATGTGCAGGATTTGTAGTTCTCAGAAGAAAATAATTCTCTACACAAATGAAGGGAGTCAATCTAAAGATAATTATCATACGTCATATTTTCCAAGAGATTCACATTTTCTTGAAAATGCATTAATTCAATGGTACACAAAGTTTGTAAAAAAGGAACTCAGAAACAAGCCAGCATAGGATCCTCAGGTTTCATTATCTCTCTTAACAGAATGGTAGCAAAAGATCCTCTAGATAGAGAAAATTCAACCACATCATCTCCATGTGATGCATAATCAGAACATCTAATTGCAGCCTGCCTAAAACCGCCCTCACTGCTTACCTCTTGCATTTCTTTAATGAAGAAATCCTTTGGAGAAATCTCCTCACATTCCAATATTTTAGAAATTTGAAAGTCAAATCTTGTTTTTTTGTAATACGAATAACCAACAAATGGCAATGCCAATTTCTGATTTGAACCCTTGACATATTTTCCAATTATACTGCGTGAGTCAAAACAGACATCACCTGCTTGTGCCTCAAACAGATTCTCACCATCCAAAAACGCAGCACTTAGTGACTGATTGAAGATGAAAGACTGGTAGGCCTGAACGTAAAATCGTCTCAGGGAAACAGGAATGATTCGAATTGCACGAATCGGCTCGCCATGCTCAATCATTTCCTTTAGAACCATTCTCTCAACATCCATCTGCAAAGGAACTTGATCAAAATATTTTTCATAGTTTTCCTCATCTGAAAGTTTTTCACGGATCTCTGTGTTTTCTTTTGAGTCGTATGGAGAAGTAAATGACAAAATCAAATCAACTGCTTTTTTGAAATCCCTTTGTAAAATTGCCTTTCCAATAAGATGAGTCACAGGTCTTTTTGAACCAAATCTCTGATAGCCATAAAAATTCAGGACTTTGTCATGTTCTGTGAAATCAGACAGGCCGTTTTGACATCCAGTAATTTTTAATTTGAAACGGTTTCCAATCATATCTTTTTTTGACAGGGGTTTTTTTACGAATCCAAGATGCTCTAGCGAGTATTTGTCAGTTGAAAAATTTTCAATCGCCCTTCCTTTATTTCCAGAGCAGACAAACTGTTCGGTTATCGCCGATGCATCTTTTAGTCCAAGGGACTTTAGACGAATGCCTTTTTGCCTAAAGATTCCAGACAGTGCATGATTGGTATCGATTTTTTTCTTTTTTAGACGATACACGGCATATCCGTTTTGATCATTTATGGAATTTTGAATTTTTTCAGAAATCAGTTCAGTCACTTGAAAGTCTTTTGACTCTGCCCTGATGGTTCCCCCAATCCCAGCAAACCGTGTACTGTAAATCGTTATTCCAATTTGAGAATCTAAGTCAGGTATCACTCTATTGTCACTGTAACATATTTGCTAATTGCCACTTCAGGCAATTGTACTCCAAGCAGGACTTTGTATGTCCCAGGAATGGCATCCTCGGAAGCACGGATTGAAGTTGAAATCACCCTAGTAGAGTCAGAATTTAATTTGAATGCGGAATCATCAACAGTACCAATACTTAGAAAATCCCTAGTTGAAGACATCACTAACAAAATATCAGATACATTTTCTTGTGGTTTAGAAGAGACGGCAAAATCAAAGTCTTGCGAGCTTCCAGGTGCAAGGGTCACAGAATCGAAATCAAATTGAATTTCCAAGGGCAACGGAATAGAGGTGTCAACAACTCCAATATTGTTTTCAACCCATTCGGTAAACCAAATCTTTTCACCATCAACGGTAAAATCAAAAATTTGGGCAACGCCGCAGTCATCCAATACAGTACCAGTGCCAGGATCACAGTCACCCCAGCTAGGATTCTTTGAAGGAACGTGATATTCCACAAGAGATTGAGACTTTGGATCCATCACGGAAATGTTGTTTGCAGTTTGCTCATTGAAAACAATTCGCCCCTGTTCATCAGATTCTACCCAATAGGGCCTGGAAATAGGAGATTTTATGATTCCCGTCTGATTTCCATACGTGCTTAGCAAAGGATCAGCAGTCACATATTGAACAAATTGTTCAGTCAGAGGATCAAAGCTAAAGAATGACGATGACGTGGTATCTGCCAGCCAGATTACTCCATCATTTGCAACCTCTGCACCGTTTGGAGTAAGCAATTCTGGAGGCAACTGATAGATCTCAATAAAGTCAAGCAAGGGAAGGAACTTGTCATCAGAATTTGCAACGGAGTCAAGATATCCGTTTTGATCAAACTTTACCAATACGCCGCCTTGCTGGAATAGCCAGTTAGTGTACCAGATATTGTCATTTGCATCCACAGCAAACCCCGCAGTTACGGACTCATCCACAGGTGACGGAATGCTAAGATAATTGATGTCCTCGCCGGACTGATTTGGATCCAAAAATGTCAGCTTGTTTCCAGTGAAATCATTTATTATTATTTGGGAACCGTCTACCTTGAGTCTTTGGGGCAAAGAGTTTCCTTCAGAAGGATACGACAATCGGTCATATCGTTCATCAATTGTCGAAAACTTCCATACAGAATCATATGATTCATCAGTGAACCAAACGTTTCCGTCAGGAGCATAGTCAATTCCCCACATCATTGAACGTGCGCCTTGAGGCCACAGCGGATTTTCATATTCAATGAATTTTTCTGAAACAGGATCAAACTTTGCCAGTTTTCCCGTATTGGTTTGAGTGAACCAGACATTTCCATCATAATCAGTTACAATAGATAGTGGGTTTGTACATAACGTTGGAATTGAAAATTCTTGGACGTAACTTGTTGACTTTGCATCACTTGAACCGCAAAACTGAGCTCGCTGCTCATCAGGAAAATTATCAGATGGGGTTCCAGTCAACGTTAAATCAGGAGCATCTTGTTCAGGAGGGGCCATCATGTTTTGAAGTCCAAATCCAGAGGTAACCATGATTCCGCCAAAAAATAAAACGACCAAGAGCCCTTTCTTATTCATATAACAAAAAACAACGATAGCCTTGTTATATCTTATTCCAACAAAATACAGATCATAGCAATTTCAAATCACCAGTTATTCTATCAATCAAATTTTCCGGAGCTGGTCCAATGGAAATACATGTAGTTGTGCCAGGCGCTATTTGAGTATGGCCTGCATCCGTTACTTCAGACCATGGAAGATTCAAATCTATTGCATGTCTTTTTACTTTTTGCAAATCTTTGATTCCGGAGACTTTAACGACCACCTTTTCCTGACCTCTCCACCATTCACGATACCACTCAGGATGTGATTTTCTGACATGTTCGGCTCCAAGAACACAAGCATGTCCTACCTGTGCGGCAATCTTTCCTTTTCCCATACCAAGATCAGTTCGGACTACAATGGCCTGCTTTATGTCACCCATACAATAATGAAAAATAGGCTTAATGAAAAACTTTTGAATCAAAAACTTCCAGACGGCACATATTTACAAAATTTAGTTCATAAGGCCAAAATAATCAAATGCCAGACACCAAATCCAGGACAAATTCAAAGATTGCTTTGATAATGGCTTTCATCACATAAAATACGGTAAATTTCAAACCTGAAAAACTGTTGACCTTGATCGAACTAAATTTCAATGAAATCATTCAAATTTCTTCTAGTCATTACCAGAAATCCATGAAAGGATTATGTTCAAAATGCCACTCATCAGGAGTACCCCTGATGTTTGACGATGAAACCTTTGAGGCGATTTGTGACAAATGTAGAAAATAGCAACTCCAGACACAAGAAAATTAAAAAAACACGACAGTACAAACGAATGACTCCCAGGATACGGTACTTGAATTCCGGATATGTGTCATTAAACTATAAACAAGTATTGTACAACCATACTATTTCATTTTTCAGTATAAGCATCACCATTCATTTGCTCATGTGAATTAACACCATCAAATGAATGGGGTTTTTGAACACAGGATTATCAATGTTAGAGGCATCATCAAAAGACGAATGTTATCATTTTCAAATCCAAAACATTTTTGAATATTTTCAACATCCACTCAACAAATGGAATTTACAAATCATATTTTGTATTAGTAATGTGATTGTAATTACTTCTTTTGAATTAAATAATTGATATGGAAACGATATCTGTGGGTTTTGACGTAGTAATTGCCGGGGGAAGCATAGCAGGATTGCTATGTGCTAGAGAGATTTCTTCAAAGGGTTTTACAGTACTTGTGATTGAAGAAGATTATGAAATTGGAACTCCAGAACATTGCGGAGGTCTTGTCAGCATTTCAGGGTTAAACGAGATAGGCATCATCCCATTCAGAAAAACTTTTGAACATAAAATAGAACATGCAAAGATCACGTCTCCGAACGGAAATAGTTTTACAATTAATTCAAAGAAACAGGAAGTTATAGAAGTCAGCAGAAGAGAGCTAGACAAACAAATAGCCTTTCAAGCTCAGAAGAACGGGGCAGTTATCAAAGTAAGAACAAGTTTTCAAGAAAAAATAAAAACAGGCATCAGAACTAATGAGGAAAACATCGATTGCAAGATTTTTGTAGATGCTAGGGGAGTATCTTCACTCATCCACAGAGACAGGACAGGGATTTTATCATCAGCACAGTATGAAATTTATGCAAAATGGATCAGGAACGGAAAAGTAGAAGTTATTTTCGATCAAGAAAAATATCCAGGATTTTTTGCATGGATAATTCCATCAAGTGAGGGCAAAGGAAAAGTAGGCATTGCAGGAAGAGGCATAAATGTCGCAGAAGCGATGGACAGTTTTCTCAAAGAAAAAGGAGAATTTTCAACCATAAGGAAAATTTTTGCACCCATATGGATCAAGGGCCCCATCAAGAAGTTTGTAGAAGACAAAACAGTATTCGTAGGAGATGCTGCGGGACAGGCAAAACCTACAACCGCAGGAGGAATTTTTACTAGCGGTATTGGAGGCGTTTATGCGGGACAGGCAATTTCCAAATTTTTAAAAACAGACAACCGTGATGACCTTAAACAATATCAAAAAAGATGGACTTCAAGATTTGGCAAAGAGTTTGAAAAGCAATCATTGGCACGAAAAGTTTTGGAAAGAATTGACAATGACACAATAAACCAATTATTTGATTCCATCACGCCGGAAATAATTAAAGAGATTTCTGAAAAAGATGATTTTGACTTTCATACAGGATCGATCATAAGATTACTCGGATTGAAAGGGTCAATGAAAACAGCTCAAATTCTAATGAATGGCGAAATTAAAAAATTACTTCATTGAACCAGGTTTAATTTTGAGGGAAGGTATAAATGATGTTTACAGAAAATCGGAACATGTCGTCATCAACCATTTCATTACCAACATGTAGTTGCTGTCACAGACATATTATGCCTAATGATAAATGCGTAAAATTCAACTGCCCTAATTGCGGCACGGATTTAGTTTGGAGATGCCAAAGTTGCAGGGAAGCAGCAAGGAATTACACTTGTTCTTCATGTAACTTTCAGGGACCTTAGAGACATGGCGCAATTATTGTTAATTACTAAAATTCTTCCAAAGGGAATGGAGGTAGATCTTGATAAATTAGCTGAGTCCATAAAATCATCATTAAAGGATGGAATTACAATGAAAAGACATGCAAAAGAACCATTGGCATTTGGATTAGAATGCATCAAGGCAGAGTTCATTGTTGAAGATAAAGAAGGTCAAATGGATGCATTGGAAGAAGCCATAAGAGCAATAGACGGCGTAAGTGAATTTGAAGTACTCAACATGAGCAGAATGTCAGTAGACATGAAATAGGTGATTTTTTTTTTGGTACGCAAAGATGAACCTTTGCAGATGAGAATTGGCGAAGCAAAGCAACGAGACGTAGGTAAAAAACGCGCCAGAATAGGTCCAGAAGCAATGGATTTTCTCAAGGTCACACCTGGAGACATTATTGAAATTATGGGTTCAAGATCTAGCTGCGCAGTAGTTTGGCCAATAGATGAGGACGAAAAAGAACGAAACATCGTAAGGGTTGATGGACAAACAAGAAAAAATGTCGGCGCGTCATTGAACGATTTTGTCAAAATTAGAAGAGCCACATCAAAGATTGCAAAAACAGTGTCACTAATTCCAGTGAATGGTTCAGTTTCAATAGACAAGGAATTTACAGATTTCATTCAAGATAGATTAAAAGGAATGCCGATTGCACACGGCGATGAGATATCAGTAATGATTTTAGGAAACTCCATTGATTTTAAAATTACAAAAACAGTACCCAAAGGAGTAGTCAAGATGGATAGGACTACAATGCTCAGTATTTCAAAAGAAACAGCTGTAGATAGAAAAGTCAGGGTAACATATGAGGAAGTCGGAGGATTAGGACGCGAAGTTAAAGCAATGCGAGAAATTGTAGAATTACCATTAAAACATCCAGAATTATTTTCAAGACTAGGAGTTGAACCACATAGTGGAATTTTGCTTTATGGCCCGCCAGGATGTGGAAAGACCCTGCTTGCAAAAGTAATAGCAAGTGAATCAGAGGCCAACATGTATCCAATAAATGGTCCAGAAATCATGAACAAGTATTACGGGGAGACAGAGGCCAAGCTCAGAGACATCTTCAAAGAGGCAAAAGACAATTCTCCGAGCATAATATTCATAGACGAAATAGATGCCATTGCGCCAAAAAGAGAAGATGTCTATGGAGACGTAGAAAAAAGGGTGGTTGCCCAATTATTAGCATTGATGGACGGTTTGGATGACAGAGGAAATGTAATCGTACTGGGTGCAACAAACAGACCAGACAGTGTTGATCCAGCGCTTAGAAGGCCTGGAAGATTCGACAGAGAATTCGAAGTTTCAGTACCAAACGAAGAGGGGAGATTGGAAATTCTTGAAATTCATACCAGGGGAATGCCAATCAATGACGACATAGATCTAAAGGATCTGTCATCGGATTTGCACGGATATACAGGTGCAGATCTTAAATCACTGTGCAGGGAAGCAGCACTAAAATCAATCAGAAGATACCTTCCAGAAATAGATCTTGAAACTGAAAAAATTCCAACCGAAGTTTTGCAATCCATGCAGATCAAACTAATTGACTTTTATGATGCAATGCAAGACGTGGTTCCCACGGCAATGAGAGAATTTTATGTTGAAAGACCAAAAGTATGGTGGAAAGATGTGGGAGGATTGGATGATGTAAAAAAATCATTGTCCGACAACCTAGTCACAGCGATGAAGGAACCAAGTAAATTTACTAAAATGGGAATAAGACCGCCAAAAGGAGCTTTGATTTATGGCCCGCCAGGATGTGGAAAGACCCTGCTTGGACGTGCACTAGCTACTGAGACAGGTGCAAACATGATTTTGGTTAGAGGTCCAGAAATACTTTCAAAATGGCTAGGAGAATCTGAAAAAGCCATCAGGGAAATTTTTAGAAAAGCAAAAGCTGCCTCACCATGTGTAGTGATTTTTGACGAATTAGACTCACTTGCGCGTTCCAGATCTGGAGAAAGTGCAAGTGGCGAGACGCTTCTAAGCCAATTACTGACTGAGATAGAAGAGGGTACTTCATCAAGGGTAGTGGTGATCGGAATAACAAATAGACCAGACGTTTTAGACAATGCCCTATTAAGAACAGGCAGATTGGATTTGGTACTTTATGTCGCTCCGCCAGACGAGAAAGGAAGATTGGAAATAATCAAAATTTTGACAGGAAAGATGCCATTAGCAAAGGATGTAAAATTGCAAGAGATTGCCATCACCACCCAGAACTACTCAGGTGCAGACCTCGCTGCGCTTTGCAGGGAAGCAGCAGTTGAAGCAATGAGAAACAATTCGACAGAAATTTCAAACAAGGACTTCTCAAATAGTTTGAATAGAATTAACCCATCCATCACTAAAGAAGTGGATCATTGGTATAACGCAGTAAAGGAAAGTATATCTAACGTCGTACCAAAGACAGAGAATAAATCGTTCTACGGATAAAAATGGCAATACCAATTCGAAATACTGTATATGATAAAATCAAAGAAGTGAATCGTCTAACAGATGTTGAACTTTCCAAAAGCTTGGTTAAAGACGGACATGTAATTGCAGATGACAGGTTTAACAAAATTCTTTTGGATTTAGAGATTTTAGGACTTATCACCGTATCCTGGATAACAAAGGACGAACGCAGGATAGAAGTAGTGGTTGTTGAAAAAACAGTAGACAAAATAGAAGAGCAAAACAGAGAAGCAATGGAAAAAGATTACGAGGCAAGCTTTCCAGGTGTAGACAAATAAATATTAAAACAATGGCAAGTCATAGTGAAACGCCGCATCTAATGCAACTGCTACAAAAATTATTGTCAGATAGGGTGCAGTGACCTTGTACGCTTTCCAGGCAAACTCTGATGTTGGATTCTTTGTCAATTTGTAGTGATAGACAAGCATCAATGCTCCGGAAACAATCGCAATAACAGTGTAAACAATCCCCATCCCATCTGGAATAAATGAAAGCAACAAAGAGTATGGAATCAAAATCAGCGTGTTACCCAAGATGAATTTTGATGTTTTTTGCATTCCAATCACCACAGGAAGCATTGGAACTTCTGCTTGTGCATACTCATCTTTAATTTTCATTGCAAGACACCAAAAGTGAGAAGGAGTCCACACAAACACCAGAAATCCAACCAAGAAACCCAATAGATCCATACTGCCCGTAGCTGCAGCCCATCCTGCCCATGCTGCTGCACTACCAGCTATTCCCCCAATTACAATATTTGAAGAATTTTTGCGTTTTAGCCAAACCGTGTAAATGATCACATATGAGAAAATTCCCACTGCAATAAAGAATGCCGAAACTGCGTTTAGTGCAAAATAACCATAGATTACAGAGATGCAGCTTACAACCAACCCGTAAATCAAGACACTGGATGCCTTCATCCGTCCAGATGGGATAGGCCTTGTACTGGTTCTAGTCATTTTTGGATCTATGTCTTTGTCATAATAGTGATTTAGAGCGCTGGAGCCAGCAGATGCCAATCCACCAGCTACGATTATGTGCAAATAATTCCAATATTCAAGTTCAGGAGTGCCAGGAACCATCTTGCTAGCAGCATACATGGATGTAACTGCGGTGATTACTAAAAGAACTACAATTCTGGGTTTCGATATCTCCAGTATTTCATTAAATCCCAATTCACTCTACACTATTCCAAAGCCATTTAATTTCTTCGTCGAGGTGATCTGTCATGTTTCGCAAGGATTAAGTATCTTAATCCTATCAGCTATTTTGAATGAGTAATTGGGACCTCATGATGCCTGGAATGGGACTCACAGCCATAGGCTTGGCTGGTCTTACACTGTCGTATGCCGGAATCGCACACACGTTCATTGATGGCATGCATGCCTTGACTGGACTTACAATGTTTGTTGGACTGATTTTTCTAGCAGCAGGGATCCTAGATGGAGGTGTTTCAACCAGCAATAGGGCCAAAGCAACGACTTTGGTGATTTTGTCAATATCATTAGGATTTGGAATGTTTGCCATGACCATGAACACATCAAACTTTACAATAACATTAGCAGGAATTTTAATGGGAATAACTTTCCCAGCAGTTGTCTTTGCATATCTATCAATGAAACATCCAAGTGCCGCAAAACCAGTGAGTGCAATTTCAGCAATGGCATCTGCAGTGGGAATAATCATGTGGGTATCATTCGGAATTTTCTCAGCCCCAGACACATACATGATTCCTCAAGAAATAGGAGTCGAAGAGCCGGAAACCGACATTACACCTTCTGGACCGATATTCGCAATTGAAATTCTTGCAGAATCAGCTCAGGAAGGTAATCCAGATTACGATCCAGACATCGCAATAGTCCCGCGTGGACATACAGTTGAATGGACAAATGCAGACTCGGTTGCACATACAGTGACAAGTGCAATAGACTTTGGAGAAACATTTGATTCCAGTTTGATGAATGCAGGTGAAGTATACAGACTTGATACAACAGACATGGAAGTAGGTGAATACGAATACTTGTGCATCGTACATCCTTGGATGGTTGCATCATTAGTGATTGAATTACCAAAGGAACCAACCAAGATTATGATTCCAGACGGAGCAGCAATTCCAGAAGAAGGACAGATATTTTATGACCCAGAAACCATTGATGTCACAGTCGGAACCACGGTAGCATGGGAAAATATAGACAATACAATGCATACTGCAACTTCAGGCAATCCAACTGGAGGGTATGACGAAGTGTTTGATTCAGACATATTATCTGCAGGAGAATCGTATGAATTCACATTTGCAGATGCAGGAATCTACGAATACTATTGCATATTGCACCCATGGATGATTGGAACTGTCAACGTAGAATAGACTTGCAAGAAATCATACTGTCACAGTCGGACAAAAAAATTCTATCAGAATACTCAGAAAATCAAAAACCTAACGAATCATGTGCCATATTGTTTGGAAAGGAGAATATAGTTTCAGACCTCTTCCTTACAGAAAACATTGAAAAATCGCCGATAAATTTTATAATTTCAAACGAGCAGCTGATTGAAGCATACAAGACTGCAGAAGAAAGGAATGTAGAGATCGTAGGCATATTTCATTCGCATCCAAATTCAGATGCATTTCCATCAAACACGGATGAAAAATTCATGCAAGGCAACCCAGTAGCATGGATAATTTATTCAGGAATTAACAAAAATTTTAAGGCATTCATTCTAGAATCAGGCATTATAGAAATTCCAATAGTAGAAAGATAGTCTAGGGTTTTAATCTGAAAGTCGCACGCTCACTGTTGACACTATCCAGAATGGTTTTGTCAGGAGAAACAATTTTTCCAATGATGTTGACAGGAGAGGCCGGAGTAATTTCTCCAGGTTTTCCCATTGGTGTCGGACCGTAAAACAAGCATATTGCCTTGCCAGTCGGCCAGTATGCAACATCATTAAGCTGTACAGAAGACTTCGCATTTTCTTCCGGCTGAGAAACAGGTGATTTAGAAGTGTAAATTTCATCACCCCAAACATTAAGATCCACGGTAAAAGGTAACTTTTTTACCAAGTCACTAACAGTATTTGGAGAATGGGCATCATCTAATTCTAAAATTATGTCTGAAGAGTGAGGAATTTTCACTTCAACAAAATATTTCATGAATAATCATTATTATCGGATTAGAAAACCATTGCGAATCAAGAATCGTCTAAGACTTTGCAAGATCGACATCACGCGTTTCAGGATTAATTTTTGCACCCACAAGCATTATCAAAGCCCCCGCAATCACAGTGGCAGCAAGTAGAAAGGGTATTAGATCTCCATTGTCAGATAGCAGGCTTACAGCAATCAGAGGTGCCCATGAGCCAAAAAGCAGTCCCCCATTATAGGCAAATCCACTTGCACTGTTTCGAATTCCAGTTGAAAATCTCTCAGACAAAAATGCAGGAATAGGGCCAAATCCAGCCGTTGAAATCATTATCAAGATAATTGTAAAGATTATTCTTTCAAGAAAAGTGGAGGCATTGAACAAACCGTACAATACAGGAACTGCAAGGATGGCCGAAGCCGCTGCAAAAGTAGCAATTGTTTTCATTCTTCCGATAATCTGACTTAGATATCCTGCAAAAATTGTCCCAGTAAGAGACGTGACAGTTGCAACTATCATCAATGACGCAATTTCAGATTTTTCCAAAATCACATAGTTTTGCAAAAACGTGGGAAAGAATCCCATTGTGGCATAATATGAAAACATGAGTCCCGTCATCAAAATCAAAGCAAAGAAGAAACGTTTTCTTTCCTGTTTTGAAAAAAGCAGCTGGCGGATAGGCGATTTTTCTTTTTTAATTCGTTTTGATTTAGTAAGCCATGCCTCAGATTCTGTCATTTTAAATCTAATAAACAACGCAACGAGTCCAGGAATGATCCCGGTAAAGAACATCACCCTCCACCCAATCTCTACAAACTGTTCCGCTGGAAACATGGATATTGCAAATTGAAATACAATTGCGGCAATTACAAAACCAAAGTTAAACCCGCTTTGGAGAAATCCGGAAAGCAATCCCCTATGTTTTTTCGGTACAGTTTCCATCGTTATTACTGCGCCACTTCCCCATTCCCCTCCTGCAAAAAATCCCTGTAAAAATCTCAACAGTATAAGAAATATTGGCGCAAGTAATCCCACCATTTCCCATGTAGGCAACAGTCCAGTGGCAAATGTGGCAATTGAAAATCCCATAATTGTGATTATCATGGATTTTTTGCGTCCGAACTTGTCACCGAAGTTTCCAAAGAACGCGCCACCGAAGGGACGCATTAACAAAGTGACCACATACGCTGCAAAAGTAGCAAGTATAGCAAACGTCGGATTGGCAAGTGGGAAAAATAACTCACTAATTAACGGAATTACAAGCAACATCAACACCAGATCATAGCCATCAAGTGACCATCCCAGCCAAGATCCCAGCACAACCGTTTTTTGTTGTCTTGTAAGGCCCAGCATTACTACCTCAGAGTCCAAATCTTGAGATTAATTGTGTATGGGTAAGCGGAAGTATGTGTTTTAAATTAAATATCCCTTTTTTCAATTACAATCATGGAAATTCACGTATACGACACTTATGTCAAAGCAGCAGACGGACACACCATGCACTTTGATGTAATCACGGGTGAAAAAGATCACGACAAGGCCCTTACATACGGCAAAGAGTGGTTAAAATCAGTCGGTGAAGGAGAATCAGAAATGACTACAAACGAATGTACTTTCTGTCACTCACAAGGAGCACCAGAGCCTGTTGAACAGGCAATTAAGGATAACGGCTACTTCATCCAAAAGATGGAAGGCTGTCCTTAAGCATTTTTTCCTTTTTATTTTAGAGAATATTTTTTAGACAAATCAATGTTGAGAAAATATGTCTGAACACAAATATTCAAAGTGGACAGTAGAGGGAGACAAGAAAACAAAATGGATTTGTGGATGTTTTCAGACAGCTGATGACTATTTCAAATTCTGTGATAAACATGACACTACTTTAAAAAAAGCAATTCAAGCTCAAATTGACGAATTGGACATGACATTGATTGTAGAGGATTAGATAGCAATGATTGCGACAAATGCAGATACGAAAACGATTGCAATTGTATTAAGCAATTTTATTACAGTGTTGAGCGCAGGACCGGCAGTATCTTTGTAAGGATCACCAATAATATCACCTACCACTGCAACCTTGTGTACTTCAGAGCCTTTCTCTCCCTTCATTTCAACTAGTTTCTTTGCATTATCCCATGCTCCACCAGTGTTTGCCAAATGATATGCCAATAATATTCCAGTTACAACTGCACCCATCAATAATCCAGCTACCGCAGTTGGACCTAACAGAATGCCTAAAATGATTGGAGAGATAATTGCGACGATGGCAGGTTTCCACAGTTCTTTAATCGAAGCAACCGTGGCAATGTCTACACATTTAGCATAATCAGGTTTCGAAGTCCCTGCAAGGATTCCAGAATCTGCCTTAAATTGTCGTCTAACTTCATCGACCATTTTTCCGGCAGCCCTAGACACACCATTAATTAGCTGACCTGTGATGATAAATGGGATTAAACCGCCAATTAACAATCCAACTATAATTGCAGGATTTGTCAGACTATAATCTAAATCCAATACCCCTGCAAAAACATGGGCTGCTTCAAATTGAAACGCCTGAATCATAGCTAGCGCAGCTAATGCAGCACTGGCTATAGCAAAGCCTTTGGTTACCGCTTTGGTGGTATTTCCAACCGCATCAATTTCATCAGTGACTCTACGATTTTCTTCTCCCATTCCAGTCATCTCAACAATACCTCCTGCATTATCTGCAATTGGACCAAATGCATCAATACTCAAAACAATTCCTGCCAGACTTAACATTGCCATTGCAGTCATGGCAGTGCCAAATATTCCATACAATACGGGATCAGCACCTTCAGGAGCCGCACTGGATGCAAGGCTATAAGATAAGACAATTGCGACAACTAATGCAATCATAAATGGTCCAGTGGATTGCATGCCTTTGATAATTCCCATCAGGGTTAATGATGCATATCCCCATTTTGCAGAGTCTGCAATTTCTTTTACAGGACCTTTCTTGTAACTAGTGTAATAGTCAGTGATTTTTTGAATTACGGGAACTAAAACAACACCAAGTACAGTAGAACCAAACAAGGCATATGATGCCGGAGAGTCGTCAATGAATTGTGTGATAAAAATATAATTCAGCCCTATTGCAATTGCCGCTGAGACATAAAACGAACGATTGAGAGGCTTCATGACGTCGGTTACATTTTTAGAGCCGACAATCACCACCCCAACAATTGATGCAATCATTCCAGAAGAACCTATCAGTATAGGATAAAGGAAAAAGTTTGGAGCGCCTATTAACGCGGCAATAAGTAATGCTGCAAGTACTGTAACAATATAAGATTCATATATATCAGAACCCATTCCTGCGGCATCACCAACATTATCTCCCACATTATCCGCAATAGTTGCAGGATTTCTAGGATCATCTTCAGGAATATTTACTTCTACTTTGCCTACAAGATCAGCTCCCATGTCTGCTGCCTTTGTAAAAATACCACCTCCAATTCTAATGAATAATGCAATCAGACTCGCTCCAATGCCGACACCTGCAATGGTAATAGGATCGGGAAAAATTATGTATAATCCAGTAATCGCTATAAGAGCCATTGCGGGAACCGCCAAACCAACTGTAGCACCACCCCTAAACGCCATGGCAAAAGTTTTTCCAAGACCACTTCCGCTCAGATTTGCAGCTCTAACAGCCGCTTTTACAGTAATTTTTAATGAAATAATACCTGCAACTGCAGATAATGTTGCGCCTACTGCAAATGCAATTCCATTTGAGGGTTGAAGAAATGCACCGATAATTACCGACAATACTATTGCGACAGGAACAATAATCTTCATTTCCCTTTTTAGAAATGCAGCAGCACCCTCTTTAACAGCGTTTGAGATATCCATCATTTCCTTGGTTCCAGATGGTTGTTTTGTAATCCAAAATACCAGTCCACCAGCGACTAAAAATGATGCAATTGCCGCAATGAATGGAAGAATTTCTGAAAATTCCATACGTTCAGTTGATGCCTGAATATATAAGGCATCGTTCAAAAGCTAATATCTTTACTTCTTTTTCTGTATGGCAGAAATGATTTTCCTTTTAGTCCTTGCCTGACTAGTTTGTTGAATCTTTTACCATGTGCAAGATATGGAAACCTCATGTGAATCAGTTCATGAACTATGGTATTTTCCAATGTTTTTTCATCAGGAATTTTTCTTACGTTGATAAAAACCAGATTATGTTGGAGATATGACACTCCATAGTATTTGTAAGCAGAGGTTCTCCGGCCTTCAGTCATTTCACGAGGCATGTCCAGAACTTCCTTGGTGGTAAGTAACATTTTAGGTTCAGGAATTGAAAATCTGTTGGAGTACACACCTACTTTTTCTAAAATTTGCAATGTAAGTTCTGAGTCTAACTTCATCGACATTCTTTAAAGAATAGGTGTTTATTTTGAAATGTCAGTATTTTGTATATGTGCAATTAAACGTTATTGACATCAAAAGAAAAATTATGGATATGCACGCTAGTGCTATCAAACATTAATTTGTCATTTATCTCTAATCGTTGTCTGATTAGATTAGATATACTTCTTTGACAAAATTGTCATTACAAAACTTATTCATGTTGAGAACTCAAACACACGAAGAATTAACCGAATTCGATCTCTTTGGATTTATGAATTAATAGGGTCAGAAGTTTTAGTGGGGTAATCATCAATCATACAGCCACCGTCTCATCATACCCCAATTATTCCATTGAATCAAGAAGAGTTTGTGTTTTATTTCTAATTTGTGGAGTGATCTTGGCTATGACCAATCCCTCATTTGGTTGTCCATATAGAACAACGGAATTTTCAGGAGCATGAACGCAAACAGGCAGTACAAGAAGATCCTCCTCTCCATTAACGCTAATTCGGATTGGAGGTTTCATGCCAAAGGCTTTTTTGATTAGATCTATGCTTTGCGGGGTAATTTCAGCTGCGGGGTTGTCCACGTTCAATTCAACAGCATTTGTCATTTTTGGTGGCTCTCTTTTTTTTCTCTTTTCCTGACCGTCGATAATTTGCAGGGAGGGAATCAGGTTAAAATCAATCATCTTCTCAGTTGTCCTGTCACCGACAGTGATTACATACGGATCATCTGAAAGGAATTTTTGGATATTTTCTTTGTTTGCTTGGCTTTCAGGCAAAAGCACTCCCAAAGGAATCTTCAGTTGCTCTCTTAAAGAATCAGGTAACTTCACAGGAATCGAGACTATGTGGTGCTAACCTCTGATGATGGTCGTTCTTCATCAGCAGTGGCACTTTCAGATGCCATCTCTTCTTGTAGCTTTGCTGCAATAATGCTGCACTGAGCTGCGATGTTTTTTGCACTCTTTCTAAAGGCTACGGCACTTGGAGATTCAGGATTTGTAATCATAATGGGTTTGCCAAGATCAGAACCAGTCATGATTCCAGCATTCAACGGGATTTCACCCAAGAAAGGCATGTCAAACTGTTCGCTGATCTTCTTTGCACCGCCCTCGCCAAAGATGTAATGTTTGTCATCACAGTTTGGACAGATAAAGTGACTCATATTTTCGACAACGCCGATGATTGGTACGTTTAGCTTTTCAAACATGGAGACTGCCTTCACAGCAACATGACTTGCGACATCCTGTGGCGTGGTAACAACAAGAATTCCGGTAATTGGAATTGTCTGTGCGAGGGTCAACGGAATGTCACCAGTTCCGGGAGGAAGGTCCACAATGAGATAATCCAAGTCAGACCAGTTGGTATCAACAAGAAATTGTTTTAGGATTCCAGAAATAATAGGGCCACGATAAATTGCTGCTTGATTTGATTGATCTGCAAAAAAACCAAAAGACACTACCTTTAACCCGTGAGAGTCTGCAGGCTGAAGCTTGTTATCTTCAACTTCCATCGAACCGTCTTTCATTCCAAGCATCAACGGAATGCTAGGACCGTAAATGTCAGCATCCAACAATCCGACTTTGGCACCCTCTTTTGCCAATGCCAATGCCAGGTTTAGAGAAACAGTAGATTTTCCAACGCCACCTTTTCCGCTTGCGACTCCAATAATATTTTTGACAGTTTTCATTCCCGTATCATCATCAAGTGAACGTCCTTCCATCACTTTTGCAGTGACATTCATATCAAAAATTTTCAAATCAGATAGTTCGCCAATAGCTTTTCTGACATCATCTTCAATTTCCACATTGAAGGGACATGCAGGTGTGGTTAATTCCAAAGTAAATTTCAAATTGCCGTCAGCCAGCTCCAAGTCTTTTATCATACCCATCGATACGATGTCTTTTTTCAAATCAGGATCAATGACTGTGCTAAGTTTTTCTAGAACTTGATCGATTCCAACCATTGCGTCAAAATGTAGATTTACATTATTTAAACATAAGTGGAGCAGAAATACAAGACTTCTCTTGATTTTTCAACATGTTTTGACGCAGAACAACTCAATTTTCAACGAATCACTCCAAGTCCTTTCTAGATATTCCCATAGAATTCCAATGACACTTTCTGCACAATTTTCCTAGTTTTTGTTCGGGTTTAATTTCCCTCTCACTTAAAATTGGATTAAATCCGATTCTCTCCTTACCGCTTGTCGTGTTGGGGCTGTATGCAGTCAGCAGTAATGTTAATCCACAATCGGGACATTTTTCTGCCATCTTGTTTTTCAAGTTGTCATGATTCTATTAAATACTGTTTGTTCAGGACAATCTCGTTTATTTTACAAATTCAAATTAATGTCAAACACGTCTTAAGATTTTACAGGCAATTTGTCATGACAGGAATAATTGCAAGGCATTTCTTTCAGTAATTCCAGTGCACAATCATTTCAGAAAGATAAACTTGAAATACATTCAGAGCCGTTTCAATTATTAAATCCCATCATGAGTGAATCGATTATTTTATGCCCCTTAAACATCAGTCAGATATCAAAAAAATATAATTTGTTTAAAAAATTAACAATATCTTTGAAAATTTAAGCGTGAATCACCTAAACATTCATAAATTGAAATTCAAGAAAAACAGTACATTTGTTTTCTATATCCACCCTAGTTGATGTTGTTAGGATTCCTCCAAGGCTGTTTGGAACCACGCTCAAAAAGGCAGCAGTAAACATTCTCAAAGAAAAATACGAGAGCATGATAAATGCGGATTTAGGTTACATCATAATGATTTTAGATGCAAAAGTAGATGAAATGGGAAAGATGATCGCTGGAGACGGCGGAACTTTTCATAAAGTTGAGTTTGAAGCATTGACATTCTATCCAAAACTACAAGAAATTGTTCAAGGTGAAATTGTAGACATTACAGACTTTGGAGCATTTGTAAGGATTGGCCCAACAGACGCATTGCTTCACCTATCACAAGTGATGGATGATTATCTTAAGAGTGACGTAAAGTCAGGAATGATTTTAGCTAATCAAAGTGGAAGAACCCTCAAAGTCGGATCAGTACTCCGTGCAAGAATTACTGCAGTTTCACTTGGCAAGGCAGCTGCAATGGGTAAAATCGGAATTACGTGTAGACAGCCATTCCTTGGTGCAGATGAATGGATTGCAGAAGAAATTAAAAAGGCCAGCGGCGGTTCAGACGAACCAGCAAAAGAAGCTAAAGTAGAGGCAAGTTAAGATGGCTAGAGAAATGGCATGTCGCAAATGCAAATTTGTAACAACCCTCAAAGTATGCCCAAGTTGCAAATCATCAGACCTGACACCGGATTGGAATGGAGTTGTATTGGTCGTTGATCCTACAAATTCAGAAATCTCAAAAACTCTCAATATTACAAAAAAAGGCAAGTACGCAATCAAAGTAACATAGAAAATTTCTAAATCTTTAAAATTACATCAATGTTTGATAATGATGTTGAAATTTAATTCTAAAAAGCAGTTGGCTCAGTTTCTAGACGAGGATATTGGAAAAGGAGACATTACAAGTGCACTTTTAGACAAGAAAAAAATATCAGTTAGAATCATTTCCAGAGAAAATGCCATCGTGGCAGGGGCATCTCATGCAAAAGAGATTTTCAAATTAAAGAAATGCAACTCCAGTATTTTGAAAAAAGATGGCTCCAAAATAAAACCGAATCAAACGATAATGACCATTACTGGAGATGCAAAGAATATTTTGACATGCGAAAGAACTGCCCTAAACCTTCTAACAAGAATGAGCGGAATTGCAACGCAGACAAATGAGATGGTGAAAAAAATTCCAAAGAAGACAAAACTGTATGCCACAAGAAAGACGGCTCCAGGACTAAGATATTTTGACAAAGAAGCAGTGGAAATTGGGGGAGGTAAAAAGCACAGACTAAGACTAGATGAAATGGTGATGATTAAGGACAATCACATCGCAGTAGGGAAGTCACTACTGACACTGATTAAAAAAACTAAGAAGAGACATACAAAATTCGAAGTCGAAGTCGAAAACGCAGAAGACGCAGTGCTTGCAGCAAAAGAGAATGCAACTATCATCATGCTAGATAATTTTACCCCGTCACAGATCAAAAAGACCATCAAGGTACTCAAGGATCAAAAACTCCGAAGCAAGGTGAAGCTTGAGGCATCAGGCGGAATCAACCTAAAAAATATTTCAAAATATGGGCAAACGGAGGTAGACATAATCTCAGTAGGCAGCATTACAAATTCTGTTCACGGAATTGACATGAGCTTGGAGATTTAGGCGTCCAGTTCTCGCAATAGTTCATCCACGGGTTTGTTTTTAGGATCAATTTCCAAAATTTTCTCACAGCATGAAATCGCTCGCTTGTTTTCTCCTAATTTTTGATGAGAATACGCTTTCAAAAGTAATACGTCAACGTCATATTCTCCGATGTCAAGGGACTTGTCAAAGTATGAGACGGCCATCCTGTGCTTGTTTTTTAAATAGTAAATGCTGCCCACCATGAACAGTGCATCGTGATGGTTGGGAGCGGTCTTTAACAGGTTCAGGCCTGCCTTCAAAGACTCATCGTATTTTTTTGCCTGAAGTAGTTTCTTGAATTCTTTAAATTTTTTAACATTGATTTTGAGATTAGGATCTTTTGAAGTCCTGCCAAATAATCCGGTCAAGAATCACACACCCTATCTAGCTAATTGCAAGCATTCGGTCAATTGCCAAACGAGCCTTGTCAGCAATGACTTTTGGAACGGTAACAACATTTTTTTCATGCACCAATGCGTCATACACTTTCTCAAGCGTGATCATTTTCATGTATTGGCATTCAGCTTTTTCAGAAGCTGGAATGAAAGTTTTATCAGGATTGTCTTTCTTCATCCGATATAGAATTCCGGTCTCAGTGGCAACGACAAAGTTCTTTGCATTTGATTTTTTTACATGATTTAACATTCCCTCTGTAGAAAGGATTGAAACTTTTTGATCATCAAAGCTGCCATCTGCAACATCATACATCAAAGGAGTGGTGCAGCCACATTCGGGATGAATGACAAATTCAGTGTCCTTCATCGAGTTTAATTTTTTAGTGACATCCTCAGGAGTGATTCCTGCATGAACGTGACACTCACCAGCCCAAATGTGCATATTCTTTCTTCCAGTCATTTTTGCAACGTAAGATCCCAGAAACATGTCAGGTAGAAACAAAATATCCTTATCATCAGGAATTGCTTTTACGACGTTTACAGCATTTGATGAGGTACAGCAATAGTCAAGTTCTGCTTTAATTTCTGCAGTGGTATTCACATAGCCAACGGCAATCGCACCAGGATGCTGTTTTTTCCAATTGCGTAATTCATCAACGGTAATAGAGTCAGATAGCGAGCAGCCAGCTTCCAAATCCGGAAGTAAGACGGTTTTTTGAGGACTGATGATTGCGGCAGTCTCGGCCATAAAGTTTACACCGCAAAACAAGATGGTCTTTTGCGGAACTGTAGCTGCCTGCCTGGAGAGACCCAAAGAATCTCCGGTAAAGTCGGCCACATCTTGCACGTCAGGAATTTGATAATTATGTGCCAAGATTACCACATCCTTTTCTTTTTTCAGTCGTAAAATCTCATCTTTGAGATGAGACGATTGTTGCATCAGCATAAACAGTACAAACTCGAGTCAGATTGGATTTAAAGAATATGAAGTAGACCAAAATTTTCTAAAAAATCATCAAATGTGGCAATTATTGCCATATTATGTGCCGATCTGAATATCATCCGAGCAGTATTTTTTCAGAGTTTCTATGGCAGACAAGATCGCCAACCTGCTCGTTTTTGGATTTTCAGGATCTGGAAAGTTCTCAATGGTAAAGGTCATTTTTCCAAATTTTCCTAAGGCCTCGATGTGATGAGTGTTCTTATCTGTATTAGGATCTGCAACGATTTTTACACCTGTTTTTTCACTACCAATTCCAGACAAAGAGAGCAGGGCTGCAACATTGATGTTGGCAGGAAACAAGGAGACTGCTTCTTTTGCAGAGCCTTCAAAAATCATCGTCGATGAATTAATGGAATCCAAATTGATTTCAGAATTTTCAAAAAACTTGGCACCCTTCAAGGAGCGAGGATGCTTGGTTGTGGTAATTGATACCGATTCCAGTTCATCCTTAATCGATTTGATTCCATCCAGACCAGCGATCGCGCCGGAGGGAAGGAAGATTGTTTTTTTGAAGTCCCTGCAAGCATCAGACAATATTTCATAGATGGATTCATCAAGTAGCGCTCCAACGCTCATGATCATAAAATCACGTTTATTTTGAAGAACGCTCAGTCCGACATCTCTTACGGCATCTTGAGATGCTGCCTCAACTACAATGTTGACAGGATGAGAGGATAGCAGATGAGGATTTTCGACAATCTCAGGTTTGTTTTTTAATTTTTCAACCAAGATTTCAGATGCTTCTTTGGAATCATCATACACATGAGTGAGAGTTGCGGGGATTTTACCAGAGTCAATCGCAATTGCAATTTGAGTGCCAATTGCACCACACCCCAACAGACCAATTCGTGTCAAACAGAATCATTAGAAAGGATTACTTAATTAATTCTAGCAATTATGCAGTCATCACTGATGTTTTGATTTGATTTTAGATGGTCTTTGAGCAAATCTGTTTAGAACTTGCTCGGTACTTGCCAACAGAGTTTGAATTTTAGGATAGTTGGTGTTTCCCAATAAGTCATCTTTGACTGCCAACAGATGACGCCTCTGTTGTCGCACCAGACGCAATTTTTTTGATTTTGACATGTCATAGTTTTTCAGATCACTCAGGTTTGCAGAGATATCACACAGTTTAATCATCTTTGAATCAGATGAAGAATCCCTGAGCTGTCTGGCATATGCCTGATCTCTTTTCTTTTTTGACAGCTCCATGTCTTGAGTAAGATCCGACACCAATACTGCAACTTTGCTTCCAAATCTCTCGTACAAGTCATCAAAACTTACAGTGGTCTGTTCCATCGTATCATGAAGCCAACCCGAACAAAGAATTTCCTCATCCACAACGCCCAGACTTTTCAATCTGTTCATCACGTCATCCAAATGTTTTGAATAGGAAATCGTTCCATCATTTCTGACAATTCCAGAAAGTTTTTCTTTTGCAAACAGTTCAGCATTTCTTATCAATTCCAAAATTTCTTCTCGTTATTGAAAAAGGACTCTCTAATATGATGCTAAAGAAAAATCAAGAAGGATTCATCATCAATCTATTTAACATAAAAAAAACTAAAACAAAACAAATCTTGAATTCAAATAAAATTTTGTTTAGCATCATGACAATCATGATATTTTCAATGATGAGTTTTGCCAATGCAGACATGGAATCACCCAAAAAGCAGTTGAAAGACGGCGTTTCGGCGGAAGAAATTCAATGCAATACAGGGTTGGAATTGGTGATTCGAAATAACGGTACGCCTGCTTGTGTAAAACCAGAAACGGTTGAAAAGATGCTAAAGAGAGGAATGCTGCTTAATTCAATAAAATTCACAGATTTGCAAAAGGAGATCAGGATAGTTCCCGCGTCAGAAAGAGATATCGAGACAGTTCCCGCGTCAAGCATGTCAATAGTGAATTTCTACATTACAGATCATGATTTGAACGTGGTACATGGAGGTGTGGAGGTTATTCCGATTCAGGGATTGTTTGAATTTACAATCAACGGAATTGCAATTGACGGTCCTAAAAATATGATGGAGACAGGACAGGACACGGGTCAATTTTACATTAAACTGGAATTGCCAGAGACAATTGACGGAAGAGATCTGAATCAAAATGACATCGTATTGATAAAATATCTGGACAGCTCAGACAACTCCGGAGAGAAAAGAGTACTGGTAAAATCAGTCCCACTGACAAAAACATTTGCCAACATCGAGTCATCTGGAAGCGGTTCTAGAATAGGACACGAGTTTATCGTGAGAATCTATGAGCCTGATGCAAACAGGGATTCTAAAGATGAGGACAAGATACCGCTAAGCGTATTGGAATTCAGAGGAGAGGGAGGAATCAGAGCCACTCTTGCCAATCCAAGATTTGACGCAAATTCTGCATACCTAATTGAGACGGGCCCAAACACAAGTACGTTTGAGGTCATGATCAAGATTCCTCGAGAACTGGATGGAAAGACAATTCACATCGGGGACAAGTATGAGATCAGATACATCGACAGATCCACCCCGTCAAATACGGATGAAAAAATCATTCTAAATGGCAGAATCGGGTAAAGGATTTGATGGATCAGCTTTGTCAAAGTTTAACATAACCTAAAGATTTTATTCAAACCGGCAAAGTATTGTTGTGCTCAATTCAGTATACAAAGACGCAATTCTTAACAGAGACAAGATGCTTGGAATTCTAAAAGGTCCGAAATTTGAGCAGATTTTGCAAAAAGCACGAGAGAATTGGGTGGAATTCACGCCTACAAAAGAAGAAGTGATTACCGCAGGAATTGATAGCAGTTTCAACAACACCAAATTTCAGGGAATCGAACTATGGGCAACTACGGCAGTTTCAGTAAAATCTGACGGCGAGGTCCTGGTAGATCTGCATCAATCAGGACTTGGCGCCACAGATGAGATTTCAAGCATAGCTAGTAAAATGGAGATTGAAGCATGTGAGAAAACCGTAGATAGTGTAGACATGGTATTGATGGATGGCTCGCTGCACTCTCAGCTGATGACAAGGCAAGCGAGTTTGGGATCATTAATTGTAAAAACGATGAAGAAAAAAGACAATGTGATCTTTGTTGCAAAGACGTCAAACACAAGGAAGCAGTTTGAAAAGTTAGGTTCCCTTGCGGGAGATATTTTCTACTATAATCACGTGACAAACAATCCAGGATTTAGTAAAATATTTGTAGAAAAAAAATACGGGACAGACAAAATAATTTCCTCAACATTTGTAAGATTAAGTGATTCAACCCCAATCATCAAGCTGGAATTTCTGGGAGAACACCATGATGAAAGTAAAATAAAATCGACGATGAACAAGATATACAAAACCAGCGTGGGCGGATATCCATACTCCCTCAAGCTTGCACACAATAACTGTAAAATATCTGACAAAGAGCTTTCAAAGATGGTAAGCTTGTTGGGACTAAGCAACGAAATAGGTTCACGGGAGGTATTGGGTTGAGTCTAGGTTTCGTAATAGGCGAATCAAAGCCCACGTTTGTAACTGCGATAACTTCAAGGGCCCTGTCCGTAGGAGAATATATCAAGATAGATTCCGATGAAGGGGAAATTTTAGGACTAGTAGAAAGATCATCAATTTCAAGTGCTGCATTTACAGACGTGAAGAATTTTGACGAGGCATCAGAAAGTACCGAAATTGCAGAGATTAACAAAAGAGACAAGACATTCACAGCCCACATAGGAATTTTGGGATTTTTAGAGAATTTGAGAAGGGGACAGTCGATGATACCTGCGATTCCGCCAATTCCAGGCACCAAAATCACCCCACCTACAAAACAAGACCTAGAAGAAATATTCAGTCCCAAAAAAGATGGCTGGGTAAGCATCGGAAACCTGCTACGAAACAAGTCAGTGGATGCAAAAGTGAATTTGGATAAAATCGTTTCAAGACATTTAGGAATTTTGGCAATGACGGGTATGGGGAAAAGCAACCTAGTATCACTAGTTACAAAACAAATTTCGAAACTGAAAGGAACCGTAATAATTTTTGATTACCATAATGACTACACTGGTCTAAACATCCCACGAGTCAACGTAATTGATGCAAAAATTAATCCGAGACTGTTGGATGCAGATCAACTTTCAGAAGTGTTGGAGATCAGAGACGGTGCAAATGTGCAGCAACGAGTTTTAAGAATGGCATTTACAAAGCATGTCAAGGAATCAAAAGAATTTTGGAGCGAGCTGGAAAACGAGGTAGACTTTATTGTAAATTCAGAGGACAAGAAAATAAAAGAGATCAGAACATCAGCATACAGGGTTCAAGACATCATAGAAGAATCCCAAAAAAGATTTGAAGACATTTTGGATCCTGACATGGGGGATCCGATTAGCTTTATCAAGGAAGGTCGCACGAACATCCTAAACATTTCAGAGCTGTCAGAAAAGCAAGCAAACGTCGCTGTTGCATTTTACTTGCAACATCTACTCAAGGATAGAAAGGATGCAAGTATCGCGCGACATGGAAAGACAAAGAGGGAGAGAAATTTCAGATTCAATTCCCCTCTTTTCGTAATCATTGAGGAAGCGCATGTATTCATTCCAAAAGATCACGATACCAGTGCAAAGTATTGGGCTGCAAAAATAGCCAGGGAAGGAAGGAAGTTCGGACTAGGTCTAGGCATCGTATCGCAAAGACCCAGAAGTGTGGATCTAAACGTACTGAGTCAGATGGGCTCATTTGCGATTATGAAAATCATCCAAGAGGATGACCAGAGACAGATAGCCTCGGCAACAGAGTCCACCAGTCGTGAATTGATATCCCAGCTCGCATCACTAAATGTCGGAGACGCGGTTCTCGTAGGACAATGGACGAACCTCCCGTCACTGGTACACGTTGATGAAGTAAAGGAAAAGGTGATGGGTGCAGATCAGAGTGCGGTAAACGCATGGGCAAAGGCAGACAAGATGAAAGACATCGCAGTGGAATCAACGCAAGGACTTGTACAAAAAGACCTACTGTTGGATTGACATGCTGTTCTCACACATTTCAGATACTCATTTGGGACTAGTGCAGTATGGATCTGAGGAGCGCGAGCAGGACGTGTATGACGTGTTTAACCAGGCTATCGACACGTCAATAAAAGATCACGTTGATTTTGTAATTTTTGCCGGAGATATTTTTCACGTACCCAATCCGAACGGAACAGCGATAGTTCAGATGGGTAACGGACTGAAGAGATTAAAACAAAGCAACATAGATTCATTTTTTATCCTAGGGGAGCACGACATCAGTAGAATTAGGACGACGCCGATTCCCTACGTATACCACAATTTGGAATTTTCAAAATATATCGGACAAGGCAATGCAATAGACTACAAAGGCGTAATGATAGCAGGCTTTGACAAGATAAGGAAAACGGAAATTTCCAAATACGAAGAAAAATTCTCTGCCATAGACAAGAAAGTCCAGCAGCATTCTGGTCATAAAATTTTGGTCTTGCACCAGGGGATTACAGAGTTCAACAAGTTTGCAGGAGAATTGCAATCAACGGACTTGCCAAAGAACTTCACATATTATGCAATGGGACACCTTCATGACAAGGACATCAAACAGTTCAATCATCTCAACGGACCTGTCGCATATTCGGGATCCATCGAATTGACGACAAGTGAGGGAATCAAGGATGCAAAGAAGGGATTTTTTGAGGTGGACATTTCAGGAAAGGAGGCAGTACCAAACTGGATTGAGCTTGACGCAAGGCCTCAGATGTCATTTAAGACAGCTTATCCAGAACTGTCAAAAACTATAGATGAGATTTCTAAAAAAATAGCAACCAGTACAAAAAAACCGATTGTCGAGATTAAAATTCAAGGAGAAAAGATAGACACGGACCACATTCAGGCACAAATAGCGAGGCTAAATTCGTTGGTACTCAGATGCTTTTGGAGAATCAGCACAAAGCAGGTTTCAAATTCGTCAGTATTTCTGGACAGGCCAAATGCCATCGATGATGAGATGTACAGGTTGTCAATAGATGCCCTGGGCTCAGAGGAATCAGCCAAGTTTGCAATCAAGGAATTGCTTCCAATTTTGGCAGCAGGGGAAATAAAAGAGGCGACGCAGGTAATTTTTGAAAATTTTGAAAAACTAAAAAAGGAAAGAAAGACATGATCACGTCAATTGAGCTGGGGGATTTTTTATCACATTCAAGCACGGAATTGAAATTTGAGAACGGGGTTACGGTTTTTGTAGGCGATAACGGCGCAGGCAAATCAAGCATCATTGACGCAATCACATTTGCGTTGTTTGGTCAGCATACAAGAAAATCAAACAAGGGACTTATCAAGCGAGGTGCAAACCAAGGATTTGCAAAAATCAGGTTTTCCATAAATGACAGACAGTTTGAAGCAGTAAGAAAAATCGACAGCAAAGGAACACTTGCGGCAATGTTTGCAGAAGTGAAGGGAGAGGATCGAATAGAGATTGCCGCAGGAGAAAGAAAACAGTTTGGAGAATCAATGACGCAAGAGGTAGAGAAAATCATAGGACTGGATTTTGAAAAACTAAAAATTGCATCAATTGTACAGCAAGGAGAGCTAAATTCGATAATTAACACAAAGCCAAAAGAATTCAAAGAATTACTAAACGCGATAATAGGAATCGACAAGCTGGATGTTGCATCGGAATCCATGAAGAGCGTCAATAAGGAATTTCGTGAAAAAATAAAACAGGGTATCGGATATGACGATACACATATCGAAATACTATTGCGCGATTTACAAAAGTACGAAAGTGAGATTACCGAGGCAAGACCCAAAAAAGAACAATTAACCCAGATACAAGAAAAACTAAAGAGCGAAGTAAATGAGATAAGGAAAAAAATTGAATGCGAAACACCAAAAATTGACAAGATTAACCAGCTAGAATCAAGAAAAAGAGAGCTGTCAGCATACGCAAATGAAGCAATTCGTAAAATTCAGCGTGAAATCGATGAAAATGAGCGTAAAATACATGATTGCGAAGGCTGTTTTGAGTATCTCGGACTAAGAACAGACCTGGAGTCAAAAATCCAAAAAGTCGAGGATGCAATAAAAGACACAGTCAAAAAAAATCAAGAAATGGCAAATCAAACTATATCGTTAAAAGAAAAACTATCACTTGCATCCAAACTGCAAATTAAAGACAACAAATGTCCAGTGTGCGATTCGAATGTAGAAAAGCTAAATCCGTTTTTTCAAGAAGAACATCTCCAGCAGGAAATAACAGAATTGCAAAAACGGATCAAACTAAAAGAAAAGGAAAGCGACATGTATAGTCAAAAAAGAAAAGAGTTTTTGGAAAAACTACAAAGCGCCAGGGATGCTGAGGCCACACTTAAAGCTCATTCCATCAGCAGCAAAAAGGATCTGATAAAAATTCAAAGCGATACAGAATCCAAGAGACAAAAAATTCCTTTAATCACAAGTCAAAGCATATCTGAAATGTCAGAAATAGACCAGCATGCAAAAATGATTTTTGACGTCATTATAAAATTGGAAGCGGAAACCAAGGGATTTGATGAGCACGAATTCAACAATCTTAAAAAATTGGCAAATGAAAAACAAACAGAATTATCTCAAGCGGATCAGCAAATCGGGGCAATCCTTGAAAAAATTTCCAAGGGAAAAAATCAAATCATCGTGATTGAAAAAGCTGTTTCAGAATTAAAAGTTGTCAAAGAATACGTTACAAACCTTAATGAAATTCAGACCAACGTCTTTAGCAGAGATGGACCCGTTGCCACCAGTCTCAGATCTTGGGCATTGAATACAATTTCTGCCAAAGCGTCAGAATACCTTACATTGCTAAATACAAAAATTCAAAGAGTATCACTGTCAGAAAAGACAAGGGATATTTCAATCGCATGTTTCTCAAAAAGCGAGACATTGGAATTGGAATCACTCAGTGGAGGCGAAAAAGTCAGCGTCGCCCTAGCACTGAGATTGGGCATGGCAAGTCTTCTCGGAGCATCAAATCTCAATCTGATGATACTTGATGAGCCTACGACTCACCTTGATGTCGAAAGGAAAAAATCCCTTGTAGGCGTACTTTCACAGCTGTCAGACATTTCAAATTCCGAATCACGTATGCAATTTTTAATCATCACACATGATGCAGAAATTTTTGAGGATTCAACAGTTGAGCAAATTTACAAGTTTGAATCATCAGAACAGGGCAGCAAGGTAACTGCTCTCTGAAAGCATTGGCAATGCAAATATGCACATCTTGATTTTGACTTTACTGGATCTCAAAAACAAACACAAAGTAAAATGGTCATTTAGTTTTTTAGTAATATCATCAATGGAAAAATATTGAATGATTTTATTGCCAAGTGTAGAAAGTGCAAGTCCAAGATCACCATTCCAGATCAAGGACCATGCACTGATTTAGAATACATGGATTACATTTATGCATACAACCAACAATGCAAATGCGGAAAAAATGATTGGGAACTAATTTCACCATAAAACCAATTCAAGGAACGATCAGATTAAAGAATATCAAAGAATATGATTAAAAGATCTAGTTCACGATTACCTGGCCAGTCATCCAAGGATGGACCATGCAAAAGTAGTCAAATGTTCCTGTTTCGTCAAAGGTGACTTCAAAAGTAGAACCGGCCATGAATATTCCAGAGTCAAATACGCCAGTCAGTCCCGCATCAACAGTTCCGCTGGTTACGGTATGGGCTGCAGAGTCATCATTTATCCAAGAGACTGTTGAACCAGATTCTATAGTCACTTCATAAGGGATATAGCATTCGTCGGTATCTTCACAACCAGGAGTAGCAGAACCCACAGGAACTGAGACGGACACAGCCATTGGCAATGTTTCAGAAACGGGTAATGGTTCAGATATTACTTCCAGTTCAAATTCAATGAGTTCGACGACTTCCATGTCCTCGACGACTTCCATGTCCTCGACGACTTCATTCACAACCACCATACCAGTCATCCAAGGATGGACCATGCAAAAGTAGTCAAATGTTCCTGTTTCGTCAAAGGTGACTTCAAAACTCGTGCCTGACATAAACAAACTAGAATCAAACAAACCATCAGCACCATCAGAAATATCTCCGCTTGTTACGGTATGGGCTGCAGTATCAATATTGTTCCAAGTTACAGTGTCACCAACTCTAATATCTAAAGAATATGGAAGAAAACATTCGTTGGTCTCATCACAGCCTGGAGCTCCAGACCCTTCAGCAGTATCAACTGTATGATTCACTGGAAGTGCCACCACCATAGAAGGTACAGCAACATCCTCGATCATTGCTTCCGGAGTTATTTTCAGCATGGTTTCAATTCCCTTGGGCTCGGTAATTTCATCACCATGACCCAAGCCTTGCAAGACAACCGTAATCTCGACAGGAGACTCGCTCAAAGCTACAGTCTCGTGAATTGAATGCATTCCGGGATGCCTGTGAGAGCCAGGATCAGATAGAATCGTATCCCCATCCTGAACTGCAAATATGTCATAGTTTACGTGATCAATTATTTTTTTATCATCATCTCTAAATTCAACTTCAACAAGCAAGACATCTCCCGATGTTGCAGTTTTTGGCATGATATGTGAATTGATAGTCATTACTTCAGCCACACATTCGCCTTCATAATCCAACTCGGCATCAGACGCATCAAGCATGCAAGAATTTCCATACGTCATGCCATCAGCACCGCACATTGGTTCCCATTGCATGGTACAGGCAACAGTACTCTCTTCTGTAGAAACCACTCGTGGCTCAATAACACTTTGCGGATCCATTGAAATGAATCCTATAGATATTGCAACAAGAACTCCAACTGCAGCTATAACTCCATATGAAAAATTCATCTCATCCACCTGTCAACTTTGCAAAGTTTTCGTTCTTACTTAACTTTTCCATAAACTCAATATTTGACAGGGCAACGACTGCAGATTCTACGACTGGACCCTCTGGATCGTTTAACGCTTTTTCTAGGGTCTCTTTTGCCTCCTTGGAGCCAACAACTCCCAGGGCAATTGCTGCCTCATGCCTTACAAACATACTTGGATCGTTTAGGGTGGCGTCAGACAGTGGTGGAATTGCGCTGGAATAGGACATTTGGCCCAGGGCAAAAGCTGCCTCATGTCTGACCAATTCATTATCATCATTTTTTAAAATCTTAGCAATATAGGGAACTTTATCTTCACCTCCAAAGTCAACCAAAATACAGGCAACCCTTGTTCTAACCACATAATCAGGATGTTCCAACAGAGAAATGAAATATTCGGCATCTTTTTGCTCGTACTTTGATTCCATTTCCGCAAAAAGGGACAATCTGTCTTGAGTTACTGCCTGCAATTTGCTTTAAAAATTTGCGTGTCCTATATTAGGTTACTTGAGAAAAGATCAGAGATCGGTTCAGATATCTAATTAACAGATGGAAAGTGACACTTAGGCAGTTTTTACAATTTAATTCAAAGAGCATAATAAAAATTTATCAGGTTTTGCAGTATTAAATTAAACAAATTTTCTATTTTTTAATATCATGTTTATTGTCAACTGTGACATAATCATAGAGTGGTAGATCCTTATGTTGACTTGGTAGAAAAGGCTCTTAAAATAAGTCCTGAAATTCAATTTGCCACAGTTTGTAACATGCTTGGGGTGGTAAAGCATAGTGACCATAAATCAGATGCAAAGAATCTTCTGTCAAAATCAGAACGCCTAAAATCAATTGAATCAGCTACACGAGCTTGGTCGTTACGAAATGAATTTGCCTCAAAGATTGGCAAAGGTGAATTTGTGATTGCACAATACGGCAAAATAAAACGTATTGTTATTCCATTGGATAGTGATCACCTTCTCTATATGACAACAACTAAAAATGCAGATCATAATGAAATTACTAGTAAAGCAACCAGACTCAAAATAGGCAAGATCAAGAAAATAACAAAACCACGACAAGAACAGGTTATTGCCTAAATTATTCTTAAAACAAAGTCAAAAGGTATATGATTAAAACGAGGATTATCATCATTGCAGAAGAAAGTCAGAAATGAAAATTGATTTGGAAATTTAGTTAAACAGAATTCTTTCACATCTACTTTAAGTAATCAACAAACATACTAATTCCTAAAAGTCATCCTGGGATTATTTTTACTATCTTCATTTTTACATAATCCTACTATGGATTACGAAAGTTCATAGTCCATGAAACTCAGACCATTGATTCCCTAATTTTTGGATTATCTTCAAACCCATTCTATCTATGTTGACACTAGGTTCAGCAATGACCAAAATTATGTATCGTCCTATAGGAAAACTCATCATTACCACTTTTTCTCGCCTTGAAGACGAGTATTTCACCCTGCCTAAATTGGCATCAAATCCTCGTCTATTAGATACCCTATGTGTCAATTCTTGAAACATTTGTTTTCTTCTTTGATCATTTTCAAGAGGGATTATATCAGTTCCAAAGTCACCTATGATTAATTCTCCAGAACTGTCAATCAGTCCACAAAATCTAATCTCAGGTTCGGACAAAATATCTTTTATCTTATTTCTAATCTCTTCAACTGGAAATTGATCATCAGACATGGAATTAGAATGCACTTTTTGGTTATTTAACGTCTGTTGAAGAATACCAGAAAAGGTAATGCAGCATTAGGATGGCAGGATAGAATTTCATTCCCACAAGTAATAATCAAAAAACATTTGAAATATCTTGGATACGTATTGGAATTATTATGAGGCCGTGGAAATATCCCGCAAAATCAAATATTTCTGAACTGACCCTAGATCAGTTATTTTCAGACGGTTTGACAGAGACTCCATGTGTTTACCTCAACCAAGCACGGGAAGTATACGTTGCCACTGAAATGTGCATACAGTATCTTGAGTCTTCAATTGATTCCATTGTCATTAGAGATGACAATCATGCACCGATTGGCGTGGTTGGAGGTTATGATTTGCTTAACTACATACGTGCAAATCCTACTCGTGATTTTCAGTATGAGACTAAAATCAAAGAAGTGATGTCTGAGGATTTACTTATCGTAGAAAAGGGAATGACATTTCAGAGTTTAATGGAAAAGTGGAGAGCCTCAAAAAGAGCTTTTGCGATTGTTCCAAATGCGTTTCAAGGACACTCCCCAATTTCAGCAAGAAAGATGTTGGAAGTTGGCATAAAATGCAAAACCAATGTTGCAATTTCATCCATGCCCAAAAAGAAAATGATTACCTTCCAACCCGACGATTCTCTGAGTAAAATAATTGATCTGATGTTTGAGAATCATACTCGAAAACTGTTATTGGAATATTCGAATCAGTTCATCAGTGATCGATTGATACTCAAAGAAATCTCGAAGATATTGAAATTCCAACCAGACATTGACGATTTATTAGACATTTCAGTCAGCCAGGTAGAATTAGAGAACGTAACAGTGGTCTTAGAAGATCTAGATCTTGGCAATCTTTGTGAAAAAATGTATGAAATGGAACATCCATATGTCATCTACAAGGATATTTCAATCACGCCTTGGGATATTTGCAATGTCTTAATGTCCGAAAAAATTGCCGAGTCATATGAGATGAAATCATCAGAAAAAATAGTCTGTCCTCATTGTGGAAAAGACATTGATTTGTAAAATCAGCGGTTCATGGATACTTAGATTTTCATAATCTCTACTAGGATTACACAAGAATAACAACATATTTTGTGCCTAAAAATCAGATATAAATTGCCATAGAAATCATGTAGCGCCGCAAAGAAAAACAGCTACAAGAAGTAGCGTCATGACCTACAATCCATAACGTACAGTTACCCTTCATGAATTGTATTTGAGAGCAAAAGAAATGATCTTTGCATGAATACTGTATACATTAGTACTTGACGTCGCGTTTCACTCACGAGATATCTATTTAATGTAAAAAGTCAGAGAGCGAACTGTGAGCGCAGTAATAGGAGAAAAAGCACCAAATTTCGGAGTTTCAGAATGGGTGCAAGGTGCTCCAACAAATTTTGAGCAAGAAAAGGATCACATCGTACTGCTTGAAGTCTTCCAGGTTAATTGTCCAGGTTGTTTTATGAATGCGATTCCAGAAGCAATCGACATCTATAACAAATACAAGGATGACGGAGTCAGGGTTCTTGGCCTTGCCACGGCCTTTGAAGATTTTGATAAAAATACATTAGACAATTTGAAAATGCTGGCAGAGACAGGCGAAGTGATCGGAGAGACAAAGTCTGCACTTGCAACGTATGGTAAATTGCAAGAAGGCAGCAGACTGTCATTTAAAATTCCATTTCCATTGGGAATGGACAACCTGACAAAGTCTGCGGGTGAAATTAGCCAGGAGCAGATTATGCAGTTCATCTATCCGCAAATTCCAGACTTTGACTCGCAGCCAGAAGAGTACAGAAATCAGATCATTGAAAGGGTAAAGGGCCACATGAAGTCAAAAGAGTATTCTGCTGAGACATTTGAAAAATTCGCCCTTCAGGGAACACCATCCACCATTTTGGTGGACAGAAAAGGAATACTTAGGGACGTGTCATTTGGACAAACAGGACATGTAGAATCATTGATTCAACAACTGATAAACGAAGACTAGATCAGCGAATATAGACCAGCACTACAGACATAACAACTACCGTAACAAACCCGCCAATCAGAGACATTTTTGTATTGTCCATGCCATCAGTTAATCAAAACAGAATAAAAATAAATCTTAATTTCTTTTCTTGATCCATATCGCGACAAATACTATAATGACAGCCAAAGGAACTGCAAAAAATACCCATAACAAAGAATCATTCGCATTCTCAATAGGCTGGGTAGTGGAGTCAGGTTGATTCTTAATGATATCATCTTTTTCAGTCAAGCCAAAAAAGTAGGTAGTTCCAAGGACATCTAACTTGTTATCTCCAGAACCTGTAAAATTCAGCGTTACAAAACTAACTTGTTCAGTTGCATCTACCTTTGGAAAGTATTCTTGATCATTAAGATAAAACGTCATGTCGCCACCCATGAGACTCTTAGGAATTATCAGTTCACCAAGATTGTTTTCCAGACCGCTAGAAATGAAAATGGTCAGTCTTTTGTCATTCTCGTCAAACTCAAAATTCCGCACGTCAAAATTTGAAACGGTTTTGACTTCAAATGTCTGCCCGCCGATTTCCACATCCAGTCGATTTACCAATCCGGTTGCCTCAGACAGAAGCTGGCCATAGACGGGAGTCACGACAAAAATAAGTGCAACGAAAATGAACAGTATTGTTTTCAATTTATGCAGATCTAGGAACTCTTTTGTTTAGTTCTTTATCTTGAGCAATTCTTGGATGATCAGGGTCTGCCAAGATTACCTCAAACCAATAATGCTTTCCGTCTTTATAGACAAAGTAAGAACCTAAAAGTTTCATGTTTGGATATCTCTCAAGGACTCTTCTATTTGCCACGGTCTTCATGTCATCATCTGCCTTGATTCTTGTAACACCAAGATGTTTTGGTCTTCTACCACCGGTAGGTCTTTGCTTTCTCATACCGCCAGTTCCGACTCGCATTCTAACGACAATAATGCCTTGCTTTGCCTTGTAGCCTAATCTTCTGGCCCTTTGTAATCTGCTAGGCTTGTCAATACGTGTAACTGCTGTTTGCTTACGCCATCCAATTACACGCTCACGTATTTCAGGAGAATTTTCTTTCCAAAGTCTGATCCACGTTTGATCTTGATAACTAGGCATATTCAGGATTGAAAAATCCCCATTAATAACTGTAAATCAAACAGCGGTGACAACTAACACCAGACAGTAAAATTCTCCTTGAGGGGGATATTGCAACCCGTACACTCAAAGAGTTTGCTTCCGCAGAAAACTCGATAAATCAAGTGGATTCCAGTTATTAAAAAAGATTTCTCAGCATGATTTGAGACTTTTATTGAACAGTATTTTCAGAAAATACGTGAATCTAAAGATCATCATTTTAAGCTTAATTTTGGCAGCTAGCTTTGCATCATTACCTGCAGTCAGTGCAGAATCCCCAGTTTCAATAACAATGGAAAAAACAACCTACAGTTACTGTGAAAGATTGTTTTACACAATTGAAGTTTCAGAAATCACCGGGGAACCTGCAATAATTCACATCAGGGACGAATCAGGCAAGGGAAGCAGCGCGATTCCGATTGAAATATCAAGTTTGAAGAATCCGATTCCATCCCCGTTTGCATTTGAAAAAGAGGTATTTCAGCTAGGAAAATATTTTGTTGACGTAGAGTATGCGGGATCAAAGGTTACAGCAGAATTCAACGTCGTTGATTCAGACAATATTTGCATTCCAGAAGTGATCAGGCAGTTTGTGATAGAATGGCTCAATGACAAGATACCAGACGGCTATCTGGTTGACGCATTTCAAAAGTACGCGGAAGTAATCCTAATAGACATACCTTTTGAAATTAACGATGAAAATATTCGCGAGGTATACATTCCGGATTGGGTAAAAAGCAGCGCGTATTGGTGGATTCAGGGAATTATTTCAGACAATGACTTTTCTCAGATGATAAACTATCTGATTGACGAGAACATCATTGGCCTCCCAATAGAGAGTGGAAACGAAATATGAACAGACACACGATAATCACCACAATTGCAATAGCTGCAATCGTGATTCCAATTGCCCATTCAGGACTAAGCATTGTCGGGGCACAGCAGTTGGAATACAGATGGGACAGTCCAGGAGAATTTAATTTTTTTACAATGCTAAATGAAGGCGAAATGGAATTTTGTAACACGATGCCGTTTTGGACTACCTTTCAAAAATTTGATATATCTGCATTCTATCAATCAGATCACCTAGGTTCGTATGTCGTCAAGCCATTGACAATGAGTCCATATTCATCTACGGTTCAAGAGGGAACTTTTGCATCAGATGGAATGTCTGAAGCTCAGCACATCTTTATGACATTTGATTTCATGTTCAATGGCGGAAATATCAGGCTTGACCCCAACCAGTTCATCATCACAGTAACCACTGACACGCCCATACTAGGGATAATTCCGTATTCATCTACGGTTCAGATGTCAGGATTTGATTTTGATAAAATGATGAACTCAGAAGACTTGTCTTGCGATTAACGCTTACTCTTGCTGGCTTTGGACATTAGTCCAAGAATAATTCCGATGGTACCAGCAGCTACAAATGCGACAATGATTCCCATGATCATTTCCTTACCCATTCCTTTTGAAGAAGATGAAGAAGAGCCAGAGGTCTGAACTGCAGAATCAAGAACGCATGCGCCATCCTCTAGGATGGTTCCAGGACCGCATCTTTCATCCAATACGCAAGCACCGTTTTGAAGAATCGTGTCAGGACCGCATTGGGTTGGTTGCGTCGTGTTTGATGCCGCTGCCGCCTTGTCTGCTGCCGCCTTGTCTGCTGCCGCCTTGTCTGCTGCCGCCTTGTCTGCTGCCGCCTTGTCTGCTGCCGCCTTGTCTGCTGCCGCCTTGTCTGCTGCCGCCTTGTCTGCTGCCGCCTTGTCTGCATCAGCAGTATCAGAAACCTCAACAGGTTCAGAACCACCAAACACGGAACCGATAATTTCTATTTCCTGAGTTCCTGCAGGTAAGTCTATACTCAATGTTCTATTAGTAGAAGAGGTATAAGTTTCTGAAAAAGTAGGCTCATCGCCATCTGCTAAAATAATAAAGTCATCGTCCAAGCCCTCATAGGTTGAATCAAAAAACGAACGGTCAAGTGTAATATCCAACGTTCCGCTAGAAGCAGTTACATCAACTGTCAAAATTAACGAGATAAAATCTGTATCAGCATCGATGTTAGATACTGTCATCCCAGTCACATCATAATCAACATCAAAGGAGGTTCCTTCGACGTCAACAGAAATCGTTTCTGCATATACCAATGCAAATGAAATCATCGTTAACAAAACCAAACCCAAAGAAATTTTCAGAAGAGAACTAACGTTTGGCAAATTTACAGATCTTTCAGAACGTAACGACTCTACAGCAAAACTATTCATTCGATATGTAACCTTAGAATAGACGTTAAAAACAAAGAGACGATAATAAATCACGTACAAGTCAAGCTTTTTTACTTATTTTTAAAAGTCAAGCAGAAATTATACGAGAAAGCCTAAATGACACCGCGAAGTATCATGACAATCTTTTCGGCAATTACATTGGCAGCCAAAGACTGAGCCTCCTTTGTCTGAGCACCGATATGAGGTGTCAAGATGACGTTATCCAGTTCTTCCAGCTTGTGTCCGATTGCAGGTTCTTTTTCAAACACATCCAAAGCCGCACCTCCCAGGGTTCCGTTTTTGAGGGCATCATAAAGTGCATCCTCATCAACCACGCCGCCTCTGGACGTGTTTATGATTTTTGCAGTCTTTTTCATTGTAGACATTTTTTGTGCATCAAGGAGATGATGCGTAGAATCCAAAAGTGGAACGTGAATTGAGACATAGTCAGAACTTTGCAAAAGCGTATCCAGGTCTGCCTTCATCAATCCCACTTCCTTTGAGAATTCCTCATCAATAGGAAGCACATCATATCCGATGATATTCATGTTAAGTGCACGTGCAAGCCTGCCCAATCTTTTTCCAATGTTTCCCAAACCGATAATTCCAAGATACTTTCCCCTGAGTTCGGTTCCCTTGAGTTCTTTTTTGAGCCATTTTCCATCCCTGATTGCCCTATCGCCCCTTCCGGTTTGCCTTGCAAGAGATAGCATCAGACCCAAGACCAATTCTGCAACAGCATTCATTGCCCCTTCAACTGCATTAATTACGCGGATATTTTTTGCCTTGGCAGCTTCCTGATCAACGTTGTCAAGTCCGACTCCAACGCGTGCAATAATCTTACAGTTGTCTGCCTTGTCAATCATTTCTTTGGTTACAGTGGTTCTACTTCGAACTATTATGATATTAAAAGTGGAAATTTTTTCTAAAATTTGCTCTGGGGTGATTGTCGGTTCATAGGAAACTTTCAAGCCATTGTCATTTAGAATTTTGTTAAGTATCGGATCTACTTCGTCACAAATTAAAACGGACTCATCAAAACCCATGAGTGATTTCGTTTATTCACCGAATATAATCATTATGAGTAGGTAACAAAAAATAAGAAAAAGATTGAAGTTAGCACCTATCTATGGTACTGGTGGTAATGTTGGTATTACTTCCCATAAAGGAATCATACCTGCATCTTTCATTTCAGAAACGACATCATCAGTGTATAGACCATGTATGTTTACTGCTGGATGTGCAATACTGTTTGCTCCCATTGGTGGGACAGCATCACTTGGGTTACCTAATGCGTATGCATATGATGGTACAGCATCAGTTAAGATACCTGCATCAATCAATCTTGGGTTTAATCCGAATGGATCACCTGCAACGAATAGACCAATACCGCCAGTGTAAATTGCTGCATAGTCATGGTTTACTAGTGCGTAAGCTCCTGGTTCGTCAAATACCAAATCTACAATCATGTTTTGTGAACCTCCGAGTAACCATGTTTCAGTTGCTGCGGATTGGACTCTGTTACCTTGTGTAACTCTATCCAAAATTTCTCCAACAATGTGGAAATATAGTGGTTCGTTACCGTGGTTTTCTACAAAGAGTCTCACGTGTTGATCATTTTCAACATACAAAAGTTGTGATTGCATATTCTCTTGTTCAAGACCATTCCATGGTTGTGCGACAAAGATGTTTTTGTTAGCATCGCCCTTTAGGAGGATGTTGTGCAACATGTTTGGAACATAACCGAACTGGATACCGTTAACGACGGTTGCAGAGTTATGATGTTGGAACATTGCTCCTGCATCATAATTGCCATCTTCGTTAAGATACAATTGGTTGAACTGTAGTTGGAACTCTAATGCGTCTGCATCGTAGAACTGTCTGTCTAATTCGCCGCTGCCGCTTGTTTTCTCTACCATTAGTTTCTTGTATCCATTGGCTGGATCAACGATAGCAATTCCGTACATGCCGGAAAATACGTGTTGGTCCATTCCGATTAGGTGAACACCAGAACAGTGGTATTTGAAGACGCCTGCGGACTCAGCAATGTAACAGTATTGGCTTGTCTCTCCCGGATTAACGGAATCAAAAGCTAATGCTGTCATTTGTGATGCGTGCATGTCGTTACCGTGACCAGTAACTTCATCTGCTGGAATTGAGAGTGTCATTTGTACGACATCGCCTTGTGTAACTCTTAGTGTTGGTCCTGGGACTTGTCCACTAAAGGTCATGGCGTTGTATGTCTTACCACCCATAATTGGGAGTTCTACACTTTCACCAGTGAGATTGAACTCAACTACGTTGCGTCCAGTATCTGCAAGTGCACCACAATCAGTTTCTGCGAATGCTTGAGGCATTACTAGCTGTAAACCGCCCATTTGATGGATTTGTTCAATCACATTGACATCCATTTTGGAGATATCTAGTGATTGTCCAGCAATCTGGGTTTGTGTGTATGTGCTTCCGAATAAGGTTGCTCCCATTACAGCGACTGCTGCAATAGTAAAGAGCATACTAATACGCTTATTCATAATTCACGAAGACCTGCAATTCCTATATAATAATTGCCATTTTACACGCTGCAACAATATGAAAACATTTGAAAAAGAATCAATAATGGGAATGAATGGGCAATATCAACATGAAATTTAGATTAGATGAAGATTCACTTGGAAAAGTCAAGATCCCAGCTGACGCATACTATGGGGCATTTACAGGAAGAGCAATCGACCAGTATCACGTTACAGGCAGCAAAAGCCATGAAAATTTGATAATGTCATTTGTCATGATAAAGCGATCCGCAGCAGTCGCAAACATGAAGGCCAATGCCATCGACTCCAAACGCGGAAAGGCCATAGTTTCTGCATGTGACAAAATACTGTCTGGAAAATACGTTGATGAGTTTGTCGTGGACATGATAAACTCCGGTGCTGGAACCGCATTTAACATGAATTCAAACGAAGTCATTGCCAATGTAGCATTGGAAATAATGCGCAAGAAAAAAGGTCAGTATGAATTCCTGCATCCAAACGATCATGTCAACATGTCCCAATCAAGTAATGATACGTATCCTACTGCCATGCATGTCGCAATTTTGATGAATCTAAAAGAGACGATTTCGGCCATCGATATTTTGATAAAGTCACTTTCCAGAAAAGCAAAGCAATTTTCAACGTATAAGAAAATCGGCAGGACCCACCTGATGGATGCCTTACCAGTTACGCTAGGCAGTGAATTTGCAGCTTACGTTACATCGATTACCAAAGCAAGAAATGAAATCATTGCAGCGCAAAAGGAACTGCAAAGCGTTGCACTTGGAGGAACAGCCGTAGGTACTGGTGCAAACACGCCAAAAAATTACAGAAAGATTGCAATTTCAGAGCTTGGAAAGATTGCTAAACTATCATTAAAGCCAGAAAAAGACATGCAGTACAGCTTGCAAAGCAAGTTTGCAGTAGCAAACCTGTCAAGCACATTACGAAACTTGGCATTGGAAATTGGAAAGATTGCAAATGACATCAGACTCATGGCATCCGGTCCGATTGCAGGATTGGCAGAGCTTGGAATTCCAGCAGTACATGCAGGATCATCCATCATGCCCGGAAAGGTAAATCCATCCTTGGCTGAATGCATGAACATGATTTGCTTCAACATTATTGGAAACGACACATCGGTTTCTTATGCAGCACAGGGAGGACAGTTTGAGCTAAACGTAATGATGCCAGGAATGCTAAAGTGCATGCTGGAGTCAACTGACATGCTAAAGAACTTCTTGCCGATATTTTCTGCAAATCTAATTGACGGACTTACGGCAAACAAGGAAAAATTACGTGCAGACATTGAAAACAGCCCCGTAATTGTCACGTTATTGACTCCAAAAATTGGATATCTGAAATCAGCGGAGCTTTTCAAAGAATCACTAAAGACTGGAAAAACCATCAGAGAACTTGTTGTGTCAAAGAACCTAATGAGCAACAAAGAGATTGATTCTCTATTTGGATAGTTCATGGCAAAGATTTTCGTAGAAGCTTACGGATGTTCTGCGAGCTTTGCAGATTCCGAAATGATTTCCGGACTAATTGTAAATGGCGGCCATACTTTAACGGATGATTCTTCCGATTCGGATCTAAACATCATAGTAACATGTTCTGTAAAAGATTCCACGGCAAACAAAATGATGTACAGGATAAACTCGCTGAAATCAAAACCGCTAATCGTCGCAGGTTGTCTTCCCAAAGCAGAAAAAGAAACTGTGGAAAAGTTCTCAGAAAATGCCAGTCTGCTGGGACCAAACTCTCTAGGAAAGACACTCCAAGTGATCAACTCGACCCTAGGAGGTCAAAAGCTAGTTGCATTAGAAGATTCAGACCTGTCAAAGGTGGGACTTCCCAAAGTAAGGCTCAATCCAGCAGTGGGGATAGTAGAGATAGCAAGCGGATGCATGAGCGAATGCACATTTTGTCAAACCAAGTTATCAAAAGGAGATCTATCGAGCTACAGATTGGGAGACATCGTAAGACAGGTTCAGACCGAAATCAAGGAAGGGTGCAAGGAAGTATGGCTAACGTCGACGGACAACGGCTGCTATGGATTCGATATCGGAACGGACCTGCCAACGCTTGTAAATGCAGTCTCAGAGATTCCAAATGATTTCATGATAAGAGTAGGAATGATGAACCCGATGTACATGTCAAGGATTAGAGAAAATCTAATCACTTCTTATGATAATGACAAAGTTTTCAAATTTTTGCACATTCCGGTTCAAAGTGGGAGTAACAAAGTTCTTCATGACATGAAACGCGGACATACGGCGGAGACTTTTAGAGAAATTGTTAATAGAATGAAAGCAAAGTTCGGAGACTTTACCATATCTACAGACATCATCGTGGGTTTTCCGTCAGAAACCGATGAGGAATTTCAAAAAACGATATCATTGCTTGATGAAACAAAACCAGACGTCGTTAACCTGTCAAAGTACAGTGCAAGGCCTGGAACAGATGCCGCAAAATGGGATCAGATTGATGCTGCGGAAGTAAAACGAAGAAGCAAGTTAATTTTTGAGCAGATCAGTAAAATATCAATGGATAGCAATCAAAAATGGATCGGATGGAAAGGCAAGGTCCTCTTTGATGAGCAGACAGATGAAGGAATTAAGGGAAGAAACTTTGCCTACAAGCCCGTATCAGTCGAAAATGAAGTAGAAATAGGACAATCTCACACAGTTGAAATCACAGATGCCACCGTAAAAAGACTGATTGGAAAGATCGCAAGTTAAATTTTTTCGATCTAAAATTTGATTAAAAAAACGTAAGAAGGTTTTTTATCTAAATCATGAAACAAGATCAGAAATGAGTTTTCAAGTCAAAGAACCAGTTTTAGTCATAGGCCTAGGAGGCGTAGGCTCAAAATTGGCAACAGAGGCAAAAGATTCTCTAAACTCAGACTGCCTAATTATCAGTAATGACAAAAAGGATGTCTCAGATGACATTCCATCAGTATACGTAACAACAAATTCAGTAATCAATCCATCCGTACAACTAATCAGAGGTTCAACCTATAATGCATCAGATGAAATAAAATCAAAAATTTCAGGCTATTCCACAGTTATCTTGATGAGTAATTTGGCAGGCAAGGCAGGCTCAGCCATGGCACCAGTCGTATCAGAAATATGCAAAGAAGCAGATGCGGGATTGATTTCCTTTGCCATTATGCCTTTCAAGTATGAAAAAAATAAAATTTTCAATTCTGGAGTAGCCCTAAAAAGAGTCAGAGAAAACTCCGAATGCACAGTGGTGCTTGATAATGATTCACTATTAGAGAGCAATCCAGACTTGAATCCCAAAGAATGCTATGGCATTGCAAATTCTGCAATGATACACGTAGTAGAGTCTCTTGGCAAGTCAGAGATATCTTCAGAGACAAACATCATCTCTACAAGTAAAGACGGACAAAACATGGAAGATTCCCTTAGAGATTCACTAAAAATGTTATACGATGACGCGCCACCAAATTCAGTTAAACGCTCAATGTTGTATGTGGTTGGAGGAAGTAACATCCCAACAGGAGTAATCAATTCTATAACAACCCTTTCAGCAGGAATTCTAAATGAGAGTGATTCGCAGATTGACATGACTTCCAATGTCAATGATTCCAAGGTGATAATGCTATCATCAATTCAAGGAATGACAAAGTTTGACAATTATGATCCATTAGGAATGATTCCACAAGAAAATACACTTGACTGGGCAACACCGGATTGCAGTATTGATTGCGAGTTAGACTTGTATCAGTTAGAATAAACAGATTTTTTTTAAAAATTAAAATTTATTGAAAATTATTAATCGTTTTTTGGTGCTTCCTTAGCTGGCTCTTCTGCTGCCGGTGCTTCCTTAGCTGGCTCTTCTGCTGCCGGTGCTTCCTTAGCTGGCTCTTCTGCTGCCGGTGCTTCCTTAGCTGGCTCTTCTGCTGCCGGTGCTTCCTTAGCTGGCTCTTCTGCTGCCGGTGCTTCCTTAGCTGGCTCTTCTGCTTTATCAGAAACTTTTTTGGTTTCTTTTTCAGGAACAACTTTAGCTTCGGCATCCTCATCATATCGTGAAACAAGAATGTAACCTTCTTCAGTTTTACTCATTCTAACTCTAACTTTTCTTGGAGGACTTCTTACACCTCTTGCCCAAACTTCATGAGCCAAATCTTCCTCAATTTTTATTGTCTCGACTTTCATGTGATGTCGAGCAAATTCTCTAATCATGTTAATGGCCCTAACAGCTCTATGCTGAGATTGTGAAAGTTTTACCTTACCAAGATTGATAGTGTAAACTCGTTCTAATTCCTGAGACATCTATCCAACCTCCACATCAGTTGATCTCCAAGCCCTACGCTTAGGATTGGTCCTAACACCTCGTTTGGTTTTAAGAATAATCCATGCAGGTACTGCTGAAGTCTGTCTAGTCTTTTTGAGTAGACGAATTTTTCTTGGAGAGGACTTACGTGCAGCCATAGTTTTTCAGGCACGAGGAGCTCTTTTTAAATGAATCTCAGGATTTTAGGCAATCTTGAATTTGTTTCAGTATTCTGGCAGAAGCTCCCCACACGATTTGATTTTGATATTTGAAAGTATACATTTCTTGGATCAGGTTATGATCCGGATCAACATCCCTTGCCTGAGTTTTCAGAAATGACTCCAAAGGAATATGAAAAATTTTTTCAACTTCAGCATTTGCCGATAACGCGGGAATTTCTTTTACGACAGAAACAAAGGGTAAAATCAAAAAACCCGAATTCAGCGTCACGACAGGTTCTAGCTGACCGATGACCTGCTCTTTAGTTATCGTCAATCCAAGTTCCTCACTGGTTTCACGCAACGCAGTTTCCAAAAGATTGGAATCGTCAGGATCTAATTTTCCACCAGGAAATGAAATTTCACCGGCATGAAATTTCATATGTTTTGGCTTTTCAGTCATTACAACAATTGGTTCATCGCCATAAATTACCACGAGTATGGATGCCAAACTATACGTCTCATCCAATTCGATTTTAGGGTCAAGAGGACTAGAAAGTCGAGATTTTAATTCATCAAATTGCATCTCGGTAATCTCCCATCATTCCATATGGGTTTTGGTATTCAAAGGTTTTAACCGAGAAGAAAAGAAATTGAATTATGACCATCAGGTATGAAGCTAATCCGCCTAAAATTTTACCAGACGTAGATACTAACGAATCTATTCAAAAATTTGTCAAAAAGATAAAAATTATTTCAAAGAAATGCGATGCAATTCACATCACCGAAAATGTCCTGGGATTTCAAAGAGTATCACCCGTAGAAGTCGGCAAAATCATCAGAAGAGAAATTCCAAATATTCCAATCACCGTCAGTCTCAGAGTCAGAGACAAAACCGAACAAGAGATTTCAGAATTTGTAGACAATTGCATTTCCATAGGATTTTCAGGAATTCTGATTCTGATGGGAGACCCGTCCCAGACGGGAAAGGCAGATTCAGGTCAGATTCCCAGCTTGACTGTAAAGAGATTGAGAGCGCAAGGGGCAGATTCAAAAATTGATTTGTACCTATCAATCTCAAACAAGCCCAATTTTTCAAAAATTGGAAGAAAGGTAGATGCAAAACCGAAAGGATTCATGACTCAAGTCATTCAAAACATTTCTCAAGTTCAAGATTTGTCTGAAAACCTCAAGGGATTTTCAATAATTCCAATTCTTTTGTATCCGTCATCCAAGAATGAAAAATCTGCAAAATTTTTGGATTTGGATTTGGAATCGTACGGTCAAGAGTTTGAGGAGCTGTTAAAGAGAACACATGCGATTACAGGAGACGTCTTACTCACTTCGCCAAGTGACTTTGGCGGACTGGATGAGTTTTTGGAAAAATCAAATATCTAAAGCACGAAATACTTTGCTTCTGGATGATGAACCACTATTGCAGCAGTAGATTGTTCGGGGATTATCTGGCCAGATTCAGTCAATGTCATTCCAGAATGTTCCGGCTTTAGCAATTTCCACACCAGATGATGTTGCTCCACATCAGGACAACTTGGAAATCCCCAGCTGTACCTCAAACCACCCTTCTCCAGATTCAATTCGGACTTTATTTTTTGATTTGTCCATTCAGCCAGTGCTTCTGCTACCTCTACTGCCAATCCATGCAGATAGTATGCATCAGTGTATTTGTCTTCCTTGTTCCATTGATCAAGAATTTCAGATACCTTGTTGCCAACAGTGACAGATTGAAATGCGACAACATCGTCATCTCCAAAGTAATCAATCAAACAAAGATGCTCAGGTTTTGTAGAGCGCGGAAATTCCAATTCCACGTCATCCCCGTCTGGATTCTTGACTAGTAATTTTCTGTCTTTGTTATGGCACTTGAAATATCCGTAAACAATTTCGGGTTCAAATAATTTTTCGCGAATGATTCGCACTTTCCAATCGGATAGCAGTTGTTCATGCTCAGATTCAGATTCAGAACCTGCCTTACCTCGCAATCCCCAAGACAGCTTGAAGAGTGATTTTTTATCAATCATCGTCCAAACCTCCGTCATATTGATTTGATCTGACTTTAATCGGATGGGTTTTCCAATTATGTTGGGAGCAGGAGCAGGGACAGGCTTTACCTCACTTTTTGGAAGGGTGTCAGGATCAACTGCTGCAGTAGACTTGTCTTTCCAATTTTCCAATTTTTCCTTCCAATCAGCTAAGAGTTTTGGTTTTTCATCTGAAATCAAAACATCCATTGTTTTTAGGCCTTCAAACATCGTATTGCAATAAAACACTCCTGGCTCATATATCCCGTCCTCTTTTGCAATTCTGTTAATGTAATTACTGTTGATTGCGGCACCACCGCAGAGAACAGGAACAGTCATTTTGTTTTTTCTTGCATGCTCTACAAAGAACTTCATTTGTTTGGAAGTGGATACCAATAATGCAGACAAGCCTATCGCATCAGGTTTTGTCTCATCAATTTTTTCAAGGAATTTTTGCAATGGTACCTGTTTTCCTAGATCATGTACGGTGTATCCGTTATTTTGAAAGATGGTCTTCACCAGATTCTTGCCAATGTCGTGTACGTCACCATAAACAGTACCCAGAACGAGAATACCCTTGCTGGTACCCTCCTCTTTGACCAAATATTTCTCCAGTTCACCAACTGCGGCCTTCATGCATTCTGCAGATTTTAGAACGAATGGAAGAATGAGTTCGCCTGCACCGAATTTGTCACCGACTTCCTTCATCGCAGGAAGTAAATCCTCATTGAGCGTCTTAATGGCACTATCATGAGTCATTTCTTTGGAGGCATCAATGGACAAGGTTTCTTCAGTGTCTTTGATCAAATCAGGCCTTCCAAGTTTTTCTGCAATTGCTGAGACAACGTCATTTTTTATTCCATTCTTGAGCCTGTTAACAATTCTAAAGTTTGCACGCTTTCCCGCAGGCCACGCAGGATCCACATCTACTTTCTTTGAAGTGGTGCCACTTTTGGTTTCAGCATTCTCAAAGTATGCAATCAAATCAGACAGAGCATCATGATGAGTGTTAAAGATAAGATCTTCTGCAAGTTTTTTCTCGTTTTCATTAATTTCACCATAAGGAATTATCTCCTTTGCGTTAACGATTGCAGAATCAAGACCTGTTTTTACGGCATGATACAAAAATATGGAATTTATAATTTTTCTAGCATAAGGCGCCAAGCCAAAGCTGATGTTGCTCAAACCCAATGTGGTAAATGCGTCAGGGAATTTTTCTTTGACTAATCTAATTCCTTCCAGAGTATTTTTTCCTGCATCAAGAAATTCATCTTCTCCTGTCGCCAAAGTAAAGGTAAGAACATCAAAGATGAATTGCTCTATTTTTAACCCGTACTTTTTTCCCGTCTCATAGAGTAATTCTGCAGTATCGACTTTTTGTTGAGGTGTTTTGGCCATTCCTTCAGGACCGATGCATAAAGCGATGGAAGGCAATCCGTACTTTGCCATTATGGGAGCCAGTTTTTCAAATCTACTGCCATCACCCTCAAGGTTTATGGAATTGATTATCGGCCTACCAGGAATTTGAGTTACAGACGCTTCAATGACTTCAGGATCTGTAGAATCAATTACAAGTGGCGCATCAATTTCCAGACTTAATCTTTTTACCAAGTTTAACATGAACTCGCGCTCGTCTGCACGTTCTGTGGTTGCAACACAGACATCAAGGCAATGAGCACCATCTTCAACTTGGATTCTTCCCAAGTCAACTAATCCGTCATAATCATCATCAAGAACCAGATTCTTTGCTTTACGAGACCCCTGAGTGTTGATTCTCTCTCCTATAATCAGAGGGGCAGGAACTTGCTTCAAATCTACTGCCTTTAATGCCGAACTAACTCGAGGAACTGTCAATGTAACAAAATCACATCTGTTTTTCTAAATACTTAACCCTCTATAGAATTGGCTTTTTCGTCAATTACTTTCCTTAAGGCTTTGATATGTTCAGGATTTGTCCCACAGCAGCCACCAATAATTCGAACTTTTTTGTATTCATTAAGAAAATCACCCAGTGCGTCACTCATGTTTTCGGGAGTCATCTTGTATACCGCTTGACCTCCATCGTTTTCAGGCATTCCAGCATTTGGAACTACCAGTACGTTATGTTCATTTTGCTCATCAAGCCATCGGACGCTAGGAGTCATCTCAACAGGTCCAGTTGAACAGTTCAATCCAAAAACATCAATTCCCATATCAGATACGGTGGTGTATGCGGCCTGAATGTTTGTTCCAAGCAGCATCTTTCCATATTGATCCAGAGTAGTATTTGCGATTATTGGAACTTTTTTACCAGTTTTTTCTATGGCAATGTGACATGCCTCAATGACCAATTTCACTTCCAAGATGTCCTGACTCGTTTCAATTAGCAACGCATCGACGCCACCAAGAATTAATCCCTCGGCCTGTAGCTCAAATGCCTCCCTAATTTCATCAAGAGGCTTTTGTCCCAAATCAGGATCATTTGAGCTTGGAAGATATCCCGTAGGACCCATGGAGCCAATTACGTATCGAGGTTTGTCAGCGTATTCAGCGCAGACCTCAGATGCAAGTGTGGCAATCTTTTTGTTAAACTCAACGGTTTGATCACCAAAGCCATATTCGTCCAGTTTGATTTTGTTTGACCCAAAAGAGTTGGTTTCAATGCAATCAGAACCCGCATCCAAATAATTTCTATGAATTTGTTTAATCCAATCAGGATGCGTAACTACCAGTCCGTCATTAAAACCGTCTTGATTGTTTGGAAAATCTTCAGGTTGCGGATCATGTCGTTGAATTTCGGTTCCCATTGCACCATCAAAAAGCAACACCCGGTTTTTCATCGCGTCAAGGAAGGGTTCTTTTTCTACCAATTCAATTTCAAGGTATTCTTGAATAGTTTAACTCTTTTCAGAAAAAACAGCAAAGACAGGTAGTATCGTCACGTATGTTGAAATTAGGCAAAAGTCCATTTCATGTATATTTATGCAAAAGCTTCATGTCAACAATTTAGTTCGTAGTGCTACCTTTTTTCAACATGCCGGAATTTCCATAGTCTTTGTCTTCATGCCCATAATTGCTAGGGGAGTTACAGATTCAATTTTTGAAATCGGACTTTTAGTAGCTTCGTTTAGCTTTGCCCAAATTTTATCTGAAATGTATTTTGGGAGACACTCAGACAAGAAAGGAACCAGGCTCAAATTCATCAGAATCGGCTTCATAGGATGCGCCATTGCGTTCGGACTACACTACTTTGCAGAAGACCTCAGCATGTTTTTCATAGTAAGAATTTTGGCAGGGGTGGCAAGCGGAATAATGATTCCGGCCATGATTGCCTACACGTATGAGGCAAACATTGACAAGAAAAGAGCCGCTACCGTAATTTCATTTCACGCGTTAGGATGGTTGGCAGGCATTGTCGCGGCAGGATTAACAAATGATTTGAAACTGATTTTCCTGATCAGTGCTGCGTCATTTATCATAGGTTTGATCTTTACAATAAAACTGCCAAATCCAAAACAAGAGAAAGAAATGCAGCCCGGAACTGCAAAGAAAGTGATTTCAAAAAACAAATTTCTCTTTTTGTCATTACTGCTCAGACATATAGGAGCCGCGGCAGTATGGACAGTACTTCCAATAATGATAATGGAGAGATGGGGAGGAGACCTGTACCACATTTCAATTGTGTACGTTGCAAACACGCTGACTGCGTTTATTTTGATGAATGTAATGGCAAGCAAAATTCATCTTTCAAACGTTACAAAGTTCAAAATCGGAATTGGATGTACAACGTTTGTTTTTGTAGGACTGTCCGTAGTTACAGAATGGTGGATGGCAATGCCATTTATGTCACTGGTTGGAGCTACATGGGCATTTCTGTTCATAGGCGGAAACTTTCATCTTATGGAAAACAATCCGCGTTCAACGTCAACTGGGATTTTTAGTTCAACCTTGTCCATTGCGACAGTAATCGGACCGATAATAGGAGGAGCCATTGCGTTTGCGTTTGATTATGTCGCGGTAATGTATTTTGCAATTGCAATAATCACATGCGCATTTGTAGTGTCACTAAAGATAAAAAAATAGAAGGATCAGATTACTATGGTATAGGACAAAAATCAGATACGTTGGACATGCTTACGAGAGCTATCTCAATCCCCAGCGAGACATTACCTTATGCTCCAATCTTGTGAAGATTACTCCGTCTACGGCCAGACCGATTCCCATGATTACAACCATAATTCCAATTACTTGTGAAACGTCATTAAGAGAACGGCCCGCATTAAGCAGGAATCCCAATCCTAGGAATGAAAACAGTATTTCAGCACCGATTACACCCCTCCATGCAAAGGCCCAGCCCTGCTTGAAGCCAGAAATCATGTATGGAAATGCCGCAGGAATCAATACTGCCGTAATCAATTGACTGCCTTTGGCACCCATATTTCTTGCAGCCTCGATAAAGTGAGGATTGATGTTTTTGACTCCGGTATAGGTATTGATGGTAACTGCAAAAATTGCACCTATGGCAGTTACAAAGATAATTCCCCCATCAGTCAATCCAAACCAAAGAATTGCCAACGGAACCCAAGCGATTGATGGAATCGACTGCAATCCTAAAACCAATGAACCGACAGTTTGGTTGATTGCCTCTACCCTCGCCATGAATATCCCAAGAACTATTCCACCTGCAATCGCAATTGCCAATCCAATGGATAACCTCCACATGCTAGTGGCTATCCCATATAACAAACTGCCATCCGCTACGCCGTATGCCAAATCTTCAGCCACCTCATAAGGAGATGGAAAAATATTGTCAGGCCATACTCCAGCCATTGCAATTACCTGCCAAATCGCAACTATTCCAATATAAAATGCGATTCTATGTAGTGTGAAATTTTTTGCCACTGCAATCACCCCTTACTCTTTTTTACCTCTGGTCTAAGTTCTGACAAGATGTCTTGTTGGAATTTGAGAAGCGATTCATCTTCTGAAATTCTAGGTCGTGGAAAATTATTGTCAACCTCTTTTTTGATTACAGACGGACGATTACTGAAAATAACTACCTTGGTTCCAAGAACTGCAGCTTCAGAAACACTGTGAGTGACAAACAAAATGGTCTTTTTTGTTTTCTCCCAAATCAATTGCATTTCAACCAATAGTAAATCACGCGTCTGTGCGTCAAGTGCAGCAAACGGTTCGTCCATTAACAATACGTCAGGATCCATTACAAGAGCTCTGGCTATAGCTACACGCTGTTTCATCCCAGTTGAAAGTTGGTAAGTGTAGGAATCTGCAAATTTGGTCAATTGCATCATGTCCAGATACCTGTAAGATATTTTGGCTCGTTCTTCCTTCGGAATGCCAGCCATCTTCAATCCAAATTCCACATTATCCTGAACTCGTAGCCATGGAAACAACGCCCCTTCCTGAAATACCATGATCCTTTCAGGTCCAGTTTCAGTAACATTATGACCGTCAAACAGGATTTGTCCATCGTCAGGCTTTTCCAGGCCAGCAATAATGCGCAAAAAGGTGGATTTCCCACAACCGGAAGGACCCACCAAGCATACAAAGTCTCCAGCCTCAACTTTGAGATTAATACCTCCAAGTGCTTTTAGTTTGTGAGAATCATGACTGAAATACTTTACAATGTTTTTTGCCTCAAGTTTTGTCATGTAGCAGCATCCTCATCAGTGGAGTTTGTGTCAAAGTAATAAAAAATATCAGACAAATCATATCCATTTCTTCCAAGATATCCCAAGGTATTTGCCTTTTCTGCAAACGAATGAATGGAGTCAGGTAAAGGATCATCAGTGATTACTAGATTTGATAGTGCGATATCTACAACATCATCAGATAGTGATTGACCCAAATGGGAATTCAAGAAATTATTAAAAACATCCCTAGTTTCCTCAGGATTTTCATTAATCCAATCTGCTGTTTTTTTATGAGAGGCTAGCAGGTTTGCAATTAGTGCGGGGTTTGTTTCTACATAGTTCGCATTGGCAATTAGAAGAACAGATGCGAATTCCTGATTTGGCCACAATTCTTCTTCATGAAACAATCGTTTGCCATTCAGCTCAGTTTCCAATATAGTGGCCCAAGGTTCAGCAACCCAAGCGCCATCTATGTCGCCTTTAACAAATAACGTATAGATATCAGGATTTGGGATATTGTAAATTATTACAGAACCGCCTTTTTCAGCTGACTTTAATCCGTTTTCCGAAAGATAGTGACGCAAGGAAACGTCTTGAGTGTTACCAATTTGTGGTGCAGCGATCTTTTTTCCTGCAAAATCAGATGCGGAATTAATTTCAGACTCTGGATGAACGATGAAACTTGCACCACCGCTAGCCGCTCCTGCAAGAATTTTTACATTATGGTTTTCAGAATTCAAGAACCCATTAATCGCAGGACCAGGGCCAACATATGCCAAATCAACAGAATTTGCAAATAGAGATTCTATGGCTTGCGGACCGCTATCAAAAACACGAGTTTCAATTTGGGTTTCATTTCCCATGCTTGTTTCAAAAAATCCTTTTTCCATACCAACAATTGGAATTGCATGGCCTATATTTGGAAAATATGCAATACGGAGTTTATTTTCATGTGACTCATCAGATAAACTCAAGGATACGCCTACTGCCAATACCAGGACAATTCCAGCAACACCCGCAGAAATTACCGACAGAGTTTTCATAAAACAGCGTTATATCTGGTGGTTAAATAATCATCGAATTTTAGCTCAAGCTAGTCAAGGAATTTTTTGAAAATGATTTATTTTACGCTCATCACAAAAGATAAATTCCAAAATACGGCGGAAAAGATGTTTTATGACTCAAAAAGGGATTCTTGCATTTTCAGGAGGACTGGACACCTCTGTTGTTGTAAAATATCTACAAGACGAACATGACATGGACGTCATTACGGTTACAGTAGATGTTGGACAGGGTGAGGACTGGAAAAAAATTGCCGCAAAAGCAAAAAAACTCGGAGTAAAAAAGCACTACAATATTGACGCAAGAAAAGAATTTGTCAAAGATTACATTTTTCCATCAATAAAAGCAAATGCTCTTTATCAAAAAAAATACTGTCTTGCAACTGCATTAGCTAGACCGTTAATTGCGGAAAAAGTTTTAGAGATTGCAAAAAAAGAAAAAGTGACATCACTCGCACACGGTTGTTCCGGAAAAGGAAATGATCAAGTAAGATTTGATATCACGTTACGTTCTGGCTCTGATCTTCCAATCATGGCACCGATAAGAGATAAAAATTTGGACAGAGATACTGAATTGAAGTTTGCAAAAAAACACGGTATCGAAATTGATACGGTGGCAAAAAAGTTCAGCATTGATCAAAATTTGTGGGGACGAGCAATTGAAGGCGGAGTATTAGAAGATCCTTTTAACGAGCCACCAGACGATGCATTCATTTGGATTAAAACAAAAAATTTGCCCGACAAGCCAACTTACTTGGAAATTGAATTCGATAAAGGAATTCCCGTCAGAGTTGACGGCAAGAAAATGGAACCGCTAAAACTAATTGAATACATTAACAAAAAAGCGGGCAATGCGGGCATTGGAATAGTTGATCACATCGAAGACAGGGTAGTCGGAATCAAGTCTCGTGAAGTGTATGAAACTCCAGCAGCTACTTGTCTAATTGAGGCCCATTCAGACTTGGAAAAAATGGTCCACACCAAACACGAAAACAAGTTCAAATCAATGATTGATGACGAATGGGCATATTTGGTATATTCAGGACTTTGGCAAGATCCCCTAAAAACGGATCTTGACGGATTTATCGAGGCCTCGCAAAGACCTGTCTCCGGAACTGTGAAACTAAAGATGTACAAGGGAAGTCTAAGAGTAGTAGGAAGAAAGTCCAGTAATTCCCTGTACAGTCATGACATTGCAACTTATGGAGTGGAATCGACATTTGATCAGAGACTAGCCAAGGGATTTGTGGAATTATGGGGAATGCAGTCAACAGAAGCTAATAAATTACAAAAGAAAAGGTCAACAAAAACATGAACTGCCCAGAATGTGATGCAACATTAAACATCCCAGACGATGCCTCAGTGGGAGAGATAGTCTCCTGTCCTGATTGCGGTGCTGACTTTGAAATCTCAAAAAAAGACGGAGCAAATGTCGAGCTTAAGCAAGCAGAAACCGTAGGCGAAGACTGGGGAGAGTAATGTCAAAAGTTTGCATCGTTTTTGACCGCCTGAGAGCGGAAGAAAAGATGCTGCAAAAAGAAGCATTAGAATTAGGTCATGATGCAGTCATGCTTGATGCAAAAATTACTCAGATCAACACAGATAGTAAAAAAGAAGATTATGATTTTGGCAATGTTGTTTTAGAAAGATGTGTCAGTTACTTTAGAGGACTTCATTTCACTGCAAGCCTAGAATTTTTAGATATTCCGGTCCTAAACAAATTTGAGGTTGCAAATATCTGTGGAAACAAAATGTTCATGACTTTGCTATTAAAAAAAAATAACATTCCAACGCCAAAAACATATTTTTCGTTTTCAAGCGGAAGCGCAGCAGAGAATTTAGAAAAAGTTGGATTTCCACTAGTGATCAAACCCGTAATCGGGAGTTGGGGAAGAGGAGTGATGCCTCTCAAGGACAAGGACACCATGGAAGCAGTTTTTGAGATCAGAGACATAACTGATAGTCCTCATGACAGAATTTACTACCTCCAAGAATTAATCAAGAGGCCACCCAGAGACATCAGAGTGATAACAGTAGGAGATGAGCCCATTGCAGCCATGTATAGAAAATCCTCAGGCGGGTTTAAGACCAATGTCGCGCTCGGAGCAGAGCCTGAACTTTGTGATATCACAAAAGAGATGGAAGATTTGGCAGTCAAATCGTCAAAGGCAATGGGAGGGGGAATTCTAGGAATTGATATGATGGAAGATGACAAGAGAGGATTGATCGTTCACGAAGTCAACAATACAGTGGAATTCAAAGGATTGGCAAGAGTTGCACAGCGAAACATCCCAAAAGAGATGATAGAATTCGCTCTAAACTACGTTAGGAAATAAATTATACTCCATTTAGAGAGGTTTTATCATGAAAGTTGGTGTTGTAGGAGCTTCAGGATATGTAGGAGGAGAGACACTTCGTTTGCTTGTAAACCACCCGAAAGTTGAGATCTCAATGGTCACATCAAGACAGCATGTTGGAGAGTACCTGCACAGAGTTCAGCCAAGTTTGAAAGGATTTACCGATCTTACCTTTTCCGAACTAGATTATGATAAATTAACAGATCAATGTGATGTGGTGTTTACAGCAGTTCCACACGGTACAGCAACTGAAATTGTAAAAGCACTCTACGATAGGGGAATCAAAGTAATTGACCTGAGTGCAGACTATAGACTGCATGATCAAGAGGCATATGACAAATGGTACGGATGGGAACATCCACATCCGGATTATTTAGAAAAATCGGTTTTTGGAGTTCCGGAACTACACAGAGAAGAGATTAAGAAGGCACAGCTGGTGTCTTGCCCAGGATGCATGGCAGTTACATCAATACTGGCACTTGCGCCATTAATCAAAAACGACATCATTGATACTGAACATATTATCGTAGATTCAAAAATTGGTTCATCTGGTGCAGGTTCTGGTTCGGGAACCGCTCATGCAATGAGAGCAGGAGTGATCAGACCATACAAGCCAGCAAAACACAGACATACAGGAGAGATTGAGCAAGAGCTTAGCCAGATAGCAGGAAAGAAAATCCGTGTCTCGATGAGTCCACATGCAGTTGACGTGGTTCGCGGAATCCTATGTACAAATCACACGTTTATGAAAAAAGATATCGAGGAGAAAGAATTATGGAAGATATATCGTCAAGCTTATGGTGAGGAGCGATTTATCAGATTGATCAGAGATAAAAAAGGATTGTACAAGTTTCCGGATCCAAAATTCTTAGTTGGCTCGAACTTTTGTGATATTGGATTTGATTTGGATGAAGATAACAACAGATTGATCGCATTGTCTGCATCAGATAACCTGATGAAAGGTGCAGCAGGTTCTGCCATTCAAAACATGAATGTAATGTGCGGTTTTGATGAAATGGACGGACTAAGATACACACCACTAACTCCCGTTTAGAAATGATTACTATCAAAATTGGCGGAAGCGTGGTAGATGATTTACACCAGTCAACAATTTCAGACATTAAAAAAGTGGCAGAGACCGAAGGGATAATCATAGTTCATGGAGGAGGCAAAGAGGTCACAAAGGTTTGCAAACAGCTCGGAAAAGAACCAAAATTTGTCACATCGCCAAGCGGCATCAAGAGCAGGTATACCGACAAAGAGACTGCTGAAATTTTCACCATGGTAATGTCAGGCAGAATTAACAAAACAATCGTTCAAATGCTTCAGAAAAATGGCATAAACGCAATTGGACTATCAGGAATGGATGCAAAGGTCATTGAAGCTGATAGAAAAAAGAAACTGCTCATTGTCAATGAAAAAGGCAGAAAACAGGCAATCGATGGTGGATATACTGGAAAAATAAGAGAGGTGAATTCAAAATTCATCAAATCATTATTAGCACAAGGTCTTACGCCTGTAATTTCACCCATTGCAATGAGTGAAAAATCAGAATTTCTCAACATCGACGGAGACAGGGCTGCGGCATACGTTGCAGGCAAAGTTGGATGCGATAAAGTATTATTCATTACAAATGTTGACGGACTGTTGATGGATGACAATCTAGTTGAAAAACTAACATTGGCAGAGGCAAAAGAGATCAGGCCCAAGATAGGACCGGGCATGGAGAAAAAGATTTTGGCATCCACTGAGGCATTGGACATGGGAGTTACAGAAGCACTGATTGGAAACGGACAGAGAGAGAACCCCATCTCATCAGCCATTGCGCACGACAATTGTACGGTGATCGAACATGAGTGAAGAGCAATTCATGGGAAATCTCTATCAGAGGTTTCCAGTAACGATTGAAAAAGGAGACGGGTCTCACGTATGGGACGTGGACGGAAAAGAATACATTGATTGCATGGGAGGATACGGAGTAGCTTTAGTAGGACATAGGAATCAGAGAGTCAACAACGCGATAAAAGAACAGGTTGATAAAATCATCACGGTTCACAGTTCGCTGTACAATAAAACAAGAGAAGAGTTTCTGACTAAGCTTATTGGGTTGGCACCAGATGGCCTCACGCAAGTTCACCTAAACAACAGCGGTGCAGAAGCTATCGAAGCTGCAATGAAGTTTGCAAGAAAGTTTACAGGTAAAAAAGGAATGGTTGCCATGAAAGGATCTTATCACGGAAAATCATTTGGAGCTTTGTCATTAACATTTAATCCAAAATATAGAAAGGCATTTCAGCCGCTTGTTGAAAAAGTTTCATTTGCATCATTTGGAGATATCGAATCACTGCGTTCAGTGATTGATGACGATACAGCTTTCGTAATTTTGGAACCAATACAGGGCGAAAGCGGGATAATCGTTGCACCTGAAGGATTTTTGCAAGAGGTCAGAAAGATTTGCGACGAGAAAGGAATCGTGTTAATTTTTGACGAAATACAGGCCGGTCTAGGCAGAACCGGACGATTATGGGCATGCGATCATTGGAATACGGCACCAGATATTTTGTGTCTTGCAAAAGGAATTGCCGGAGGAGTGCCAATGGGGGCAACTCTCGTAAGGCAGAACATCCTAGCTTCAATGAGCAAGGGAGAGCATTCATCAACATTTGGTGGCAATCCGATATCTTGTGCAGCAGGAATTGCAGCACTGGATTCATTAACAGAAGACGGATTGATTGAAAATTCAGCAAAAATGGGAGAAAAGTTCAGAAAAGGGTTGGAGGAATTGAAAGAAAAGCATACCATGATAAGAGAAATTCGCGGCAAAGGCCTCATGATAGGAATTGAGATGAAATTCGAGGTCAGAGATATTTTAATGACATTAATCAAAAAAGGAGTTCTGATGCTCTACTCTGGAAGAAACATACTGAGAATCCTTCCACCACTAGTAATATCCGAAGATGACGTAACAAAAGTTTTACATGCTCTTGATTCCACACTAACTGAAGAGGAGCAAAAAAGAAATGTACAAGGATAAAGTAGATGAAAAAATTATCGGCTATCTAAAAGAAGATTCCAGAGAATCATTTGTGTACATTGGCAAAAAACTAAAGCTTTCAGAATCAGCAGTAAGAAGACGAGTTAAAAATTTGGTGGACAGCGGTACGATTAAAAAATTTACTGTGGAACTAGGTGAAGAAAACATCACCAGTGCGATAGTTCTAGTTTCAGTGGATTCTGCAACTGACACGTCAAAAGTATCCTTGAAACTTGCCAAGTTAGAGGGAGTAAAAACAGTCTATGAGATTACCGGGCAATACGACATCACAACAATCATGAGTGCGACAAGCATTGCAGAAATTAACAACACCATAGATGCATTAAGAAAGATTCCCGGCGTGGCCGATACAAACACGGTCATCATTTTAAGAAAAATAGTTTAAAACGACTTTCGTTTCATAATTTCAAATCAAAACTGATTTAGGATCAAAATTTATTATTATCAACGAGGTTAGTACGAATATGTTTATATCTTCAATTCCAACTAACGTATTTAGTGATGAAAGATCCGAATCATTATGCCAATATTTACAACGCATATGACGAAAACCCGAAGAAAATCAGAGTTCTAGACAGCACCTTAAGAGAAGGGGAACAGCATCCAGGCGTTTCTTTTACAAATAAACAAAGAATTCAGATAGCATGGATGTTAGATTATTTTGGAGTAGACCAAATTGAGATTTCACCAGTAGTATCAAATGATCACAAAGAGGCGACAAAAACAATCATCAAGCAAGGACTTAATGCAGATATTGTTTCTCATGGACGAGCACTAAAAGGGGACATAGACATTTCATTAGATTGTGATGCAAAATGGTGTGCCGCATATTTAGGAATTTCAGACATACACCTAAAAGACAAACTAAGGATTTCTAGAAGCGAGGCACTTGAAAGGGCAGTAAGTACCGTGGAATATGCAAAGGATCACGGTTTGAAAATTAGATTTACCGTTGAAGATGGTAGCAGGGCAGAGCCGGAATTTTTGTTAAAAGTTTGTAAATCTATCGAAGAAGCAGGAGTTGATAGAATCAGCCTTCCAGATACAGTAGGAATTTTACGTCCAATTGGAATGTATAATTTTGTCAAAAAAGTCAGGGAAGTCGTAGATGTGCCATTAGATGCACACGTTCACAATGACATTGGTTTTGCAGTGGCTAATGCATTTTCAGCATGTGATGCAGGAGTTGATCAGATTCATACCACAATAGACGGGATTGGAGAAAGAACTGGCATTCCACCTCTTGCAGAAGTCGCAGTGGCATTGACCTACCTGTACAAATCACCAAATGACTTCAGACTGGACATGTTACTAGATCTATCCAGATTGATTGAAGAGTACACGTCAATCAAACCATATGATTCAAAACCCATTGTAGGCACATCAGCATACAAGCACAAAGCAGGCACACACCTCGCAGCAATTCTCAAAAACCCTGCTGCCTATGAGCCAATTCCACCAAGAGCCGTTGGAAACAGGAGGAGAATAGTATTTGGAGAACTTGCAGGAAAAACGGGTGCCGCATATCTGATGTCATTGTTGGGATTGGAAAAGGATGACGAGGGTGCAAAAGCCGTTGCAGCTGGATTAAAGGGTCTCAGAATGGGGGATCTAATTGAGATACCCCTTGAAGATAGGCTTGAAAAAAAGATAATTAATGATAAATAAAGAGGGGTAATGAAGAAAAAATATGTCAAAATGTGAAGAATGCGATGCAGACATTTTCATTCCAAGTGATGCACTTGAAGGAGAGATTGTAACATGTCCGGAATGCGGTGCAAGTTTTGAATTGGCAAAAGGTTCAGATGGTTTCGATCTTAAGCCGGCCCAGACGGTTGGCGAGGATTGGGGACAGTGAATCCTGACGTTACGATTCTTTACGATACCATCCGTTGGGAAGAAAAAGCTCTACTAGAAGCGGGTAAAAAGAACAACATCAACATACAGATGGTAGATTGCAAGAAACTGGCATTAGATTTAGAAAAAAAACCTGAGGATTATGGCGTGGTTATTCAAAGGTGTGTAAGTTACTATAGAAATCTCCACTCTACTGCGGCTCTTGAAGGCCTGGGAGTCAAAGTAATCAACTGTTTAAACACAGGGGTTTTTGCGGGAAACAAGTTATTCACACACATGCTATTAAAAAAATTCGGAGTTCCAACGCCAGATGCCACGGTGGCATTTTCAAAAGATGCAGCATTGCAGGCACTTGAAAAACAGGGATATCCCAAGGTTATCAAGCCTACCATAGGCAGTTGGGGCAGACTGATTTCAAAGTTAAACGATAATGATGCAGCAGAAGGAATCATTGAAAGCAGGGAGAACATGTATCCGATATACCAGGTTCATTATCTAGAAGAGTTTGTAAAAAGACCGCCAAGAGACATCAGAGCAATCATGGTAGGAGATAAAATTGTTGCTGCAATTTATAGAATTTCCAAACATTGGAAAACCAACATGGCATTAGGCGGAGTCGCCGAACCATGCAAAGTGACACAGGAAATGGAAGAGATGTGTATCAAGGCAAAAAATGCAGTTCAAGGAGATATTGTAGGCGTAGATTTGATGGAAAGTAACGAGAAAGGACTAGTCGTACATGAGGTAAACAATACAACTGAATACAAAAACACAGTCAGAGTATGCGATGTAGATATTCCTTCCCTAATGCTTGACTATGCGCTGAAAATAGAAAAGTAAGAAATGGATACCAATTTTGCAGTAACACCAAGATTTGCAGTAAAGATGTTAGAGAAAGCACTCAAGTTGTACACTCCTTCTCTCAGTGAAAAAGCAATGGCAGAGTTTTTAGCTGACAAGTGTGATGATCTGGGATTTGAAGACATTCAGATTGATGAGGTAGGAAATGTTATTGCAAGAAAAGGATCAGGATCTCCAAGAATAATGTTGTGTGGACACATGGACGTAGTCCCAGGCAAAGTCAGAGTCAGAAAAGAAGGAGATTTGCTTTACGGTCGCGGCGCATCAGATGCAAAAGCCCCACTGATGGCAATGCTATTTGCTGCAGCATCAATTCAAAACAACAATGGAACAGTTTTTTTTGTAGGCGCTGTTGATGAGGAAGGAAACGCCACAGGAATTAAAAATCTAGTTAAGAAAAAAATGGACATAGATTATGCAGTGTTTGGAGAACCAAGCGGAATTAAACAAGTCACCATCGCATACAAAGGAAGATTGGCAATCAACCTCAAGGTAAGCGTAGATGATAGTTCTCATGCAAGTGCACCATGGCTTTCAAAGAATGCAATTCAAGAGTCAATGATTTTTGCAAAAGAGCTGAAAGAAAGACTAGAGAAAAACCAAGATGACAGAACAAAGGGAATGCTGTTGACGGTAACAGTGACTGAAATCAAAGGAGGGACCAGTCACAATGTAACTCCAAAAGAATGCGAAACAATTTTTGACATCAGGATTCCTGTAGATATGAACTGTAAATCCATTGAACAAAAGATCGCAACAAGCGTAAAAAAGATTTCAAACGATAGAGGGGTTGAAGCATTTTATTCCATTCTTGACGAAACAGAGCCATTTGAGGCGCCTCATAATTCAGCAATAGTCAGAGCATTTACACTGGGAGTTATGGACATAGAGCATTCGAGGCCAACCCTGATCAGAAAAACAGGGACAGGGGACATGAACGTATTAGGAAATCAGTGGAAAATTCCAGTCGTCACATACGGTCCAGGGGATCCACACGAAGCCCACACGATCGATGAAAAAGTATCAATTGACGAATACCTGCGGGGAATAGAAATTATTAAGAAAATGCTACAGCATTTAAAAAGACTTCACGACAAAAAGATGCAATAATGCTGTGGTTCATAGGTTTAGGGATTTCCGGATTCAAATCAATTCCAGTTGAAGCGATGGATGTCTTGTCAAATGCAGACATTGTATTTCTAGAACAATTTACCAGTCCGATTGGAAAATCAGATCTAAACAAGATTAAAAATTCAACAAAAGGAGAATTCAAGCTCGCAAAGAGATGGCTGGTGGAAGATGGAAAAGAGATTTTGAAAAATGCAAAGAAAAAGAAAGTGGCACTATTAGCTTATGGTGATCCATACATTGCGACAACCCACATTGAATTAAGGACAAGGGCGATAGAAGATAAAATTAAAACACACTCTATTCACGCATCATCATCCATTACATCAATGATTGGGGAATGTGGTTTGCACTTTTACAAGATTGGGAGGATTGCAACCATAATGAGTGAAATGTCTCTTACAACGCCGTATTATGTAATTTACAAAAACATCATCGAAGGAAATCACACAGTGCTACTGCTAGAATATAATCAAGATAAGGATTTTTTCTTAGATCCAAAAGACGCATTGCGTGATCTTCTGGAAACTGAAAAAGGACAAACAAGGAATGTAATTGGTTTGTCATCATATGCAATAGTTGCCTCAAGAGTTGGATTCAGAGACCAAAAAATTATTTCAGGCATGATATCTAGTCTCAGAAAAATAGACTTTGGAAAAGCACCGCATACGATAATCATTCCAGGCAGGCTGCATTTTACAGAGACGGATGCTTTGAAGGTTCTTGGGCAATGTCTTGACGAACCATATGACAATACAGAAAAAGTCAAGAAAATTTCCATTCAGATGATGAAAAAATATGTGCCGATGGTCAGAGAAGCACTTGAAGAAATAATCCCACTATATAAAGATCAAAAAGAATTCCACGGAATTTTGGAAAATGCCGAATTATACGTTAAAGATGCAGAAAAATTTTTGAAAGACGGTCAAGACGAGGTGGCAATTTTGAGCATAGGATATGCAGACGGTCTTGTGGATGCGTTGAGATTGGCCAAAGGTCTTGATCCAAAGATGTAATTTTCAGTAATGAATTAAAGAGAGAGTTTAAGAGTTAAAAAAATATTGGAGCCAAGTGATAAAATAATTCTTTCAGCAATGTACATCTGTCAAATTGAAAATAAAGCATCTTTTGAACTAATCAAGAAAAAAAGCATGCTCTCACCAGAGGCAATAAACTCAAAGATTGACGAATTGATAAAAAATCAACTCGTAAACAATGACAGAAATACACTCACTGAAAGCGGTAGAGATTCATTACGCATAGTGTTGGCCGGAGGGGTTTTCGACATCATCCATCCAGGACACATCCATACACTAAATGCAGCAAAGGAATTGGGAGACGTCTTAGTCGTAGTCGTCGCAACTGACAATACGGCGGTAAAGATGAAGAAAAGAAAACCGCTTCACACACAAGAGCAAAGGCAAGAACTGGTCAATTCGCTAATAATGGTAGATCTTTGCTTAATCGGCCAAGAAGACAATATTTTCAAGACCGTAAATCATGTAAAACCGCAAGTCATTGCGTTAGGATATGATCAAGCTCATCAAGAAAAATTCATCACGGAAGGATGTAAAAAAATACAGCTAGATGCGAAAGTTGCAAGATTGCAATCGCCGATCCCCGAGAGTTCTAGCTCTAAAATTCAAAAGGAATACGGAGAATCCATTCACGGGATTTAGGAATTAATTGTAATGGTGATTAGAACTTTTGACCCATCTTTTAGTTTTCCAGACTTTCTTAAACAGGATTTTGAGATTAATTCTATTATTGAATCATCATGATGCGTACGCTCCAATATAATTAGCTGACAATTGATTGAATTGTTTAATTTGGCACCAAAACATTTTACCCATCCATAAGTTCTCTTACCGTCAGAAAAGCTTTTGATTTTAACACCATTGAGTGTTTCAAATTGTTTAATAGATTCCTGATGAATTTTTTGATCTAATCTTACATTGAGAGTTCCTGGAAAAGGCACATAGCCAATTTTTGATTGAAACTGCTTTGTGTATCCTTTCAATCCCATGTAATAAGCACCCTCACCCATTCCAGAAACCAAGGTACCTTCCAATTCAACATAGGAGGGAGACGAATCAAGGCTTTTTTGTAAAATTGATGAAAGTTTTACCATTTCAGAAAATCCTTTCGACGTGATTTTTACAGAAATATTTCTGCCATGGATTATTCTTTCAATGAAGTTTTTTTGTTCCAGTTCAAGAAGATGCTTGGATGCTGCTTGTTGTGATTTTTGTATGTTTTTGCCCAAAGAAGAGGTAGTTATAGAAACGTAGTTGTACTTAGCTCCTTTAGACAGCAGATAAGTTAGGGTTAAGAGGTGTTGAATCTTTAATTCAGCCATATGTTCTAAGATACGCCCAAATCACCAAATGTTTTCAACATTAATCCATCAGAGTTTGACAGTTTTGCGACTCTATGTCCAATGACACATTCAACACCGGCATTCTTTGCACCTTCTAAAAGTCTTTGAGTGATAATTCCATCCAACAGGAGATATCTGATTCCAGATTGTGTGGATAGTTTGCTAACAACCTCGCTAATTGGGACCTTGAAAACCTCATTCTGTTCAGCGTCTAATGCAACTGCTTCTAGGGTTTCATTGAGATCACCAAAAACTTTTGCAGCCATTTCTGCAACGGGCTTGTCATCATCATTTTTGAGTTCTGGTGCTGGCTTTCCATCGCGAATTTCATTTGCGATAGGTCTTAGGATTTCATCAAGTCTTTGTGGAGTTAACTCCTCAACTTCGACACCATTGTCCGCTTGTAATTCATAATCCAAGGTGACAACAGACTTAAGTTCCTTAAGAATAAATCCTCCAGATCTATCACCATCAAGAAAGGCGACAACTGTTTCTTTGGAATTACATAATTCTTTAATGGATTCATCGATTTTAGCTCCTTCAATTGCAAGTGCATTGTCAAATCCGGCTCTTAAAAGATTGATTACATCGGCTCTTCCTTCAACCAAAATTACCCAAGTGGACTCAAAGACCCCGGAACTACATGTCAATTTTGATGGTCCATACGTAGACAATTTTCCGGTATCACCCTGATGAACATCATTTAACATACTCTCGCCCTCACTGACGGTCTTAGTTGCCCATTTTTGCTTAATCTCTTTTGCACGTTTTACAATGTCTTCTTTCTTTGCAGCTCGCACATCATCGATAGCCACCAATGTGAATTTGCAATCAAATGGTCCAACCTTGTCAATGCTTTCAATACCTGCTGCAATTAACGCACATGTATCAATATCAGTACTCATTGGAATTAACGCATCACCATTGGTAGTGTTAGATGTAGGTTTTGCATTTACTTCAATACGCCCTACTTTAGAAACTCGTTGCAGCTCATTCAAATTCATCTCAGGACCTAACAGACCTTCGGTCTGGCCAAAGATGGCTCCGATTATATCTGCTCTTTCAACAAGTCCATCGACTTCATAGGAAAGCTTAACGTGATACTTGACAATTCCTGATTGAGGCATAAACTATTCATCTCCTTTATTATCATAATTTGAGTTTTTGTCTTCGATATATGAGGGTATCGCAATCTTTTAGATTAAAAATATCAAAAACCAGGACCCAGTGTGAGATATTACAGCAATTGCTGTGAGAATCTAAAAATTAAAAATATGATGTTCTTGCTTATTCAGTGCTAAATGAGTGACCACATGAACAGGATTTTGTTACGTTTGGATTATTTATTTTGAATCCAGATCCCATTAGGCTTTCAATATAGTCTACGTTTGCACCTTGCAGATGATCAACACTGTAGCTGTCAACTAGGAGTTTGACCCCGGTTTCTTCCATGACAATGTCATCTTCTTCTGGTGCTTTTTCAAAGCCCATACCATAAGACAAACCAGAACAGCCGCCACCTTGAACATATACTCTAAGGTATTGAGGAGATTCTGCTTCTTCTTTCATGAATTCATGGATCTTTTCAGCTGCTTTTGAAGTAACTGTGATCATCTTTTGTGTTTGCTCAGTTGCCATTATGAAGGAAAAGAGTGGTTCAAATTATAATAAGCTTTTCCCACAAGACATACTAGTAATTTAAGAGAAAATCAAAGGCAATATTGGGAATTTCTAATGATCTGCAATGTGCCTGACCAAGTCACTTGCAGTAAGCATTCCAACGACTTTGTCATCATCAATAACAGGCAATTTCCTAACATTTCTTGTAGACATAAGATCTGATGCAATCCACAAATCAGAACCAGGATCAATCGAGATGAGAGGAGAGGACATAATTCTTCTGACAGGTGTGTCAATAGGATAACAATGCGCAGTTATTTTTATTGCAAAATCTCTATCAGTGACAATTCCAACAGGTAGACTGTTTTCTAAAACCACTACAGCCCCAACTCCAGTATCCTCCATCATCTTTGCCACGTTAGTGGCAGTTACAGAAGAATCAACAGACACCACAGAGTTATTCATGATTTGTTCTACCAGCGTTTTTTGCTGGATTGGATCAGACGAACTCATTAATGGATTTTATGTGAACAAGTATTTCAAAGGATTAATTGAATTTCAATTTTGATAATCATGCTCATTAAAATCAGAACCCAAAGATACAGACAAGATAACGGTATTGTCAGTAGTTTGAAACTTAAGTTCCCTATCAGGCAAGAAGCTGCGAAAGATTTGAGAAAGCAGTTGTTCTGTAAAGACAGACCATTTCAAACCCAAATCATGTTGAATTAGAAATATGTGCATGTCACCTTCTACTCGGTGATCAGAATTCATTCCAGATGCTCTCATGTAATCTTCCAATGTCTCAACACAACGTTTCAAATCATACCCGCCTTTGATAAACAAAACAGTGTCCTTAATCAGAGGAAACATCAAAGTGATTATTTCATCGATGTCTTTTCCATCCAGAGATTCCCCCAGAGATTCCAGAATTCCTTTTGGTACTGGAATCATTCCAATTTTATTAGAAAAACGATCCCACTGAACATATTTTTCCAGAATCTGTCTTACAAGAACGTTTTGAGAGATTCCCCTCTGAGTAGACTCTGTTTCTAATTCAATCACAAGTTTCTCCGGAAGTCTATATGTGATGCTTCTTGTGGATTCTTTTTTTGATGAATGTACCTGGCTTTTTACCAGAGAGGGATTTTTGTTTGACAATTTTAGCCCAGTTATAGATTTAGAAGGTCAACTCACACGAGATGAATTGGATTCCAATTCAATAGTTGTCATTTCCAGATCACATTTTAGAGAAATTGACTTCACCCTACTCTTGTATAAGAAATATTTTTTTCCATCCTGATTGATTGACCCAGAAATCGAAAGTAATTTTGCATCAAAGAGAGTTTGCAATCTCCGATATACAGTGCTAATGGGGATTTTTTTCTCATTGGATATCTCCATTGCGGATTTTGGCTTTTCCAATGTGCTGTGAAGTATCAATTTACAATATTTGTCAGCAAGTATTTCTAAGATCACCTGCTTTTTTTCATCATCGATTATTTTCCGGTTTTGAATTAGTTCTTGCATGGTATGAGATGCTTAAAATTGGATATAACAAACTAGTCTGCACTGCAAGACAATGCATACTCATTTGATAAATCCTCTAAAAACAATTTTTGATTATGAAGCACTTTTCAATGAAAATATCACTGTCAATTACGATATTTTCAATGATACTGGTGTCATTTTCAGGAAACTTTGCCAATGCAGAATCCATCCCAGAATGGGTAAAAAATAATGCATTATGGTATGGTCAAGGAGACATCTCAGAGACGGAATTTCTAAACGCCATTAAATTTTTGATAGAAAATGATGTACTGATAATAGAACTTGCAGATACTGAATCTACTAAAAACATAGATGCGACAGTTATAATTCCGAACGGAAACTCCGACATAGACAGTGTTGGATTTTACCTGCCATTGAATTTAGAAATTCCTGCAAATACACAAGTCACATGGGTAAATGACGACTCTGTTCCACACAACATCCAAAGTCAAGATGAAGTGGGGAAGGTAATCGACCTGTTCAACAGTCCTCCATTAAACACAGGGGATAGATTCGAATTTGCTTTCGAAGAAAATGGAGTGTACAACTACTACTGTTCATTTCATCCATGGAGAGTAGGATCAATTACAGTAGAATAGAATCAAATAAAGCTAATTTTTTTTTTTTGATTAATAAAATAAGAAGGAAATTAGAAATAGCTATTTTTTGGACTTGTTAACAAATGCTGTCATGCGTTCTTCCCTGTCAGGATGAGTAAAACAATTTCTCCAAGCAAGGAGTTCGATTGAAAGACCAGTATCAAGGTCTGCATTTCTTCCCTTGTTGATTGCGACTTTTGACATCTGGACGCCCATCGTAGAGTTTCCAGCTATTTGTTGCGCCATTTTCAAAGCTTCTTCTTGTAATGATGCAAGAGGAACCACTTGGTTTACAAGGCCAATTTCTTTTGCCTCGTCTGCTTTGACCATTTTACCTGTATAGACAAGCTCTTTTGCCTTTGCTATTCCCACAATTCTCATTAATCTTTGTGTTCCACCCCATCCAGGAGGGATACCGATTGTAACTTCTGGTTGACCTAGTCTAGCAGTGTCTGCAGCTATTCTAATATCACAAGACATTGCAAGTTCACAACCTCCACCCAAGGCAAAGCCGTTTACTGCCGCAATAGTTGGTTGTCTAACCAATTCAACGGTAGCAGTAACAAGTTGACCAGTCTTAGCATAATCTACAGACTCATCTGCTGAGATCTTGGACATGTATTCAATATCTGCACCAGCAGAAAATGCCTTTTCGCCCTCACCAGTCAAAATGATAACTTTGACATCATCATTATGATTTAGTCCTTCGAATGTTTTGATTAGTTCTTTTGCAACATCAGTATTCATGGCATTAAGTTTGTCAGGTCTGTTAATCTTAACCGTACAAATGCCGTCAGAAGTAGATGTGGTAACCAGTGACATGATGATTTGCCAAGTAATCTGAAACTTAAATGTTCTCTATTTTCCGCGTACTTTGCCCCATTGAGCTAGTGCGGATGCTGCTGCCACCCAGGTCCTAAGATCCTGATAAACCGGAACCTTGTGGTCCTCAATTAATTTTATCATTTTTTCAGTATATGGACCACCATTGCCACCAGCAAGAATGGGTTTCTTCTTTTTCTTTGAGAGCTCATCCAGATGACCTACTATTGTTTCTTCAAGGGGATCATCTTGGAAGACAAACCATGGCATGGCAATGTCAACATTTTTTTCTTCTAAAAATTGTTCAATGACAAATTTATAATCATCTGCGGTTGCACCACCACCTACATCTGCAGGATTTCCGTTATGTATAGGAACAGTCGGTGGGAAATGTTCTTTAATTTTTTTGAGGAGATTTGGAGACATCTTTCCAATTGTGAGCCCCAATCTTTCTAATTGATCAATTCCACCAATCATTGGACCGGCACCATTACTAGTCATTGCAACACGGTTACCCTTTGCAGCAGGTTGCCAGGCCAGGGCCTTCAATACTCCAGCCAACTCTTGATAACTATCAACTGAAATAATTCCTGCTTGCTTGAATGCACCCATAATCATTGCATTTGAGCCACCAAGGGAACCTGTATGCGACGCAGCCTGCTTTGCACCTGCGGCAGTTCTTCCACTCTTCCAAATTACGATAGGCTTCTTTGCTATTTTCATTACACGCTTGGCAGTATTGATGAATTTTCTACCATCACCGAATCCCTCAACATATAATCCGATTACTTTTGTTTGAGGATCATTTGCAGCATACCATATCATATCAGCCTCATCAACGTCAGAACGATTACCAAAACTAATCATCTTGGATAAACCAAATACATCAGCACTTTCCAACATGCTAATTCCCATGGTTCCACTTTGTGAGAAGAATGCAACCTCTCCCAATCTTGAACGCAGCATTCTTTCTTGTCCTTGGAATGCACAATCAAGTCTATTTGCCGCGTTAAACATTCCAATACAATTAGGACCAATTACACGAATTTTGTGTTTAATAGACAATTCTTTTACTTCGGCTTCCATTGCAGCTCTGTCGCCACCAAGCTCTTTTCCGCCACCGGATACAATCACGACATTGTGAATCCCTTTCTTAGCACATGTCTTCATAATTGGACCGCATGCAGAAAGGTCGATGCAAACAACAACCAGATCAATCTTATCTTTTATTGCTTCCAGCGTTGGATAGCATTTGATTCCTAGAATAGACTCTTGTTTAGGATTGATTGGGTATACTTTGCCCTTATAATCTTGTTTTCCAAGTGCATCCAATACAGAGTTGCCAATCTTACCAGGAGTTGCAGATGCGCCAACTAACGCGACAGACTTTGGAGTAAAGAATGACTCCATGGATGCAATGTTTGGTTTTGCTTTTGAGATTGAATTCTTCTTTAACTCATTATTGAGAATGATTTTTGCATCAACTACAAAGTAGGATTTAGGATATACAATTACGGGATTAAAGTCGATACTGTTTACATAGTCGGCATTATCTACGCCTAATTTTCCAATGTCAACCAACATTTTTGCAACCATGTTAATATCAATTGGAGCACTGCCACGAAATCCTTTGAGAAGTTTTGAACCTTTTAGTTCATTTATCATTGACTTTGCATCAGAAGTTGTAATTGGAAGCATTCTAAATGCAACATCCTTGAAAACTTCTGTCATTACACCTCCCAATCCGGCCATAAGCATAGGACCAAATTGTGGATCATTTTGAATACCGACAATTAGTTCAACTCCTCCTTTTGGAACCATCTTTTCCAAAAGAATTCCTTTTACATCAACTCCTTTCTTTTTAGAAAGTCTACCATACATGTCAGTGAACGTTTTCTTGACATCATTGACATTATCAACACCCACTTTGACTCCGCCAACATCAGTCTTGTGTAAGATTTGTGGTGAAACCACCTTCATTACAAGAGGAAACCCAATTTTTTTAGCTTGCTTTGCTGCTTCTTCAGCAGAAGTGGCAAGTGCAAAAGGAGGTACCTTAACACCATATGATTTGAGAATGGATTTTGATAATTCTTCAGTAATTACTTTATGATCGGTTTCAATAGTGTCATCAAAAATTTTCTTTACAACAGCCATTGTTCATTCGGTAAATCAGAATTAAGTATATTAAAGTAATGTTTTGACCGAAATTTAATAATTAATTTTATAATAAATTTTAAAGAAAGATGTAAGATTTAGTTATTTAATATAATCATATTACGTCTCCAGATCTTATTACAAGGGATCAATGACGTAATCACATATTTAAAATAAAATCATTTTAAATTCTTGAAAAAATTATTCTTCAAAAAATAAAAAAAATAATTTTGTCAATCAAGACATGATTTCCGTTTGGAATTCAGCCAGGTTGACGGTAGATTTCTCTACCGTTTATCATGCTGCATTGAAGACATATGAAATGTTTGCAGATTCTAAGATCATGAAACTGATCTCTAAATCCGTTGAACTTCTATCTTGAATTTAAGATTCCTTGCCTTGCACTTTAGGTTGTAATTGCAGCATGGACAACCAATACCCACCCAATTAAGGAATATGGCACAATGAGTGTAGTACTTTTGCCCGTTTGCATACCGTGATTAGTCATACGGCTTTGTCGCCTTGTACTGGTGGCAGCGGTCTATACATGGCATGATAATGCTAGATAAAAATATGATTTAAATTTGAATGGCCTTGGTTTGTGACTCTCTCGATCAGGGTGATTTTTTCATCATGCTAATGGAATCATGGAAGTGTAATGTCTTTTTGAGAAAAATTTTTCTTAAAGTACATTAATTTTTTCCCATTCCACAATTAACGTGAACCTGAAAAACATCATTGAACGAACCAAATTGACTCAGAAATTATTTTCATACTTGACCGAACTAGAATACCAGCAAGTCTTTAGAAAAATTCAATATTCTTAATTACAAGTTTTACTAAAACCAAATCATATAATATAATGAGCAAGAAAAATATGAAAATATTATGTGTGTTGTATGATGATCCCGTAGAAAAATTTCCACCAGATTATGCTAGAACAGATATCCCAAAAATTTCAAGTTATCCTGACGGGCAAACCGCACCTACTCCTGAAAATATTGACTTTAATCCAGGGGAACTTCTAGGATGTATTTCAGGAGAATTGGGCCTAAGAAAATTCCTAGAAAAAAGGGGGCACACGTTTATCGTGACATCAGACAAAGATGGTCCAGATTCGGTATTTGAAAAAGAAATTTTAGATGCAGACATTGTAATATCTCAACCGTTCTGGCCTGCATACCTGACTGCTGAGAGAATTGCAAAGGCGCCAAATCTTAAACTGGCAATTACAGCAGGGATCGGATCAGATCATGTAGACCTTCAAGCAGCAATTGACAACAACATAACGGTGGCTGAAGTGACTTATTCGAACAGCATTAGCGTTTCAGAACATGTCGTGATGATGATCCTAGGACTGGTAAGAAACTATATTCCATCATACAATTGGATAGTCAAAAATGGATGGAATATTGCAGACTGTGTTGCAAGATCCTACGATGTAGAGGGAATGCATATTGGAACAGTTGCTGCAGGAAGAATTGGATTAGCAGTACTAAAGAGAATGAAACCGTTTGATGTCAAGCTTCACTACTACGACAAGCACAGGTTACCGGAAGAAACTGAAAAGGAAATTGGTTTGGCATACCATCATAGCGTAGAGGACATGATAAGAGTATGTGATGTCATTACAATTAATGCCCCTTTACACCCGGAAACCGAGAATCTATTTGATGAAGAGATGATAAATAAAATGAAACGCGGGGCGTTTCTAGTAAATACTGCACGTGGAAAGATTTGCAACAGAGAGGCTATAGCAAAAGCCCTGGAAACAGGTCAGCTCGCAGGATATGCGGGAGATGTCTGGTTTCCACAACCACCTCCAAAGGATCATCCATGGAGAACAATGCCAAACCATGGTATGACGCCCCATACTTCTGGGACCTCGCTGTCAGCTCAGACACGGTACGCATCAGGGACAAGAGAAATTTTAGAACGCTGGCTTGATGACAAGCAGATAAGAGACGAATATCTAATAGTAAAAGATGGAAGTTTGGCAGGAACTGGAGCGCATTCATACAGTAAGGGTAATGCAACCGGTGGCTCTGATGAATCATCTAAGTTCAAAGAAAGTTGATTGAGTGAATTTAGCACTGAATCAGTTTACAAACAAAAAGGGGAGTTATTAAAAATAGAGGAGCCACAGGGTAAAGAGATAGTTTTGAAAGCATATGAACCTGTCAGTAAAGGTAATGGACACGACTGGATTCAAACCCCCATGACAAATCGGGTTCGTGTAGCAATTCAATACCAAGTGACGGAATTGATAAGAAAGTTTAGTCCCTTACTGTTATTTTTGAGATTTGATGGTAACCTCTCATGAGTACGTCTCATGCAATCATCATGTTACCATACTCATATGTCAAGCAAAAAAAACAAAGGAAAAAATGAAAAAAGATAAGTCACCTTAACACTTTGGTCAAAGGTCAAAAAAATATTTGAAATTGTTGTAAAAATTATTCATATTTAATTTTACAATTGAAATATTTTTAACAATTTCTGAGCGGATTTTTTGTGGATCTATGTATTGGATTTTTTGAAGTTTTTCTTCTGCATGATCAAGCCATAAATTCACCATATCTTCATTTACCTCTAAATGAAATTGCAATCCGATAGCACTTTTGTATTGAAATGCTTGATTAAGATATTGCTCAGATGAAACCAATCTAGTTGCACCTTCAGGTAAATCAAAGGTATCTCCATGCCAATGAAATACTGTGAATGGGTTTTTGAAACCAGAAAAAAATTGAGAGTTATTACTAACTTTTAAATCATCATAAAATCCAATTTCTTTTTTAGGTCCACGATATACTTTAGCACCAAAGGTTTTAGCAATTAATTGTGAACCTAAACAAATTCCAAGAATAGGAATATCTTTTTCTACACAATTTTTGATAAGTTGTTGTTCTGCTTGAAAATATGGTAAATCATCATTTGCACTTTCTGATGCACCCAAAATTACAACTAGAGAAAAATTTTTCTCAGGTAACTGTTCATGTTTTGCATTAACTAAAGATAGATCAAATCCATCCTCTTTGAGAAGTTCACCCAAATATCCAGAACCTTCAATCCCAGTATTTTGTACAAGTAAAGCATTAGACATTGTTTTCCATGAGCAAAAGTGCTTAATATGTTAAAACAATTTTAACACTGTGTTAGTTTCTGAACAAGAGATTTTAGAATTGAAAAAATTTGTGTTTCAATTAAACTCTATAAAAAATAGTGTAGTTGTTGTTGAAGGAAAAAGAGATTCTAATGCATTAAAGAAACTTGGCTATTCCGGTAAAATTTTAGAATTTCATAGATTTGGAGGAATGATTAATTTTACAGACTCTGTTGCAAAGTATGAAAGACTGATTATTCTTTTTGACAGAGACAAGAAAGGTAGAACATTAACTGAAAAGACAATTCAGTTGTTGCAAAGAAGGACAAAAGTTGATCTTACTTTTAAAAGAAAACTCCAAATAATTACTGAAGGAAAAATAATGTTTATTGAACAACTAGCATGTTACGAATCTTTTTTAGTCTAAGATTATGGCCAAATACCTTTTTGGTTAAAGGCTTCTAGAACTCTTTCAACGGCTAAAACCATAGTTGCTTTTCTCATGTCAATTTTGTGTTTTTTAGAGAGAGCATATGCATCTTTGAATCCCTTAGTGATATTTTTTTCCATTTTGTTTGCAACCTCGTCAAAAGTCCAGTAGTAACCCATATTGTTTTGTACCCATTCTAAGTATGAAATACAAACACCACCAGAATTTGCCAGAATGTCAGGAATGACTAAGATTTTCTTTTGATGAATAATTGGATCAGCTTCAGGTAATGTTGGACCATTTGCAGCTTCTGCAATAATTTTACACTGAAGTTTTTTTGCAATTTTTGCATTGATTTGATTCTCCAGTGCTCCTGGAACCAGAATATCACATTTTGTAGTAAGTAGATCTTCAGTAGAAATGTTTTTACTTCCAGGGAATCCGACTACTGAGCCTTTCTTTTCTTTATGTGCCAATATTGCACTAACTTTTGCGCTTTTGGGAATTGAAATAGAGCCTTTAGAATCACTGACACCAATTACTTTGGCACCCATCTTCTCAAGATATTCTCCTGCAAATGTTGATGCGTTTCCAAATCCTTGTAACACAACTTTGGCACCTTTCAAATTGATCTTCAATTCTTTTGCAGCTTCTCTAACAGTATATGCTGCTCCCAATCCAGTTGCAACATTTCTTGCAAGAGAACCGCCCATTGAAATTGGCTTTCCGGTAATTACACCTGGAGTGTATTTGTTACCATTTAATTTACTAAATGTATCCATAATCTGAGTCATTTCTTTTCCCGTTGTGTAAACATCTGGAGCTGGAATATCTTTTTCAGGACCAATAATTTCAGAAATTTTGTATGCAAATCCTCTAGTGAGTCTCTCTAATTCACCATCACTGAGTTTCTCAGTTTTTGGATTAACATAGATTGCACCCTTACCGCCACCAAGTGGAATATCAACAATTGCACACTTCCAAGTCATCCATGAAGAAAGTGCCATGACTTCACGTTCCATGTATTCAACCCCACCCTCTGGATCAAAATATCTAATACCTCCTTTGTAAGGACCTCTGTCATTGTTATGTTGACTTCTAAAACCTGTGAAGATTCTAATTTTACCATCATCCATTTTTACTGGGATTTTTACTCTCAAAACTTTATTTGGCATTGCCAAGTATTCACGTAACTCTTTATCTTTGATTCCAATTATATCACAAGCATCATTAACCTGTTTTGTTGCATTTACAAAAGGATCGTTTTTAATCAAAGATGATTTTTTAAATTGTACATATTATATTAAGTTTAGTTCAAAATTTCAGATCGTGAAATTAAAAATTCAATTACAAATAGACTTTCTCATAATTTAATTTTCTGTCTAATTTTTCAATAGCTTCATCAAGTGCACCAATGTTAATTTCAAGGAAATTTGACAAGTGGAATATGGCTCCATATTTTTCGCCAATTTTTGAAACCATGTTGTTTTTCTCTAAGACTTTCATATGATGTTGAACCGCCTTGTAATCAAGATCAAGTTTTTTTGCAAGTTGATGTGTATTACATGGTTGTTCAAGTAATTGGATGATTATTCGTAAACGTGAAAATCCTCCTCTTGTACTTGTAAACAAATAAAGTAGTAATTTTTTAGTCTGCTTATCGGTTTTTCTTGGTTCTGCAACTTGTCTAGATTTAATGATTTCTTTGAATTCTAAGAGTTGGTTGGTCATATCACTTGAAGTAAAGTATGTTGATTTTGCTTAAAACCTTATTTCCATATCTGTTCCATATTCAGGCAAGACAATTACCCTTAAATTGACAGGGAATAGACTCGTGATATTATGATGGCTTCGCGGGGTTATGATATGACTCCTACAATGTACTCTCCAGATGGCAGAATTTACCAAGTAGAATATGCCATAGAGACCGTAAAAAGAGGAACTTTGGCACTTGGCGTATCCAGTAAAGAAGGGGTTATTATGGCTGTGGAAGAAAAGTCTCGAACATTACAAACTAGTAATATAACTCAAAAAATCTTTCAAGTTGACTATCACATAGGGGTTGCCGCGGCAGGATACATTCCCGATGCACGTGTCCAAGTTGATGGTGCAAGATTCTTTTCACAAGGAAACAGAATGACCTATGACGAATCAGTAGAGGTTGCGACCGTTGCCAAACATTTAGCAGATCAAGCTCATCAATTCACACAGTATGGAGGAGTACGTCCAAACGGGGTTTCCATGATTATCGCAGGAATCGATCAAAAGGGAGAATCAATCTATGTTACTGATCCTAGCGGAACTTATTTGCAGTTTGCAGCAGTCGCAATAGGTGCAGGTTCTGATGAGGTAAATACATTTTTGGAAAAAAATTACGATGAAAATATGAGTTTGGAAGATGCAGCGTCTTTAGCCATAGCAGCAATTAACCTAAAGTCAGAAGCCAAAGAAGGTATCAAGCACATAAAGATGGCAAAGGTCACATCAGAAACAAAAGTTTTTGAAAAAGTTTCAGAGTTAGATTTACAAAATTATTCTCAAAACGCATCAAAGTTTTCCCCAGAATAGAAATTTAGATTTGAAAACTATTCAAACAAGTATTCTGAGACGATAGATTATGGGTCTAGGAAGCTATTGGGGAGAAGTAATGGAAGTACTTCGAGAGATTATTCCAATTTATGACAAAGTCAATTCCATTATTTCATTAGGCAAAGACAAGGAGCATCGAATTCGAGGAATCTCACGAAGAGTATTTCCCGGAAACAAGATTCTTGACGCAGGTTCCGGTTTTGGAAACATGTCAAAAACAGCAATGAAGTTAACGGATGGAAAAATCTCAATCACACTTTATGATCCGCTTGTTCCCATGCTAAAAAATACAGGCACATACTTTGAAAAATCGCCAGACATGGCAAACGGGGTTTTTGAACATATTCCATTTAAAGACGAAGAGTTTGATGCGGTGTTGTGCGGTTATTCTTTAAGAGATGCGATAAATTTGAGAATTGCAATTTCTGAAATTCACAGAGTGCTGAAAAAAGACGGAAGGTTTGTAATTGTGGATTTGGGAAAACCTGACGAAGCATTTTACAGAGCAGGCGTTTCATTTTATCTGAGATGCATTCTGCCGATTCTTGCATTTGCCGCAGGAGGAAGACTCGGATTAAAGTTTGGTGCTCTGTATGGCACATACAAAAGATGGCCTCAAAACAAAAAATTGGAAGGGCTGATACTAGAAAAGTTCTCCAGAGTAGAGTTTGAGAAAGATCTTATGGGCGGGGCAATAATGATTGCGGCATACAAATGAATAGAGTTCTGATACTAGTCAACATTACAGGTTTAATCATAGGGATTTCGTATGGATTGCATGGGCCTATTCTTCCAGTATTCGCAAAGAACGTAATTGGTGCCACATATTCTGACCTGGGATTAATCGGACTAACGAACTTCATCCCCTACATGTTTATCCCACTTTTTGTGGGAATTCTTCTTGATAGAATTAACAATGCATATTTGCTCGCACTAGGCGCTGCCATCAATTCTGCATCAGTATATCTCCTATCAATTGCCCAGTCAGTTCCAGAAATCATGGGGTTCAGAATAATGACGGGCGTGGCTCATGCATTTTTTTGGCCTCCTTGCGAATCCATCATATCCAATGAGAGTTCTGAGAAAAATAGAGTCAAGCATATCTCGTGGTTCACAATGTTTTTCGTGATTGGATTCATGATAGGTCCTTTACTTGGTACACTATTACTAGAAGGTCTAGACATCACGTACAGGATACTGTTCCAAATTGCGGCATTTATTCTTGCTGCAGCGATAATCACGTCTCTTTTATCCTCAAGAAAGAAAATAAAAAATCATCACGGAAAATTTTCTTTTTCGTCAATTAAAGCGATGAAGAGATTTCCAGAGGTGATAGTATTGTTGATTTTCTGCACATCATCTTTTGGAATAATCCTTACGATTTATCCAGCATATCTAAACGACAACGGAATGTCAGCTACGGATATTTTATTATTGTATTTTGTTTTTGGAATTTCACGAGTGGGATCACTTGCACTAGCAGGGAAATTTGCAAAAAAGACAAGTCAAACTCTGATTGCAGGAACTGTCGCCGTATCAATGGGATTAGCCATATCCGTAGTCGCAGACTCAATCATCACTTTTGGCATAGCTTTGGTTCTAATGGGATTTGGATTCAGCATATTTTTTCCGTTAACTTTGGAAATAATTCTGAGTAAAACCCAAAAGAGAATTTCAGGGAAAATTATTGGTGCATACGAAACAATTTTTGGCATGGGTTGGGCAATTGGACCAACTATTGGTGGTCCAATTACACAATCATTTGGAAATGAAACACCGTATGTGGTATTTTGTGCATTAGGAATAGGAGTGGCAATATTTGCCATAATTTCTAGAAAGAAACTAGAACCACAAAAAATCTTGTATTAGATATCCATTGTTCCACGTTTTTTGGTACAGATATCAAGTGCATCATCAACGTTTGTGACAAAGACTTTTCCATCACCTTTGGTTCCGGTACAAGCAGTACTTGCAATTGCATCCAAGATATCATCTAGTTTAGGATCATCAACAACACAGATGACCATATCTTTACTGAAATATTGTCCGACTAATGGAGGATCTTGTGCACCTTGACCTTGAACCTGATGAACAGTGACACCGCCAACACCGATCTTTTTGATTGCAGCTATAACAGCATCTCTGAAACCTGGTTGAATGATTGCCTCTATTTTTTTCATAAAGATCAACAGTTCTGAATTTATTTAAATCAATTAGTGCTTCTCATATATGATATTCAATGATAAGATCAGCGGTTTGGGCACAAATATGGACATTACGTTTAATTTCAAATTAAAGAACATCAAAGTGTGTTAGAGGATTCACTGAATATAGGTGGAAGCGAATGGATGATGATAATTTTTGTCGCATTAATTTTGATTTTAGGAACAGGAAAGCTGCCAAGCGCTGCAAAAAAATTAGGGAAAGCTGTCAACGAATACAACAAGGCAAAAAATGAGATTCAGGAACAGATGAAAGAAGTTACTGATGAAGTACCAAAAATTTCGGGTCCAGTAGAAACGGAACGAGAAAAATTAGAAATGATTGCAAAGTCAGCAGGTGTAAAAGTTGAAAATAAAACGGATGACGAGATAAGAGAAGACATTGCTACAAAAATAGGTCAGAAAAGAACAGAGGAGTCCGAAGAAGAAAAATAAACAATCATTCAGATTTTTGAATTCTATAAGTGTCAGTATCAAGTCGTTTTTTTGCAAATTTGTAGTAGTCTGGAACAATTTCAAAACCAATGAATTTTCTTTTAAGAGATTTACTAACTACTGCGACTTGACCCGATCCAAGAAACGGATCAAATATCAGATCATTTTTTTCACTTGAATATTCTAGTAATTTTTTAATAATTTCGGATGGAAGCTTTGTGGGAGTTTTTTCATCTCCCGTCCAATATTCTCTTTTGATGTCCCACACGTCTTCCTTATCGCGATAATGAAGACTTCGACCATTTTTTGTTTTATCCTCTTTTTTAAATCTAGAAAATGGAAAGAACTTTCTTTTCTTATCATCTTTACAGACATAAAGACAGTGATAATGCGAAGTGACAAATTTCTTTTTCGTAACAACGCCAAATTGATATTTCCAAATTACATGGTTAATTGTAATAAAACCAACATCATCCAATGCTCGCAGAATATCTTTCAGATTGTTCCATCCTGAAAAAACATACATGCTTCCAGAGTCTTTTAAAATTCTAAAAACTTCACTCATCCATTCAAACGTGAAATCATAGTAATCCTCAGGTTTGATTTCATTGTATCCGGATAGTACTCTTGATGAAATTCTGTTATAGTTTGCTTTTTTTGATTTAAAATTTATGGCAAATGGAGGATCAGTGATAACCAGATCAATTTTATTTTTTGGAATTGAACTCATTCCTTCAATACAGTTTTGATTGTAAATTTTGTTGGTTTCAATTTTTTTCATTTTCAAATTCATGGCAAATCATGGTTTAATAATGTCATGGGTTATGAAGGATAACTAACAATAAATCATCAAGCCATACCGATAAAGCCATCATGAAATTCTCATGCCCAAAATGTAAATCAAGAATAGAAATCCAAAAAACGTTCAACAAAAAAATGCACGTGTCATGTGAAAAATGTGGGATTGAAGATCTCTTAGAATTTTCAAAAAACACTGACGAGGTATTTCTGGAATTTCTTTCAAGATTTGATCAGGGCTTAGTTACAGAAAAAGGACTCTCAGAAGAGCTGAAAGAAGAGGGTATCATCAAGAGCGAAAAGGAAATTAGAAAAATGATTGGCGATCGCAAACCAGACAAAATTACTGAAGAGATTCTATTTTCAAAAAAAGACTATGTTTCACAATACTCTGTTTTAACGAATCCCGAGCCTAAAATGGGCTGTAAAGTTGAAGATTTGGGACTAAACGAGTCAGTTTCAGAGCATCTAAGAGGATCAGAAATAGAACAGTTTTACAAATTTCAAGAAGAATCGATTTGTGAAATCATCTTTGGAGAAAACATCGTAATTGAGGCACCTACAGCATCTGGAAAGACAGAGGCGTTTTTGATTCCAGTGATTCAGAGAATCAAGAAGGAATCAGATGACGGAAATGTATTTGCAATTTTTGTATATCCGACAAAAGCTCTAGCACGAGATCAATATCCAAAAATTCAAAAATTTGCAGAGATTATCGGAATTAGAGCCAGAGTATTTGACGGAGATACGAGTCTAGAAGAGCGAAGAAAAATTATCGAAAGCCCCCCGCAGATCCTAATTACAAATTTTGACGTATTGCATTATCACATGTGGCATCAGACAAAATTTTCGGGCATCATAGCATCCACTAAAATTTTGGTTGTCGATGAGGCTCACGTATACTCTGGTATTTTTGGAACAAATGTCCATTACATCATTAAAAGATTAAAGAGGATTTGCAATAGTAAATTACAATTTATTGCTGCATCAGCCACACTGGAGAACGCCAAAGATTTTTGCCAGCAGTTGTTTGGAGAAAAAATGCAAATCATCCACGGTTCAGGAAGAAAAGGCCAGACAGATTTTGTAATGCTGTTTCCGTCACTAAGAACGCAAAGAAAGCTGATGGTGGAACTGACAAAAAAAATGACAGAAAGAAATCACAAGACGATGGTATTTAGTAATTCACATCTGAATTCAGAATTGCTTGCAATTCAGGCAAAAAGACAAAAAGTAAACATCAAAGTTCACAGGGCAGGACTGATGGCAAACTACAGAGCGTCCGTAGAAAAGCAATTCAAAAATGACAGTTTGTCAGCGATTTCATGTACTCCTACGCTGGAATTAGGCATAGATGTGGGAAACGTCGATTGTGTGATTTCATCCACCATTCCGGTAAACAGACTGATTCAGAGAATCGGAAGGGCGGCAAGAAAGGGACAGAGAGGATATGCGTTTTTGGCACTTGGAAACGATCCAATATCACAATACTACAAGAATCATCCAGATGATTATTTTGAGGATATCGAAAAGACTTACATCGACCCAAAGAATCCGTTTGTGGAAGAATTTCAAGTGTTAGCTATGGCATGCGATAGACCAATTTCCAAGCATGAGCTAAAAGAACATCAAGAAGTGATAGAGCATCACATACTCAAAGAAAATCTCACAGTGTTCAACAATAGAATCATTCCAAATTTTGACAAAATTAATTCCATGCTAAACGATTACAGTATAAGAGGCATTGGCAAATCAATGGATATTTTCCTAGGAGGCAAAAAAGTAGGAGACAGAGTACTCCCAATCGCATTAGAAGAGTTGCACAAAGATGCAATCTATTTTTTGGCAGGAACCAGATACAAGGTAAAGAAATTTGAGTATCCTGAAAAAAATCATGCAAGTCTAGAAAGAATTCCAAGAGACTATCCATACTATACTAAATCACTAACCGAGGAATGGCCAACCATTGAGACTGTCTTTGAAAAAAGAATGGCAAACGGAGTAGAGGTTGCATTTTGCAAGCTTCACATTGAAAAAAAAGTATATGGGTATGTCAATATTGAACTGGGCCAAGAAATCACACAAGGACAGAAGGTTCTGCTTGACACTCCTCTAGAATATGATTTTGTAACCAAAGGAATTGTATTTCATGCACCTAGACCACTCAACGCAATTAAAGAATCTGAAGATAAAGAATACACAGAAGCCAGCGGATATCATGCAACAGAGCATGTCGTAATTGAGGGAAGCAACATGATCACTGGAGGTGCATCACAAGACTTGGGAGGCATTTCGCTAGGCAATTCAGGCTTGATTTTCATCTATGACGGGGCAATTGGGGGAAGTGGTGCAAGTAAGGCTCTCTATGACAGGTTTGAAAAAGCCCTGGAAAGAAGCATGTACATTGTAAAAGAATGTCCTTGCAAAAATGAGGCAGGATGTCCCAGATGCACATTCTCATACAGATGCGGAAACAATAACGAATATCTCCACAAATATTCGGCATTAGAGATTTTGGAAAGGATCAATGATGGCGAAAAGACAGAGATAGTAGAGCCCATCGAAGGAGACAGACCGCTGGTATGACAATAATCAAAATGGGATAAATATAACAATAAATTAACATCAGCATGGAAAAAGTAGCTCTTGTAACTGGAAGCTCTTCAGGAATTGGATTAGAAACAGCATTAGCACTTGCTAGAGATGGATTCCATACGTTTGCAAGCATGAGAGATACTAAAAAATCAGGAGAGCTAGAACATGCTGCAAAAAAAGAGAACCTGTCAATTGAAGTAATAGAATTGGATGTGAATGATGAAGGCTCGATAGTTTCGGCAATCAAAAAAATAACTTCAGATAAAGGAAGAATAGACGTTTTGGTAAACAATGCAGGATATGGTCAATTCGGATGTACTGAAGATGTGTCAGTGAATGATTTTAGAAAACAATTTGAAACCAATTTCTTTAGCATTGTGAAAATTATTCAGGAGATATCTCCAATTATGCGAAAGCAGAATTCAGGAATTATTGTAAACATTAGCTCCATAGTTGGCAGAATGGGACTGCCAGGATCTTCAGCTTATATCAGTACCAAATTTGCACTTGAAGGACTAAGTGAATGCTTGAGATACGAGCTAGGTCAATTCGGGATAAAAATCACACTTATCGAGCCTGGAGTTATCAAGACAAACTTTTTCAATTCCATGCGAGTTCCAGAATCAAAAACGGATCCCAAATACAAGATCATGACAGACAATATTCTTGCAGGTCTCAAAATGATGGTAGAGATGGGAACTGCACCATCGCAGGTTGCAAACACAGTCTTAAAGGCAATTCACGACGATGAGATTTTACCAAGATACGTTGTCGGAACAGATGCGGTCATGTTCATGGAGGCAAAAAAAATGAAAACGGACCTGGAATTTGAGAAATACATGAGTAAAGAGCTATTTCCTTAGAAGATACATCATTTCTACGCTAAATTGATATACAGATAGAGCAGAGTTTTCATCAAAGTCCGCAAACTTATGGTGAAAAAAATGAAATGGAAAACTCTACAACACAATGGCATCCTGTTTCCTCCCGTGTATGAGAAGCAGGGAATTACGATAAAGATCAACGGAGACGGTATCAACTTAGATCTGAGTCAGGAGGAAATGGTATACCAGTGGGCAAAAAAGAAAGATACTCCATACGTCCAAGACAAGGTATTTCAAAAAAACTTCGTTACAGATTTTGCCAAAACTTTAGATTCAAAATTTAAAAAAAATTCATATGAAGACATTGATTTTTCAAATGCCTACAAAATAGTGGACAAGGAAAAAGATCTTAAAGAAATGATGACAAAGGAGGAAAAGAAAGCACTTGCCGCAAAAAGAAAAGAATTAAGAGAAAAATTGAAAATGAAGTTCGGAATTGCCATCATAGACGGAAAAGAAGTCGACGTAGGAAACTACATGGCAGAGCCTCCAGGAATATTCATTGGTAGAGGAGAGCATCCACTCAGGGGAAAATGGAAGCCGCGCGTGAGTTCAAAAGATGTCACGCTAAACTTAGGAAAAGAGGCCAAAATACCCGAAGGCGAATGGGATAAAATCATTCATGACAAAGATTCAATGTGGCTAGCCAGTTGGATGGATTTTCTAACGCAAAAAAGAAAATATGTCTGGCTTGCAGATACTGCAGGATTAAAGCAAGACAGAGATAAGGAAAAGTACGAAAAGGCAGTAAAGCTTGCAAACGAAATTGAGAAGATAAAAGACAGAATCGTCAAGGACATGAAAAATGAGAAGAGAAGAAAGATTGCCACTGCATGTTACCTGATTTACAGAACTGCGATGAGAGTCGGAGACGAAAAAGATCCAGATGAAGCTGATACAGTCGGTGCAACTACCCTGAGAAAAGAACACATCAAGATTACTTCAAATGCAATTGAATTTGATTTCCTAGGAAAAGACAGCGTAAGATGGCAAGAAACAGTTAAAGCTGAAGGTCACGATAAACAATTTCATGAAAACCTAAAGAAACTGGTGGAAAAGAAGAAATCAAGAGATGAGATATTTGACGGGATTACATCAAGACATGTCAATGTGTATTATTCGGATATCGTAAAGGGATTAACAGCCAAAGTGTTTAGAACATATCTTGCGACAACGGTGGTCAAAAATTATCTTGTAGAACATGATAACATGAAGGGGAAAACTGCAACCGAGAAACTATATCATGCGAAATTGGCAAATCTTGAAGCTGCCATGATGTGCAATCACAAGAGAACAATCCCTAAAACATTTGAACAGTCATTACAAAAGAAACGGGATACCCTCAAAAAGGTGGAAAAAGAGCAAGTCTGGAAAAAAACCCAAGAGACTCTCAAAAAGGTGGAATCAGGGGAGTCTAAAACAGAAACTCAAAAGAAAAGCAAGGTAAAGAGGATCAAGACGCTAAATGAGCAGATTAAAAAGCAGAAAAGGAAACACAAAGAGAGACTGGAAAAATTAGAATTACAAATTAGATTATCTGAAAAGACGAGAGATTACAACATTGGGACATCTTTGAGAAACTACATTGATCCTCGAGTATTCAAAGCATGGACTGATGAGGTTGGTGCAGAATGGGAAAAGCTGTATACGGCAGCACTGCAAAAGAAATTCCTCTGGGTCAAAAATGAAAATATGGATTGGAAGAGCCTAAAAAACTAGGAACTTCTAAAGCCAGGACCCCAAGATTGCCGCAATGCATAGTATTCAAAAATCAATTATTCGGGTTCATTTCTTTTAAAAAACACAAAATGCACTGTAGAATCATTTAATTTCCCAAATTTTCAGAGATATATCATGCCGGGGTAGCTCAGCCTGGTTAGAGTGCCAGTTCAATTGGTAAACTCTAACGGTTCTCCAACTAAGGCAATACTCATAATCTGGAGGTCGCGAGTTCGAAACTCGCCCCCGGCACACACAACTTTGTTAAAACCCGGACGTGCCGCATGTCATGTTATGAGCATCAAGTAGATTCAATTCGTTTAGATTTACCTCGCACGATATTGTTTAATTACTATATTGAGGGTGTATCAATATGGAAAAATACGAAAAACTTCTCAACATGCTGATGGATTTCAATGAATCAATCAGATTTGCGGCAATATGTGATCAGAATGGCAGTATCCACTGGCACAGCAAACGAACCAACGTAAAAAATATGATTTCGTTGGAAGATACTAAAAAAACTTTGAAAAGAGCCATAAGTGCATGGCAAGAGCGTTCTAAAATTGAAGACAAGGTAGGACGAGGCATGTATGTCATAGCTGCATATGAAAAAATAAAACGAATTACAATCCCGTTGGACAACAACAATCTTTTATTCATAAGCTTGGATAATACCCCGTTAAAGATGACTAGTGGACAAAGCTATGGTAATTTGGTAGAGATGGGTAAAATCATGTCAATTGTTGATTTTGTAAATAAAAACCAATAGGCAAATTTTTTATCCATAGCTACTCGTAGTTTGAGATACTATAGAAAAGAATGTGCATACATTGTCTGATCAAGGAAGAAAGCAAAAGTGGGCTTGAAACTATTTGACCCAATCCCGTCATTGGATCTAAACTAGATCTCATGAATGAATAATTTGAGTATCAAACTTTTAGTTGCACACCATAATTGGGTTTAAAACCCTGACGTACCACATGTCATGTTATGAGCACCAAACAGAATCAGGTGCATCATTCATCAACAGTTTCAACCAGATCTACTATTCGTTCTCGCCAATAATTGCGGATTATGAGCGTGAAAATCCCGTATTTCGGGAAATGATAAGGATTGCAATCACCCCGATGGTTTCAAGCCTGTCAATCCTGAATTACGTGGAGATGTCCTCTGATCAGGAAATTTTGGGGAATGGAATTAGTTTGATTTTACTAAATATTGGAATGTATGTTGGAATTCCTGGAATTGTTATTGTTGGAATGCGAAAGAGAATTTAGGTACAATCTAAAACTTGTGTTGATAACTACGTCCAGATGTATAGATGCTGTCAAAAAACTTGTATTTTGTGCAAGTACGGGAAAGTAGGAGAAGGATTGACAGAAGATAATAAAGAAAATCACAACGGCACACTTGGACAGTTAAAGGCCATTAGGGAAAAAATGAAAAAACAATTGGAAGAACATTTTCAGGAACTATCAGCGAATCCTACGCCTAAAAGGAGGCAAAAATTAGACCTGAAGGTGGCTATGATGCGAGAAGCACTTGCTGATAATTACAAGATGATGGATAAGGAGAGAAGCAAACATATCCGAAAATAAAAGATAGTAAAAGAATAGAAGCTGGGAACCTGAGTAAAAATTTCATAATTTGTTCTTCGAATGGGATTGAAATACCAAATACAAAATTTGAGAATATTTTATTGTATAATTCCAATTGATCAAATATCATAAATGTACAACCAGTAATCATAAATCATCCTAACACTTCATCAAAAAAGTGAACAAGAAATTCATAGCCCCCATTGTATTGGGAGTGGCAGTTGCAATAATGCTTACAATACCAATTTCACCGCCATTGCCTTGCGCAGAAGAAAAGGGAGAATGCTACGAGTCAACCATTACCAGGATAATAGACGGAGACACCATAAAGGACTCTGATGACAGGTCAATTAGATTCTCACTTGCATCTGCACCGGAACTGTCTGAACAAGGAGGAATAGAAGCCAAGAAGTTCATCGAATCTATTTGTCCTGTAGGATCATCAATTCTAGTAGACGAGAATGACTTGCAGTTAAAGGGAAGCTATGACAGAATGATAGCCAAAATAATATGCACGGGAACTAACCTGAATCAATCACTGCTGACAAGCAATCATGGAACGATAGACGGTAGATACTGCAATAATAGTGAGTTTGCAGAAGAATCCTGGGCCAGTGCATGTAATTAGAATATCATAAATCCAGTAATCAAATCATTTTTCATTGATTGACAAAGAATTACGATTGAAAGCATTATCTTTACTTTATAGAAACTACATGAAAGGCAAACCTGCACATGGAACCCTCAGAGATTTAGAATGTGACAGAATCCTTTATTGTGTGAAGGGGATGTAAAATCCTTGGTTGCAATCATGACAGATTCTCTAAAAAAAATTCATTCAATAAGGATCAAGCGATTAGATATGTTTCCAAACCATTTTTTTGGAATTGTCGAAATAAGTGGTACTGAATACAAGATCAACATTCAGGGACAGAGCATATTGAGAAAACAGCTGATCAAACTTCCGATAAAAATCCATGATGAAAAGGCACTGTTACGGTTAACTGGAATTGGAGGACGCATTTTTGAAGATCTAGTAAACTATGAAGGTGAGTCAGAATGGGTAGAAATAGACTCCAATAGAATTTTATATTATTTGGCAGACAACCAGGATAAAATTAACAATATTGATGTCTACAGCAGATTCTAAGCTTGAAAATGCTTTTTATCCCTTTAGAAATATTGTTCTTCGTGGGCTAGATGGGAATCGAAGACCCGTCAAGTCCACATCTAAAAATAAAGAAATTCAGAATAATAATTCTCCAACAAACAACTTCAATACTCTTAAGTTCATAATTCTTAGATTGTAATCATGAAGCCTGATAGATATGGAACAATATAGATTGAATCTAAAATTAGAGAGGGAGTTTTTCATAAAATCGTTAAAGACTTGGAAAGCGGAAAAGATGTTTCTTGTTCTTGTAAATGTTGGAGCAAAGGAAAAAATCCTTGTGTGGGCATGAGAACTATTGGTTATGAAAGTTGATTCAATTACAACATCATACAAACCAGATTAAATTTTGTGCATACTCACATACACGATGAAAAGATTTCTTTCGGACTAGAAGGATTTCTTGATTTCGCCTACTATTTTTAGCTGCTCAAAGTATACCTTTTGCGAGTCAGCTCTGATGTCACATACCAGATGAGCTAATCCAACTTTTTGATATTTTTGTATTTGTGAAATTATCTCATCAATACTTCCTACCAATCGCAGTCTAGGATGACCGTCTGCCCCAGTATATCGGGATTCAATTTTTTGATTGGCAGCAAAGTTAATTCGTAAAGACCAGATAAAGTCATTCTTTTTCATTTGTGTAATTTTTTGCATTCCCAAACCATACTCTTGTGGAGATATGCCAACCGGATGCCATCCGTCGCCAATGGATGCAACTCGCTTTAATGCCCCATCAGACTGTCCTCCAATCAATATTGGCGGTCCGTTATCAGATACGGGCATCGGTTCGCAGGAATAGCCTTGTTTTGAATATTCACCTGACCACATCTTTCTCATAATGTCAATATTTTTTGCAACAATCTTTGTTCTGTTTTTAAAATCATGTCCAAGCAAATCAAATTCTTTTTTGTTCCACCCTATTCCAACGCCAATTATTACTCTTCCATTCGACAGTGAATCCAGAGTTGCAATTTGTTTTGCCAAAACAAGAGGCTCCCTAAGAGGAACCAAAAGTACTGAAGAACCTAGTTGAACAGATTCAGTAATCGATGCTAAAAATCCCAACGTGGTAATACTCTCAAATACCCTATTCCACGGAGTGTCATTCTTTGGGACGATGATATGATCAGAGACCCATATGGAATCAAGCTCAAGTTGTTCAATCTCAGATACAACATCTTTTAAAAAAGTCCTTGAAGGCAGCAGGCCATAATTTGAAAGTGATACGCCTATCTTCATAACTAAATCAGTAATTAACCAAATTTTAGATTTTGTGGGATTGATTTGATAGGATAGGAGTCATTTTTAGATCAAATCGACCATACTAGTGCCCGGCACACACCAACACCTGAAAGTTCATCGTGCTAGAGCATAGTCTAGTTCACACATAATTGGATCAAATTTCAACACGAATGAATTTGACGCAACAGAAGAACAATATAATATCAAAATCCCACATTTACTAGCATGGTGTCGATTTTCATTATACCTCTACTGATTGTCATAGTATCAGGATTGACAGGATACCTTGTTTACAGATTTGTAATATATGATTTGTATTGCAAAAGATCTGTCAACCAATCCCTTCAAAAATATAATATCAAAAAAACTCCTGCTGAAATCATTAAGGAATATTATGCCAGCAAAGGGGAGCAAATATCACATCAAGAAATTAAAAACCTTGAAAAAAATTACAGGCAAAATGAACCTGATCAATTTCTCGCAATGTATGATACAATCAGAGACAGTAAGAAATACCGAGAATAGAATTTTTTTAACGATCTAAGGCTTCACAGGAATTGAAATGAACGGTGTACCACCTTCGCCTACAACTAGTGGAAGCTTACCGTCCCATGCCTGAGTCTTTAGCCATTCCAAATAGTTTGGATTTTCGGAAAGTGCCTGGTTAATGATTGCTATTGCTTCTGCTTCACCTTTGGCTTCGGCAATGTTTGCATTTGCCAAACCCAGGGCATTGGCCTCTCTCTGTCTTGCTTCGACTTCGATTCTTTTCAGATCATTTTCTGCCTTTAGTGCATTTTGTTCTGCTTCCACCTTGGATTCAATTGCCCGGGCAAACAAATCAGAAAACTCAAAATCAGTAATTGAGATCACTTCTGTCACAATATGAAATTGAGTCAATCTTTCGCTGATGGCAAACTCGATGTCTGATTTGACAAGAGGTCTCTTTGTAATTAGCTCCTCGGCGTTATAGTTTGCAGTTACTTGTTTGACTGTCTCTTCAATGGCTGGCTGAATTACCCTGTTTTCATAATCAAGGCCCAGATCCTTGTATAACCTGTGTATCTGCTCCTTGTTTGGATGATAGTTGACAGTTACCGTAGTTTCTACCGTTTGCAGGTCTTTTGATGCGCTTCTGGCATCATTTGCATATTTGAGTGTACGAACCTCAATGTTGACTACGTCATCCTGAAATGGCGTAACAAAGTGCAATCCTTCTTCAAGTGGAGGATTAGTAATATCAACTGCATTCCAGTGTAATAGTACGCCCCTATGACCAGAATCCACAATCTTTACTGAGGCAGTCGCCACGACTCCGATAATGATTAGAATTACAACTGCTGCTAAAACTACTTTTGCGGCATTAAAATTTACGTTAACCTTGGGAGATTGATACTTTGACAATACGTTAATCATCTATCTTCTACTATTATACCAATCTAATCAAGAATACACACGTGGATTGACTACACCCCTTAACAAATTTAAGACATCCCCACATGTTAAAGAGTGATGGCAGATCCTAATTTTTCTTGGGTATATCTAATAATTTTCTTGGCAATTCCATTAGCAAGAATAATTCCCAAAATACTGGCCAAAAAGGGAATTGGCGTCAAAACACCCCATACAATCCAAGAAAAACAATTTGAAACTGGCTTTGATGAATATTCACAAAAACCTCAGATTGAGTCCACCAAACCTCAGACAAAAAATAATTTGGTGTTGGGTGCTCTAAACAGAGGTTCGAAAACATTTGAAGCCATTCAAAAAAATACAGGACTTGACAGTTCAGAACTAGATGCAGTCCTTGAAGATCTAGAAAATAACGGATTAATGAAAGTGGTTCATAAGCAGGGAATGTTAGGTGCTAAAACAGAAATACTTCCAACTGACAAAGGATTCAAAGAATATTATTCCTAGACCAGATCAACATCGGACTAAATTTAGAATAGAAAATCTGAATCAATAATTTTATTCAATCCGATAAGGCATTCTTTAATCCATCATCCAAGGGATTCAGCATCCACAAAACATTGTAAAAACAAAATTAGTTTAACAGAATTTTCAGAACGTATTCAACTATAAAGATCATAAAAGAGTTTTATGAGTAAATGATTTTCAAAAAATATGGGTTTATTCTCACGTAAAAAAGAGATCATAATAGGTAAAATCTGTCCAAAATGCAACATGGAGTTTTCAGATTCGCAAAGAACATTGCGCCATATTGAAAAGGCCCATCAATCTAAGAAGAAATTTGAATGTAATTCCTGTGGATGAATACTTGTTTGATTTGTCAATGCTGTTAAATATTAAAAAATGAACCAAAATATCATGAATATTAAAGATGCACTTAACAAGATTTCAGGAGTCACTGCACTTGGCATGTTTGCAATACTGATATCAGGATACATTACCCAAAATGATTCATTGCTTGGATTTCCAAATGCCATGATGCTATATGCTCTAATGCCTGCAGCACTAATCTGGTTTGGTACAAGAAAAAATGGATGTGGAAGTTGCAATCAAACTTGCGATGTGGCAGAGAAACAAGATAAAGAAATGAAAGAATAACGTCACATCATTCTTAAAAGTTATAAAATTTCATTTGTTTATTCATGGATGATTCACATAGTAAAATGCCAAACAGCGTCTATCAGGTTAGCAAAAATCAAAAATTTTTGATGGATTCAAACAATAATTTTCAAAAGATGTGAAAAGATTGTTTGCACTCCCTAAGAAAATGGATAAAAGAACAATCCTATTTTTTGCCTATTACTAAATCCACCCTATAGTTCAGAGTGGCACGTGGATTGAGATTTAGATTCCAATGAAGGTATGACGGCAATTTTGTTTTTGGCAAGATTTCAAATCCCAAATTTTTCAGACTCGTGCGTAATGTCGTTTCATCAAAGGGATTGTTTACGGAGTTTGCACCCCTGTCAAAATCATAGGGATCAGTGATTACAAAATATCCAGATGAAATTTGTTTTGAGACATGATTTAGCAATTCCACAGGCTCCACCAATTCCAAAATATTCAGAGCAAGCACAAGATCAAATTGTGACTTTCCAAATACAGGAGACAAAATGTCAGACACAACATAGTCAAGATTATTTTTACGTACTTGTTTTGCACGTCGTAAAGCAGCAAAGGATCTGTCAATTCCAAAAACCATTTTGTGGGATTCAGCCAGAAATGATGTCATAATTCCAATGGAGCAACCGTATTCAACGACCAGATTTGATTTTTCTATAGGATCAAGATTATTTTTCAAAAGAGAATAGAATTTTGAGCTTTTGCTATTTTGGTATATCACAGACCAACGTTCCTCAAGCGCAGTTCTATCATCGCAAGCAGGATCAATTTTTGACAGAGAAGATTTTAGGAATTTCCTGAGCCTCTCGGTTTTGGCCAGTCGAAATAGTTTGCCGCCCAGAACTTTCCGAGATGAAAGATATTGAGTAAAATCATCCCATAGAATAGGAATGCCTTCCAGGATTGGAAATTCCAGATTGCATTTTTTGCATTCCAAAATTCCCTCTTCAATTTCTTTGTCAATCTTGCATGCATTTAGTTCTAATTTTGAACCACACCTCACACATCTTAAGAATTGGAGACTAGATTCTAACATTTTCAGATAATAGATCAGTTGTTTTTGAACTAATAATTTCTTTCATAGAGAAAAGCAAGATAATCTTAAATTGTGCATTTTCAAATTTTATGCAAATTGGGAGAATTTCAAGAGTTTGCAGATGCGTTGTTTGGTCAATTATCAGTTGAAATTGATGAAGAAAGAGAGATCATAGAGCTGGCAGTCAAGGCAAAAGATGACATTGCAAATAAAGTGAAATTCAAAGAATTAGAAGAGATAGCCAAACCGATGGTGCCGGAATTTAAAAACAAAATAGAGGAATTTTTGGGAATCAAGGCTCCAGATAACATACAGATTAAATTTCCAGAGTTAGAAGAGCTAAAGAAAATAAAAGGAACCAAGGTATTTGCAGACAAAGAATCAAAAGAATTTGTGACAGAACTGTTTAATGCAGTTGCAAAAGAAAATCTGAAAAAAATTGCGGAGCTGATGCAACAAGATACGGCAAAATACTTCGTATATTCAACATATGCCATTCAATACGTCTCAAAAATCACAACAACATATGGCGATTATCTTGATTCAATAATTTACCTGAATAAATTCATCTTGTCCAGATATCCGCAAATTGTTCTTCATAAGCAAGGTGAACCATACGAGTCAGCTTTTGAAAGGGTGAATTCCGGATATCATGGAGCAGTAAAGATGACAGTGTTAGAAGAGCTAGTTCACTCTGCACAAGAAAATTTGCAGCAAATAAACAAAAATGCAGCAATGGAAGTAAACAGAATCAATGAAGAGCTAGCAAAGATAATTCTATCACTTGATACTGAGACAGTTAACAAGTTAGCAGAGTACTGCCAATTGCAAGCAGTGCCAGATGACTTTCCATTTGCAAAAAAGGCCAACTTGTTTTTCTTTTTGAACCCGGATCATTTCCTAATTGAGCAAATTGGACCAGACATCATGACATTTACACATGTGGAGATAGATCCAAAAATAGGAGATTCCATTCCCGAACTTGTACATATTTACAAAAAATGGCTGGTTCCAATTCAACAGCACCACGCGGCATTTACTGCAATGGAAGGCATGGCAGACTTTGCCGTGGAAAACATACTAAAAGATGATCAGGATTTTCAAAACTATCTTACAACGTTCATGGGAACGGACTTTTCATCATATCAGGTAAGAAAGAGCATGGGCAGGGACTTTACCAAAGCAGTATACGAAAAATTGGGCAAAAATACCTTCAAAAAAATGATAGAAGTGCCGCCAAATACCAGGGAACTCAAGGATCCTCAACTATATCTCAACAAGATGAGCCCAAAATAATTGGAAAATGGATTTGATCCGTTAGTCGCGGAATGGCTCTCATTTGTAAAAAGTCCAAACTATAACCTGGTTGAAAAGTGTCTAAAATTTTCACAGATTGTAGAAAATCCTGATCTTGATGTGGATGAATATATCAAAAAAATAAATCGAATTGGGAAATCCCTCAAAGAATCTATCAGCGACATTAAAAATCCCACATATTTGATTTCAATGCTAAACGAGCATCTCTTTGAAAATCTAGGTTTTAGCGGGGATGATGATGATTACTATAATCCTAAAAACAATTTCCTAAATGAAGTAATAGATAAGAAAGTCGGACTTCCAATAACCATTTCAATTCTATACGTAGAGATTGCCAAGTTTGTCGGATTAGATCTCAAAGTTGTCGGATTTCCAGGTCACATCCTAGTAAAGTATAACGAAGAGATAATTTTGGATCCATTTTATGACGGGCGCTTGCTAGACGTGGATGATTTGCAAGATATTTTGGATGCAAACTTTGGAGGCCAGCTAGAATTCAAACCTGAGTTTCTTGACGAAATAAACCAAGAGCAAATTCTCATCAGACTTACTCGCAACTTAAAAAATTCTTATTTGCAATCATTTGCTTATGAAAAAGCATTGCGGTGCATCAACATGGTATTGGGAATGCATCCAGAATCTCCAGAAGATGTGAGGGATAAAGGAATTTTAGAAGAAAGGTTGCTAAATTTTGAGACTGCCTTAAAATATTTGAACAAATATTTGGAAATAAATCCAAATGCGGATGACGTAGACTTTATTTTAGAATTGATTAGAAGTATAAAGACAAAAAATTAATCAATAATAGAATCTACATCAGTTCCTTTCTTGATCATCGATATTTCGTGACGAGCAATCTTGTTTCTTAATGCTCGTTTTAGAATATCAACTTCGCTTCGGAGCAACGCGATTTCGTCTTCAAGTTTTGCAACTCGCTCATAGATTGTTTCAGCTTCTGAACTCATGATTATCTTTCAATAAAAAATTGTCTTAAAAAGTTATTGGTAGATGTTTTGACGGACAGGCTCTATCTTTTTTCAGATTTTTTGTAAACCTGGACAGTTAGGAAATGTGTAATGCCACGCACGGAAATTCACGGTTTTCTGTGGTTTTCCACGCATAAAATCATCAAATCCACAAAAATCCGTAAAAACACGTGTATGTATTCTCTAAACTGAGACTTTTTGCCATGTCGCAATTATCCGTAAAAACCTGCAATTTGCTATGCCTGAATCGTTTCATAATCCTAGTATAGATTATGAATTGAATTGATTATCGTGGTTTCAAGAATCATTTTTTCCACTTTGTGTATCTTCGTCTATAGATAATTCATCTAGTACATCGTTTTGATGAAATTTTAACACGGAGCCAATAATAAACACCATTGAATTTTCCTTGAATACAAATGTCCTTCTTAATAGGTCTGGTCTAACAAGGAGTACTTCACAATTATCTTCTTCTGCTTTATACGCTTCACGGGAATTTTTGATTTGCCAATTTCCCCTAATTTCACATTCTAGAAATGACACATATGCTACACGAACATTATTCTCTCCATTCAAGTTTAATCTATTCTAGAAGTGAATTTGTATTAATTATTGATTGCGCACATGACATTTTAAATTATTAAAATTGAAGATTTAGGATGTAATCCTATCTAAGATTATGCAAGAATATTCATCCAAAATATTTTATAAAATTTAATTCATATGTATACAAAATTTACTGAATTCTAATGAAAGAAAACACAACGAGTTTGATAGATTTATTGGCAAAAATACATCTGATAGATTTTCGATTACGAGAAACTGATAGAATTTTTGATGATTATGGAAGAATATTGAAAATGAAACAATTTGATCAGAGTATTTTTGAGGAAAATCCAGATGATCCTGAAGGTAATCCTTTAATCAAAGAATCTGCTCGGAATCAATTCAGAAAAATTAGTATATCTAATGATATTCTTTTTCACGTCTTAGTAATAAATCTGGATAGTTTGAGAGAAGTGATAGACATACTGAGACAAATGAACAATCCAAAAGTAGAAAAAATTCATAACTCGATGAAATTATTTCTTGATGAATTTGATAGTACTAGTGAAAAAAATTGCATATGGAGAAATAACATAACTGCTCATGGTACTTTGTGGGGTAAAGAACTTCTTGGACCGTTAGATATAACAAATGAACCTACAGAATTTAAAAAATCTGTACACTATCTTGCAAAACTAGCATGCTTATACACTTCATCCATGACAAATAATTTGACAGAAGAATACAAAGAAGCCTTAGCAAAAATAGCCGATAAATGGAAATCTGAAAAATCATTTTTAATTGAAGATTATTTTGAACAGCTCCAAAAAGCAGTGAAATTTAAAAAAAATATTATTGAGAGCCTTTCAAATGCAGGTTTAAAAACAAATGTTTCTTTTGCAGAATATCGATCTGGAAAATATATTTCATAATCTCCATTAGGATTATGAAACATGTCTAAAACAAATCAGGACTGACAAAAACAGATAACTCATGGAAATTCCATGCATAAAAATGCATTTTCTATCGATTAACTTTCATTAACATACGTGCATACTCTAAAGGGAGTCAATCTTTAGAATCACAGATTAACCAAAAATATCTTAAATAATTGGAGAAATATAGTAGTATAGAATTGGATTTAATTTTGATGGACTATAATTCAAATTCTTGACGACATTTCTCACATTTTGCTCTCTCTTGTCCAGGCGAACCGAGAAGGAAGATTTTTCCAATTGTTTGGCAAAGTGGACACATGCCAGTCGTAGCATTCTTTGGACCTGTGCGAATAATTTTTTGAGTTTTTCTTCGTCCCATGAAAAAACTTTCAAAATCGGCCTATTAAGTTTTAATGGCGCGGGGAGAGGGATTCGAACCCACGAGTTCTTGCGAACATGAAATTAGCAATCTCACGCCCTACCAGGCTAGGCGACCCCCGCATGAAATACCTAAGAATTATCTGTAAATAAATTCACTTGTCACCAAATTGACCGTAATTATTCACAATTTGCCAATTGAATGTCATTTTTTCATTTTACGGTTTTGAGATGTTGATCAAACGCAATGATTTGAGTTAACAATCCAATCACAGATTTTCAAATCAGACATTTCGGATTCGAATTGTGTACGCTTGTAAATAAATAATTAAATTCGATATTATTTCATTTTAATGGAAATGTAACTAGACTAGGGTAGAATTAAATAATAAATGCCTAAAATTTTTGGTATTGAGTAAAAAAGCTGCAGTGATGAGAGGAGACGGCATAGGACCTGAAGTTGTAGATTGCATGCTTAAGATTTTAAAAGAATGTAACTTGCAATCAGAGATCATTCTATGTGAGGCAGGTTCAGAGCAATGGGAAAAGAACGGAAGAAAAGACAAGTCATACATTCCAGACGAGACAATAAAAATTTTAGAAGAATCAGATGCATGTTTCAAGGGCCCAACCACGACAATTCCAATCCCAGGAGCACCAAGAAGTGTAGCAGTGACATTAAGACAAAAGTTCGAGCTATACTCCAACATCAGACCAACCAAAACTTATGACAGGTTAACACCAAACAGAAAACTCGATTGTGTTTGCTTTAGAGAAGCTACCGAGGGACTGTACACGGGAATCGAAGCAAAAATCACAGATGATGCAGCAATCGCCATTAGAAAGATTACAAGACAGGGATGTGACAGATTCCTAAACTCAGCAATGGATTGGGCTAAGAAAAATGATATGAAGAAAATGGTTGCAATCACCAAAAGAAACATCCTAAAACAAACAGACGGTATTTTTTGGAATTCAGCTCAAAAAGCAGTCGAGGGAACAGATGTGGAACTTTCAGAAATTTACATCGATAACATGGCACAGCAGATGGTTGTAGCACCAGAACAATTCAACGGAGCCGTTCTTGTGAGTACAAACTTGTTTATGGATATTATTTCAGAGTTAGCTTCAGGACTGGTAGGATCTATCGGATTAATCTATTCAGCAAATATGGGAGACAACTTTGCTATGTTTGAAGCAGCACACGGTAGTGCACCGCAATTTGCAGGACAAAACAAAGTCAATCCCACAGCAACAGTACTGTCAGGGGCTTGGATGGCACAATACCTAGGTGAAAAAGCGATTGGAGATGCAATATTTGATGCCACCTATGAAGTAATCAATGAGGGGAAAACGGTGACATGGGATATTGGCGGAAGTGCATCAACCACACAAATGACGGATGCCATACTTGCATTGACAAAATCCAAACTAAGCCAATAATTAGTTTGTAGATTCCACAAGAATTAATTCTTCAAAAAAGAGCTTCTTTTTAGCAATTATTCTAGTTTTCAAGCCCAATTCTTGAGCATAGTCAATCAGTTTTTGATAGTTTGACAAAGAAGAGGTTACGAAAACAAATTTGGCATTTTTTGCCATGTTTTCAATCACAGAGTCAAATATTTTCTTAGGAATTTCAAATCCCTCAACACCACCATCAGTTGCAACATCCAAGATTTCATCAGTTGCAAGATATGGTAAATTACACACGATAAAGTCAAATTTTCTTTTTAATGCATCAGAACCATTACAACAAACCAAATTACTGGTTTTGTATGTTTGACTCATCAAGACATCATAATTAATGTCAGTTCCAACTACAAACGAAAAATTTTCAGAAAGCAGTTTTGTCAAATATCCTGAACCGCTTCCAACATCCAAAGCATAATCACCGTGCTCATTTTTGATATTATCCACTATGAAAAAAGTATCCTCAGAAGGAGGATACTCATTATTTTTCAAGTATTTGCTTTGCAAGGTTAATTATTTCATCTCCTGAAAGGTCATCAACTCGTTTACTTACCACAGTTTCTTTATTGAACTGTTTTAGAATATTTTTAACGGTTTTTCTTCTATATGAAAAAATTCTGTTAATTATTTGAATTAATTCTTTCGTCAGACTGTTTTTTTTGACTATTTTTAAAACTACAGAGTCAACTTTCGGAGGAGGAGAAAAATTATTTTTTCCCACGTCAAATAAAGATGTAATTTCAAATGCATAATTTGCAATAATGCTAACTGCTTTTCTTTTCTTTGATGACTTTGCAAGCAATTTATCGGCAAATTCCTTTTGAACCATAACCACACCATGAGAAAAAGAAGAGGTTGCAAGCCATTCAATGGCATCCTTACTCTTGGAATATGGTAGATTAGATACAAAAATAGAAAAAGCATCTCTTTGCTTAAACCCGTCACCTAATCTTAAAACCAGATTATCCAAATTGGAAAATTTGGATTTTGCTTTATTGACAAGCTTTTCATCAACATCTACAGAGATTACCTTATGAGCATGAGTGCATAGTAAAGGAGTTAAAATTCCCAATCCAGTCCCTATCTCAAACACGGTGTCTTTTTTTGTAATTTTAGCCTCAAAAGCAATTGATTGAGCTATGGAATTTGAGTTAAGAAAATGTTGTCCAAGTCGTTTTCGTTTAATCATCTCTTAACAAAGAGATTCATTCTACTTTCGCCAGTGATTTCATCCATGATTCGCTCCGAAATGTGTGTAATTGGTTCTTTGAGCCCAACCCGTTCTTGCAAATCCAGATAGCTTTCAAACTTTTTTTTCTCTCTTTCTTCAATCATATTTTTCATGTAGATCTTTCCAATTCCCGGAATCAGTTCAAGTGCATGAATCCTCGGAGTCAAAGGTTGCGCATTATTGAGATATTCGACAAATTTGGATTCATTGTCAGTTACAATATTTTCCACTACTGATTCCAATTCACTCTGAGCAGATGATGAAATTTTAGCATATTCCATCTTTCCCAAAACGGATAAAACTTTGGTCCGTCCTTCTTTTCCAATGTAAATTTTTTCACCAATTTCAAACGTCGAGTTTGGAATTCCAAGAACCTCCAAAATAGTCAGCCGACTCTCACCAATTGCAGTAACAATTATTCCATCTCTGCCTCGAACGGTGGAGGATTTACCTCTGGGATTGAAATCTAAAACATATGCATACTCGTCATATTTTCTAGGTTGGGATTGTGCCCGGTGCAAAATTAAACACCACTAAAAACTTACGAATGCTCCTTGATTATTTTGAGCATTTTTTCCAGAGTTTCAGCAAGAATTAGTTTTTTCCAACCGAATGTGAAGGAACGTAATTCAGCCAAACTTGTAGGTCTGATGTTAACTATTTCGACTGCCTCATCTTCTGTCAAACCACATCCTTTGATGAGTTGTTTTTTCATTTCTTTTGCTTCTTTTGCATCAGTTGATACAAATTTTGAAACATAATCGTACGTCCAACGCTGAATTTGATCCATTTCTTCAACATCAACCTTACCCAAAATTTCTTTTACTTCAGAAAGGGAAATAGCTTGTTTCTTTTTTACTTCTTCCATATTATACACCGAATGGTTTTACGTGATCTAATCTAGTGATTAAAGTTTTTGATTTGTTGCCTAATTTTACATCAAGAATAACAGTACGTCTGCCAACAGTTGTAACTACACCGACTTTACCGTGATATCGTCTGTGTGGCAATCCTTTGTGCTGTCTAGGATCAATAATGATGAGAGCCTGTTGGCCTTCATGGTATTCACGCAACAAGAACGAGACCCCTCTAGGAGCCTTTTTTGTCATTACAGATCTAGATTTATGTTTAAATCCATGTGAACGGCCATGGGACTTCTTAGTTGCCATGTGTGTAAAATCTTTGAAAGCCCTATTTTAAGACTTAGAACAGAATTTAGGAAAATCTAACCAATAATATCAGTTCTGAGCTGACCACATGCAGCTGAGATTTCAGTGCCTTTTTCGATACGAACTGTACAATTTACACCAGCATTGGACAAAATTTGTTCAAATGCAGCAACGCTGTTTTCAGATGGACGTTTAAAATCACCAGATGTAGGGTTGATCGGGATTAAATTCACATGAGACCCGTTGCCTTTCAAAATCCTGGCCAGTTCTGTTGCAATTTCAGGCGAATCATTAATTCCTTCCATTAGAACATACTCAAACGTCACACGACGTCCAGTTTTCTTAAAATAATTTCTCCCAGATTCAATTATCTCCTCAACAGAATTTGGACTTGCTGTTGGAACGAGGTTCTTACGTAATCTATTATTTGGTGCATGAAGGGATATTGCAAGACCGATTTGCAAATTTTCTTCTGCCAATCTTTCAATCCCAGATTTGATTCCAATGGTGGAAATGGTGATATGTCGTTGACCCAATCCAAACCCCCTATCATGCGTCAAAATTCTTACAGATCTTATCATCTCGTCATAGTTTGCCATAGGTTCACCCATTCCCATAAAAACCAAATTTGTCACATGCTCTCCTCGCTGCTGTAAAATGTCTGCAAAATGAATCACCTGTGATACAATATGTTCGGCTTTGAGATTTGTTTCAAATCCCATTTGACCTGTCGCACAAAACACACATCCCATGGCACATCCAATCTGAGTAGAAACACAGATCGTTGATCTTGGATGACCTCCAATCTTTGAAGGGTCATATTGCATGAGAACAGTTTCTACAGAAGTATCATTTGTGAGATTAAGCAATAGTTTTGTAGTATCTCCGTCATCACTCACAACCCGATGAGTTTCTTTTGCTGAACCTATGGTATAACCAGCATCAACCAATTCCTCAATCATTTTTTTTGGAAGTTGTTTAATCTTAGAAATAGATTTAGGAAATTTGTAATATAATGGTAATAGAATCTGATCTGCTCGATATCTAGGATATCCCATATCAATTACTAATTGTTCCATCTCTTCTGGAAGTAAACGATAAAGATCTGTCATGATGTTTTCATAAATTCTCTGATTACGTCATAATTTAATCAATGGTACAAAAAAATAAAAAAATTGTAAAAAAATTAAAATGTGAAAGAGAGAAGAAGGTTATTCTTCAATTGGTTCATAATCCGATTCAGGATCAACCATGGATTCTACCGTAGCCTCGACCTCAGGTGTTTCTACCGTAGCCTCGACCTCAGGTGTTTCTACCGTAGCCTCGACCTCAGGTGTTTCTACCGTAGCCTCGACCTCAGGTGTTTCTACCGTAGCCTCGACCTCAGGTGTTTCTACCGTAGCCTCGACCTCAGGTGTTTCTACCGTAGCCTCGACCTCAGGTGTTTCTACCGTAGCCTCGACCTCAGGTGTTTCTACCGTAGCCTCGACCTCAGGTGTTTCTACCGTAGCCTCGACCTCAGGTGTTTCTACCGTAGCCTCGACCTCAGGTGTTTCTACCGTAGCCTCGACCTCAGGTGTTTCTACCGTAGCCTCGACCTCAGGTGTTTCTACCGTAGCCTCGACCTCAGGTGTTTCTACCGTAGCCTCGACCTCAGGTGTTTCTACCGTAGCCTCGACCTCAGGTGTTTCTACCGTAGCCTCGACCTCAGGTGTTTCTACCGTAGCCTCGACCTCAGGTGTTTCTACCGTAGCCTCGACCTCAGGATCCTTTGCCTTTTTGGCAGTTACCTTTTTGGCAGTTACCTTTTTGGCAGTTACCTTTTTGGCAGTTACCTTTTTGGCAGTCTTTTTTGTCTTTTTCTCTGCCTCTTCAATATCCATAACTCCTGCTTCACCAAGGGCAAAGATTACTTCCTCTTCAGGATGATGAGGGCTATCCACCATTCTAGCAATTCTTTTCTTGCCGGATTTCTTAAAGTATATTCTGTACGTACTTGTATGTGCAACTACATTTCCCCCAACTGGGCGAGTAGGATCACCAAAGAAAACGTCAGGTGATGCCATGACTTGGTTTGTTGCGATTGCAGCACAGTCATAGGTTTCTGCAATTCTGGACAAAAGATGAACAAAATGGTTTAGCTTTTGTTGTCTGACAGATAATGTTCCCCTGCCAAGATATTCAGCACGGAACAATCCGACTGCAGAGTCTACAACGATTAGTTTGATATTGTTTTCTTCAATTATGGCGCCAGCTTCTTCGAGAATTAATGTTTGATGTGCACTGTTATATGCGCGGGCAACAATGATACGATCCAGAACTTTTTCTGGATCCATCTCATGAGCTTGTGCAATAGATACAATTCTCTCAGGTCTGAAAGTATTTTCTGTATCAATGTACAAAACACCACCTTCAAGACCGCCTTCTTCTTTGGATTTTTGAACCATTACAGACATTGTATGAGCAAATTGTGTTTTACCACAACCAAACTCACCATAAACTTCAGTTAAGGCTTGAGTCTCCACACCGCCATCAAACAACGTATCAAGACAATTCGTGCCAGTTGTAATCTTGCCAATGCTTTGTCGATGCTTGTAAATTTCACTTGCACTAACAAAATCCTTAGAAATTAATCCCCCTTCAACCAGATGTTGCCTGGCTTTATTGACAATTTTTTCAGCAGTGCCCTTCTCCATTCCAGTTATTTCTGAAATTTCAACGGGCCCTCTAACGATGAGGTCCATGACGTTGTGGACACCTGCATCAGATAATTTTCTTGTAGTTACAGGACCTACGCCCTCTAAGCTATCTAATCTTAAATCTTCTACCATACCGTATAGTACGGTACCAGTACTTTATAACAGTATTGATTACACAAAATAAGTAAATGATGTAAAAACGGACTATCGTCTCTTTCGTCTTTGTCCAGGTTTGTTTTGACCAGGATACCTGCCCAATGCAAATCTCTTTTTGAAATTACTTTTGTTTGCGACACTAGAACTGTCACCGACAATTTTTCTTCCCTCAACCTTTGGAGTCTGACCTCTTACCTTTCCTGCTTTAGTAAGTGAACCGTGTGTTGCCATGACTTTGAATAAGAATTAGTGAATTTATGTATTTGTATGCCTACCAATACTTTGCTTTAACAATCTCAATGACTTTTTCATGTTCCTTGCTCTTTCTACGTGCATACTTTTCCATTGCACCAAGTGGAATGCCACCAAGGGATCTTGCAAGTGCATTGAAAACATATCTTTGAGGACCTTTTGAACCAGTCTTGGTCATGAATTTTTGAATGCCATATTTGAAATTATGCTGCCAGGTCTTGTAGAGGACACCCAATTGCGCAGGAGTCATTTCATTTCCAATGTTAAAGAATTCAGATTGTTCAAGCAATCCAATTGGGACAAACGTAAGTGCGGTTGCAGTAAACATAGAATCAGGTTGTTCATGTTCCAATTCACTAAGTAATTGAATTGTGTCCCATGAATCCTCAGGAGTTTCATCGTTATCAAGACCCATAATCAAGGTAAACGCAGGAATCCAATAATTTTCGTTCATTGCCTTTACACCTTCTTTTACAACCCAATGCCATTCAGATGGATCATACGGAGCCAGTTTTCTATCGGCATATTTTCCAATTAGTCTAAGACTTCCGGTTTCAAGACCAGCTTGTACGCCAATCATGTTATCAGGACCTGCCTTCATAATTCTTGAAAGGTTTGGAAGCAGCTTCTCATCGGCAATTGCACCTGCTAACGTGCCATGTGTAGGATTTGTATGCTCTACACCAGTAGACATGATTGCAGTAAATAGTTCTTCTAACGCTTCTCTGTTTGGTTCCATTCCTTTTGCAGTTCTTGGATCCATTCCATAGACGAATATGTCATCACTGTGAATCCATGCAGATTTGGAACCGCCCTTCTTTATGTTAACCTCGATTTCTTGTTTCACTTTCTCTGGAGAATAATACCTTAATGATCTTAACGTGACGTCACAGAACTTACATCCTCTCCCACAGCCACGCATTACCTCAACCATTCCGTGCATGCTTGGTTCTACAATGTTAGGGATTTCGTCAAGATCAGGCCTATCCCAAAAGTTAACAAATCTTCCGTGAATTTTCTTTCCTTCTCTTTCAAATTCTTTTATGTTGACTTTAAAGTCACTTCTCTTTCTGAAAGGATCCATATTTTCAAAGTCACCATTAATCAGATAATTGAAGAATCTTCCAGCATGTCCGTCAATTTCAGGCGCAATGCCACCTAGCTCTCCTTCCAAAATAGCATAGATTCCAAATTCTTCGATTTTTGCCGGATCGTAATTATACTGCCATGTCCCAGATGCACCAGAAATTACTTTTGCCTTACTTCCAGTCCTTGCTTTTGCAGCTTTTATTCTGTAATGTAAATCAGCATTGTAAAATTCATCATAAGACGTTTGTTTTCGTCCATAAGTAAATGTCATAGTAACCGGACCCATTCCAAGAGGATCCATTTCATAGGTTCCAATAACTTCGGTTTCAGGACCAATAAATTTTTCAATGTGGTTTGGATGAGCAACTACGACATCTTCTCTGCTAAATCCATCACGAAGTAAGCCAGCTTCTAATTTTCTTAATCCATATGGAGCATATTTTGCAGCACCGTTAATGTCAGGTGACCAATTACAAATGAAATCAAACAGAACCTTAGGGGTTACCTGATTTCCAAGAATCTTGTACCAAAAACTGTTTTTATCCCTGTTAGGATCAAGCGCTGGAGCACAACCGAAAAATGTCGCAAGAGACAATCCCCTATAAGGAGACATCAAAGTCCTATCAGCTGTTAAAACTATTTTTGGAGTACCCATACCCTTCACGGAAAGGGATTTTGTGATTTATTTTAAACCTTGCTAGTTAAACCCAGTAGTTTTCCAGAATTCCAGCCTTATTTCTATGAAAATAACCAAATTCCTTATTTTTTGACAGGTGGTCTCCATCAAACACAGTTCCATCCCTACAGGCAAGATCAGCACCAACGCAGCAACTGCCACAAATTCCGACTCCGCATTTCATCATGCGTTCCAGACTAGCTTGCACAAAGATACCCCTGGAGTGTGCGGAATGTACAGTTTTGTACATCATAATTTCTGGACCGCAAACATATACACCGTCATAATGGGTCTCATTGACCAGCTTTTCAACCAGGTCAGTTACAAATCCTTTTTCACCATAACTGCCATCATCAGTTGAAACAATCACATTGTGAGAATTGTTTTCTAAAAGAGAGTTCGCCAAATCTTCAAAAAACACCTCTTCTTTGGATTTCGCACCAATCAGTACAGTGACATCGTCTGTAGGAGTTACAAACGTAAGCAAGCGCATCATGGGAACGAGTCCTGTTCCACCTCCGACTAGCAATATCTTTCCTTTTTTAAGTTCAAATGAATTTCCATATGGACCTCGTACACCTATTTGTCCTCCCACTTTGACGTTAAACAAACCGGTGGAAGCGGGGCCGTGTTTCCTAACAGTGAATGCGGCCTTTCCAGATTCTCTAGAGATCATCACACTCATGGGTAATTCATTAATTCCAGGTATCCAGACCATTGCAAATTGTCCAGGAAGGACATTGGACATCACCTCATCTGAAAAGACCAAAGTTCTAACAGTAGGAGTTTCATGAATCACTTTTTCAATTGTGACAATTGTAGGATGATTATAATTTCTTTGCAAGACCCACCATGTCCTTTATTGAAGAATATCCTTTTCTTTTCATATATTGTAAGATTCCTTTGTTAATATCATCAAAAACACCGACCCAGTTATCACCTATCGCACTTCCAAGCTGAACAGCAGAAGCACCCGCCAAGAAAAATTCTACTGCATCTTCCCATGTGGATATTCCACCACATCCGATAATTGGAATATCATATTTTGATGAAATCTCATAAACACATCTTAATGCAATGGGTTTAATCGGGGTACCGGATAATCCTCCAAACTTGTTACTAAGTATAGGTCGCTGAGTTTCAACATCAATGGCTATCGCACGAACGGTGTTAATTGCAGTAATGGCATCTATTCCAGAGTCTATTGCAGAACCCACAGTATTTAGATAATTGCTTGTACCGAGTCCCACTTTGGCAACTGCAGGTACATCGGTGGATTTTTTTACAGTTGTTACAATTTTTTTTACCAATTCGGGATCGTCACCAACTTCCAAACCGACTTTGGCAACATGCGGACAAGATAGATTTAGCTCATATGCAAGAATTTTACAGTTTTCAAATTGTTTAATCATCATTTCAAAGTCTTCAGGGATGGAACCTACCAAGCTGACAATTATCGGAACATCTTGGTTTGGTTCAATCATTTTTGCAAAATTGGGTGCACCTGGATTAGAAAGACCCACTGCATTTATCCAGCCACCGCCTTTTACGCCGAATATAGTGGGATTTGGATAGCCCTCCCAAGGTTCCGTGCTAAGGGATTTAGTCACAACAGCTCCCGCTCCTGATGCATGCAATCGATTGAACACGTCTAAGGAAATGCCTAAAATTCCGGATGCGAGCATCACAGGCTTATCTAATTGGATTTGACCTATGGAAGTTGCAATACTAGATTCCACTTTGATTAATGATCTTGGTTTTGAATATAACAGTTGATTCCTAATTCTGGTACCGTTTTTAAAGGCGGTTTAGGATAAAATATTCATGTATTCTGTAATTTTAACAGAATTGGGAATATCAGTTTTCAACGATGGAAAACTTGACAAAGCATTTGCTTTCTCAAATCCTGTTGAAGAATATCTTTCAGTGAAGAAAAAAGAATCAAAATTAAACGAACTTGTAAACTATCTAGCTTCAACTCAGAGAGGATTTTCTGTCAGCGACGAATCATTACTTGCAATTCTAAAAAAATATTCCATTGATTGCCACATAATGGATTCTGATGAATTAGATACCTTACAAGTAACAAAACCACAGATTATTGTAGATTCGGGTTTTGCATCCAATCTGCAGGATACACTTGGAAAACTCAGAGAATTTGCTCTTGGTTTATCATCATCAAAAGTTACAGAGATATCGCAAAGTCCGGATCTTCACATAATTCAAGCAATCAATTCATTAGATGAAATTGATAAAATTGCAAATGGATTAAGCTCAAGACTTAGAGAATGGTACGGATTACATTTTCCAGAACTAGATAACATAATTGATAGCATAAACGGATATGCACAAATAGTAATCGCTGGAAAACGTGAATCATTGACCAAACAAGTTTTTGAAGAGGCAGGGTTTCCGGAATCAAAAGTAGAGATGCTATCATTAATCTCATCAAAAAGTAGAGGGGGAGATATTTCAGATATTAATTTGGTAATTGTACAATCAATTGCAAAACAGGTTTTAGATTTTCACGAGTTACGTAAAAAACTTGAAGATCATGTTGAATCAGAAATGCAAGAAATTGCACCAAATGTTTCAGCAATATTAGGAACCGCAGTAGGTGCAAGAATTTTAGGCAGAGCTGGAAGTCTTAAAAAAATGGCATCTCTTCCTGCCAGTACAATACAGGTTTTAGGAGCTGAAAAGGCATTATTCAGATCATTAAAAACAGGTTCTCAACCACCAAAACACGGATTATTATTCCAGCACACTATGGTTCATGCGGCTCCAAGATGGCAAAGAGGAAAAATTGCTCGAGCAGTTGCCGCAAAAGCGGTCATTGCTGCAAGAGTCGACGTTTACGGAGAAGGACTAAACAATACTTTACTGGAAAAACTCAACATCCGAGTTGATGAAATAGGAAAGAAATACGAAAATCCTACCGAAAAAGATTCCCGACCACCTCAAACTTTCAGAAGAGAAGGAAGCTTTGGAGATAGAAGAAGAGAAGGTGGAGATAGAAGAAGAGAAGGTGGAGATAGAAGAAGAGAAGGTGGAGATAGAAGAAGAGAAGGTGGAGATAGAAGAAGAGAAGGTGGAGATAGAAGAAGAGAAGGTGGAGATAGAAGAAGAGAAGGTGGAGATAGAAGAAGAGAAGGTGGAGATAGAAGAAGAGAAGGTGGAGATAGAAGAAGAGAAGGTGGAGATAGAAGAAGAGAAGGTGGAGATAGAAGAAGAGAAGGTGGAGATAGAAGAAGAGAAGGAAGCTTTGGAGATAGAGACGGTCCTAGAAGAGAAGGTGGAGATAGAAGAAGAGAAGGAAGCTTTGGAGATAGAGACGGTCCTAGAAGAGAAGGTGGAGATAGAAGAAGAGAAGGTGGAATGAACAAAGAGAGAAGTAATTCAAATAAAAAGAGAAAGAAATTTGGAAGAAGATAATCAATCATTTTTTTGGATTAAATCAGAAGGACAAGAAAAACTAGCAACAGAGAACATGGTTCCTGGAAATCAAGTTTACAAAGAAAAATTAATCATCAAAAGGAATATTGAATATCGCTTATGGGATCCATTTAGAAGTAAATTGGCCGCAGCAATTATGAATGAACTTGAATATTTTCCTTTTGAAAATAAAAGCCAAATTTTGTATTTAGGAGCATCCACCGGAACTACCGTCAGTCATATCTCAGATATCGTAGGATCTAGTGGAATAGTATTCGGAGTAGAACATGCAAGTAGAGTAGCAAGGGATTTTCTAGACAGAGTTGCATCCCATAGATCAAATGTTATTCCAATCCTACAAGATGCCAGAAAACCCAAAGAATATTTTTCAGTGTTTGGAAAAGTAGATGTCGTGTATGTGGATATTGCACAACCAGATCAAACACAAATTGCAATTGATAACTGTGAAATGTTTCTCAAAAAAAGAGGTTATTTCTTTCTAGTCATCAAAACAAGAAGCATAGATGTGACTAAACCACCAAAAAGAATTGTTACAGAAGAAGTAGAGAAATTAAAATCAAGATTTGATGTTTTACAGACCATAGACCTACATCCATATGACAAGGATCATGCAATGGTAATCTCAAAGTTCAAAAGTTAGCTTTTTTCAATGATTTTCTGAACAGGCTTCCAACTTTTACGCACAAATTTAGGCATTTCATTATTTTTCCTATAATATTTCGTTACAAATTTTACAGTTACTGAATCAGAAGGATATCCACTCCCCAGATTGTGATCCTCTCTTAATTTCATGATTACCCTATCCCTAACGACTTTAGCAAGAATAGATGCTGCAGAAACTACTACAAATCTACTATCTGCATGATGATATGATTTGATCTTGTGATTGTTAGATAATCGAGAAATCTCCCTTCCAAATCTGAGTGGATTAACATCGCAAGAATCTACATATGATGTATCAGGATTTAGTTTGGACACAACTTTTGCCATATATTTTGCCTCCAAACCATTCAAACAGTGTTTCTTAACACTAGCATCAATTATCCTAGGAGAGATTTTTGCCACATGATAATCATCAACAATTTCAATAATTTTTTTGTATAGAGATTCTCGTAATTTTGGGGAAAGTTTTTTTGAATCTTTAACTCCCAGCTTGGATAATTTACGAATATTTTTTTTATCTAACAGAACTCCAGCTATCACCAAAGGTCCTAACATAGAACCACGTCCAGCATCATCAATTCCACAAATTTGCACAAATTTTTTCTCAAAGCACAAGTATTAAACCGTTATACGTTTAGAAAAAATTGAAAAACAATTGGAATTTTCTGATGAAGTCTTTCAAGAGATAATGGAGGGAGACACAAGGATTCTAGTCCCAAGAAAATCCATCACCGACAAAGTACCACCAAAAAAACCGGCATTCTTCAATCCTAAAGGAAAACTGAACCGAGATTTTTCAATAATCGCATATGCGGCATTTCTAAATAAATTTCAAGGACCAAAAATTTTCTTAGAGGGACTATCAGGAATTGGCGCCAGAGGATTACGAGTTGCAAACGAATTGAAAATCGAAAAGATGTTCATCAATGATCTTAACCCGTCTGCGCTCAAAATGGCAGAATATTCAGCAAATCTCAACGGATTAAAAAATATTGAATTTCACGAAGAAGAAGCATGCAGGTTTTTGAGTGGGCATGCAAGAAAAGATGAACGCGGTGCAATAGTGGACATAGACCCATTTGGTTCGCCGGCATCATTTTTTGACTGCGGAATTAGGGCAACCATGCATGGAGGGATATTATCTACTGCAGCGACGGATCTACAGGTTCTAAATGGTCTCTTTCAAGGAGCATGTAAGAGAAAATATGGCGGAATTCCGGTAAAAACAGAATATGGGAATGAAATTGCAATTAGACTGATTCTAGGTTGTCTCAGAACAGTATCTGCGAGACTAGGAATAGAGATCATTCCTATGTTTGTAGAAAGTGAAATGCATTACTATAGAACATACGTCAAAGTCCTCAACAGACCAGATCAGCAAGAAAACATAGGGTACATTTTACATTGTAAAAACTGTGGACACAGAGAAACTGCATTAGAGCAAAAACAAGAATGTGAATCATGTAAATCAAAAATTAGTATTGCAGGACCTTTATGGATTGGAAAAATTTTTGACAAAGAGTTTGTTCAAAACATGTTACTCGAAACAGCGAATCTGACAGTAGATAAAACTTGTGAAAAAACTCTTAACAAATGCCTGAATGAATCAGAAATGCAGGGCACATATTTTACATTAGATGAAGTTGCGTCAAAAATGAAATCATCACCTCCAAAATTAGAAAAGGCGATATCAAATTTACAAAAAAATGGTTTTCTAGCTAGTGTTACGGCATTCAACCCAACAGGATTTAGAACAAATGCCAACATAAATGAAATAATTAAAATTTTTCATACTATCCAATAAAACCCAAACAAACACAATACAACTCACTACTTTGTTTTCTGCTAGCCTGAGGCTTTGTAAGATTTATCCTGACAAATTTTTTCTTCACATAATCTTTAAACTCCATAGAGTATTCACCATCAAAAACTTTGAAAACGGCATTTCCCTTATGTGCTAAAACTTTATCCATAATTTTCGTACAATCATAATTCAAAGAAATCTGTTTAGCATGATCAACTGACCAATTGCCACTTACCTGAGGAGAAAGATCACAAATAACTGCATTTACTTTGTGCCCAAAATAAGACATCACCTCATCAATTACATGTTCATCTTCAATATTTTCTCGGATAATATGAGCACCAGAAATTTCTTCGACATAGGATAAATCAACGCCCATTACTTTTCCTTGATTTCCAACCAATTTCACAGCCATCTGAGTCCAACCGCCTGGAGCACATCCAAGATCCAATACGTTGAAACCAGGTCCAATTAAACGATACGATTGATTGAGTTCTTTTAGTTTGAATGCAGCTCTACTTCTAAAGCCTTGTTCGTGGGCCAACTTGCGATAATGATCTTTACGTGCCTCTATTAGTTTCATTTAGACTTCACAGGCTTTTTTAGATCAGCTATTACCCAATCTTCAATCATTTGACAGTTTTTAGGACTAATCTCACCATCAAGTGAACATTTCTGCTCAACGGTGCAAACCAGACACGGTGCATTTTCAATTGATTGAGTACTGATTGGAGTTTTCTTTAAGATCAACTTGTAAGTCCAACGATTATTCTCAAGAAGTTTTTCTCTTGTGATAGTACCCATTCTTTCAAGTTTTAATGCCAGACGAGATCCAATCTGATTTGTAAGTTTAAGCTTTTTCCATAATTCGCTTTGGAACATTCCATCAGACTCACGTTCAGCTAAAATATCACATACTTTGTTCGTCAATCTTTCCATGTCAACTTTTTCAATTTGGAAATTTTCTATTTCTTCATCAGAAAGCTGTTCTTCAAGTTCTTCTTCTAAGGTTTTTTCAGCTTCTCGTTTAGCTTCTTCTAATTCTTTTTTTGTTAATTTTTTTACCTTTGCAGGCTTTGCTTCTGCCTTCTTTGCAGGCTTTGCTTCTGCCTTCTTTGCAGGCTTTGCTTCTGCCTTCTTTGCAGGCTTTGCTTCTGCCTTCTTTGCAGGCTTTGCTTCTGCCTTCTTTGCAGGCTTTGCTTCTGCCTTCTTTGCAGGCTTTGCTTCTGCCTTCTTTGCAGGCTTTGCTTCTGCCTTCTTTGCAGGCTTTGCTTCTGCCTTCTTTGCAGGCTTTGCTTCTGCCTTCTTTGCAGGCTTTGCTTCTGCCTTCTTTGCAGGCTTTGCTTCTGCCTTCTTTGCAGGCTTTGCTTCTGCCTTCTTTGCAGGCTTTGCTTCTGCCTTCTTTGCAGGCTTTGCTTCTGCCTTCTTTGCAGGCTTTGCTTCTGCCTTCTTTGCAGATGGATTTAGTACTTGCTTTTTCTTTTTCAACTCATTAATCTCAGCCTTAATTTTTTCTGCATCTTCAATTAGAGAATCTTTCTTCTTTACCATCAAATCACCATGTTTTTTAAAATCAATTTCTTATCTTTTATTCAATATTTCATTCCTATTTAACAGTAAATGTTCCCCTCGTAGAAATATTTTTTAGTTCTTTTGAGATCATTTCCACTACTATCTCATATGATCCAGGTATACTAACAACCTTAGAAAATTTATCTCCAATTGGAATAACTGGACTTTCACTTTCAAAGCATTGCTCAAAAAATCCACCTTGAGTAATCACATTATTCTGCCCTGAGGAATAAATTGTTATGTAAAGATCACCACAGTTGAAAGACACATCATCAATTTTTACTTGTATTTCAACGGGTTGTGAAGTGAGATATTGTTTTGACAAGCCAACAATCTCAATTGAAGAGTCATGAGAAGACAATCCCTCAGAAGACATAGACCACATGTTTAATTCGTGGTCAGGTTTCTGAAGAATGTCGTTTAACACCACTGATCCAAATAATACTGAAAAAATTACAGGCAACACAAATGTAATGACAATCTTCTTACTGACCATTTTATTGTAAGAACTATAATTCCCCTATATCTATTTAGCAAGAATTTAAAGATCAAGAACAATTTGACGAATGAGTTAAATCGTAGCCAACTAAATATCGCTAGATGCGACTTAGAAAATTCAGAGTTAGGGCATACCGTTGCATTCATGATTCTGGAGAAATTACAGTGGGGGATTTGGCAGCTTTTGTTGGAAGAAATGAAAGTGGGAAAACTACAATTCTTCAAGCATTAACCCTGTTGAATAGAGATGAAGAAGTTTCAGAATTAGATCTTTGTGATGAAATGAATGAAGAATTAAAAGAAGAAATGAGATTGGCAGAAGGAGATTTTGATCTTAATGAGCATGAAATTAGTTTGATTAAAGAAAAATTTCCCAAATTACCAGAAATCACAAAAATTAAATTAATCAGAACAAATCGAAATTCAAAAGTTCAGTATGAATTTGAAAACATCAAAATTAGCGAGGATGATAATGAGGAAATAAGCTCATGGGAGAATTTCTCAAGACAAATTTTAGAATTCTTAGATACCATTCCAAACCATCTTAGAATACAGATTGATACAAAAATCTTTGAAGAGAAAGTTCCAAGAAATAAAGAAACATTTGACAGCATGATGGCAGAATTTAGTAATCAGTTTCACCTGATAGCAATTCAGGAACTCCAAGTGGTTGAAGAGTGGGAAAAAATCTACAGGAGTCCTGAAAATCAATTTTCAAATCTTTTAAGCGGTGAAAGCGAAAAAACTGCATTACATAATTTTATTTCAACGCAATTGCATCCACGGTTTGTATACTTTTCAGATTATAAAAAAATCTATGGCAACATCAATCTCAATGAATATCTTAGAGAAGAGAAAGGCGAGAGAGAAGATTCGATTGAATTTGTCGAAGAATTTGATAAGGCTGAAACAGTAAGAAATCTGTTTTATTTAGCAGAGCTAGACATAAAAGAATTAGATAATGTGAAAGAAAGCCCTTCAAAGTGTATTAAACTTCTCAATGCAGCAAGTAACAGATTAACCAAAAAACTAAACCCAGCATGGAAAGGAGATCCCATCCATGTTGACTTAAGATACAATCCAGGAAATATAATGAGTGTTGTAATTTCCGATGTTCATAAAGATGGAACCATCACCAATACGGGATTATTAAATAGAAGAGCAGAAGGTTTCAAATGGACATTTTCATTTATTGTAAATTTCGCTGCCGAGACACAGAGAGCGGAGTTAAAAGAAGCAATACTGCTTTTGGATGAGCCAGCAAGAAATCTTCACCCTACCCAGCAAATGGGAATTTCAGATTTGTTGAAGAATTTAGCTGGTTCAAATCAAGTTTTGTATGCAACACACTCACCATTCATGATATTTGACTATACTCCAGGCAACTTACTCGTAGTCGAACTAGACAAAAGAAAACACCTCAGTAGGATTTTTTATGATTATTGGAATGCGGATGACAAAACACTGACACCAATTTTGTACGGATTATGCAGAGGTCAAGTAGAATCCATTGTAGACAGAGAGATAGGAACAAACTCAAGACCGATAATCATCGTGGAAACAATGTCGGATGCCATGTACCTCAACGCATTTGATAAATTCTTACAAGATCCAAACATTTCAATGAATCCTCTTAATGTAGTAGCAGCGTACAACAAAAATTCGGTTTTACCTTTAGCAATTTTTTACAGGAATCATGGCTATAGAACATTTGTTTTACTAGACAATTCTGAAGAATCAAAGCAAATTTCAGCCCAGTTAGTCTCAAACGAATTTTCATCAATTCAAACTATTTTCTTTGAGAGGGAAGGGAAAAAGCTTGAATCAATTGAGGACTATATTGTTCTGGAAGATTATTTGTATCCAGTAAATCAAACTTACGAAATAAAATTAAGACAAGAGGGATACTCTAATCTTTCCCCTCAAGATGTGGCATCCAAAGAAGGTAAAGGAAACTTGGAAAAATTAAAGAAGATATGGCAAGAGCACAGAGATGATGACTGGGAAGAATTTGACAATGAGGAGATCACCAGATACATTTGTGAGAAAATTACACTGGAAGAGACCAATTTTCTATCAGACAAAACTAAAGATCAATTCAGATCACTATACAGACTAATTGCTGAAAGAATTAGACAATATCAAAATGTTGCAACAAAACCTGATTTAAAGAAGTTTCAAAAAGCAAAAGATTGAGATTAAAGAAGTTTGCTCATGAAAAACACCAAACTAAGAAATATAAAAATAACAAATAGCATTCAAGGTTTAAGTGAGAGATGCGGACTTTGAAAAATATGAATAAATCCTCAGCTAGAGGAATTTTCCTTTCCATCGCACTATTGCTTTCAATTACATTATTTACAATTCCATCAAATGTGTATGGTGAAGAAATCACAGTCAAAAGCATAGCATTAGAAGAAACCACAATATTAGAATTGACAAATGATTCAGATGAAAACGTCAATAGTTTAAGAATTTGGCTAGGAAGTGATTTCAGTTTCAAATCTTTCAAAACTGAAAAAGGATGGATAGGAGAAAGAACACCACAAGGCGTGATTGTTTTTACATCATCAAAATCAATTGAACCTGGAGAATCGGTAAAATTCGGAGTAAAAACCGACAAATCTAACCCAGGCATTAATTGGAAAGTAGTAAACAACGAAAATGTTCAAATTGATACAGGTAAATCCATTGCAGATGAATTACCAATAGTAATTCAAAATACAGAACCAGATCAAAATTCAGAAAATACAAGTGAAGGAATTTCAACTGAATCAATTTTTAAAATAATTCCGGAAAAACCAAATGTCGGTTCAACGATCAGGATAACAGGAGATAATTTTGGCACCTCACAAGAATTTGATTTTTACATAAGTACGAAAAGGATCGGTACTTTTGAGACAGATGAAAATGGTCATTTTATGACCACAATGAAAATCCCATCAGAACAAAAAGCAGATAGAACAGATTTCAGAATAATAGATAAAGAAGGCGAAGAGAAAAAGATCAGTCTCAGGATAGGCGAAGTTGAAAGTAGAATTCCAGAATCCCAAAATATCCCACTTACAATAAAAGGGATTCCAGATGTCATCCACAGAGGGGATTTCTTAGAGATTTTTGGGACAGGAGATCCAGGTAGTGCAATAACTGCCGAAATTACAACATCAGAAGGCAAAGTAATCAATTCCAGAACAGCTGAAATAGACAGTAAAGGGAACTGGGAATTAGAAGAGCCAATAATTGTAGCATCAGACACACTGTTTGGTAAATACAGTGCAAAGATTACTGACGGGCGAGAAAGTAAGCTGATTTACTGGACAGTGGAGAGTGACAAAAAAATCATCATATCTCCAATAAATTTAAAATTTGAGCCAGGAGAAATAATGGAGTTTGGCGGTACAGCGTTGCCAAATAAGCAAATAGAGATCATACTAGAGGATCCTTTTGGAAAAGAAATTATTTCAGACATCATACAAATAGATGGCTCAGGAGTTGTAGAATTTGAATTCCCAACATCACAAAACACACCAGAAGGAACATACACACTGATTGCCACTCAAGACAAAGAAAAAGAATTTAGTTATGCAGGGCTAGGGCAACTACCATCAATTCCTGTTAATTTAGAATTTGACAAACTTAGTTATAAAATAGGGGATACGGCCAGAATTTCACTGGCAGGAAAGGGATCAGAAATTATCAGTCTACTCATCATAGATCCTTCCGACAAACCTATTGGAGAGACTACATCCATTACATTACAACCAGACGGACGTGCAACACATTCCATAAGTCTAGATGGATTTTCATCAGGAATTTACACTGCCGTAATTAGCAAAGGCAGTTCTCAGAGTACAGAAGTTTTCGCAGTTGGACTCCAAACAGGATCTGGAGAAATTACAATTAACACTACAAAAGAAGACTATCATTCAGGAGATTCAATATTGATTTTAGGCGATACATCAGCAAATGTGCTTCTTACAATAACCATGGTTAACCCTGATGGAGATGAGATCAAGAGTAAAGAGACATTTTCAGATAAAAATGGGAAGATTTCTGAGAGTACATTTAGAATTCCATCAGACATAGTTGCAGGAATGTGGACAATTACCGCAAAAAGCGGATCAAACTTTGACAGTATAGAAATTGAGGTACATGCAATCAACCAAGATGGAATGGTTATTCAGATAGATGATGGACCAGACATTCCAGGTTACGGAAAAACAATAAACATTCATGTCATGGGAGCAAAACAAAACGTGACAATTGAGATTATATCAGAAGATGGAGAGATCATTGAAGAACTCTCATTCCCAGCATCCACTGAAGGAGAAATAAACCAGCCATGGGTGATTCCAAAAGATACTGAACCTGGAACATATACCATAAGAACTTCTGATGCATTTAATATTGCAGAAAAAGAATTTGAGATTAAGTAATATCAAACAATTTTATTTCAGATAATTTAGATATCATTATGAATCTAAAAGACAAAATAGCAGAATATCCAAATTTTCCTAAAAAAGGAATTCTGTTTCGAGACTTTAGCCCAATTTTAAAAGATCCGTCAGCACTGTCATTTATTGCTGACGAATTTTCAAAATGTTTTCACCCAAATGACATTGATGTTTTTGCAGGGATCGAATCCAGAGGATTCATCTTAGCCTCTATTTTAGCCTCAAGATACAACAAAGGCATGATAATGATTAGAAAAGCGGGAAAATTGCCTGGAAAAACTGCAAAATTATCATACACAATAGAATATGGTAAAGATACAATAGAAATTCAAAAAGACGTTATAAAAGAAGGCGAAAAAGTTCTCATATGTGATGATCTGCTTGCAACAGGCGGAACAGCAAAAGCCTCGGCAAAATTGATTGAAAAAATTGGCGGAAAAATTTCAGGATTTGCATTTGTAATCGAATTGACTGATCTAAATGGAATTAAAGGAATTAGCAACTACAATTGTAAATCACTGGTGAAATACTGATGGAAAAGAACATAGAGATAGGAATTTTTGGAGGCACAGGAATTTATGATTCAGGATTACTTGAAGACCCTCAAGAAATTGACATCGATACACCATATGGAAAGCCATCAGACAAAATTACAGTTGGAATGTTTAATGGAAGAAAGATTGCATTTCTACCCAGACACGGAAAAAAACATACCATTCCACCCCATATGATTAATTTTAAAGCAAATATTTGGGCATTCAGAGAATTAGGAATTACCAGAATCATTGCACCATCAGCAGTGGGCAGCTTAAAAGAAGAATTGAAACCCGGACATTTTGCATTGCCTACACAATTTTTAGACTTTACAAAATCAAGAGAAGGTTCATTTTCAGAAGAAGGAAAAGTCATCCACATTTCAGTGGCAGATCCTTTTTGTCCAGAATTACAATCATCAATACTTCAAGTCACAGAAAAGCAGGATTTGAAAATGCACAAAGATTGTACATATGTCTGTATTGAAGGTCCAAGATTTTCAACCAAAGCAGAATCCAAATTTTATAAAACTACAAGTGCAGACATTATTGGAATGACCCTAGTTCCTGAATGCCAACTTGCAAGAGAGGCGCAGATGTGTTATGCATCAATCTCAACAATTACAGATTATGATGTTTGGGCTGAAAAACCAGTTACAGCCAAAGAAGTGATCGAGACACTCTCAAAAAACGTTGAAAAGACAAAAGAAATACTTACAGAATTGATAGACAAAATCCCTAAAACCAGAAATTGTTCATGCGAAAAAGCATTGGCCGAAGCAGAATTTTAGTCATCAATTAACCCCTCACAAAGAAATAATGAAGACATAGAACTGGATTGAGTCTATGGGAGAAGAACAATTTTTTCCTTGTGATACAGACAAAATTTCATCAGAATAATTTCAACATAAATCTAGATCATCGTTAAATATCATATCAACTTTAAATTCATGAAAACAATAAATCAATTGGTATGGGCAAAAAAGAAATGAAGAGTGATGAAAAACCAAATGATGTGAAACCGCTGGAAACATCCTTGGATTATTGGCAACAGACTGCTGCTTATGCAATGAAGCAGTATAAGCTGGCATTGAAATGGGCTGCAAAAGAATCAAACCAAGAGTGGGTAAAACAATACAATCAGATGTGGAGCAAGACATACAAGATCTATGGAGAGGAATTTATGCCTCAGTATCCCAGAGCATGGCAAAATATGTGGGAAGAATTTTCCATCGATTCCTTCAATAAATTCAATGAATATTGGAAAAAAATAATGATTGAATATACAGAAGCAACCTCTAATGCACATTATGAAACTAGGGAAAAATTAGCTAATGATTGGATCAGTTCATGGCTGAAAAGTTAATTGAATATGACCAAGAAAAGTTACAATATTTTGTTAAATAAAGCAATATTCCAAAATTGAAAGTTGTAAAGAAAATTCAAATCTCATTTATTTTAGATTTTTTCCAAAACTAATTTGGTATTGGCATTAACTGAACTTGTAGTTGCAATTTTTCACGAAGTTTATTTTTGTACTTTAGTTTTTTGGGCTTGGATCGTAGTTTATATCCACAACACGGACAACAGAATCCTTCCCATTTTATGAAAATATCACAAATTTGACATCGTTTTTGTCCTGACAAATATCGTCCCACGCCAATAGTCGGTCTTAATGCTTTGTACTGTGTGCACATCCCCCTACAAGTCATAATGAGGCAGGTCAAGATTGTTTCTTTATAAATATTGGCAATAATTACCATTTATTACCTGTGATTACCATTTATTACCGATAAATATAAATGGCAACTATAAAGCGCAACACATGAGATTGGAGAAAAAATCACTAACTACCGTTGAAGATTTACAAAAACGAAAGGATGGAATGATAGGTGTTGTGTGTGCATCACTTGTTGTTGCTACGGTCATCTCTTACATTTCCATTATAGCCTTTCAATAAAATAGCGTTCAACTTTGCAATAATGAACATGTTAATTTCATAATCTACTAAGATTAGAAAATTAGAATTTGTGTTGTAGACTGATGATATGTTGGTCTTCACACAAAGAAATCTTGAGCGTGTGTTGACTTCAATACCTAACATTTCACAGTCATGGTTTTCTAAGTAGCAGTAATTTCCTAGTTTGAGAATACTGGAGGTATCCTTTGATCTTTTTCTTAAATCATTGGATTTTGGACCAATAAACCATAGAGTATAACTAATTGCATCACATCATTAGCACTTAAAAAAATATAGACAAACTGCAAAATAATGGCATGTCAATCGCAATGTCGTTTTTTCAAGAAATCAAATACAATGTTTATGCGACTTTGTATTCTAGTGAGCTGTTCTTTTTCTTCAGGCGTTTTGTTCATGATTCCACTACTTGCATTGTAGGTTCTACTTAGCTCTTTGAATTTGGATTTGATTTCATTGTATGTGGTATCTCGTGGCAAACCAAATATCACGTATGGGTTCTTGCCTTGTAAAATTTGATCAATTGAGGGCAGGTTTTGTGTGTTATTTGGACGTGAGGATATTCTAGATTTTGCAGGTGACTTTTCTTTGCTTTGATCTTTGAGAGTCTCTCTTCTCTTAATTTCTTCCTGGGCTTGTTGTTCTATTTTCTGTCTTTCTTTTTTTGTCCTTTCTGAAACAATTTGGTCATCAAATGTTTTTTTTGATTCTTCATTTATCGTTCCCTTGTGGATTGAACCGGGTGAAGAATCATTAGGATAATTGGTTCTTGGCGGAGGTTTGTAAGATTGACTAGAATGCCCCCTCTCAGATCCCTTGCTTAACTCTTGCACATATTCATCAAATGAATCCGTACCAACATTGTCTTCAGAGTACCGTCTAGATTCTGATGGGTTTTCCTGCTTGTTCTGTTCATCATTAACCCGTTTCCCATCATGTGCCTCATGCCTCATCCCCATTCTGTTCATTGCACAACGAGGATCATTGCAGGGGGTTTTCACTGGTCGATTTTCTATTAATTCGTGAATTTCATGCGAAATTCCCTGCCTATTGAGAGAACATTTCGGATCATTGCATGTGTTCATTTTCTTAATCTCATCATCACTATTACAGGAGATGCAAAATACATTCCTACGTTCAAAAGAATCAGGCCAATTCCATATCCTAAAAATTCTTGATCAGAGGATATTTCCACGTCATTTAGAATAGAAATGTTGAAAACCATGGAATAATTGCTGATTTGTCCATTTCTCTAAATATAGGATTTTCACAAGTTCCTTGAAGGATTCAATTTGATTTGGATTGATTTTTTTTTATTATCTTTAAATTCCATAAAGAATAATCAAAATAGATACAATGAGTATAACTTGGAGAGAAAGACTAAGCCAAAGGAGACGGGAAATTGGAATAGATGGTCAAGAATATGATTACATACAGAGATACATAGAGTCCTACTGTTCTGAGGCTGACCGCCTATGTAAAAAAATTGACATGAATAAGACCGTGGATGAGGTAATAGACTCCATGAAAGACAAAAAGTTCGACAAGTTTACTAAAGGAGTGATTAATTCCATTCATAAAAAGAGAGGCTACGATCCTGACGGTAATGATAAAAAAGAAATAACTACCTTAACTTAAGTAAAGTATTGAGCAGTAAACTGATTTTCACTTTATTTCAATAAATCAAAACCTGATGTTATTTTGAACTTCTTTTTTTCTAAATGCTGTTCATTGATCATTATTTATTTCAATTATACATCAAATTTAAAATATCCATAGCAAAGAAAAGATCAGTTCTGCACTTCAATAGAATAATGATTCTGTACAGATTTCTAATCAGGTTAAAAATAAAAAAAAATAAAAAACAATCACACTAGTTTTTTTGTGTGAATGGGGTCATCCAAGATTGGATGATGTTTTTGTTTAAATCAGCAAATGCATTTACGTTATCGTTAAATGTTTTGATGTTTTGTACAGTTGCATCAATGGTAGTCTTTACCAATTGATTGTTTATCGTACTTGCTTGAACAATTTGCTTGTTGGTGTCTACAATTGCGGTCTTTGCAGAGTCAGGAATATCAGTTGCAATTCCAGTCTTTTTTGCAAATTCTTGGTGCACAGACACTGAAGCAGTGATTGCTTTTTCGCATGTTTTCATACATTCTTTTTGCAAATCTGTTGCTGCTTGAAAATACTGAGGGGTATTTTTTGAAATATTCTCAAAGTATTTTTGAACATTTTGCTTGTACAATGAATATACATCGCTTGATTGAGTTTGAGTGCTCATGTTTAATGACTCTGTAAACAGCAATATAAACTATTGGTAATGAATGGTAATGGTTGGTAAACAATACCAATCTATATAACATGGAATTTGATACGCTTTTCATGGCTTCATACAGAACAAGCATGCAGATTGTAGGAGACCTTTTGACCGTCACAAAAGAGTCAGGGCAGGATGGAATCAAAACGACCGCCCTAATTTCCAAGGCCAATTTATCACATTCCAGGTTATCAAAATTAGTTACAAATTTGGTTGGAACCGGTTTGATTAACAAAATTGTGTTTGATGGAAAACATACCTTTGTGATTACCCAAAAGGGCAGACAGTACCTGGAATCATACCAAAAATTCTCTACTGTCGCAGAATCCTTTGGGTTAGAGCTCTAGAGTTTACTCAAAAAGAAAAACAATGATTCAAAAGTTTGTTCAAATCGGATCTAATAAAATTCGATATGTTGAAGCTGGCAGCAATTCGAAAAAAGTGCTTGTGCTGGTCCATGGTCTTGGCGCATCTGCAGAGAGATGGGAGCATGTGATTCCAGAATTGAGCAAGAAATACACAGTGATAGCACCTGATCTGCCGGGATTTGGATATAGTGATAAACCCTCACTGGATTATACGCCACAGTTTTTTGCAGAATTTCTCTCGGATTTCTTAGAGACCATCGACATCAACCGTTGTAGCATGATTGGCTCATCTCTAGGTGGACAAATCGTTGCCGAGTATGCTATGACACATCATGAAAAGATAGAAAATGTTATTTTGGTTTCACCTGCAGGAATTATGAAGCACCCTACCCCCGCACTAGAAGCTTATGTAACAGCCGCACTTTATCCCAATCCAGATACGGCATCATATGCTTTTCAGATGATGTCAGGTGCAGATGAGAAAGTTCCTGTCAACGTAATAGATGATTTCATAGAAAGAATGCTGATGCCAAACACAAAGATGGCCTTCATGTCATCTCTCCTGGGTTTGAAAAATGCGGATGAGATCAACCACAGGCTTGTCAATATTTCGGCATCCACTTTAGTGATTTGGGGAGAGAATGATCCTGTCATTCCGATAAAGTATGCAAATGATTTTGTCACATCCTTAAAAGATTGTCAATATATCGAGATGCAGAATTGTGGCCACACACCGTATGTTGAAGATCCGAAAAGATTTGCAGATAGCGTACTGGATTTCTTAGAATAGCAGGTGGGGGCTTGTTATGATTATGAAAAAATTTATGAGGAGATACAGAAACAGATTGTAAGATATCTAGAATATTTCAGTAAAAATTGCGCAATAAAATTACTATAAAGTTTATTTAGTCATCTACAAAGGATTCTTTTTTGAGTCCTTCTGGAAGAGTTAAATCACCTTGAAGTAGATTTCTCTGAAGTAAATCGATCACCTCACCTATATCATATCCCAACTTTTCAAGTTCCTTCTCGGTAGTTTGAGAAAGTTTTGCACCGACATTCTGTCCACCAATCCTTCCAAACGCGATAGCTGTGAATCGAAATTGATTTTCATCAATTACAAAATTTCCTGTAATCTTTGCAGCCATCTGACTTCCATGAATGTTATTGATGTGAACTTTGAGATCCATTTCAGAGGTTAAATTTCTACATCTTTGTTAACATTGTCATCGATTAGGAAGCTCCAGTGTTTTTCATCTTCAACTTTGAAATCATGAGTCTTCAGAGGAACTATTTGCTCATCCAAACATTCATGTTTAATTTCCCCATTCTCTTTTATTTTTACCAATTTCCATTTATATTTTCCTTGCTGTAGTTTACATACTGTCACTGCCCATTTTGCATCAACATCAATTTTTGGCATTCCCACGGTATCAGCAAGTTCTTCAATTCCAAGTTGCTTTTCTTCACAAAATCGTTTCTTGCAAACTCCACATCTCCACACATCAACGGAGCCTATTGTCCGCTCATCAATATTGATATTCACCACGCCAAAATAGACGGGCTGATGTTTACAAGATTCAGTGTCAACAGTCAACGTTGTTGACAAATCTTTAGCATTATTTAGTTCTTGCATCATCATATGGTTTTTCCAGAATCACACCAATATTGTCAACTGCTTTATTTCGTTTGAATGTAATATTTTCCCTTTCACACATCTTTCTGTACATATTAACTGCCGTAAACCTAGGATGCATTGCCTCAAACTCAGTTACTGAAATATCAATGAAAGCACCAAAAATCATTAGATCTTTACTGGCTTTTCTAGATTCATCTAGAGATATTTTTAATTTTTTAGCGATTGCCTCAGGAGTCATTTTACCATAACATGTCACCAATAAATACACTTTAGCCTGAATAGAATCTAATCGAATTTCAGAAATCAGATCATTTTCAATTTTTGAGAAAGACATTACTTCTAAAATAAATCACAGAGACATAAAACATATTCCATGCAATTATTTTTTCACAAGTAATTTTTTAGAAATATTCAATGAAAGCACCATCGCAATAAAATGAACAACTGCAACCACAGTTACTTCATCATAAAGTAAATTATCCAAAATAGTCCAAATCATTACAAATGATAAAAGCGATGGGACAGTGATAATAATGACCATAATTGTTCCCCGAAATACAATTTCACGTATTGATAGTTTAGATGCCGTGCTGTAAATACCCAAAATTTCAAAAATGGTAATAAAAACCAAATATGCCAACTTTATATTTGGAAGACTCAGATTTGAACTGTTTGGCAAGTTACAAGGGAACATATGCAAATAATCAATCAGTGAATTTTGTAATACCCATCATTGTAATTTTATTTTTAGGAATTATCTACATTATGACACAAAGAGCCGATTCTGGTTTTGTGAGTTTCATATTAATTGGTGCAGCAGCAGTTACAATGTTTTACTGGGTCAAAATTCTAAAGAAAATGACAAATGAGCAAAAACAATCATTCACCCAAGGCAGAGAGCCAGAAACAAAGAATTGGATATACGATCTTATCAAAGACAAAGAGGAATTTGTTTTTGTTGCTGAAGTACCAGGACCAGAAGATAAAATTGCCGTTAGGCTAGTTGATGGGATTTTGTACATACGCGGAACATCAGGATTTTCAAAAGAAATCCCCATCGAAGGTGCAAATACAATGCAAATATTCGATTTTAAATACAGAAACGGTGTTTTAACACTCAGAATTAAATAACTAGAGACTTTTTGCCAGTTCTAATTTTTGTGGCAGGTACTTATCAGTGATATTTGTTAGACCGTATTTTGAGAAGGCCTCTAACTCTGCTTTTCTTTTTAATCTCAAAAACACATCAAGTTCTTTTTTCCAGACTCCATCTTGATATCTAGGATCCTTTTGTAGATCGTAACATCGCTTAATGTCAGATTCAGTCATTGGAATAGTAGGCAACTTGTATTTTTCAATATCAGTAGCCCAAACTCCTACCCATTTTGCATCAGGTACAGTTAATTCTCTAAGATGTGCGGCATTTGCAGAACCAGATTTAATTACCATAGCAATATGCTCCCCATACACATCACCATCAGTAAGAACGATTACAGGTAGTTTCATTTCATCATGGAGTCTTTTTAGTAAAGTTCTGGTTGAACGTGGTGCTTGTCCGCCAGTGTTAATAATTATAGATTTAAATTTTTTATCAACTTGTTCTTCGACAAATCGTGTAAAAAGTCCGCCTTTTTCTATGGCAATAACAATTTCTGCACTTGTGTCAACTAATTCTGCAGTAGTCAAACTTGGACCTATTGAGTATCCATCGGGATGATTAGACAAATTCATAGTTTTTCCCTCATAGCCAGGAATTGTATACTCAATATTCAAATCCCCAAAAATAGAGCTTCTCTCTTCAGGAAAAATATGAAAATCCTCTCTAGGTTTAGAAGTTACAGCCTCTAAATCCACAATAATATTATCAGATTCAGATTGATCTTCAAATTCAATTGCGAATGCTTGTGAGGAATAGTATACATCCCTCAAAGTGGATGATTTTTTTTCATGAGTTAACCTGTTTGCAAAAAATGCCAACCACATCAGTTGCGTAAAAGATCTGAGCTGTGCAGAATTCCTTGAACTCCTCAATGCAGCATTGTTACCAAGTATATACTGTCTCAGTTTTTTATCATAAACAATATTACCTACAGATCTACTAGGAATAGAAAATTTTGGAAACTGCCCATTATCTAAATCATCATATATTTTTGCCCCATGACTCTTAAGCATCTCAAGAATATTCTTTTGTTTTTCATCAGCTTTTTTCTTTCGTTCTTTAATCCTACTTTTCTCTTTGACCTTATTTGTTTTCAATTTCATTTTCCTCCTTCACTATTTTTATAGACTCAGCTGCATTTTCTTCTAATATTTTTTTGTAATTAGGTTCTTTCTTCTTACCCGCAAGTTCTGTACAAAACTCTGCAATCAAAGGTATGTATTTTGCATAAAGATTGGCTCTCTTTTTTGCCATGTCGGCCTGACCTCTTTTTGACATGTACGTGGCCAGTTTTCTTGACAAAAACTGCAATCCCAGCCTTAGTTCTCGTTCAATTTCTGGTCTATCTGCAACATTTTCTTTTCCCGCAGTTTTGTATGGGATTCTGGTGGAACAAATGTGGGATACGATTATGAATGGTGGTTCTCCTTTTATCTTATACCGGCCCCAATCAGTGTCATTTGAAACTTTGATAACAACATCACTGCCTTCATCATAAAGTAATGGGATTCTATTTGCATACCTGTAAACATGGGGTCCACCAGATTTTATGTCTCCACCATAAGCAATACCCATTTCAATAATGAAAGGAAAGCCGGAATATGCAGATGCCTGACGTTGAACAACTTCAGTGAAATCAGGATTAAAAAATTTCTTGATTCCTTTCCTCAGAGGCTCCGCCCCCAAGGGAGCAAGGCAACTAGAATCGGGAGCCATAAAATCATCAAATTTTTGAAGTGAATCACTTAGATTCACTAATTCTTGATTTGTTAAGGTACCCATCCTTTTTTCAGGTTTAAATCCCGCAAATTTTGCAAATTTTATCGCAGTAGTTGGACCAATACGTTGAAATCTTTTTGTCAAGAATGTGGTAAGGGGTTCACCCTGAACAGTATTGGTTAGTTGTTTGTAATACTGACTTTCAGGATCCATGTCTATAGACTTTGATTGCGAATCACCAAAATCCCAATAAAATAACTTTTTGTTAGGTATGTCAATGTCTTCAATTCGGATTTTGTTTAGTTTTTCAAAATCCATTTTTAGAAATGACATTAAAGATATCACTACACGAACCTGTCGTGGGAGATTTTTCCACTTTTTCTTTGCTTTCTCCATGATTGAGGTATAGCTCAGTTTTTTAACAGACAATCCCAGATCTTTTCTAACTTTCTCAATCATCACATCATCAATGGTTGGGATTTCAAATTGGGATTCGACTATCATTCTACGTATTCGTTCTACGTCTATACCATGAGGATGCGGCCTAATTATCGTAGGAGGAGGAGGAATTTCTTTCACAAACCTAGGATGACTAAATTTTTGTCCTTTTGGATCATCAAAAGTTATTGACGCATACGGAGTGATTAAAGAAGTTTGATAAACATAATCTCTTATCTTGTTTCCAGCTTTTGAATAATCACCTTCTAAACAAATACTGACAGACAATCCTTTTTTTGTAATTTCTTTAGTAGCGTGTTTAACAATCACAGGTTTGTTTTTTTGAATGTCAAGCAGCAGTTCGAACACATCTTGAGTTTTTCCATCAACAGAACTTTTTACTGTAACAGGCTTGTTTGTTGTAATTTGTCCATACAAAATCGCCATGGTAGCACCAAGCCCAAACATACCTCTAGCCTGTTTTAGTCCAAATTTAGAACCATAAAGGACGGTCCCAAAAGCAAGTGGGATATGTTCGGCATCTATGCCAGGACCGTTATCTTTGACAGTCAAAATATAGGGTTTAGGATCAGATTTTTCAGGATCAACAGCTTTGATTGTAAGATGAACATCGGGTAGAATTCCTTTTTGATCACATGCATCCAGTGCATTTTCTACAAATTCTCTTACAGCAGTATACAGAGATCGTGTTGGATTACTAAATCCAGCTAAATCACGATTACTGTAAAAGAATTCACTAGGAGAAATCTGGTTGAATTTTTCTTTAATAGAAGACATTTTGATCTTCCCATAATTGCATTTTTTCTTGCTTTGTTCTTCTATTCGCCGCTTCTAATTTGTCATAAACCGCACCATGCATACTTCCACTAGAAATAGAAGAGATGGCATCAACTGCTAATCGTAGTTTGCTTGAATCACCAATGATTGAAACTGTTCTGCCGTAAACTGAGATGTGAGTACCACTAAGATTTTCCATATTTCGTCTAGCTCTACCACCTTCTCCAATAATTCTCCCTTTTATCCTTTCAACATTGGCACTGGACTTTCCAGCAAATTCTCTCAAATCAATCACATGTAGTGTGTTTTCGCCATCTAACAAAGTCATTGCATTTTCTGGTGAAAATCCTCTGCCAATAGCCGTAACAATCTCTACAGCTTTGAATGGTTGAATTTTTTCAACATCACCTTGAGATGTTATAAAAATTTCCCCGGTATCACCGTCAATTTTTAACGAAACATGACATGCAGTTTCAATTTTTGATTTTATGATACCAGATTTACCAATCAAAACAGCAATTCGATCATTGGGAATACGGATTGATTTTTCAAAGCTCATTTACAATTTCCTCAAATATTTTATCTGTATCTGCACAAAGAATTCCTCTTTTACTGAAGAATCTTGTAATGTTATTAATATCTCTCTTAAGAAATTTTTGAGAATTAGGATGTCTGAGATCAACGCCAGAACCCAAATCAAAAACCATCAACCCATTTTCAGTCTTAAAAACATTATATTCTGAAAAATCACCATGTACAAGATTTGCCTTCTGGTATAGATCTCGTATAATTGAAATTGCTTGATGGTAGTCATTTTCATCAATTTCTGAAGTTAGCAAAGAGGCACAAGGAGCACCATTATTACCGATAAATTTCATAGCTAGAACGTTATTTGTGACATACAACGGTTCTGGGACAGGGATGCCAGCATCATAGCATTGAGACAAATTACGATATTCCTTTCTTGCCCACAAATAAACCATATTCTTTGTGCCTTTTTTGAGATGAGAGAACCTGGGATCACCTGTTATGTATGGCTCGCGTTTTTTAAAATTTGAAGTGCTCACCAGATAAATTTTCAATGCAACGTCAATATCATTTTCATCAACACCCCAAAAAAGAACAGATTCCTTTCCAGCACTAACAGACCCATTTACATATGCAATAATGTGATCCGTAATCATTTTGTAAAGAGTCATGACAGTAGGTTTATCCAAAACTTCATTGACAACTTTTCCTTTTTTGAAACCATCTTCAAGATGTTTTCGTTTTCGTTTCGAATTTAATTTATTATCTATTTTGGATTCTAACTTTTTGCTAATAATATCTGTCATAGAATAAACATGCTCCGTCTAGATAAAAGGAATTTCTTCAAAGATTAAAAATACATGCAAAGTGGAAATCAAATTAAACATCTCTACGTATTAAAAATAATTAGAAAAGGGACATCGGATATTATTTTAACACCACTTTCAGAGCCAATTCCAAGCTCAACTGCTAGAGAAATGGTATCTTTTCCAACCATGTTAATGATTGAAGAATTTTTCAATAAAGTTTTAGCCTCATCGGTCTCAACAATTTTTTTGCCATAATATGCCTCACCAATAGACATAGTCAAATCATCTTGGATGATTTTCGTCCCCAATAGATCTGCATCACAAATATTGAGCATTGTTTTTTTTTGGTATTCAGAAACTCGTACTGAGAATTTCATTATGCATATTTGCCTTTTAGTGTAGATTTTGCACCACATGCCTCACAAATTAGAAAAGATATTCTATTTTCTTTAAGTATTTTTGTGTCAGGACTTTTACACGTAGGACACTCAAGATAGTCTTTTACATAAATCTGAAATAATCTTGTGAAGTCATCAGGGGCTCTTCGTCCTACAAACATTGCCTTGTCACCAAGTCTTTCTGCAGGAACTGCAAATTCTTTTGAGAGGTATTGAAGAACTTTATCAGGATCTCTTCTAAGAATCTTAGGGAACTCTGAAAAATTACGTAAGAATGTCTTTTGACCTTCCCACATTACATCTACAACAGGAAGTTCAAACCTAGTTTGAGATTCTTTATCTGTGCCACCTAATTTATCCTGAATTCGCTTGAGTAGATTTTCATATTCTGCTTTAGTCACTGAAAAACTGTGCATGACAGACCCTATATGGGTTTTGAAAAAGAGAAATCGTGTGAACTTTTGTTTAGTCTATTCTTTTGGCATTGCACCAATACGGAATACGTTAGTTCCACAAGTAGGACATGTACCTTTTACGGCAGGACGTCCATTCTTCAATGTAGTTTCTTTGGGATCTTTAACGTCCCTTTTTGCTCTGCATTTTACGCAATATGCTTGAACCATTATGAAATTTGTCTAACTTAGGGGTATTTAGGAAGAGGCTGTAAAAATTAATTCACTACAGACTAGATAGAGGTAATTTTTTTGATGAAATAAAAAAGGAATTTTATAAGAAACTTCAAAAAATACAAGTGTTTCTAAAAAAATCTCAATTAAGATTAAAATAAAGACATTTTTTTAATATTTGTTTAATATATGATGATTTTGTTAAATATTATCAATTATAAACTCCTCAATACTAAAATTATCAAATGGCTTCAAAAAAAGGAATCATAGTAACTGTGGTAATTTTGGCTGCAATAACAGGTGCAAGTTTTTTGTTGTGGATGATTCCACAAGCTTATGAAGCCACGTTTGTCGTATCTGATCACGAGGGCTATCTGAACGGAGTTCAAAATATACATGAAATTTTAGAAGGTTCAATCAACATAGAGTATCAGAATCTTCGTGCCGGAAAAATTACTCCCGAGAGTTACATTGCAATTACTGAAGTAACATCATCACAGGTAACGGCACAGATCAGTGAGTTTGTGACTTCAAAACCACCAGAAGAATGGCAAGCCAGCTACATCAACTACATGGATGCCATGAAGAAATTTAATTCGTATATTTTAGAGACCAAGGTTATGGCCAACTTAATTGAAAAAGGAGGTCCTGAAAATGAAATAGGTGAAATTTCAGAAAAAATTGATTTGATTAAGGCTGAATATATAGAATTAATTGAAATTTCGCATGAATCTAGACCAAACTAGGCGAATACCGAATTTTACTAACCGTCATAGTTGGAAATTGTTAAAAACTAATTCTGTAATAAAAAACAGTGTCTCAACGAACAGATAAAGTTGAAAAAGATGTCAACGCATCCACAGCCAATAAGTTACTGGTAATTTGTATTGACAGAGATAATGATGTAGGTGAAAAAGCAGGTATTATCACACCAGTTGTAGGAAGGGATGCCTGTATTGAGGCAGCACAGAGATTAGCATTGGAAGATCCAGAAGATGCAGATTCAAATTCTATTTTTGCAGCAATTAAGACGTATGAAGATTTGATCAGTAAAGGATACCAGGTAGAAGTAATTACAGTTGCAGGAGTTAAAAATAGAGGAGTTCAAGCTGATGAAAAAATTCTTTTTGAAACAAGGAAAGTTCTGGAAAAATTTTCTGCAAACGGTGCAGTCATAGTTTCAGATGGGGAAGACGACGAGAGTGTAATTCCAGTAATACAAAATGTCCTACCAGTAGTATCCGTACAACGTGTAGTAATGAAAGTTAGTAGAAGTGTAGAATATTCTTACGCAGTTTTTGGAAAATATTTAAAAATGCTAGCATACGATTCAAAATATTCAAAGTTCTTTTTAGGGGTTCCAGGAATTCTTTTGTTAATTGGAGGAGTTGCTACTGTGTTTGGCTATACAGCAGAAATATTTGCGGTTCTTGTAAGTATTTTGGGCGGAGCATTTCTGATTAGAGCATTTGATATAGATAGAGTTTGGTCAAGCTGGTCAAAACCAACACCGATGGGTTTCATCAGAATGTTTACAATGGTAGCAGGAATACTATTAATTCTTTCATCAGTTCCAGCTGGAATCGGCTCTTTAGATCCAGATTTAATTAAATCAGATATGCAATTGATCACAACGATTACAGACAAAGTGATAGTTGGACAATTTGTTGCCGGAGCATTACCAATTCTGTGGATTGGGATGGGTTCAATATTTGCCGGAACATTACTCAGTAATTGGATGGGTGAAATTCCCAGACAAATTAGCGACATCTTACGAATTATCGTCTTAGCCGCACTGTATCCAACCATTATTCAATTTACGAACATAATGATATTCGACGAACCTTCACTTACTTTGATTCCACCATTATTAGGAGGATTGGCAGCCACGCTAGTTTCAGCCACAATCCTCTTCAAAAAATATAGGAAGCATAAAGATCAAGAAATGGTTTCAGATTAGTCCCAATATTTTTAAACCATTAAAAACAATTCCAGAAAAACACTGATATTTTTAGTCGTATATCAGTCATCAAATGGTGATTAGAGATTAGTAAGACAATAGATGTGATATGTCAGATATTCGGAGTCTATAAAATATATGGAAAAAGACTAGAACATGAAATTCTTAACGGAGACATTCCAAACCACGTGGCTTTAATTTTAGATGGAAACCGAAGATGGGCAAGAAGACAATTAACAATCTCGAAAAAAGGACATTGGAAGGGAGCTGACGCAGTAGAAAATCTTCTTGACTGGTGCGAGGAATTGGATATTAAGATTGTCACGTTGTATGCACTTTCAGCAGAAAATTTAGATAGAAATGATGAAGAGTTAGAGGATCTTTACGAATTAATCCGCATCAGACTTGAGAAATTGTTCAATGATCCTAGAATTCATAGAAATAAAATGAGAGTTAAAGCCATCGGTAGAATTGAATTACTTCCCGAATCCATCAAAAATATTTTAAACAAATTGGACAGTGTTACAAAAAATTACGACAAACATTTTCTAAATATTGCATTAGCATATGGTGGACAAAACGAATTAGTAGATGCAATAAAAAAAATAGGAATAAAAATCAAAGACGGAACACTCAAGATAGAAGATATCAACAAAGAGGAAATAGAATCAAATCTATACACATCGCATTTACCACAATCATCTCCGGATATGATTTTGAGAACTTCAGGTGAAAAAAGATTGAGCGGGTTTCTAATGTGGCAAAGTGCATATAGCGAACTGGTTTTTATGGATATTTTTTGGCCAGAATTTAGAAAAATAGATTTAATGAGGGCAATTAGGACTTATCAAGAGAGGAAAAGAAGAATAGGGAAATGATCGAAGAAACGTCAGCAGGAATAATATTATTCAGAAAAGAGGAATCAAAAAAATTGTTTTTACTTTTACATTATCCTTCAGGACATTGGGATTTTGTAAAGGGGAAAATGGAAAAAGGTGAATCAATTCATCAGACAGCTATTAGAGAAACAGAAGAAGAAACAGGCATCACAGACATTGCCTTTTTAGAAAATTTTGAAGAATGGATTGAATATAATTTTCAACATCAAGGCGAATTGGTTAATAAAAAAGTGGTATTTTTCTTGGCAGAAACAAAAACCAAAGATGTTAAAATTTCACATGAACATCAAGATTACACATGGATGGACTATAACACCTCAATGGGGAAAACAACATTTGATAATGCAAAAACCGTTTTGACAAAAGCACAAAAATTACTTTCCAAAACTCTCTAGCTGTAATGTTTGGGCCACAGTAATTGGATTTTTAGAATTTAGAATTGTCCTACCAACAATTAGGTAATCCGTTCCAGCTAGAATTACATCACTGGCATTTCCACCCTGAGTCCCAACACCAGGAGAAAAAATACTTAAATTTTTTTTTGCTTTTTGAGAGCATTGTTGGATGATGTTTGGAAATGTAGCTCCCACTACAATTCCATCAACTTTGGCTGCAAGAGCCCAATCTAAAAATAACTGATATAGTCGTTGCTTTTTTTCCATCTTTACTTCCATGTCATATGACAGTCTGGCCTCGGGTGCGCTCATATGACATAAAGTAATGATACCTTTTTCATTTTTATGAGCAGATTTTACGATATTTTTTAAACTATCAAGACCCATTATCGGATTTGCAATTACTGCATCAAATCCTAAACCCCATAAATGTTCCAGGGTTATTTTATTTGTATTTCCAATATCATTAAGCTTGATATCGGCAATTGTCTGTAAACCATATCTATGAGCTGTTTTGTTAATTTTGATAATTTCTTTTCCGCTCAAAGGAAGAAGTAAATGGTAATTTAGTTTAATTCCGCACAGATACGGATGAAGTTGTTCAATATTTTTAATTGTTTTAATTTCTAATTTTTTAACGGATAGATCATAGTCATTAGCAAGAATGACTTTGCCATTGGTCTTCGAGATCTTTGAAAGTCTAGTTTTGAAGGTGGCCATAATCAACAAGGGGGTGGGTGTCTTTCAACTTTATTATTTTGATATAAGAATACCCATGTTTGGAAGGATTTTCCACAAAGGTAGGCTGAGAACCATTTGTAGTAGAAAATTTCAAGAAAGGCATTTGTGGATCAAGGTCTAAAACAACATGACAGAAATAGGATGTTCCCTCGTCATTGAAATTCATAAAAACTCCAATTAACCATTTGTCATCATGCGGGAATAAAAATAAGGGAAAAGGAATCTCTTCAAAACCCCAAGTGAGCTTTGCCAAACTTGACATATCTTCTAACTCAATTGGTTGATATCTATCCAGAGTGCCATTTCCAGGCTGCAAAGTTTTAGGTAGAGACTTTATTCGAACAATGGGAGAATAAAGTTTGCTTGCATCTGAAGTAGTGTTTACAATTTCAGATTGTTCTTTACCTCCATTTAGGCCATAGCAAAGATAATGTCCATTGTGTTCTAAATGTGTATAGTATACAATGGGTTTTTCTTTTAAAACATCCATTTGTACAGATAGGATTTTTTTACCATTATAATCATGTAAAAAAGAAACACGAGGTGCACGCTCTAGTGCACATACAAGCCTAGTAAACTCCAAAATTGAATTTACTTGAATATAACGTGGTAATTTATCAGTAGTTTGAGAGTTGTCCACAAAGATATCCTATTAATAATCAAATTAAACTTATCCAAAACTTAGGAGCCTAGTTTCTTCTATCAATGACATCATTGACTTCAGGACCAGTTCCAATAATCGTAACAGGGATATTCAATTCTGTTTCGATGTTTTTGATGAATGCTTTTGCGCTATCAGATAATTCATCAAACAAAGTCTTTCCAGCGCAATCTGTAAAGAGCACATCCAATTTTGTAATCGAGATTTGTGTTGCACCATTAAGCATAATTGCACGCCTAGCTAAATCAAAATCAAAATCCGCAGCACGCCTTTGACGACCTGTAACAGTGCCAAATTCAGACCATCCTTTTTTTTCTGCATCTTCAACGGAAAGTTCTTTGGCAAGAGGTCCAGTTCCAACACGAGTTACATAAGATTTGAAAACAACTATTACTTCATCAACTTTGGTAGGTCCAACTCCAATATCGGCACAAATTCCAGACGCGGTCACATCCTTAGATGTTACAAACGGATAGGTCCCATGCCATAGCGAAAGAAAAGTTCCTTGCGTGCCCTCGATCAAGACATGTTCATTTGCAGAAATTGCGGAATTTACCTCTAAAGGAACATCCACAATAAGTGAAGATAAAGAATCAAAATCTTTTGCCAGATTCAAAACTCTCATTGCCCTGTCAGCATTTGCAGGACCTGTGCCAGAGCCAGTACTACCAATTTTTTCTTTTAATTCACCTTTAGAATCTCTAACTAGGTGCGTTTCCTCAATTATTCCACAGTGCTTATCAATAAATGCACGTCCTGTCACATCAAAATCCCGAATTTCTTTGTTTAGTACATCAGGATTAACTACAACACCAGGTCCAATCATCACTTTGGAATTCTTATTTAAAAATCCACTAGGCAACATTCTTACTTTGTAGACTTTATCACCATCTCTTATGGTATGTCCAGCATTTGGACCAGCACCACCACGGACTATTATTTTCGGATTATCTTTGATTGCCAAATAGGAGATGATCTTTCCTTTACCCTCATCGCCAAAAAATCCGCCAACAACTACAGTGGATGTCATATAGTTCAGATCCTATTTCGTTTATTTAAGCTAAAGTGTTCTCACATGATTTTATATTCAGCAATGATAAGATTTGGTTAATGGTGGGGGAAAATTTTGCAGGCAACATCATTGTTAACTTGGCCAGTTTGCCAGATTTTCTGAGAAATCCAATTTTGAAAAAAAGAATGATAGAATTTTTTACGTTGGGAGAACCTGAAAGAAACGAGGTCATCAACAATGCATTAGAGGCAGGTCCCACAATCCCATTTCCCAACTTTTCAAAACTTTTCAAAACATGGCTCAAAATTCTAACTACGCTATCAGAGGAACAAAGAGAGGGATTATTTTCAGCATACATTACAGAAATAGCACGTTCACCACAAAAATTAATCACTTTCAACCTAGATGGCATTCTAGAAATATTTTTGACACTAGAAGAGAACGAGAAAGAAATCATTGCAAATACAGTTAAAAAAATTATCACCAATCTAGACGAAAATTCAAAAAGAAGAATACTGTTGGTAGTACCAGATAATGCTAAAAAACACTTGAAATTTTAGACGCCCGTAGGCTCATCAGGTTTCCGATTATCCTCATTAGAATAATCTATCACTTCACCCTCAGGAGACAACACACCTACAAAGATTTTCTCATGTTTTTTCAATAATTTTCTGTGATCAAGCATTGACATGTCAAGTTTCATTTCATTCATCACCATTACTTGGTATTCTTTCCATTCTGCCCAACACTTGTTACAGGCAGGGTATTTTTCAGCAACAACTCCAAGTTGCTCATTATCAGGAATTAAATTTTTACATTTTGTACAATTACGACTCATAAAATATCCCAATATCAAACTCCTTTTATCTTTTTTTGAACATAAAACAAGATTTCAATTAGAGATGCGAAGCATCACATGTGTACATTTGATAGAAATTATTTTTTTATCGCTTGAGTGACAAGGGATCACCAACACAAACATAGAAAACATTTCAAATTCTACGAACGTTCATATCGTATACATGGTGGGCATTAAAATTGCTATTCGTTAATGTTAAAAAAAATAATTAAAATTTTGAATTTAAATTTTAATAATAGATATAGATAAAGCCAATATTGGATTTTGATAGGTTATATGCGAATGTTATGAAAATAGATTCGACTATTCGTTATGCTGTAATTCAAAACAACACGGGCGAGAAAATTTGTGGGGGATTCAGAGAAAATATCAATCCAATTCTCAACAATGAGGAACTTAAGATGATGCATTATTATGCAAGCCAAAGATGGCATACTAGAAAAAATATTGAACATAAACTAGGCAACACAAAATATGCCATGGCAGAGTATGAAAAACTAAAACGAATTACATTTCCAATAAATGAAAAATACCTGTTATTAATTACAACAGAAATCAACGCAGGTCATACAGACATCATAAAAAAAGTACTTGATTCTATACATGACTTTACAGAATAGTATGAACATGATTTTTTAATGTAAAGTAATAATAGCTATCATTAGTATACTGGACATGAAGATCAAATGTCCAAAATGTAAAGAAAATGCAGAATTAACAATGGATTATTCTCTTGTAAAATGTGGCTCGTGTGATCTAGACATGAGTTATGGGGAATATGTAAAATTTATAGCTCACAACGAGTCAAAATATTCAGACATCTTAGGAGACTATACTGGAAGTACAGAAGGCCATACTTCAGGTTCACTTGATGAATGGGATTAACAACGTATGAAATCATTCATCAGATTAAAATAATTAACTTGACCTATTTCTAAACGTCGTTGGAATTTTTACTTGAAAATATTCTAAATTTGGTAGGATTTTTGGTAGGACTTTCCATAGGAGTGATATCATTTATTGGATTTAGAAATACTGGAAGTCCAACATTATTCAGATTAACAATCGCGTTTATTTCAATCAGTTTAGGATTTTTTGTGATTTGGACAGGTTACATGGTAGAAGATTTCATCATGAAATCAGGAAGTGTCGAAAAATGGATTCAGACACTTGGAATCATCATTCAAACCATAGGATACTTTTTCATTGCATTTTCACATAGCATAAAATCATTTTTTCCAAAATCAAGCTACTTTAGATCAGTTGGAATTTTTCCATTGTTTCTAGTTTCATCCGTTCAAATAGAACATGTTTTCAGATCAATTTCATTCATTTTACTAGCATACGGCGCAATTGAGACGATGCTATCATACTTTGAAAATCGAAACAAAGGGACAATTTGGGTTTCTGCAGGTTTAGGACTTCTAGCATTAGGGGAATTTTTGGGGTGGTACTCATTCGTTTTTCCAGAATCAATCATGTACCCAATATCAATGATAATAAAAATAGGAGGGTTGATATCATTATTTGTTCCAGTAAGCAAAGTACCATTAACAAAAATAAATTTCGATAAAGACTTAGAATAATTTCTATTCAGGCTCAAATTTTTGAGATATGAAAAGTTGGTCAAATTCTTTTGTCTTTTTAGTATATTGGAAAATATCAATGCTCTCTCATAGAAATTGCAATAACAGTAAATGACACAATGACAGAATACAGAACACATATGAAAATTATTGGCGATATCCTATCAACTACAAGAGATGATCTTCAAGATGAAGATGGTGCAACAATCACTTACCTAATTAGAAAAGCAAATATTTCACATTCCAGAATTTCAAGAATATTGAAAACCCTTGTATCACAAGGACTGCTAGAAAAAGTAGATAATCAAAGCTCAAACAAATATAAAATTAGTCAGTCAGGTAGAGAATTTTTACAAGCATATAATACATTTACAGGTTTTGCAGATAATTTTGGATTGAGCATATAATTGTCAAGATATTAAATTCGCATATAGATAATCATCAAAACCGCATGATCAGAATCAGAAACGCCGGACATACTATTAAAATAAAATGTTGCAACGTAAATGATAGTTCAAAAGTAAATGGTAATTAAACAAAAAATAATTACGAAAGCATTGAAAGTAAGCTGCAATAATAAAGCAATTGAAAAGGCCAACAAGATAATCAAAGATGGAGGGATCGCGGTATTTCCAACAGATACAGTATACGGAATAGGATGTGATCCCTATAATAAAAAATCAGTAGAAAAGATTTATGAAATTAAATCCAGAGATATTGGAAAATTAGTTCCAGTTTTAACGTATTCCATAGAGACAGCTAGTAAAATTTGCCATATTGACGAATTTACTAAAAAAATTGTTGAAAAATTTTGGCCAGGCCCATTAACAATAATCCTAAAATTAACAGATGAGAATCTGAAAAGTTCGCTGAACTTAAATAATAAAATTGCAGTCAGAGTTCCCAATCACAAATGCACATTAGATTTACTAAAGAAATGTAATTTCCTTGTTGGTACCAGTGCAAATATTTCTGGATGCGGACCATATACAGATCCTGATGAATGTTTTAAAAATCTACAGGGCCAGGATATTTTTGTCGACGGAGGAACGATTACAAGTAAAGCAGTGTCAACAGTAATAGAGATAGAAAATGAGAGGATCAAGATTGTCCGTGAAGGCTATTTGACTAAAGAGGAAATTTTGAGATGATGAATTTGATAATCACCTGTGCTAGACATTTTGAGTCCGATGCGGAGGAAGAACTTGTAGATATTTTAGGCCAATTAGGGGATCCAGAAATCAAAGTTTCAATTTCAAACATGTCAGGAATCTTAACAGTTGAAACAAAAATTGATCCCATTGAAGTCACAAGCAAAATCAGAGAAATGCTTCTGGATGAACCATGGAGTGTCAGATATTGCCTAAGATGGATACCAATACAGAAAGTCGTTGAAACCAAAATTGAAGAGATAGAAAAAAGTGTTGCAGACATACACAAACAAATTCTAGATGGTGAAACATATAGAATACTGATTGAAAAAAGAAACTCAAACGTATCAAGTCAGGATATAATCACAAGAATAGCAGATAAAATAAAAAACAAGGTCTCACTTGATTTTCCAGACAAAGTTCTCTTAATTGAAATTTTAGGCAACGTAACTGGAATTTCAATATTAAAAAAATCCGATATACTAAGTACTGAAAAGACTAAACGAAGTATATCAGAATAACATTGCCGCCTTTTCTACCAAAATATCTTCTAGAGGAGTTTTTGAGTGAATAGAATCAAAATATTTTTTTGAGATTTTAAAATATTTTTTCAGATATAAGTCATGATTTTTTGAAAATAAAGATACAGTCATTGGAAACAATTCACGATGCAATGAATTCAAAGTTGTTTTTGCACCTATTGCAATTAAAATGAAATTGGAATTGGGTTTAATCCCAACTTGATCTATAGCACGAGAAATTTGTGTAGTCAATGCAAACCGCATAAGAAGATCGATTTCAAATTTATTTGAAAGTAAAATATCATTTTTTTTAGATTCAAAAGACAATGAAATAATTTTTTTTAGATGATAACTATTTAAAATGAAATTACTTGACACCGCCTGAAGTGAAAGTTTAGGATATTTTTTTCGTAAATTATCGATGAACTCCACATTGATTGATTTTTGACCTTTAATCTCAATTACTTGAATTTGTTTTTTAGCGCATTCAAAAGTGATTTTTTTTGATGAACCTCCATGAATTACAGGAATAATACTCACAATATCATTATTTTTTATTTTTGTATCTTTTCCATCCATTGCAGATGAATCCGATCCATTTATCGCAATCAAAACATTATCAGTATCAAGTTTTGGAGAATCTGCAGGTTTTAGAACCAAAAGCAAATCAATTAATTCTTGAATAGACATATCAGATTTATCAATTTTCAAATATTCAACTGGAAAAGATTTCTTAGCTCCCCCAATAAATTTCACAGTAAACATACCTACGTCTGATTTAGAATCTAGAATTAATATTTAATTTATTATTCAGTCTTTTGTTCGTTAGTTTCATTAGTCAAAGTTACCTCTTCAACAGATTCAGGTGCATCATTAGTCAAAGTTACCTCTTCAACAGATTCAGGTGCATCATTAGTCAAAGTTACCTCTTCAACAGATTCAGGTGCATCATCACCTTCAATGGATTCCGGAATCTCAACCTCAACTTGTTCAGATCTTGAAGATTCAATACGAGCCTGTTTAACTTTTTCTTCGCGAATCTCTTTTTTAATAAATTTAGTAATATATCCAGCAATTTTATTTTTTAAACTCTTAGAACGTACAATAGAAATTTGATTCAATGCCTTTTTGTTATCAGCAAAATCTTCACCAAACTTAGACTTGTGACCGTCTAGGATCTCATATGTGATTCGTTTTATTCTATCCACTGGTCGTCTAAAGGACGGGGGTATTTTATACCTATATTCCAAGAAAGGATTTTGAATTTGTTTCCAGTAATGATGCCATCTCATCAAAGGACTTGTCCAAAATTTTTGAAGCACAAAAAATTACACTGGGAATAAAGCTGATTTGCCCAGATTTCATTTCAAAGCATCTAGAAAATCTTACAGGGCCATCAGTTTCAACAAGAATTTTAGATTCATCTGTTTTAGAGAGTAAAGTTTGCTTGTCATTTGCATAAATCATAACAGGCCCATAAGAGACAAAAAATCCCATATCCATGGCTGTTTGTAGCTGCTTTTTACTTCCGTCAAACCAATGCAACAATGCATGTTTTGTACTGTAGGAAGTCATGATTTGGAAAATATCATCGAGACTTTTTCGTGAATGAATTGAGACAGGTTTGTTAAGTTTTTCGGCTAACGACAATAACATTTCAAACACATGATTTTGTCTTACAGCATCACCACCATCATTTTCATAAGTCGGATCTAGTCCTATTTCACCGATTCCAGAGATATCACAATGGTTTTCTTCAATCAGATTCGTCATAATTTCAAGATCATCATTTGCATATTCTGGATGAATTCCAATGAAAGGTAAAACCAACTCACTATTTTTCCCAAGTTCTAAAGTTTGTAACGAATCTCCATAGTTTGTTGACACGCAACACGCTTTAACTTTCAAACATTCCATTTGTTTTGAGATGAATTTTATGTCAGAAGCATAAGCAGCATCTGACAAATGTATATGAGAATCAAAATACCAGGTCATTTCAGATCAATTCTTAAAATAGTCTGTATAAATCGATTCCTTGGTAATATTTTTTCACTCGGTATCTTTTTTCGGAAAAAACTAAAACTGATTTTATGAAATCATCTGAACTAGGATTATCTGCAATGTACAGAATTTTGAAAAAAGCAGGGGCCGAAAGAGTTAGTGACGAATCAGCTGATGAGTTAAGAAGAATAATTGAAGAGATTGCAAATGGCATTGCCAAAAGTGCCGTAGACATGGCATCTCATGCAAGTAGAAAGACGGTAAAAGGTGAAGACGTAAAGTTGGCTTCAAAGCCATTTCACAAATTCTAATCTAAAGAGTTTAATTGTTCATTTTGTGTTTTTTAAAACGGTACTCTGGCAGAACGGTTATGCGTGAGCCTGCAAAGCTTATACAAGGGGGTTCGACTCCCTCGGGTACCTCATTTAACAATTAACTCATTCAACGATTACCTGTCCCATCATCCAGGGATGAAGGGTGCAAAAGTAATCAAAGGTACCTTTCTTATCAAAAGCAAGAGTATAGGATTCAAAAGGATCTAGGTGCCCACTGTCAAATAGATTCGTAGGGGCATCATAAAAGCCAGAGGTAACACTATGAAATGCAGAGTCTTCATTGACCCAGGTAATTTGTTTTCCAGACTCAACCACAATTGAAGATGGGATATAACATCTGTCAATTTCCTCACATCCAGGTCTAGAAACCTTAGATGGCATTACCACATCCCCTTTTACAATTAATTCTGAATCTTCAGTTTTTTCTTCTGTAGAATAGTTGGAAACTGCCAATCCAATAATTATTAGAACTACTAGAACGATTATTGCAAAAATAGTTATTTTTTTCAACAAATTACATCATCATATCCTGTACAGAGTTATTACATAATTACCAAATTCTCTAAATATATAACATATTAGAAATCATAATTGTCACAAAATGAAAGCGGCCTATTAGAATTCATACCTGGTTCACGTACGCTATTGGTACAAAAAAATTCGAGTACTCCCCTAGAAGGTTTTGCAGAAAATGTAGAGGGAAGCATTCACGAATATGCAGAAAATTCAAAAAGTGAAGTAGAAAAAGGAAATAATTTTCTTCAGTGGATTTTAACAAGAGTTTTTGAGGCTACTGAGGATGATGCTGCAGATGCGATTGTTGACGGAGCAAACGATCTTGGAATTGATGCCTACCTTCCAGTAGACTTTTCAGATAATACCGTTAGATTATTTCAATCAAAATATGGCACATCACACTCACTAGAGGCCATAGCAAAATTCAAAGAAGACGCAAAGAGATTACTTGCAAAAGATGTAACAAAAATGAGACCCGAATTAGCCCAACTTGTCACAAAAATCAAGGAAAAAAATCTCAAAATAAAATGTTGTTACGTGACAGATCAAAAGGTAGAGTACGAAGATGAAATAGTAGAAATTATAGATCAAAAAGTAATAATTCAAAAATTATGGGACAGAATTAAAAAACCTGCGGCAGGCAAAAAATCATCCATTAAACTAGAGAGAATGTTGAGACATCAAAATACAATACTTGGAATTTTGAAATTACGTGAACTTACAGAGTTTGTTAGTAAGAACAGAGATTATGTGTTTGAATCTAACATTAGGCAATGGATGCAATTCAAAACCACGGTCAATAAAGGATTGCGTGAAACATTACAAAACAATCCAAATAAATTTTTCTTTTACAACAATGGAATTACCATCGTAGTAAGTGACTTTTCAGAGTTAGGTGAAAATATGATTGAACTTCATGCCCCTCAAATTGTCAACGGGGCACAAACATCAAACTCTATTCTTGATCATTCAAAGAGGACAAAGAACATGGAAGGTTCGATGACAGTTACAATAATCAAAGCCGATGACGAACAAGAACAAAACAACATTACAAAGTACAGAAACTCTCAAAACTCAGTAAGAGGAAAAGATCTAGTTTCACTAATGGACTTTCATAAATCCATTAAATCACAGTTAAAAAACTGCGGTTACTTTTATGAGATTCAGGCAGGTTCTTTTGACACAAAAACTAAGTCCAAACAATCTGAATATGGCGGAGATATGATATACAACAATTATCTTCCAAACAATCACAAGAAAGTCATCGTAGCTAAAGATGCAATACAGGCATTGGTTGCAGGAGTTGAGCAAAGACCAACTGAAGCTTATAGTTCACCGGCTCAATTTCTTCCAAGAGGAAGCAAGTATGATGATGTATTCAATGATAATCTGAAAGACGATTATAGAATTTTGCTATACCCATATCTTGTTAAAGAATTTGCAAAAAAATCACTAAAATATGGAAAACAGGGAGGTCATAAAACGAAAAGATATGCGACATTGTTTTTTGTCTCAGTATACTTTAGGATTATTCATAAAAAAATTCTAGAGTCAAAAGGAGATTTCAAGGGAGACATAAGAAAACTTGAGCCTATTTTTCGCAGTTTCAAACTTAATTCCAGAATTTTAAAAATCACGGATGTGATTGTGACTAAATTTCTCGAAGATACAGTGGTAGATGATGAAATCGAACTAGCAAATACCAAACATAATTTCTTTTCTCAACACGTGTGGAACGATTCTATGCTTCGTGTTATTGATAAGAAAATCAGGCAAGAAGAAGAAGAGATTTTGGCACTGAAAAAACTAACCAATAACTTGTTTTAATTTAAAGGGTAGAAGTCCAACCAAGTAAAAATCTTGCAGGAGGTTTACATTGGTCAGACCATCCACCTAGATTCAATATAATCCAGTATTATTTAACATGATTTTTTTGAGCATGGTTGATTCCAGAATGTTTTTTATATAGACTAGAAAGATCTAAAGCACTTTGGGTAAAAAAGAAAACTGTGCTGTGTGTAGTGGAAAGATTGAACTCCATTACAATCCAATGGAGGAATGGGGCATTGATGGAGTAATGTGTGGAAATTGCTATTCAAAAAGAGTCGGCGAATATTATCCAGGTGAACATGTCAGAGTTAACAAACATCTAGACTGAAATCATTCTGGTTTTGAAAATTTATTTGCGTTAATACAATTCCAGACGAGTGGATCATCTTTCATATCTTTTTCTTCTAAAAATTCAATGTCAGTAATTATCTTCTTCTTCTTTAGCAAGTTTACTTGGAAACTGGAAAATATTTTACAAGTACATTCGTTGAACAAACATGCATCGCCATCACCTTCATCATGATCTCGGGCTTCATGAGTACAACTGCACACTGCATCTTTTTTAACATCATCAAGAGACTTTTTTGCGTATACACCCAACCTCAAATATGCCTCACCATCATGACCTTTCTTGAATCGCTCATAATTTTCAGACTTTGTCAATTCTTTGAAAAAAGATAGATTCATGTCATTTTTTTGGGAATCAGAACTCATGATGAACCAATACTTGTCACCGATCTCCAGAAACCTAATTTTGATCGATGGATCTACCCACGGATGAATTGTATCATGCCAAATAGAAGCAGCTTCTTTTCGATCAGTAAATAACGGAACAACATTCATTCTTAGATCATAATACCTGTAAGCCACACCAACAAAGTCATCAAACCATGGAATGGGTAATTGTGGAGATGGCATTGCACGAGAATCATGCCAGAGCTTATTTATCTGATCTGAATTGATGGTAATACCCTTATATCATAGTTTTAGAATTATGTGCATATGGCATCCTACAGGACAAGCATGCAAATTGTTGCAGATGTACTAAACGCTACACAGGAACAGGGTCAGGATGGCATCAAAACGACATCTCTGCTAACAAAGGCAAACCTATCACATTCACGATTATCAAAATTCCTAGAGAACTTGACAGGCGCAGGCCTAATCAACAAGATAGAGTTTGATGGTAAGAACACTTTTGTGATTACTTCAAAAGGTAGACAATACCTGGATTCTTACGTAAACTTTTCCAGTATTGCAGAATCGTTTGGATTAGAACTTTAAAACTTACTTTCTAGATCTTCTTCTAGCATTAGCTTTTTGTCTGTCTTTTCTTTCCCTGTATGAGCTATATAGAACAATTATTGCGATACCGGCAATTGCAAGATAAAACAATCCGATAAAAGGTGGATCTCTGAATTCTCCACTAATCGGATTGACGAATGAAATAGGTATGCTTACAACCATGAAAACCAAGATTACCATGAGATACTTGTCCACAGATTGTTTGTTTTACAAAACCATATATCTTTTTGATATCATAAAAAAAGTATAGAAAAACATGACAAAAATACTTGATATTGCAGGATTAGGTTTTCTGGCAATAATGACATTAGGTTTTGTAGGAGTACTTGAGCCATTCGGAATAAAAAATGGAACATCGGAATTATTTTGGGGTTGTGCAGGCAGCACATTAATGATAATTATCTACAGAAAAATGAAAAAAAAGCAAACGGAAAAAGAGGATTAGTATTTTTTAAAAATTCGCAATGTCTTGATCAGTTATTGATCAACCGACAGATCTATAAAGGAGAATTCCAGAAAAGTGACAAGGGGATTTTTTGACAGAACAAACAAAACAATGGTGGGAAGGCTTAGGAAAAGAACTAGAGACAGACATCGAAACCTTTGATGAAATAAATTAGTAATTATTCAGCAGTTTTAAAAATTTAAGAGCCCTGAACGGGACTAGTTAGATCAGTTCAAATCCCTAAATAATTACATACAAGACATTCAAAAATGTGAATCCAACCAGACCTATGGTGATAAGGTTCGTATCCAGATTGATGCACTATTACATTTTCAGATTAATAGTGAAACAATTACAATTTTTGATAGAATTACAAAGAATATCCAAATTATTTAATTATTTGAAAAATAGTAGCACATAATTTTTCTATAAATTTGACAGATTTGTCTACAGAATTAAAATCAATGGGCCATCTTTGATCAGGATAAGTTGGATCTATATCTGCCTGATGGGCAATTTGATTTCGTCTATCGACAATTAGATTAAGTTGTATTGTAATATCTTGTTGAGATTTATTCAAAATTTTAGCAGTTTCAACCCATAAATTCTTGTCAGACACCAACTTAATTACTGTAGAAATTTTATCAGATCTTTGAAAACTTTGATGGTCAATTTTATTCCTGATTTCTTCTTTAAACCACAAAGTATTTTGAGGATTTGTCAAAACTGTTGGAATGTTAACAAGTGAAATTTCAAATCGATCATAAGCATTTGTAGACAATCTTTTATTTTGATAAATTTCAATCATCCCCTCTTCGACTGTTGAATGAATGAAATGATCCAACACACTTACTGCCATAACTAATTCAGATCGTAATATGTCAGATAAATCTAGGACAGGAGTAGTTCCAGATTTTAATGTGTTATAAATTCCACCTAAGTTTCTGACACGATCAATATTTGTTTGAAATGAAACAATAGAATCATTCATCAGTTGTCAATTTTATTATTTTATCTGCAAAATCTGAAAAAATCACATCAAATTGTTCTTTTGACTTCATTGTTCTTTCCAATACAATGCCAGTTAGTCCAGTATCTTCGGCGGTTAATGCAAAAACAGGTTTTTGTTTTTCTTGTGAAACTGCAATAAGACTATTAAAATCAGGAATTGATGCTAGTGTGAAATTTCTGTCCGTTCCAATAGAAACATATTTTGACATAGGTAACATCAAACCAGATTTAGTAAGGGTTGGAACAAAAATTTCTCTCACTTGTTTTTCAATTTTATCAATCCAATTTTGGAATTGTCTCGCAGGAGAAGTTCCAATCCGTGGACGATATTTTTGAATAACAGTTCCAAGAAATTTAGGATGTGGTTTTGGAAATGGGTAACTTGCAGATTTTAGAATCTCTAATTCACTTGCTTGTTTTGCCCATTCATGCCATTTAGGAAAAATTTTTGTGAGAGAGTCAATTGCCATAACTGAATAAAAATCAGGACTTGAAGGAACAAGGAAATAGTCACAGATCATCAATAAATTTCTATTAATAGAACTCAAACTAGGGCTTGTATCTATCAAGATATAATCAGCATTAATTTTTTCAGCGGTTTTTTGAAGTACTGTTATAATTGATCCTGGAAGATTTTGTAATGCTTGAATAGTACCAGATAGCTCTTGTGCAATACCCAGGGTAACTTCATATTCTGAAAGTCCAATATTTCCAGGTAAAAGAAACAATCCTTCAATATCAGGAATTTTAACACATTTTATTGCCTCAAGTGGACTGGGTCTAGATTCAAAAGCTGGAGCCAACCCGTCTTTAATATTCAGATTTTCATGTTTTTCATATAGAATAGTTAGATCATCTGTGTCTTTATAATCAAATATCATACCAGTGAGATTACATTGAGGATCAAAATCTGCTAAGAGTACTCTTTTTCCTTTTTCAGCTAACTTCCATCCAAGATTAAGTGTGGTAGTAGTCTTACTAACACCACCTTTGTGGTTAAAAAGAGCAATGATTTTTGCCAATGTCTTTTTTCATACAATGTGCTTATAAAATGATCATTAGGTTTAATGAATAAAATTAATTTCCAATACGTTTCTAACACAGATCCTGTGAATTTGATATTTGTTAGAAACACCACATTAGATTCAGATTTATTTTTACGAAAAAGATAACTTTAGATTAGCACGATTCCACTAGTTCATTAAAAATCACAGCAGAAATAGTTTTTGAGAGTAGTAAAAGATTGTCATTTGTGTCTCGATAAAATATTTCAAAAAAATTGACTAGTAGATCATAATAGACATATAATTTAGGACTAGATAAATTGTAAATTATCTCAATACAGAATTAATTTCATTACTCGAATAACAGAACGGGAAACTCCAGGCATGCTAAGTAAAGAGTCACGATTCAATAATCATGACTAGGATCATTGTTATTGAGAATGTGAAATTTGTTGTAAACTGTGTAACTATCAACAAATAATTTTGTTATCAAATTATCTCATATTTTTATACCAATTTATGATAGAAGTAAATATTATCGGTTACCACATAACAATGCAAATAATGACATAGATTTGGTCAACAACATTCATCCCAATTAGTTTGATTTAGAGAGAAAATAGTTAATTTTTAATATTTCACATATATCAAATGAAATAATGCCAGAAGAATCATTTTTAGATTACTTGATAGATTTAGAAAATAGACTTTTACATATTGCAAATTGGCATGCAGATTATCTTTTCAGTTTTTACAATACGAATAAAAATGCGTTTAAAAGAAACATTATGAATCCAAATGCAGGTGTAGGTTTAACAAGTACATGTTATGCTATTGCATCAATTCTACAAAACCCCATAACAACAAAAAAATTCAAAGAATTAGCAAAGGATGAAAAAGTTTATGAAAAAATTTATGAATTTATTTTAGAAAAAATCTGGCGAACATCGAATTTAGAACCATTCAACATATACACAATTCCAATTGTTTTACTAGCAGTTACAAAATTAGATGATGAAACAAATAAACTAAAAGAAAGTATAGACTGGAAAATTTTCCTTAGTTTACATAAATTAATTAAAAATATTAAAAATCAAGGTCCAAATGGAGAATATAATGGAGCGGCAAAATATGATAGAGAACATCCAGTTAGTTCATTTTTAACTCATAGAGCATTAGAATCTCTTTCCCATATTCGTGACAAATTTGAAAAATTTGACAAGATCGACCTAAAAAATCAATTAGAAAGATGTAAAGAAAATGTAGAAAATGTAGAATTGTATAAAAAAGAAAATGCACCTCCTCATGAAAAAGAAACAAAGCTAGATGATGATGAACTTAAAATCAATTATCAGTTAGATAGTGTAAATAATTTTCAACAAAAACAAATCATAAAGGAATTTTTGGCCATAGATAATAATTTTGATTTTGTCAAAGAAATTAAAGTTGTTGAAAAAATATCTACTAAGTGGGCCTTAGAAAAATTAAATGAGCAATTTTCGTATTATGATTCTAAAGATACTACTAGACAAGATCCCACAAGAACTGTTTATTCTTTAGCAATTTATGATAAATATTGGGAAGATACATTTGAAAAAGACACCAACAAACAGATTATTAATTCAGCAATATCTCACATTTTTGATGATCAACAAGATGATGGATTATGGGGAAAATATCTCCCAGTTTTGTCCATTCCCAAATATCAAGGAAATGTATATCCATTTTCTTTAGCAACATTAGATACACTGTTGACAGTTTCAAAACCAACAACATCCATTGTAAAGAATTTTAAAGAAAATATTGAAAGATCTTTGGATTGGATCACTACCAATAAGAGACATTCAGTAAAAAGGAAAATTTTTGGTTGGAGATCAAATCATGCACCTGATCCTGACGGACCTCCTGAAGCTTGGAGCACCTCACTAATTTTTGATTTGATAAATCATTTGTTAATAGTGGTTAGAAAACATATCAATACTGAAATTATCCAAGATTTTGAAGGATATTCTAGTGAATACATTGAAAATAATCAGGAATTTAGGAAATTAGATAAATTTTTGGATTGTAATGTACTTACAAAGAAAGACAATAATACGCATTATTACAAATTAAAAGAAATCATTGAGAAGATGTTTACAAAAGTAACACCTGATTCTAGAACAGTATTTTCATCAATATTTTTTGGGCCACCTGGAACAAGAAAAACATCTTTGGTCCGATCTATTGCAAGAGAGATGGAATGGAATTATGTAGAAATCCGCACCAGTCATCTAGCAAGAGAAGGAAGAGACAAAGTAACTGCCAGTATTGGTAATATATTTCAAAAACTAAATCATTTAGAAAATGCAGTGATATTACTTGATGAAATTGATGAATTCATCAAAAAACGAGACAATCCAGATTTAGACAACAGGTTAATGACAAACGAAATGTTAACTAGATTACAAGATCTACATGATAAAGGAAAATGCATAGTAATAATCAACACCAATAACATTGAAAGTATAGATGATGCAATATCAAGACCGGGACGAATTGACTGTAAACTGTGTATTGGAACACCTGATCTTAAAAACTATAAAGAAATTGCACAAAATATCGAGAAAAAATATAATAAAAAGAAATTGCAACACATTACAAAAATACTAGATAAACAACACAATTCAATTTCAGATTTAATTTGTGATAGTGTTACTAGTACAACATATAATGAAAAAATTAGATTTTTTACTATTAAAGAATGGGAAAATTTTGTTTATGAATTACTAGCAACTGTTTCTCAACGAAATCATGAAAAAGATTTCAATATGAATAAAAAACAAGAATTGTTTGATACAACTTTAGCAGAATGGGTTGATTCAATAATTATGAGAAAAAGTGATAAGTCAGAAAGTCCTTACAAAAAATATATTGATCATGAATTTGATTCCAGGATTCCTCCAGAGATAATCTCAAATCTAGATATACATACAACCCCATGATTAGATTTTTTTAAATAATTTTCTCTCAAAAATTGTTATAGTGTAAAAAAGGTTGGATAAATTTTTCAGGTTATAATGTATCATCTACTCTTGCGTAATCCTAACTAGGATTACGAAGAAACGTAGCAGATAATCACGCACTAAATTGAGTGTATTTTCTTGTTTCGTGTAGTAGTGTTGCGACAGGTTTGTCACTTGTTTTTATGCAGTTACGAATGACTGCAAGAAACAACTGCGACAAGTGCAATTTCATGCGTAACAGTTCCAGTATGTAACGTATTACTACTCACGACAGATATCGCTACAAGCGAGTTGTAGTTGCGACAGTTGTAGCATGCTACAAAAGACACTAGATAATGGATGATTTTAGTAGCAAATTCAAACAATATAATAACTCAAAGAAACAATGTAGCAAAAAACCAGTTACTGTGACGATATATCATCAAGCGTTAGAAACGGTTCTGCTACATCATACTGCTTTCTCAGATTATTTGGAGAATAGTCGCTGTAGTTCTTGGCCAAAATTCCTTGCGACACCCTGCCAGAAAACGCGTTGACGTGTTTTTCTTTGATTCCTGCAGTGGTGCATTTTTCTGCAAATACGGTCCTTAGAAGGTGAGGATTTAGCGACAAACCTAGTTCATCAGAGACATTTTTGAATTCCTGTTGCACTGTTCTTTGTGAAATTGAGAATATTTTCTGGTCTTCATCAAGATCATCGATATAGCTACTAAGAAACTCTGCTGTCTGCTCCGTGATGAAACTGACCCAAGATGATTTTGTACTTCCCTTATGAATTCCAGATGCGTTAATCATGTTTGTGTCAAAGTCAACATCATCTACTTTTAGACTGAGTACTTCACCTATTCTCAATCCAGAACTATGCAGTACGAGAAATATCATCTGTGAAGTATATGAAAGCAGGCTGCAGAATTGTACAAGTTGCTCATCAGATGGAATCTCCTTTATCTTTGTCCGAGTCTTTGAGAATTTGAATTCCTCAATCCAGTTTCCAAGTTTTAAGAAATCACGAATATATTTTCTCAATGCCTTTACCTGGTTTGACTTCCAGGAACCAGAATCATTTGATTCCAGGTATTGTTTTACGGCGTCTTTTGTGATTATACCATTTGAGAAAGTAAGAAATTGTGAGATTGCAGATAGATGATTTGTTATCGTTCCTTCATCAATTTTTAGTTCAATCTTTGCAAAGTTTTCATATTCAGAGATGCTTGCTTTCATATCAGTGATTTTAGAATCTTTGTCAGGTACTATCTTTAGATGATGTTTAATTTGCTCTAGATCAGAGAGCACTTGATTCAGTTTTTCTTCCATGCTTGACATTCTATGATGAAATATGCAGTTGTTTTACCAATAAAGTATATGATGAAAAATGAAATAAAAGATATTGAACAGACTCAAAAATATCTGATTAGTGTACTGAGTTCCATCAGAAAAAATTGCAGTCTAAATCTGGTCAACTCTTATCGTCAGTTTGGATGATCTGATCTTGTTCCAGACTGATGCAGCTGCATCAACTGCACCGTCTACGGTTAGAGAAATTTCTCTTGATTGATTTGTTTGTGTATTTGATTTATTCATGATGGTATTGTGGCATTTTTGCTTAAGAGCAGCACGTAGAACTTATCAATGGTTCATTTTTTCTTTCCAAAAATAAAATAAAAAATACAAAGTAGAAGAAAAAATGATTCTACTTTGCAAGGACTGTTTGTTTCTTGAGTAATTCTGTTTTGTCCACGTTAATCGTGTACTTTCCCCTGCCGTATGGCTCTGCAAGGACTGGTATTGTGTTTCCAACCATCTTTACTGTATCAGAACCAAATTTGTCAATTAACGTATTCTTTGACTGCTTGTTCAGGGTCCATAATCCGATTGTTTTATTTTTGTCGTTGCATTCAACACGTGCACGAACACTGCTGTTAAATCCGCCTTGAGGGATTACGGGTTCTTCAAGAATTATCAGTTTTGTAATCTGATTCTCCTTTACGAATTCGCCTGTAAGGTCTCTGTCTATCTCCATTCAATCACCCCCTCTCATGTTACATAAGCGCAATTCAGTTGTGATCTTTTCAGAGATCAGACAGTAATTTTCCAGTGTGAAATTGACGGATATTTTTGTAAGGATTATTTTCCTGTGCTTTGTGTAATGATGTCTTGATGATTGTGACATGGTTTCAAAACATCTACTGCATTTTTTACAAACAATGACATCAAATCCAGATAGATCTACTTGCTTCATCTTTTCAAAACTCCCAAATCTTGAATTATTTGATGCAGTTCAGGGTCATTTTCACGCATGTTTTTGAGTGAATACGGCAAAATTCCCTTTCTTGATACGTCTTTGAGTTTATAGGATGTTCTTTGTCTTGGAATGGAATTTCCAAAATAGTCTAAGAGTATTTTTTCAGATTGCTCAAAAGTCAAATTTTTTACATTGACAAGATATGGACATAAAATCAGATCAAGGATTCTATCTTTCCCATCATCAGGAACTTTTGTTTGTAATAGTTTCTCAATGTATTTTATTTTACCATTGCTTTTGTAATGACAATTGTTAAAATTATTTTGTTTTAGTTCTTGTTTTCTAAGATATTTTTGAAAAGGTAAATGATAAACAGTTGGTCTTTCTCCATTCCATTCTGAATGAATAGTTACTTGTGATTTCTGTCTGGATTTTCCTTGCAATAGGCATTTTTTATTGTAAGAATATGGAACTCTCATCATGCAAGATCTCAGACTAGGATGATTTCCCATATCACATTTTGAATTTGTAAGATATCTTTCTTCAAACAATAATAATTTCTTTGCAATATCAGGAATCTCTTTTCCATCAAGTGTAATTTTTTGCAGTGGTTTTATCGTGATTGGTTGAATTATCGCGTAACCGTTTCCAGTGTTTAGCACAGAAGGAATGCCATCAATCTCTTTGTGAAACAATGCCAATGTCTCATGTAATGCAGTTCTGTCATCTAGATCTACAAAAATCAAGTTTGGCTTTTCATGCTCAATTTCATATCCACCAAATGCAGAAATCCTACAATCAACAAATTTAGATTTTGTAAAATAAGATAATGCTTCTTGCTTTGAATAGACCTCGACTTGTCTGTTCTCAGTTTCCAACGTGGATATGGTTCTTGGGAATTGGTTCTCAAAATGATTCAATATGTAATCCAGACCAAATTCTACGTCAGCCATCATCAAGATTCCTCATCAGAGAATTTTAGCTCGTGTCCTGGATGTGATTCTATATGAATCTCGTAAAGGGTCTTCTCTGAAATTCTGGATTTTGAATCAATGTTGATGAAATTGCCAAAATTGCAAGTTTTGCAATAAAATGACTTTGTGGATTTTTTTATTTTATTGTAGGATGTTATTTTGTCAACATCAGTAGCAACAGTATCTTTGCAAAAAGTATCCTTGTCACCCTTACCATCCTTGTCAGTGGTTTTTTTGTGCCTAGAATCTGTATCTTTGTGGTAAGGGTGCTGTTTTGTATCCTTACCACCATCCTTACCACTGCTTTTTTGATTTTGTGCCTGATTTTGCACCTTTTTGGGTGTTGGCAGGGGTGACAAGGATGCCAAGGGTCTTTTTGTATCCCTGTCCTTGAGGGTTGTTTGTCTCTGTTGCTCCTTTCTGGATATCTTTATGATCGATGAATTTCGTAAAAATTTCTCATCACGTTTGGTGTGATAATAAAAGATGATATCAAAGCCGCAGGTTCGGATGTTTGACTCTACTGACTTTAGATGGTTTACCAATTTGTTTGAGCCCTTTGGAAATTTCGTAAATTTGTCTTTAGTGTTGATTCCCAGATTTTCAGAGATGTAGCAAAGTTTGCTGTATAGATCTGATGCGGTATTTTCATAAACATCAATACCATTCATCAGGCTTTGAATTGCAGAAATTATCGGATATGCGTCCTGGCTTTTAATTGTCTCATCTTTTAGTTTTGCATGATATCTGTTTAAAAATTTATTTTTCTTGTATCCTGATATTTGAGATATTATTTCACCCCATACTTCAAAGTCTGCCATCCTGGTCTTTGGCCTAATCTTCTTTGAGAGTTTTGGATAGTTATGTAATGCCACAGATGAAATGGAAAATATGTTTCCCAATACTTGAGGGATTAGGGTTTGCAGTTTTTTCTCAAAGTCTTTTTCAAGTATTCTGTTGGAATCATCTATTAGTAATCTTTCATAGTTTATTATTCGAGTTTGCAGATCAGGATATTCCAAAGTCGGAATGATTCCGTTGAGTACCATCTTGCTCATGAACTTTAGCATGACTCTTTCCTTGTTTTTGAACAGTTTTCTCTTTACGTTGGTTGCACCAGTTATTGACCTGGATAAGATGTCTGATGTATCTCCATCCACATAGCTTACATTGTCAAAACTTGACATGTATTCGCCTTCTAATTGCACGATTAGATCATCAGGCTTTTTTGAGATATCAAAGACGTTATCGTCCTTTGAGGTTCCGCTTGGATCAATTATCCTCTTGATTGTCGCAGTGGCAGTAGTCTTTATGCTTCCTGCGGTTCCATCAAATACCATGATTGGTACTGGTATGGAACTGAACAAAAAACATGTAACATGAGAGATAAACACCGCATGGTCTACAGGCTTTATTTTCAGTAATTCGGCTAACTCTTTGAGTGCATTTTGATTGTCATCATAGTTTGGCAAAACCTGCGGATATGTAGACTGTGTTCTCTCAAAAAACGGAGTATTAACACCAAGTTTGACTGTATCAACTTTATTCTTTGTAATCTTGATTGCAGTGTAATCATCAGTTCCCAGATCATACCATATTGAATCATCCAACTGTGCAGATCGATTGTAAAATTTCGTTCTCTCAGAAATGTTGATCTTGCAGTGCGATTCTATGGCATGAGATATCTTCTTGTAAAAGTCCTCACCGTGAATCTCATTGCTATCAATAATCTTGGAATACGAGTCAGATAGCCAATTTAGAAAGCGCGATGATGATATGTTGATGAATTCCGCATGACTGTTGATTGGTACTAGTGCGTATACTTCTTCTCTGTTGTTGTCTTGTATGTACAGTTTTTTGATGTGAGACATTGCATAGTCAAAGAGTATTCTTGATTGTGACCTTGCATCTTTTGGCGTGGCACTCTTTTTTTCATTATTTATCTTTGATTTTTTGTATGCTGGATTGTCTTTTTTTGGATTGTAACTCTTCCATTTGCATTTTTCTTTTGTTTCTGATTCATGCAGTTTTTGTAATTTGCTTCCTTTTACAAAAGAACCTGTCTTGTGAACAGAACATTTCTGCATTATTGGTTTGTCCTTTTGCTTCATCAGACCACAAACCCTCTTTTCTTCATAAAGTCACGATAAAGCAAGAATGCCGAATCAAAAATAGATATGCAATCAATGCTTGCATTTCTTGAAACAGTTAGATGTTTTCTAATCCTTTTCTCATCTGTTGAATATCTGGGAAAACCTGAATCATCAAACAATGAACCGTAACGCTTGTTATCATTTTTGCAATCCCGTGCTAAATCACCTAATGCATCATCAGAATTAACGTAATTTTGTAACCAGGTGTAAAATGATATTTTTTTATCAGTCATCACAGGACTCCAATGATATCTATTATTCCCATGTCATCCTTGTGGATATGCGTAACGTGCCAGGTAAGCGCGTGAAAACTAACGAATCGTTTTGATCTTCCCTTGAGTTTCTTGCAGTATGCGCAAAGAATTAGTTTAGAATCCTTTTTTGGTAAGATCTCATACAATTAGATTACCTCCAATAAGGTGGAGTGAATTTGGAAAGGCCGCGAAACCTGAAATTCCAAATTCTATTTTTTTCTTTAAATTAAAATAAAAAATATAAATCATTTTTTTGATTCCATAATAACAATTAGAGAATTATTAGTTTTTTCTGAAAAGTTTAGAATTAATTTACCTGTGATAAGAATTTCCACCCGGGGATTTTCTTTTGATATCTCCAGTTTTCCAGCAACATCAAACGCAGTATCAATTAGAGATGCTGCATCACAATCTAATTTGATTACGGCAGGCATTACGAAGTGCTCTCCAAAACTTTCTTAGATTTGATGCCTTTCTGAAATGATTCTTTTTTGTAATGGAATTCGCAGACCAGGAGAGTTTGGTCGGGCTCAAAACCACACGAATATGTTATTTCGTATTTTGAAGGATTAGGACAACAACGTGAAGAATCCATTTTTTGTTTCATTATTTTTTATCCTTCCTAAAATCAAGTTCTTTTCTTACTGCAAATCCTATGAATTGTGAAGGATTTGAAAATGTACTTTTCTTATTTTTACATAGTTTTTCTATATCACAAAGTAGAGAAGAAAGGATAATACAACTTCTCCATTTTGAACCTATTTTATCACAAACCATCTGATATATTTATCAGATTAATACATTAAAGAATATCTGTTAAATTTATCAGACAAAAGGTTAATTTCAAGTATCTAATACATTTATCAGAATGGATAAAACCAGATGGAAATCCATAATGATTCCCAGACAACTAGAAGTATTACTAGACACATTTTCAAAATCAGAATTATCAAAGAGCTTGGGATATACCAATAAATCTCAGATTACGGCAGTAGCAATCAGAGAATTTCTCAGAAATTATGCAATGCATAAGAAATTTTTAGATCTGATAGATGTGAATGATAACGAAGTAAAATTGATGGATTTCAATGTTGGAAAAATAATCAAATTAACTATCGATAAAGAATCAAGAACAATATTTTGTTTAGAACATAAAGAAAAATCATGTATACATACAGCATTTGTTTTAGGATTACCAAGATTTACGGAATTAGTTACTAAGAACTCCAAAATGCGAATGGCACAACCAAAACAATGGACAGATGAAGAGATGGTAGAAGAAATACGCAGAATGGTAGGAAGTATGAAAGCATATTCGGTAAATGAAATATCAAATGAAAAAATGAAAAAAATAATTAAAATATTGGAAGACTAATTTTCTTTTGATTTTTTAATTTCTTCATTTCGTCTCAACATGGCCTTTACTTCATCCATATCTTGTTCAAGTTTTGAAACTTTGTTTTGATATTGTTCTTTCTCTTGTTTTTCTTTTTCCTCATGTTCAATTGCAATTTTTAGATCAAGAGGCTTACCACAATTTGAACAGAGATTAGAATCCCATGCATTGGGATTTTTACAGATAAGACAAATCTTGGGTAATTGTGCTTCTTCTATTTCTTTTTTCTTTTTGATTCCATGATGTCGTAAAATTGCATCATCCACATCTGCATCTACAAGATGAACATATCTTGCTTGCATGTTTGAACTATTAGACCACCCATGTCGCTTTTTCATCTGTGCCTCTGTAAGATAATTTGCAGATTTTGTCGCTTCCGTATGTCTAAACAAAGTAAGATAGATTCTTCTATTAATTTCTGCTTTTTTACATATTCTCTTTAACATGCTTCTAACTGCAGGATATTTCAAAGGTTCACCATAATCACGACTTCCCAAATTAATACAAAGAGGAGCATCAGGGTTATCTCTAAAAGGATGTGCATTAATCCAGGCAAACAGATTAGGAGCAGATTCAATTATTCTTATTGGTCGGGCACCCGTCTTGCCATCTACAGCAATTGTAGCACCATATTCATCGGATTTGACATGTTTCAGTTGAATAGTAAGTAATTCTCCCGATCTAGTTCCAGCCTCAAGACCAACATCAATCATGGCCCTGTCTCGAAGATTTTCTCCACACGCATGAAGCAATCTAGATTTGGTATCAGAAGTTATCAAATCCTCTCTGACAATCTTATCTGCAACACGACCAGATACAATATCTTCAGTTATCTGAGGATCTCCCACCCTGTATTTTTTCAAGCATACTTTGTGTTTTCTATGTCCAAGGTGAAGCCATCTAAAGAAAATTTTGATTACTTTTTTGAAATCATATGTAGCATGAGTTTCATCTCCTTTTGAAGAATATTTGTCCATTATTGCGGCTATGACTGTTTCAACATCAGATTTTGTAATTTCCTTCCAAGGTTTGTTATCAAACATCACAGACAATTGCAACATTACTTGAAGATGCTTGATCCTATTGGCTTTTCCAATCGCTTGATTTACTGCATTAACATCATAGTCTAGTAAAATTTGTCCGTTAGATTCTGGTAATGTGGTTCTGATTCGATTATGTTGTCTTGTCAATATTCTGTCATAATCATGAATGTATGCAGAATCCAGTTTCACTTTTTTGACTGTTGTTTGTTTAGAATTCAATTATGTGATACCTACGGTACTTAGGGCTTTAAACAAGATCTATAGAGCCCTGAACGGGGTACGAACCCGCGACCTAACGCTTACGAGGCGTTCGCTCTACCAGGCTGAGCTACCAGGGCACGTTTGGATGAAAACGTCAGAGTTAATAAAAAGCCTTTTAGAGTTTGACCAGTTGAAAAAAACCATTTCTGGAATCAGAGGAATATTTGGAGATGATCTCAACCCAAAAGACATACTTGAATTTGCCAATAATTTTTCATCATTAATTAAGTCTAAAAAGTGCGTAATTGGAAAAGACACCAGGCCTTCAGGTCCAATTGTACAAGACACAGCCAGCGCAGCATTGATGAAAAATGGAATAGACGTTTTTAACTTGGGAACTGTACCGACTCCAGTAGTTTTTAGAGAAGCAAGAAAATATGGTGCAGGTCTAGTCATATCTTCCTCACATAATCCAATAGAATGGAACGGAATGAAATTCATTGTAGAGGGCAGAGGAATCAACGAGCAGGAACTTCCTCAAATCATCGAACACCAAGAAATTCCAAAGTCGAGCATAGGAGTTGAGAGCAACATACCAACATCATACATTGAAGATGCAAAAAAGATCATCGGGGACTTGGAAAATCAGCCAGATATCGTGGTGGACATAGGAGGGGGAGCAGCCAAGGGCTTTGCTCCAGAACTATTAGAGAAGATAGGATGCAATGTCAAAGCAATTAATGAGAACCTAGAGGGATGCAGCAGAGGACCGGATCCCACGTATGATGAGTTGTCTGATTTGGTTGCAGCATCCAACAACAAAGAGATAGGGTTTGCATTTGATTTGGACGGAGATCGACTGGTCGTGGTTAGAAACGGAAAAAAACAGACAGCAGATGTCACACTGGGTTTGGGAGTAGCAAAATCCTTAGATCTAGGATACAAAAGATTTGTTCTGAGTATTGATACAAGCATCTCAGTTGAAAAATTCATTAGAGAAAGAGGAGGAGCTGTTCAGAGATCCAAAGTGGGAGAAGCAAACGTTATTGATCTCATGCTAAAAAATGACGCGCAAGCAGGAGGAGAAGGAAGCAGCGGGGGATTTATTTTACCGGAATTCAACTACTGCAGAGAAGGAATACTTACCAGCGGTCTAATTGCATCCATGCTAGGAACTCCAGAATTTAATGAGGTTTTGAACTACATGGAAAGTTACAGTCAGATAAGAGACAAAACCCCGATTGATGCAGATTTCCATGACAAGGTGATTGAGGAAGTGAAATCCAGATTCTCAAAAGATTATTCTGAAACAATTACACTGGACGGAATAAAGGGGATTATCGATGAGGATAGCTGGGTGCTAATTAGAAAATCAAACACAGAAGACATCATCAGGGTATCAGCAGAATCAAACAATGAGGCAAAATGTAGAGAAATTGTCAAGGACACCCTTGAACTGGTAAACCAATGCTATGGCAAAGTTAGATGAATCCTCAATAATCAAAATTTTTCAAAGCAGATTAATGAAAAAGAATTTTGAATTCGAAGATGTCGAAGTTTTTAGTTTAGGCAAAAACAGAATTGTGGCAAAAACAGACACACTGGTAGAAAGCACGGATATCCCACCTAGGATGAGATTATCGGAGGCGGCTAGAAAAAGCATAATTGCATGCGTGAGTGATTTTGCCGCAAAAGGTGTCAAACCCAAATATGGAATAATTTCCATCAACCTGCCAAAGACAATTTCACGCTCAAAAATCAACGAAATTGCATCAGGTTTTAGAAAAGCATGCATCCAATATGACATAGTAATACTTGGAGGAGATACCAATGCGGGCAAAGAAATTGTGTTTAACGTATGCCTTTTTGGAACTGCAAATAGCATAGTTTCCAGAAAAGGATCTAAGAAAGGAGATCTGATATTTGTGACAGGTCCGTTTGGATATACTTTTGCAGGATTGAGTATGCTGCTTGACAAGAAAATAGGAAAGAAAAGTTTTTCTAATAAAGCCATCAGTTCAGTAACCAATCCAAAACCAAAACTCAGTTTTGGCTTGAAAAATAAAAGATATTTTTCATCATCAATGGATTCCAGTGACGGACTATCTACCACCTTAAATGAAATGTCAAAACAGAGTGAAAACAAATTTGTCATAAACAATATACCGACCATGAAAGATGTAGCTGATTACGCAAAGTCTCAAAAACTGAACCTGAATAATTTGGTTTTTCATGGTGGAGAAGAATATGAATTTGTATTTACAACTTATCCTAAAAACAGAAACAAGATCATAAGAAATGCAAAGATTAGCAGAACCCCAATTATAGAAATCGGGCATGTCACTACAGGCAAAGGTGTTTTTGTAGAAAGCCAAGACGGTCTTGTGCACTTGAAGGATTTAGGATGGAGTCATTTTGGATGATATCATTCGCCGTGAAAAACATTTCGTTCAACGTTATTTGCAATACTAATGATTGACTCTGTTGGTAAGACAGATACACAGTCATCCATCCACAGTTTATCCAGATACTCCAAGCGCTTGAAATCATCATGAGGGAGTTCATCAGGACTAAAGTCAGGATAAACTGAATGTATTTTAAATCCCTCATTGGCAATTTGTTGACAGTCTTTTTCCAAAGGAGACAGACCAGAATCATTATTTAGAATTAGAAATTGAAATACAACTGAGGCCAGTAAAGCGGTTGCAATACCAACCCCGATAGCCATTAACAGAACTGATGCCATTTATGCAATCAGGCATAGACAGCATATGAATAGTCATTGATTTACTACAGGGCATCAGATCAAGTCAGGATAAAAAAATGAATGTATTTTAAACCCTTTAAGGGCTGAATATTCATTGTCAGAAGTCGAAACTGAGATAGTTGAATCACCAGAAGTAGTTAAAGAAGTGACATCTGAGGCGGCTGCTACTGAGGAAGTGACATCTGAGGCGGCTGCTACTGAGGAAAAATCTCAGCCAGAGACCAAGAAACAAGCTCCCGACAAATGGGGAATTGCTCATATTTACAGTAGTTACAATAACACAATCATTCACATGACCGATCTTACAGGTGCAGAAACTGTAGCCATCAGTTCTGGTGGCGTGCATGTTAATGCCGACAGATACGAATCATCACCATTTGCGGCAATGAAGGCAGCAAATGCGGTTGTTGATGCTGCAAGAACCAAACTGTTTACCGGATTCCATATCAGAGTTCGTGCTGTAGGCGGAGTCGGTTCCAGAGTTCCAGGTCCGGGGGCACAAGCTGCAATCAGAGCCTTGGCAAGGGGCGGATTTAAGATTGGAAGAATTGACGATGTCACACCCATCCCTCACGACACCACCAGAAAGAAAGGTGGAAAAAGAGGAAGAAGAGTCTAGTTAGACATTTTTATTTTAACATCACAGCCTCTAGAAATAAAATAATCTGTCATGAACTTTGCAAATTTTTGTGTTTGATCAATTGAGTCATATCTTGCAATCATGTCAGAGAATTTTTCCCCTACGCCATTTTGTAAACTAGGTTTAAAAGATAATTTGAAAAATGTCCATCCAAACTTGGATGATGGCTCACTGAGAAGATACCCGTTGTAACAACCCACCAGACTTTCTATATGGGAAAGTGCTTTTTTGATGGACATAAGATCATCAACGTAGTTTTTTGTTCCGACTTCTAAAACTATATTCACTGCTCATCACCGTCATGATCATCAGACGACTTGCTACTGAACCTGTCACTCAATGAGACAAATTTTCCGTCCTGCTCCACATTGATTTTTGTATCCATTCTGACATTCAGCCCTACTGATCTAAACAACGCCAATAATTTTCCACCATCAAGACTTTCAGTGCTTTCATTGATTTCTCCAGTCTTTATTAGTTCAGACAATTTTTCTGTGATCATTTTGGTTTCGTTGGGGAACTGGGATTCCGCATTTTCTAAGACTTCCAATCCCCTAAATCCAAGCACCTTGATCAAGGAATTCCTAGGAGTAATTTCAGAAACTGTTTTTTTACTGGGTTCGGGTGCTGATTCAACATCTTGCTTAATCGATATATTCTTCTGCATTTCAGCAAGTCGCTTTGCCTTTAGTCTTTCAAGTTCAGAATCTTCTTCGCTCAACCTTTAATCACACCGATAGGCACCAATTTTGCGACTTTTGTGGCAATTCCCAGATTATGAGACACGTTAACTACAGCATCAACATCTTTGTAGGCCTCAGGAGTTTCCTCCACAACCCCGTCTCGTGTTAACGCCTTGATAAATATGCCCTTGTCATTGAGTGATTTTTTTACATTTTCTTCAGTATAGTTTCTTCTAGCCTTTGAACGCGACATGGTCCTCCCCGCACCATGTGCAGTGGAACCAAAGCTCAAATTCATGGAATTTGGTTGTCCAAGCAGTATCCAGCTTGCAGTTCCCATGGAACCCGGAACCAGGACTGGTTGTCCCAAATCACGATATTTTGAGGGTATTTCTTTTCGGTTTGCAGGAAATGCCCTTGTGGCTCCCTTTCTATGCACGACCAAGTTACGATCTCTTCCATCAACTTTGTGTTTTTCTACTTTAGCAATGTTATGAGCAACATCATAAACCAATTTCATATCAAGATCAGATTCTGATTGGTTGAACACACGCTGAAACGAATTCCTAGTCCAATGGGTTAGCATTTGCCTGTTACTCCAGGCATAATTTAATGCAGAAAACATAGCCTTTCTGTAGGACTCTCCCTCTTCAGAGCTGTTTGGTACGCAAGCAAGTTCTCTGTCAGGCAAGTTGATGTCATATTTTTGCATTGCCTGTTCTGCAACCCTAAGATAATCACTACACACTTGATGTCCAAATCCCCTGGATCCGCAATGAATTAGAATTGTAATTGTCCCCTCTTCTATCCCCATTCTCTTTGCAGCTTCTTCATCATGTATTTCTGCGACTTTTTGCACCTCAAGAAAATGATTTCCAGAACCCAGGCTTCCGAGCTGAGGGGCACCTCGCTTTCTTGCCTTGTCAGAAACTTTGTTTGGATCAGCATTTTGAATCTGGCCATTTTCTTCACAAACATCAGAATCATCTGATGTTCCATATCCATGATCAATTGCCCAGTTTACTCCCTTTACCAAAACCTCATCAAGTTCCGAATGGGTCAGTTTCACTGCCCCTTTAGAACCGACGCCAGAGGGAATGGAACTAAAAAGGTCAGTTACCAGTTCTTTTAATTTTGAACGAACGGTCTGTTCTGTTAAATTTGAGCGAAGCAATCGCACACCGCAGTTGATATCGTATCCGACGCCCCCAGGGCTAATCATCCCCTCTTCGGCATCCATTGCAGCAACTCCACCAACTGGAAATCCATATCCCTCATGTCCGTCAGGCAACACGACACTGTGGCCAACTATACCTGGAATCGAGGCAACATTTCGTGCCTGCATAATTGTTCGGTCAGATAACATTTTTTGCATCAATGGCTCATCAGCATAAATCCTCACAGGAACTTTCATTCCAAAATTAGAATCAGCATCTATCTGATATTGGTTTTCTCCAATTTTTCTAGGTGAACTAAAAGACATGAGTATGGGTAAAAATTTCTTTCAATCCAATTTAAACCATCAGAAGAATTTTAAGAATAATTTCAAATCAAACAGAAATCATCCAAAGACTCATCAGAAAAAAACAACAAATCACAAGAGACAATCCAGATTAAACAATCAAAAAATCAGGCAAGAATATTTCAAGCAATTAGAATAAATTTTGCCAGACAACTGCAGTAGCACGTAAAAGTCATTTGTCAAAAACAGTTAGAAATTGAATCGACGATCTGATTTATTTATCATGTATAGTTTCATTGCACATGGTAAGAAAAAAACTAACGGAAAAAGAAGTGGAGAAACAGAATGAAGAACAGAAGATTAGAGCTAAAGCTTCTCGTGCAGACAGAAGAAGTGGGAAAAGTACCAAAACTGAGGGAAAGGTTAGCAAGGCAACTGCAAAAACAAAAGAAGCTAGATCATCAAAAAAGGTTGCAGCAGTAAAGAAGAGAACCAGAAGTTAGAAACTCTTCAAAAACCCATTTAATCAGACCTCAATTCATAGTTCTTGAAAATTTGGCAAACAGTCTTTTTCATTTGAAAAATTGACAAGGCAACTGCATTTTTCAACACTTGTCACGTTCATGAACCACCTAGATCTATCATACTTGGAACAAATCACTTGCAGAAACAAGTCCCAGTATTCCAAAAAACTGCTTGTGGGCCACGTCATCAATCAAAAACAAAACAGAACAGGCAATCAATGAGCATGAGTAGATTTATTTTCAATGCGTGATGACTGCAAATATTGGCAATTTTACCTATTGATAATGGCCGTTATGGCACAAAAGAGATGATGGACATATTCAGTGAGCAAAAAAAAGTAGATTATCAGTTAGAGATTGAGGGTGCAGCAGCGATTTCCCAAAGTGAGATAGGAATGATCACCAAAGCAGTTGGAAAAGAAATTCACAAGGCTGCAACGTCTGGAAAAATTACTGCAAAGAGAATCAAGCAGCTGGAGGCAAAAAGTGATCACGACACTGCAGCGCTCGTTGAGTCACTAAGTGAAAAATGTTCTAAAAAAGCAAGGCCTTGGATACATTACGGCCTTACGAGTAACGACCTGGTAGATACAAGCAATTCGATGCAGATGAGAGATGCACTGCAAATCATTGAACCGAAAGTTGCAAGGATGGCATCAATTCTTGCAAAAAAGGCAGTAAAGCATGGAAAGATTCCAGCAGTCGGAAGGACACATGGTCAGCATGCAAGTATCATTTCATTTGGATTAAAGTTTGCAAATTGGGCAGCAGAGATGGCAAAACATGTAGAACGAATCGAGGAGATCAAGAAAAGAATTTTGATTTGTAAGACATTGGGAGTGGTCGGCACAGGTTCTCTTATGGGTGCAAAATCCCTTGAAGTTCAAAGAAGAGCTGCAAAGAGATTGAAATTATTTCCAGCCGAAGTCACTACACAGGTTGTTCCAAGGGAAAGATATGCAGAATATGCATTTCAACTAGCTCTGATTGGAACCACGTTGGAAAAAATAGCGATAGAGATTAGAAATCTACAAAGAACAGAAATTGGTGAGGTTGCAGAACAGTTCAAGAAAGGACAGATGGGAAGCAGTGCGGTTCCGGTAAAAAGAAATCCAATAAAGAGTGAACGAGTATCATCATTATCTAAGCTAGTAAGAAGCCAGGTGGCAGTGGCATTTGAGAATATTCCATTATGGCACGAGCGAGACCTTTCAAACTCAGCCAACGAGAGATTCACAATTCCAACAGCATCCATCCTAGTCGATGAGATGCTAGAAACCATGACCAGAATTGTTTCAAACCTTCTGATAAACGAGAAAAGAATTGTCGACAACCTGTACATCACAAAAGGCCAAATCTTTGCAGAGTTTGTCTTAGAGGCACTGATCAAAAAGGGCATACCAAGATTCGTGGCATACAAGGATGTCCAAAGAGTGGCATTTGAGGCAAACGACAAGGGAATGTTCTACATTGATGCAATCAAAAAGGACAAGGCATTCACTTCAAAGCTAACTGACAATGAAATTGATTCCATATTTTCACCAGAAAAGCACCTAGGTGCGTCACCTGCAATCATAAAGAACGTAGAAAGATCCGTTCAGAAGACAGTCAAGAAATTCATCTAGTTTTCAGCAAAGCCTTGTGAATCTTAGAGCCATACTGTAAAGCTTTTTTCCGTTTGGTGCAAGAAATTTCTGGAACGTTGATTTCAGCAGCCAATTTTCGCACGATATGTTTCCGATACAGATCCTCAGAACCGTGAATTTTTTCGGAGATGGGAACGGTTTTTGCGTATTTGATGAACTTTGGGGAGAGAAGCGGCTGAAACATCGTTACCCCAAATTCAGAGGTGACCAGATTGACTGCCTTCATCATTTTTAGTTCGTTGTCAAGTTTGGCAAGCATGACTTCGTTAATTTGAGACTCTCCTTCCAAAAACGCTTCCCTGTATGTATTGTAACCGCAAAACAATTCGTCAATTCCGTTTGCAGTGATAACTGCATCAAGGCCCAATCTGTTTGCAAGCTTTGAAACATAGTAAAAGGCAATAGAGTTTTCATTCCAAGACAGATTTTCAGTTTTTATTGTTTGGTTAATTTTTAACGCAATGCCGGGAAAAGTTTCAGAATCAATTTCCAGGACATGGTGAGGATATTTCAGGTATTCATTGACTTTTTTTGCAAACAAAATGTCATGAGATTCAGGAAATCCGATTGTCAACAATGTAATGTCGTAGTCCATGTCATGGCAGATTTTTGAAATTAGCGTACTGTCAACGCCCCCAGAATAAGCAATGCCAATCTTTTTTGTATTGACAGTCTCAGAAATTGAACTTTTGATTCTATCAAGCAATTGTTGACTAATCTCATCCATTGCGTCTCATCCCACAAATTCTACAAAGGGTAATGAATCAATCTTTTAATTTGACATCAAATCTAAAACAGCATAATGCGACTGTCACAAATGGACATTGATGAGAAACTGAAAAGTTTTCTAGGATGGAGTGTCGTAAATGAAAAGATACACAAAGAATTCCAATTTGACAGTTTCAATCAGGCATTTGGCTTTATGACCAGAGCAGCCATGGAAATAGAAAAAATGAATCATCATCCAGAGTGGTTTAACGTATACAACAGGATCACTGTAGATCTGACTACACATGATGCCGGAGGCATAACAAAAAACGATGTCAATCTGGCCAGAATCCTAAATTCTTTGGCTTAGCTGCAAATTAAGAATTTCAGGCACGAACATTACAGAATTTATATTATATCCAAAGCCAACTGACTTCACATGGCATCAAGTCCCACAATTTTAGATTCAGACTTTCGGTATATCGATAAGAAGGGAAATCTTCTCAAGACCAGGACTGAGCTGACAGTTGCCCAGATGCTTACATTTCTAGAGCAAGAGTATGAGTACAATCACAAAATAATATTAAAGAACGGTAACGAGGTTTCTATCGATTTTAAAACAGAAAAGGGATTGATTGAGGTAATTGACACAGACGAGGACATTGGGAAATACAAGCAAGTCAAAGAAGACTTTCCTCAAGACAAAGTGATGGCAATAGGACATGCAAAGTATGTTGCACAGATTAAAGAACTGCAAGATGTTGTATTCTATGACAAGACACCGCAGACAGGTTCCATATTTTTAGAAGATGCATCATTTTCATTTGACTATGCACACATACTGCCATTGGTTGAAAAATGTTCCATCCTGCACGGACACACATCTTCTGTAATGGTAGAGCTTGTCGGACAAATGAAGGACAACCTACTTTTAGATTTTGGCGAGGCCAAAAAAATCATCAAGGAAGTCGTAAACGTATTTGATCATAAATTCTTCATCAACAGGAAATATCTAAGAAAAGAAGACGACTCACACTATCACATTCAATTTGAAGGACCCAAAGGAATGTTTGAACTGCAAGTCCCCAAAAACACGACCTATCTGTTAGAAGGAGAAGCTACTGTTGAGAATCTTTCAAGTGAAATTATCAAATTACTAGTCCCAAAGATGCCATCAAACGTAGAGGCAGTAGGAGTTTACATCTACGAAGGCTACAACAAGGGATCCCACATCATTTCAAATATTTTAAGATAGATAATTGAGAAATGGACCCCAAGATATCAGAAAAGGCATGGAATCCAGAGCTGGAAAAGAATGTCCTAAAGCAATGGGATGATGACAAGATTTATGATTTCATTCCGCAAGAAGACAACTTTACCATAGACACTCCTCCCCCATATCCGTCTGGCAGGCCATGGCATATCGGGGCTGCAGCACACTATTCACAGATTGATATGATTGCACGAACCGCAAGAATGGCCGGAAAAAATGTCTACTTTCCCATAGGAATAGACAGGAACGGACTTCCAGTGGAACTGTACACTGAAAAAAAGCACAAGATTAGGATGAGAGAAACAGAAAGAGGTGAATTTCTGAACCTGTGCAGAGAAGCACTGGATGATTTGGAGGCAGAGATGATTCTCATCATGAGGAGTCTGGGACTCAGCGGAGATTTTGCAAACTACTACAGGACAGATTCAGAAGAATACAGGACACTTACCCAATCCACATTCATTGACTTGTGGAAAAAGGGACAGGTGTATCTTGCAAACAGACCCAACAACTATGACTGGGTATCAGGCACCACCATTGCCGATGCAGAGATCATCTACGAAGACATTTCCACAAAGCTAGTCTACATGAAATTCAAAATCAAAGATACGGACAAGGAGATAGTTATTGCAAGTACAAGACCTGAGCTGCTTTGCGCATGCAGGACCATCATCGTGAATCCCGAAGATGAAAGGTACACACAACATATCGGAAAGAAAATAATTGTTCCAGTTACCAATGCCGAGGTAGAACTGAAAACACACCACTCTGCAAAACAGGAATTCGGATCAGGAGCCGTAATGGTATGCAGTTACGGTGACCAAAACGATGTGGCACTGTTTAGAGAAATGCAGCTAGAGGAAATTGTGGCCATAGGACTAGACGGAAGGATGACAGAAGCTGCAGGAGAGTATGCAGGACTAAAACCAAAGCAGGCAAGAACAAAGATCATCGAAGACCTAGAAGTAGGCGGATTTCTGGAAAAGACTGAAGACATTATTCACAGGACGCCAGTTTCAGAAAGAAGCAAGATACCAATTGAAATTATTCCAATGGAAGAATATTACCTCAAGCAAAAAGAGTCAGTCTCAAAGATAAAGAAGCTTGGTCAGGAGGTCACATTCCATCCAACCATGCACAAGCAGATCCTGATGAACTGGCTGGAGTCAATCAACATAGACTGGCCAATATCAAGAAGGAGATACTATGGTACCGAAATCCCAATATGGTACTGCAAGAACTGCTCGGAACCACACGTTCCAGAACCTGGAAAATACTACAGACCATGGATGGAAAAATGCCCAATTGCTAACTGCACAAAATGTGATTCCACAGAATTCGTAGGTGAGGAGCGAACATTTGACACATGGATGGACTCTAGCGTATCCCCACTTTTCATTAGCAAGTTTAACCGAGATGACGAGTTTTTCAAAATGACATATCCTGCATCAATTAGGCCCCAGGCAAAAGACATTGTCAGGACATGGCTGTACTATACCATTCTGAGATGTGAGCAGATTACGGGAGAGAAACCGTGGTCTGAGGCATGGATAATGGGATACGGCCTTGATGAAAAGGGAATGAAGATGAGCAAGAGCAAGGGAAACGCAATAGATCCGCTGCCAGTAATTGAGAAATCAGGCGCTGACACGTTCAGATTCTGGAGTGCAAGCGAGATAAACCACGGATATGACTTTAGATGCAACGAGCAAAAGATAGAGTCAACCAAGAAATTCCTCAGCAAGCTGTGGAATGTGTCAAGGTTCCTGTCAAGCTTTCCGGTAATAGAATCAGCCGTACTTTCCGCATCAGACAAGTGGATTCTATCGGAGCTTGACAACCTGGTAAAGGAATGCAAGCGCGGATATGACGATTACAACTTTTTCATTCCTGCAATCGCAATCAGGGAGTTTACCTGGAATCTGTTTGCAGCCCACTATATCGAGATGGCAAAGGCCAGGGCCTACGGCATTGGATTCTCTGATGAGGAAAGAGATGGCGCGATATTTACTCTACACAAGACACTGTCAACAATTCTAAAACTGCTGGCACCAATTACTCCGTTCATCACAGATCACCTCTGGAAGGTTCTGTATTCAGAAAAAAGCATCCACAAGGAAATGCAAGTACAATCAGAGTCCCCAGAAGACTTTACGCAGTTTACAAAAGAGATTACGGAGTTTAACTCCAATGTATGGAATGAAAAGAAGGGAAATGATCTTTCACTAAAGGACTCTATCTCAATACCAATCCCAGAAAGCCTGTCAGCGTTCTCAAAGGACTTTGCATCAATGCACAACCTAAAATAGCAAACTATACAGAACTATGCAAGGTTTGTTTTTTGAATCTGCCATTTTAAAAAAACCAAAAAAAGAGAATTGAAAAAAAGGATCAAGGTTTGGATATGCGTTTTTCCAATGCTGTAACTCTCTCTTGTAGATCAGTGATGTCTACACGATATGCAGAAGGTTTGCAATCAAACCCGTTGTGTACATGTGCACAAGATTCAGAATATCTTGGCACCTCATACTGCTTTTCAGATATTGTCTCTCAGGATTCTGCCATAACAAGGGTAGCAGACGTGACTATGACACCCATGGCAATTACCGATGCAATTACAGATATCTGAAATGATTTGCCTATTGATTTTGTATCATACTTACAAAGTATTTGTACAACGATACATCTTGTGTCAGTTCCGGATGAAATGATGTTCCAATTACGTTGCCCTTCTTCACTGCGACTATTTTTTCGTTAAACTTTGAGAGTATCTCCACATCAGAGCCGACCTCAGAAACTGATGGTGCCCGAATAAAAACGCCGTTGAATTTTGGAATGCCTATCAAATCCAAAGATACGTCAGCCTCAAAGGACTGTTTTTGTCGTCCAAAGGAATTTCTCTCCAATGTGATGTCAAGTATGTCCAAGAGTGGCTGATCAGTCTTTCCAAGAACACGATCACTTGCAGTCTTTGACAGCATAATCATGCCAGCACAGATTCCAAGTACGGGCATCCCATCGTTAATTTTTTCCTTTAGAACATTCATTGAGCCATTTGCTAACGAAAGATGTCCAATGGTAGTGCTTTCACCACCCGGAATGATTAGGCCATTTAATGAGGAAATTTCATCAGGTGTCTTTGCCTCAATTACTTTGCCATCAATTCCCAGCTCGTCAATTGCAGCTTTTACAGATTGGACATTTTCATAAACGTCTCCCTGTATAGATAAAACGCCTACTGTAATACTCATGCAGAACCTCCACGATCTTGCATACGTAACTCCAATGTACCAACATCAAGTCCTAACATGGATTGCCTTTCATCAATCATCCTTTGGGCTTCCTTTATCTTATCAGACTCATTCCAAAAAGTAGTAGCTAAAACAATTGCACGAGCTCTGTTTTTTGCATCATCAGAATGGAAAATTCCAGAGCCCACAAAGATGCCATCACATCCCAGAGACATCAGGTATGCAGCATCCGCAGGAGTTGCGATTCCGCCTGCTGCAAAATTCACTACAGGCAACCTTCCGAGTTTTCCTGTCTGCTCAACAATGTCATAGGAGACCTTGAACTCCCTTGCGATTCTGACCAAGTCCTGATTGTCTCCAGAATCATAAATTGCTTTTACTGTTCTTAGTTCATCGTTTACTTTTTTGATATGCTTGATGGCCTCTGCGACATTTCCAGTCCCAGGCTCTCCCTTGGTTCGAATCATTGATGCACCCTCCTCAATTCTTCTCAAGGCCTCAGCCAAAGATCTTGCTCCATTGACAACAGGGGTAGGAAGATCCCATTTCCAGATGTGACGAAACTCATCAGCAGGTGTCAGAACTTCAGACTCGTCAATCATGTCAACGTCAGTCTCCTGCAATACCAATGCCTCACTGACATGACCGATTCTGCACTTGGCCATTACCGGAATCGTTACGGCATCCATGATCTCCTCAATGATTTTGATACTTGCAGGTCGTGCAACCCCACCGACCTTTCTGACCTCAGATGGGAGCTTATCCAACACCATGACGGAGACAGCACCTGCCTCTTCTGCAATCTGAGCCTGTTCCACGGTCGTGACATCCATTACAACTCCATTTTTTAGCATGTGGGCAAAACCACGTTTAACAGTAGACGTACCGCGTACGGTATCAATTGAATTTATTTTATCAGCAATAATTCCCTTGGCGTTTTGTCGCTCACCAGACAGTGAAATCATGTTCTAATTTTTCCCCATCACTATTTGTATCTATTCACTAAATTCGGACATGATCAAATCTAGCTCGGCTTCTACCATGGTGATGATTGGCGGAATGAAACCGGTTGTAACGTTTTGCTGCGGCCAATGAATTTGATTGACTTGTCCGTTGAGAGTGATCTTTACATTTGACTTTTGATATTCAGTTGCATTGTCCATAATTTTAAAAGACTCTGACGGAATCTCGATGAAGCCAGTTTCTTTTATCAGTGCCTTTATTTTGTTGAGCTTTGCCTCATCGAGTTTTGAACGAACGTCAGGTTTCAGGTATCCCTGATCAGTGACAGAGTACTTTGTGTCACCGTTATTTTTTATGTAGAGAATTTCAGTCTTTTGTGCCCCGACCCGTTCAGTAATCCCATTGGATATTTTTTTCAGCTGATGCTTTGTATATTCGATCTCAACACGATCAGTGTAGTTTGATGCACTCGAAGGAATTTCATTTTTTAGCAACATCGGGGTTACAAGCAAAAGAGCGGCAATTACAGGAATGGCGCCCAACACCAAATAAATTTTTTTTACCATTATTGACTATCAGTTACAGACTGGGAATTATTGCAAATAAATCTTGGTTAAAAAATAACTTAAAATTCAAGTCCGTTTCATCCATGTCTGTGGGGTCGTAGCCTAGCCTGGTAGGGCGACAGTGTCTACGAAAAAGATCACCGCTAAGGGCTCCAAAGGTTAACTAAGCTAAACTGACTCACGGATGATGTAAGTTTGGAGCTGTAGTGACCCGTAGGTCGCCGGTTCAATTCCGGTCGGCCCCACGTCCTATTCGGATCGATATTCAAAGTATTTAGGATTCACCTGACAGCAAAATGGACTATCTTTCTAATTTTATATCCAGTGCTGGTTTTGCGGCGCAAGAAAGGATGCATTTCTTTTTGGTATTGGAGACCAATTCTTCTTCTCTTCTGCACTTTTCGCACAGCAAAACCAAGGAGACTCCCATCGGATTGCTTATCATCCCTTCAACTTCTGTCAGGGCAAGGCCTTCTGTCAGACCATAGCATCTTTCACACATTGCAATCATGAGCATCTACCTCTACATCTCTCATGCAAGCAGACTGAAACACATCCTGTCCCACAGTCTTTAGTTTCTGTCATTTTCAGTGATTTTTCTGAAATATGACTAGGTTGTAACATGTCTTGGAAAAATATTTTCATTGATTTTCTCACGTGTGAAAGAAGATAACAATCACTAAGCTGTACGTATAACAACTAAGCAACGGACCATACGCATGCATAAGTGCTATTGCGTTGTATTATAATTAGAACAAGTCCACCTCTACCCCATGAGTTTGAAGCACTCTAAAGGAAACCAATCGGGATTTTGCATGGACTTGATTCTATTTTTCTCACAGCAAAATTTTCATCCCAAGGTTTCATGAAATTCATCCCTGATGAAAACCAGTAATACAATGATAGTTTTACGATGGTCAAAACAGTACCATGTCAAGTCATGCAACGAAGAGGCAGTCTATTTGTTTCTCAAAACGTTTAGTGCAGAACCTGCCTTGAACCATTCAATTTGCGACTTGTTGTAAGAATGCTTTAGCGGGATTTCATCCTTGTTTCCGTCTGCATGCGAAACAATACATTTTACCTGCTTGCCAGGTTCCAATCTATCCAAACCAACGAGACTGATCTTGTCATCTTCAAGAATTTTTTCATAATCATCCGGATTATTAAATGTCAATGCCAGAACGCCTTGCTTTTTCAGATTGGTTTCATGAATTCTTGCAAGGCTTTTCGTAATCACTGCGGCACATCCCAAAAAGCGAGGAGTCATGGCGGCGTGCTCCCTGCTGCTGCCTTCACCGTAGTTATTGTCTCCGATGATCACCCATCTCATTTGCTTTTCCTTGTATTGCCTTGCAATGCTTGAGAATGATTCCAGTTTATCGTTAATGATATTCTTTCCTTGGCCCACCTGATCATTGAACGCATTGACTGCACCCAACAACATGTTGTCACTTAGATTATCCAAGTGTCCCCGCAGTGAAAGCCATGCGCCAGCAGGAGATATGTGATCAGTTGTACACTTTCCCTTGGCCTTTACCATGATTGGTATTTCCTCAAAATCCTTTCCATCCCATTTTGAAAAAGGTTCCAAACGCTGCAGCCTTTTGCTTTCAGGATCAATTATGACTTTAACATCGCCGGAATCTGCTGGTGGTGCGACAAAGGTTCCCTCAGGAATCACGAACCCACCTTCAGGAACTTCGGGAGCAGGCTTTGGTGGCTCTAGCTTGAATCTTGTTCCATCAGCTGCAATCAAATCATCAGTTAGCGGATTAAAGGATAGCCTTCCGCCCAATGCCAATGCGATTATCATTTCAGGACTGCCAATAAAGTTCAGGGTATTTCTGCGTCCGTCATTGCGTCCAGGGAAATTTCTGTTAAACGTTGTAACGATGGTATTTTGCTGATCTTTTTCAAGTTCAGGTCTGTTCCACTGGCCAATGCATGGACCGCAGGCATTTGCCAAAACGGTTGCACCGATGTCTTTTAGCGAGTCCATCTGGCCATCTCGCTCTATGGTTCCTCGAATCTGCTCAGAACCAGGCGTTACCAGCAATGGAATCTTTGCCTTGATTCCCTTAGACTTTGCCTGTTCAGCCAGACTTGCAGCCCTTGACATGTCCTCATACGATGAATTTGTACAACTTCCAATTAACGCGACAGATATTGGATCAGTGTAGTCTTTTGATTCCACATCATCAGATAATTCAGAGATGGTCCTTGCCAAATCAGGAGTGTGAGGTCCAACTATGTGTGGTTCCAGAATTGACAGATTAATTTCAATTACCCTATCAAAGTATTTTTCAGGATCTGCCTCGATTTCAGGATCTGCAACGAGTGAGTCCTTGTACTGGTTTGCAAGTTTTGCAATGTCAGCTCTGTTGGTGTATTTCAGATAGGTCTCCATTCTCTCATCATATGGGAAAATTGAACATGTTGCACCAATTTCTGCACCCATGTTTGCAATGGTTGCCTTACCGGTGCAGCTAATGGATTTTGTTCCGGGGCCGAAATATTCAACGATTGCATTTGTACCTCCAGATACGGTAAGCTCGTCTGCAACTTTTAGGATAATATCTTTGGGGGCAGTCCATCCGCTGAGCTCCCCGATCAGCTTGACACCAATCTTTTTTGGATAAAGCAATTCCCAAGGCCGACCTGCCATGGTTTCAGCCGCATCCAGTCCGCCTACTCCTATGGCAATCATTCCCAGTCCTCCGGCATTTGGAGTATGAGAATCAGTACCAATCATCAGCCCACCAGGAAACGCATAGTTTTCCAATACCACCTGATGGATGATACCAGCACCCGGTTTCCAAAAGCCGCATCCATATTTTGCAGCAGCTGACTGCAGGAACTTGAAGACCTCGCTGTTTTCATCAAGGGAGACCTTCATGTCTACATCCCCTTGAACTTCGGCTCTAATCAGGTGATCACAATGTACCGTCGTTGGCAAGGATGTTTGGCTGAGTTCGGCTTGCATGAACTGGAGCATTACCATCTGTCCTGTGACGTCTTGCAACGCAACCCTGTCAGGTTTTAAAAAGACATAGTCCTTTCCGCCAATGAATTTGTTATCATCGATTTCATTAAAATGACCAGATAGAATTTTCTCAGTAAGAGTAAGATGACCCTCCGTCACATTTCTGAATTTTGCAATGTTTTCTTTTAATTTCAAATATACGTCAGAGACAAGTTTGGCAGTAGTGTTGATTTCCACAACTGGTGGTAAGTAGTCCCGAATTTATATTTGCAATTAAAAAATTAAGAAAATTACTTTAATACGAATACAAATTCTCAACAATTATAAGCCAAAAACTGTTATTTTTATACAGTGTTTAGTATCAGTAAACTTTCTACCTTGAGGCATGTTCATGGTCAATAAGGGATTCCCAAAGTTTGGCATGTCGCAAGCCGGAGCATTTGTCACAACCCTCAAAAATTACAATCTTCCAGACTTTATTCTAGTACTAGTTGCAAAAGAATGCAAGTCAGAACTTCTTGAAAGAGGAAGAATAGATGACAGATTGCAAAGTATGAATGATGACGCCTTGGAATTATTGCACAAGGTTTTTGTGAATTGTCAAGAGGACTCTGCAGGAAAATATGCACAGTACAGGTTCTTTGCATACGTATCAAGCATATATCACAAATGCGAAGTCATAGTCAACGATACAGTCCCAGGAGCATCAGGCAAGAATCACAAAATTCCAATTGCGATAAAAAATAACGGAATGTACATTGCGGTGGCGCAAAACAAGGCGACCGGAAACCCGGTAAACAAAAAAGAGACAACCAGGTTTTATGAGATGGTTGATGATATCAAAAAAGGAGATCACGGAACCATGTTGACTGACGGAATCTACGGATCATCAGTAGGTTTTAGAACAGATGCATTGGTTGAACTAGAGACACTAAGCAAGTCAAGGGAAGATGATCCTGAAAACATGTTGAATTTCAAAACAGCAAACTTTGAAAACAACATCTATTCAGTTACAAAATGTTAAAGACAAAAATTATTTTACAGATTCAATTGCGAAGTGTTCATTGTTAGAAACACGGGTTTGCCATCGGTTTTTTGAAAGTCCTCACCATACTGATCAAACTCTAGCTGCTCATAGAAATGCTTGGTCCATACGTCATGGACTTCATGTATGAATTTTTTGTGTCCGGCTATCCTCAATTGTTCATGAATCAACTCGTGGGACACGGTGGTGCAGTTTTTTTCTGCAAGAAACAGCGTGTCATTGGGTTCCTTCGGAGTTTGCCAGAACGCCATTCCAAAATTTTCAGCATGATACCCTTCACAAGTACAATCAGTCCACCAAGGTTTGAAGTGAGTCAGGTAGAAATGATAGATGTCTTTTCCCCTTTGCGCGTGATCACGCAGTAATACGTGGGTATCAAGACGTTGAAAAATACCTCTGGGTGATGTGACCATTTCATCGCATCTGACCTCATAGTCATTACCGAATTTTTCTTTTAGCCAAACCTTGTAAAACTTGCTCATCCTTTTGACATATTCAAATTCAAATTGTCGCTTCTCACGCTCTTCTTCTTGTACTACAAAAATAAAATGCAGGATCATAATAAGAAAAAAGGGTGTTATGTTTGACCTTCAATACCCATTAGGGTCAGAGTAGAGCGAATCTTTTCAATTTTCCGGATTTTCCAGGTAATTGTTTCTCTAAGTTTTTCAACAGTGTCAGATTCGATCTTGGCCAAAATATCGTATGCACCAAAAGTTCCATGAACTTCCTTAACACCTTCTAAGCCCTTAAGTTGCTGTATGATAGCTTCTTCAGAACCTAGTTCACAGTTTATTAAAACATAAGCTGTTGCCATGATTCAATTAAACAAATCGACTATATCAATAAACCGATTGAATCTAGGTTTGCGAAATCTCAACAATCCTGTTCCAAATGGTCTCAGGTACGGGCATCACGGACAGTCTTGAAATTCTGATCAGTTCCCAATCCTTGAACTTTTCTTCATTTTTCATTTCAGCAAGAGTAACAGGACGTTTCAATGATTTTTTGTATTTCACATCCACCACGACAAAACGTTCAACATCTTCTTTTGGATTTGGATAGGGTTTTGAAGTGACTTGCATGATTCCCACAGCTTGTCTTTCCTTGCCAGTATGATAGAACAAGACAAGATCACCTGACTTCATCTCTCTCATGTGCTTTAATGCAAGGTTGTTATGTACTCCATCCCATACGGTTGTTTTTTCTTTTTTAAGCTGTTCAAAGTTATAGCCGCGCAGACCGCTGGGTTCTTGCTTTGTCAACCAATAGTTCGCCATTTCATTGTTTGGAATATTGTAGACGTTTAATGGTTTTCAAAAGCATGTAATGTTCCCCGGGTCTGACTCGCACAAAATCATAGGTCATAGCCATACGCCTCCTCGCGTTCTGAACCCGGGGTTGCCCACAATGTAGCATGCCTGGGTGAACTAGAAATCATTGGTATCATTACGATCAGCATCATCCCAATCCGTCTGCATGCCTGCTCTTGGGCGTTTAATCATGAACCCACTCCTACTAAAAACCATTGAGAAAATATTTTTTATAAAATAGTTTTTCCAAAACAAACTAGTTTTCAGTTTTGATAATTGACTCAGATAAGGATAATTCAAAACCTACCACAGATACACGGATCTTATAATTTTCAACAATCGTTGAATTGATTTTTCCAATTATTCCAATTGGCACATCATCTAGAATGATTGATGCACAGTGACCTTTTTCAAAAATAGGATCAGATGAGGTTTTTGTTTCAACTTTAACTCCAAATCCAATATTCAATGCAGATTGAACTATTGATTTTATTTCAGTAAAATTTGCATCCTTGTGAGCGCTAATGCCAGAAAAACTAATTCTTTCAGTTATAGGACTGTCAGTTTCAAAAACGGTTCCGGTTTCAAACATCTTTTGAGGATAGGACTCATGTATGTTCTTTGAGAGATTTTCCAATAAACCAGGAAGTATGGAATCACGTAAGATTGTGTGTTCCTGACTTTTTGAATCCAATACAGAGATAATTTTTGCAGGGTCTCTGTTTGTCATGTCATACAATACTCTTTTACTGGTCAAACTCGAATTCAGAGCTTCAAGATATCCCAATCCAATCATTGTTTTGTCCAGCGACTTTAGTTGCAGTGATACAGGATTTGTTTTTCCAATAGTTTGCGAGGGAGACATTGTAGGCTCAAGGTTTTGAATCCCATATCCTAAAGCAACTTCCTCTACCAAGTCCATGGGTCCGAAAATGTCAAAGCGATAAGCAGGAATTGTGCAGACTATGTTGGTCCCTTTAGATGATGCATCCAATCGAGATTTTTTCAGGCACGAGATGATTTTTGAGGTTTTAAGATCCAATCCCAGGGTCTGGTTTACCAGTGAAGAGTTGACAGTAAGCTTTCTGGCAAATAGTTTCGGAGAAGAATTTTTTGCTCCTGATATTTTGATAGACTCCAATGCAAACCCTACACTTTGCAAAATCGTGGCTACAACTGCAAGCATGTCTTCAGCATCTTCCTTGTTGATTCCGGTTACATCTACGAAGAGATTCTTTGTTTTTGGGGTGACAGTTGTGACTGCTGCATTGATGATAGGGGGGAAAGATACAGTGTTTTGATGATTATCAACGATTAGAGGAACTTGTGACGATTGCCCCAACAGTGAACCGTAATCTTGTCCAACATCAGTGCTTGTCAGAATCTCCGAAATGGATATTTCATCTTTAGAGTTTAGGGGTACGAACTTGTAATTTCTATCTACAGTGGTGTAGACTAGAGGAAATGAAATCTTGTCCAAATCATGAATTCCGATTGAAGATTTTTTTCTCTTTCTCCCTATTCCAAAATGAAGATCTTCCTGCATGGTGATCAGTTGCCTGAGGGTCTTATCATCAATTTTTCCACCCCTTGCAACTATTCCAGTTACGAAAGGTCGTATCTTTGATACCCCAGGCTTTACAGAAATTGAATACTTGTTTGATTTTTTTATGTTGAATTTTACAGAACCAGTTTTGATCCCAAGCAATCCTTGCAGTCCCAATGCAATTCCAAAATCAGTGGAATAGTCAGGCCTATTTGGGCTATACTCTATTCTGACTTCGTCTTTGTCTTCAGACTCTATATCCAATCCAAGAAACGGCAAGGATTCAGAGATTTGTTTTTTTGATACCTTACCAACCAACTTTTGAAGGCGAGAATAAGACAGCTCAACTACTGGCATTTCGTATTACTCCTCAGCCATCCCAGATTATTATTGTAGAATTCCCTTACATCGTCTAGATCATACTTTAACATTGCAATTCTTTCAATACCTCCACCCCAGGCCAAAACAGGCTGGGTGATTCCAAGCGGCTTTGTCACTTCAGGTCTGAAAATACCCATGCCAAACAACTCAATCCATTTTCCCAATTTCTCATTGTACACCATTGTTTGAAGAGACGGCTCGGTATACGGAAAGAACGTCGGCCAGAATTTAATTTTTGTAATCCCAATTCGTTTGTAGAATTCACGTTGAATTCCCATCAGATTTCTCAAGTTGGCATCCTTTCCAACCACGATACCCTCGATTTGATTAAACTCTACAAGATGCTTGTAGCTGACCTTTTCGTTTCGAAACACCCTGCCCAACGTGAAAATCCGTGCCTCATCAGGTTTGTTTTCAGCTAGATGTTTGATGGTTACGCACGTGGTGTGAGTCCTTAAGACCATTCTTCGTGCTTCGTTGATATCCCATTGATATCGCCAGTTCCTTTTATGGGATTCAGAAACATTTCTAATTTGATCAGGCATCCCAATTTTTTTGGCAGAAATGCCATCCAAATAGAATGTGTCTTGCAATTCCCTTGCAGGATGATCCTGTGGAGTAAACAGGGCATCAAAATTCCAAAAGCTTGACTGGGTCATGTTTCCAAGAATTTCCGAAAAACCGAGTGTGACAAATATTTCACGTATTTCATCAATGGTGTCTTTTAACGGATGGGTTCTTGCAACAAAGATCTTTGGAACTTTTGCCTCAACGTCAATCTCTCCAGAAGAATCTGAAAGTTTCAGAGATTTTGCAGAATCAGACAAGATGATTTCTTTGGTTTTTACAATGTCCTCTACAATAAAGTCAGGTCTTTTCAAGAGTGTGAATAAATCATCATCATCAATTTTATCTCGAGGCAATTTCTCGTATCCGATAAGCCGAAGAGTTTTTTCGCCTGGGAGTTCTAAAGGTGAATTCTTGGTAGAGATATGATCAGGTGATGTCTCAACCCAATTATTTTTTCTAGCTAATCCCATTGAAGGTCCAAAAACAGAACCAAGTTCTTCCTGCAAGATGGATAATTTTTTGGGCCCATCTTTTAACAAAGCCAACAGCCTTCTTTCAGGCAATCCTTTTTCAAAAGACTCAATACCATTTTTACCTAGACTAACTATACTTTCTTTTGATTCGGTGACAATTGCCAAATCTTTTAGCTTGAGCCATTCGATGCCCCTTCTAATTTGATCAGGTGAAAGTTGCGTGGATTTTTCTAGTGTTTCCGGAGACTGTTTTGGATTATCTCGTAATGAAGTAATAATTTTTTTTTCAATATCATGGAAAACCTGGGACAACAGCAAAGAATTCCAAAAAGACTTTTTAAACCTTAACCTAAGCCAAGAGGAATGTCTGCTGATGACTTTATCGTAACTCCTTGGCATGTTGAAGGCGACATTGACTATGACAAGCTAATCAAGAAATTTGGCACTGAAAAGATATCTTCAGAACTACTTGAAAGAATTAAGAAAAACACGGGTGAGGATTATTTCATGCTCAGAAGGGGCATTTTTTTCTCCCACAGGGAAATGAACAGAATTCTTGACGAATATGAAAAAGGTAACAAATTCTTTTTGTATACAGGAAGGGGCCCATCAGGCCACACCCACATCGGGCATTTGGTTCCATGGGTATTCGCAAAATGGTTGCAAGAAAAATTTGATGTCAACTTGTATTTTCAGCTAACGGATGACGAAAAATTCTATTCAAAATCAAATCTTACTTTAGATGAGACGAATAAATTTGCGTACGAGAATGCATTGGACTTCATCGCGTTAGGTTTCAATCCAGAAAAAACAAAAATCATTATCAACACAAGGAACATCCAAACACTATATCCAATTGCAGCTAAAGTAGCAAAGAAAATTAATTTCTCCAACACAAAAGCGACGTTTGGATTTACAAATGAAACAAACATTGGTATGATTTTTTACACGTCACTGCAGTCTGCCCCGTGTTTTATTGAAGACAAGCCAGTTCTAATTCCATTGGGTGTAGACCAAGATCCCCACTTTAGATTGACAAGGGACATTGCACCGAAGATTGGAAAACAAAAGCCTGCATTGATTCACAACATAATGATTCCAAGTTTGGAAGGACCAGGAGGAAAGATGTCAGCATCTGATGAAAAAGGAACAATATACACAACTGACGCTCCAAATGTCGTAAAAAAGAAAATTAACAAATATGCATTTTCAGGAGGACAGCCGGATGTTGAGCAGCATAGAAAACTTGGAGGAAATCCAGATATTGATGTGTCATATCAATATCTAAGAATATTTTTTGAACCTGACGACCACAAATTAAAAACAATTTATGACGATTACAAATCTGGAAGACTACTTTCAGGCGAACTAAAAACAATTTTAATTGAAAAGATCAACAAGTTTCTTGCAGTTCATCAGAAAAAAAGAGAAAAAGCAAAAAGCCAGATAGACCAGTTTCTTTTTGAAAACAGATGAAAACCAACATCATATGTGATGACAAGTATGAAGCCCAGAAATTGGCAGCCTTTATTTTCATCAAAGATGGAAAAGAGACATTCATCACAGGAATTCTAAACGTGGTAAAAAACGAACTAGTAATTTCACTAAAAGACAAATCAGCTCACAGTATTTTACTTAAAGACGAAGATAATGTGGAGAAATTTGCAGATTTCATTCAATCAGTGATTGATAAAGAACACATGCTAGTTTCGACGAAAATTCTCGAACATGTTGTAGAGGTAGTTAAAGAGTAAGCCTATAGGCCAAATGCGGCATACAGAGATACAATTCCAACCATAACAATAAGAGATATTCCTAATGCCTTATGATCACCAATCATACCTTGATTTTAAAATAATTATAATTAAAGTGTTAATAAATTCTCAAAGGTGATTCTTTCAATCATCGAGGAAAATATTTACTCTTTTTTGAACTTGATCTATCTTTTGTTGGTTTTGATACTGGTTCTCTGATTTCATTACAGTTTAGGCAGAACACCTTCAATTCTTCTCGAGCAAGATCAGGTGCAGAGATATATTTTCCCCATGAGGCGGCATCACCCCCGCGTCCATCATTACCAGAATTGCCAGTGTCAGATATTGGACTAATTCCTAAGGCTCTTTCATCCTTAAATCCACAACTAGAGCAAGTTTTTCCACCCAAAATTTCATATAATTTTTCTTTAATTGTTTCATAAAATTTGTCTGAACCATTTGAATAGAAACTTTCTTGTTTTCTCAAGAATTTGTCACTTCTTGGTTTTCTGGAACTAGAACTATTTTTACGTGACTCTCTTCCCGAAGATGATCTTGAACCTCTGTCATCTCTTGAATACCTGTCGCTTCCCGAATCTTGCGGTTTATTTTGTCTAAAACAATCACTGCAGTAAACAGGTTTGTTGGTTCTTGGAACAAATGGAACTTGACATTCGGTACCGCAATCAGAACAAGTTACAGTTGTGGATTCGCCCCTGCCGTCATCTCTTGAATATCTTGAACCTCTGTCATCTCTTGAATATCTTGAACCTCTGTCATCTCTTGAATATCTTGAACCTCTGTCATCTCTTGAATATCTTGAACCTCTGTCATCTCTTGAATACCTGTCGCTTCCCGAATCTTGCGGTTTATTTTGTCTAAAACAATCACTGCAGTAAACAGGTTTGTTGGTTCTTGGAACAAATGGAACTTGACATTCGGTACCGCAATCAGAACAAGTTACAGTTGTGGATTCGCCCCTGCCGTCATCTCTTGAATATCTTGAACCTCTGTCATCTCTTGAATATCTTGAACCTCTGTCATCTCTTGAATATCTTGAACCTCTGTCATCTCTTGAATATCTTGAACCTCTGTCATCTCTTGAATATCTTGAACCTCTGTCATCTCTTGAATATCTTGAACCTCTGTCATCTCTTGAATACCTGTCGCTTCCCGAATCTTGCGGTTTATTTTGTCTAAAACAATCACTGCAGTAAACAGGTTTGTTGGTTCTTGGAACAAATGGAACTTGACATTCGGTACCGCAATCAGAACAAGTTACAGTTGTGGATTCGCCCCTGCCGTCATCTCTTGAACCTCTGTCATCTCTCGAGTTTCTAAAAGAACGAGACGGTTCATTTTCTCGGTTATGATTTCTGTCAGATTTTTTTTTATCAGAATACTTTGATTTGTATAATTCCATGCTACAGCCAACTTTAACATCATTGGATATAGATACTTAGAGCTTGGATTTATGCCTAGAATAAAAAAATGTCATCAAACCAGAGATTTGTCCATCTCACTAGACATTATTTCCTGCACTTTTAGAAAATAGAGCTTTGTTGAATATGGCATGTCATCTAGGTTGTCGTCAACTGCAATCATGAAATATCTAACAGCACGCTTTGATATATCTAAATTAAATTTCATGGTAAGAATTGGATCCTGATTAACTTTGATTTTGTCCTGAAGCCATGGAGGAGCCATTTCAATTGTTTCTTTGATTACCTTATCATACCAATATGAAAGATTTTGAGGGTGTAATCCCTGTTTGAGATTAGTTACATCAGTATCAATTTTTTTCATCATGTGGGTAATGATTGCCATAAAGCCCAATCCGGAAATTTTGTTTTATTCCAACTACTCAAAGTTCTGCAAGCTACTTGTCAATTGATCGTAAGTTTCCTTCCGAATCGATCTCAGTATTTTTAATTCGTGTTGTGGATATCCTTTCCCCATCTTTTGCCAAAATCATAGATACAGTAATGATTTGAACTGGAGGAAGTTTCTTTTTTTCTCGTAGTTCGTTGAGCACGTTACCTTGATTGCTTGTTTCGCCACTTACAACTAGCGCCTCAACTCCTTTTTCTAGAACGGCAGGTCCAAAATCATCATCCAGTTTACTAATTTGAAACGAATGATTTTGAAATTCTTTTGAAATTGATGAAGTCAAGTTTTCAAACCGTTTTTTGTAATCGTTGTTTGGTGTTTTTCCTTTTTTTGCAGCAAGTTCATCGCTGGTCAATCCGATGATAACCTTATCAGAAATTTCAAATGCTCTTGAAAGCAAAGCCAAATGTCCCCTATGAACAATATCAAAAGTTCCCCCCATGGCAACAAGAGAGTATTTGGACATGTTAACAAACAACAGTCTTTGAAAATAAATCTACTAGTTTAATAGCAATTCCAGAATTCAAAATATTTGAAAATTTCAGCCTAGTTGGATATTCTCATGAATCCTTCCCTTATCAGGAACTGCATTCCCTCGACAAAGGATGCGTCATCAATCTGGCCGTCAGCCCACCATCCTGCGTTACTCCTTATCCATGCGGGAATTTCCGCACCGCTTTGGGAGGACGAATCGATACCAGAGGATTGTACGATAAATGAAATTATCTCAATTGTAGCCTTTGAGTTTCCATACTGAGCTTTGACTTTAAATTTCCCGTCAGAGAATTTTTCATTTAGCATAACTTCATGCATGAATGTACCATCAGAATTAACAGGTGTTTTTTGGGTTACTGTCAAATTGTTGCCAGAATCAAAAATTGAGATTCGTAGACTTCTATCATCGTCATATTTGTTAACACTGCCAGAAAACGTCACAGTTTCTCCAAGCGCATATAATTCGGCATTAGAAATTATCTCAACAGTATAGTTGTTAGAACTACTTTGTTCAGGTGCACCACCATAACCAAATGCCAACTACCCTGAAGAATACACAGATAGTAACGATATCACAGAAATGATGAAAAATGTATTTAGTTTCATAGCCAACAAGGCACATTTGTTTATGCATTTAAACGATGAGTAGATTTCAATGTAGAGGATGAAAAATCTAGTTTACAACTATCAGAACGAACGGACCCTGCTCTGCTATTGGAACGTTGTTTCTATCCCAGACAAATGTCTCAATGAAATATAATCCGGTTCTTTCTGGAATCCAATCTATTGTCTGGGTTTTCTGCCCAGTCCCAATAAATCGCCCGTCAAATTTTCCAATATATTCAACATATGGCACTTTTCCTGATTCCTTTACTTGAACATAGTAGGTGTAGGCTGTTTCATTAGATGGTTGATCTGCTGAAAATTGAATCAGTGTTTTACTTTTGATGTTGACTTGTGAACCTGCTTGAAGTTCAGTCAACACATTCCCGTTAAAATCCTCTATTGAGACATCAGAAATTGTCACTAGCTTTGTGGGTACCTGTGATGGTGGAATTTCCACATCAATAACATCGGAAACGAAAACATTAGATTCTGCGAACAAGAGAAATCCCACAGATCTTGAATCAATCTTCTCGTTAAAATCAAAAACAACTTCGGCATTTGATTCCACATCTCTAAGTTCTATTGTAGCGACTCTAAGAATACGAGGAGGTTCAAAGCCATCATAGAATGCAAGATGCACATGGGTATCGGAATTAGGAGCACCAGCTGTTTGTAAAACTCCGGAGAATCTAAAAGAATCATCCAAGAATACATCAGTAGAATATACAGTGAGTCCCTTTTGCTTTTCTTGGGAAGGATCAAATCCCAAAAGTGAAACAGATGCCTGAGTTATGCCAATGTTGGGAGTCTCAGAACGAATTGAATACGGGGATTTTCCGTTGGGAGAAATCACCTCAAATGTGGTGCTTCCCAGTACTACTTCCAAGGGATTAGAATCATAATCATCAAAAAAGTTTACTTTTATTTGGACATTGGTTACAGAGGATAGCGGATCGTTATTTTCAACCATTCCTACCGCTACTATATATCCCTCAGAATCCTGATAGACAAACTGAGAATGACTGTTTAGAGACACAGTTAGCGTAGACGTGTTGTCCGAATACTCTTGAGAATATGCTTGCGAAATCGGAATCAAAAGTAAAATCAATAGCGAGCACAAAACAATTTTCATCTTCATGTATTCTAATGATTGGAGATTAATTTTGTATGGCATGATATTTTGTAAACAAGGAAGGTAACAACCTTTAACCTAGTTTACACTATATGTCGAAAGTAAAAAGAAACTAAAAATGAATGTATGATTTTATTTTTTCTTTGCGGTAATTGCTAACCAGTAAATTAAACCTGGAAGTAAACCGACAATGAGTGGAATAAATACCGGCCATGCATCTGCTGAACTTGTCATGAAGTAAAATCAAAACTTATCCTATTTAAATCCATCCTGAGATCTGAATTTCAGAGTGGATCGTTCAGATCAGAAGTGGACCGGACGGAATTCGAATCCGTGACCCCCCGCGTGCAAGGCGGGTATACTACCAGGCTATACTACCGGCCCACATAAGGAATGAATAAGGTGTGGATTTTAATTGTTGTCTTCTTGGCAAGAATTTTATTTGAATGGATGAACGTTTCAGTATGGTACTTTTAGAATCACAGATTAAACTAAAGGTAGGCGATGTTGCACCGGATTTTGAATTATTGGGAATAGATGACAAAAAGCATTCACTGAAGGACTATGGCAATTACAAGGGAATTCTGGTCATATTCATGTGCAATCACTGCCCATATGTCAAAGCAAAAGTAGATGCTCTGAATGAATTGCATGAGAAATTCGGAGACACGATAGCGATAATTGGCATCAATAGCAACGACTCTAAGGATTATCCAGAAGACAGTTTTGATGCAATGAAACAGACGGCAAAAGAAAAGGGATTCGGTTTTCATTACCTAGTAGATGAAACACAAGAAATTGCAAAAAAATATGGTGCCATGTGTACACCAGATCCATTCTTGTTTAACAGTCAAAAACAATTAGTTTTTCATGGAAAAATAGACAATGCCATGAAACCAGATGATGAAGCTACAGAAAAAACGATGATTGTAAACATGCAGAAATTATTGGATGGCGAAAAAATTCAAAAGGACTTTGATCCTTCAATTGGATGCTCCATCAAGTGGAAAGAAAACTAAACTTAAATGACTCTAGCCTAGAGATTTGTTCGTGGGCTCGTAGCTCAGCTTGGCTGGAGCGTTCGACTGATAATCGAAAGGTCATGTGTTCGAATCACATCGGGCCCATTTGTCATTATTTTAGATTTTGAGATACAGTTTGAGACCATTGTATAACATCTTCGATTTTTTCAGATGTCAGGTCAGACCTTATCTTGGTTTTTTTAGACACCCGGCCACAAAGTATCAATTTCATAGGCTTACCAGATTTTTCCTTGATTGAGTTTATTGAATCGGCAAAAAAGCTCAGATCTTCAGAAGTTTTAGAAAATACCAGAACCACCAAAATTCCAGGCTTTTGCTTCCAAATTTTTCCCACTAGTTTTTGGAAATCAAGATCAAACAACACGTTGATTGCATTAGACATATCCCCAAGATGAGAAACATTCCAACCGTTGGAATGGTAAGCAGCAGATGCGATTTCAGAGTCCAATTTGCTTTGTTCGCTGGATGCAATAACAATTACATTTTTTTTTGGATCAGAGACTACTTGAATCTGGTTGAAGATTTGAAGTGATTTTGAGATTGTCGTCTCAAGTAGATGTTTTTCAGAAGTTCCAATTTTAGCATCATCATACAATTTCTTTACATGATCAATTGAGGGAAAAATCACTTCAAGTATCAGACGATTTGCCAGTCCTCCAGAATGCAAGCAATTGCGAATTAAAGAGTAAACTTGAGCTTCGGATCCCTTGACCAGATATTCAACGTATAATTGAGTTATTTTGAAATAATCATCAGGAAACGTAAAAGACTCCTGTCCAGGTTCTAAAAACCACAAGTTCACATTTCCAATATTTTTTTGCCGAAGTAGTCCCTCTGCTGCAAAAACTTGAAGATACTTTGTCATAGTAATTCTGCTTATATTCATTTTTTTAGAAATCTCAACTCCTGACATTCCAGAAACGACACCATCCAAAATTGAAATTAGTTTTTGACGAATCTGTTCAGAAGAATATCCTTTGCCCATGTTCTTATTGATCTGAGACATTGTATAAAGACTAATTTTCATTCACACAGAAAAGTCATTTAAAAATAAAACATTAAATACTTAGTACTTTATTGTACGGTAAGGAAAAGTAAATTGCCTAAAGCCGGATTCAAATCAATCACTGTTTCAGAAACTGTTTATGATAAATTCCACGAGGTTTATCAAAAGAGTAAAGACGACCTGACAATGAAAGGCGTCAACAGTTTCGCAGGTTATGTAACATACATGCTAGAGGAAATGATGCAAAAAGACAAGACATTTGCAAGATATGCTCCAAAGATTGAAAAAATATCAATTGATGGTGATCGAGTCATTCTAAAAGACAATATCAAAAATAGGATTGCAGAAGTTGCAATTCAAAAGGGAGAGCTGTTTTGCCAGCTCTGCGATGAGAAAGACTGTGTGCATGTCGGCTTTGTGTTTTCATTGCCAGACGTATACGAGGTTCTATACTCCAGAGGAATCAAAAACCCTAGATAGAGTGGAGGAGGCGGGATTTGAACCCGCGAACTCCTGAAAGACAGGATCACCCATTATTTGATCTTAAGTCCTGCATGTCCAAAAGCATCAAGTGCTTACTTTGGCCAGGCTTGATTACTCCTCCAAAAGGATAAAAATCTGAGTGAAATTTAACAGTTTAGAGTAAATTTGTCCAGGATGAAGAATTATAAAGATTTTCTACGGGATGAATTTGTGCTTCGGTAGCTCAGTCTGGTAGAGCGTTACATTGGTAATGTAAAGGTCACGGGTTCAGATCCCGTTCGAAGCTCCTAATAATTTTTAATCAATAGTTCAAAATGACCGGTTCTCTTTTTAGAATTAGAGTTGATTGAACGATTTGCCTTAATCTTATTGATTTTCCAGGGTTTTGATGAGAACATGTCTGCAACTTCTTTAGAATTTGAATTTGACAAAAGAACCTTGCATCCTTTAGAATTCAGATCGGTGCAAAGATCAGCCAACCTACTGAGATCATCATATGTGAAATCCTTGTTAGTATAACTGGTGAAATTAGCTGTATTGCTAACTGGTTGATACGGAGGATCAAAGTATACAAGATCATCTTTTTTGGCATCCCGAAGAACGGCCACAAAGTCCCTGCATTTAATAGATGTCTTGCTTGATTGCAAGACATGACTTACTGAACGAAGGTTATCTTCATTTACAATGTTTGGATTAGAATATTTTCCCAATGGAACGTTGAATTTTCCCTTGCTATTAACACGATATAGTCCATTGAAGCAAGTTCTATTCAAAAAGATTAACCTAGAAGTTTTTTCAATCTGGCTTCTCGGATTACTCTCTCGAATAGAGTAATAATATAATTTGGAATCTTTCTGATAATTTTTTTCATGATTTTTTAGAGAACTGATTAGGGATTCCACCCTATCTCTAATAGTGATATATGACAACACCAAATCAGAATTCAGATCAGATATACCGCATTTTTTGCCATTACGTTCAATTAGCATATGGAAAAGTAACGCTCCACCTCCCAAAAATGGTTCAAAATAGGTTCCAAAAGTTTCAGGCAAGTTTTCATTTAAAATTGGAATTAGTTGACGTTTTCCACCAGCCCATTTTACGAATGGCTTGGGAGTGGCAAGAATCTGATCGTACTGCTGCTTCACATATCATTATCATAGAATCACATATCGTTAAAATAGACAATAAAAGATCACAAGATGTACAATATTTTTTAATCAAACTTTTTGAAGTGTAGAGAATCCTCTAAGGAAAAATAATAAAATGAAAAGATTGGAGTGTTAGTCCCACTTTGACCAAGCGGCCATCCATCTGTACGTCCAAGTGTTGAGTTTACAACCTAATGCTGCAAACGTACATCCCAATACTGCACTTGCACCTGCACCGAGCGCCACTGGGCTGTTATAGAACTTACCGACTTGGGGTTCTATCGGTGTCATGTATGGTGGCAATGTTGGTCTTGGATATTTGAATGCCGTTTCTAGTGGGTCTGCTACTGTTATCAGGTTTACCATGTTGAACAATGGCAATGACATTCCTACCAGTACGCCGCCGAACAGTATCAAGGAGTGCTTGTTCTTCTTTGTCGCCCAGTAGACCAAGTCCAACAGCATTGCTGATGGAAGCCAAACTGGAGTTACAATGAAGTCATATGGATATCCTAGCGAAAACCATGCGGCTTTTGCTACCCATGTGTATACTGTCATAATTAGACCGTAGTACGTTGCTGTGCCCGGAACGCCCGTAAATGTTAGGTAATATGTAGCACCTACAATAAGCATCAACGTTTGCGATATTGAGAATACCGTGAACGAAGTCCAAGCCCAGTCAGTGTAGAAGATATAGTCTCCTGCATTAATTGTTAACAATGTAGAGTTAACTGCAACCACTACTATGAATAAGTAGTGAGTACATCGTCTTAACCAGACCATATGAAGTCAAAGAAATGGTCTGTATATAAAATTTTAGTGTATGATGAAGATCGTTGTTCTTAACTAAAATGAAAAAATGTAACAAATTGCTACCACTTAAACTAAAATGAAAAAGAAGTATTTTGAAGGGTTTTTTAGATTACCAACCAACGTATAGTGATACAAACAGTACGAATATAGTTGCACCAACTACACTAGCACCAACCACACCATTACTATTCTTGTTGGAACCTTCTTCCATGACCTTAACACAGAAGATGTAACCTATTGTCTCAATGATTGTAAGTACGATGAATGCAAAGTGACCACTTGCTGTTGGATATGCCCATGGATAATAGAAGTATCCAGCTGCAGTTCCGCCAAAAGTAGCAATTATTGCTGCCCAGAATGAAATTGTAATCATACCGGTCATGTTTTCAACGCGTTTTCCAATCATTCGTTCTACATCAGCACTTGATGATCCACCAGTGCCGCCAGAACCAAATCCTTTAGGAAGAGTCATTCTGGAATTAATCTAATTCAGATTCTTTTAAGTCTTTCTTAAATCAATTCAATGTACGATCTACGTCTTCTAAAAGAGGATAAAAAAGAAAAAATGTGCTAGTTGCACTTTTTCTAAGGAATTGCTCTGCTGTACAGTTTGCCTTCAAGGGCCATCTTGTACATCTCTGCAACATATGGGTTCTCACCAGGAGTTTCTGCACCCAGTTCTACGAGTCGAGCGTATACTCTGACTACGTATGCTAGTGCGCCGATGAAAGCCACTACGACTCCCATGTTAAACATCCAGTGGTTAGGTACTGCAAATATTTCCTCTACAAACCAGAAGTGCCACATCTCATTGACTCCGATCGTGAACATGGTTGCAAGGTAACCAAGAATGGTCATCTTCAAGCCGGTGTTCATCGAGTTGTTAGGGCCTCTAAGAACTGGTACTTTTCTATCATAGACTGCTGCCATTCCCCATCCGATTGGTAATGTAATGAAGTGGGAATATAGCCACCAGTGAGCTGGTGTGAATGCACTGTCTCTGATAGAGGTCTGATGCAAAGATCCATCAACGAAGTTGTCTACTTCGACTGATGCAGCAACTGAACCCATTGCGATGACGATAAGCCAGATTTTTTTTAGTCTCTGGATCTCGACTTCTTTTGGGATTAATGCGGGCATCTGTGCCATGCTGTAATCATGTGATTTCAGAATATAAAACAATAGTTTTAGAAATATCAAATTTTTTTAAAAAAAATTTAAAAATATTTATAAATTTATGAAATAAATTCGATTTTAAATACTTTAAAATACAATAATTACACCATTTTTTTACTAATTTGGTTGTATAGCATTAACGATTAACACAAGATATGGACCGATCCTCGCCATCAAGGTAAAACATATAACGACGTGTCTTAATTTCAAATCTTAGGGATAACTATGGTAGAAAAAAGAATTTTCGTATTTGGACTAGCTGTAGTACTTGCACTAGGAACTTTGGGTTTCAACTGGGTTGAAACTATACTTCCAACTGCAGATGCACATGGTGTCCAAGCACAACTCCAGAGTCGTTTCATTAGAATTGAGGATGAAACCTTTAACAGACAATCCCTACAAACAGGCGAAACCTTGACACTTCAAGGAACATTAGTCAGTTTAGTAGAAAGAGACCTAAGAGGATGGCTATCCATTTTCACAGAGTCCACCAATGCAGGTAACAGATGGGAGATGTTGGCAAGAGATCCACCAGGTAATGTCTTTGACATTTCAGGTAACGCTGTCGTCGATTACTCACTATCAGCCAAAGCACTTGAAGCAGGTGTATACCACGTACACACCCAACTCAACGTAGCAAAAGTTGGTCCAGGACTAGGTCCAGGTCAAACAGTAGTTGTTGAAGGAGACCCAATTATCAAACCAATCCCATATACTAACATCGCATATCAATCAATCATGATCGGTGTTGGATATGTCATTACGTTTGCAACACGACCCTGGCAAGTAATCTAAACAACCCAATTTTTCCTTTTCATTTTATAGATAAGCTCTACAGCGACGTAAGCTCAACAGACCAAATTTTATCTTTCAGAAAAAAGTAACAAAGTCATGCTTAACTTCAACATTACAAAATTAGATATTTTTCAGAGTTATTTTTTTGGAGAAGTTGATTTTAATTCAGACAGATACAAAATGGACATTGAAAATGAAAGAAAAGACAAAGTTCTCAAATTGCCTTTTGAGATAAAATCAAAAAGTGAAAAAAACAGGGTTAGAATGACAGGTCCAAGGGACTTGATTGTAGAAGACCGTGTCCCCCATACAAAAGAGAATCAAAATGGCTTGAAATAGACTCTGATGCCAAAAGAATTTTTCTTGCAGACCAGCAGGACAAATTAGACACTATTGAGATCATGTAAGAGTAAGAGAAAGGACTTTAAGGAATCTGTCCAAATTTATCATTATGATTTGGCCGGGTACTGGAGATCCTTACAAGAGAAAAAAGCTATTTAGGTTTCTCGGGATTACGGCCATAATTGCTATATCAATTGGTTTGGGAAGCTCTTTGATTCAGGGACAACTGAATCAGAATAATCCCCTCAAAGTGTGTATAGATGATAGAGATACCCCATACAAAATGAAGGTTACTTTGGAATTAATCATTGACGGCCTCCCAACAGAGATTCCTGCCAACATAAACTCAGGATTAAATGATGAAGACTGTAAAAGGACAATGTATACGTTAACAGATGACGGTGCAATATACGTAGAATGGGAAGAAGAATATCCATTTGAGATTGGTCACTTTTTGTGGATGTGGGATTTTCCCCTAAGAGATATGGATCAAGATAAATCAACTTTTTACGTCAATGATAAGGAATCGGATCATTTCATCAATCACCCATTACAGGATGGATATCACTACAAAGGAGTATTCACTTCAAAGGCACATGATGAATCAAAGGATAGAGATTTCCTACCAGAACCGGAAAACTAGTGATTGCAGACTAGAAAACTAGTGATTGCAGACTAGAAAACTAGTGATTGCAGACTTCAGAAGAAAATTAAGTTTTTAAAAGTATAAAATTTGGCATAGTTCTAATCAGAGGAAATTAAAAATAATGAAAAGATGAAAGGTGGTAATTTTACCAATATTTGCCATTGTCTGGAATAAGACCTATACCTTCTCTTTCAAAGTGTCTGTCTAATTCATCAACCCATCTCTCACGGTTGTCTTTGTAAGCCCAGCCGTGTACACGTAACCAGAATGATATGATTGCCAACAAGAAGATGGTAAACATAATGGTTCCGAAGATGTAAAGCATTACATCATAGAATAATGGATCATAGTTTGGTCCTAATTGTCCTGTAAGTGAAGACAGAATACTTAGGAAAGTACCTACGATAGGAATCATAATAATTTGGCTCCATTTGTGCGATATATACATTTCTTTTATTATCAAAAAGTACGAGATCAGCATCCACTAAGAGATGATAATAAAATAAGAGAAAAGTGAGGTTTTCTTATCCTCTACCCATTGCGGCATATTTGCCAGATCTTCCTCTAATTAGGAAAGCTGCTGACAAACCACCAAATACGGCAGCTGAGATAAGCGTAGCACCAATCACACCACCTGCATCAAGATACGGAGTTCCTGAGCCAGAAGATGGATTTGCTTCTGCTGACTGAATTCTTCGTCTTTGAAGTTCAAGTGCTTCTTCCAGTGTGTATGTACCAGTTTCACCGCTGTCACCAACGTTACCCATGTATTGTGCAAATGCAACTGCATTTTCTGCATAGTAACCCATGGTAAATACCACAGCGATTAAGGATGCTGTTAAGATTACTTTCGTATTCATATTGTTTACCTGTTCGATTTGGACCCAGAGACTTATTTAACTTTTATTCTAAACCCCAAATTTTGCAATAATGTACGAGATCAGTATAAGTAACGTTTAATTCTGCTCTATGATCAGGAAAATCATGGGACGAATGCATACTCATAGACATGGAAAATCACATTCAATTAGACCAGCTACACCTCGTGCACCATCTTGGGTTACCCAAAGTCCCGCAGAAATTGAAGAATTAGTGATAAAATACAGTAAAGATGGGTTAACTCCCAGTCAAATTGGAATCAAGCTAAGAGATCAACATGCAATTCCCCTAATCAAATCAATTACCAAGAAAAGTATGGGTCAAATTTTGGAAGAGCATGATTTGAAAGCAGAAATGCCTGAAGATCTTGAAAACATTGTCAGAAAAGCAATAGGTCTTCAAAAACATCTCAAGGTGAACAAAGGAGACAACAGAAATGTTAGATCTTTGGAATTAATTGAGGCCAAAGTTCACAGACTGTCAGTATACTACAAAAGAATTGGAAGAATTTCTAAAACTTGGAAATACAAATCTGTTGTTGCTCAATTAGAGTAATGGCAAAATCACTTGAAGAATCACTTTCATTGTTTAAAGATAAAATTTCAGATTGTATAAAATCAAAAAAATCAATTTCTGTTACTACTCATATAGACTGTGACGGACTGACATCAGGAAGCATTATCACCAAAGCGCTAATCAGAGCAGGGGCAAATTGTACAGTTAGAACATCAAAAGAATTTAGTAAAAAAATTCTAGAATCATTCAAAACAGATTCTAGAGACTTTCACATAGTTACAGACTTGGGAGGAGGATTTGCTAATGAATTCGATAAAGTACTTGGAGATAACTGGATAGTTTTAGATCATCACCAAATTTCAGATGAAGAGAGAGACAATCAAAATGTCATAAACTCATGGAAATATGGAATTGATGGAGGAGTGGAGATTTGTTCGGGAGGAATGGCATATTTGGCATCAATGTCACTTGATGAAAAAAATTCAGATTTATCAGCAATTGCGGTTGTTTCGGCATTAGGAGACAGACAAGACCAAGGGGAAAATAAGTCATTTATAGGTAAAAATTTTGAAATTGCAAATGTAGCAAAAGAACAAGGTTTAGTAGATATTGATTTAGATTTGTTGCTGACAGGAAGAGAAACGAGACCTGTTGCAGATGCCTTGGCATTTACGTCATATCCGTTTATTGAAGGACTGACATGGAACAGAGATGCATGTCTCTCAACTTTGAATTCCTCAGGTATCAGTCTGAAAGAAGAAGGGAGATGGAGAGTTCCAGCCGAATTAAATGAGGATGAGAAAAGACAAGTGATTGAAGCAATTACAAAATTTACACCAGAGAAAAATGCATCTGAAATTATGACAGAATTAATTGGATATACCTATACATTTCCAAGAGAAGATGACAGAAGTTTCTTACGCGATGGGAGAGAATTTTCAGCCATGCTAAACTCATGTGGAAGAATTAATCGATCAGGTGTAGGAATGGCAGTTTGTTTGGGAGACAGAAACAGGATTCTAAGAGAGGCGGAAGAAATACTGACAGATTATAGAAACAGGATTAGAGAATACATGAAGATATTATCTAATGAAAGGTGGAGAATTTCAGAAAGTGATACATGCGTCATGGTAAATGGTGACGACATCGTGCCAGAAATGATGACTGGGACTATTTCATCACTTTTAGCAGGCTCCCCCAAAAATTCAGGAAAAATTGTGATCTTGAGGACAAAAGCGGAAGAGAATGCAATAAAATTTTCATCACGAAAATCATTTGGCTGTAAATCAGACATCAACCTCAGTGAAATAATGAGAACAGGTGCCAAAATATTTGACGGTATTGGTGGCGGTCACAATTCAGCAGCTGGAGCAAAAATAACTAAAGACAAATTAGATGAATTTTTAAAATATTTGGAAGTAAATGTCATTGACGTGTCAAGTTCAGATAATTCTCAATAACATATCCAAAGAAAAAGCAGAATCTGTGAATAAAGCATTAGAACCAGACAATGTAAATTTTCCAGAAGGATTGAGTCTTTTTGTTGAGAATGTGGATAATAAACTAGTTTTTAATTTTGAAAGTAAAAGGAATATGAAACAGCTTACAAGTACAATAGATGAAGTGATGGAACATATTCAAATTGCACTAAGGATAATGAAATAATGTTAGATCCAAAAATTATCAAAGATAAATCACATATCATTAGAGACATGCTAAAATCCAGAGCGGTGGATTTTGATTTAGATTTGTTGATTACAACAGATCAAAAAAGACGTGAATTTATTATTAAAACTGACGAGTTACGAAAAAAGAGGAATCAAGTAGCACTAGAAATTTCTCAGAAAAAGAAGGCAAAAGAAGATGCCACATTAATTTTGTCAGAGATGAAAAATGTGTCAAATGAACTTGCAAAACTTGAATCTGAACAAGAAATCATTGAAAAAACCTATTCGAGATTAGCATCAACCATCCCAAATCTTGTTCATGAATCAGTTCCAATTGGTATAGATGAAAGTGCCAATCAAGAAATCCGAAAGTGGGGAAATATTCCTACTTTTAATTTTAAAATTAAGGATCACATAGATATTTCAGAAAATCTGGATGTAATAGACCTTGAAAGAGCAGCAAAGGTAGCTGGTGCAAGATTCTATTACATGAAAAATGATCTTGTACGATTGAATCAATCACTGATTTCTTACGGATTAGATTTTCTTTCAAAAAAAAAATACTCTCTTGTTCAGCCCCCTTACATGATTAATAGAGAATCGATGGAAGGGGCAGTAATTGCGGATGATTTTGAAGAAGTTATTTACAAAATTGAAGATGAAGATCTGTACATGATTGGAACGTCAGAACATGCAATGGCAGCAATGAAGTCAAAAGAAATCATCGAAGGGAAAGACCTGCCATTAAGATATGCTGGAATTAGTCCCTGTTTTAGAAAAGAAGCAGGTGCACATGGAAGAGATCAAAAAGGGATTTTCAGGGTTCATCAATTCGATAAAATTGAACAGTTCGTATTTTCAAGACCGGGGGATTCTTGGAAAGAGCATGAAAAAATGCTATCAAATACTGAAGAATTCTACCAGAGCTTAGAAATCCCACACAGAGTCATGTTATTGTCATCAGGAGATATGGGAAAAGTTTCAGCAAAAACATATGATATTGAGGCTTGGATGTCAGGGCAAAATGCATACAGAGAAATTGTCTCGTGTTCAAATTGTCTTGATTATCAAGCCAGAAGGCTAAAGATTAGATTTAGAGATAAAACAAACGAGGATACCCAATACGTTCACACGCTAAATAGTACCCTAATAGCTACAACCAGAATATTAGTAGCAATTATGGAAAACTGTCAGACACAAGACGGACACATCAAAATTCCTAATGTTTTACAGAAATACATGGGAAATCAGAAAGAGATCTAGTGACATACCCTTATATTTTGGATTTAAAGGTCGTTAATAATTGGCACGTAGAAAAGGTCGAATAAAGGACAAGTGGAGAGATAAACGCTGGGTAACTGTACATGCACCAGATTCATTTAACAATGTTCCAATTGCGTACGTTCCAATTACAAATGATGAAAATGCAGTAGGCAGAGTTTTAGAAGTCACGCTTTACGACATTCTAAAAGGAGATCCTTCACAACATCAATACAAAATATATTTTCAAATTAATAATGTTCAAGGAGATAAAGCATCAACAATTTTCAAGAGATATGAGTATTCGAAAGAATTTTTGCGTAGTTTAGTTAGACGGGGATCATCAAAAATTAATTTTACAATTGATATTAAAACAAAAGATGGCTACATCTTTAGAATTAAACTACTTGCTCTAACTCATAGACAATTAAACACATCCAGACAACACGCACTTAGAATTATTGCAAGAGATGTAATTAACAAAACAATCCCAGAAATGACAATTGATCAATTTGTTCAAGCAACATGCTACAGCAAGATTAATTCAGATATAATGGCAGCATTCAAAAAAGTAATCAGAGTAAGACACGTTGGTCTTGAAAAAGTGAAACTTGTAAGAACTGCGGACAAAGAAACAAAATTACTTGAAGCATAAACGACAGAATAATTCTTCATAATCATGATTGATAAGATCGAGATCACAGTGGATGTGATTGTTCATGCAACAGAGGACATTTCAAAACTCTTTCAATCATTTGAAAAAATTTTAGATCTAAAAGCAGAGGACTTTACGATCGAGGAAACTGCAGGTCATTATGAAAACCCAATAGTCATGTTAAATACAAAAATTGTAAAAAGACAGGCTCAGGACTTTATACGTAAACTACTTGAATCATTTTCCACTGAACAAGCTAATCAACTGATTGAAGAAATTGAAGAAAGAACAATAGATTCCAGATTTCACATGAGATTAGATAAACAAGAACTAATCAAAGGGAATCTCATAATTAGAGAAAAAGGCACAGTTCAATTAAAAATTTTTACCCCAATTTACAACAAAAAAGATACCGTCAAGATATTTACAAGAATTTTTCAAATTGCCAACTAGATTAAATATGAACAGATGAACAATACAACTTGGGAATGAGGAAATATTAGCCGCTCCAGTCTGAGCGAAAGCTTTGAAGACGCCGCGACGAACCGACCCATTTTTAATCGATCAATAATTTTAACACAGATTTCATAGCAATAACATGGTATTATTTTAAATACGGAGAACCAAGTCTCAATATCGTGTCAGATTATGATGTCATAGTAGCTGGTGGAGGTCTGACCGGTACAATAACGGCACAATCTATCGCACATTATTCAAATCAAAATTTAAAGATTTTAGTTGTAGACAGAAATCCAGAAACTTTCCCAGGAAGAAAATCTTTAGCTGGTTGGGTGTGTGGAGATGCATGTTCCAAAGAAGCAGTTGATTTTATGACAGACAGAATAAAAGTTCAATGGACTAAACCAGAAATTGAACATGATGTGAAAGGAGTCATGGCATTTTCACCAGATAAGGAAACATCAATTCCCTTTGATGGTGCAGGATACATGTTAAACCGTCAAAAATTACCTGAGATTCAAAATGAAAGATGTAGAAAGATGGGAATTGAGCTTCAGGATGAGATTAGTCTTACAGGTTTAATCTATGAAGGTCAACAAGTGGTAGGAGTTAAAGGAACTGACAATAAAACAAAGCAACCATTCAAGAAAACGTCCAAGATAGTAATAGACGCAACAGGTGTTACATCCATGCTTAGAAACGGGCTTGAAAACTCTACCAAAGTAGAAAAAAGAATCGATAGACGAGATTTAGAATCAACAGGACGATACATCATGTATTTTGAACCCGGAAAGAAAGAACTTACAGAATTCGATCCTGACTATTGTATTATACATTTAGACCAAGACATCGCTCCTGGAGGATATGGATGGGTATTTCCTAAAGCGGACAACAAGGTAAACATCGGTTTAGGCGTAGAAAAATCTCTTTTGGATAAAAGAAACCAAAGACTAGGAAAGAAAGACAATGTGGAATCACTGATGAAAGAATATCTACATAGAAATGTTGCAATCAAGAATGCAAAACTATCAGAAGATCCTGAAGACATTAACAATAATTCAGGAGTCTTCCAAGTTTCTGTCAGAAGACAAAATGATTGCATGGTGTCAGGAGGATACATGATGGTAGGAGATTCTGCATGGATGCCAAAACCAATAGATGCCGGAGGAATTGGACCAGCATTAATTGCAGGGACAATTCTCGGAAACAACGTAGTCCAAGCAATAGAAGCAAATGATGTTTCAGAAGCAAGCCTATGGCAGTTCAATTTAGATTACATCAAAGAATATGGATACAAAACTGCAGGCCTTGAATTGTTTAGAAGACTGGTTCAGCAGATGACAAATGAACAAATCAGTTATGGAATGAAACACTTTTTGGGCAACATGGATGTGGAATCAATTAGCAAGGGTGAACATCCTGACTTTTCAGGATTAGGGAAAATTGGGATGATAATCAGAGGCGCATTAAATAAAACAGTGGCAGATGGACTGAGGTACACGTCAAAAGAGAATCAATGGCTGGTAGAACATTACAACAATTATCCAAAAGACCCTTCGGGTTTTGATCAGTGGAACAAAGCATTACATCTAAGACTTAACAAGTCTTTTGCAAAAATAGAAACATTTGGATCTTAGATCTAATATTAAATAATGTCTAGTTTATTAAAACATACTTTGGAAGAAATTCAATATCTGGATTGGAGTAATTCTATACAAATTCTAAACAAAGCATATGAGGCAGGACTTTTTGTGCTCATCATAGGGCCAAAAGGAACTGGAAAAACATCACTTGTAAGAGATTTTGCAAAAAATCAGAATGTAAACTTAGATTCAATAAATTTTAGTCTCAGAACAAGGGAAAGTCATCTAATTGGGACAAAAACTCTGAAAGATGGGACAGTAAGCTTTGATGAAGGACTATTAATAAAATCCATGAAAAGCGGAGACATGCTCTATTTGGATGAAATCAATTCTGCTGAAGCAGATGTTTTACTTAGACTTGATGAAGCGTTAGACGATAGACGACAAATAGTGTTAAAAGAATCTACAGGGGAAGTTATCAAAGCAAAAGAAAGTTGGTTTGTGGTCTCTACAATCAATCCACTCTCACACAGTGGAACAAAAGAATTACCACCACAACTACTAAGTAGATTTCCAGTACGAATCAGATTAGAATATCCGCCAGAAGATACAGAACTAGAAATTGTAAAAAAACATGTTTCTGGAAATCATGAATCGGAGATTATTCAAGCCATCAAGCTGGCAAATACATTAAGACAAGCTGCTGCTGTAGAAGAGCTGTTTTATTCACCGAGTTTAAGAGAAACAATTGCATTTGGAAAATTATTAGACAAAGGAATGTCACCAAAAGAAGTAGCAGACATAGTGTTTGGTAATGTCTACACACAATGGGGAGACATAGAATATCAAAAAGTAAGTGACATCATTACTTCTATGTTTGGAAACTAAATGCAAGCAGTTCGATTACAAAATGATTCTTTAGTAGAAATTGCCACTTTTCTTGTAAGAAGGTGGTCTGAGAAAAACAATATCATCATAGAGATTTCAGATAAAGTAGAAACTAAAACAAGACTCAAAGAAAACAAAGTGATCCTAACTCCACTAGAGAAAAGAATTGGAAATGATTTTCAAAAATATCGACAATTTCGAACATCATTATGGTATGAAGCAATGAGAATAAAACATTGCAAAAAAATTCTCAGCAATGATCATGCATTTGGATTCATCCTAAATACGATGGAGACACAAAGAGTGGAGCAGATAGGAAGGAAAAGATGGAAGGGGATGGATGAAGAGATCATCTTCAATTATACATACATGCTTGTTTCAAGACCACAACTTCACACCGTTTATGGAAAAGCAAGAATCGTAGAGGCATTTTATCAATATTTTATGTTTGGGGCAATAAAAGGTGAAATTCAATCAAGTAACTTTGAGAAAATAAAACAAGCGACAGCATTTGCAAAAAAAAATGTCAGTAAATCTATTGATGAAAAACACGATACAGAATGGCTTGAAAGAAAAGTTGGTGAAATTATTAAGATATTGGATATCGATTCACTTCTAACAATTCCTGTATCTTTACCTTTTATGAAAGCAGGAATGGCATTGTCTGAAGAAGAATTACTGAAGGTTCTAAAAATAATTTCTAAGAACAAAGAAGGGGATTTTGGATCTGTTGATCCTGCATCTGTCGTGCAAGGAGATAATATTTATGATGAATACAAAGTATTACTAGATGAAAATACAAAGATAGAGAACAAAGGATTAGCACCAGAAGCAATAGGAATCCAGATTCCTGCAACAAGTAATGTTGATGAAACGACGATTTACGATATGCAATTAATCAACGGATTGAAAATTAAATTTAAAGAATGGAAATCAGGTTGGAAAGAGCAATATCTAAAATCAGGAGATGAATTCGATGAAGAAAGTTACATTGAAGGAAATGAACCATTTTTCACGGATGTAAAAAAATCTATTAAAACAAAAATAGTAATTTTGTTAGATCATTCTTCTAGCATCGCATCAGATGCCATCGAATACAAAAAAGCGACTTTGGCACTTTGTGAAGTATTGGCTTTTCTCAAGGTAAAGTTTGCAGTATATGCATTTAGTACTCAAAACAGATCAATGGTATGTTGGTCAATTAAGCCGGAAAATGTCAAATGGAATCACACAACTGCAAAACGATTGGCACAAATTGTTGCTAATGGTTCAACTCCATTAGCTGAAGTTTATGATAAAATGTTTTCAATTTTACAGTCAAAAAGACCAGATATTTTTTTGACGTTAACAGATGGAGAGCCATCAGATTCTGATGCCGTGAGAAACATGATAAAATCACTTAAAGAATTAGGAATTAACATGATTGCTTTAGGATTGGGTCCAAATTCAATCAGAGCAATTTCCATAGCAAATAATCTACGACATTTAGGATATGAAAAAACCATGGCAGTTAGCAGATTAAAGGACATTCCAAATAAGGTAATCAGTATTTTGGATGTGTGAATTTTAAAAAAAATCAAAGACCGAATTACGTCACAATTCATCAGATATTTTATATGAGCAAAAAATTGACCAGATTTTGAGTCAAAAATGTCAGAGAACGATTTTGATAAAACACTACTTGAAAAATTTGAGCAGGGGATTTGGAGTAAAATTCCGCATTTTGAAGAGAACAAAGTAGTGAATGCAACGCCGCTAATTGATCTCACTGATGATCTTAAAGAATGTGCAAAAAATATTTACAAACTGGATATTTCGGATTTGGACCTGAAAGTGTATGGTAAATTTGATTCCAACATAGTATCAGGTTCAATCAAAATAAGACCTGCCATTCACATAATGCACGACGCAATCAAGACAGGAAAGCTGAAAAGCGGCCAAATGATTATTGAAGCAACCTCAGGAAATTTTGGAATTGCCCTTGGACAAATGTCAAAACTAGGGTTAACGGTCATATCACTTGTTTCAAGGAAGTTACAAGAAGGGGTGTTTAAGGAATTAAGAAATGAAAATATCCGCATAATGGATTTAGATATGGATATTTGTCCTGCACCAGGAATGAAAGATAGTGATGCGGATGCGTTAAAGGCAAAAGCAACAGCAGGTAATGTTCGTTCACAATTAACAGAGTTAGGTTTTGACCCTACTATTTACGATAGTTCAATTTCTGAAATTGAATCATTGCTTGCAACACAAGATATTATCAATTTGGCAAAACTACTTGCAAAAATTTACGGATGTTTTTGTCCAGAACAATATGACAATGAATTAAACATTAACGCTCATCAAACAATTACTGCAGTAGAAATTGAACAGCAATTAAAGGAAAATACAGATTCATTAGAGGATTATAGAATAATGTGTGCCTTTGGTACAGGTGGTACGTCAGGAGGATTAAGCAGATACATGAATGAAAAATATGGAAAGAAGTCAATTCACGTAGTATTTCCCATTCCAGGTCAAGATGTCGCAGGAATTAGAACAAAGGCCAAAGCTGAAGGGCTAAAATTATACAATCCAGATGCATATGCAGCAGAACATGAGGTGGATTTTGGACAGGCAAAAAACTTACTCAAGTTCTTTGTAGACAAAGATCACAATATTGGTGAAAGCACAGCACTTGCACTATATTCAGTATTAGAAATGCTTAGTGATGGAGATAAAGGAAAATTTATAGTTGTAGTTGCTGATGGAATAGAGAAGTATAGGAAAAATCTGGAGGCCATGTCAAGCAATCAACGCATTCAAGTTTCTTTGGAAGAGGCGGCATCAAGTGCTCAAGATTATGATAAAATAATATGGGTTCATACTTCGTACACTCCAAAAGAAGAAGGAATTGAAATGATTGCCAAATCCTTAGGAGTAGATAAACAAAAAATTGCAATACCAAAGGCCAACACAATTAATCAGTTATTATCTACACAACAAATTCCAGAAGAATTGAGTAAGGAGCTAGATGGTTCCAAAGGCAAATCATTACTAATTTGCATGGCGGGAAATACTTCGTTAATGACTGCGCAAGTACTTGCAAGTAAAGGCATAGTAACAGAGAGCCTGAATGGCGGCATCACAAATTTGCCTGAAGGAAGAGGCAAAAATCCAAGTCAATTTATCAAAGCAGCCACTGAATGAGAGTCTCTTGAAATGCCTTTCAGTTTCTCAACCATTTGCTGATTTAATAATTTCAGGAAAAAAAAGCATTGAATTAAGAAGTTGGAATACAAATTTTCGTGGTGAATTTTTAGTTCATGCCCCATTAAAAATAAGATTTGAGGATTCTAAAAGATTAAAAATTAACAAAAAATTTGTTACAGGTGCAATTATCGGTAAAGCGCAACTGTACAATGTAAAAAAATATAATTCAGTCAAAGAAGTAAGAGCAGAACAAAAATTCCATTTGGCATCAAAAAAATCTCAAAAAAAAACTTATGGATTCATGTTAAAAAATGCGAAGCCGCTTAGAATTCCAATTCCTTGGAAGGGTAAACTAGGATTATTTGATGTAGACATTCCAAAAATAAAAAACAAAGAGATAGTATCAGACATCATTGATGATGAATACAGGTATCAGTGGATTGGACATCATTAAAATAATTCAAAAAAAATTGACCAATATATATAAAGGAGTATTTAAACTCCCTCGTCATGCCCCAAACAAAACCTATTGTCAGCGTTGAGAACGTCGTTGCCTCAGCATCAGTTGATCAAAAAATTGACCTTATTGAAATTACTGAAAAATTTCCGGATACTGAATATCATCCAGAACAGTTTCCAGGACTTGTTTTCAGATTAACCACTCCTAGAACTGCAACACTAATTTTCAGAACAGGGAAGATGGTATGCACAGGAGCTAAGTCCGAAGAAATGGCAATAAAGGCTGTCAACACAGTGGTTCAAAAATTAAGAAAAGGCAAAATCAAAATAAAAAAAGATGCCGTAATCACAGTACAAAATATGGTCGCTTCAATTAATCTTGGAGGTAAAATTCATTTGGAAAAAGCAGCTAGAACATTGGCAAGAAGCATGTATGAGCCCGAACAGTTTCCAGGATTGATTCACAGAATGCTTGATCCAAAGACTGTGATTCTGTTATTTGCGTCAGGAAAGTTAGTGTGTACAGGAGCTAAAAAAGAGGCAGACGTATACCGTTCTGTTCACAACTTGCATGCTCTACTAGAAGAAAAAGAGTTGATGATTTATGATCAATAGTATTCATGATTTGATATATTTAAAAAATTGACTAAAGATATTTTTGAGGAAGAAAAGGTAAGGCTAACTCCCAACACAGGTTTCGGATTGATCGGAATAGATTATTTTGCAGAGCCAGGAAATCAATTATACCTAATTGAACATTTTGAAATGTATCAAGATGTTTTGAATGCAAAAAAAGCTAGAAAAAATCAGGATGAATACTTCATATTATACAAAGGTACAGGAAACGAATTTTTCTGTAGATAGAACAAAAAAATCACCGAACTTTACTAAATTTTACAAACTCTCTTATCATTCAGTTAAAATTTAAAAAAATGTTACATATGGAAACAAGTGATTTAATTGATAATCTGTATGAAAAAAGGAATTCAGTTCAATCTAAACCTGTTTCCAAACAAATTATGCGGAAAAGTCCAAAGTCAAAATATCAGATTTTTGACGAAGTTGAATTTACTCGCGGAAGAGAGGTATTGGGAGATTTAATTGTACACGGCATGATAGCATCGGGGGGAACCGATATTGATTGGATGATTGAACATAAGGGGAGTTTTGTCATCTTAGAATTCAAGGGATTTCATAATGATAAGATAAACATTGCAAAAGGACAAATGCTAGCATATGAAAAATTGCATGAAAAATTAAACCTAGCAACAAAGTGTTATCTCTACATTATAGGATGTGATGACATCGACTTTTCAAATCCGGACTCGACGATATGTATTTTTGAAATGAGCCAATGGAAAACGGGTGCAATCCCAAAAAATACCACTGATATTTACGGTGATGAATCAAACAGACAAAACAAATTCATTGTTTATCGTGAATATATGAACGAAATTAGCGTAGAAGGATTAAGAAGTTTAGTTGATTCCCATTGGAAAGAGTTTGAAAGGATTAACCAGTGAATGAAAACGTACTAGATTTTATCTCTATACCGTTATCAACTGTTATAGTGTAAGTACCAGAACGTTCCCAGCCAGGTCCTCCTGCAATAGCTAGGGTTGAAAATTGTCCATCGCTTTTTAGATCAATTTGTTCAGTCCATGCTAGTTCGCCAATTTGATTTTCTATTGACAGATTTACAGTTCTCGAAGTATCAGACAATCCACTGATTGAAATTAGATCTTTTTTTGCATATGATGTTAAATCAGTTTGAATTGATAATGAGATTAGCTGAGGGGAAATAGGTTCATCAATATTTGCAGCATTGTCAGCAATACCACTTAATGATACAGCGATGGCAAGAACCACCACTAATGCGACACCCCCCATTCCCAACATTATTTTTGTATTTTTTGATTTAGAATAGGAAATTTTTGGTGTTTCTGTTTGAAGTGTTTGGGTTTGTTGTATAGGTTGAATTTCTGTAGATATAGGATCTGGAACTACATGCTCGGATTCAACGGCAGGGGTTTGAACAGATGCAGGTTTTTTTCCCAGATACTTTTCTGCCAGTTCTCGGACATAGTTTCTTTCATAATTACTAATGACTTCATTATGTTCACATGCTCTACAGATTTGCTTTAAGATTCTATCATCTCCAAAATCCTTATCTAAAAGAGCCTTTACATCATCCAATAACAGATCTGACATGCGTACTTCTTCTAAGAGCGATTATTTATGAATATATTGATTAAAAATTTGTAGTACCCTTTAATACGCACATAAAAAATATGGTTTAAATTTAAATTAGAAATACCTATTCTGAACAAATTTTTTGGGCCTGTATTATCACTGTTCTTATGTAATCCTTTGCAGTTGAATCAGTCACACCCATTTGTTTAGCTCTATGATATAGCTCATTTTCAGTAGGATTTGTCAAATAGCACTTCAATAGATAGTTGAGTCTATGAGATCTTTTTTCATCACTTTTCATGATTTTCTTTTAATTAAATATTAAAAAAGCAAGAGGATAATGACATAACCAACTAGATCCCAAGTATCATAAAATTGAAATAAAAACATATGATCTTTTTTAAACAATACAAAAATAAGAATTGAAATGAAGCGAATTGAGGCAACAATTTCAGGTAACAAGACAGGAGCAGTATCTGATGCAATTAATGATCTTGTAGGAGGATTTACCATTTTAGAAGGTAATGGCAGAGGATCTGGAGCAAGACAAGAAATTAGATCAGGTAGAGGAACAGGTACAATTACCGCAGAATACAACAAAGTTGCAACTATTAGTATAGTTGTTAATGATTCAGACGTTGAAAAAGTTTCCACAGCAATTGCTAACGCAGCTTTTACGGGAAAAGGTGGAGACGGAATTATCATAGTGTCCAGCGTAGAAAGTGTTCTGAATATTGCATCTAAAAAGAGCGGTTCAGAAGCCCTCTAATCATTTTCTTTCATAATTATTTTATACAAAATTAGTTGAAATGGGACTACTGAGAGGACATACACCCTCTCAGTGAGGTATCCTTTTGGAGGACGTATTTTTTGAAGGGATAACAGAGTATTGCAATTTGAGTATAAAAACACAGAATTTTTAATGATTATTGCTGTCCTTCTATCCCCATTAACGTCAATGTTGATCTAATTTTTGGGATTTTTCTAATCTTCCAAGTAATTGTTTCACGTAATGCCTCTACTTGACCGGATTCAACCTTGGCAAAAATATCGTATGCGCCAAATGTACCATGTACCTCAACAACACCTTCAACAGATTTGAGCTCGGATATTACGGCATCTTCAGAACCCAACTCACAGTTTATGAGGACATAAGCTATTGCCAATTATCAACAAACTCCTGTTTTCATATTTAAAATGTCATTTTGAAATATATAAGAATAATTCAATTTGATTAAAAATATGATATTCATTTCAATAATTTTGCAAACAAATGTTAAGGGGTATTAAAGAATTTAACTAGTTTCTAATCTAAACTATATGCATTATTCATAATTTTTTGAAGTTCTACTATGTTTTTTGAAAGAGTAATTTTTGAACGTAGTTTGGAGCCACCTTTCATACCTTTGGTAAATCGCATTGCCTGACCTTTGATATTCGCAAATTTTATTTTATACTCACCAGTAAGATGCAGATAATCAAAAAACGAATCTAGCTTGTCTTTGAAAGAATACTCATTGTAATAATTAGTTTTGAGAAAATCATTTATCTGTTTAAATAGAAAGGGATTACCCATTGCGCCACGGCCAATCATCACATAATCACAACCAGTTTCATCAATCATGGCTTTAGCTTCTTCAGGAGTAGTTATATCACCATTTCCAACAATTGGAATGCTTGAAATTTCTTTAAGCTCCTTAATCATTTTCCAATCTGCATGACCAGAATATCCCTGGCTAACAGTTCTGGGATGCAGTGTAATCATTTGAATTCCTTCATCTTCTGCAATCTCAGCAATTTCACGAAACAGAAATTTACTTGCATCAGTTACTCCAGAACGAATTTTTAGTGTGACAGGCTTTTTTACAGCATTAACAAGAGTTGTGAATATTTGTTGGGTTAGATTGACTTCTTGTAACAAGGCACCTCCTGCCATTTGCTGGGTAATATGAGGTGCAGGACAACCCATGTTATAATCAATAATGTCAAAATAAGGTTCCACAATTTTTGCAGCCTTCTCTAATGCAGATAGATCGGAACCAAACAATTGAATTGAAAGAGGACGTTCCTGATCAGAATATTCTATAAATTCACGTATTGTTTGCATTTTTTCTTTAAACTGTTTCTCTTTTGCAATAATGCTATGAATGTTGGTAAATTCTGTAACTACAAGTCCAGCTCCCATTCGCTTACACTGCAATCTAAGAGCAGGATCACTGACTCCGGCCATAGGAGCTAAAAATGCGCGACTAGAGAATTTTGGAAGCATACACCAGTTGTATACACTGAATATATCTACTGTTTCAAATAGACATAGAAAAAACTACTACTGGTTTGGATTGATATCTGGACATCCGTCAGTATCTCTGTCACCGTCATAGTCCTCTGGCTCTAGAGGACACAAGTCTTCGTCATTTATGATGTCATCTAGATCATCATCATGTACAAATCTCTGTTGTTCAGGAGCAATATCTGGGCAGCCGTCATGATCATTGTATTTGTTCCATGTCTCAGACAGTGTTGGACACGAATCAAGTGCATCTGGATATCCGTCACGATCTAAATCAGGTCTTGTCGGAGTGGTGGATTCTGCAGCCAATACATCTGGACATCCGTCCCAGTCCAGATAATCGTTATAGTTTTCTGGCTCGTCAACGCATGCATCTTTTCTGTCCTCGATTCCGTCACCGTCAGCATCAGGGAAAATGTATGATGGAATAATAGAATCAGTGGAGTCAGGGCAGCCGTCGGTATCTAGATAGTTGTTGTAAGTCTCAGGTTCTAGCGGACATGAATCTGATGTGTCTGGAATTCCATCCTGATCAGAGTCCAAGCTGGAGGCATACTGGTCAGGACAGCCGTCAGCGTCCTGGAATCCGTTGAATGTCTCTGGCTGGTTTGGACAAGAGTCGAGATAGTCAGGTATGCCGTCACCGTCAGTATCAGGTATGAGTCTATAGTCAGGAACTAAGTCAGGGCAGCCGTCAGTGTCCTGGAACTTGTTGTATGTTTCACGGGCAGAAGGACACTGATCAACATTGTCAAGAATTCCATCATAGTCTGAATCACCAGATGAATCATGATCTAATGAGTCGGGACATCCGTCTTCATCTTGGAATTGATTGTATCTTTCACCAATTGTCGGACATAAATCAAATACATCTGGAATTGCATCATGATCAACATCAGATAATGCAGGATTTGAAAATCCTGGAATGTCTGGACAGCCGTCAGTATCTAGGTAATCGTTATAGTTTTCTGGCTCGTCAACGCATGCATCCCACCTGTCATCGATTCCGTCACCGTCAGCATCAGGGAAAATGTATGATGGAATAATAGAATCAGTGGAGTCAGGGCAGCCGTCGGTATCTAGATAGTTGTTGTAAGTCTCAGGTTCTAGCGGACATGAATCTGATGTGTCTGGAATTCCATCCTGATCAGAGTCCAAGCTGGAGGCATACTGGTCAGGACAGCCGTCAGCGTCCTGGAATCCGTTGAATGTCTCTGGCTGGTTTGGACAAGAGTCAAGGTTATCAACAATTCTATCACCGTCAGAGTCATAAGTAATTGAATTATCTGCAATCAAATCGGGGCAGCCGTCTTTGTCCAGATATTGATTATAGGTTTCTTTAGCATATGGACACATATCAAATTGATCTGAAATTCCATCGCCGTCAGAGTCACCTGTGATTAATAGTTCAGTTTCATCCGGGCAGCCGTCAGTATCCTGGAACTTGTTGAAGTTTTCACGTTCTAAAGGACAATCATCAACATGATCAAGAATACTGTCATAGTCAGAATCAAGCAAACCTTCTGAAAATGCACCTGGAATGTCTGGACAGCCGTCAGTATCTAGGTAATCGTTATAGTTTTCTGGCTCGTCAACGCATGCATCTTTTCTGTCATCGATTCCGTCGCCGTCAGTATCAGGAAACGTATACTGTGAACTAGATGCATCGACGCTGTCAGGGCAGCCGTCAGTATCTAGGTATCGGTTGTAAGTCTCAGGTTCTAGCGGACATGCATCCAGGTTATCAGAAATTCCGTCCTGATCAGAGTCTTGTAAGTAAGAAGGGTCATCAGGGCAGCCGTCTGTATCTAAAATGCCGTTGAATGTCTCTGGCTGGTTTGGACACAGATCCAGGTTATCAAGCATGCCGTCGTTATCGGAATCGGCTGTGATCTTGTTGTCTGCGACATAGTCAGGACAGCCGTCAGTATCCTGGAACTTGTTGTAGGTTTCCAGACTAAATGGGCATAAGTCATTGCTATCCGCAATGCCGTCACCGTCGGCATCTCCTGTCACGTCAAAGTGCAATGTGTCAGGACAGCCGTCAGTATCCTGGAACTTGTTGAAGTTTTCACGTTCCAAAGGACAAACATCCACATCATCTGGAATTCCGTCATAATCAGCATCCAATATGTTGCCTGCAGTCGTTCCCGGGATGTCTGGACAGCCGTCAGTATCTAGGTAATCGTTATAGTTTTCTGGCTCGTCAACGCATGCATCTTTTCTGTCATCGATTCCGTCGCCGTCAGTATCAGGAAACGTATACTGTGAACTAGATGCATCGACGCTGTCAGGGCAGCCGTCAGTATCTAGGTATCGGTTGTAAGTCTCAGGTTCTAGCGGACATGCATCCAGGTTATCAGAAATTCCGTCCTGATCAGAGTCTTGTAAGTAAGAAGGGTCATCAGGGCAGCCGTCTGTATCTAAAATGCCGTTGAATGTCTCTGGCTGGTTTGGACACAGATCCATAAAGTCAGGATAGCCGTCATCGTCAGAGTCAGCAATATTTTTTGCATCATCAGGAGAATTGTCGGGACAGCCGTCATCGTCTTGGAACTTGTTGTAGTTTTCCTTGACGGTAGGACAGCTGTCTATGTGATCTTCAATTCCGTCATAGTCAGCATCATACCATGGAACAAAGTCAGCAGGGCAGCCGTCTATGTTGTTGCCATATTGCGGATCATAGTCCTCTATAAGATGAGGACATTGATCCAGATCATTTGGAACCCCATCGCCGTCAGAGTCAACTGGCTCAACAGCAAAGGCACCGTTAGGCATCATTCCAATCGTAGACGTAAGTAAAAGCAAAAATCCTAAAAGATATTGTTTTTTCATTTCTAGATACTCCTATAGGTCTGGACATCCGTCAGTATCTCTGTCACCGTCATAGTCCTCTGGCTCTAGAGGACACAAGTCATCTTCATTGATAATGTTATCTAAATCAGCATCATGTTTGTATCTTGATTGCTCAGGAGCAATGTCTGGGCAGCCGTCATAATCATTGTATTTGTTCCAGGATTCTTTTTCATTCGGACATGAATCAATCTCATCAATTATACCATCGCCATCACTGTCAATCACGATATTTCCAAGTGGCAAAACATCGGGGCAGCCGTCATAATCAACATACTTGTTCCAAACCTCGTTTTGTTCTGGACACATGTCCATAGCGTCTGGCACGCCGTCACCGTCAGTATCAAGCTGTGTGACATCATTGTCTGGGCAGCCGTCATCGTCTTGGAAACCGTTGTAGTTTTCAGCAACTAGAGGACAATCATCAGATGCATCTGGAATTCCGTCATTATCGGAATCAACTACAGATGATTCAGATATGGAATCGGGGCAGCCGTCATCGTCCTGATATCTGTTGTATGTCTCTTTAGCAGTAGGACATGCGTCTAAATAATCTAAAACGCCATCCTGATCTCTATCATTAGTTGAAATGTAATCGTCAGGGCAGCCGTCGGTATCCTGAAAACCATTGAATGTCTCTGGCTGGTTTGGACACAGATCAACCAAATCAATAAAACCGTCACCGTCAGAGTCAGATGCTCCACCACTGCCACTTCCAGGCAATGTGTCAGGGCAGCCGTCATCGTCTTGGAACTTGTTGTAGTTTTCCTTGACGGTAGGACAGCTGTCTATGTGATCTTCAATTCCGTCATAGTCCTCATCATACCATGGAACAAAGTCAGCAGGGCAGCCGTCTATGTTGTTGCCATATTGCGGATCATAGTCCTCTATAAGATGAGGACATTGATCCAGATCATTTGGAACCCCATCGCCGTCAGAGTCAACTGGCTCAACAGCAAAGGCACCGTTAGGCATCATTCCAATCGTAGACGTAAGTAAAAGCAAAAATCCTAAAAGATATTGTTTTTTCATTTCTAGATACTCCTATAGGTCTGGACATCCGTCAGTATCTCTGTCACCGTCATAGTCCTCTGGCTCTAGAGGACACAAGTCTTCGTCATTTATGATGTCATCTAGATCATCATCATGTACAAATCTCTGTTGTTCAGGAGCAATATCTGGGCAGCCGTCATGATCATTGTATTTGTTCCATGTCTCAGACAGTGTTGGACACGAATCAAGTGCATCTGGATATCCGTCACGATCTAAATCACCAGATATAGGAGTAGTGGATTCTGCAGCCAATACATCTGGACAGCCGTCAGTATCTAGGTAATCGTTATAGTTTTCTGGCTCGTCAACGCATGCATCCCACCTGTCCTCGATTCCGTCGCCGTCAGTATCAGGAAACGTATACTGTGAACTAGATGCATCGACGCTGTCAGGGCAGCCGTCAGTATCTAAAAATCTGTTGTAAGTCTCAGGTTCTAGCGGACATGAATCAGAGTTATCAGAAATTCCGTCCTGATCAGAATCCAAGCCAAATGCGTATTTGTCAGGGCAGCCGTCTGTATCTAAAATGCCGTTGAATGTCTCTGGCTGGTTTGGACAAGAGTCTAAATAGTCAGGTATGCCGTCGTTATCGGAATCGGCTGTGATCTTGTTGTCTGCGACATAGTCAGGACAGCCGTCAGTATCCTGGAACTTGTTGTACGTCTCTTTAGCAGTAGGACATTTGTCTAAATCATCATATATTCCGTCACCGTCGGCATCACCAAGTATTTGATAATCGACGCTGTCAGGACATCCGTCATCGTCTTGGAAACCGTTGTATCTCTCAGCCAAAGTTGGACATTCATCTAAGTGATCTGCTAAACCGTCATAATCAGCATCCAATATGTTGCCTGCAGTCGTTCCCGGGATGTCTGGACAGCCGTCAGTATCTAGGTAATCGTTATAGTTTTCTGGCTCGTCAACGCATGCATCTTTTCTGTCATCGATTCCGTCGCCGTCAGTATCAGGAAACGTATACTGTGAACTAGATGCATCGACGCTGTCAGGGCAGCCGTCAGTATCTAGGTATCGGTTGTAAGTCTCAGGTTCTAGCGGACATGCATCCAGGTTATCAGAAATTCCGTCCTGATCAGAATCCAAGCCAAATGCGTATTTGTCAGGGCAGCCGTCTGTATCTAAAATGCCGTTGAATGTCTCTGGCTGGTTTGGACAAGAGTCTAAATAGTCAGGTATGCCGTCGTTATCGGAATCGGCTGTGATCTTGTTGTCTGCGACATAGTCAGGACAGCCGTCAGTATCCTGGAACTTGTTGTAGGTTTCCAGACTAAATGGGCATAAGTCATTGCTATCCGCAATGCCGTCACCGTCGGCATCTCCTGTCACGTCAAAGTGCAATGTGTCAGGACAGCCGTCAGTATCCTGGAACTTGTTGAAGTTTTCACGTTCCAAAGGACAAACATCCACATCATCTGGAATTCCGTCATAATCAGCATCCAATATGTTGCCTGCAGTCGTTCCCGGGATGTCTGGACAGCCGTCAGTATCTAGGTAATCGTTATAGTTTTCTGGCTCGTCAACGCATGCATCTTTTCTGTCATCGATTCCGTCGCCGTCAGTATCAGGAAACGTATACTGTGAACTAGATGCATCGACGCTGTCAGGGCAGCCGTCAGTATCTAGGTATCGGTTGTAAGTCTCAGGTTCTAGCGGACATGCATCCAGGTTATCAGAAATTCCGTCCTGATCAGAGTCTTGTAAGTAAGAAGGGTCATCAGGGCAGCCGTCTGTATCTAAAATGCCGTTGAATGTCTCTGGCTGGTTTGGACACAGATCCATAAAGTCAGGATAGCCGTCATCGTCAGAGTCAGCAATATTTTTTGCATCATCAGGAGAATTGTCGGGACAGCCGTCATCGTCTTGGAACTTGTTGTAGTTTTCCTTGACGGTAGGACAGCTGTCTATGTGATCTTCAATTCCGTCATAGTCAGCATCATACCATGGAACAAAGTCAGCAGGGCAGCCGTCTATGTTGTTGCCATATTGCGGATCATAGTCCTCTATAAGATGAGGACATTGATCCAGATCATTTGGAACCCCATCGCCGTCAGAGTCAACTGGCTCAACAGCAAAGGCACCGTTAGGCATCATTCCAATCGTAGACGTAAGTAAAAGCAAAAATCCTAAAAGATATTGTTTTTTCATTTCTAGATACTCCTATAGGTCTGGACATCCGTCAGTATCTCTGTCACCGTCATAGTCCTCTGGCTCTAGAGGACACAAGTCATCTTCATTGATAATGTTATCTAAATCAGCATCATGTTTGTATCTTGATTGCTCAGGAGCAATGTCTGGGCAGCCGTCATAATCATTGTATTTGTTCCAGGATTCTTTTTCATTCGGACATGAATCAATCTCATCAATTATACCATCGCCATCACTGTCAATCACGATATTTCCAAGTGGCAAAACATCGGGGCAGCCGTCATAATCAACATACTTGTTCCAAACCTCGTTTTGTTCTGGACACATGTCCATAGCGTCTGGCACGCCGTCACCGTCAGTATCAAGCTGTGTGACATCATTGTCTGGGCAGCCGTCATCGTCTTGGAAACCGTTGTAGTTTTCAGCAACTAGAGGACAATCATCAGATGCATCTGGAATTCCGTCATTATCGGAATCAACTACAGATGATTCAGATATGGAATCGGGGCAGCCGTCATCGTCCTGATATCTGTTGTATGTCTCTTTAGCAGTAGGACATGCGTCAATTGCGTCTGGAATTCCGTCCTGATCTCTATCATTAGTTGAAATGTAATCGTCGGGGCAGCCGTCTGTATCTAAAATGCCGTTGAATGTCTCTGGCTGGTTTGGACAATGATCATTGTAGTCATTAATTCCGTCACCGTCAGTGTCAGGAACTCCTTTATCAGATCCTACAAAGTCGGGGCAGCCGTCTGTATCCTGGAACTTGTTGTAGGTTTCAGGAATTAAAGGACATTCGTCTAAATCATTAACAATTCCATCAAAGTCAGAATCCATAGAAGTAATGAAATCAGGATAATCGGGGCAGCCGTCATCGTCTTGGAAACCGTTGTATCTTTCTCTGTCAACTGGACATTGATCTACAGAATCAAATATTCCATCATAGTCAGTATCAGATTCTAAAGAATTGTCGGGGCAGCCGTCTGTATCCTGATAATGATTCCAAGTTTCTGCAGTTGAAGGACATTGATCTAACGTATCTCTAATTCCATCACCATCAGAATCTAATACAGAAACATCAGGGCAGCCGTCTGTATCCTGATAACCATTTACGGTCTCAGGATCAAGAGGACATCTATCATTCAAATCATCAATTCCATCCTGATCAAAGTCTGATCCTAATAACCCAGACGTATTGTCGGGACATCCGTCAGTATCCTGAAACTTGTTGTAGGTTTCTTTAGCAGTAGGACACAGATCTAAATAATCTAAAATACCATCTTGATCTCTATCACCAGAAGAATCAATGTCGGGGCAGCCATCTGTATCTAAAATGCCGTTGAATGTCTCTGGCTGGTTTGGACACAGATCTGAAAAGTCATTAATTCCGTCACCGTCAGTGTCAGGAACCCCTTTATCAGATCCTACAAAGTCGGGGCAGCCGTCTGTATCCTGGAACTTGTTGTAGGTTTCTTTTACTTCAGGACATTGATCAACACTGTTAGGAATACCATCTTGGTCTGAATCAATGTCACTTGAATAAGGAGGAATGTCGGGGCAGCCGTCATCGTCTTGGAAACCGTTGTATCTTTCTGGATCTAATGGACAAGCATCATCAACATCCATTATTCTATCACCATCTGCATCATCCAATGTTCCACCAAACGATAGAATTGAATCTGGGCAGCCGTCATAATCAGAAAACCTGTTGAAAGTTTCTGGATGATCAGGACAAATATCAAATTCATCTGCTATGCCATCACCGTCTCTATCATCAAAAGAAAAATCTAATGAAGCATCGGGGCAGCCGTCTGTATCCTGATAACCATTATAGATTTCGGGTTCGGTTATACACTGATCAATATTATCTTGAATACCGTCATTATCAGTATCAATGAATGATGAATCATCTACAGAATCTGGGCAGCCGTCATCGTCTTGATATCTATTATAAGTCTCAGAATTTAATGGACATTCGTCTAAATAATCTAAAACGCCGTCTCGATCTCGGTCACCATGGCCGTAAGAATCTGGGCAGCCGTCTGTATCTAAAATACCATTGAATGTCTCTGGCTGGTTTGGACACAGATCAACCAAATCAATAAAACCGTCACCGTCAGAGTCAGATGCTCCACCACTGCCACTTCCAGGCAATGTGTCAGGGCAGCCGTCGGTATCCTGGAACTTGTTGTAGTTTTCCTTGACACTTTGACATAGATCTATGTGATCTTCAATTCCGTCATAGTCCTCATCATACCATGGAACAAAGTTTGAGGGGCAGCCGTCTATAGTCCCTTCATAATCTTCGTGCAGATTAGGACACGCGTCAAGAGAGTCAGAAACACCATCATTATCTAAGTCATCGACAGCAAAAGCAGGATTAATTGGAACACTAGTTAAGGTGGTTACAAGTAACAGTAGGAACGATAGTGAATGTATTTTTTTCAATGCTTAAAACTATCTTGAGGATCCAGTTATTAAACCTCACTCTAGAATCAACTATAATCATAAAGAGTTTTAAGAAAAGTTTCCATGTTGGACAAAAATCTCGATCAATTTAAGTAAAGTAAAACGCGATCTAAACCCATGAGTTGTTCTGGTGAAACCGTTGAAGAAGAAGAAGAGCAACTGATTCAGATCAGACCGGCAATTACAGCACAATTAAAAAAAGCAAAGTATGGCGTAGCGGATCACTCAACGGTGGGACTTTGTCATTGGACAAAAAAATCATTCAAACATGAAGGAAGTTGTTACAAACACAAGTTTTATGGAATCTCAACTCACAGATGCATGGAGTTTTCACCGGCTGGAATGTATTGCGAGAACAGATGTGTGTATTGTTGGAGACCCATGGAATTTTATGATTCGATGAACATGAATCTAGAACAAGTTGCTGAACCTGCAGATATTTTAACAAAGTTGATGGCAGAAAGGAAAAAACTGATCAATGGATTTTATGGAGACTCAAGAAATGATAAACAAAGATTGGATGAATCATTGTTACCCAGTCATTATGCAATCTCACTGTCAGGTGAACCTACAATGTATCCCAAATTACCAGAACTGATCAAATATCTAAATTCATTGGAACAAACAAAGTCAATTTTTCTTGTAACTAACGGACAAGAGCCAGATATGATTCAAAAATTACAGGATGAAGATGCATTGCCAACACAGTTGTATCTGTCAACAAATGCTGCAGACTATGAATCATTTATGAAGATAAATAAGCCGAGATACGATGATTCGTGGGAAAGATGGAATAGAACACTAGGAATGCTAAAGAATTTGAATACCAGAACAGTGTTAAGAATTACTTTGATTAGAGATTACAATGATCAAAAAAAATCAATTCCTGCATTTGCAGAGATGTTTAGGAAAGCAAGTCCACACTTTATCGAAATTAAATCATACATGCATATTGGACGTTCAACGAACAGACTAGAACACGAGAACATGTTAGAGATGGAGGAAGTAAAGAAATTCAGCGAGGAGATTGCAAAGCAAAGTAAAATGTTTTCAATAATGGATGAAAGCATGGTTTCAAGAATTTCCGTTTTACAAAATGACGAACGATTGATTGATCGTTTTATTCCTACTTATGCAAATACCAATTAGAGAATTTTTTTAGCGATTTGTATCTGTGAGATATCTTATTTTTATCATTAGTTTCGGCAAATGTTTTATCTGAATTGTTTGGAACAAATATCGGATCAAATCCCCAACCTTTTCCTTGTTGTGATTTGGAAATAGTTCCACATAGTTTTCCATCAAAAGATTCTAGAATTGTATCATCACAATAAGTGATGATGGAAATAAATTTCGCTTGTCTTTTATTTTTTAAGAGATCAAGAATTCCTTTGTTTCCAATAGTTTTGAAGGCATACGACGAATAGGGACCAGGAAAGCCATCAAGCGAATCAATGAATAGTCCATCATCCTCTATAATGAGAGGTTTTTTATGTTTGGAAAATGCATTTCGTGCTTTTTTTCTTGCAATGTCACGAATAGAATTTGATTGAATTTCCTCTAAATCAGATTTTAAAAAACCAAGTTGTATGCCGAAAGAATCCAAAATTTTTTTTGCCTCATGATATTTGTGATTGTTTGAAGAAACAAGAAATAGATCAGATGACTTCTGCATACCTACCACGGCTTTCAATATCTGAGACTAATTTAGTGATTTTAGCATAATACGAATTTCCAACTACAGATTTGTATCCACATAGGAAATTCTTCCAGGATGACGGCATAATTTTGGCATGAGCACTATTGAGAATTTCTTTAATTAGTCTCAAATCAACTGCGTGATCTTCAGGCTTTATCGTATTTTGGGACAATCCAAAATCAATTACAAACACAGTGTTTTGAAATAAAATAAAATTTGAAGTTGTTAGGTCACCATGCATAACTCCATTTTTGTGCAATACACCAACTAATTTTCCAATTTCTTTAGACAATTCAATAATTTTTGATTCAGGTAAATCATGAACAGGCTTTCCGGGAATATATTGCATCATGATCGAGGTGGTTTTCAAATTTACAAAATAAATTAGAGGTGTAGGTATACCAAACGATTTAACAAAAGAGATCATTTGGGATTCTTTAATTGTTCTTTGTTTGCGAATTCTTGAATCAAGTGAGGGGTTACGATAATTTTTTGTCTTTCTAATTTTTAAAATTGCTTTAGAATCTTGCCATTTAGTTTTATACAGATCAGCTTCGGCGCCTTTTTTAAATAATTTCATTAACATTATATCTAAAGGAATTCAATAAAAGTTGATCATGGAAGATGGAGAAAAGAGAATAAAACAAGAAGATTGTAGTGAAGACATTCTTGGTTCAGGCATTCTAACATTGACAAACAAGCGACTAGCATTTGATAAAACAAAGGCAAGAATAATGGACTTTTCAAAACACTTTGCAGATACCGTGTTAGATATTTCATTAGAGAATGTAACTAAAACATGGAAAGAAGGACTACTGATGAAAAAAGTGTGCTTTACAGCAAAAACAGACGAAGGAGAGAAAACTTACAAGTTTGGAGTTTTCAATACAAAGCATTGGTTAAAAGATATAGAGAAACAAATTGTTGATTGCGAAAATCAGTAATCAACCTTTACTGAGTCTAGCCTCCAAGATTGCTTTACAAAAGTATCTTTTAACAAAGCGCCTTGCTTCACTTTTGATTCTAGAAGGCCAGTCCAACAAATTTGACTCCCGCAATCACCAGCATAGCGCATAGGAACCACATAAAATTTGCACCCGTGACGTTTACATACATCTTGAAGCATTTCAGACAACCTTTTGTTAGCTGCAACACCTCCAACTATCATCAATTCTTTTTTTTGTGTAAATGATAGTGCACGCTCTACAGTCTCACTAATCATTGCAAAAGCAGTTTCTTGAAGAGAATAACACGCATCAGTTTTATTTTTTTTTGCTACAGATTTTGATGCCGATAATAAACCTGAAAACGATACATCGTTTCCTTTTACGGAATATGGTAGCGTAACATAATTTGAAGATGTAGATGCCAATTCCTCTATATTTTTTCCACATGGAGAAGCAAATCCAATTGATCTTCCAAATTGATCAAGTAATTGACCCAGGGTAATATCCAGAGTTTCACCAAAAACTCTCCACTGCCTATTTAGAAACGCCAACAGCATAGTGTGTCCTCCAGATACTAAAAGTACCAAGGGATTCACAGAACCTGTCAGTAATTTTCCTAATTCAATATGGCCAATTGCGTGATTCACAGGATATATGGGAATATCATAAAATGATGACAAAGATCTTGCTACAACTGCACCAACGCGTAGACAGGGTCCCAATCCTGGACCGGCAGCATAAGAAACAATATCTAGATCTTTGATAGTGACATTGGCCTCTTGAAGACATTCAGATAATACTATAGAACTATTCTCAACATGGTGACGAGATGCTTCTCTAGGATGAATTCCTTCCCCATCTTCAGGACGATATATACTTCTTATATCTGAAAGAATTTTTCCTTCACTTCCAGTTTTTTCAATTACGGCACAAGAAAATGTATGAGCCGTGCTTTCAATGCCCAAACCCAACATGTTATCCACGACTTAATGTAGATACAATTTTGATCACGTCACCATTCTTTAATTTTTGATCACCACTGATTCTTTGTTTAGTTTTACAGTCTATTGCATGCAAGAAACCTTTTGCAATATCTGCATGGATTAAAGCAGCCAAATCCTTTGCAGTGGAATCTTGTGGAAGCAGTTTTGTGTCAGGCAAAACAATGCCGTTTTTGTTAATTAGTTTAGTCTCATCTTCCACTGGGTATACAACAATAAATTTGAGCGAATCAAAAACTGCGGTATTTAGAATTTTTTGAATGCCAGTTGAAGGAATTTTGGAAAGAACAGACTTTACTATCTCAAGTGCTTTTTGTTGTGGCGGTAAAATTTCTTTACCTTCAACAATTGTGAAAGACTCATCACCAGACGAATAATTTACAATTCCAGCTTTTGATGCCTTTCGTAAGAGCAGTTCAGTTTCGGCACTACAAGGGATCACAACATCAGGAATTTTTTTTAAAATCTCAAGATCCTGAGAAAGATCTGCTTTATTTGCAGCAATTATCATGGGCTTTGTATTCATTCTTAGCTCTTTTACAAATGTTTCAATATCATTGTCCATCCATTCTTTGGGATTTCTAGCAACAAGTCCTTGTTTTTGTAACACTTCATGTACCTGAAAATCTTTGATTCCCAATCCAGAAAATCGTTTCGCAATACCATCAGTAAGTTTTGCTCTTTTTTGATCTATCTCACGAGTAATCTTATCCCATTCCCTCTTGAGAATATCTACAAACCACTGATCAAACTCATCTTTAACAAACACAATATCTTCCAAAGGATCATGAGTTCCGATCGGGACAGATTGTCCCTGAATGTCAGTGGTGCCTGCAATATCAACAACATGAATTAAAACTTCAGCCTGTCTTGCATCGTCAAGAAATTGATTTCCAAGTCCTTTTCCCTCGTGCGCACCTGGAACCAATCCAGCAACATCGATAATTTTCACTGGAATGAAACGAGTGCCATTTACACATAATGGATTGTCATGTTGAATTTTAAAATGCATGCAAGCACATTTGGATTTCACATACGCCACACCTACATTTGGTTCAATTGTGGTAAAAGGAAAATTGCCTGTTGCCACAGAGGTTTCAGTTGCAGCAGAGAAAAATGTGGATTTTCCAACATTCGCTTTACCTAATAAACCAATTTGCAATACTGTAAAAAATCCAATTCTACTTATTAGTATTGCAGAAATCGTTTAATCTAGTCAAGTGTGGTTTTACGTAATGTCAATAGTTATTACCGGAAATCCAGGGGTGGGCAAACATACAATCACACAAAAAATTGCAGGCAGACTAAAGTTACCCATATTAGACATCAATACGATTGCAAAAGATTCAGGATTGTTTGAAGAAACTGACGGTACAAACGATATAGATGTAAAAAAACTTGAAAAAATATTTGAACAGAAAAATTCTGGAAAAAATATTATCGTAGGACATTTGGCACCATATGTTTTGCATAAAAACCAAATTAAAATCATGATTGTTTTAAGAAGAAATCCTTACGATTTGATCTCGGTTTATAGAGATAGAAAATATACAGAGAAGAAAATTAAAGAAAATACAGGTAGCGAGATATTAGGAATTATTGCATATGATGCAACCATCCAGTTCCATGAAAAAGTATTTCAAATAAATGTCAGTAAAAAGAGTATTTCAGAGACTGTGGAAAAAACACTAGAACTAATTTTTGGGAATGAAAATGATGAAGAAATAGACTGGATGGAATTAGTGAAGAAGAATAACGATCTGGAGAAATTTTTTAGTGATTGATTAAATAACGCCTCTAAATTTGTGTAATTACTTGTTTGAAATATCTAAAACAGATTTGGCAGGAAGAATTGGTACACTATACACAAATCACGGAAAAATTGAGACGCCTGCATTTGTTCCAGTAATCCACCCAGTAAAGCAAACAATTCCATCTAAAAAAATCAAAGAGATTGGATTCGACTTGGTCATTACCAATGCATACATTACAAGAAATGGTTACGGAGATAAGGCGATTAAAGAAGGAATTCACAAAATTATAAATTTTGACGGTGGAATAATGACTGATTCTGGAGGATATCAAGTACTTGAATATGGAGATGTAGAAGTATCACCTCCTGAAATGGCAAACTTTGAAAAAGGAATCATGACAGATTTTGCGATACCCCTTGATAAACCAACGGGATACGGAATGCCAATCAAGAAGGCAGAAGCATACGTAAAGCACACTCTCAAAGTCTCAAAGCAAACATTAGAAGATAGCAAGAATAACGGCCAAATTTGGGTAGGGCCGATTCAAGGAGGAGAGCATTTTGAACTTGTTAAAAAATCCACAAAGGGTTTGATAGATATTGGTTATCAGATGCTTGCCTTAGGAAGTCCAGTGGAATTTATGGAGTCATATGAATATAGGCTTCTAGCACAAATGATTGTTGCAGCAAAAAAACAAATGCCACATTCCATTCCACTACATCTTTTTGGTGCAGGACACCCGCTTACGATACCATTTGCCATAGCTTTGGGATGCGATACATTTGATTCGGCATCGTACATGCTTTATGCCAAAAAGCTAAGATACATCACGGATGACGGCACACGTTATTTATCAGACATTACTGTGTTTCCATGTAATTGTGAAATATGTTCAAAGTACACCCCAGAGGAATTTCATCAATTAGAAACAACCGAGAAAATTAACCAGTTGGCTATTCACAACTTGTATGCGATTAAACTAGAGGTTGACAAAGTAAAGCAGGCAATCCATGAGGGAAGATTATGGGAATATGTAATAAAAAAGGCAAGAGCACATCCCAAGTTATTTGAGATGATTGAAGTGATGACTGAAAATCATGAATTTCTCGGTTTGAGTATGCCAAAGTTCAAAGAAAAAGCTATTTTCTTATTTGATAAAGAGGATCAATATCGTCCAGAAGTTCAGTCATTTCATAAAATTGTTAGAGAATTCAAAACAAAAAAGAATAAGATATTGATCATTAAAGAATTCAATACAAAACCAGGATATCTGTCTCAGCAATACATAGGACTAAAAAAGAAAATTAGAGACTTTGAATCATTTCAAATTTGCCAATATAATCCACAATTGGGACTTATTCCAATTGAGATTTCAGACATATTTCCTGCTGCACACCATGAAACTTCTAGAATAGATTTTAAGCCAGATGAATTTCCCACATTTAAGAAAACATGGGAGGATTTCTTTTCAAATAATATTTTTTCAGAAATACACTATGACAAAGAGGATAATTTCTTGAAGTATTTTGTCAAGATTTTGCCAAAAGAAATTAAGAAAAAATCTTTTGCGTAATTAAAAATAAGAAAAAAGAATGTGCTAAAAGACTAAGCTTACAGTGCTGCGTCTTCTGCCCAACCGTTGATGAAGATACCGTTTTTGTGAAGAGGTACTGGTTGTCCAGCAGTGTAATTCATTGGTCTCATCCAAAAGATTGATTTTGTTGGGCATACACCTATGCATGCACCATCAGTAATACATCTCTCTGGATAAAATACGAATGCTTTACCTCTCTTCCAGCCTTCTACGGGTTTTACTCTAAGGACATCTGGACCAAGAGTTGTACAGATTTCTACACATAGTGCGCATCCGATACATCTTTGTTCATCAATGTCTGGAAGTATTGCTATTGGCATTACAACACAAGTTTGGTGGGAGTCTATTTAAACCATGATTGGATATCATAACCCTGTTATGAGATTGATCGGGTAAAATACATGTGGAAAATCTAGACTTAGAATTTAAAAAACAAAAAGATACGTGATGTGCACGTTTATTTTCTCATTGCATCAATTTGACCAGAGGTTACCCAATCGAGTAATTCTGCTGATGATGGATTAAGGTCTGCTTTCTTGTTCATAAGATTGTTAACCCAAATCCAGTTGATTTGGTTCAAAAGGGGTTTATTTCCTTCATCGCCTGCACGAGTTTTTGCTACGACAGCTTGATCTTGTTGAGCTATCCACTCATCATAGGTTCTTCCCATGAGGATCGAATCTTAGCTTACACTAATTAAAGCTTTTGGAGATTCCATGATAAGCATAATGATTAGAACTCCTCTAAGAAGGTTTTAACGTAGATAAAAATTCATTTTAATTCTTGGATGTTAAAGTTTTGGGAGCTGCAAATGAAGTGGGCAGATCAGGATTTTTGGTCAATTGTGATGGAACAAAGTTATTGCTGGATTATGGCGTAATGTTTGGAAGAAGGGGGTCACCTCCACAATATCCCATCCATGTGAAACCCAAAGATTTGGATGTAATTATCATCACTCATGCCCATTTAGATCATTCAGGAAATGTTCCGTCACTTTTTGTTAGTGGCAATACAGATGTTTATGCCACACCCCCAACGTTTGATCTTTCAAAGTTGTTAATCAATGACATGCTAAAAATTGAAAAAAACGCTCACCCATTTGATCTTCCTGAGCTAAACAATATGATGAAAAATGCAAAGGAAGTGGGCTTTAGAGAAAAGGTAACTAAAGGAAATGCCACTTTTGAGTTTAGAAATTCGGGACACGTAATTGGCGGAAGCACAGTATTGGTAGAATCAAAGGGTAAGAAGTTATTCTACACGGGAGACATCAAAACAAACGGTTCAAGAATGATAAAAGAGATGGATTTGGACATGGGCGAAATTGATCTTCTGATTACCGAGAGCACTTATGCAAAAACAGAACAAAAGCCAAGAACAGAATCAGAGGCAGAATTAATAGAATTTGCAAATGAGGTAATGGACAGAAAAGGGATATTGTTTGTCCCGTCATTTTCTGTTGAGCGTTCTCAAGAGATTGCATGCATCCTAAGAAGTGCAAACTTCAAGCACAAAATCATTATGGATGGAATGGCGTTAAAAGTAAATGAAATAATGTTTAAGCATCCAGAGTATCTGAGAGATCCAAAAGTGTTTTCTGAAGCAATCAAAAGTGCAACCGCAATAAGAGATCATGCAGAAAGAAAACGTGCGATGGGTGAGCCTTGTGTTGTAATTTCACCAGCAGGAATGCTAGTTGGAGGAAATGCCGTATATTATCTGCAACAACTGTCTTTTGATAGTAAAAATGGGATTGCCCTAGTTTCATATCAAGGAGAAGGCACTCCAGGAAAAAAATTGCTTGATACAGGAATGGTTTCAACTAGAGGAAAAGATCTTAAAGTTAAAGCAGAGGTTAAACAATTCCAATTTTCAGGACATGCAGACAAAAAAGAATTGTTTGACATGATAAAAAGAATCAAAGGAAATCCAAAGGTATGGACTGTACACGGTGATTCTGAATCATGCGACTTGTTTGCTCAAGAAATTCATGAAAAATTCGGTTTTGAAACATATGCACCAGCAGTTAATGATGAAATAACCATCTAAGATGCAAGATAATTGCGCAATAGACGTCGAAAACTCAATAAATAGCGGACAAGTATTCCTGTGGGAAAAAGACGGAGATTATTGGTATGGAATCAACGGTCAAGATATTCTAAGAGTAAGCAATTCTGGAAAAATCAAGACATATCAAAACATCAAAACAGATTTTTTTAGAAAAAATGACGATCTTGAAGAAATAATCAAGTCGATTTCAAAAGATAAGACAACAAAAAGTGCCGTCAAGCAGTATTTAGGATTAAGAATACTTGAACAAGATCCTTTTCAATGTTTGATTTCATTTATCGTATCTGCAAATTCAAATATTCAAAAAATAAAAAGTAGTTTAGAAAAAATTTCAAAGGAATTCGGAACCAGAGTTGAATTTCAAAGTAAAGAATTTTTTTTGTTTCCAAAACCCGAAAAACTTGCACGAGCATCGATAGACGAAATTAAGCATTGTGGGGTAGGATATAGAGCCCAATTCATCAAAGATGCAGCAACAATGGTTTTGCTAAAGAAAATTGATTTTGAGTACCTGAAAAAATGCGAGTATCAGGTGGCAAAGGAAAAAATTTGCTCAGTGCCCGGAGTAGGAAACAAAGTAGCGGACTGTGTTATGCTATTTTCGTTAAACAAGCTTGTAGCTTTTCCATTAGACAGATGGATGATTAGGATTTTAGGAAAATATTATTCAGGCAAATTTCAGATTGAAACTAAAACAATTACAGAAAAACAATACGCCATCCTTCATGAAAAGATTGTGAATTATTTTGGTCCATTTGCAGGATATGCACAACAATTCCTCTTTAAAATGGAAAGAGAGAATTATCAAAAAAAGTGGCTCTAAACCCTTAAAATGGCAATTAATTGCTAGGTTTTTGGGCCTATGGCGCAGCATGGATAGCGTGTTGGACTTCTAATCCAAAAGTCAAGGGATCGAAGCCCTTTGGGCCCACTTAACAAAATTATTATTCTAATTTGAAAGGGATTCTTTGTGAATGATATAGAATTTAAACTAAATTCAATGGACATTCACCCTAGTTCAGAAATAAAAGGAACCATTTCTGTTTCATATCCTGGAAGATACGACGGAGTTGTAATCAATACACAAATTTTAGATTCAAACGAACACATAATTTACAAGTCATATAACAGAAAAAAGATATCACAAAACGTTTCAAGATTATTTATCAACAAAGATGTAATGACAGAAAACAAAGCTGAATTTACCGCATTGATTGACTTTGAACCAAAACAGGAACATGAAATAAAATTCAGGGCATCAATTATTGAACAGCATAAAGAGATTGAAAGTCAGATAATTTTTGCCAAATATTATATCTAGAACCTGCTTTTCTCTATAACTATCGAACCAGTCATCCATGGATGTGGTGTACAATGGTAATGCACTTCTTGCGGTTCAGTGAATAAGAATTCATAGACATCACCTGGTTTAAGAACTCCAGTAGAACCAAAGTCTCCACTATAGGAATCAGCGTGTCTATGATCAGGAGTTACAGTGTGAGCGGTGTCATCATTGTTTTGCCAGATGACTTTGTTACTATGCTCCAGCAATGCAGTCGCCTTATTTGGTACATAGTTTTCATTTCCTTCAATCACTGCACCTGGAACAATTTCTATGATGAAATCTTCTTCCGGATGTAAAATGTGATCAGATACGGATGGTTTTGCTAAAGATTCAGGAAGATAAAACGACGTATAAAACACAACAGATACAGACATGCCAATAATTACTGCAATAACTCCAATACCATATGCATGGCTCGACATAGGTGCACTCACGATTTTTTTAATCGGCCAAGTTCTTATAAAGTTTGTTTAGGATTTTTGAAATTATTGTTTGGTAATAGCATAGGACAAATAGCAAAATCAACGCGGTTTGAACTGCCAAACTTACCTGATTTTAGATAATGAAACTCCAGAGGTTATTCTTTTGATTCAGACTTGTCTTCATATTTGGCACTTATTTCTGCAATTTTATCTGACTCATCAAATTCGATAGTTTCGGCAAGCTTTGGTCTTTCATCAACTATAGCAACGGGTGCAGGTGGAGGAGCGAGCTTTTGTTGTGCCATGGCATAACGGTACAAGTGGAAGAATGCCGCAAATACAAGCAAGATTATTCCAATAAAGAACAATGAAATATTCTTCATTCCAGTCAAGGCTGCGTTATATGCTGCGATATTCAGGAATACTTGGAATGCCAAAAGCGCTACCAATAACCAGTTAATCCACTTCTCAGAAAGATTAATCGTGGCAACCTTCTGAGGACCGTTACTTTTAGCAAGTTTTGACTTTCTTTCTGCCTCATTTGCAAGCTTGATCATCATATAACTAAATCCAAAGCCCAATGGCACCAGCAATATCATTGTTGAATAGAAGAATATTGGATCAATTACCAAACGCTCTACCAACGGAATTGAGATATCCGGAGAAATGTAGAATCCCCAGTAAGTAGTAACCATGATTTGGGCAAGACTGGTAATACCAAATGCCGTAATGATCGGTCTGTCCCTCCAAGAGAATTTCTTATATCTATCGATGAATGGAATTAGCACGAACGATATAATGAACAGTAAAGGCCATAGCAAGCCAGTTACGAATTTGTCATATTGCGTCCTCATGAACGCGTAGATTCCAGTAAGATACCACTCTGGGACAGTTACGCCAGGCGGTACCGTGGGTTCAAACTTGAATCCCATATCAATTGGGAATACACCGCCAGTAATCAAAATCGCACCGCCAATTGCCATCACCATTGGCACATCAAATACCAAAAATCTTGGGAAATGAACTGCCATCAATCCAAGCATTACGATAGGCAACAAGAACACGTGTTGCGCATAGAATCTCAATACAAAGTCAGAAAATCCACTACCTAATGCCGCATCACGAATAGTAGGTCCCGCAATCGGTATGGATGTAGTCAGCGACGCCGCAATACTGATTGCCAATTCTGCCCTTTCACTAAAGATAACATCATACCCAGTAAACGCCTCAAGAATAGTGACAGTGCCCAAGATGACGCCAGTCATCCACAAAACCTCATTTCTAATTTTATATCTTCCACTGAAATATTGGTAGTACAGGTGAAGAACGGCTAAGAGTACCATGGCATTGGAACCATGGTAGTGAATATTTCTAATGTGAAAACCAAATGGAACATCATCATTAATGAATTGAACACTGTCCCATGCCCTGTCAAGAATGGGCTGATAATAAAACATGAGCAACGCTCCTGAAACTCCGAGAATAATGAATACGATGAACGTGAGCATTCCCAAAAATCCAAACGGACTGACAAATCTTGCAGGGAATGAGAATTTAATTGCAGTAAAGATGGTTCTGTCTACCCCATCCCAGAACCAGTAAAGGAGTGCTACTACTCCAGTTCGTCTTTCAAGTGAAACGGCCATATCCAATTACTCCATTATCGTTTGCATTAAACTTTGGTGGCAGGATAAACACCAGTCCGGCCGAATCAACTTCCAAAGTCAACCTAGGCAATGTATTTGATGGTTCAGCCTGTACAGAGGCAGGACCTACAAACGCCGTTCCAGTCATCGGATCATACATACTACCATGACAAGGACATTCGCCTCTTTTTCTGCCTTCATCAGGCCAATACTTCCACAGGCACCACAAATGCAGGCATATCATACTATAAGCTCTAAAAGCCGAGGGATCACTTTTTCCTCCACCCAATTCCTCCGGAAGTCTAATGAACTGCCACTTACGAAATGCTTCAGCATCAAGTGCAGCATCACCAGTCGCAGGATATGTAATGACTTCAGCGTGATTAATGGGGTAATTATTGACATTGGCTTGTGTGCCATCAGGCAAAATTACTGGAACTCTTTCTAGAGAGGCCTGATTCGGATTAGGCATAAAGTTTCCAAACGGGACAAATGGAGCAAAAGCCAATCCTGTGCCTGCAGCACCCATCAATTTCAGAAAGTCTCTTCGGGATAATCCGCCAGACTTTTTTGTCCCCAGCTCCGACATTCAAGCTCACCTTCGCCAAATTGCTTATAAATCTTATTCAATTATTTGGCGGTTTTTGTCTTATTATCAAAATTATAACGATCCCGATCATAATTCCAATGATTATTCCAATTGCAATGCCAGTGCCAAATGGAATATCAGAAGCAGAATTTATCAGATCATCAGGTATGGCTTTTGTTTCAGGTATGGCTTTGGGAATTTCATCAGAGGGAATTGGAACTGATTCAACATCGATATCCTGTTTTTCGGTTTGAACATTCATTTCTGAGGAAATATTCGCAAACTTTGCTGCAAGCGTAATGGGTTCAGTAATAGAGGATCCGTCAAACAGAGTTGAATGAGTCAAGAGGGTATACGTACCAGTCTGATTAATTGGCACGTACAGCACAGTTGATGTGTCATCCTTATTTTTCACGGGGAAGAAACCGCCACCCTGACTAAAAGCTGAATTGCCCAACCAATCAAGGGAAGCCCAGCCAAGGAAATGGCCAAACACCCCGGAGGGAACGTTTGTTTGTATGATTTCTCCCGAAGGATCCATTACAAACACTGAAAGGTTTGTGTCATCACCAGTCCATGAGAGTTCAATAGAAGCAGAATTTATCGATTCATCTTGAATGTCAAAATAGTATTGCCTCCAGTCTCCAGCCATATAGCGATTGGCCATGTCAAATGCGCCTTTGGTGTAACCGTTTCCATATAGAACATCATCGCTTTGCAGACCCTCTATCAAAATAGTAGAATCATTTTCCATCACAGGTTGCTTGATGACAAAAGACGTAGGAGCATTTACGATGTGATCGTCGCTTTCAAACGTCAGAAACCCCTGATATACACCGGTCTGCAGATTGTTTGGGGCAACCAGAGTCACATCAAGCGTGGATGAATTTTTTGGAGGAACCAAAATGGTTTCGGTTTCAGGCCAAAGCACAGGCCATTTTTCCTTTTCATAATAACTTGCAGAAATTGTATAGTCCATGGAAGTTGAATTCTGTTGCGTGTCTCCCAGCCAATAGGAATATCTTGTCGGTACCGGATAAACCCCAACCAACGGAACACCTTCGAACTTTTCATTGGGTTCCGAAACTCTTAGTTCCTGAACAGTTCCCCACGAGCCAGCTCTACTTACCATGGACAGCTCATCGTTGGCAATTTTGGTATCATTGTTGTTGTCAATCCAATCATAAACGTACAAAGAAGAAATTTTGAGATCATCGGCATAGATGTCAGACGTATTGTTCATAAAATCAGTAAATAGAAAATTCAGATTCAGGATCATGAGCGATGACTCCTCCGGAATGGGATTTTCATCGTCAAAGAATTCGCCAAGCTGAGACTGAGAAGTCACATCAGACAGTCGGACATAGTTTGGGATGAATGTATTGTTCAGAATTGCATCTTGCTGGCGGACAATTGTCGTTCCGTTAAACTGGGTTTTCGAGATCAGCGACAGGGTTTGAGGTTTTACGTCTATGGTAAGCGCGTCATTGGTAGGATTTTCCACCGTAAACGTGGCAGTGGTTCTGTCTCCGGGGAGCAATTGCCCTGCAAACCAGCTTGTCATGGGAAACGAACGTGCGGGAAGTTGAAATCTCTCAAACCCGATTGCAGTTGAATTTACCTTGTCGATGGCAGGTTCAAGAATTTTTTTGATGTTTCCGTATGAACCGTCATTGTGCACTATGAAGACACCGTCCTTACCATGAACGTAATTCAAAGCTGATTCAACATTCACCAGACCGGATCCTTGGGTCAGAGGATCATTGTGCAGATCAGTCGCAGTGGACATGAGAATATTTTTGATCACAAACGAATCGTAGTCTTGTGATTGTTTTTTCATTTCTTCCATTAGAACCGCCGCACTTCCTGAAACCAGTGGCGCAGCCATGCTGGTTCCTCCAAACAGTGAAAAGGATTCGGATCTAGAGTCCTTTTCAGTTTTTAAAACGCTTGACGGGACAAATCCGTGAGCTCCAATGCTCATGACGTCAGGTTTTGGATCACCGATTGACCCCGGACCTCTGCTGGAAAAATCAACCACGTGATTGTTGTGTTCAGTCGTGTTTCCAAATCGAGGTTGATCTTTGAACGGACCGTATCCTACAAACACGTTATTTGTTGTAGCTCCCACTGAAATTCCAAACGGGGACGCATTTGGCAGACCAATCGTCCCGTATCCATGACCGGAATTTCCGGCGCTGGAAATTATCGTTATGCCGGGATAGTCATCATCCAAGGACTGCGGTGTTGCCAATACGCTGAGAACTAGCGACAGCACATCCATTCCCGGGGATGCCTTGAAGGACGGAAAGTTTGACACCCCCCAGCTGTTTGAAATCACGTCAACTCTGGGCTTGCCTGAAAATTTCCAATCGTGATCATTGTTTTCAAATCCTGCAGCCCATAGCCATCCATAGACGGTATCGCCAAACCACAATGCCTTTACCGGAACAATCTTTGCATCAGGAGCTACGCCAGTAATCGAATACATTTTTGAATTGTTGTAAATGTCATATGTTTCCTGACCGCGCGAAGTAATTGATGCGGCACTGGAAGTGCCATGACCCATAAAATCAGTCATTATTCCAAAAAATTCCCCGTCTGGATCTATTGCGGGCAACAGCGTTCCATTAATCGCATTTAACGAATCATTGAGTTCAGTAGAATTGTTTCTGATTATTCCATATACGTCCAGGACCTGTGCACCAAACGTACCTGCACTATAGTCATTTTTTCCATCATCATTGGAATCATAGACGAGAAACTCGTTTCCGCTTCCCAGTACGATTGACTTTTCATCAGTAAAATCAAAATCATAATTTGGTTTCTTACCTGACTCCAAGTCAAATCTGGTATAATCCTCCCAGGAAGTACTCAGATCAGGAATCAGAGTGTCATAAACTCCCGATGAGAACGAGTCGACCAGGAGAACAGGTACCACCTGTATTCTGGCAGCGGATCCCTGTAATCCACCTTGATATATCACACCCAGATGATATACCCCGCTTTTTGACTTTATGTAATTCCTATTGTCATCGCCAATTTTCATATCCCTGTCCAACGTGCCATTGAAGGTTATGGAGCTTCCAAGCTGCGGAAAAAACGAATTGTAAATCGGTATGTCGCTGCCCTTCCCACCTTGAGACACGTCAAGAAACACCCCATCACGCGTAACATATGCCGAAGATGTCATGTGAGAAGGGATAGGTTTGCTGTAATTTCGGATAATTTCATTCTCATCTACAAATGCATAAAAAGTTGCGTTGGTCAGTACGATTCCTTGCCCGTCAGAATCAAGCATGATGGGATGATTGATTTTGTCCCTTGCCAGCGAATGCTGTATGTCAGGATTGGAGAAATCCACTCCCGTATCCACAATCGCAATTGTCGTACCGTTTCCAGATGCGCCGTATTGTTTTTTAGCCATACTCGAACCCGTAATGTCGCCAATTTTTGACGCGTCTTGTATTTCATCATCAGACGAATGGAAATCCAGTTTGAAATCCTCAATTACATGATATCCCTGCGAGATCAGGCCAGATGCTGATTTTTCAGAAAGGACAGATACGGAAAAGAATCCCGCATCAGAATTTACATGATACATCGAGCCGGTTCTTAGAAGATCATTGCCCTGCTGGCTCGTTCCAAAAATCAAGTATCTTTTGTAACTGTTTTCAACAAAAAAATCAGAATCGATTTTGATGATGTCTGAACCAAAATCCAACGTGTTTTGAACGTCATTTTCATTCATCAGATCAACAGGAATCAACGCGTGCGAACTCGTAACCGCGGAAGAAAGAAGAAGAAGCATGAAAATAAAAATAGCCACCTTGGGCATCGGTTGGTTTTATCTTCCTACGTTATTATAATTATCTTCTTCTGGCAAGAATTGCTATTTGCAACGCGACAATAATACCAATGGACGCTATGATTGGAAACAGCAGGGAATTGAGCTGCGAGGAGGCCTCGCTGATGAACTTTACAGACGTGGAAATTGTACCTATGCTCTCATCAATTTTGCCACTTGCCTTATCCAGAGTGTTGTCAAATCCCTCGATTTCCAACTTTAGAACATCAAGCTCGCTGGATGTCTCATCCAGAATAGAATTCAGTTTGATTATTTGCTCGGAAATCCCTCCCAAGTCCTGGCTTAGGACATTTGTCGCAGCCGAACCGTGGGATGTCGTTCCCTGGCTAAACGCAACCACATGAAAGACGTGCGTTCCTTCCTCAACTGGAGTGTAATCGACATAGTACAGGCCTTGATGTAATGTCTTAAACGAGTCTGAAAGTAAAACAGAGATTCCCGACGGAAGATGTACATGCGTGCTCCCCAGTAGCTCAGAGGGCTCATTTCCAACCAAAAGGCCGTCGCTGGTAGTCTGTACAAAAACCCTAAGAGACTGACGGATTGCCGAGGTCTCAGGTGCAAAGACCAACGTGCTTACATGTCGCTCAACTGGCACGTCAAACAGATCAGTAGTGGATGAGAACTTTACGTCAATCTTTTTAGAAATTCCGTTTTGCTCGGTGCTGATTACCTCGACGGTATACGTTCCATAAGGAAAATTAGTAGAGGGGTCAGGCCAGGTAAACAGATCATAGTTGAAGGAACCGTCAGAATCGGTGGTAAGCTGATCAAATTTGGCAATGGACTCATCAGGAGCAAAGATTCGTATTATAAGATGTTCTTCAGGCAACCCCTTGCCGTATATTTGCAAGTTATGCTCAGGAGAATAAACCTTGCTGTTTGTAGACAGCTCAAATTGCTCTGAAAATGAGCTTGGAACGCTTGACATCAAAGAAGCTGCAATCAGGACAGAAAACAAGAGACGTAATTTCAATTTAATTGATTAATTGCCAACATACTCCTAGATATTGCTTCTGAAAAAAAATTGTGCATAGCCTTCGTTAAGAGGTATTCAAAAAAAGGAAAAAAGGAAAATTAGAACTAGTATCTTACTTATTGTACAGTTATTGTTGTGCTAACTGGAGGCGATAATGCCGTTGGATTATCTACTGATTCCCATACAAATGCAGTTGCTGTGTAAGTTCCTGCTTGTGTTGGAATCCATGATAATGCTGGGCTGAATGATTGACCTTCAGATAATGAACCTGTAATCCATGCTAGTGATACTGTGACACCATTGCCATCCTGGATCTGTACCAAGTATGCAAATGATTGCTCTCTATCCTGACCGTTTGCTAAGTCAGCGCTGATTTGTACCTGTTGGTCAACAGAGACAGCATCTAAGCTGTTTCCGAATGCATCAACGGTTCTCAAGCTAGAAGCTGGTGCTCTCTCGAGAGGTGGTACTACAGTGCCAATTAGTGTAGTGGCAGTAATATCAAGTTCATCGGCAGTTGTGTACGGATCTGGTAATGTATTGTCCTCATATTCTGCAGTGACAGTGTCACCTTCTGCGACTCTGAGTCTGTGACCAGATGATTCGTCAGATACTGTGAAGAACACAGTGCCCTCGTAAATTCCGGTTGCCTCATTAGTCTCAGTTACAGTAAGGTCAATACCTCCGGCATCGGAGTCAGACCACACATCGACATCGAAGTTGTCGACTGATTCTGGGTTTAAGTTCATGTCTGGATCAATAATTCTTACTACGCCTGTTCCGCTAGCTGGATAACTTGCTTCTAACCATTGTACTTCACCGATATTCCATCTGATAAGTGCTGAACCGACTACGGTTTCATCCTCTGAGAATTCAAAGGAGACTGTTAGTCCGTCGTCATCATCAGTTTGTAGGAATCCGTCTGTTGGACCGGAGTTATCATCTGAGGTGGTTGGATTTGTATCAAATCCAGTCTCAGCGTCTCCAGTATCTGCATCACCATCGGCATCATGTCCAAATCCAGTGAGTATAACCTCACCAGTGAATATGCCTGTGTCAGTACCTGTTTCGACTAGCTTGTACTCGTTGATATCATGGCCTCTTGTTGAGACCTTGATTGGATCAGTGCTACTACCACCGACCTCATCAATTAAGTCGCCATCGAAGTTGTGATCAGGTGCGACCACGGTAATGTATACTTTATCAGTCCAAGAATAGACTTTTTGGTCAAGTTCTACAGTTGCTCCAAAGTTTGATGTAAAGACAGTTACGTTGACATCCTCATCTTCTTGACCGACGAAGTCACTACCTGATGGTCCCCAATCAGTGTACTCTAGAACGATTTCCTCTCCTCTTTCAAGGCGGTCACCGTCTAGCTCTTCAGGGATTTCGATAACAATCTGGAAGATTCCAGTAGAGTCACCTGTCTCTCTAAAGTCTGTTGGTTCTGGATCAAATGATAGTCCGTCGTTGCTTGCATCACCACCAAGGTTACCCATGGATAGTGTTGCTGCATCAGAGTCCCACTCGATAATATCGAGGTCATAGGTCTCTGCTGCATCGTTGTCAAGGTCCCAATCGGGTTCGATGATAGTGAGGATCATGTCACCACCGATAATATAGACTGATTTGTCGGATTGCAATACACCGTTTCTGAGATCAAATGTTGCTGAGTCAGTAACAGTGTTTGGATCACCTGCAGCATCTGTTGGATCAGTGTATTCTACGGTGAGGATATCACCTTGTAAAATACAGTAATGATCATCATCTGCTGTATCAAATCTATCTTCTGCGGAAGTGGCTGCGCCGTCTACAAGTATACTGTATGTTTCGGTTTCAGGACATACTGATGAAGCTGGTCCATCAGTATATCTGATATTAAAGTCAAGTTCAAATATTCCTGCATCTGGAGCGATTTCGTCGATTGGACCAAGATATCTGGCTGTTGCAGTGTTAGCGCCTGTTACGTCGCCAACAGAGATTAAGCCATCTTTATCCTCGTCACCACCTGCGTATGCAAGGGTAACCTCGTCTGATCCTCTAGAAACAGTTATCTTTATTGGACCTTGTCCTTCACCGCCTGCTACATCACTTCCGATTACATCGGAACCTGCAGCTGAGATATCAAAGTCTGGATCATTGACTCTTACGTGAATAGTCAAGTCACCAGCTCCTAATGTCTCTGCTACAGCATCAAGGTCACCATCAACTCCAGTTGCGTGAACTGGGAAGACAGAGGTACCGGATGGATTGTTTGAAGTGATGCCATCAAAGTCAGCAATAGCGCCCCATGGTACCGGATAGACAGTTCTGTCTAGACTTACTGAACCAGTATTGGCTCTGATGCCTGCTCCATCACCTACTTCGATGATTTCACCAGATGCATCTCTAAAGTCTAGATAGTTTACTTCAATATCAATACCCGTGGTGCTTGCTTCTATACCTGCATTACTACGGTCACAGTAATTGTCTGGAACTTGGAAGTCTCCTGTAAATACGCCTGAATCTGTATCTGTTTCTATAAGAGTGAATCCTGTAGAATCAAATCCGTCATTGAATGAATCATAACCACCTAGGGCTGTACAATCTACGCCACCAATGGTGACATCTTGTCCTGCCCAGATTTGATCATCAAACGTGATGCTTAGCAATGTACCTAATGGCCCAAATGTTTGGGTCGGAAGGTCTGCTGCACCAACAGTTTCTATTGCGTCATCGCCTGCAAATTCAACTGGATCAACTATAGTGTAGATTTCGATTAAATCGCTATCTACATTCAAGTCGGCATCTTCAAGTGTAACTACAACGGTATCTGCAACTTTGTATGTATCAAGATCAAATGAAACAACTCCAGAGTGTGAAGGAGCCTCTTCTTGGTCACCGACTGGTGTAACTACACCGTCTGCACCCAAGTCATTGTAATCTACTCTAAGAGAGTCTTCATCAGTAAAGTCCTCGATTACGATTAATCCTGGATCATCGGCAATTGTGCCAAGACCAGTATATGTATCGATATCAAGAATATTTAGCTGATTAAGCATTACATATTCAAGTGAACCTACGAATTCTCCAGTGTTATCGCCATTCTCTTCTAGCTCCATTCTGACAATCATATTGTCAACTCTTTCGCTAGCTAAAATGCCGTCATTGAAGAATCCGAATCCAAAGAAGTCAGCTACAACTGGAAATACGGTGGATTGCGGAATTGCGCCCGCGGTACCGACATCCAAGTTAAAGCTAACAACTAATTCATCTGTAGCAATTAAGCCACCAACGAGTACATCAGTGAGCACGACTGAACCCTGAAGATCAAGATTCTCCCATGCGACTGGTGAAACTCCATTGATAGAAATATCTACTGAGTTCAGTTCCTCGACGCTATCACTATTCGCAATAGATCTGAGATCATAATTGAATACCCCAAATCCATGGAAAGTTGTATCATCGAATGGCACTGTGCTAAATAGACTATCTGCTACGGTTCCATATGTAACTATTAAGTCATCACCATCAGCTACAGCTATAGCAGCTTGAGCTGCTAGACCAGAAACAGCCATTGCTCTGTCACTGAAGGATTGAATATTACTAATATCCACTACTCCACCGTCAGGGACTGTTCCTGGTATGAATTCCATAGATACTGCACTAGCCAATGTGGTTGGTGAACCAATTCTCACAGATGGAATCAATGGAATACCAGGATTGTTTAGATCCAAGTCTTCATCAAATCTACTGTTCAAGTTTAGGTCATCATCCATCAAGACTACCGGAATCTCTTCACCAGAGCTCCATTCGTCATCAATTGGCATAATGTCAATAGTTGCAAAGACGTTTGCTACAAGAACTGTGTATCCTGTATCATCGTAATCTGCAATTGCTGAAGTGCCTCTTGTTGCATCTGGATTAATGAAGATGACAGAGTTATCCTGCTCATCGTATGTTGCAAAGACTCCGCTGTTTGGGCCGAGTTCTGTAACAGTGACATATGGCTGGATTGCGACATTGGCATCTGCAGGATCAAGATCGACAAAGGGGAATGCCTCAAACTGTGAGTCAGTGTTGCCACCAACTAACAGGATATCCTCACCAGTGCCTTGTGCATCTGGAGTTAGGATCAGGATTCCACCATCCTCGAAGAGTAAATCATCAAGAATTGGTATAATATTGGCTGAGATAGCACCATCAAATTCACCTACATCTACGATTGCATCACCATTGTTGGCAATACAATCTGTATTTATAGCAAATCCGTCACAAGCACCTGCATTGTTTCCACTCTCATCAAACACTTGATACCTTGTTTCTGAACCATCAACGGTAAATGTTATTGAATCCTCATCAGTAGGATCAAAATTCAATTCCATATCACTAATGGTCAAGTGAACTTGGGCACCAGGTGGCCATGAAGAGCGGTCAAATGCGGCGTCAATGTATCCATCTAGCGTATCAAAGGTTAGCGATGTTGTTTGAACATTGCTACCTTTGTTATACTGAACGATTACGTTGCCAGTTGGGTTAAAGTCGTATGCTTGAATGAATGGCCAGAAATCAGAATTGACTCCAATTTGACCATCATCGCCATCGGCTGGAACGGTACTATCTGAGATGTCTTTTGCTTCTCTGACTACATTGTTTAGCAGATCGCCTGCTGCAGTAGAAAGAGCACAAGCTATAGCTGTATCGGCATCACTGCCTTCTACACCTTCACCTAAGGCAGTTTGGGATGGAACCCAAATACCTTCAGTGTCAGTTACAGATACTTCTTCTTCTCCCTCTAGTACACCAGAGTCTCTGCTACAAAGTACACCGAAATCGAGTCCGGCACCAAGAGCACCATTATCAGCTTGATTGGCATCAGCGACTACAGAAGTATTCAAGTCTGTGATATATGCATACCACAAACCGTCAACTCCTTGTGTCATTCTGACAATCTTTCCATTAACAGTGACATCAGGTTCACCTTTTGACTCGTCGGTTTCTTTGATATCTGCATCATTGACTACAATTTCAATGACTTGAGCACCACCAAAGTAGTTATTGTACAGTGAGTTTTCTGCGGAGACAAACAAGTTAGCATTGGCTGCATGTGCTGCTGGCATCATAGATGGAGCAGCGATAACCATACCGCCTGCTAGCATTATTGTCATAAGTGTAAGACTAGTTATTTTACGTCCTATTTCGTTATTCATGTTATTGATTTTTTTGTCAAAAATTAGTATAAAAGCCTAATGAACGATTGGTCCACATTTACTTATTCTGTCCATTATTTACAATAAATGCAATAAATTATAAGGAAAAGTAGATCGGGACAGTATTTACAACTGTTTTATTTTTCGAGTATACTGACTTTCTCTTTCAATTTAGACATTGCTTATAAGAACAGGCCAAGACACTTGTTTTCTCATACGGATATTATTTACTACCCAATATGGAGTTGTTTGGATCATATCCCTGACACTCAAAATGGAATTCATTTGTTAGTGCAAATCCTTTATAGAAACTTTCTTCTTTGTCATGCTGAGTTTTAACAACATAATCAGTTGAACGACAGTCAGCATAGCTAAAACCCCTAACTGCATTATTGCCATACATTAGATTTACATCCACATCAAATAGCGATGTTTGCTGGTTGGTTCCTGTGGCTCTTGGGGAACCTTTTTGTTCATTGTCAATTGCATTATACAATAACGGGTATTGTCCAGGTATTCCAACTAATTCAAATGAAGGATTTGCCCTTGTCAGCAGATTCACTTGCTTAAAAATAGGAAAATCGATCGTTTCAACTCCTTCGTCGAATTTGAATATGGCTACTGCATGTGGACCAGTTCCCATATTGTATGGGTTTTTGATGTACTCATTTTCAATCTTTACAGATGACCATACTGGTGAATCACCTTTAATATTTTCATATAGAGGATTTTGAGGTTTCATTCCTGCACATGTGAAATCAATCTTTTCCATTAACGCAAAACCTCGTTTTCCAGTATAGCCTTCTTCTTTATCTTGATACGTATCTATCAAAAACTTTGATACTCTACAATCATTAAACTCCAATCCACGTACTGATTCACCATTGTTGACAAATTCCACAGTTACTTCAAAATCAGTGTTATGGCCTAGTTGTAAATTTCCTGTACTTCGTGCAGCGTTAATCGCATTATCTAATAATACATGCTTATTCATAACAATATCTTCAACATGAAAGCTGGGACCAGCATTATTTTTTTCGGCAAACCCTGTAGTCAATTCAAAAATGGGAAATTCAACTTTTTCAAGTCCATCATCGAATTTGAATGTGACAAATGCCCTAGTATCCTCGGCAAATTTGAATTGGTTTTGCTTTTTATCTGCAGGTATAGAAGCACGTACAGGACGATCCATATCATTAAAACTCATTCCCGCACATCTAAACTCAATTTCATTAACTACTGCAAATCCAGTGACATCATAAAACCCATAGCTCTCATAATCATCATTTTCAGTATTTACTCTATGTGACAAAACTTCACAATTACGGTAGTCAATGGTATCAATGGTTTCATCTAATGTTGAAATATTGGCTGTAATATCAAAAAATCTATAATTGTAATCAAAACCGCCAACGCCATTAAATAGCATTTCTCGGTATTTGAACGAATCATCTAATGCTTTGTATAAATGTGGAGATTCTTTCACAACACCTTGTACTTTAAAACTAGTACCGATATTGGACACAAAATCAGTAGTCATTTTAAAGACAGGAAAATCATGAGTTTCAACGCCATCTCTAAATTTAAAAACTAACGTTACATGTACGTCATTTACCATACTGTAACTGGATTCTTTAGGTGGAGGTAATTCCTCAGGTGGAGGTAATTCCATCGTGGGATGGATATCTACAGATATGTCCGGTGACGTTTCAGCCTCTGATAAAATCACCTTTGTAACAGGTGCCGAATCCAGCAGTGCCACATTATTGTTTATAGGATTAATAATGAAATTTTCAAACAATGCTGCTTGACTAGATGGAGAACCAGACATTCCAAGAACAGAAACAATGATGATTCCTGCAATAATTCCTGCAACCCAACCCACAGTGTTATTTCTTGTTTTCCTAACAGTGAAATGTGATTCAAGTTCGGAGGGGTTTGAAGTAATTTGATTAGATCTTTGAATAGTTTCAGATAACGGCATTGTTGAATTTTTTGAAACCGTTTGTACCGCAAAATTGAAGCCAGAGGGCAATAAACCTCTAGATACTATTGGTCTCTGCACAGGCGATGTTGTAGGTCTCTGCACAGGCGATGTTGTAGGTCTCTGCACAGGCGATGTTGTAGGTCTCTGCACAGGCGATGTTGTAGGTCTCTGCACAGGCGATGTTGTAGGTCTCTGCACAGGCGATGTTGTAGGTCTCTGCACAGGCGATGTTGTAGGTCTCTGCACAGGCGATGTTGTAGGTCTCTGCACAGGCGATGTTGTAGGTCTCTGCACAGGCGATGTTGTAGGTCTCTGCACAGGCGATGTTGCTAGTATTTGACGAATTATTTTCTCTTCAAGAATTTTTGCAACCGTGCTCTTTGGCGCCTTCTTTGCAGCCTCTGTTAATTTAGATAATTTTTTCAAGGTATCTACAAATTGCTCTGCTGTGTTTCCTTCCAACTCCATTTCTTTTGCAACCGTGCTCTTTGGCGCCTTCTTTGCAACCGTGCTCTTTGGCGCCTTCTTTGCAACCGTGCTCTTTGGCGCCTTCTTTGCAACCGTGCTCTTTGGCGCCTTCTTTGCAACCGTGCTCTTTGGCGCCTTCTTTGCAACCGTGCTCTTTGGCGCCTTCTTTGCAACCGTGCTCTTTGGCGCCTTCTTTGCAACCGTGCTCTTTGGCGCCTTCTTTGCAACCGTGCTCTTTGGCGCCTTCTTTGCAACCGTGCTCTTTGGCGCCTTCTTTGCAACCGTGCTCTTTGGCGCCTTCTTTGCAACCGTGCTCTTTGGCGCCTTCTTTGCAGCCTCTGTTAATTTAGATAATTTTAGACTTTTTCTAGTAATTTTTTTTTGTAAATTATTCAATGATATTCTTTTTTTAGAAGATTCCTACTATTTTAGTACTACCTGTATTTGCTAGCTGAAAAATTATTTATCTTTTTGATGGTACTAGTAATAATACAACCAATTTTTCTCAATCAACCACAAAATAGATCTTAGGTATAAAAAAAGATAATAATATAATAAAAAAATACCAATTTTTTAGACACTTTTTTATATAACCATGCAAAAAATTGCTTTTCTCTTTCCCATTTAATTAAAAATGTAAATCAAACCCCAATATGAAAAACAACTAACGATAATCATAAAATAGCATATTATACAACTAGACCAAAATAGATATGGCCAATTTTTATCTTTTTCCCAAGAGTTTTTTGTATAGAGATATGGCATCTTCTTCATCTTTTGGACCGACTACTACTGCAGAACCCTTTTTCATGAAGCTAACAGACAAATCATTTGTCCTCATAGATAATCCCAAATCTCCACGATTATCCACAATAAATCCACGATCCTTTGCAGTTGATGTTATTTTTTCAACATCAATATCAAAGATATCAGTTGGCGTAATGGAATAGGTTCTCTTTCCCCTGTTTCGTCCACAAAGTTCTTCTAAAATTAACTCTTTTTTTACAGTCTCTTCTAATTTACCAGTACCACATACAGGACATTCCTCTGCCCTAAATGTTCTAGTACTTGCAAAGTCCACATTTTCCAGATCAATGTGTAGAATTCGTTGCGACAGACTGGGCTTTTTTCCAATTATTATTTTGACTGCTTCGGCTACCTCAAGTCCGCCAACTAACGAAAGAATTGCCGGATGTACACCTTCAATACTGCATGTCGGCATTGAATCCTCATCAAGATCTGGAAACATGCAATAATAGCATGCACTCTCCTTTGGCAGGACGGTAAAGACTTGTCCAGATACTCCAACTGCAGCACCAGTTACAAAGGGAATTCCGAATGTAATGCATGCCTTGTTTAGTGCATACCTAGCATCAACTGAATCAAGTGCATCAATTACGACATCGCATCCCTCGACAACTTCCAATGCAGTATAGTCATTTACAGAAACCGCTAATGCCTCTATTTTGCAATCAGGATTAAGTTTGCGTAACTTTTTTTCAGCTACTTCCACCTTAACTTGACCGACATCATCCTCATCAAACATCGTCTGTCTGTGTAGATTCGATAATTCGATGACATCTCTATCAACAATGCGTAAAGTTCCAACGCCCATTGCAGCCAATCTGGATGTGATCGGATTTCCCAGGCCGCCAGTTCCGACAACGCAGACTTTGGCATTTTTCAGTTTCAGTTGTCCATTATATCCAATCTCCTCAAGCATCACTTGTCGTGAAAACCTGTCAAGTTCTTTTGAGGATAGTTCTTCTGAGCCGCCAGCTACTGCAGGTAAAATGTAAATTTCATCACCGTCTTTCAGGACAGTCTCCATGCCATCAGAGAATTTTGCATTTTTTCCGTTGATGTAGATGTTAATCAGGGAACGCGGAGTCCCGTCGCCTTCCAATACTCTGCGTTTAAAATCATCGCCCATAATTTCTGAAATTTTGGCAAACGCGTCCATCAAAGAGTCAGCTGAGATTTCTGTCTTTTTTTCTCCGCCGCTTTGGTTTAGCACAGACGGGATTGTGAATGTGATAATTGCCACTAGTTTACTACCGCCGATATTTCGCCTACGTCTGCCTTCATCACTGCAGGTTTTTTCAGGACTTCCATGATTGATTCAGTCGCCTTCAGACCGTTTCCAGTAACATAGCACACCACCTTGTCATTGGCATCAATCTTTCCCTGCTCAACCATTTTTTGAAGAACCGATATTGAGACTCCCCCTGCAGGCTCTGTGAATATTCCCTCAGTTTGCGCAAGCAATAAAATTGCATCAAGAATTTCCTTGTTGTCACATTCCTCTGCAAATCCATTGTATTGCTGCAATCGTTTTAGAACATATCTTCCATCCCCAGGATCACCTATGGCCAAACTTTTTGCTACGGTGTCGGGATTCTCAACTGGAATTACTTCCTTGCTATTTTTCTTAAACGCATCAACTATCGGTGCACAGCCATGTGGCTGTGCTGCAATCATGTGCATGTTTGAAACATCAGTAAGTAACGAGACAGTCTGTAGTTCCTCAAATCCCTTACAGATGGCATTAAGCATCGCACCACTACCTACTGGAACTATCAGTTGGTCTGGCACCTGCCAGTCAAGTTGCTCTGCCACCTCAAACGAAAATGTCTTGGAACCCTCTACATAATGAGAGCGCATGTTGATGTTTACTATGCCGATTCCTTTACTGTCACCGATTTGTGCCGCAATTCTGTTTGCATCGTCATATGTTCCGTCTACTGCGATATAGTTTGCACCGTAGGACAATGCCTGTGCTATTTTTGCCATCTCAATGTTACTTGGCGCAAATACGTGACATGGCAACCCGGCCTTGGCTGCATGTGCAGCGGTTGCAGATGCCAAGTTGCCAGTGGATGCACATCCGACAGAGGACAGTCCAAGTTCCTTTGCCTTGGATATTGCAACCCCGGCAGGTCTGTCTTTGAACGAGAACGTAGGATTCACAGAATCATTTTTTATGTAAAGATTGTTCAATCCCAACTTTTTTCCAAGGTTATCAGCCTTGATGAGAGGAGTCATTCCGGCGCCAATGCTGACAATGTTTGATCTGTTCTCTATTGGAAGCAGTTCAAAGTATCTCCAATAGGTATGCTCACGATTTGTAAACGTATTTTTTGTAATTGTAGGAAAGTCATATTTTACGTCAAGGGGTCCAAAGCACTCCTCACATACATACTTGAAGGCAGTTTCATATTCTTTTTTGCATTCTCTGCATTGCAGTGAAGTTCTAGCCAAGATCAGTCATTCCCTTTAAAACATAGATAAAAAATCCTAATATCAAGTTAAGTTATACTTAATTTAATCAGATAAAAATATACCAATCTATGTATTAGCAGTCGTAAAAAATTAACAAAAATAAGATTTTTAGAAAAAATGTAGGAAAAAGACAGGATATTGTAAACTTTTCAAATATGAGCAAGGTTTTTAGAGATTTTGAAAAAATCAATCACATGAAGAAAAATGCAATAATTGGAGTCACGGCAGGTGTTGCGATTATTGCAATTTTAGGCATTGCTTTGACATTTGATCAAGATTCTAAGACTTTGCCGACTGACAATGAGTATGATAGAGAAATTACCCAGAATGGAGAAAGCATATCAGAAATGCAGGCAAAATGGGATGAGCTTGAAAAAATCAAGTTGGAAAACAACTATTTAGAAAAAGAAAGGAGATGGATTACGTCAGGACCATTCCAGATTGATAGAGACAAATACGATCTTGGTGAAAAGATATTTCTGGTAATCGAGGGGCTGAAACCCGAAGAAAAAGGACAGATTGCATTCCTAAGACAGCTCAACAGTACACATCTCTCAGTATATCAAACAATTCCATTTGATGGAGAGCAAAAAAATCAATTCAACTATTACATGCAACCAAAGCTCTCAATATCCAAAGGCATATGCTCAGCAGATGACATTTCGGGCAACTGGGCAGTGGTGTTTAGGGGAACAGATTACAATAGCATAAGCTTTGAGATCACAGACGAGATTATTCAAAGTGACAGTGAGAATTATCAACGACCAGTGTGTTGACTCAGTTTAGATTGTTGTGAAAGCAAACTTTTTCGCCAGTGTGGCATGCAGGACCTGACGGCTCTACAAGATAAATAATTGCATCAGAATCACAGTCAACTAAGATTTCCTTGATCTTTTGGGTGTTTCCAGATTCTTCGCCCTTCATCCAGAGCTTGTTTCTGGAACGACTCCAAAACCAGGAATTACCAGTCTTTTTTGCAAGTTCTAATGATTCCTTATTGGAATATGCCAATGTCAAAACGTCTTTTGTGTTTGCATCCTGAACAATTACGGGAACCAGGCCCCCGCTTTTTTCAAAATCAATATCAGAAAGGGACTTGTTCACGCTTTTTTGTTTCTGACCCAGATATTATAACCTTACAGGAATTTCTTTCTCTTTAAGATACGATTTGACACCCTTGACACCATGAGTGTCATAGTGAAAGATGGATGCTGCCAACGCAGCATCGACATCAGATTTGCTGAATATCTCAACCATGTCATCAGGCTTTCCGCATCCACCAGACGCAATTACTGGAATGGATACAGAATCAACAATTGATTTTGTAAGCAAAATATCGTAGCCATCTTTTGTACCATCTTTATCAATACTGGTAAGTAGGATTTCTCCGGCTCCAAGTTTGTCTGCCTCTTTTGCCCACAGAATGGCATCAATTCCAGTGCCTTGTTTTCCACCATAAATGAAAACCTCAAACCAGAATTTTTTGTCATTTTCTGAAAACATGATCACACCTTCTTTTACTAAATAGTTTTTTTTTGCATCAATTGCAACTACGATACATTGCCTGCCAAATATCTCCATCAGTTCAGTAATTATTTTCGGGTTTTTCACCGCACCTGTGTTAATCCCCACCTTGTCAGCTCCATTAAGCAAAATATTTCTTGCATCATCCAGAGATTTCACCCCACCACCAACAGTAAACGGAATATCTATTACAGATGCAACTTTTCTAACCAGATTTTTGAGTGTTTTTCGTTGCTCGTCAGACGCGGTGATATCCAAAAAAACTAATTCATCAGCCCCTTCATTACTGTATTTTTCTGCAAGATCCACAGGATCTCCCGCATCTTTTATTGATTCAAAATGAAGTCCCTTTACCACCCTGCCGTTTTTTACATCAAGGCAAGAAATGATTCTTTTTGTCAGCGTCATGAAAACTCTTTTGCCTCCTCGATTGAAACTTTATTTTCATACATTGCTTTTCCAAGGATTACTCCAAATGGATTTTTTTGTTTCACGTCTCTGACATCAGTAACACTGGATATTCCCCCGCTTGCAATTACATTTGAATTTGGTAGCATGCATGCTTGTTCCAAGAATTTTAAATCAGGTCCCTCAAGAGTTCCATCCCGATTTACATTTGTCAACAAGAATTCAGTGAATCCCATGTCAAGGAATTCTTTCATGGCGGGCATCAGTTTTATTCCAGTGCCCTTTTGCCAACCGTGAATTACGATTTCGCCATCTTTGTGATCTACGGATATTACAATTTTTTTTGGTCCAAGCTCTGACAACATTGATTTCAGCAACGGTTTATCCTTGAAAGCCAGAGTGCCCAAAACAATTCGTTCAGAGAGTTTTGCCATTTCCATTACCAGTAATCTGTCTCTTAGTCCACCTGCTACTTCCACCGTTATAGATACAGCATCAAGAATTTTTTTTATGATATCCAGATTGGAGCCCCTGCCAAGCGTGGCATCCAAGTCAACCAAATGAAGAATATCCGCACCTGCAAATTCCCAGCGTCTTGCAACGTCTACGGGATCATTGCTGTATACGGTCTTCTGATTGGGATCTCCTTTGTACAATCTGACAACTTGACCATTCATCAAATCTATTGCAGGAATTATTTTCATTTTTTACACTCTTTGAGAAAATTTTCTAACATAATTTTTCCAGCAGTGCTAGATTTTTCAGGATGAAACTGGGTTCCAAAGTAGTTCTCATGTTCGACCACTGCTGGAATCTTAATCCCATAATCAGATTCTGCAGTAATGATGTCATTTGAATCTGGATTGACCCTGTAAGAGTGAACAAAATATGCCCAAGAACCATCCTCAATACCCTCAAGTATTTTTCCGGGCGTTTTAATTTCAAGATTATTCCACCCCATGTGTGGTACTTTCAGAGACGAAGGAAGTACAATGACATCTCCGTCAATTACATCAAGGCCAGGCTGTTTTCCTTCCTCACTCTTTTCAAAAAACATTTCCATGCCAAGACAGATTCCAAGAACAGGCATATTGCCTACATAATCAAGAAATGAAGTTTTAGAAAAGTTCCTAATGCTGTTCATGGCAGGATCAAAGTTACCAACTCCGGGAAGTAGTAACCCTGAATAGGTATTAGCATTGTCAAAGGTGGTTATCACATCAACCTGAGCTCCAACTTTTTCAAGAGAATTTTTTAAGCTAAAGATATTTCCAGCCCCGTAATCAAAAATTGCAACGCTGACCATTACATTGAACCTTTTGTACTTGGAACTCCCTTTTGCTTTTTATCTATGGAAGCTGCATTTCTCAATGCGACGGCAAGAGATTTTATGGCAGCTTCAACCTTGTGGTGATCATTTTCCCCATACTTTACAGTTAGGTGAATACAGCTGTTCAGGTTTTGCAGTAATGATTGAAAAAAGTGCTCAAGATCTTCTTTTGAGACGTCTTCAATTTTACTTCGTTTAATCAATAGAATCAACTTCCAGTATGGTCGTTTAACCAGATCAATTGAAGCATCAGCAACAGACTCATCCATAGGAACAGATGCATAGCTGAATCTGGTAATTCCACTTCTAGAGCCCAAGGCCTTGTCTATCGTTTGCCCTATTGTAATGGCAGCATCCTCAATCAAATGATGCTCGATTCCGTCGTTGGATTTTGCATCAACTTTAAGATCCATCATGCTATGTTTCCCAAAAGACACAATCAGATGATCAATGAAATTTATTCCAGTTTTGATTGACGTTTTTCCGGTACCGTCCAAGTTTACAGATACTGAAATGCTGGTTTCCTTGGTATTTCGTTTGATTGACGCCTTTCTTGATACCATATGTCTCACAGATTACCTAATCCTTATCATTCTAAATTTAATACTTTTGGGAGCAAATGAATTGAATCCAGTACCAAGATAGCGTCATTTCGCTCAAAAAGATCCAATTTTTCCAGGGGATTTTTGCTAGTACCCATAATTCCGCAAAAAACGGTTTTGTGACCCAACTCAGTCACCCTTTTTGCCATTATGAAATCCTCCATGGAATCTCCGACATAGAGGGTTGAAGCACTATTCATGCCCCGGATGGAATCCATCAAGGGTTTTGGGTTGGGTTTTGCGAGTTCCCTCAATTCATCCTCAAGAAACACAGAATTCTCTAAATCAAATTCGTCCAACATTTCTTTTAACGAATAGCGTACGGATTCTTTTCCTCTGCCAGTCACCATTGCAATTTTTGAATTAAACCTTTTTTGCAATTTTTCAATTAATGAGTCGTTTAGGATTACATCATCTTGTTCAATTAATCCAGGTTCAGAAAATTTTGATGGATTTTTAAACAGTTTTTGATATAATTTGGGTCCATAAAAAAATTGATCAAAAATTTGGTACAACGGATTTTGATCATGAGTTCCAGGATAGGACAATATTTTTTTAATCTCAGAAACATCAACCAAATTTTCAATGTATTTTTCTATGGATACAATACCGCTAGAGTCAGAATTTTCTATCACGTTGAAGATGAAGATGGTCTGATCTTTTTTTAATTTTTTTGCAGCGACTAAAGAAAGGATTGCAGCGTATGCCAAATCTACTTCATCGTTAAATCCACCAGTTGATTTGAACCCGTCAATAATTTTAAAATTCACATCAATTGAATCATTAATTTTTGCAAAGTTTTTCAAAACATATTGAGTTGTTTTGATAATTGCCAGATCATATGACTTGGTAATGTCAATCAAGACGCCATCGCAATCAAAAATTATAGTGTCTATTTCATTCAGGATATCAATTTTGGAATCATACACATAAATTCCGTCAGATTGTTTTGTTAAAGTCATCCTAGCAAATCACGAATAGCCAGCAAGAATTTTGAGTTCATTTCTTTGGTTCCAACAGTAACCCTTAGACATCCTTTATGATCACCAATTTTGCCTAGCTTACGAATTGAAATTCCTTGTTCAGCAAGTGCAGAATAGACACGCTTGTAGGAACCATGAGCATCAAAAAGCACGAAATTAGCCTTGGAATCAAAGACTTCAAAGGTGTCATATTTTCGTAAAGTTTCAATAATTCTTTTTCTCTCAATTTTGATGACATCAACTGCATCTTTCATCATTTTTGACTTTTCCAAAGCTTGAATTCCTGATTCTATAGTGATTGTACTTACAGGATATGGATATTGAATGACATTCATAAATACGTCAGTGAATTTTGTACTTGCAATAAAATATCCTAGTCTCAGGCCTGCCAAACCAAATGATTTTGAAAGAGTTTGAACCACTATCAGATTTTTGCAAGTCTTTACCATATGGGAGAGAGGGCATTCACCAAATTCCCCATAAGCCTCATCAACAATCACAAGTCCGTTGAAAGATTTGACAAGCTTTTGCAGTTCATTTTTTGAAAACTGAAATCCCGTAGGATTGTTTGGAGAATCAAGATAAAGAATATCAGCATTCTCAGATTGTTTCACAAAATCTTCAACGTCTAATTTCATGTCATTGGAAAATGGAATTGTAATTAGCGGTATGCCATAAAGCTTACAACGTTCTTCAAAAAACCCAAACGTAGGTTTGGAAGTGAGAACCGTTGTTTGTTTTGATGCAAAATTTGAAAGAATCAGATCTAAAATTTGATCAGAGCCATTACCAATCCCGATCATTGAAGAAGGTATTTTGACAAATTTAGAAATCATACCGATTAACCGCTCAACTCCACCAAGAGGATATTCTCTTATGTCAGAAGTCTTTCTTGCAGATGAGATAATGTCATTTTGGAATTGTTTTGAAATTACGTAATTTTCATTTGAATCAAGCTTCACAGAATCTTGGACTAGTTCAGGTTTTTGATAACCCCCAATGGAAGAAATCTTTTCTGTTTTTTCTTCAAACCATCCTTCTTTCATTCCAATCTACCTCTTACCGCCTCATAATGATTAGAAAGTCCTTCGGCTTTTGACAAGACTTCAAGATGCGTTGAGATTTTTGACAATGATAATTTGGTGGAAGTGACTTGGGTGCCAATCTTGATGAAATCTAAAACTGACAGTGAACCTCTAATTTTTCCAAATCCGTTGGTAGGAAGAATGTGGTTTGAGCCTAAAAGATAGTCACTGGCAGATGAAGGAGTGTTATTTCCCAACAGAACTAGTCCAGGAGAAGCAATTTTTTCGGCAAGGAATTCAGGATTTCTGGTCATTATTTGTAGGTGTTCAGGAGATAAAATATTGGCAAGTTTTATCATGTCAGAATTGGTTTTACATATTCCAATAAATCCATTATTCTTTAAACTAGTTTTAACAAAGGTATTTCTCTCAATCTTTGGAGTTAATTCCAGCAGTACGTTGTTGACTGATTTTGCGAGTTTTTCAGAAGTTGTAATCAAATAGCAAAAAGTATCACTACTGTGTTCAGCTTGGGAAATCAAATCCAATGCGATGAATTTTGGATTGGTGTAATTATCAGCTATTATTCCTAATTCAGTAGGACCTGCAAGCATATCGATTCCAGTCTGATCACTTACAATAGATTTGGCAGTAGTCACAAATGCTCCACCGGGGCCAACGATTTTGTCAACTTTTGAGATACTTTTGCTACCAAAGGATAATGCTGCAATCGATTGTACGCCACCTGTTTTGTAAATTTCATCTGCGCCACAGAAATCTGCAGCTACAATAGTAAGCGGATCAATCTTTCCGTCAGAATTAGGAGGAGATACAACTACAATTCTTTTTACGCCTGCAATTTTTGCCGGAACTACAGACATGATAACAGAGCTAGGATATCTTGCCAATCCACCAGGAATATAGCACCCAACGTTTTCAATCGGAATGAATTTTTTAGAAATTTTTATTCCATCGTTATTAATTGAAATATCTTTTAACAGTGATTTTATTCTCGATTCGGTTTTTCCAAGTCTATCTTTTGCCAAACGTAATGCACCCATTTCAGTTTTTGAAACTTTAGAGTACGCATTTTTGATTTCTGTTTTAGATACACGAAGAGATAAAATATTTGCACCAGTAAACTTTTTTTCATATTTTCTGATTGCCACATCTCCATTTTTTTGAACATTTTTGAGAATAGATTCAACTATTGTTTTGCTGTTTTGGGGTGGTTTTGGAAGAATTTGTGTAGCAAACTTTTGAACGTTATTTATTTTGATTATTCTCATCAATTTTCTTCGTTACGTTTTATCTCCTCAAGTTCGAGTATTTGTCTAGGTTCATGAACCACAAGACCTTGAGCAATTTTCCTCAGATTAGGAATAAGTTTGTGAAATTCCTCTTTTTTGATGACTGTGTTTACTCCAAACCATCCTTGTTCGCTTAATGGACTGATAGTAGGTTTCTTCAGAGACGGCATCTGAGTCAAAAGTTTCTTTAGATTTTTCTCTTCTACATTAAGATAGATGTGCAAAAACTTTCTGCCGTGAACCGCACCTTTCATTAACGTTACAATATCAAATATTTTTTCACGTTTTTTTGGATCCTTTAATGACTTTTTATTTACAATCAAGTGAGCAGTGGACGTAAGAACCTCATCAACAATTTTGAGTTTATTTTGCTTTAGAGTCGTACCTGTTTCCGTAACATCCATTATTGCGTCAACGTCCTCAGGAGGTTTTGCTTCAGTTGCACCAAATGACAAATGAATCTGTACGTTCTTGTTTGTTCCCAATCGCATCCAAGGAGTTACAATCAGTGGATCTTTTGAACCGTAATATTTCTTGTATGACTTGCACTGTTTTAAAAAGTCAGAAGCAGTGGTCAGATATTCAGAAGAAATCCGCAGGATTTTTTTCTTTTTGCCATAATCCGCAATCATTGCATCAAGATTCTTGTAACTATATTTTTCAGGAAATGCAATCACTAATCTAATTTTACCATATTCTAAATCTAAAATTGGTTCAACATCAGAATTTGTTTCACCAACCCAATCCTTGCCAGTAATTCCCACATCATACAATCCTTCAGCTACCAAGGTTGGAATTTCTTGAGGACGAAGCATCTTGACAACAATGTTTGGATCATCCAGATATACCCTGTACGTTCTGTCTTTTCTATTTACTTTAGTCCAAGATCTTTCTAACAATTTGAAAGTGGCAGCCTCTAGACTTCCTTTAGGAATGGCAAATTTTACTTTAGACATTTTCAATTTTTTTGACATTTTATCTATATAATAGCATGTTTAAATTTGCTCAAGTAATTTTTTGGCCCTATCAAGTGAAATTTTCTTTTCTTCAATCATTTTTTGGACAATCTCATCTATTTGACCAGGAGTAGCTCCTGCAGCTGCAGCCAGGTTTCTTGCATGTAGACGCATGTGGCCTTTCTGAATTCCTTCGGTGGTAAGAGCTCTAATCGCACTGTAGTTTTGAGCCAAGCCAGTGGCAGCTATTACACATGCAAGTTCTTTTGCGGATGAAACACCAAGAATTTTGGTACATACTTTGGCCACAGAATGAACGTTTGCAATTCCACCAACAATGCCCACTGAAAGAGGGATTTCCAAAATTCCAATCAAATTTCCATCATCATCTTTACTCCAATTGCTAAGAGATCGATATTTGCCAGATTTTGCAGCATATGCGTTTGCTGCAGCTTCGATTGCCCTACTGTCCTGACCAACCGCGTTTGCAACAGCTATGGTTCCATTCATGACACCTTTATTGTGAGTGACTGCCCTATAGACATCATTGTCGGCAAATTCAAACGCTGCAATAATGTTGTCAACCACTTTTTCTCCTCCAACTGCATTTTTTTCAAATATCGCTTTTGCCTTTACAAGTCTTCTAGTAGAATAATTGGACAGTATTCGAAGTAATGCCCTACCTCCGGTTATCTTTTCAATCAAGGGAGAAACAGCTTCACACATGGTATTGGTGACATTGGCACCCATGGCATCACCAACGTCAATTAACAACTCTACAACAAGCATTTTTCCAGACGGAATGTCAATCTCTTTACAAGATACTTCTTTTGCACCTTTGTCCATTTTAGATAAAGTGTTACTTTTGGAATTAGCTAACTGAAGAATTTCATTTGAATGGTTTTTAATTTGTATAATTGCAGAAGAAACATCGATATCTAGCATCTGTATTTGGCCAATGCTAAAAGACTCGTCAGCTGATACTTCAAATCCCCCTTTGATTCGTGCTATCTTTGCACCTTTTGAGGCAGCTGCAATAACGGAAGGTTCTTCAATTACCATTGGAACGACGTAATCTTTTCCGTTAATCTTGAAGTTTGTCGCAATTCCCAACGGAAGTGCAAATGTGCCAATTGCATTTTCAATCATCTTATCTGCTTTATCAAATGAAACTCCTCCGTCATCACTTTGTAAAACGTCTAATTCTTCATCAGTTAGATTCGCAAAGCTAGCGACAATATCCAATCTATCTTTTCTAGATTTTTCGAAAAATTTGGAAAATGATGAATCAAGCATTTTATTTCAATATCCTCAATAATTTGTCATCCATGCTATCTGGAAAACCCTTTCCATCGGTATTTGAAGTGATTACATAAAGACTGCCATCATCACCCTGCACTACATCACGAACGCGTCCAATGCCACTAAGAATTGATTTTTGAGAACTTAATCCCTCTTCAAAATCCAACTGATATAGATTGGTAGACCTCATAGATGCCATTATGAATGAAGATTCAAAGTCAGGTATATCTCCGGAATAAAACAAAATGCCTCCAGGCTCTATGCTTGGATCATAGCAAAGAACAGCATTTTCAAAACTTTCACTTCCTGAGCATTCTTGTTCAGGCCAACCGTAGTTTTTTCCAGGCTGGATCAAGTTAATTTCATCATTTTTTTCAGGTCCAAATTCTGCTGCAAACATTTTCCCATCACCATCCCAAGTCATTCCTTGCGGATTTCTATGTCCTAGTGAATAGACGGGTGAACCATCAAAGGGATTATCGCTAGGAACAGAACCGTCGTCATCGAGTCTTAAAATTTTTCCAGACAGGGAATTCGGATCTTGAGGCAAATGAGATGCCTCAGATATAGTTCCCGTACCCACATACAATTTTTCATCAGGTCCGAATTTGATGAAGCCGCCGTTTGTAAAAGAAGAACCGGGAATCCTATCAAATATGGTTTCTGCATTTTGTAATTTATTCTCAAATTCAGTTATTCTTATAATCTTATTCCACAGATTTCCGTTTTCATCATATGTCAAAAACACGTAGATGTAATGATTATTTGAAAAATTTGGATGCAATGCTATTCCCAACAATCCACCATCAAACACGTCAGCAGGACGCAACGCAGCCAGAGGTGATTCCAATAAAACATTATTTTGAATTACTCTAATCAAGCCATCCTTTTCAGTAACAAAAATCCTATCATCAGAGACAGCGAGAGCACGAGGCTTGTCAAGATTTTCAGCTAGAATAATTACAAAATCACTTTCAGAATTGGAATTGGGTACAGGCAATGGAATTGGATCAGATGGAGAAGTTAAAACAAATACTGAGAACACTATGGCAACTGCAATTACAATAATCTGAATTTTTTTATCCACAAGAAGATAATCTTTTCAGATCATATTAATTACTTTCAAGAATTTGATAAAGCGTATATACGGCTGAAACTTCATTTATCTTCAGCGGGGTGGGGAAGTCAGGTCATCCCGGCGGGCTCATAACCCGCAAATCAGTAGTTCAAATCTACTCCCCGCTATCTACTTTCCATAAACACAAAACCATGAAAGAGATTCATCGAAATCTGTAATGTTGTTGACAGTTCCAATACGTTGTAATGGTCTAGTTAGGTGTCTATGCGCAGATATTTTTGGAAGATAGAGTCGCTTTTGGATTTTTCTTGAAATTTCATTGAAAATCTTTTTTGAATCGTTTTTTCCGCAACGAACACATTGAAATCCTTGATTCTTACCTTTAGACTTCATTTTCTTGAGACATTTCTTGCAATCTGGATTTGACGTAGAGACATTTTTTTCCAGGGCAAGGATGTCAAGAAATTCTAGATTTATAATTCGGGGAAAATTTTTTGATGCCTTTCTAACCCCTCCGCCTACACATATTTTATCACCTTTTATCAAATTTGAAGCAATAGTTGAAATTCCCGTAGGTTTGTAAACAGCACACCAAAATTCATGGTTTTGAGAAACAATTTTGAAAAATACATGACCGCCCTTGACCGTTTTTGGAATACTAGATACAGTGCCCGTGATTTTTCCAGATGTGTATGGCTTCATGTTTTCAGAATTTAACTCATTTTTCAAATGATCCCCAGTTCCCTGATTAGATTTGAAAATCATGTAACCGTCTAGTTTTTCATCACTTTTCAGAATTGTTGTGGCATAAAGTAATGAATTTACATTCTCACCTCGAATCCCATAAAAAACAGGATCAGGTCCATGTGGCATAATTAAGATTCGCCCTTTTTCAGTGTCAAAGCTGTTAAACGTACTGGGAGAAGTTTTTTCCTGCATAATTTTTACGCTTTCAGTAGAAATTTTTCTTTCTTTTCCAAATTTATGTTTTTTACGATAACTCAAAAGTTCTAGCGTATGATCGTGAAAATCATATCCTATTGCACCTATTGCACCGACCAGCCCCTGACCATTTCCCTGAAAATAGATTTCCAAATTATTTCGTTTAGCAAATTTCTTTGCATTATTTCGATTAATTAATTGCCATAAAGCTAAATTACTAAATTTGATAAATTCAGATGGAACGGAATCACTTTCAAGGAATACCAATCCAGGATTTGCACCGTTTTCAGTATCAGAATATTTTGAAACAAGATTTTTAATTTGATTCTTAACTTTGGATGGATTTTTTGTTTTTATTTTCATGGAAACTGCCCCGTTCCCTCTTGTTTTCCATGGAATGTTAGGATTAAATCTGATTAATCTTGGAAAGTCAAGAAATACAGTCTGTTGTTTCTGAAGCAAATCAACTATTTTGTAAGCTAAAAATGTGGTACACATGCCTTTTGGAGAATCAGTGTCATCAAATCCAATGTTTAGAACGGTTTCCTCGGTCATGATTCAACATCACAACTGAGACATTTTTAGTTGTTGTACGGTGCAATTGGTTTAAATTAATAACTCCAGGTTGCAAGCTGAATTGATCGTAATAGATGAAGAAAGGATTTTCAAAGAAATAAAAGAAAAAAATCCAGCGTCAGTTTCATTAAACGGTCCAGACGGAATATTACCTCAAGTTCAAGAGATGGCAATCCGAATTACAAAAAAGTTTGACATTCCAGCCTATATTTTGGCAGATACGACATGGGGAACTTGTGATCTTAATACAACAGGTGCAAAAATTCTAGGATCTGAGATTCAATTTAACATTGGCCACACAATCAATACAGAATCATTAGAAAAAAACCTAGTCTTGATTGATGCCTTTGATGATGTCGAATTTGACAGCGTCGCAAAGAAATGCATTGGATTACTAAAAGGGAAAAATATTTCGTTAGTAACTGACAGCCAACACCTACATCAAATGGACAAGGTAGAAAAAATTTTGACAGAAGGTGGAATTGATGTTAAAATCGGAAAAGGAAAGGGACAGCTCAATGACGGGCAAATTTTTGGCTGTGAGTTTTATCCAGCAACAGAACTAAAAAAAGAAGTTGATGCCTACGTATTTTTAGGACAAAGTAATTTTCATGCAGCAGGTATTGCGTTATCAACTAATTTACCAACATATGTTTTGGATCCATACTTTAACGAGGTGAGAGAGGTAACAGAATTTGCTCAACAGTTAAAAAAGAAAGCCACTCTAGCAATTTACAAAGCAGCAGATGCAAAATCATTTGGGGTAATTATCGGATTAAAAGAGGGACAGCTGTCAAAAGTTTTTGGATTAAAAATTAAAAAAGAATTAGAAAAGGAGGGTAAAGAAGTTCAGCTGTTTGCGCTAACAGACATAACAAATGACAGACTAAGAAATCTTAAAGGAATTGATGCTTTTATTCAAGTTGCATGTCCAAGAATTTCTACAGATAATCAGTTTGACAAGCCTGTCTTGTCTTCACCACAAGCTAACGCCCTTCTCAAAATTTTACGAAAAGAGGATATTGGAGAATATTTAGAAACGCAACATTGGCTTTAGTTACAGTGTCAAACTTTTGAATCTAGAATCATTCAATAGTTTTTCAAATGATTTGGATTTTTTGGCTTTAACTTTGTATTTCGTTCCATGCGAAACTGCACGTTCAAGCAAAGTTAACGCTTCATCATTTTTGGAGAGCATGGCAAGACTGCAAGATTTGTCAAATAAAACATCCCCATTATCAGGATAGTCATCCAATATCAGATTACAGCATGAAACAGATTCATCAAAGTTTCCCATAGAAGATAGAATTCGCTCCTTGTGATATAACACAGTGTTATACCTTGGATTGCCATCCAAAACGGAATTACAAATTGATAACGCTTCAACAAAATTTCCCTGTTTTCGCAATAATGAAATTTTGTTTACCAGTACAGGCAGATCGCCTGGAAATTCTTTCAAAGCATCATCATAGCACTTCATAGCACTATCAAAATCTTTTAGTTTGCTGAGTGCATATCCCTTATTGTTAAGAGAGCTCACATGCTGAGGATTTTCATTGAGAACTCTATCATAGTATGTTATCGCCTCCTCGAGTTTTCCTTGTAAAAACAACCTATTTCCCTCGTCCAAAATTGAATTTGTTTTGGGATCCGTCATACAATCAGTTTCCAGGCCTAATTATGATTTTTCCAAACAACCCCTTGCCTTTGAGCATTTTCGTATGAGCCTCTGCGGCTTGTTCCAAAGAAAATACCGAATCAATGGTGGATTTTATTTTTCCTTGGGACATCCAGTAGAGACCTTGCTCTAGTTCGGCGCGAGTTCCTTGAGTAGATCCTAAAATATTGATTCCCTTAAAGAAAATATGACGCAAATCTGTCTTGGCATCATAACCAGTTGTCGCACCAGTCGTAACAATTGTTCCACCATAATTTAGCAAGGTCAGTTCCTTGTTCCAATGAGAACCTCCAATGTGCTCAAAAATTACATCCACACCTGGAACATCACCAAAGGGTTTTGGAATTTTTTTCGCAATTCCTCTGACTTCTTTGTGCCAGTCATCTTTTCTATGATCCACTGCAAAGCCTGCACCAAGTTCCAAGCATTTGTCTAGTTTGTCAGGACTTGCCGTTGCAATGACGGTACACCCAAAAAGCTTTGCGATCTGGATTCCATAGTTGCCGACACCTGAGCTTCCACCCATGATCAAAACTATTTGTCCAGGTTGAATTTTTGCCCTTCCAACCAGCATGTGCCAGGATGTCAACAAGGTCATTGATGCAGCAGCAGCTTCATCATAAGATACGTTATCTGGAATTTTTACGACGTTAACTTCTGGAAGGTGAGTATATTCACAGTATCCACCCCAGAGAGGACCTGTCTCAAAACCCCAGATGGTTCGCTTTCTACAATCATATTCTCGTCCGTCAGTACATGCCTTGCAAACTCTGCAGGACATGTTTCCATGTGATACTACCCTGTCTCCAATTTTGATATTTTTAACATCACTGCCAACCGCAGTAACTTCACCTGCAGCATCGGTTCCAGAAATATGAGGCAATGGGATTGCCAGAGGCTTTCCCCTCATACCCCAAATATCATCATAGTTAAGTGCGGCTGCTTTTACTTTGAAAACTATTTCATTGCACTTTGGTTCAGGAATCGGGATTTCTTTAATTTTTAAAATTTTAGAAAAGTCATCATCAGTAGTATAGTCATCATAAACTAGAGCTTTCATGATTTTTTTCTAATTTTTGAAGATATATGATTTGCCAAGGGGCCCATTCCGACCACAAACAATTATAATCATAAAAGCAAGATTCTCATCATGTCTGAAAACGCAATATTTCCAGGTGACAAGATAGCATCTATTGAGGAATATGAGGCAGGACACAACGCATTTGATGACGGAGACATGGTTAGAGCAGCGACAATCGGAGAAAAAGACATTGATAAAGAATCAAGAACCGCCAACATAAAACATCCAAAGCTTCTATCGATTCCCAAAGTAGGAGATGTGATTATTGGCACGGTCGCAGCGGTAATGTCATCCATGATTGCAGTTTCAATCGATTACATTAACGGAAAACCCACGACGTCAAAAGTAGAATGTGTATGCGGAACACGAAATTTAAGAATAAGAAACGTTGCATTAGTCAACGACATAGTTACGCTAAAAATTCTCAATCATCTTAATGGTACAATTCATGCAGGAATTAGTGAACCAAATTTAGGAATTTTATTCACCAAATGTAGAAAGTGTGGAGGCAAAGTAGTTCCAATGCGTGATGCCATCAAGTGTACGGATTGTGCGTGGATAGACGAGAGAAAACTCTCTGCAAACTTTGGAAATAGTGACTTCGTTAATTTAAGGAGCTAACTAATGATACGCGTTTCGTTCCAAGGTGAACGAGGTGCATATAGTGAAGCCGCAGCGAGATCTTTTTTCAATGAAGAAATTGAGGCCGTCCCCCTTGCGACATTTTCAAAAGTGCTAGAAAGCACTACCAAGGATAAAACACAATGTGCAATTTTGCCAGTGGAAAATTCTCTGGAAGGCAGTGTTGGCGAAAGCTATGATTTGCTATACTCAACATCACTAAACGCAATAGGAGAAATTTACCATAGAATTGAACATTGCCTGATAGGAATTGGAAAGTTGGACGAAATAGATACGGTTTCTTCACATCCACAAGCTTTAGGACAATGCAGAAAATTTATCGAAGAGCACCATATGAAAACAATTCCAGCATACGATACTGCAGGAAGCATAAAAAATGTCAGGGAACTAAAAAAAGAAAATTTTGCAGGTATTGCCAGCAAAGATGCAGCAGAGATTTATGAAATGCCAATAATTTCAGACAATATTGCAGACAACCCAAATAACTATACCAGATTCCTAATTTTATCAAAAACGAGCAGTGAACAGACAGATAACGATAAGACCTCAATCATATTTTCAATAAAACATGAACCAGGCACACTATACAAAATCATAGAGAGTTTTCACAAAAACAATGTCAATCTTACGAAAATTGAATCTAGACCAACAAAAGTAAATACTTGGGAATACAACTTTTACGCAGACTTTGAGGGACACGAAAATGATCCTAAGATTTTGGAAATATTAGAAAAAATTAAACAAGAAACAATCTTCATGAAAGTGCTAGGCTCATATCCCTCTGCAAAGATAAGCTAAAATCCTTTAGGTTTTCTCAACGTGAATCCCATGCTAAAACCAATTATCACCACTCCAGAGATAACAACCATAAGATCATATGTGAACCAAATAGGATCAGAACTTCGAATTAGTTCACCAGTAATAGATAATTCGGTATTTCCAGTATTTTGAATCAGTATTTTTGTTTCACCATCTTCTAAATGAGTCCAATCTAAAACCAATTCATTTTTGTATGAAGTATTTGGAATTTGTAACCCATCTTCAGGACTGGCAAGTCTAAGGTCAAAGGCATCACCGACAATTTTCATATGTTGAGCAGTGTCCTTTGGAGCGGGAATAGTATAAGGTACTGCATCACCCACATCTACCACATAATCTTCATTAATCGTAATTGTTCCAACATGTAAAACTAAAGAATAGCCTGCTAGTCCAATGATAATACTTCCCACTACCAATCCAATTATTGTTCTCTTAGAAAGCATGTTCAAATGGTTCCAGATACCGCTTAAAAAATTACCTACATTAAGGAAACATCGTGAGGTTGACTTTCTGCAAACCCAGCTCTTGACATTTTAATAAACTCAGCATTTTCTTGCATTTGATGTATTGAATGTGCACCGCAATAGCTTAATCCAGAACGTACCCCACCTGTAAGTTGTTTTAGAATATCAGTTACAGTCCCTTTGTAAGGTACCATTGCCTCTACGCCTTCTGCAACATAATCATTTAGATCATCATCAAGAGATATGGAGCCTGTTTCTTTGGATTTTCTCCCTATAGAAGCAGCCAATGATGCCATTCCTCGATATACCTTGAACCGCTTTCCATTTTTAGTCAAAACCGTACCAGGAGATTCATCGGTTCCTCCAAGCATACTTCCTACCATTACAGATGATGCACCTGAAGCCAATGCCTTTGTTGCATCACCGGAAGTTCGAGTCCCACCGTCAGAGATTATTGGAATGTCATAGTCCTTGCCAATTTTTGCACAATCCATTACCGCAGTCAATTGCGGCACACCCGAACCAGTAATTACCCTAGTAATACAAATCGAACCAGAACCGACACCTACTTTTACAGCATCAACTCCCGCCTTGATCAGATCTTCAGCACCATGAGCCGTTGCAATATTACCTGCAATTAATTCGCAGTTTGGAAATGCTTTTTTGATATTGCGTATAGTACTAATTGCATTTTCACTATGTCCATGAGCTATGTCAACCACAAGTGCATCCACACCTGCTTCCAAAAGAGATTCACTTCTTTCTAAAAAGTCACCTTTCACTCCAACGGCTGCTCCAACCAACGGTCTACCTTTCTTATCTTTAGACGCATTTGGAAAATCAGCATTATTGGTAATATCCTTACTTGTGATCAAACCTTTGATAACCCCTGAATCATCAACGATAGGTAATTTTTCAATTCTATGTTTGTGTAATAGTTCCTTGGATTCATCTAGCGTCACCCCAAATTTTGCAGTTACAACATCTTTTGTCATTACGTCCTGGATTTTGGCATTCCCACTCGCAAATAACAAATCACGCTCAGTTACAATTCCTATTAATTTTGAATTTTCATCCACAACCAAGAGGCCAGAAATATCTCTATCGTCAGCATAATCTAAAGCATCTTGAACAGATTTGTCCGGAGATATAGAATAAGGGTTCTCTATCATAACACTGCCTGAGCGTTTTACTTTCAAAACCTCATTTGCTTGTTCTTTAATTGTCAAGAAACGATGAATAATTCCAATCCCTCCGGCACGAGCCATTGCACTAGCCATAGAGGATTCAGTTACAGTGTCCATATTTGCACTTACGAAAGGAATGCTAATTGAGATGTTTCGAGACAGCTTTGTAGTTAGGTTGGTCTGACTCCTACTTGTAATGTCTGAATATTTGGGTACCAGAAGAACGTCGTCAAAAGTTAATCCTTCTTTAAATTCCAATGAAACCTTTGTAAGAAAGTTAAATATTGATTATAAGCCTTTGTGTTGCTTGGAGAGTTTGGATGCCACAACTATCGCATCTTTGGTAGCCTCTACATTATGAGTACGAATTACATCGGCGCCATTAAGAATAGAAACAACCTCTGCAGCGATTGACCCAAACAACCTATCAACAGGATTTTCTTTTCCTAGGATTTCTCCCAAAAAGGATTTGTTTGAAACAGAAATCAGAATAGGATAAGTTTGTTTAATAGAATTTAGGTTTTTCAATATTGACAAATCCCTGTCTACCCAATCAGACTTAATTTTTGTAAAAAACGGATCTGATCCATCTTTTCTAAAAAACCCAATAGCAGGATCCAAAACAATTTTTTCAGAAGCAGCATTAGATGTTTTTGCGATTTTAAGACTTTCTTTAAGAAGTTTTTTAGTGACATGTACAGAATTGCCAAGTACAGTTTTTGAACTATACGCGCACAAGATTAAAGACGGAGAAAATTTTGAAACAACTTCTTGCATTTTTTCATCATATTTTAAACCAGAAATATCATTGATTATTTCAGCACCACATTCCAAAGAATCTCTAGCAACACTTGCCCTGCAGGTATCAACAGATATGGGAAGATTGGTAGAATTTTGAATTATTTTGATTGCATTTAGAATTCGTTTTGATTCAATTTTTTCAGAAACTATAGTGGACAGATAAGGTGCAGTGGACATGCCACCAACGTCAATAAAGTCTGCGCCCTGATTTTCCATTTGTTTGACAGCATTTTTTATGTGAATTTTACTAGTATTGATAGATTTTTTGTAAAATGACTCGGGACTTGTGTTTAGAATGGCCATTATTCGTACAGGATTCTTTCCACCCACACTCACATTGCCAATTTTTGCCACAGGATTTATCAAAAACTAATGCAATTTGAGTCATATGATGATTCCAGGTTGGAAAAAGAGGTATTCAGACATCTTAAGAGAATTCAAGTACGACGAAAAAAAGGATAAAGAATCAGCCATTCTTTTAGATTCAATTTTAGAAGAATCAGACGTTCACAAGAAAATAATTAATTTGATTAAAGATAAAACAGTTTTAGTCATTGGTTCTGGTCCGTCTTTGTCAACTGCCATTCCAAAACTAAAAAAGTATAAAAAATCAATAAAGATTGCAGCGGACAGTTCAATAAAACCACTTGTGGAAAATGGAATAATCCCAGACATCGTGGTTACAGATTTGGATGGAGATGAGAACACGCTTAACAAAATTGCAAAAACAAAATCCATATTTGTTGTACATGCGCATGGAGACAATATAGAAAAACTGGAATTTGCAAAAAAATTTAAAAATTGCATTGGGACGTCACAGTCACCGTCATTTAACAAAATCCAAAATTTCGGAGGGTTTACGGATGGAGACAGAGGGGTTTTTTTGGCAAATCATTTTGAGGCAAGAAAAATCATTTTATTCGGAATGGATTTTGGAAAACGAATTGGAAAATTTTCTGAAACAAAAAAATCAGAAAGAAAGATAAAATTAATGAAATTGAAAAAAGGAGAGTATCTTTTAGAGTGGTTATCAGCAGTCACAGAAGCAGGATTGTTTACGACATCAAAGTCAATCAAAGGATTTAAAAAAATATCATATAAAGAATTGGATGACATAATTACCTAGAATGCATTTAATACTAATCTCATTTTTATCAAATTATGAAATTTTCAGAGGAACAAATCAAAGAGATTGTTGCTTTAAAAGAAAGTTTAATCGAGCAAATAGACAAACATCAAGAAGGCATAGAAATGATCGAAAAAAACATTACAGTTTTGGATTTATTCCTAAAGAATTCAAGCTTTACGAAAGCTTCTCATCTAGAAATAAAGTCAGTTCCGATCAAAAAGCCTGAAGAAAGATCAGTTCCGATCAAAAAGCCTGAAGAAAGATCAGTTCCGATCAAACGATCAAATGACGGAAAAATAATTGCCAATGCATACGTTACTGCCGAACAGGTTTCCATAGTTTTAGATGATGAAATTTTAATTAATGTAGACACTCCGCCTTTCAAATCGTTTTTCTTAGATAGAATAATCGGGGAAATGAAGAAAAGAGATCATGCAGAAGCAGAAGATGGAAAAATTCAAAGAGAATCAATGATTGATTACATTATTAATAAAAACGGCACAAACATCAGAGAGATTATCATTAAGAACTACAGACAAAAGGAAAGAGTAAACGAGTTAATCAATACAGCAGGGTGGTCATTGACTCGAATGCTTGAAAATATCAACAAGTGATCATATGGACAAGATAGTAGTTTTAGATTTTGGTTCACAGTACAGCCATTTAATCTGCAGAAGAATCAGAGAATTTTCAGTTTATGCAGAACTAGTGCCTTACAATATTAGCTATGAAGAACTACAAAAACTCAATCCAACTGGAATAATTTTTTCGGGTGGTCCGTCAAGTGTTTACAATTCAGATGCACCAATTCCAGAAAATAAAATTTTTGATATGGACCTGCCGTTACTCGGAATTTGTTACGGTCATCAACTAATTGTAAACAACTATGGCGGTAAAGTAAAAAGAGCAAACAAAGAATATGGTTCATCATTACTTACAATTGATAGTGACGCAGATCTTCTAAATGGAATTGGAGAATCAGTCAGGGCCTGGATGAGTCATGGCGACGAGGCAGAGCAAATTCCAGATGGATTTAAAGTGATAGGACATACAGAAAATGCAAAGGCAGCAGCGATTGCATCAGAGGAAAAATCCATCTACGGAATACAATTTCATCCCGAAGTGGTACATACAGAAGAAGGTACGTCAATTCTAAAGAATTTTGTTTTAACAGTTTGTGGAGCAAAACAAGATTGGACCATGGAGAATTTTATAGATACGGCCATTGGGAAAATCGCAAAGATAGAGGGAAACGTTCTTTGTGGAGTAAGTGGAGGCATAGATTCAACTGTAGTTGTGTTACTAATTGATAAGGCAATTGGAGACAGACTCAAGTGTGTTTTTGTAAATAATGGCCTGTTACGATTAAACGAGGAGAAAGAAATTGAAAAGATGTTCAAAGATAATTTTAAGGTGAATTTTTCTGCAGTTAATGCAGCAAATGTATTTCTGGAAAAGCTCAAAGGAATAGAAGATCCAGAGGCAAAGAGGAAGATAATTGGTGAAGAATTTGTCCATGTTTTTACTGAGTTCGCTCAGAAAAACGGCCCCTTCAAATGGTTAGCTCAAGGCACGTTGTACCCAGATGTGATTGAAAGTGGAGTGTCAAAAGGTCCAGCATCAGTAATAAAATCTCATCACAACGTAGGAGGATTACCTGACTGGTTAGATTTAGAAATTTTAGAACCGTTAAGAGATCTTTACAAAGATGAAGTAAGAAAAATTGCAAAAATTCTCAAGGTTCCGGAAAAACTTTTCATGAGGCATCCATTTCCAGGTCCAGGCTTGGCAGTCAGAATAATTGGAGAAGTGACTCCGATAAAATTAGAAATTTCCAAGGTAGCAAGTAAAATCGTCGAAGATGAGCTGATCAAAGCAGGCTTGTATCAGAAGGTGTGGCAAGCATATGCGGCAGTTGGCGATGACAGAGCAGTGGGAGTTGTAGGAGATGAACGCAGGTATGGGAACATTGTCATGATCAGAGTTGTAGATTCAATAGATGCAATGACAGCGGATTGGACTAGGTTACCACATGAGTTATTGGAAAAAATGAGCAATAGAATTACAAATGAGATTCAGGACGTCACATGGGTCACCTATACCATTTCAAGCAAACCGCCTGCAACAATTGAACCACAGTAGTAATGAACATGAAAAAGATTACTGCGAAACTGTCCACATTATGAGAACAGTTAATGGTTTAACCAATGATGAGTTAAACGCAAATCTACATTTGGGCATGAAAAAGATTTAAACAGATGAATCCAATTATCCAGGTAATCAGTGACAGTTATGGATTTTCATGTTTTTGACACATATGTAAAAGCGCAAGATGGGCATACAATGCACTTTGATGTCATAATGGATAAAAATGAAATTGAAAAAGCCATTTCTTTTGCAAAAGAATGGCTAAAATCAATCGGAGAGGAATCAGCCATGGTAACAACAAAAGAATGTAAGTTTTGTCATACACAGTCAATTCCAGAAGATATAGAAATTGAGATAATGACAGACGGATATTCTATTTCAAAAATGGAAGGATGTCCAAATTAAAGCATGCATGCGCCAAAAACCCCTGCAGAATCACCCAGCTTATTTTTCAGTATTGGGGTATCAACCAAATCTGAGAACACTTTATCATAAACCGATTCTTTTCCCTCAACATACAGAAAATCAATATTTGACAATCCACCGCCTAAAACAATTACATCAGGATCTAAAATATCTATTACATTTGCCAGGCCATGTCCAAAGTTTTCTAAAAAGTCATCCTTCCATTTTTTTCCAAGATCATTCTCAACATTAGAGAGAATTTCGGGTAAGCGTTGCGATTTGCCAGTTAGTTTAGTCCATTGGTTTTCCAGAGAAGGTCCACTGATGTAGGTTTCAACACATCCAGTTTTGCCACAATAGCACAAATTGCCATTTGGGTGTAATGTATGATGGCCCCATTCACCAGCGATGTTTGTTCTTCCAGAATGTAATTTTTTATCGATCACAATTCCTCCACCTACGCCGGTGCCAAGAATAACACCGAAAACCAGATTATAGTCCGTGGCAACACCCAAAGTAGCTTCAGCCATTGCAAAACAGTTTGCGTCATTCTCCATCGATATTTTTTTTCCAATCAGATCTTCTAAATCCTCATTGAGTGGCTTTCCAATCAGGCATTGAGTATTGCTATTCTTCATCAATCCAGTTTGTTTAGAAATTGTACCTGGCGTACAAACGCCCAATGAGAAATCAGGAACATTTTCAGATATTTCCATGACAAGAGATGAAATAGAATGAAGAATTTGGCGGTAATTATTTTGAGGAGTATGAATTCTCTTTCTTTTCAGGACATCAAGATCGTCATTCAACAGCACAGATTCTATTTTTGTACCACCTAAATCTACACCAACTTTGTACAACAATAACATACAAAAACTAGAATGCTTAATCTTTAACTAAGAATTTTAACCCATTCCAGGCATGCCGCCGCCACCCGGAGCTCCAGATATAGCGATGACATCATCAATTCTCAGAATCATGCATGCAGCCTCAGTTGCAGACTTGATTATCTGTTCTTTGACCACAATTGGCTCTACAACGTTTATTGCCATCATGTCTGCAATCTTCATATTTCTAGCATCGATTCCGGTCCATTTTTGACCATGATTTTGTTTGGCTCTCAGATTAGCCATCGTATCAATTGGATCCATTCCCGCATTTTCAGCAATGGTGAGAGGAATGGTCTCTAACGCCTCTGCATATTTTTTAATTGCAAGTTGCTCTCGCCCACCAAAATTAACTGCCCATTCTTTGAGTAATGAGGCTGCAAATGCTTCAGGTGCACCGCCACCAGCAACAATTGCGGGTTTTTCAATTACATCTTTTACAACCATTAAAGAATCATGAATCGAACGATCAACCTCATCTATCACTCTTTGAGTACCGCCACGAATTAGCAACGTAACAGATTGCGGATGCTTGCAACCCTCTATGAAAACCCATTTATCAGATTCAACCTTCTTTTGATGAACCAAATCGGCGACGCCAAGATCACTTTCTGAAAGATCATCAAGATTACTTATTACACGTCCACCAGTGGCTTTGGAAAGTTTAATCATGTCACTTTCTTTGACACGACGTATTGCCATAATACCGTATTTTGCCAAATAGTGTTGAGAAATGTCATCAATTCCTTTTTGACAGATTAAGACATTTACTCCCGTATCATGTAATTTATCAACCATTGCCTTTAACATTCTATTTTCCTCTTCCAAGAACATCTGCATTTGTGTTGGATCAGTAATTCTAATTTCTGCGCTAAGTTCAGTCTTTTCAATTTCTAATGCAGAATTGAGCAATGCAATTTTTGCTTTCTCAATCTTGGTAGGCATTCCACTGTGAACAATCTCTTTATCCAAAACAATTCCTTTTACAATTTGTGTGTCATCAATAGAGCCACCCGCCTTCTTTTCAACTTTGATGTTTTCAAGATCGACTGAATAATCATCGCCTTTCTTGGTCGCAATACTTAGGACTGCATCTACAATAACTTTTGAAAGAGAATTACTATCCTCAGAAATCAGTTTTGATTGCATACTTGTGATGGCAATTTTTAGAAGAGACGGCCTATCATCAGGTGATATCTTTTTTGCTAAATCAGAATAAATTTCCAGAGCTTTATCAGATGCAGCCTGATAACCATCAATTATGGTTGAGGCATGAACATCTTTGTTGAGAAGATCTTCAGCTCTTGCCAATAATGCACCTCCAAAAATAACAGAAGATGTTGTACCATCTCCCACTTCATTATCCACGGTTTTGGAGATTTCAACCATCATTTTTGCTGCGGGATGCTGGACATCAATTTCTTTTAGGATGGTCGCGCCATCGTTTGTAATCGTAACGTCACCTAGGGAATCAACTAGCATTTTATCAAGACCCCTAGGACCAAGACTGCTTCTAACTAATTGTGAAACTAATTTTGCTGCGGCAATATTGTTTTGTTGGGCATCTTTACCTTTTTGCTGTAGTGCACTCTCTTTGAGAACTAAAACAGGTCCATTTGGTCCTTGTTGAATTGATGCCATTTAGATTCAGATTCAATTCGCCAAATCCCCCTTTTTAACATTGCTTAGTTGATCGGCGAGATGTAACTTCGTTTTTTCACGTCAACGATCCCACCTGAAAGAATCCTAACAGAAGGCAGAGCCAAGAAAGGCAAGAATAAGGGAATAAGATGCGGTCTTGAAAAAATACATCCAGAATCAACAATAGTGTCATTGATTTTTTCAAAATTAGATGAAACTTTTTCAAAAGAATCGGTCGAGACAATGCCAGCCAGCTGTAAAGGCAACGAAGCAATTACTTTTCCAGACTTTACTACAACGAGTCCACCCTGATTCTTGATGAGATGGTTTGAAGCAATTGCCATGTCAGAATCATTTGATCCAATAACGATCATGTCATTTTCATGGAAACTCCATGTAGAAGCAAACGCACCTATGTCAGCTCCAAAATTTTCAAGAAATCCAATTGAATGTCGACTTGTTCCGTGAATCCTATCAAAAGAGGCAACCTTCCAAACGTCAGAATCGAACGAGGCAGAAACATGACCATCTTTTGAATGAAGTTCAGACGAACCTAGCTTAGTGATAATTTCAGTTTGCATAAAAATCGTATTTGCCAAAATGTCTTTCTTTTTTGACTTGATGAGAAAGTCATTTTTTGAGAAATTTTTTAATTTGACAGTTTTTTTAATCCATGGTGGGATTATTTTTTTCTTAATGGGAGTCACAATATGTCCATTGGAGACCACGAGTTTTCCTCCGACAAAAACTTTGCTTGGCTTGAATGATTTCAAATCTTCAAAGATTAGAACGTCAGCTAGCTTTCCAGGTGCTATACCACCCAGATCTTTTCCCATATTATAATAATCAAAATTATTCTTAGATGCCATAGTGATCGCATCAATTGGTTTTAAACCGAGCTTGATTGATTCACGTATACAATGATCAATATGACCAAATTGCATAAGGTCAAGCGGATCTAGACCATCAGAACAAAACATTAAACGATTAAGATATGTTCCGTGAGACAAGACACGGGGAATTATTTCCTTCAGATCACGTCGAATAGAACCTTCTCTAATCATTATCCACATTCCAAGACGTAATCTTTCTAAAACCTGATCAAAGTTGATTGGCTCATGACAAGAAAGTATTCCAGATGAGACATATGCGTTGAGTTTTTTTTCACTTGCACCAGCAGTATGTCCATTAATTATACAATCACACTCAAGCATTGCCGAGAGGGATTTCATTGTTTTAGGATCACGAAGAGTCACTTTGGTCCATGAAAAAACTTCTCCTAAACCAAGAACATGTGGATGTTTAATCGCAGATTTTTCTTGGGACAAGGATAGAGATTTACTGTTACTAAATTTTGCATCTACAGGAAGACCTCCTGGAACTACCTGAAAGATTCGAATTGGAAGATTTTCACCAAGTTTGAGAAATTCTTGAAAACCACGATATCCTGCAACACTGACAATATCGATTGGATCAGAAAAAAGAGAAGTGACACCACAAAGAAGTGCCTTTTTTGCAAATTCAGAGGGCAATACAAATTGATCAATATGCAGATGTGGATCTGCAAACCCAGGACTGACATACTTTTCTTTGACATCGATAATAGCGGTTTTGGGACCAGATGCATGTGTAGCATCAGGGCCAACATATGCGATTCTGTCACCAGTAATTGCAATCTGAATTTTTGGGATGACTTCTCTTGTATAAACAGAAAATAAACTACAATTTTTTAATATCAGATCGGCTTTTTTCTCACCCATGGCTACAGAATTTAGAGATATAATAGAATCTGCTAGGCTCGAGTTCATGACTTCCAATTGACTTTTGCGCCTATTATAGATTCAATGCTTAAATTACGGTTGAAGAGTTTTTGTTGATATGAACATTCCTAAGGTGATCAGAAAGTATTGTGCAAAGTGTAAAACACATACCGAACAAAAGGTCTCCATTTACAAAGCTGGAAAAAGGCGTGGTTCTGCAAGAGGTGAACGTCGACACGCCGAACGTAAAAAGGGATATGGTGGACAGAAGTTTCCAAAACTAGCAAAACCTGCCAAAGTTACCAAGAAAGTTACTCCTATTATGACATGTACCGTATGTAAAAAGAAATACAATAAACCAGGCATTAGAATTAAGAAATTTGAGTTGGTGGCAGTATGAAGAAAGATCATATTGAAATTCCAAAACCATCCAGTAAGTTTCAAAAAGTCAATTGCAATGAGTGTGGTGAACTACAGGTAATCTATTCTCACGCATCTACACAAATAGCATGTAATTCTTGTGGAAATATTATTTCAGAACCAACGGGTTCAAAAGCACAGATTAACGGTAAGATCTCAGGTAGTGCCGAGTAAATCGTAGTCATGTTTTGAGTTTAGATTGAACGCAATTCTCTGATCATCAACAATAATATAATTTTCTACCAAGTTTTCCAAGGAAGAGATTTTTGCGGACTTGATTAAAGAAATACCAGTATAATGACATGTTTGATCTTGATAATTAACAGAATAATCAGATTCAAGGCCAAGTGAAGTCAAAAATTTCTTTGTTACAAGAATGCTAGTCCATGCTTTTTTAGAATCAAATAGATGAGTTATTTTTTGAACTATTTCCTTGTCTAGTAATGGTAAATCACCGGATGTCACGAAAACATTTTCATGAATAGTTTGTAACACCGAGTTTAGATCCTCCACATAACCAACTCCTGACGTATCAAAGGTTTCAAAATTATTCTTTTCAATTAATTTTTTGGTTTTAGGAGAATTTTTACTAGTAATTGCTATAATTTTTGAAAATGAATTTGAATCTTTTAATGAGTCAAGAACATGAAATATTACAGGCTTTTTATATTCAAGTAATAATTTTTCATCATCCAAATTCATTCTGGAACCTTTACCACCAGCCATAACAAGACCAATCATATTGAAACATACACCATCAAGGAAGCCAATCGTGTGAATTCGTTTGTAGCACCAAGCACATCTCCAGTGATTCCGCCAAAACTACGAGTGGATAACACTAATAGAAACAATGTCAGTACGGTAACCGCAACTAGCATTACAATTCCGGTAATTCCACCAATAATTATGACAGGAATAAGCATTATGAGAAATGCTGCTGAAAGTTTTTTCTTGTCTTTCATAAATTCAATAAAGGGGGAATTAGAACCTAATGAGGCAGATTTGCCTAAACTAGCCATCAGCACCATTGAGAATTTTGCCAAAATTTCACTGATCAGAATTGCTTTAAACAAATCAATCCCACTGGTAAGAGAAATAGTGACTATCAGCCCGATGAGATACAGCACTATTGCGACAATCCCTGCGGAACCAGTGGAAAGATCTTTCATGGCTTTGAGTTTTTTATCTCTTGAACCTTTTACCATAAGTCCATCTGCAAAATCAGCAAGGCCATCTGCATGATGTATTCCAGTTACAATTGCAATAGAAGCAACCACTAGTAAACTAACTAACAAAGGTTCCAAGAAAAAAGATAAGCCAAAACCTAACGAGCCAATTAAAAGTCCTATGGCAATTCCAACAATAGGAAATACGAACATGTATCTTGCAATATTTTCTAATGTGGAATTGGTTGACGGGAAAATTGTTAAAAATGAAAAAACAGATCCTATCTCTTTAAGCATGTACCCACCATTCAATTAATGACGAAATGTAAATTATTGGAATAGTCACAATTGCAAAGAAGAGAATAGATGTAAGCTTCATGATTGAAATTGCAGAATACACATGTTCTTTCGTTAGTGTGATTTCGCCATCTCCCAATCTGTAATGGTTTATTTTTTCAAACTTTGTTTCTAAAGCTCCTGCCAAAGCAGCCATAGGATATCCGGCATTCGGACTCTCTGTTTTTTTTCCATCTCTGATCATTATTTTGTATGATTCCTTCCAATTTTTTTGTAAAAGGGCAGCAGAGATGATCATCACGAATCCTGTCAATCGAGATGGAATGTAATTTAAAACACTATCACAAGTAGCTGCAAACCAACCAACATTTTTGAAAATATCAGTCTTGTATCCAATCATCGAATCTGCAGTATTTATCACTCGATAAACAAATGCTCCAGGCAATCCGAAAAGAGCATAAAAAAACAATGGCCCGGTAATGCCATCCACGGTATTTTCACTGACACTTTCAAGCACGCCTGAAAGAATGTGATTCTTGTCTAAGTTACAGGTATTTCTCTTTACAATCATGGACAGGTTATTCCTAGCCATGTCAAGGTTTTTTTCGTCAAGTGATTCCAATACAGATTTTGCATGTTTTTCCATTCCCCTAATAGCAATTGAACTTTTTAGCAACAATCCACCAGTCAAAACAGAAATAATTAATGAAGCATGATTAATCGTAATCAAGGAAATTCCGACATCCAGAATAAAAAGCAACAAAATCACCAATACAGAAGTAACCATTACAATGCAAACGCCTCCAAGTTTTTCTATTGTGGGGTTTTCATTTTTTGTGATCGGTGTAAGTATTGCAAGAAAAGAGCCAATCCAAGCTGTCGGATGATATTTGTTTTTAGGATCTCCAAACTTAAAATCAAGTAAAAGAGCGAAACCAATGATCAATAAAGACTCAACAATCATTGTAGCATTTTCTCAATATCTTTTACTGCAATACTTGACTTGACAGTTTGTGCCAATCTATCTAATTCATCATCAATTTTTGATATATTTTTTTTAGTCCATTGAATTTTTTTAGGTTTGACATTAAGAGAATCTTCTTCTGGTAAATCCAAAGACATCAAAGGAATGGTTCCCAAAATGGGTTTCTTTGTAATATTTTTGAGTTTTTGAAATCCAGGCTTTAACACATCCAAGTCTCCCCTGAATTTGTTAAAGATGAAACCTTTCACCAGTTTTTGGTATTTTTTTTCAATCAAAGCCATTGTTCCAACAAGACTTGCAAAAGATCCTCCCCTGTCTATATCTGAAACCAATAATACAGAAGCCTCTGCTTTTTGTGCGATCTTCATATTTGCAATATCAAATTTTTGTAGGTTTATTTCTGCAGGTGAACCAGCTCCTTCCAAAATTACTAGATCAAAATTTTTTTGTAGTGTTTTTAGTGATTTTGAAGCTATGCGAATTCCTTCATTATTTACAAATTTTTCATAATATTCTTTCGCATGCATTTTTTTGTATCGTTTCCCATTTAGATACACAATGCTGTTGTAATTCCCTATCGGTTTGAGTAGAATCGGATTTAGATCAGGAGTAATTTCGCACCTTGAACCAATTGCCTGAATTGCTTGAGCTCTGGATATTTCAAATTCAGGCGTAATATATGCAAAATTGGACATGTTCTGAGATTTGAATGGAGCCACACTGTAGCCCTTATCAGAAAAAATTCTACAAAGTGCGGCAACCAATGTTGTTTTACCAGCTCCAGATGAGGTGCCCTGAATCATTAGAGATTTCATTGCAGATTCTCCAATGCATTTACAAGTTTTAAATTATCTTTATGAGATTTAATAGCGATTCGAATGTAATGGTTGTCTAACCCTCTAAAATTTTTACAGTCACGAATTAAGATCTTTTGTTCGAGTAATTTTTTTTGTAATTTTGTCGAATCCTTTTTTATTTTTATCAGAATAAAATTTGTGGATGAATGTTCACAATGAAATCCCTCCAATCTATTTATTTTATTCAGCAAGTAATGCAATTCTTGTTTAATTATCAGATTTGATTTAGCAAGGTGTGATTTATTTTTTAGAGCGGTATTTGCCGCATCTTGAGCTAAAGAATTTACACTCCATGGAATTTTTATCTTTTCTAAAATTTCAATCATCTGGTTTGATGCTACAGCATATCCAATTCGTATTCCAGGTAATGCAAATGATTTTGTCAATGAACGTAAAACAAAAAGATTATCATATTTTTTAACACATGATATTACAGATTCATTTGATTCTGGAACCATTTCAATAAAACATTCGTCAACAAAAACAAATGTGGAAAGTTTTTTTGCCTGTTTTATTATTTCAAGTAATTGATTTTTTTGTAAAAGTTTCCCTGTTGGGTTATTGGGATTGCAAATGAATGCACATCCATTTTTTGGAATTTGTAAAATAAATGAGTTTAGATCTTCAGACAAATTCATTGTTTTAAAATATGAAACGTTGCAATCATTGAGTTTAGATGCTACTTCATATTCTTGAAAAGTAGGAATTGGAATCAACACTTTTGTTTTTTTAGATAAAAATGCAAAGCAAAAATTATAGATAATTTCTATTGCTCCATTTCCTACCAAAAGATTTGATTTTTTCAATTGTGTGTATTTTATCAGGTTTGAAATCACTGTAGATGAATTAGAATCAGGATAATTTTTGATATTTTCAATGTTTTTTTTAAGAATTTTTTTTACAGATGTAGGGGTTCCGATAGGGCAAATATTTGAACTAAAATCAATGATCTGAGGACTGTACGCATTATTTCTCCCTCCATGAACCACAGGAACATGTCTTATGATGGACAGTTTTGTTCGTATTTTCACAGTTCCAAACGGAAGTAGCCGATTTAGTATGTTTTGGTGATACAGAAAACGATTATTAATTGAAGGCGATCAATAACGAATAATGGATAAGAAGAGAGTAGCAATTATTGGCGTCACAGGTGCAGTAGGTCAGGAATTTGTACAGTCATTAAATTGTCACCCATGGTTTGAGGTGACTCAAATTGCGGCATCTTCACGCTCCGCTGGAAAAAAATATCTCAATGCAATAAAAGACGCAAGTGGAATAATTGCATGGGACGTAGGCGGAGAAATTCCAGAATATATTAAAGAAATGACAGTAAAATCAATTGACGAGTTAGATGTTTCTAAATTAGATTTGGTATTTTCTGCAGTAGAGTCAGAAGCTGCTAGAGACATAGAAACTAAGATGGCAGAAGACTTGCCAGTGATCTCGACAAGCTCAGCATATCGATATGAAGATGATGTACCAATTTTAATCCCAGGAATTAATGATGAGCAAATAGAATTACTTGAGATTCAAAAGAAGAATAGGAATTGGAAAGGATGGGTAGCGCCATTGCCAAATTGCACCACCACAGGTCTGGCAATTACATTAAAACCATTACTTGAAAAATATGGGGCAAAAAGGGTCATGATGACTTCAATGCAAGCAATATCAGGAGGTGGAAAATCAGGGGTATCAGCCATGGGCATTACAGACAACATTATTCCATATATTCCAAAAGAAGAAGGAAAAGTAAGATTGGAGACAAGGAAAATTCTAGGAAAACTAAAAGATGGAAAAATTGAGGATGCAGATATTAGAATCAGTTGTACCTGTACCAGAGTTCCAGTAATTGATGGACATACAGAATCAGTTTTTGTTGAGACAACAAAAGAAATTGATCCATCAAAAGCAAAAGAAACCTATAATCAATGCAACAAAGACATATCCGTATCAGGATTACCATCAGCACCAAAAGATTACTATGCATTTCATGAAGATCCTACCAGACCTCAACCAAGAATGGAAAGAACCGTCGGAGACGGAATGACCACATCTATCGGAAGAGTAGAGAAAGAAGAACTATTTGAAAACGGTCTGAAATACATGCTATTCTCACATAATAAAAAAATGGGTTCAGCGAAAGGGGCAGTATTATTAGCAGAAATGTTATACAAAAAAAGTAAAATTTAGATCATTTTTTGTAATTTTTACAATAATAACTTTATAAGATCCAGAAATCCAGCCGATTCAGGTGTTTTAGACGACAAAGGTAGATAATTTGGATTTACAGATTTTATCAGAATTATCTCATGACGCTTCAATTTCTGTGCCGCGTTTATCAAAAAAAATCGATGTCAACTCATCAGTAGTATATTCAAGAATCAAAAGATTGGTCAAGAAAAAACTAATTGAACGCTTTACCATTGTTGTAAACAATGAAGAACTGGGTTATCATGTCAAAGCATTAACAGGAATTAATATGGATACAAAAAAACGAGACCACATAATTGAAGAATTGTTTAAAATTGAAGGAGTCAGAGAAGTTGCAGAAGTTACAGGTAGATTCGACATACTAGTGACCATGTATTCAAAATCATTGGATCAAATGCACAAAATGGTGTCTGAAAGAATTGGTAGAATTGAAGGAATACAATCTTCAGAGTCGTTTATTGAGATGAAATCACGAATGAAAGCAATGCCATATATGCCATCAAAGGATAGTGACTAGTATTGCAGAAACAGAAATCAGAATCCAGAGTTGCAGTATACTATGAGTTAACAAAACCAAAAATTTGGTATTTGCTTGTATTTACTGCGTTTGGTGCGGCATTGACAGCTTCCAATATTTATGATATAGAGATTTCCCCAACAACATGGATTCTAATGTTATTTTCTGTTGCAGCAGGTTCAGCTGCAGCAAACACTTTGACAAATTATCACGATAGAGATATTGATGCAATTATGGAAAGGACAAAAGATAGACCACTTCCATCAAAGCGGATCTATCCAGCAGTTAAAGCAAGGAATTTTGGATTAGTATTAGCGGGAATATCACTAGTTTTGGCATTTGGAATTTCTTTCACTACAACATTGGAACAAGGTGTATGCGCAACCATCTTCATTGCATTTGCATTAGCAAACAACATCATCATTTACTCATATGTATTAAAACGAAATTCTAGAACTAACATAATTTTGGGCGGATTATGTGGTGGTTCCCCACCAATGATTGGATGGGTAGCTGTTACTATGTCAGACTTGTGGACAATGGGTCTTGCAATGGCAGGATTAGTGTTTATTTGGATTCCAATGCACATTTGGGCTTTAACATTACACTTTAAAGATGATTATAACAAAGTTAATGTTCCAATGTTAACTGCAGTGCAATCTGAAAAAACATCAGCAAGAGCTATCGCAGGTTCAACTGTAGTAATGGTATTGTTTTCAATTGTCCCATTCTTCTTAACAGCAGAAAGTGGTGATGAGATGGTAGGTGCAGTATATTTATGGACAGCAGTTGCATCAGGAGCTCTAATGCTAGGGATATCAATATGGGTAATTATCAAACCAATGGAAAAAGCTGCATGGACTTTGTTTAAATTTTCTAGTCCATATCTAGCAGTTTTATTTATCGCATTGATGGTGGATTCAGCGTTATAACATATTGGTGCCATTATCAAGACTGTTAAGCTCTTTAGTGATTTCCGAGTGTTTTTCTACCAATATTTTAAGATCTTCTTGTAATTTTGTAGAATTCCAATCTGAACTTATTAGAGATGATAATTTTGCAATGACACTCCATTGAACATTGTTTTGATCATTGATTAATTCTAAAAATCGTTTCCCTTTTTCGTCATCATCCATAATTTTCTAGAATTTTGCAATCATAAAAAGATAGCATAGGTAATTACATTATTTCAAAGTTTTATTAGTTAATAGATTTCATTTGTCATGTTGCAATGTAGTATTTCGGAATGTAAACACAAAGCCTTGGAAACAGTAAAGATTAGTTTTAGAGAAACAAGAAACCTATGTAAAGAACACTACTATTTATTTAAAAACAAGGATAGAAAACATATTGCAAATTTTTCAAAAGCATCCAATTTTTGACTAAAATAATTCCATTCTTTCATAATTTGAAATCATTAAAAGATTTAACATGTACTATTTTTAAACAAGAATATGGCAACTAAAAAGAAAATTACAGTTAAAAAGAAAATAGTTAAGAAAACTCCATCTAAAAAGCAAGTCAGAGATTCACCTAAAAAACCAGAATTTGAAAAAGCATGGAAAGATTACAATTCAGCATTAAATGGTTGGAAAGAATCTCTTGCACAATGGCAAAAAGCTACAAATGAAACTTTGATGACATATCATGATGCTTGTCAGAAAGCAGTAGAATCAGATGCCGAGTTATTGAAAAAAGTAAGTTCAAGTTGGGAAAATACATGGGAAGAAATAGGTCCTGAATATATAAAACAACAAACAAAGATGATTGAGAGTATATTTAAAGAGACTAATATCGAATCAATAAAGAAATTTAATGATCAATGGGAAAAATTCCTAAAAACATCTGGAGATGATTCAATTATAGCATATCAAGAAGCAATCAAAAAATTTAACCAAGCGTGGAAATCAGATCAAATGTAACTCAATAAATTTCGACATGACAAAGATTTTATTATTTTATATTTTAGAAATTCAAAATATAGAATTTTTTCAAGTTAAATGAATTTTACAAATAACAGTTCTCCTTCATCATAATAGTTTTTTCTGGATTTTTCATTTTTTTATAGAGATTCTTTAACATAAAATATATTAGAAAAATTTAGTTTAAAAATAATTATTTCATTTTTTTGAATCATGAAGTTTTTTCTCAATATCATCAAGCTTTTTGTTTTGCTGTCTTAAAGTCTGAATTATTTCATGTTCAATTTCATTTTGTTCAGATTTTTCAACATCTTTTACTAATTCCCCAATTTTGAAAAATTCGTCAACATCATGCTCTTCTTCAAATTGAGATTTTGGTAGAAGTTCATCAGAAAGCATATTTTTTAATTCATCAATTTGATGATGTAAATCATTTAATTGAGTAAATTCTTGATAACGATTTTCTGGTTCTGGCACAAGATCCAATTCCTGAGGAAGCTCTTCTGCAGATTCTTTGGGAAGCGAACCTTTAGGACTAGATGGCTGTGCGGGTTCTGGTTCTGGTTCTGGCACAAGATCCAATTCCTGAGGAAGCTCTTCTGCAGATTCTTTGGGAAGCGAACCTTTAGGACTAGATGGCTGTGCGGGTTCTGGTTCTGGTTCTGGCACAAGATCCAATTCCTGAGGAAGCTCTTCTGCAGATTCTTTGGGAAGCGAACCTTTAGGACTAGATGGCTGTGCGGGTTCTGGTTCTGAAAATGGGTTTAATTTTTGAAACAAGGATTCGGGTAAATCTCCCAGATAATCTAATTTTACTTTGTTTTTATCAATGCGAATGTATGGATTACCTTCAATAGAGAAAGTTTGAATTTTATGTCCTTTTTTCCAAGAATTTTTTCCGTTGTAAATTGTGATGTAAGACAATCCATTTTTGATATCAGAAGCAATCCTCAAACGATCTATAGGTTTACCTTTAGTCACTCCCTGATCAGTATCCTGATGTCCGGTAGCAATAGAAACTAAATTTTCAGAATCATATGCAACTTCTGAAATTAAATAGTCAGCCCATTTTTTCATTATAAAAAATAATAATTTGTTTCTACTAATTAATCGATCTTTATTGAGATGCTCGTTATCATTCATCTTCAGATGTAAAAAAAACTATTGGCAATGTAAGATCTATTGAATTATTTCAAAATTAAAGGAATACCATTGATTTTACACCTTTTTCAAGTAATCAATTAATGATTTAGATTAAACGTTGCGATTTTATTAGACATATTTATCTCACTAGAAGAGTCAATCATCATGATTTTTGATAAAATCATTAAAAAACAAATTGAACAATTCTAATTTGTAAAAATACAACAGATAAAGAATCAGATAGACGAAATAAGATTATAATTAGCACAATATCAACATGAATAAATGGAGATTTCTATAGAGCCATGGAAGAAACTGATTATTCACGAGATAATTGAGTATAAATTTGAAGATTGGGTAAAACAAATTGCGTTTAGTACTAAATCAGGAGGGGGGGGAATACCCACCATGCAATGGACAAATGGGATAGTGTTTTCTCCAGCAAATTTTCCAACAACTAATTCTACAGTTGAGGAACAATTGAAAGGAACATTGCATTGGTCTTCAGTATCATTTGCAATCAAAGAAAAATTTGAAAAACAAATTGTGAAAGAAAATGCCACGATTAATTTGGTAGATGTAAGTGTGAATGAAATTTTTGAAGAATTAGCAACAAGCTTAAAGATGCAATCAAAATATTTCACAAAAGATAATTAAACCCAATGAACATTGAAGAAGAAATTAAAAACTGTGAAATGTTTCTAAAACAGATTAAACAATATGATCCTGATCCATTTTACGTTGATTATTTTTTGAATAAATATGTCATTTCTGTACAACAAGTAAAAAATAAGATTTTTGAAGATGCAAATTTAGATTTTGGATTATTTATTTCAGGTAATGTTTCGGAACAGAAATTTCATGAAAAAGCAAAATCAAAAGGTGATGAAAATGCCATCAAATTTTCAGAATGGTATGTTCTAAAACATGTTGAAAAACACAAAAATCTATATCCAAACATAATGAAAAAAATTTGTCTATTTAAAAATGAATTTAAAAAATTACCGGAAATTAAAATTATGATAAGAGCATCAAACAGATACAAAGATGACATTAATCAACAAATCAGAATTGATTTGAATCATAAGAAATTACGATCAAAAGAAGAATTAGGTATTGAAATCAAACGACAGTCATCAGTATTTTTAGAAATAATAAATCACAAAAGAAACAAAAAAAATGAGCCCAATGTAAGAAGAAATCAAATTGTCGCATCTGCATGCCTGGATATTGAAAAATTCCAAAATATTGAAATCTTATACACATCTGAAATTTACATATCAGTAATCAAACAATTGGTTGACGAGTCAAGGAGAAAAATTAAAGAATTAACCAGATACAAATAATTCTAAATTTAACCATTAAAACCAAAAATAGGATGTTCATTCTTAATTTTGATTATTGGTAAATAAGAATAGCCATGATCAAAATTATCAGAAAACTCAGGTTCTTGTCCTTGATTTCCACGATATTTCATAAAATGTTTTGATGGTTCTGAATCTAGTTTTACATAATTGAAATTATAATACACCTCATCCATTTCTAAGGATGTGATGTATCCTAGCACCCAGGATTTTTTACTAGGAAATGCATACAATGTAAGATTTTGTTCATCGGGAAATTCAGGATCATATGTTAGACGTGCCAAGCTTCCAAGATCTTGTACTTGCATGGGATTAAACTGATCTGTAATTTTCTTCGATTTTGCAGGTAATGGAGAAATTTCGGATTCCATATGAACAATAGGTGCATAATGAGAGATATTTTTTGTAGATTCTACAATCTCGCAGATCTCTTTACCCATAGTAATCCTATACGAAACATATCTGCCAAGTTTGGACAAAGGAGTATAAAAAATCAATAACGTGTTTGCCAAAGTTTGACTACTAGAAATTATTCTCGAACCATCTAATTCTTGAGTGTATACTCTTTTAGGATATTCTTGAAAGGCACAAGCATATCTTGCTAAATCATTAAAACTAGATAATTCAATAAAATATTCATGTTGATTAATTGACACAAGAAATAGTGAATTAATCACATGTTTATTCTTTCCACATCTAGTTATTTTTTTTACTTAGAATTTCTTCTGGAAAAAAATTCCAGAATTAAATAAAAATAATTAATTTTTCAAAAACAACCATTGAAAATAGAGATTAAATTGATTTAACAAGAGAGCAACGCTCCCAACTAGATCAAAATATCCAACCCACAGAAATATAAAAAAAGAGAAACGGTTATCTCAATTCATTAGTTTGCTAAGATTTTGGCCACATAGAAGTCCAAGTATCAGCAAATTTTTTCATCATTTCACCATAAGCATTCATTTGTTCCAATCCAGATGAACTAAGTGTCTTTTGCCAATTTTCAGCAAATTGTTTGAAAGCTGATGCATTGTTGTCATTGAGAGTTTTTTGCCAATTTTCTCCAAACTCTTTAAATGAATTCAGACCGACCTCATTGAGAGCTTTTTGCCAATTTTCTCCAAATAATTTCATGGTATCAGTACTAGATTCAATAGTTGCTTTGTCCCAAACTTCATTGAATTTTGATTGCATGTCATTACTTGCATTTTGGATTTGCTCGAAGAGTGTTTTCCAATTTTCAAGGGATTTAGTATATTCTCCCCATAATGAATCCCATTCATTATTTTTTCCCTGTTCAGACATTGACTGAAGATAGTTTTCATTATTCTTAAATGAATCTACGAAATTAAAAATTAATTTTGACGATTTTTTAATCGTTTATCCATTCTAATTTTACCTTCTTCAAATTTAGTTCGATCATCATCAGTTTTAAGAGACAATTTAGGAGCAGGCATGGGTTTCCCATAATGGTCAAGAGATACAAATGTTACAAAAGCAGTTCCAGTAACGGTTTTAATTCCAGTCACTATGTCTTCAGCTTCAGCTTTGACTTCGATTTCCATGGATGAATTATGAACATAGTTAATTCTAGCATTCAATGTGAGAACATTTCCAACAAAAACAGGTTTCAGAAAATTTACACTATCCATAGATACCGTAACCGCATTAGATTGAGAATGACGTTGAGCAACAATTCCAGCAACCATATCAATATGTTTTAAAATTTCACCACCAAATACATTTCCTGCAGGATTTGCATCTGAAGGAAACATCCTAACAATTACTTCTGCGTGTGATTCAGAAGGACTTTTTTCATGAACCGTATGACTTTCTGAGGACATTTTTAATCTTATAACGAGTCATTATTTCATCCAATTTAATTTAACCAGACGATTCTGATTATTTGAAATATTTGTCTAGCTTAATTTTATCAATTTTCGGAATTTTGGCTAATTCAAATCCTTCTGAACGCTTAAAAAGAGATCTAGTTGCATCGATGCCCATTTTTGCAGTTTGTAATTTTCGTTGATCACTAGAAGGATCAAGACTAGAGCCACGTACATTTTTAAGAATAACTAAATCTTTATCCGCCTGAAATCTTGTAGCCATAGCATATTCCACGGATTCTGCACTATTTGGATCAATATCTTCATCGACCACGGTAACTTGTTTTAGCGAACGATGGGATTCGAATGTTTTTTTAATAATTTTTTTAGGATCAGAGTCATTTTTCTTTTTTATCTGCACAACAGCATGTAGCCAATTACATCCACCATTAGTCATTGAAACTTGTTTTATTTGAGAAAAAGACTTCTTCAATTCTCCATTTAGCTTGGACTCGATCGGCATTCCCATTAGTAGACGATGTTCAGAATAGCCCGAGAGAACGTCGTGGAAAATGGGGTTGTTTCTAAAATAGATATTTTCAAGTTGAAAAACAGGTTGAGATCTTTTATGATCGTATGTTTGAAGCATTTCAACCATCCATTCAGGATGAGTTTTATCACGCAATATTTTTCCTTCTAATACAATTTCAGACCCAGATGGTACGTTTAATCCTGTAAACGGAAGTTTTGCCAAAGTAAGTTTTCCACCCAAAAGAGAATTTGCAATATTGATCTCATCTTTTCCCCAGTCAGCTTGATATGCACCTGCAATAGAAATTGCAGGATGAACTCCTACTGTAATAGCAATTTTGAGATCTTCCCCATGTTCTTTTGCATCAATAAAACATCGATGTAGATGACGACCCTCAACCATCCTTATAGAAAAATGGGTTTTGTCAATGGGCATTAATCTGTGAAAAGATGAATTTTGCTTTCCCGTATCAGGATTTTTGGCATATGCAATAGACGACGTGATAAATGGACCAGATTCCTTTTCAAAATGAGTTACAATAGGCATTGAAAGTAGATTTTTTGATTTATTTTCCATGAATTTTCCCAAAGGAATAACTTTTGGTTTTATAGCTTTTTTAATTGCTGAGATAACTTTTTCATGAATATTAGATTCTGTACCACCAACTGCAATCCCAAATCGTTTTCTAGTCCCGACTAAATTAGAAATTAAACGAAAGTCACTTTCTTTGATTTTTTCAAATAATACAGCACGTGAACCGTCAACTTTGGCCGTAATTCCAGCAATTTCAAATTTTGTTGAAACAGAAGTTTTGACGGTATTGAGTTCTTTAGCCTTTTTAACTTGGGAAATGTAGTTTCTTAGATCACTCATGCTCAATCATATCCATAATTTCAGACATTAAGGATTTTGCGGTATCAGGTTCTAATTGTTTTTGAATAAATGTAGAAACTAAAGCAATCCCTCTTATCCTAGTACTGATTCGTTCGGCAACAAGTTTTAGAAAAAGAGATTCTGATCTTGAGGGAATGATGGTGGTTGTGACAGGTACAGGACCAGTAGCCAAGGAAACAACCATTGCGCCTAATTTGTCAGAACCCTCAGTTACAGAAATAAAGTATCCATTTTCAAACTTTTGAATCTGTAAAGAGAAATTACGACTCTCCAAAGTTACCATTTTGTGTAAGAACCCATTTGGAGAGGTCAATGAGATAATTGAGTTAATCTTATGCTTTTATTGTTATTGATTCATCAGTTTGAGAAGATATAGCACCAGTATTTTTCTTGCAATTCTTTTCATGTTTATCAGGATAAACAAATAATTTTTCACAGTATTGACATGGAGTCTTTTCTTTGGTTGTTTTTGTTGTCTTTGATTTTGTTGTCTTTGATTTTGTTGTCTTTGATTTTGTTGTCTTTGATTTTGTTGTCTTTGATTTTGTTGTCTTTGATTTTACAGTTTTAGATTTAGCTTTAGTTTTTGCTTTAACCGTAATTTCTGGAACTTCTGATTCGATTTCAGTAGCAGCTTGAGCTTCAATAGAATCAGCCTCAACTCGGGCACGCAACTTTGCTTTGTATTTCAAATTACGTGGTTTTGTTCTTAATCTGTATCCACAGCATGGACACCAAAGTCCTTCCCATTTGATGAATATTTCACAAATTTGGCATCGACGTTGCCCCGAAGCATAGCGTCCAGTACCAACTGGTTTTTGAGCCTTATATCTAACACAAATTCCTTTACAAGTCATCTTGGTACAATCACATAGAATTCATAACTATATAAGCATGGATCGATAATATATCCAAAAAACATAATAAAAATTTGTAAATATTACAAGTAAAACAGAGATCAAAATTAATTTTTTCAAAAAAAACAAAAAATCTTAAATAAATATGTATAGCTTAAACAAAAGTAATTCTTTCAAAAAATGCAACTTTCACAGATCATACAATTACGTTAGTCAATCAAAACGATGAAATTTCCATGAATTTTTGACAAAAAGAATTTTCATCTAAAACAAACAGTCCAATGAAATTTTTCAAACTAAGAACACACGCTACAAAAAATACTTGATTTCCAACATGAAATAAAATTTCATACATTTGGAATTTAAAAAAATTTAACGATAACAAAATGAAGAAAAATCTTTTGGATACACATTTTGTATTGTGATGAAACCCACATTAAGAAAATTAAGATTCAATCCAATCATTGTAAATTCGAAACAAATTGATGAATTTTGATAAATCAAACATATCAAAATTCCAAATACAAGAAACAAACTATTACAAACCTTTTGAGAATTTCTTATCACTCAAATTTCACATTCAGTTTCTATTTCGATTCCAAGTATCATTTTACATAGCACCATCATATCCATTTTTCAAGATCTTTTTCATTTCATTAGGACATAATCTTCAAATATTGATTATTTTTCTTCAAATTTTCTTCATACATCTTTTTTAACCTACTTTTGCTTTATAGCAAAAAATCAAATAATTCTCAATGTACATACCACTCTAAATTTTGTTTTTTATTTGATAAGGTATAGATAATTCACATTAGTTCTAGAGTTGATTGTTCATATCCCCACATACCAAGACCATTTGAAAGATTAAGAAATTACACAAAACAACATCTGTTTTTATAATTATGCCTTCAAAACAGTGGTTACTACATGTTTAACTGCTTCATCAAAATTAGCATCAACACTGGATTGTATTTCAGATAATTTTGCATCTCCTGCTTGAGAGATTTTTACAGACTCTGCAGTTGCTTTTTCTTTAGATGCATTGATAATTAGTTCAGCTTCTTTTGTAGCCATTTCTCGAGTTTTTTCTAGCAAACCATCAATTTCAGTTTGTGCCTTAACAAAAAGTTGCTTTTTCATGTCATCTACTTTACTGTTTAAAGAATCCAAATCATTTTCTAACAGATTCAAAGATTTTATTATTCCAGTAACTTTTGATTCAGCCATACCACTCATTATATCTCCAATCTAATAATTCCATTACTTAAATCATTCATTTTCAACTCATTTTTAGGCACAAAAATATTATAAATGGTGAATTAGCCGGTAGTCAACAATAAAATGGCTCTTGCAAGATCGCCCTCAGCCTCTTCAAGAGCATTTTTAGCCTTTTCTTCGTCGACTCCCGCTTGCTGACTAACCAACTGAATGTCTTCATCGGAGAAAATAGGAACCTCTAATTCTCGTTCCTCATAACTATCTGCAGTTACCGTGAAAATGGAATTGTCCTTAGCCTTCATTTCAGTAACAGATGGCTTTGAAATAATAATTTCCTTTTTATCAGTCTTAATTATCACCTCTTGAACATTGGAAAGCTCGTTCATATCTAAACCCATTTTATCCATCATTCGTCGCATTTCACGATTTCCTCCCCGCATCATGATTCTATTTCCTCTTTTCGACTTTTTAAACTATCTCTAACTTTTACTGCCACGCCTCTATCAAAATCAGAAATCATTTTAGACGATAAAATTGCCTTTCCGACAGCAATTACTTGATTTTTGAATAAAATTGGAGTATCTGCTGAAATACTTACCTTTTTTCCACACCACGTTACATGTTTACAAAATACGGATCTGCCTACCTCTACAAATGGAGCAGCATCTTCATTTACCTCAAGGCAATTTTCTTTGAACGCTTTACTTTTCAATAATATTTGAGCAAAATAGGGACTTATAGCTAAACCTCCATCAATTCGCAAAGTGCATAGCAATTTTCCTTTATGCGAAACTGTTCGAATTCTTCCAGTTTTCCGAGAAAATGTCATTTCAATATTTTTTGGTAATTGCCTTGACACACCATTTCCAAATAATGCATCAAGGGAATGCTGAAGTTTTACTACATGATCCATACACATAGTACAATCTTTTCTAAATATTAGTTCAATGCTAAACCATATATCAAAGATTAAACTATATAAAATCACTTTTACTCTTTAGATCATGGAGGAGGGTGAAGAGACCAGGAAAATTCAATTTACTGGAAAATCATCATACATAGTTTCATTGCCAAAGCAATGGGTAGTTGAATTAGGCCTAAAACAAGGAGACCAAATACGAATGATTCGAAAAGGATCATCAACTCTAGAACTTTACCCACCAAAATTTGAATCACGTATTCAGAAAAAAGAGGATGCTGTAATAGAGATTAGCGGTACTGAAGAAGCATCTTCAATTATTAGAAAATTGATTTCGTTGTATTTTTTAGGATTTAAGACCATAATTGTCAAACCCAAAAATGATAGACTAAGTGCACATCAAAGAAACTCTGTGAAAGGGGCGGTTAAACGAATGCTAATGGGTTCCGAGATTACTGCAGATTCAAGTGGAGGAATTACAATTCAGGTTCTTGTCAATTTACTAGAACTGTCAGTAGATGGCGCATTCAAACGAATGATTCACCTAGCAAAGTCGATGTCAAGTGATGCAATTTTGGCGGTGAAAGAAAATAATTTAGAATTAGCCCAAGAAGTGATCAATACCGATGATGAAGTGGATAAGTTTGGATTTTACATTATTCGTCAGTTAAAGATTGCAATACAAAGTGAACACATGCTCAAAGAGATGGGTTTTAGAAATGCCAGAAACTGTTTAGGATATAGACTAATTGTAAAGAACATAGAAAGAACAGGAGATCATGCTGCATTTATTGCAAAAGATCTTTTAGAATTTAAAAAATCAGTAAAAAAAGAGATTTTGCAAAAGTTGCAAGATATGAATGAGTTTTGTTTGTCCGTGTTGGATGACTCATGTCTAGCATTATTCAAAGAGGATTATTATCAGGCAGAAAAGACAATAACAAAAATAGAACAAATTGCAAAATTTGAGAAAAAAGTTAGAGACGCCTCAAAATCGTTAAAAGATGATGAAGAGATTTACAGAGTTAGAAGAATGACTGAAAACATAAGAAGAGTTTCTGAATATGCTAGTGATATTGCAGAGATAGTTTTGAACATGAACGTAGAAAAAACACTAAAAAGATCGGATTAATTTTCAAAAAATGTCCAATACAATTATCTTAGATTCAATCAAGAAAATGAATTAGGATGAATTCTGCAATTTTAATCACTTATGATCAAGAAGATTCGATTAACGAGGCCAAAGGATTGTGTACTGCAGCAGGGTACGAAGTGGTTCATGTTGTCAAACAAGATTTTCTTCAGAAGGCAAAGTACGGAATTAGTGGCGGGGTAGTAGAACAATTAGAAGAAATATCAGAAAAGGTCAGACCAGATGTAATAATATTTGATGAAATCCTAAAACCAAGTCAAAACTACAACCTTGCCACAGTATTACACAGAGAAGTGTTAGATAGAGAGGCGCTAATTCTTGAGATTTTTGAAAGTAGAGCTTCCAGTGCAGAATCAAAGTTACAAGTAAAATTGGCACAATTGCGATATGAGATGGTAAGAGCCAAAGAGAAAGTTAGACTTGCAAACATGGGAGAACAACCAGGATTTATGGGAATAGGTAAATTTGAAGTCGATGTGTATTTTAACGACATTAAACATAGAATGCAGACAGTTAGATCAAAGCTTGAAAAAGCTGGAAAGCAAAGAGAGCTTCACAGACAAGGGAGAAAGAGGATGGGATTCAAGACAATCTCACTTGCAGGATACACATCTGCAGGAAAGACAACATTGTTTAACAAGACTACGGGTGAAACAAAAAGTCAGAGTAACGAGCTTTTCACAACTCTTACCACCACCACACGAAGACTGATGATTTCTCAAGAACCATTTTTGATTGCAGATACAGTGGGGTTCATTAGTAAATTGCCTGCATACATGATTGATGCATTCAAATCAACACTAGAAGAATTGATACATACTGATGTAATAATTCTGGTAATTGATATTAATGATTCAATTTCAGAGTTGAAAAAAAAATTTTCTAGTTGTATGAGAACCTTGAGTGAGTTAGGGGTAGAACAAGACAAGATAGTTTATGCTCTAAACAAATCTGATTTATTGATAAATGAAGAAATTGAACGAAAAATTAAATTCCTTAATTTAAGTGAAAATAGAAAATTGATTTCGGTTTCTGCAAAAACTGGAAAAAATATTCCACGGTTAAAAGAATTAATCAAAGAAATAATAGAAAGTCAGAGTTATCATAAACCACAAAATAATCCATGGAAAGGAGTTGAAAAAACATTTGGTAATTGAGGTAGTTAGAATCGGACAACGTCTAGTAAGAGATGACAGGGTAACAACCCATGTTGCACTTGTTTCTAGAGGATTTGGCGCAGAGAGGATTTACATGACGGAGGTGAATCCAGAAATCAAAGACACTATCAAAAAGATCAACAAGACATGGGGAGGTAACTTTGAGATTGAGTTTATTGATAAATGGAAATTGATTGTGAAGAAGAAGAAGAATGAAGGATTAAAAATTGTACATCTTTCAATGTATGGGGAAAGCATTGATGACGTACAAGAAAGTCTTAGAAATGAAGAAAATATCATGATTGTGGTAGGGGCCGAGAAAGTTCCTAGAGAAATTTACGAATTGGCTGACTATAATGTAGCCGTAGGTAGCCAACCTCATTCTGAAATCAGTGCATTAGCAATAGTTTTAGATCGAATCCAGGAAGGTAAACAATTCAAAAAAGAGTTTTCAAATGCAAAAAGAAAGATCATACCCACCAAAAATGGCAAAAACGTAGAAGTTAAAGAAACAAGGGATTAATAATAGAAAATTAGAACTCATTAGAGTTGGTAGACAGGTACGAAGATCCTTTTATTCGAATTGCTTCAATGATTGGAGGAGATGAATATCTCAAAGTTGCAAGATCTCTATTGAAAGCTGAAGATGCCACTGATGAAGAAATTGCAAGTTCTACGGGTCTTAGAATCAACATGGTAAGAAAAGTATTGTATGATCTTTTTGGAAAATCACTTATCACAGGAATCAGAGTCAAAGATGAGAGAAAAGGGTGGTTTGTCTATAGATGGAGAACCAGAAGAGAAGAGGTCGAACATTTTATTGAAAATCAAAAGAAGAAAATAGGTGAAAGATTGCAGCAAAGGTTAGATTTTGAAAATGCTTCAGACTTTTATCATTGTGGTAATGAAGATTGTCCAAGGGTTACATTTGAAAATGCACTTGATGAAATGTTCAAATGTCCATCATGTCAAAATGTATTGAATCTAAAAAGGAATGATAAATCCAGAAAAGCATATTCAAAAAAAATTGATGAGATTAAGAAGGACATGCAACAAACATTCTAATTAGAACTAGAAATGTATGTTAAATAGAAAGTTAGGATGGTTTTGCATTTCGGATGTCATGATTAACTAATAAATTTGAAAATTTAGGCGGTGAATTAAATAGGAGAAGTCGTATGACTAATCCTTGAACCAAATTACCACTGTAAATCCAGCCACGGGTGAAGAGATATCAAAATATTTCCCAATGGATAAAAATCAGGTATTTGAATTAGTGGGAAAAGCAAAAAGGGCATATCCAGAATGGAAAAAAGATTATGAAAAACGCAGAAGTTACATTTACAATTTAGTAGAGCACCTAAAGAAGAATAAAGTAAAGCTTGCAAAAGTTGCAACATCCGAAATGGGAAAACCACTCAAAGAATCAATAGGTGAAGTTGAAAAATGTGCTTGGGCATTAGAATTTTATGCTGATAATGGAGATAGTTTTCTTACCGATGAAGTATTAAACACAGATGCTAGAAAGAGTTTTCTAACTTTCGAACCACTGGGAGTAATTGGTTCCATCATGCCCTGGAATTTTCCCTATTGGCAAGCACTGAGATTTGCAGCTCCTTGTTTAATGGCAGGAAATGCAATTGTGATGAAACCGTCAAGAGTAACGATGCAGTCAGGTATTGAAATTGAGAAAGCATTTACTGAATCAGGAATGCCAGATGGAGTTTTTCAGACAGTTGTTGGAAGCGTTGAGTCTGCAAACCATTTGATTGATTCGGATGTGAATGCAGTAACGTTTACTGGAAGTACAAATGCGGGAGCAAAGGTAGGAGAAAGAGCCGCAAGACATTTGAAAAAATGCGTATTAGAGTTAGGAGGGAGTGATCCGTTCATAGTATTAGATGATGCGATCATTGAAAAAGCTGCTGAAGGTGCAGTAAAGGGCAGATTCATCAATTGTGGTCAAAGTTGTGTAGCCTCAAAAAGATTTTTCGTCGGAAAAAATATAGCTAAAGATTTCATAGAGTTATTCATCAAAAGAGCATCACAACTCAAGGTAGGTGATCCAATGTCATCTGAGACAGATATTGGTCCACTATCTAGTAAAGAGGGATTGGAAACAATTTCCGGAATAGTTGAGGATGCCAAAGAGAAGGGTGCTGAAATCCTTCTAGGAGGTTCTGAAGTAGAGGGAAAAGGATTCTTTTACAAACCAACAATTCTTACAAATGTGAAACCAGAAATGAGAATAGCAAATGAAGAGACTTTTGGACCGGTAGCGCCAATTACTATTGTTGAGAATGAAAGTGAGGCAATCAAGTTAGCTAATCAAAGTGAATTTGGATTAGGTGCAAGTATCTGGACAAAAGATCTTGCAAAAGCCGATAAAATGTCCAGACGAATTGAGTCAGGAATTGTAAGCGTCAATAATGTGGTGATTTCAGATCCTAGAATTCCGTTTGGAGGTATCAAACACAGTGGATTTGGAAGAGAATTATCAAGATACGGAATGTTAGAATTCATTAATTTAAAATCAGTCAGGTTTTATGACAATTTAACACATAATCACTACGTAGAGTAGGCACCACTACATAAATAGAACGTTAGGACTGACCCTCTTCGTCATCTCCGCATTCTTCCAATTGGACATGGGTAGGATTACCATTATCACCAAAATAAATCTCAATGCAGATATCAGAAGCTAACGTAGATGCCAAAGTCTCAGCTAATTCTTTTGGGAAATTAGTCAATATGCTTGAATCAGAGGAATACCTATATTCAGAAACTTCATCTTCATGATGAAAATTAACTTCAATATCACCGTTAGAAAATTTTCTGACCCCTATCACCTGACCAAATAAGCTATAAGACATGTTAACTGCTTTGTTGAGAAACATCTTTTGAAAGATTTTCAGCTAATTGTTCATAATGTTCTCTAGTTTTTCCAAGACCGTCAAGTTTAGATTTTTCAATTTCATTTAGTTCTTTGTCCACCTTTTCTGAAACGTATTGCAGTCGTGCTTCTGCCATCATGAATAATTTGTTGTTTTCTTTCCAAAGATGTTCAGTGATATGTTCTACATACTCTTGCATATCACTAACTAATTTCGTAGAACTTCCCGAGGAAAGATATTCTTTTGCAGACTCTTCCATTTGAATTCCAATTTCTCTCGAACGCTGATGATCAATTAGCATCATTGCAATAGGTCCCATATTGGTAGGCATTCCAGCTTTTTCTAGAGCAGGAAACAATGATTTTTCCTCCTTACTATGATGACAAACATCCGTAAAGTTTTTTGAGAAATCAATTACAGGCAATAAGATTGATTCAGGAATTTGCTTTTCATCATTTAGTAATTGGATTGTAGACTCCATTGCCTTGATAACCTTTTCAATCAATTCATGATCGCGCCTTAAGGATGTAGTTGACATAATGATACAAAATTAAATCCGATATCTATACCTTTTTCATGTAAGGAAAAATAATTAAAAGATTGAAATTAGTTAACAATTCTGCATTAACGAATTGATTTAACGATTAGCAAGACTTTGTGATTTAATAAATGCCCAAATCTTTTTAGTCATTTCACTTGGTGCGATTGGTTTCTTTCCAAATACTTGTTCTACAGTCTCATTACGTCCTGCGAAATTTATTGCATACCCACCAAATGCTGGTTTCTTAGATTTTGGGGCAGCCTTCTTTTTTGGGGCAGCCTTCTTTGTCGTAGTTTTTACTTTTGTCGTAGTTTTCTTTTTTATTGCCAATTTCTTGTAACTTTATTCCGAAGAAAGTATAATAACTTACACTTTTACGTAATTCAAAACAACATGGTTTTCCAGTTTCTTAATAGATTTAAGCCGTAGATTTGGAGATTTTGAAATTTTGCTAAATCCATCACTTCCCTGAATAAATGATATTGCGTTATTGCCACCAACAAGAAAAGGAGAAAGCGTGACAATTAATTCATCAAAAAGGTTTAGTCGTATAAATTCCCAATTCGTAGAACCACCACCTTCAACCAATATCGTTGTGATTTTTTTCTCCAAGAGTTTTGTCAATAATGATTTTATATTTACAGAACTTTCGCCAGAAATGATTACATCTACGGGAAATTTTTCTAGTCTTTGGAGATTAGATTTTGTTATTTTTTTTGATACGACTATAATTGTAGGAATCTCTTTGGATGTTTGTAATATTTTAGATTTTGAGGATATGTTACCTTTGGAATCTAGAATTATTCGAATTGGATTCTTTCCACGTGCATGACGTACAGTTAACAAAGGATTGTCTTGTAATACAGTATTTTTCCCAATTAGAATTCCATCCATTTTAGAACGTAGTTTATGAAGCCTGACGTAATCCTGATCTGAAGAAAGTTTTGAATCTCCTGTTTCTGTAGCAATCTTTCCATCAATAGATATTGCGGCACTAAGAATAACATATGGCCTTTTAGATTTTTCCATGTACAATTTTTCCTCCTATCATCACCGCTTTAATTGCAGATTCTGATGCTCGATGAACAATTGATGCATGAGGGTTATGCATGGGTTCAAGATCTAATGCATGTTTATCTAGAAAAATACAATCAGCAATTTTTCCAGATTCAATTACTCCAATATTTTTTTCCAAAATTTTTCCTCCATTCACTGTGGCCATCTTTAGAATTTCTTTAGGATCAATTCTTTTTTTATGAATCCCCATGGTTACTTTCCAGATAAAATCCATCTCTCTAAACATGTCAGGAGAATTTATCATTACATTATCTGTGCCTAAAGCTATCGTGCAACCAGACTTTTGCATTAATTCTATATCAGGAATTCCTTCAGCAAGAGAAGAGTTAGCTCGGGGACAAATTACAATTCCTCGGGTTTTTTTGGATGCCATTTCAAGATCAGTTTTTGAAGCAAAAGTCATATGAACTAAGAAGTCAGGCTTTAAAGATAAGGCTCTAGTTGTTTCGGATTTTCCGGTCATCTTCTTTGATTTAGTAATACTTTCTTTTGTCTCTGAAGAATGAATAGCTCTGAGTTTTGATACTTTTGAATAGTAATTCAATACTTTGGTGCTATTCTCATTTGCACCACTAATACCAATTCCATCACATTTTTTGAGTAACATGGAAAATTTAGCATATTCTCCTTTAGGAAAGGGCAAATTTTCTCTGATTTCCCTAGTTCCTTGATAAAATTCCATGCGACCTAAAATTATTGAACGTAAAGGAATGTTGGATAATACTTTTTTTAATAATTCCACGCCATCCAATCCAGATTCCCTAAAATCAACAAAAGTAGTGATGCCTTTTCTGATCATCGAATGACATGTATTTTTCATAAAATTACTCAGATTCTCATCTGATGTATGCTTGAGAATTTTTGATTTAACGCCAAAAACAGGATGTATTTTTTCATCAACGGAACTGTTTAAAGTGACGTCCTTTCCGATTGAATCTCCAATGTGCATATGAGCATTAATGAATCCTGGAATCATAAGAAGTCCCTCGCCATCTATTGACTTCTCTTTAACGATAGATTTTATTTTTGGTTGGATTTTTTTGAATGATTTATTTTGAATTCTGACATTAGTGTTTGAAACAAAATCTAACTCTGGACCGTGTAGGATACTGATATTTTTAATTAGCATGATAATTCATAAACTTCAGGTTTTTCTTTTCCTGAATCTCGAATTTTACGTATAGTATCAAGTGATTTTGTGGCCAATTTTACTGCATCCCTGCCGGTATTTGCATTACCTATTCCACAATTCAAAGAAATTTTATCGTCATTTTTGATCATATTAATGAAAGCCTGTACAGAATTCTTTGCGGCATCATTTGATATCACCATAAAATTGTCACCACCCATAAAAAATGTTAGAGAATTTTTTTCTAGGAAAAATTTTGACATTTTTGAGTATAGTTCAAAAATTGTAGATGAAATCTCGTAAGGAGAATTTGTTTTTCTTCTTGAAGAAAGATCGTCTACATCCAAATGCATGATTGAAGCATTTGATTCAGATTTTCCGTTAATGAAACCAAAAATATTATATTTTTCATTCAGTATGACATCATTTTTCTTTCCTTCATACGCCTTCAGGTTAGCTTCGAATGGAGAATTTCCATAGCCAATGGAAATATTTAATCTGACATCAAATGATTTTTCAAGGGATTTTTGGATTTGTATGTGATCGTTCAAGTCTAGCCCATTGGAAACTACAAAAAATTCGTCGGATCTATTTAGAAAAACTATGCAATTTTTATCAGAAAATAGCTTTTGTACTTCTTTGTAAAGTGATGACTGAAGCATTTGAAGTTCATGTTCTCTATCACTTCCCAGAGTCAGTGTCCAAGGACCGTATTCAGTAATTTTCAAGATACTGAGTTGAATCATTTTTGAATCCTCTTTAATTCCTCAGATATTTTTACAACCGCTTCAACTGCACGTTCTGCAACAGGCCTAATTCTAGCATAAGCATGTTTTTCCTGCATTCCTGGGCCGGATATTCCCAGAGAGACGGGTTTTTGATACTTTATGGATAAGTTGGTTAGGGCCTGAGCTGCAGAATGAGAAATTACTTCATCATGTTTTGTTTGACCCTTTATTATTGCACCCAGAGTAACTACTGCATCAACATCGATCCTCTTCAACAACGAATCTACAACAATTGGCATATCATAGGCTCCGGGAACGGTACATGTATAGGAGATTGTTAGTTTCATTGAATTTGCTTTTTCTTTAGATACGGCAAGCATCCTAGATGTCACTTCTTCATTGAATTCTGAAACTACTATGGCAATATTCAAAACTAATTCACCTTGGCGTATTCTAAGAGTTCTTTCCCATCTATCAGTGGAATTCCATTTTCTTTTCCAAATTTTTCTGCCTTATCCACGGACAAGGCGGCGTATGTTTCAGCATCCATCATTTCACAAATTGCAGTAACAGGTGTCAAACCTGCAACTTGAGCCAAATATACAGACATTTCTGTATGTCCTTGACGTGCAGCTAACAAGTCTTTGGATGCAAGCAATAATGGAACATGACCAGGTGTTTTAAAAGAGGATGCAAATTTTTTCTGTTTATTTTCAACATTGAAGATTTTAGCCATTTCACTTATTGTTAGTGCCCTGTCTTTATCCGTAATTCCAGTATATGTCTGATAATGATTTACAGATAACGAGAATGTGGGATGATCGCCATAAGGAGCCAATCCCATAATCATTTCTTTGTTTGAAATGGAAGAATCAGAAAGAATTTCATGCATGTATTGTAATTTAAGAGACGTTGCAAAATTATGTTCAAGTGCAATACATAACAATCCACCAGCGTGTTGACGCATTCTTGCAACGTGCTCAGGCGTAACAAATTCTGCTACCACCACCATATCAATTTCATTTTCTCGTCCAGCAGAATCAAACAATAATACAAATTCGCCACGTTTCAAAGACTCTAATGCAGATTCAAGCAACATACCGGAGGAAAAATTGGTCTAATTATAAAGTTTACTTAAAAATTGGTAATTACCACTAAAATGGTAGATGATTGACCCTATTTTAGAATGTATTTTCCGAGAATGTCAGTTTCAATATTAACTTTGTCGCCCACTTTTTTGGTATGAAAATTTGTAACATCAATAGTGTGAGGAATTAATGAAACAGATGCGAGCGTTCTTTTAACATCAACGAGAGTCAGGCTAATTCCATCCACCGCAATAGAACCTTTTTTTACGACATATTTTGACAGTTTTTTAGGAACTTCGAACCAAACTTGAACTTCTTTGGGTTTTTTCAGAATTTTTTTAATTATGGCTACACCGTCGACATGACCTAAAACAAAATGTCCTTCTAACCGTTCACCGGCTTTTAAGCTTCGTTCAACATTTACAATTCCTCCAACTTTCAAATTGCCAAGATCAGTTTTCTTTGTTGTCTCCTCTATCATTTCAAAAATACAACTAGATTTAGTAAGTTTTGTTGCAGTAAGACAAACTCCATTCAAAGCAACACTTTGTCCAATCTTCAATCCCTTTGCATGCTTTCCAAGATTGACAGTCATTTGAATTGCACTTCTATTTTTTGTGTCTGTGGAAATTTTTTCTATTTTGCCAATACCTTCAACAATACCTGTGAACATTGAATCAACTATAGATAATGTGTATAAAACCATTTAGACAGATGAAAACCATGTTTGGTTTTTTACCATATTCTTAAAAAAACAAAATACATCTTACAGCCACAAAACATCAAACAGAAATCAAAATTCGTTTTTTTTTTTTGAAAATCGTTTACACGATACAAGTTATTCAGTTTCAGAATTTTTAAATTCAATTTCACAGAATTGATGGAAAACAGAGCACTTATTTTCCCTAGCATCATTTTTAATTTTTTCCATGTCTTTGTTAAGAACCCCCTGTGCAGCCAAAAATGAATCATCTTGCATTCCCAATTTTTCAAATATTCGAGATTTGGCAAGAGGTATTTCTTTTAATTTTGAATCAATAGTTTGAGCTCTATCATAATATTCTATAGAGTCTTCCAGATTTCCAAGATGGCTAAGAGAAATTGCTTTATTCATTAGAGCAGTCACGTCGTTTGGATCTATCAAAAGAGACGTGTCATAATATTCAAGAGCGTCTTGATGACGATTTAATTCGTTAAGAGACAGTCCCATGCTGTTTAGAGTCCAAACATCCTTGGGATTAGTCAAAAGGATTTGATAACACGATTCTAAAACTTGTTCATATTGTTGTAAATTTTCAAGAGCATAAATCTTGTTTTTTAATGCATAAATATCTGAATTTTTTATTTCAAGAACTTTATCACAAAAGGTAATAGCCTCATCATATTTTTTTAAGTAAATTAAAGACAACGAAATATTTTGTAGTGCAACCATGTCATCAGGTACTTTTTCTAGTAAGTTTTTACAATAATTATACAATTCATCGTATTTTCCAGCATTGAACATCATGGTGATTACATTTGAAGGATCAAGCAGATTTACCATTTAACTGTAATCTGATTAGAGATCATCATTTTTAATATATTCTAATTTAACAAAATATGTTTTAAAAAAAAGTGTCAATATCGAATCACATTACAAAAATATTCAATAATTTCAATCAAGAATAATTATTATTTTACAAGTTCCAAAAGTGCTTTCGCTTGTTTGTAATGCACCTCGTCTATCATTTTCCCATCAATTGTAATAGCACCTTTTCCTTTCTTGGTGAATTCAGGATAGATTTCACACACTTTCTTGGCCCATAAAATTTCATTGTTATTTGGATGAAACAACCTATGTATGACAGAAATCTGATCAGGATGTATGACACTTTTCCCCGAATATCCAAGACTTTTCCCAATTTTGCAATCTTTTTCCAACCCTTTGGAATCTTTAAGATCCTGCCAAATAGCATCTATCACCGCCACTCCAGCTGCATGAGCATCAACGGGTATTTTTCTTCTTGAATATTTAGCACCCTCAGAGTCCTTTGTGTATTCAACTCCCAAGTCATTTAGCAAATCAAATACCCCAAAAACTACAGCAGAAACTCTTTTTCCAAATGATGCAATTCCAAATGTGTTAACCACTCCTTCTGACGACTCTATTGAAGGTATGATTTGAATGGGCTTTAGTTTACGTGTATGTTCCAATTCAGATAAAATCTTTTCAATCTTTTTCATTTCTTTGACATTGTTTACCTTTGGGATTACAATTCCATCGATTCCTTTTTGAACTATTTCCTTAAGATCCAGAGGGATTTTTCCCGAAGTTGGAGAATTGGTACGTACAAAAATTGAAGATTCGTAAGACTTTCTAGATTTCAGTGCTGATTTGATTAGTTTTCGGGCATTAACCTTTTCATCGTCTGGAACAGAATCTTCAAGATCAAAACAGATAATGTCAGCATCTAAGTTTTTAGCTTTTTCAAGAAACCTCGAATTATTACCCGGAACAAAAATGAGGCTTCTGAAAAGCTGTGTCATTAAATGATTAGACGCCCTCTGGCTTCATTAAGATTTTGCCAAAGAGACCTTTTCCACTCAACATTTTGGTATGTGCCTCAGCTGCCTGCTCGAAGGTATAAGTTGAATCAATTGTTGCTTTGATTTTGCCTTGACCCATCCAATAGAGACCTTGCTCTAGCTCAGCTTTGGTTCCTTGCGTTGAACCTAAGATGTTAGTTCCCTTAAAGAACACGTGTCTAAGATCAGTTTGTGCATTGTAGCCTGTGGTTGCACCACACGATACCAATGTTGCACCATACTTGAGTAAGGTAAGTTGCTTGTTCCAGTGGGTTTCACCTATGTGATCAAATGAAACATCAATTCCTGGGACTTCGCCTTTCTTTTTTGCAAGTTCTTTAGTAATTCCTCTGACTTCTTTGTGCCAGTCATCTTTTCTATGATCCACTGCAAAGTCTGCACCAAGTTCCAAACACTTGTCTAGTTTGTCAGGACTTGCGGTTGCAATTACGTCACAATTGTATAATTTTGCAATTTGAATTCCAAAGCTTCCCACTCCAGAACCACCACCCATTATCAAGACGGTTTGTCCGGGTGTAATTTTGGCTCTTCCAACTAGCATATGCCATGATGTCAACAAGGTCATTGATGCAGCAGCTGCTTCATCATATGACACACCTTCTGGAATTTTTGCAACATTGACCTCTGGTAAATGAGTTACCTCTTGGAATGCACCCCAGTTTGGACCGGTCTGGAATCCCCAAATGATTCTTTTAACACAATCAAATTCTCTACCATCAGTACATGCCTTGCAAACTCTGCATGACATGTTAGAATGGGAGACAACACGGTCTCCAACTTTAATATTTTTAACATCCTCACCAACTGCAATTACATCCCCTGCAGCATCAGAACCTGAAATGTGAGGTAATGGAACCGGAACTGGTTGGCCCCTCATTCCCCAAATATCATTATAATTCAGAGCAGCTGATTTAACTTCAAAAACTACTTCATCTGACTTTGGTTTTGGATCATCTATATCCTGGACTTTGAGGATCTTAGCATAATTATCATCTGGTGCGTATTCATTGTATACAACGGCTTTCATGTACTAACAAAACTTCTACCCATAATTATATTTTTTCTAGACTATATTCGATTTATCTTAAAATCACGCTTTGGTTGCTGCGTTGAGAGCAATATTTGTTTTAGTTGTTCATCGCTAATCTGACCAGGAATTTTTCCCTGAGTTGCCATTCCAATTAGATATTGTTCAACCATATCAGACAATTCAGGCTTGACCATTTTGATATTGTTTAATCTCATCCTAGCTTCAGGTGCAAGAACTTGTTTCAGAATTTGTTCTTTTTGGGCAGCCAACTCATGATTGGTATTGTCATGTGGTGGCTCATTAGACTCTGGAAAGCTCATTTTAAACCTAAGAGTAAATTTTCAATAGAGGGGTTTCAACAATTAGTTCCTTGAGTATTTCTGTTGATAATCTATCAAGTTTTTGCATTCCTTGTTTAGATATTACACGTCCTCTCTTCTCAACTTTTTCAACATAGCCAAGTTTTTCCAATCCTTGGATTGCATTACGTATAATTGCACCACCCGCATCTTTGTGATGAGCAGCACCATATCCGGATGGTTTTCCACCACCATAGTCATTTCTTAAAGCATTAACTCCAATTGGACCGTTAAGGTAAATTTTTCTCATGATTGAAGCACATCTTGTTTGCCACCATTCCCTATCTTGCGGTGGCTTGTCTGCATGAGCTCCAGTCTTGACAAAAGGAATCCACGAAGGTGCAGGAATATCTTCACCTTTTAAGACATCTGCCAGTCTTTGAATCAATACATCTGCGGGTACATCGTATACCTTTGCCATAAAGTCAGAAAATTGATAATCGTCTTATAAATCATTGAGATATAATTTTTCGATAAGTATGCCCACACAGATTGCAAGAAATTCTGATCGACTTGACAGATGCTCTCCCCAGACGAATCCTGGAATTAATTCCAGGGACAATAAAGGACTTGCATTTTTTGCAAAAGACCATTCTAAGATGATATGGCATTCGAATTTTATGTCTAGTACTGATTCTTCTAGCAAGAAAAGCTTGTCGTTGAGAAAGATTGGGATTTGTTTTTGCATTGGTAATCGCATTTTCAACAAGAATTTCCATTCTTTCAATTGCAATTTTTCTTACCCTAGGTTTCACAATAGTTTCTAAAAATACACCTAAAAATTGGTTCTGATAATAATGAAAATATGCAGTCAGCGGGATTCGAACCCGCGTCACAGGGTTGGAAACCCCGAATACTAACCAGGCTATACTATGACTGCGATAGAATGCAAGTTTTATTTCCTACATAAAAATGGTTTTTTCATACTCATAAAGCATTCTGGCAATTACAATGTGTCCCTCAAACGGTTCATTTCCAACAGAATAAAGATCTGTGATTTTGTCTTCAACTAAACCAGAGAAATGTCCCTTTTGGAATCCTCCAAGTACAATACAGGCATTATTTACAATTTCCTTAGCAATTTTTTCGTATGTATTCTTATTTCCATTTGTAGAAAAACCAATTATTTTTGATGGATTTATTTCATCAACAAGTTCTGAAAACGTTTTATCTTCAATTTTTAGCAATACATCATTGTTAGATTTAATTTTTTTTTCCCTATACAGCTTTTCCATAACTCCGGCAAATCGGTGATATGATTTAGGAATATGGACATTTTCTCCAAAAGATATTATTTTGTCATCAACTGTGTGAACAAAGAGTTTCACCTTATTTTGGAAATATAACGGAATGGTTGTAGCTTCAAGAATTGAGAAATGTACCAGATCAGGTCGTCCCCTTTTCATTTCATTATCAATTCCCTTCATGGCTGCAAAATGCCATGAATTGTCCAATAGAATTTCTGAAGGGTTTTTTCCAAGCCTTCTTGCATGCGAAATGACTGACGGGTGATGTTTTAACTCAGATGGAACAATCTCTAATGCAGATTCTGATAAAATTAAGGAAATCATTTTAATTTGTCATGTCAATTTGCTTTTCAAATTCATTCCAGCCCGATTTATGGGTGCCGTCATCATTTATCAACCCAGCATTGCAGACATAATTGCTTAATCTCTCAATAACATGCTCGCTTGATCCAAAACCAGAACCTCCGACCGATAGAGTGTCATCGCCAATGTTCTGATCTTCAATCACACATGTCCCTTCAAGCCTGTCGTACTGCCTATACCAAGTAAGAAACTCCAATTTGGATTCATTTTCAGCATAAAATTCAAAGGATTTTTCCAGAAATTCTGTTTGTCCGGCATCACTTCCTCCGACAAAATCAGATGTGCTCCAGCTAATCTCAAAAATTCCAACTTTTTTGTCACCTGCCAAGTCAAACACTTGTTGCAGGTCTTCTTTTGCCTCTTGCGGAGTTTTAACGATATCATTTAGAGTGTCAACTGGAGAATAGGAAAATGCGACAAAATCGCCAATGATCAGATCAGTAACGATGGATTGTAAGTTTTTGTTTAGAACCTGATGTAATGCAAATGCATTTCCTATTTTTACATCAGGATGCTTTTCTTTGGTTTTTTCATAGACTCCAGTGAACAATTCCTTATAGACGGGAATATTTTGCTCGTTGTATCTGAATTGGGATTCTGTCTCCCCAGCAAGAATCACGGTATCTATTATGTCATATCTTGACAGTATCGCATCAAGCACACTGGCGACTCTGTCTTCACCTATGGATTTTAGAGAAGGCTTTCCGATCCAACTAGGGAAAGGTCCGAGCGTTTCACCATTGATAATAGAAAAGTACAGGGTGACCTTGAGATCATTCTTTTTGTTAAAGCTCATTAGCGCATCTGATTGTTTCCAGTCAAATTCCCCACGAACTGGTTCAACAAGATTCCAAAAGAGATACACATTGCTTCTTCCGATTCCAGCATCCGATGCTTCAGAATAGATTCGATCCAATTCCTGCAAGGTAGTGGACTGATTTGGAGAATTGATGACAAGACCGATTTTTTCATTGGCTTTTTTTGAGATTGTTGAGGGAATGGTTTCTGAACCTGATAAGAAGGAAACCGCAGAAATTATAGCAATAATTATCACAATAATTGCAATCGTTCCCAAAACTTTCTTGTCCACTTTGTATCAAAACCAAAATACATGTAAAAAACTTATGATTCTTAACTAAAAATTAGAAAAGTGGGAAGTTATCCCGATGTACATCCGCTGTATCCGCATTCAATGCACATGCTGCAACCCTCAACGAAGACCAGGTTGTTTTTGCACGTCGGACACAGACGATCCTCTGAAACCTCTTCTACCTTTGGAGATTCAAGCTTGATTTCCTCATCGTGAACCTTCAATGCAAGAGAAGCGGTGACCTGAGACTTTATGTACGGATTCGTAATATTTGCAGTGATAAAGTCAGTCATGTACCCACTTGGAGTTACCTCAAACGTCTTTGTCGCATTCTCACTAGTCATGTGAAGGACCTGCTTGTGTCGGGAGCCGTCACGGTAGACAGTCATTCCCTTCAGTCCTATTTCATGTGCAAGCAGATATGCGGATTTTACGTCCTCGACGGTCACATCATAAGGCATGTTGATTGTCTTTGCAATCGCATTTCCAATCCAATCCTGCCATACGCCTTGGGCCATGAGATGATCAGCCCAATGGATATCCATTGCCGTAACAAAGACATCCTGCATCCATTGCGGAATTTCATCCAATCCCTTCAAGGAACCGTAGTTGTCAGCAATCTTTGCAAGAATTTCATCTGTATAGAGGCCTTCTTCTTTTAGGGCCTCCTCAAGAATCTTGTTTGTGTAGAAGAACCTTCCAACGGTAACTCTCTTTTCAAACACCAATGCAAATGCAGGCTCCATTCCGTTTGAACAGTCCGCAATCATGGAAAGCGTGCCAGTCGGCGCTACCGTCGTAGTCAGTACGTTTCTGATTCCGTGTTTTTGGATTTTATCAATCAGCGGATCCCATTCGTATGAATGAGATTCTTTTGATTTCTCATAGTATCCAGATACCGGAATCTTTCCTTCAGGATATTCAGTCTTTGAGCATAGCAGAAACTCGCCGCGTGAATTGGAAAGTGCAACACTTTCTTCCATTGAATAGTATGTCAAGGCTTCTGACAGCTTTGATTGCAAATCGTATCCCTCTTTGGAATTGTATGGAATCTTTAGCTTGTACAAGAGATCTGCAACGCCCATAACTCCGAGTCCGATTCTACGTGACTCTTTTGATGCCACGTTGATTTCATCAACTGGGTAATTGTTTACATCAATGATATTGTCCAGGAATCGCGTAGTCTTTCGAATAATTTCCTCATATCCTTGCCAATCAAACTCGTAGGAACCGTCTGCCTGTCTCTTTGCAAGATTTACCAGGTTAATTGAGCCCAGGTTGCAAGACTCATACGGATAGAGACTTTGCTCGCCGCATGGATTCGTCGCCCTTAATGGTGCTTGTCTGGCCTTGGCAAATACGTTATACTTGTTGATTTGATCAAAGAAGATCAAGCCAGGTTCTGCACTCTTCCATGCAGACAATGCAATCAGATCAATGAGGTGGTGTGCATTGATTTCTTTTACGGGTTTTTTATCGCGAGGACTGCGTAGCACATAGTTGCCATCAGTTGTGTTTACAAGTGCATGCCAAAAGTCTTCCCAGATACCTACACTGACGTTAAAGTTTTCCAAAACGCCAGGTTCAGTTTTGTTTGTAATGAATTTTTCAACGTCAGGATGCCATGCCTCGATGATTCCCATGTTTGCACCGCGTCTTTTGCCGCCTTGCTTGACGACTTCAGTAACGGTGTTAATGATGTTCATGAATGACACAGGACCTGATGCAACACCGGATGTAGATGCGACAATGTCACCTTCTTCGCGAAGATCAGAATAGTTGATTCCGACTCCTCCGCCGGACTTGAAGATCAACGCGGCATCAGAAGTTGACTTCATGATTTCCTCCATGCCATCATTCATTCCTAGTACAAAGCATGCGGAAAGCTGACCAAGTCTTCCTCCTGCATTCATCATTGTTGGCGAGTTTGGCAAAAAGTCTTGATTTGTCATCATTTCAAAGTATTCGGTGATTTTATCTGAATATCTTTCGAGTTTTTTTGCTGCAAGAAGCGTCAGAAGATCTTTGAAGCTTATCTTCATCTGGCCTTTGTTTGCAAGTGTAACATAGTGATTGATCAGAGATCTGAAATGCCACTTGTTAAAGAAGTAATCTCCGACCTTGAACTTGTAGTCAAAGGCATCTAGCTTTTCAAGATAGGCTTTTGCCTCATCCACGTCTTGCCTGTTATTTCCAGACTTGTCAAATATCTGTGCGTTATATAGCATATCACCGATACCGACAAGAATTGCCACTCTTTCAAACATCTGAGTTGGAGACTCGATAATCTCGCTCTTTCCGTTTCTGAATAGGTATCTTGAAGCCAGCACGCGAAGACAGTTCAGATCAAACTTCTTGGAGACTGGATCAAGGGCCTTTAGGTTAAGAACCCTCATTTTTTCGTCTCTTAGCTTTCTTCTCTCGTGCCTGTAGACGATGTATGCCTTTGCAATGTTGCTGTTGCCGCTGTCAATCAGAGTGGACTCTACTATGTCCTGGATATCCTCTACCGTAGGTGCACGAGAGCTTGTAAATCCCTGCTCCACTAGTTTGTTGACTACGTCTTCGGCTAGTTTATCAGCTACGCCACGATCGGCTTTAGAGGTGGCAGCCAATGCCTGATAAATGGCATTTGAAATTTTATCTTTATTGAAAGCCGTTATTGCGCCACTGCGCTTACGGATCTCATTGATCGTATTTTCTATTTGTGAATTGTCCATAATAATCTCCCCGACAAGGATAGGATCAATATGGCTATAAACTATTTGTCGGTTTTTCCTAAAACATCTGTCCAATTAAATTGACTACGCTACGATGTGCATCAGAGCGGTATCAAAGATGATATTCTTTGGATATTCATATGATGATCGCATGAAATTTCTTTCAATTTGGAACCATTGGGAAAATATTCCATACCTAACAGAAATTACATAATTTGAAAATTTTAATCATATTACGTGAGGCAAAGTAAACGAATTCAAAAAAAAATAACACACTCCTAATGAATTTACATTTTTGATAATATTTCCATAAAATTTGCATTAGCATAGAATGAGGAATAGTAAACGATGATCGCAGTATCTGAATCGGATCAAAAAATAAAAACTGACCGTGCTGGCTTTTTATTTATAAATTTCAGACGACGTAAGGTGACTTACACTTTGGACACTTGTCCTCAAACGGTTGATCCTTGAAACCGCACTCCCCACAAATTGCAATGTTTCTTACAGGTTTGAAAGAAGGTACGAGTTCGGATGCTTTTTCGATTGACTTTTTGATATCCTCAACTTTTGCATACTTGTCAATGTCTAATGTCACAAGCAAACCTCCGTTGAGCAGTTTTGAGAGTTTGTTGCATTCAGAGATAGACTCGCTTTTGAGAGTATAATCAGAAATTTCAGACGCGTGGATCGTCATTCCTTGTGAGTAGAAATCAGCATCCATCAGGTTCAGAGACGAATTCTTGCCATATTTCTCGCCATCAAGGGTCGCAAAACGAGTGGAACCCTCAGTTTCAGTCATGGAAATGGCCACAACATCACCCAATTCTTTGCCTTTTTTGGCACCGACATCAACTGCAGTCTCAATAACTTTATGAAGAATATCTAGACCTGCCTTGTTGTCTTGGAATCCAAGTATATTAAAGACTGCCTCCTTGAGTCCTACAAGATTCACCACGAGAGATACGGAGCTTCTTTGCATGTACTGGGTATTCTTTGCAAGGATCGGATTGAGTCCCCTTCTGGTGAGATCTGAGATTTCCTTCTTTCTTTGTGTCATTGAAGCTAAGGCAGGTTTTAGAAGTAATGCAAGTCTTGCTCTGAAATAAGTTTCATCTTTGTTTGATTCAAATGCCAATCTTGGAAGATTTATTGAAACAGATTGCAGCGCAATGGAAAGCGGACTGGTAGTCTTTGTAGATCCATTTGTAATTCCATAGCTGGATGTCTGACCTTTGGCAAACATTACTTTTCCACCAATCAAAATTATTTCAGATAATGTCTGAGACACATCAGCTATCTTTCCTTTATCGACATCAATTATCAAACCAATTTTTGGAATTGGCGTAATTTTTGTATAATTTTTGTATGCGTTGATAATCGAATTAATTATTTTTGTATCCGATCCTAATTGCAAACGAATTGAAACTCCAGTACTGGTCTTGTTGTATTTGGAAGTTGTCGATGCAGTTGCAAATGCGTTAGTTAGTTTCTGTTCAAGTTCTGGTAAAGACTTTGAGTGTTTTGTAAATAGCGAAACCAATCCATCGATGACAATTTCTTGCGAAGCCTCTTTTGAGAGAAGAGCAATAATCACAGATAACGAGCTTGTAATCTCTTCAAGCTGTTTTGATGCAGGAATTCTTGATACGTCAAGGTATTTTCCACCAAGATCAATTCCGTCTTCTATCAATTCCTTTACATTGACAAATATCGTATCAGGAATCATTGACCATATTCCCGGGTTAGTAATGTGCAAGTCTCCAGAAAGATGGGAATCGGCTACGTCTTTAGGCAATACGTTTGTGAGAAGGTGTTCTGCGAATACCCTTTGACCGGCACTAAACAACAGACCGTCAGCGCCATTATCCACTTTATCCAAGTTGGAAATCATTTCTTTTACATCATGTACGGGCAGCCCCAGGCGTGCGAGTTTATTTCGGTATTCCTCATGACCGTGTTCCAGAAGGACTGAATTCACCATCTCTCGAATTAATGAGCCTGTAAGATAGGTAGTCTGATACTTGTAGATCCTGTTTTCAACTTCTTCAGTAATCTTTTGTGCAAGTTCCAATGGAAGGCTCCCTTCACTAACCAAAGACTGAATGATTTTATGTGAATTAAACTCCTCAATGGACTGAGATGTGGTTCTGACATACATTTTTCCGCTTTCAATAATAGACCTTTCTTCAATTTGTCTGGCCAGACTTAAGACCAGTTTTCCAAGATTTGTGATGGTGTAACGTCTTTCTGATTTGTTAAGTGCAACAAGGGATTGTCTAAGTAATTTTCTAAGGTGATATGCAAATTTGCCACTTTCTTTTTTCGATTTGAATCCAGCAAGTGATTTTAATTCAGAATAAGTCAAAGGACCTTTGGAATTTAGAATTCTAAGAATGTCGATTCTATTTGGACTTGCCATTACAGAAAAGATCATCCTAACACGTTTTGAAGTAGAACGCATGATACCGCCTCTTTCTGGTTCGGAATCGGAGTCTAAGTTGGAATCAAGATCTAAATCTGAATCCATAGAGAGTTCCTCTTTACTTATCTTCATCGTTGTTTGTGCATCTGGGGAGTAAATAAGACTTGTGACCAGATCTTTTTCTACTCTTTTTGATCATCTTTGTCGTAAATGTAAAAATGATCTTGTGTAAGGATCTTTTTGATCATCTTTGTCGTAAATGTAAAAATGATCTTGTGTAAGGATCTTTTTGATCATCTTTGTCGTAAATGTAAAAATGATCTTGTGTAAGGATCTTTTTGATCATCTTTGTCGTAAATGTAAAAATGATCTTGTGTAAGGATCTTTTTGATCATCTTTGTCGTAAATGTAAAAATGATCTTGTGTAAGGATCTTTTTGATCATCTTTGTCGTAAATGTAAAAATGATCTTGTGTAAGGATCTTTTTGATCAGTTCTCTTGCACATCAAGCGAAAATTCGGACGTAGAAAGTTTCTGTCCACAAGACGGACACTTGCCATTGGATGATTTGAGTACGTCTTTTAGAGATTTTAGCATCTTCATGTTCGTGATCTTTTCTCCACATTTACCACAAGTAATTTCAACGGACAATAAAGTAATCAATTATGCAAAATAATTAAGAAATGATTTAGATTTTTTTTAATAATTCAAGCAAATTATTTTACTGCTTTTCAATGATGATCCCACGTTCATCAAAGCCAGTAATTTTGGCCTTTGTTCCAACTGGCAGTTCCGCAGGGGTCGCAATTCCGGCCATAAATCCCGAAATTCTCAAATCAGAACCATCAACATTCATGACCACAAATGCATATGGCGTGTATTTTTCAAAGCCAGCAGGCGCCACAGTGATTATAGTATAAGTAGCAACAGTGCCTATGCCGTCTAAAACAACATCTTCAAACCCCTTACTACCGCATTTCAGGCAATAATATGCAGTGGATAAGTGAAGATAGTTGCAGCTAGTACACTTGTGAGTTAGGAGCTTGCCTTGTTTGGCAAACTCGATTAGTTGTTCTTCAACAGACATTTTACACACTCTGGAAGACATGAACAGCACAACTTGCGCCGGTTGCGCCAAAGTTATGAGTCAGACCAATTTTTGCATCTTTAACGGTTCTTGCACCAGCATTTCCAGTTAGTTGATCAAATACTTCAACTACTTGTCCCACACCAGTCGCTCCAATTGGATGTCCTTTTGATTTAAGACCCCCTGACGGATTGATTGAAATATCAGAATTTAATTTTGTTCTGCCTTCACGAACAGCTTGAACGCCTTTACCCTTTTCAAAGAATCCCAAATCTTCAGTGTCAACAACCTCCGCAATTGTAAAGCAGTCATGTACCTCAGCAAAGTCTACATCTTTAGCGGTGATACCTGCCATTTTGTATGCATCTGCAGCTGCAATCTTTGTACTTGGAATAGTAGTCAAGTGTTCACGTCCTTGCAATGCAGCAGGTGAACCACCTCTGCCTGAACCAGTTACCTCAATGTAATTACCACCATGTTCTTTTGCAAACTTTTCAGAACAAAGAATAACCGAACTTGCACCATCAGAAAATGGACAGCAATCATAAAGCTTTAGAGGACTAGCAACTACAGGGGATTTCATTACATCATCAATTGTAATTTTTTTCTGCATGTGAGCTTTGGGATTTAGTACACCGTTATCGTGATTCTTTACTGCAACGGCTGCAAAATCTTCTTCTGTTGCATCAAATTCAGTCAAGTAAGCCCTCGCCATGGATGCAAACAATCCAGGAAATGATGCACCAGCCTGACCTTCATAGAAAAAGTCAGAACAATATGCAAAGTAAGTCGTAGTCCATTCTGTACCGGTGTGAGTTACCTTTTCAGTTCCAGTTACAAGTAGACAGTCATAGAAACCTGCCGCAACGTTGGCATATGCTTCTCTAAAAGATACAGAGCCGCTTCCACATGCTGACTCTATCGTTAAAGATGGTTTATCAGGAATTCCCAATCGGCTCATTAAGACAGGTCCAAGATGTACCTGTTTATCGGCCACTCCAAATACGTTTGAAAGGTATGATGCTTTGATCTCTTTGGGATCAATTCCGGCACTTTCTATGGCTGAGACTGACGCCTGAGTGGTGATATCGGCAATACTGTCAGGCAATTTTCCATATTTTGTGCTACCGGCACCAAGAACGCAGACCTTTTCCACAAATCTCACTGACCAATTTCCCTATAAAAATCATTTATCATAAGTTCATCATAGAATATGCGTTCAAGGAAAACTAAATCCAAAACCGTTCAGATCAAAAAACCAGTAATCAGACACATAGTCAAAACTACAAAGTCAGTAACTGCGATATTCAAAAAAGAGATCGTCCAGTATCTCGATAGCAGCGGATATCTTTCTTGGTCCTCAAAGGAAAAAAAATATATCATTCTTGGAACGAATTCTCCAAAAAACGGATTGATGCAATGCCCCGAATGCAAGCTTGGAGAGTTAATGGTAATCAGATCCAGAACCACCAGAAAACGATTCATGGGCTGCTCAAATTTTTATGGAGGATGCAAGGCCTCATCGCCTTTACTGCAAAAGGCAAAACTGAGAGCAACAAAGCTACCATGTGTGGTGTGCAAATGGCCGATGATAATTTTTCGGTATTCACGAAAACAAAAATGGACCAAACAATGTGGAAATTTTAATTGTGAGAGTAGAAAGACTAAGCCTGTAAGTTAGAATAAACATCCATTCTTCTATTTTTGAGAAGTGGTAGAACTTTGCGCGTTTGTTTTACCTTGCCCAGATCAATATTGACAAAGCCTATCCCTTGTTTCTTTTTCATATCAAGCAGAATTTTTCCGTACGGATCAACTACTAGACTTCTTCCACAATAGATGTTTCCAACATGATCCGGTGCAATCACATAGCATCCGTTTTCAATTGCTCGCGTTTTGTTAATTGTGATCCAGTGATCCTCTTTCATGTTTCCATTAACCCAAGCAGATGGTGCCACCAAAATTTCAGAGCCTGCAGCTGCAAGTGATCTTGACATTTCTGGAAATCGTAAATCATAACATATCATCATGCCCATTTTTCCAATGGAAGTCTTGATCGGCCTTGCAATATGGGAACCTGAAACCATCTTATCGGATTCTCTAAACCCAAGTGCGTCATAAAGATGAATTTTCCTATACGTAGATATTACTTTGCCAGACTTATCTATTACAAAAGCAGTATCATAAACACGATCTTTTTTCCCACTCTTTTCATAAAAGGATCCTACAACTTGAATGCGGTTTTCTTTTGCAACCTTTGCTATTGCACTAACAAAATTTCCATCAATTGTTTCAGCCAGATCTGCCAGCTGCTTTGGGGTTTGGGATGAATTTGTATAAAACATCATGAATTCTGGAAATGCGCATAATACTGCATTCTTTGAGGCTGCCTTTGAAATAAAAGAAATTATTTTTTTAAGATTGATCTCTTTGTTGACAGATGCTTTGAATTGAATCACCGCAGCTTTCATGAAATTGATTGGTCAAGTGACAATAAAAGGATAAACTTGTGGTACAACTTACAAATGTACCATTTTCTTATTATGTAATTTTGTCAAATGAAATGCAAACCGACCAATAGTGTGTATGTCAATCCCTGGCTGGAAAAATATTTTCCAGTCAGTTATTTTTTTAGAATAATCAAAGATGATTTCATGTGACAAATTGATAGGCTTGCATGGATTCTTAAAGTGACGATTACATTCAGGCAAGAAAATAAGCGAGAAAACATTCTCAGTCTTTAAAATAAAAGCATGAATCATCAGTACGATCTAAATACTATTTTTTTTAATTAATGTCAATTGGAACTTTCACCAAACAACTAATCGTTGCTGGTCTTAAGATCCAATTATTCAATCAATAAATCAGATAGGCTTGTTTTGTAGATTGATTTTCTGATTTGCTATCTTAAAGGCATTCTTTGTCAGCACATCAAAGCCCGCGATGGACGCAACCAGACTGGCCACTATAGTCAATTCAGACAAATCAGACAACATTTGGCCTTGAATTGCCTCTATTTGAGGACCTATTATCGTAATCCCAACTACAAACGCAATGACAGTAGATGCCAATGCACTTCTAGTATCATAATCTTCCTTGGATTTTAGCCAGCCAAGAAGATTCTGTAATATGATGCCTATAGATACTATGATCAGTGTTACAACTACCGGAGACAGTCCAAATATATCCATACTTGAGTTACGCGAAAAATGCTAAAGTAGATTGGTCATAATTTATGAGCAAATCTTAAAATCAATTTCTTTTTACTACCCAACTTTTTGAATGCATAATCCTATCTAAGATTATGACATCAGAAAAAAGAAAAACAGTTTAGAATCTTTTTGATCAAATAGATGTTCATACAAAATGAATAAAATGAAAAATTGTTCAGATATATCATCTTTCCACTTAAGTACTTTGAAAATATCCAAAATTTAGGTCCGGTGAAATCAAAGAAAATGCTTCAATAACCCAACACGGTTGTGAACTGTTGACATTCCAATGGACCTAATTTTTAAAATAGCATTTTTACATGATCCTGCCTAAGGTTAAGAAATAATCTTGTATAGGATTATGAATTTCATTTAGAATTTGTATAAAAAAAGAATCATGGTTTGAATGGTGTATTGTAAATGCACACTGCCATTATTCATCTATAAATCAAAATTATTATAAAATTGGATCTTAAGACCAGCAACGATTAGTTGTTTGGTGAAAGTTCCAATTGACATTAATTAAAAAAAATAGTATTTAGATCGTACTGATGATTCATACTAGTATCTTTTAAGTAAAATTTTGCAAATTAATAATGGTATTTCTACGCCAAAGAATAATTTGCTAGTTATCACCAACGTCCAAGAACTGGGCAAGTTTGGCCCAATTCTTTTTTTATAAACAACAAAAAATCTGGAGATGTACAATACTGAGTGATTCTATCACACTATATTAGAAAGCACAAATATCTACATACATTCACAACTGCTTACCTGCCAAAAACCAATTTTCTTTAGGATTATCTTCAAAAACAACGATAACATGACTTTCTTTTGTTTTTAGAATTTCAACTGCTGATTTTGTGATTGCTTTTGCGTATTCGTCTTTTTGTTCCTGAGTTCTGCCAGGATACATTGATACAGTAATCAAAGGCATGAAAGTTTCAAGTGACATCAGTGATTTATGCTTTCAATAATCTGACCTGTAACCGTATCTTGTACCATAAGTAAAGTCTGAACTGTGTGTTTTTTTGTAAACATAGCCAGTTGCCAGACCAACTGCAAACCCACCAATGTGCGCAAGATAAGCCACGCCACCGCCTGCAATACCAAATCCCAGTCCTTGAGTAAAATATGGAAGAAGGTTTTGAAAGATTAGCCAGAAAGGAAGGAACCATCTGGCCTGAATGTGCATCATTCTCCAAAAGAAACCAAGCATCATGAAGGTTTGAATTCTAGCCTTTGGAAAAATGACAAGATAGGCACCTAGTACTCCAGAAATTGCACCAGACGCTCCTACTGCTGGAATTGCACTGCCTGCATCTCCAAATATATGAATTAGTCCCGCAGCAACTCCCCACATTAAATAAATTCCAAGATATTTTATTTTTCCAAACTTTTGTTCGATATTGTCACCAAAGATCCATAAAAATAATAGATTGCCACCCAAGTGAATTAGACCGCCATGCATGAAAGTAGATGTCAATAATGTAATTTCCGAAAATGCAGGGCATTGTATTATGCCATTTCCCGTGTCAATCCCGCTGAATTCTCCTGTAACACAAACTGGTACAGCACCCCAGTTGTAAAACATTACAGATGCATTTTGATTTGTGAAATCAAGGAATTGTCCGGTATATGCAACCTCCATGAAAAATACAACCACGTTCATTATGATCAAAGCATAGGTTACTTTGGGTTTGAACCCTGGAGGATGAGGATTCTCGTCTCTTAATGGAAACATTAACGCTTACTTTGATTAAAATTTGTATAATAAGATTATTCAACTTTGGTAAAAAGTAAGATGCGAAATATTTAACAAAATGACTCACATGTCTCTCACTTGATCATGGCTTGTACAATTTAATTATGTCATTTTAAGCAAAAACAAAATTGGCACATTAGTAAATCGTATCAGTTTATCTTTGAAAAGTATTCTTAGGGTTTTTCTAAAAATACAGAATAGTTTTGTGACAGTAAATCAATTAAAATAATTTAGAAAAATAAAAATGAAAAAAGGTTTGCTAGTAACCTAATTTATTACAGATTTTTTCGCCTTGACTTGTTGGTTCAAGGAACCCTTTAAGGACACCCAGACCATCGTGTACCATGACATAAAAGTCACCATTGCATAAATCGCCAACATTATCAGTTAATGGCAGTGTTGGACCGTGATCATTGTGCGGATTAACGTCGTTGTCATCATAGATCCCTTTCACGATACCAAGTGCCGGGATAACCTTCATTTGGGCATCATCTTCAGTGGGCATCTTCCACATGTTAAGAACATGTGGACCATTGCCATCGCCTGAACCAAGTCCGGCGTCATGAAGATGGATTCCAGTAACATTATCAAAGCCATCGTCATCATGAGGCACGGTTTGATATCCAGTTAAATCCATATTTTCAATTTGGATTTTGTATTTTAGATTCTCACCATTTTTGTCAAGCCAGAACGAAGCTTTGCAATCCCAATCTACATTCTCAGGAACGTTTGGAGTTTGTACGCATTCAGCTTTGAAGTCTGCTTTTTTCTTGAATTTGAGTTTTTTCTGCTCATCATCATTATCTTTGTCTGCTACTGCTTGAGGAAGTTCTCCCATTGCAACAACAGATAAAGAAAGAATTGCAGCTAGTGAAAATACTAGTAAACTTGTTTTTGTTTGCATTAAAAATAATATCTGATTTTTCTATTAAACAGATCTGGAATATTCGTCTAATGTACCAGTTAGATTACAATAATTTTTCGCTTGACAAGATTCTCAATCAGGTTTAGAAATTCATTGTCTGAAATTCTTTCTTCATGCCACCAACTTGCAGAAGTCTTTATCCACGAGGGAATGTGTCGTTGTGATTCTGCAGACACATCTAGATCAGGAGCAAAAATGATTTGTTTTTCAAACAGATAATCAAGATCTTCAAGAAATTCTGAATCAGAAATGTCATCGGTCAACCAAAGATCAGCATCATTTCGTATCCAATCAGGAATTAAAATGTCATCAATCAGTTTTCCTTTAGGATCAAAGCCAGTAATTGTCAAGATTCCTTCAGACTGGGGTTCTACCAAAAATGCCACATGCCAGTTTCCCACATCATCAACACTTTGAATCGAATCAACGGACTCACCGTTTAGAAATACTTGAAAAGATTCATTCTTAGAATGTTTTGGAAATTCTAAATTAATGTAATTGTCAAATGACCATCCCTGAATTAGAGTAAAGTAAAGAGAAGTTCCTTGAGAGTCAAACTCGGGATATGATAATAAAATACTTGAATCGTATCTTATTTTGAATGCGTCATCATTTCTTGGAACATTTAGAACAATTACACTATCTTGACCAACTGCAAAACAGCTATAGTACCATACTTTGGACATAAATTTTGGATCAGGATACATTGTGAATTCTCTAATTTCTCCAGGCATCATCTCCGTTAGTGGCGAAATGTTCTGACCTATATCCAATGTCTCATTATCAAATCCGTGAATTACTGCAAATATCTTAAAATCAGAAATCGTCTCGGTTCCACTGTTAATTACTCTTCCAGTTAGATGACCATCCTCATGAACTATCAGAGTTTGATCATAGATCACATCTATTGTGACAACTTCTGTCACAGTTTTCTCAAAGGATACTTTTGCAGGCATTAGTATGGGAGAATTTCCTAAAACTTCGGGAAATTTAATTTTAAACGGAATTTCATTGCCAGAAGATAGGGACGTATGCTGAACTGTTTTTGAAAATTCCTCGGTACCATCGATTACTGAAACAGAGATCATAGGAACTATTGCATAGCCCACATCATTTTTTACATTTCCAACAACGGTGTAAATTCCATTTGAGTCAAAATATCCAGCATATTCATGGGATGGAACAAAAACTTCTGCAAAAGAAACTTGAGGAACCATCATCAAGGACAATAAAATTCCCAGCAACAGCAAGGATGAATTTAATGCAGAATTCCTAGAAAGAGTTGATGATGTCTTCGAATCCGGATGTTGGTTTCTCAAGCAGGCTTGGTCTATAATCCTCAATTAGTCTATCTATAAGATCTCTCGCTTTAATATGATATCTTTTTTTGAGTTCAATTAGTTTTATTTCAACCAATTCATCTTCAACAAGTTGTGACAAGTATAACGAAACAGTAGATGGTGACTTTTTGACTTCTTTAACTAGTTGAGAGAATTCCAGTCCGTCATCCATTATTAGCGCAAGTAACAAATCACGTGGGGTTTGTTTTCGTAAAGCTGTAATTGCAACGGATTCATCTTTTGTTATCTGAAGCGGATAAAATCTTGCTTGACGTGGGCCGCGAATAGCTTTTACAGTGCCAGTTTTTTCTAGCTTTCCCAAATAGTGACTTAGCACTCCATTTTTTAAACCAGATGAGCGCATGATTTCACGAAACTGAATTCCAGGATTTTCTTCAATGATTTGTTGAATTTGTGAATCTCTATCAGTCATTTCTAAACACTCCTAATGCCAACAATCCTAGCGTGATAAATGTCAATATATGTCCTATCTCTGAAAGAGGCACTTCACCAAAATCATAGATAAAAGGCCATGTTGCATCTACAAGCAATACAATTTCAGCTGCAATAAAATTTGCAAATGCAACTGCACTAAGCAAGAGTCGTTTTGTTCTTAGTCTAAAATATGCAATCCCTGCAAGTACGGAAATAAAGACCGCAAGAGAAATTCCCCCAACGTGTAAAAAGATATGAATCAAATGATATCCGTGCAACAAATGAGGAGCAATTATGGGTAAAGCCAAAATCGCTATTACACCAGTAACTACGATAGAGAACAGCGTTGATTTTTTTTCAACTATACTTTCAGGCCTAAACAAAGTAATGAAATTAGTTGTTTTACAGATTTAAGGTGACTGGTTCATTGTTCGAACAAATATCGATCAGACACGAATGATTCCTTTCAGAATTAAATACTCCAGGCCTTGGATGAATGTCTCATCATTAATTTGTCCTGCAGCCCACCAAGATGCATTGTTTCTAATCCAGGATGGAATCTCTTCGGATTCCAGATTTTCTTGCGTAGTCTGAGAAATTTCAATCACTTGATTCTTTATCAAATATTCAATTCCTTGAATAAACGTATAGTCATCAATTTGTTGTTGCGACCACCATAACGCATTGTTTCTAATCCATTCTGGTATTGAAATTTCATCATTATGATTTGCTATTCCGTCAATGACGACTGGGATTGTAGTCTTTGCAAGATTATTGTTGTCCAGATTTTTAAAATTCAGGTTTACAATTCCCGAAACATCTTCCGGAATCATAAACTCTACAACGTTATATTCGTCTTGAGAATCAGTGCTGATTCCGTTTTGTTCAAAAATGATTCGGTCACCTTGAGTCATTGAGAACACATAACTAGTAGAAATTAGTCGGTTTTTTAAGAAAATGTCTGTCACATCAAAAATTACTTTTACATTTGAATTGGATTTTAGATTTTCTGGTTCCGATGATACAAGAATTCTAAATTGTCCATTATCAGTAACCGAACTCAAGTGAACGTAATCAAGGTTTGGTTTAATTATAAAATCCATTCCGCTTTGACCGGAACTATTTTCAAAAACATTCATCAGTTCCCTTTGATATATAATAAAATGAATAACTCGTTCATCAGAAAAAAAATCATCTATGGTTACAACATCTTCAGATAATTTGATTCCATTGATATACATTGTAAAGCCTGACACCAACAAGTCACCAAATGTTTTTGGAATTACAAGCTCCTCATGAACTACTGAAGTTTGGTTGATGTTTGATTCACTCCAGTCAAAGGGCATAGAAAATTTGATCTCTTTAGAATTTGGATCATACTGAAAATCTGAAATTTCATCATAATACGTTACAACGTGAATATTTTGCTCTCCAAAATTTGGATCAACAAAATTATGAACAGACGTTTGAGCAATAGATATTCCTGCGTTGAAAACTAGAGGTACTTCTATTTTTTTGGAGTATCCATCTGCAGTCAATACACTAACATCCAACTTGTACAAACCGCCATCACTAAGATTAGGCCCTTTGATGTGAATCATTCGACTTTCAAATCCCAACAAGGAACCAAAAAGACTGCCATTGTCACCTTCCTCCACTAAAATTGAATCGACTTCTTCAGAAACAAAATTAAAAACCATGAATCCATTGTCTGCCTTGAATTCTTGTTCAAAAAGAAATTGCTCTCCACGTTCGGCCTTAACTAGAAATGTAACATCTCGTAAGGTAATGTTAGAATCAAAGTCAATTAATGAAATAGATATCTGTTGATCATCACTTGTATCAGGATCACTCTGAGAAGAAGAGACTTCCAGGGTTACAGATTTTCCATTCAGTTCTACAGGAGGAAATGTCTCGCTTCCTATTCCATGACCGTATGCATTATCAAAGCCATCTACAGACACACAAAAGGCCATTAAAAATACAATTAGTGAAAAACTTTTCAATCTATGTCCACTTGTCTGGATTTTTCTTTCGAATTTCCTTTCCATCAACTGTGACCTGATCTTGCTCTTCAAAAACAGTATGCCATCGACCATTGTTTGGAAAAATTTTATTCATTTCTTCGACTTTGTCGCTAGTTGGTGCCTTATTCATCAAAGCTCCCCATCTCATATTTTGTACTTTTGGCATGATGTCATTGATGTCTTTCATTTCATTATCACTTTACAGAATTTATTTAAAAACCTATGATCAAACTTTCATGATTCCTTTTTCGATCAAATACTGAATACCTTGTATGAAGGAATCATCATCAATTTGTCCTGCAGCCCACCACTCAGCATTATTCTTTATCCAATCAGGAATGCCTGATGAGCCAGAATCAGAACCTTGTACAGTTGGAGGAATATTTAGAACACCCTCTTTGATCAAATACTGAATACCTTGTATGAAGGAATCATCATCAATTTGTCCTGCAGCCCACCACTCAGCATTATTCTTTATCCAATCAGGAATTGCTGCTTTCTCAACCACAGGAGACGTAATTGGTGATGAAGGTGAAGTATCAGGAGATCCAGGGCCTATTTCAACAATTGCAGAACCAATTCCTGCATACTTTGGATCATAATCAAATCCAGTTCCATAAACTAAGATATCAAATCTAACCTGACCTTCAGATGGAATGTAGATTTTTTGAATGTCAATTCCCTCCATTGAGACAATACCAGGGTTAACTGAATCATCCCCATTATAACGGGTCAATTCCTGATCAAACTCATCAAGAACAACATATGCATATCTCAAATCTTTGATTAAACCCCTATTTTCATCAAAAAATGTAAACTCAAATGGAATGTCTTGGTTTGCACCATACTTTCCATCCCATGAAATGTTTACAGTGGTTGGAACCTGCTCATAGTTTGTGGTATCCACAAGATAAAATTCAGTTGAACTTTTTGAAGTCTCGTCTAATGGAACCAGTTTCAAATCCATCTGTAAATTATCATAGTTATCAGAACCCAATGTTTCACTGATTTTTAGTAATTCATTTTTTGTGATGAGGAAATGAACGATATTTGTATCATCATATGAATAAGGATCATTGAGCAATGCCCTTTGATCAATTTCCACACCGTTAACATATCCTTTGAATTGTTTTCCTTCTGCATAAGGAGCAAATGATTTTGGAACTCTTACTTCTTCATGCACCACTTGTACCAGGTTCACATAATCTGGACTCCAGTCAAAGGGCATATCAAACGAGATTGAATTATCAGAGGTGTCGAATTTAAAATTATCAACATCGTCATAGTATGTTTTTACGATAACTGGAATTTCTTCAGCATTTGCAGTTTGGATGAAAAAATTTTGTTCTTGTGCAACACTAACAAACGTTTCATAAGTCAAAGGATTAGCTAATACTATCCTGGGACTAGTGGCACCTTCAATATCAACTCTAATCTTGTACAAACCACCTTTGACAAATATTGGACCTGTCATAGAGGGTCTTCCACATATGTCTAGATTATCATCAGTGCATGATGCTCCTTGAACATAAAGCGCTCCGGGAGCACTAGCATGTTCAGATCCTCCATAAATCGTACATGTTTCAAGAGGAACTTCATCGCATCCAAATTTTGGTTTTAATTTAATATCCAACCTGCCATCGTCGTCATAAAATAGATTTCTAGCTAAGAGCTCACCACTTTGCCAGACTTCTACTCTGTATGTTACTTTATCAAGATTCAAATCAGTCAGGGTATCAAAGAAACGAACCTGCATATTTGCAGAATCAAGATCACCTACCGTAATATCAGACGGACTTAGCTGTGTACGTACAGTCACCTCCATGTCACCAAAAGTAATAGGTTCAGCCTGATCTCCCCCAAGTCCATGCGCAAAAGCGTCTGGAACAAGAACAGGAATCGTAAAAATGCCAATAGTTAATGCCAATAGTGCAAGCTTATCATACAATACAAAAATTATGTCAATTCCTTATTTAAAGATGGATCGGATTTCAAAGTACAATAATTCTTCAAGCATGTAAATAGAGTACAACTTTTATTCATGATTTTCAAAATATAGATATGAAATTTCTTTTAATGTTGCTACTTGTTCCATTATTGATCATTCCAGCTTTTGCGGAATCTCAAACCATGCCAACTGAAAAGGGAACACTGGACGTTAAATTAACGCATGATGCCATCGAACCAAATATTCAAATCAAGATAACCATAGATTTTATCAATCCCCAAACGCAAAAAATTCAAGAGCATGTTGATTATACGATAACCGTTTTAAAAGATGATGAAACAGTTTTTGGGCCAATACCACTTACACATACATCAGTCGGTTCAGTTAAAATTCCAATTGAATTTAATCTTGGAGAGGGAGTGTATACAATGGATTTTATAATCAAAGGGATTCTGTTTCAACCAATTCCAGATGAAACAGTGTCATTTGACATAGCGGTGGGAGAGGCATACGCCGAATCAACAACACCAGATAACAACAATTCAAGCAACGGAGAAGAAGGAGGATGTCTGATTGCAACTGCAGCATATGGTTCTGAGATGGCACCTCAGGTTCAACAACTAAGAGAAATTAGGGACAATACAATTCTGAAAACTAATTCAGGTACAGCATTTATGACATCGTTTAACCAATTCTATTATTCATTTTCACCCGTAGTTGCAGACTTTGAAAGAGAGCAGCCAATATTCAAAGAGGGGGTAAAAGTAGTATTAACTCCAATGCTGTCATCATTGTCTTTGTTGAACCATGTTGAAATAGATTCTGAACAGGAAATGCTCGGATACGGCATCTCGCTAATCTTACTTAATGTTGCAATGTATATTGGAATTCCAATATTTGGAATTTTGAAATTGCAGCAATTTAGAAAAAACTGACATTATTTCTGAAAATTCAAGCGAAGTTTTTATGTATCCCGGCGAGTAGCTTGTTCAATGAAGACAAAAGCAATTAGCTCTTTCTTCGTACTATTTGCCATCGCAGCAGGCATTGTCGCCATGACACCGGCTGCTTTTGCAGATCATTCAGAAGTCACGATCGTACCGGCAGCAGGTTCTGGTGCCCCAGGTTGTGAGGAAACAGCAGACGGATGCTATATTCCAGGTACCGCCACTGTGGACGTAGGCGGCGTCGTAATCATGTCAAACACTGACAGCGCGGCACACACGTACACATCAGGAACTCCTGACGGAGGACCAGACGGCGTATTTGATACGAGCCTGCTGATGGTCGACAACTCCTTTGAGTGGAGTCCAATGACCGCAGGCGAGCAGCCATATTTCTGCATGGTCCATCCTTGGATGCAAGGTCTGATCATAGTACAAGAGGCAAAAGCTGAAGAAGAAACACATGATGAAGGTATGGAAGATCATGGTGACGATGAAGGTGAAATGATGCACGCCGAAGGTGATGCAACTGCAACTGGAATGTTATCTGATGGTACAATAGTTTCAATATGGGCTTCTACACCAACTGCAGGCGAAATGATGGAGATTTCCATTGAATTCGAAGATGCAGAACATGTTAACCATGATATGATGGTTACACAAAATGGTGAAGATGTTTTACATGATGAAGGTGCACACCATCACGATGGCAAAGGTGTACATACAACAGCAGCACTCAGTTCTGCTGACCCAGTAGACATCACTATTACCTTCCAAGGTTATGGTGTTGATGAAATTACAGGTCCAGTAGGTGAAGAAGTAGTATTCTCAAATGTTGTCCCAGAATTTGGTACAATAGCAATGATGATACTAGCTGTAGCAATCATAAGCATCGTAGCAGTAACTGCAAAATCTAGAGTCGTTCCAAGATTTTAGGAATCCCTCTTTTTCTATTTTCTTTTTATTAGTGCAATGATTGCCAGAATGATTGCAGCTGATGCAATTGATAGTCCAAATATTGCAAAGTCATAAGCAGATCCACCATCTGATGAGACAGAAGTTTCACCAGACTCCAATTTAGAAACATCCTGTTGCAAAGATGAAATAGCATTCTTCAAGGCAGCGATATCAGCGGTTCCTTCACTACTTGTGGGAGGAAAATCCAGAATAGCTGTGGACTCAATATCTTCAACTGGAATCTTAATATCTATCAGAGTGCCGTGAATTTCACCTTTGAATTCCACCATATAGCTACCAGTTTTAGTCGGAATAATTGATGAGAAATAATATCCAGGTCTAGGATCAGAATTAATGTCAATTTTTTTGGTTGCACCGCCAAACATGACAGTAGCATCCGTATTTTTGAAAACACTGGTCACTCCTTTGTGAGTACCCTCAGTCTCTCCAGGCTCGGTAATTTTGAAGACAAGGTCATTTCGAATCCCTACAATAGGAGGTTCAATTCCCCATCCGGCTTCAATTTCATATTGTTCGACATGAACAGTCGTATGTGCAAAAGATGGTGCAATCATTCCAATTGAAAATAATAATCCAATGAGAGCAAAAAGTGCTATCTTCAATGTAATCATTTCATTATAACAAGTTATTATCTTTACGTGAGTTGGTACAAAGATCGAATTGATGAAAACTGTTTAAATTATCAACGATGATCTGAAGTGTAAATGCAAAAGTTTCTGATTGTTTTGTTGATAATATCATTTATCTCAATTCCATTTGCATCTGGACATCCATTTACTGAAGAAACAATTCCAAGCTCGTCATCCAACGCACCAGCTGGCACGACCGAAGTAATAGTATTTTTTTCCGAACCAGTGGACATTGACTTCAGTGAAGTTAAAGTGTTTGATGGTAATGGTGATCAGATAGATAATAAAGATACAAATTATCATGAAGGAGAATTGTCCCTCATCGTAACAACTTCCCCATTAGAAGATGGCGTGTATACTGCGTCTGTTAAAGTCCTCTCTAAAGTCGACGGACATTTAGTTCCAAGTGCATTCTTGTTTGGTGTCGGAGATGTTATAATAAAAGATACCAACCTCCCACCAATAGAATCGGAAATCATATTTTTACCAGAAGCGGGTGCGAGATTTTTAGGCATCATGGGTCAAACAATTGTTTTAGGAGCAGTGATTGCATCACTTGTAATTTGGGGAACACAAAATAAACAATCAATCAAAAAAGAACTGAATGGAATAGAAATTCTCCATCATGGAAAATTTATGTCAATTACTGGAATTGGTTTGGTACTAGTTTTCATATCAGACATCCTAATGATTACAATTCAGACAGTTAGATTAGAGACATCCCCGTTGGATGTGATTCAGACCTATTTTGGAACGATTTGGCTTGCGAGAATGATCATTACGGTCATTTTACTTGGCATTTGGTTTGGGATGGATAAGAGAAGAACATTATCAAAGAAGAATCAGATTCCCATGCTTGCTGCATCTTTAGCATTAATCTCAACTACAAGCATGATTGGGCATGGCGCAGCTAGTGGCGAAATTGGAGCATTGGCATTAGACTACATACACAACTTGGTTGCAGCGATTTGGATAGGAGGTACCATTTACTTTGTTTTGATACTGCTTCCTGCACTCTCACAATTAAAAGAAGCAAACAGAGAAAAGATGAGTCTTGTGCTTATTCCAAGATTTTCAATAGCATTTATCATCTCAATAGGTATTGTAATAATCACAGGGCCTATCTTAATGTGGTTCATAGAAAGTGATATTGGGTTAATTACAGAATCCGTTTACGGTCAATTAATAATTCTAAAAATTGCAATTGCATCCATCATGATAGGATTGGGCGGATTTGTCCAGTTTAAAATTCAAAAAAATGCAGAAAAGAATATTTCATCTGGAAAGATTTCAGTTCACAATAAACTGAAAAAATCTCTAAAAGTTGATGTCGTACTAGGAATTATTATTCTTGGAGTGGTTGCACTGTTAACAAATGGAACACTACCCGCAGGAGAAATTCAAAAAGTTGATGCACAAGAAATCATCTACGGTTTTAAAACAATAGAGTTTACAGAAAAAAGTAAATTCAATATCGAGATATCTCCATTTTCTAGCGGTACAAATACAATTCTAATTAAAGTGAGTGACTTTAACGGAAATCCTCTACCAGATTCAAATCATCTAAAAGTAAAGATATCAAATCCATCAAAGAATATTTCCCCCATTGAAGTTCCAATGGAACTTGTAAAACAAGACGAAAACAGACCAAAAGAATTCCAAGGAGACTTGACGTTTGGATTCTCAGGCGAATGGTTAGTAGAAATTGAATCGCAGAGGACTGAAAATGCCAATGAATCAAAGATTTTGAATTTACTTGTAAAACCAAGACTTGCAAACATTCAGACACAGATTATCGAGTACGAATTGCCTGAAAATGCAAAGCCATTGTTCCCAATATTTGATGGAAAAGATTCCATATGGATTAGTGACGCATCATCTCCAAGATTATGGCAATTTTCACTTGAAACACAAGAATTCTTCCCACATACATTTGATGGACTTACAACGACATTTCTAACAAAAGACAGTAATGGAAACATTTGGTTTACGGATACGCCAAGAAATCAAATTGGATTTATTGATGTTAAAAGTAAACAGATTACAACGAAAACACTTCCTAAACTAGATCCTGTTATTTCAGACAATACGCCACTTTTCATCAAAGCCGATTTTGATGACAATATTTGGATTACAATTGTCAATAAAGGCATAATTCTCAAATACATCCCAGATATCGATACGTTTGAAGAAATCAAACTGCCAGAAAGAGAGTCATTGCCATTTGCTTTGACTACGGATGAAAACGGAAAAATCTGGTACACTGCTTCAGGCACGGGTAAGATTGGATTCATAGATCCTCAAGATAATCAGATAACTCAAATTTTGACTGAAACAGTACTGCAAGGTCCAGAGGCTCTAATTTTTGATAATGATGGAAATCTATGGATTGCAGAGCATACGGGTTTGGCAATAACCAAATTTAATCCTGTTTTGGAAACATTTGACAGAATTTCAGTGTACGATAAAGAGGCCTTTCCATTTGGAATGACATTTGACAGATATGGAAACATTTGGTTTGCACAACACACCGTGGATAGTATAGGAGTTTATGATCCGGACAATAATGATCTGATTGAGGTTACAATTCCAACAGAGACGTCTTTTACTCAGTTCATGACATCAGATGGAAACGACAACGTATGGTTTGTTCAACAGCAATCAAATAAAATTGGAACCGTAAAGATGACAGAGATTCCCGTAAACATTACGCAAATTCAAGAATCAGAGGATTTCCAATTGAAGTATACTGAGATCGCATCTCCACTAGTCGCACTAGGAATTATTGCAGTATCACTTTTTTATGTAAAAAGTATACATGACAAAAGAAGGTTAAATTCTCTAATTAATTCTTAGATAGCAATCCTGCAGACTTTATTCCCATTGTTCCTGCAAGCAAACCAATAGACAGTAAGACAATGGTTCCTGCAGGCGTTATATCAAAAACATAAGAGATTAAGATTCCCATTACTACAGAGAAAACAGAGACACTCATAGAGATAAGCGCAGTCTGTTTGAAACCTCTGCCATACATGATTGCAGTGACATTAGGAATTACAAACAGGGCTGAAATCAGCAAAACACCCACAAGCTGTATTGACGTGACTACGGTAATTCCCGCCATGAACACGATCAAATAGTTAATTTTTTCTACAGGAATTCCGCTTACTTTGGCTTGTTCTTCATTAAACGTTGAATAGAGAATTTGTCTATAAAACAATAAAATGATAATCAGAATTGCTCCGGTCAGCGATAAGATGAGAACAGTGTCATCTACACTAACAAGAAGAATGCTTCCAAATAGAAAACTAAAGATGTCAATTGTAAAACCTCCTGAAAATCCAATGATTACAAGCCCGATGGCTATGCCTGAAGATAACAGTACCGCTATGGATGCATCTCCAGAAATATTGTATTTGTCTTTGATTTTTGTAATAATCAGTGCACTTACTATAGAGACACCATATGCCGCCCATAACGGATAAACACCAGCTAGCAAACCTAACGCAATTCCTCCAAACGATGAGTGTGCGATTGCATCACCAAATAATGAGTAACGTCTCAAAACCAGAAACAATCCGACTATTGAACATAGAATCGCAATAGCAATTCCAGAAATTAATGCCCTGTGCATGAAACCGTATGTCAGAATTTCAAGAGACATGATTAATGATGATGCATGTGCTTCTGCATGGAGGCCTCAGAATATTGTTTGACAAGGTCATCATCAGAAAAGAATTTTTCAGATTTTCCATGAAAGAAGAGGGTTCTGTTTAAGCAGGCCACGTGGTTTGTCAGTTGATTAACTGCATCCAAATCATGAGAAGACCAAATAATGGTTATTTTTTGTTTAGAGTTTAACTCACGAAGAATACTGTAAAACAACTCTATGCTTTGTTGATCTATTCCCGTAACAGGTTCATCCAGAATCAGGATTTTTGGATTGTTCACCAAAGCTTTTGCAATAAAGACTCGCTGTTGTTGTCCTCCCGATAGTTCACCAATTCTTCTATTACGAAGCTCATGTATCCATAATTGCTGTAGTACTTCATCAATTTTATTTTCATCAGACTCATTCCTCAACCCCATTCGGACAACATCCCCAACTGTAACTGGAAAGTTTTTTTCAAAAATCGGTTTTTGTGGCACATATCCAATTTCTTTCAGATAATTTTTTGATTTTCTGATATCTTTTCCAAAAAAATTGATTGTGCCTTTGTATTTTGTATTTAGTCCTAACATTGCATCAAAAAGAGTAGATTTGCCCGCACCATTTGGACCAATTATGCCTAAAAAGTCACCCGAATTGACAACAAAGCTGACATCGTCGAGTGCTTTCACGTCAGGATACTGAACAGTGAGATTGTTTATTTCTACTATCAACACAATGCCTCTTTGAGATTTTCAAGATTATCCGTCATTTTAGAAACATATGTTCCATCAGAAGCGACTTCAAGTGGAGATAAAATTAAGACCGTTCCTCCTATTTCATTTGCAATTATTTCAGATGTTTTTGTGGAAGCATTTTCCTCGCTAAAAATTACTTTAATGTTTAATTTTTTGGATGTAGAGATTACATTTTCCAATGTTTTGGCTGTGACTTCACCATGCAGATCATTTGATGCGATAATCGTATGCTGATTAAGATCATACTCGTCAGCAAAATATGAGAATGCATCGTGAAAAGATACGAAATCATGGTTACAGCTAGATAGTTCGTTTCGAATTCTTGAATCCAATAAATTTAATTTTTCAACATATTTTTCTGCATTTGTATGATAAAATTCTCTATTTTCAGGATCAGAATTAGAAAATGCAAATGCAATGTTTTGTACTTGAATTTTTGCATATGCAGGATTCAGCCAAATATGTGAATCTATTGAATCATCATGATCATTTTTTTCATCATGGTTCTTATCTAGAATTCCAATGCTTGTATCAATAATCATTCCTTGATAATTATTTTCATCCAAGCTGTCAACCCAGTTTTCAAAACCTATTCCATTTATTATTATTAAATCAGTCTTTTGCATTTCTTGTACATCTCTAATTGTAGGTTCCCAATCATGGGGTTCAACTCCCATCGGAACTAGTAAAGCAGCATCAACTTTGTCCTGTCCTATTTCTTGTGAAAATTCATGAAGGATATTAAATGACGAAATGACTTTTAGTTTTGGATTATCAGTAATTGCAACATGCTGATTAGAATTTGTTCCATAAACGGCAATTGAGGTTAATGGAATTACAACGATGATTGCAACAATTGCCATTTTAATCTGAACATTCACGTTACAATGGAATTCAGATTATTAATAAATCTATAAAATCTTAATAAGATTAATTGCTAAACTTATAAGATAATTAATAACATTAGGCATATGCCAATAGTTTCAATTTCATTAAATGATGAAATTCTTTCAGAAATAGACAAACTACAATCATCGATGGGATTTTCAGGTAGATCAGAGGCCATCAGAGCAGGAATTAGAACATTTGTTTCTGAAGAAAAGCAAAAAGCAGACTTGTCAGGAAATATTCATGCCATTCTTTTGGTTGTACATAATGATCAATTCGATCACGTCGTATCAGGAATCACACATAATTTTGAAGACCTGATTACTACTCATCTTCACAGTAAGATTGATAAGAAAAAATGCATGGAGCTTTTTCTAATCAATGGTGATGCACAAAAAGTTTCTACAATGACAAAAGATTTTCAGACAAATAAGAATATGGACACTGTAAAGCTAGTAGCGCTTTAGAAACTAAGTGAATCTCTTTTAGTTACAAAAATAACGCTGAATATAGAAATTGACAATACAAGCAACGCAATAGTTCCAAATTCAGGTACAACGACTATTCCAAATTCAGTTTCTTGGCCAGTATTTCGAATATTTTCAAATTTAACAATTGTTGGACCCGTTTGATCTTCTGCAAATGTATATTTTTCAAATTCTCCACCAACTTGTGCTATTCCAGATGCACGGTTAATCTCTTTCCCATTTTGGATGAGGACAAACGTGTAATCAGAACTTCTCAAAGGTTCGTTAGTTCTTCCATCCCTAATTGTAAAAATAAAAATTGTGTCAATTCCAGGTTCTATTTCCAAAGGATCCCACGAGAGATTTACTTTAAAGTCCTCACTTTTTGTATATGCCTCTAAAGGAAATGCATTCTCTTCACTGGTAGACAGCGTGAATACCATGTTATCAGGTATTGGTTCCTCAGATTTTTTCATTTCATTTTTCAAATATCTCAAATGATCTTGAAGCATAACCAGGTGAACTACTCTTTCACCTTCTTCTGAATAGTCATCGACTGAAACGGAGGAATTAAACAATTCAATTCCATTTACATATCCAGAATAACTAGGAGTCAAGAATTCTGCAAAGTCTTTTGGAAAATGAGTTTCCACATGAACCACAGATATGTGAGACATTTGCTTTTCACTCCAGTCAAATGGCATTTCAAATGTAACCTGTTTGGCCTCAGAATCATACTTGAAATTAGAAATTGAATCAAAATATGACTTTGAACGAAACTCCACATCATTATTTTCTGCATCTTTTTGAACGAAGGAAACGGTCTCAATCAGACTCAAATCAGCATTGTAAGTTGTGGAATTTTCTATGATATTTGTCGGCTCATCTATGGTTCTTATTTCAATTTCAAAGTTATACAAACCACCCGAATCAAACAAAGGTCCCCTAATTTCTATGGGAACAGATTCAGTTCCGTGCCAGGCTCCAAGCAAAGAGTCCTGTTCACCGTGAATTATGATTTCATCATCCTGTGTAGGTGTAATTGTAATTGGCAAAATACCATCTTCAGTAAAGAAATAATTTCTAAAGAACATTTCATCATTATGAAACAAACCTATGAGAAATGTTACATTCTTTGCATTTTCCTTTGTTTCATCCTCAGTTGCAGTAATGGTGATTTGATCCTGATCATTTTCAAAATACATCGGCATTTCTACTGAAATGGACAGTCTTTTTCCTTGAACGTCTACAGAAGAGATGGTATCGATTCCAAACCCGTGTCCGTAAACGCTGCTAGCTGGAAACAGCAGACACGTAACCAATGCCAACATTCCAAGTTTTTTTAACAATGTCATTATTTCAGTTCCATGGAGCTATTTTACTGTAAGTAGTTCTTCAACGTTTTTAATCAATTCATCCATGGTAGTCGCCTCCAGTATTGGCTGAAGCTCATTTGGATCCTTTGCACCAATTGCGGATAGTGAATAGATGTAATCAATTGTTGGTGTCTCAGTATTAAGATAGTACTGCTCTAGAACATGATCTAAAGAATGTGGCTCAACAACTTGAGGTAAAGTTTGTGTTATGATTTTCTTTTTCCACAATTCAACCAATCTTTGCCATCTCTCAAATGAAATATTCTCATCGATTTCTGGAATCATCTCTACTTCAGCTTGAATGTACATTTTTTCTTCTGTTCCAATTTTTTCATGAATGTCAGATATTTCTTGATGCCCTTCCATTGAAAGCGGATCATAGTTTGTAGGTTGGGGAATTGATGAAGGAATGATTTTCTTGATTTTAAACGAGTTTCTTCCAAGGGTTTCAATGTTTAATTGTAATCCGTCAAGATTAGCATCCTCACATTTAGAAATTTTGGCAATGGTTCCTACCAGATTAGGAGAATTCCATCCATTTACAGAGTTATTTTCATCAATCAAACATACACCAAACTGGCCATCTCCAAGCATGCAATCATCAACTAATTGTTTGTAACGAGGTTCAAAGATTCTAAGGGGAAGCTCCTGTCTTGGAAATAAAACCAAGTCTAATGGAAAAATAGGAATAATTTTTGTTGTTGTCAATCAATCTTGCTGAAACACCTCTAGATATATGGAATACGGAATTGTTAAAAGAATTAAAGTCCATTCTCGTTGAGAATCATGCCCAACAAAGCAGCACGCACATGTTTTCCATATTCAGCTTGCTCAAAATATCGGGCATTTTTTGTTTTATCCACATCAGATGAAATTTCATCTATTCTTGGTAGGGGATGTAAAATTATTGAATCCTCCTTCATACGTTTTAGCATATCCAATCCCACAACATAACTGCCCTTTACCTTGAGATATTCTTCCTCATCCGGAAATCGTTCCTTTTGAATTCTTGTCACATAAAGAACATCAAGATCATCAAGACCGTCTTCAATGTCGGTGGTTTCAATATAGTCCAAATTCTTCTTGATTTCATAAGTTGAATCAGATCTTATTCGCAAGGATTCTGGAGAAATCAAACGTACATCGACATCATAATTTCCAAGTCCGGATAATAGAGAATAGACAGTTCGCCCATACTTTAGATCTCCCACAATGCCAATCTTTAGACCATCAATCCTTTTCTTTTCTTTTTTCATCGTATACAAATCTTGGATTGCCTGAGTAGGGTGTTCTTCTGTGCCACTACCAGCATTAATCACGGGCTTTTCAGAAACTTCAGATGCAAATCTACTTGATCCATCCAAGGGATGACGCAAAACAAGAACATCAGAGTAAATAGACATCATCCGAACAGTGTCAGAAAGACTTTCACCTTTTTGAGTAGATGACGAAGAAATGTCAGAAATTCCTAATGAGGTTCCACCAATTGACGCCATTGCCGAATCGAAGCTAAGACGTGTTCGTGTGCTTGGTTCATAAAACAAATATCCCAATATTTTTCCTTTGCAAATTTCTCTTCTATCAGAAGAACTTAGTTGCATGATTTTATCAGTATATGTAAAAATTTTTTCTAATTGATCTTTGCTAAAATCTTTAATTGAAATAATATCTTTTTTGTAGAACTCGTTCATTCTTTCAATAATATATACTGGTGACTATACAAAGTATTCTGATGGAACAGTCCGACCTCATGGTTCGACGAATTAAGGAAGGTACGGTAATTGACCATATTGATGAAGGCAAGGGTCTTCAGGTTCTTAATGCACTACAAATTGATGGTGGAGATGGGAGTCTGATTACAATAGCGTTGAATGTCCCAAGTGGAAAATTCAAGAAAAAAGACATTATCAAAGTGGAAAATAAGTTTCTAAAAGATGACGATACAAACAAGTTGGCCGTAATTGCGCCAAAGGCTACAATCAACATGATAAAAGAATACAAGCTTGTTGAGAAGAGAAGAGTGTCACTACCTAATGAAATAGACAGAATTTTTAGATGTTCAAATCCAGACTGCATTACAAACAGTACGGAGCACATTGAATCAGTAATGGATGTAATGAATAAAGAAGGAATGATACTCAAGTGCAGATATTGTGCAAGAGTTTTGGATGTTAACGAGCTAAAATATAATTAAATTATAAATATAAAAATGAGAATAAGTTTTCTTGGCTTATTGTCCTAGGATAATAAACATCATGACGATACCGTAAATTGCAATTGATTCTACCATACCTACAAAGATGAATACTTTAGACTGTAAAGCAGGATTCTCACTGATTACTGCAAGTCCCGCTGCTCCAACTTGACCTAAACCAACACCGGCACCACCTGCTGCAACACCAAATGCTATTCCAGCACCAATTAGTTTGGAGCCATCACTCATGCCACTAGCACCTTCTCCTTCAGCATATGCCACATCAGTAAGACCTGCTGCAAATAATGCAACTGCTGCTACTGATAATAACAAAACAATAGGTTTCATATGCTATGTAACCTCATAATTCCATATTTAAATCATGATACACGAAGTAACTAAATTTGATCGAGTGTCTTCTTTTTAAAAGATGTCAAATCACTTTTAATTGATTTGACAAAATCTTCATGATCTTGATCTAATGTCTTTTTAGAGTTTTCAAGTAATTTTTTTATTTCTTCTTTTGCCATATTATTTCCTACTTTCCATCTTAGCTTTGACTTTTTTTAACTTTGCGAATTCTTCTCTTTCCCTCTCTTCAAGAGTAGAAAGAATAAATCGAATTTTTTCTTTATATTGAGGAATAATGACATTTTCAAGTGCGTTTAGCAATTTTTGAGTCTTTTCTAATGCCTTTGCAAGACTAAAAATGGAATTTTCATATTCTGCTGCCTTGCAGATTTTTGGCAACAACTCTTTGATTTGTTTTGCTGCTCTGTCAATTGACGAGTTTGTATCTGCAAATCCATACGGCATTGATTTTGTATCCTTTTCCGTCACAGTCAGTGCAGGAATTTTTACATCTACAACTCTTCGGACATGAACATCAACTTCCATTACTGGAGGAGTGGATTCTGCAACAGAATCAACGGTGTTCGTACCAAGAGCCAAATATGCTTCATTAACGGACTTGTAGATATCTTGTAACGGTTCCCAGATTCCACCTCTTGCCTTAGATGCTTCTTGGATCATCTCTTCAATATTTTTCAAGAGAACCTTACGTTTGTCATCCAAAATTTGCTGAACCATTGTGGCAACCTGAGTGGACTTTTTATATTTTAAAAGTTCAATTTTTGTTGCAGCGACGTTTTGTCCAAATGACATTTAGTTACTCCTCCTTGTAATATTGATCAACGTATTTATCTTTGATTTTAGTAATCTCATTCTTTGGTAATTTTGACACAATCTTCCATAGAAGGCCAAGTGTTTCCTCAATGGTCCTGTTTTCGTCAGTTGCTTGTGTAAGGAATTCTTTTTCAAAGGTATCACCGACATCCATGTATTTGAGGTCAATTTCAGTCAGTCCTGCTTTACCTACAATACCTGCTAGTGCTCTTACTTCCTGTGCCCTAGAATATGCATCATAAACCTGGTTAGCAACTTCACTATGATCTTCTCTTGTACTTCCTTCACCAATTCCGTCTTTCATCAGTCTACTGAGACTCATCAAGATATTGATTGGAGGATAGACTCCCTGTCTGAACAAATCTCTGCCAACTACAATTTGTCCTTCTGTAATGTAACCAGTAAGATCGGGTATTGGGTGTGTAATATCATCAGAAGGCATTGATAGAATTGGAACTTGTGTGACGCTTCCTTTTCTTCCATTGAGTTTACCTGCTCTTTCATAAAGTGTTGAAAGGTCAGTGTAGAGATAGCCAGGATATCCTTTTCTTCCAGGAACTTCCTCTCTTGCCGCACTAATTTCTCTTAATGCCTCTGCATAGTTTGTCATATCAGTAATTACAACTAAAACGTGCATTCCAAGATCAAATGCCAAATACTCTGCAACAGTTAATGCTACACGAGGGGTAATGATTCTTTCAATTGCAGGATCATCTGCAGTATTTAGAAATAGAACACTTCTCTTTAATGCTCCAGACTCTTCAAGACTTCGTCTGAAATATTCTGCCTCACTGTATTGCACACCAATGGCTGCAAACACCACAGCAAAGTCATCTTGTTTTCCAACAACACTTGCCTGTCTTGCGATTTGTGCTGCCAAAAGATTGTGAGACATACCAGAACCTGAAAAGATTGGAAGTTTTTGACCTCTAACTAGAGTCATCAATCCATCAATCACAGATACACCGGTTTGAATGAAATCTTTTGGATATTCACGCTGCTCTGGGTTCATTGGTTCACCGTTAATGTCTACGAACTTATCAGCAATCGGATCTGGGAGTCCATCCTTTGGTCTTCCTAATCCGTCAAATACTCTACCCAATACCTCTTTTGATACTGGCATTTCCATAACTTTACCTACAAATTTTGCCTTTGTTCCAGATATTGATAATCCAGTTGTTCCCTCAAAGACTTGTACAATTGCTTTGCCGTTTCCTACTTCGAGAACTTTGCCCAATCTTTTTTCTCCCTCTGTTGTTTCAATTTCAACTAGTTCGTCAAATGCCGCACTGTCAACATCGTCTACAACAACTAACGGACCTTTGATTTCTGCAATCTTACTGTATTGAACTCCACCTTCTGCTGTCAATTTGATACTTTTACTCCTGAAATTGATTTGAATTGTTCTTGCATGTCTTTATCCAGTTGATCAAGTTTTGGCATCTCATCATCTTTGACATCCATTCTTGCTTTGAGCAAACTGGTTACTATAGGTAATTCACGTATATCAGATAATGCTGCACCCTCTTTGAGTGCTTGTTGTCCTTTCTTGTAAAAGTCAAGGGATAATTTCATTAACTTGAACTGTTTTTCTGGACTGCAATAAGTATCAACATCATCAAATGAGTTTTGCTGTAACAAACCAATCTTTACCATTCTTGCAACCTCAAGAATCAATTTTTCCTCATCAGGCAATGCTTCAGGACCCAATAGCCTAACAATTTCTTTTAGCGTATCTTCTCTTTGCAAGACACCATAGATTTCAGCTCTAGTGCTAAACCAATCTTCACTAATGTTTTCGGTCCACCACTTTGCAATATCAGCAAGATAACCAGAATAGCTGTTCATCCAGTTAATTGATGGATAATGTCTAGAGTACGCTAGTTTTGCATCCAAGGCCCAGAAGGTTTTGATAAATCTCATTGTGTGTGTAGTAACTGGTTCTGTAAAGTCACCACCAGATGGAGATACAGCACCAATCAAAGTAACTGAACCATCACGGTCTGGACTTCCATTTGCTCTAACACGACCCGCTCTTTCATAAAATTCTGCCAATCTAGATGCAAGATATGATGGATAACCTTCTTCTGCAGGCATTTCCTCTAGTCTACCACTCATTTCTCGAAGTGATTCTGCCCATCTACTTGTGGAATCTGCCACAAGGACAACGTCTTTCCCCATATCTCTATAATACTCTGCAATTGTAACACCAGTGTAGATACTTGCTTCTCTTGCTGCTACTGGCATGTTACTAGTATTTGCTACAAGGACAGTTCTATCCATCAATGGTTTTCCACTACGTGGATCTTTAAGATGAGGGAATTCAACTAATACCTCAGTCATTTCATTTCCTCTTTCACCACAACCAATGTAAACAACAACTTGAGAATCTGCCCATTTTGCAATTTGGTGTAATGTCACAGTCTTGCCTGTTCCAAATGCCCCAGGAATCGAACCAGTTCCTCCCTTTGCAATTGGGAAGAACGTATCAATAACACGCTGTCCAGTTAAGAGAGGGACAGTTGGATCATATCTCTTAAGATATGGTCGTGGTTTTCGTACAGGCCATTTATGATACATCTTAAGCTGAATTGATTGTCCATCTTTCTCAGTAGTAGCTAATACAGTTTCTAAATCATAATCTCCTTCAGATACAAGGTTTGAAATTTTTCCACCTGGATGATCCGGTGGAGTCATAATCATATGCTCAATAAGATCAGTTTCTTTTACAGTACCAATTCCACTTCCCCCAGAAACCTCATCACCGTTACTTACGATTGGAACAAAGTGATATTTTTTTGTCATATCTACTGCAGAAGTTGTAATACCCCTTCCAATGAATGAACCAGATGCTTTTGATAATTCTCTTAGAGGTCTTTGAATTCCATCATAGAGTTGTCCAATGATTCCAGGACCTAACAACACACTAAGTGGGTTTCCGGTACCAACTACAGGCTCACCAGGCTTTAGACCACTTGTTGATTCGTATACTTGAATAAATGCCACATCACCGGTTAATCTAATAACTTCGCCTACCAATTTTGAATTTCCGACAGTTACAGTTTCATACATTTTGGCATCTGACATACCGTCTGCCCTTACGGCCGGACCACTTACCCAAACAATTCTACCTTTTGCTGCCATTTTCTTAAATCCCCACTCCGAATTTTCCTGCGATATCTTTCCTTATTAAAGGCTTCAACCGTTCAACTCTTGCATCCAGAGTATTATCAAATGTCATTGTGCCATCTTTAGACTTTACTCTAATTCCTCCAAGACATTTAATATCTTCAGATGATAGTTCTACTCCTGAAAATTGAGATAACACAGATTGGACAGCATCTCTATCTTTTGCACTTGTAGAAATTGAAATTTCTGAGGTACCTAAAATTTGAATTGCTTCTTCAATCAAAGTTTTGATGAGATTTGAATAATCACCACTGCGATCAAAATTTGCAACTTGATCCAATGCTGTGGAAAACACTTTATTCACTGCTTCTTCTAATGCCATAAGTTGTTGATTTCGGGCTTCAATATCAGAACTTCCAGTGATCTGTTTTTCGATTTTATCAGCCTCTTTTTTGCCATCTGAAATAATTTTATCATATTCTTGTTCCAATTTAGAAGATGAGTCATCTAGTGCCTGTTTAGAATCCGAACATGAATTTTCAAGATCTGATAAAACTTTTTGTTCGGTTTTTTTAAGAATTTTCTCAATTGCAGGCTCTAATGAGGAATAAGATGTCAATACAAATGCTGAATCAATAATAGATTTTAATGTTTGGGAATAGTTTAAGAAAATTAAAAAATAGGGTATTTTCTAAAGACTCGAAAGATATTATAATGTATTAGCTATCCTTCGAAGTGTGACTGTTGCAGATCTCTTGATGGGTAGCGTCATACTTCCCAGAGATGAATCTCCAAAACTAATCTCACGTCTTACGGAATTTGAATGGTTTCATAAGATGGAAATGGAGAATGAAACAGTAACTCCTGAAATTGATGATCTGCTTTTACGTGCACAAAAATCACATCAATTTGTCGAGGATGTGATAAAGGGATTGAATATTCCACTACGAGTTGGCATCATGGAGATTCTTTTCAAAGGTACCGTGATAAAAAAGAAAAATTACAATATTGATGAAATTGAGGATATTCTTAGTGACTTAGAGAAAATTCCAGATGGTGTTACTAAAGCAGCCAAAACATTAGAAGAAAATTCAAGGATCAGTCATTCTCTTGAAGAATACAAGACATTAAAAGAAACAATGCAAGTCGCAAACAAGCTTAACGTTGATCTAAGTAATTTTGGATCAATGAATTATTTTTACACAGATCTATTCGTCATAAATTCATCTGATTATGGAGAAGTCGAACGATCTTTAGAAGGCATCTCAATTTTCAAGTATGACTTAGAGTCTAAAGAAAAATTAGCAGTTATAGTTATTGCAGACATTGATGAATCTGATAAAATTCTCAAAATCATGCGAGCTCTTAATTCTAATCCATTTAGTATTCCAAACGATTTTCCTCAGATCCCAAGTGAAGCATATTCTTTAGCTGAATCAAAAATTAAAGAGTTGATAGAACAACAAAAATCCATTTCAAAAGAATTATCTTCAATTACCAAAAAAATACGAAGAGAGATACTTGCCATGCATGAAAATGCATTTGTAGCAAAAGAAGTACTTGAAACATTACGCAAACCTGGTGGTACCAAGAATTTTGCTGTGATTCAGGGATATATTCCAAAGAAAATGAAAAAGAATTTTGACAAAATAACAAATCAATGGACATCAATTACTGAAGAAATTAAAGGTGAAGAAGCAGAGGCAAACCTACCTGTTTATTTGGATAACCCCAAATGGGTCAAAACATATGAAGTAATTACTAGTAGTCAAGGAATTCCAAAAAAAGGAGAATTTGATCCTACATGGATGATTGCACTCATGTGGCCTATATTTTATGGATTAATGTTTGCCGACGTAGGTCACGGATTATTGTTGATGGGATTAGGACTATTGTTCAAGTTCAAGGGACAAGGTAATCTATCAAGATGGGGAATGTTACTCGCAATGTCAGGTGGTGCCGGTGCGGTTGCAGGGATTTTCCAAGGAGAAATTTTTGGTTTTCATTTAGAACATTTTGCAGGATTTGAAGCATTGTTACATGAAGGCGGTCCTCTTCATTCTATTGAGTGGTTGATAGGTGCCATCAGTGTAGCTGAGTTAACATTTGATCAAGTAATTATGATTCTTAAAGTCTCACTATTCTTAGGAGTAATTCATTTAGGATGGGCTTTTCTGTTACGAATTCGAAACTTTGCAAAAAAGAAAGATAAAGACACATTGATCTTTGAGGCTATTCCCAACTTGTTCATGTGGTTAGGAGTTTTTGGAGTGATGATGGGTGCAATAGGTTCTGGATATGATGTCATGAATATGTATTCTAAAATTCACACAGAAGCTGTACCTTGGGTAACAGTACTAGTTGGAGAATGGGCAGTTGTATGGATAGTTGTTAGAATTTCAATAGTTATCATAATTGCATGTATTGTATTGATGATAATTGGAGGAATAAAGCACAACAAAAAACACCCAGATGATGGTGGAGATATGGTAAGTGTGATTATGGAGGTTTTACTTGGGAAAACCATTGAATGCCTGGCGCATTCCATCAGTTATGCACGAATAGGAATTATGCTTCTTGTGCATGCGGCTCTTTTGCTTACAGTAAACCAAGCCTTTGTGTCCTTAGGAGGAATGAGTAGTCCAATGGCTTGGGTGCTTATCATAGGTGGACAGATAGGAATCATGATGATTGAAGGTCTGATTGTATACATTCAATCCCTCAGGCTTCATCTCTATGAATTCTTCACAAAATGGTATGATGGAGGCGCTCAACCATTTGAACAACTAGTCCCAGAGAGAGTTTACAATACATATTCTTGGAAGAATAGGAAAAAATAGAAGGTAGGAAATAGAAAGACATGTCAAAAGAATCAATAATTACAATAATTCCTGCGCTCATTATGGGTGGGTTTGCGATTTTCGGTATTTCAGTAGTTAGTCCATAGTAGAATTACCTAGAAAAATAAGAGATTATTTTTGATCTTAAATTCTATCTGTGAGTTAAAGCCACACAGAATTTGAGAAGTTATTTTTCATAAAGATTAACGGTGACCTTTGTAGTCCAGGGATTGAGATCATCAGGAAATACCACCAACAATCCACTGTCACCAGTGATATTCTTACAGGTGCCACTATAGCTTTGTTTGTTTTGTCCATAGCAATCAGATTCTGCGTAAAAATCAAAATTAGAACTAGTAAAATGTTCTAGTTGTACAGGTGATGAAACAAAGTATACATCAAAGCCCAAATCTTTGTTATCAGTTTTTACACTATAATCATATGATGTAATATCTTTAGATGTACAAATAGGAAAAAATTGTACGTATCCATTTTTGATTTTTAGTTGTTGTTCTGAATTGTCATAATTTTTGTTCTCAATATCAGGATAAACTGAAACACTTGGATCTGTACTCAGTTGTTGACCTTGGACATATTCAATCTCATGTCGCACGGTATCAACTGCCTTTCTATACAACATTGGCTGCCATTCTTCCTGACAATCACTAAACTCATGTTTTAATTCAACGTATGATTTGCCACTAATTTCATGAAGTTGATTAACATTGTATTCTTTAAATTCTGCATCAAATACATGATTGGTGTTACTAATTTTATCTGATTTATGCCAAGAATTCGTTACATCAAAAATAATGTTCTTTGAATCACTTTCCCACTCAGATAATAAATGAACATATACAGAGTACTTGTTTACAACCTCTTGAGTTTCTGATGCAAAAATTAAATGGCCAAATAATGCGTTTACAAATATTATTGAAAATACAAGAATAGGAATTATCGCATAAAGAATTTTTTTCATTTTTGTCCTCCAAAATAACTAAAAGATAATCCACAATCTGCACACGCGAATTTATCATCTTTGCGTTCAATTTTTTCAGAACCACACTTTGGACACCCCTCACTATTGATTAATTCGGTCATTTTCTTACCTCAAAAAGCGATTTTGATAAAATGCCAACTACTACACCAAAGATAATATGCCTAAACATCGTCATTACTGGAACTTCAGAGGCGATATTTAATCCTGCAATGCCTGCTCCTAGTGCGGGTAACATTCCAAACCAAACAGTAGTAGCTGTTACAATTACGCCATAGATTATCCCATGAAGCCATACTCTTCCTTTCATTATTCTGTTTGAAATTGGAAAGAAAACATAGCCAAAGAATAGCGTCAAGCCCATGCCATTAGCTATGTGGAAAAAATTACCAATGATTATCGAAGATTCATGATCTCCCACAACTAACATTCCAAGTACTGCTGAAATATCGAGTGGTATACCTGTAATCGCCATATCAACGTATGCTGCTATGTAAAAAGAAAAAGTTGCCACCAGTCCAGTAATCACTAGACTAGGGAATTTATGATTCTGGAATGAAGGAATTGTCATCATTGTCATCACTCTATACTTTTGAGATATTCCACAGCTTGTGCAGTTGTCCATAATGGAACAATTTTGGTTGCGTTAAATTTTGCAACCTTAGTTTCCACCATTAGATCCCAAATTGGATGTGCACCAGGAGCTTCAACTATCCACTCAAATGTGTGCTCTAAACCAGAATGATACATTGATAGAACTTTAATTCCTTTTGCATTTGCATCTTTTTCAAAAGTAGAACCTGCTTCTATTAGCAATTTTTTATTTTCTTTATTGTTTAATGGACATGCTTCAGTTGTGTGACTGCCATAGATTCCATATGTTCCCATTGCTTGTTGTGTTGTATTTTCCATAATTTTCTATTACTAAAATTGATAATATTGTCCACGGAAGAAAATTTTGTCTAAAATTTCTGATTTGGCAGTAATTATGGCCTGATTTAAGAGCAAAGGTCTTCATTCTTTCCGAATCGGAAATCAATAAAGTCTAGTATCCTTTCTGTACTCTATGACAGATGAAATTGACAAGGTTATCCTGTCAAAATTGGGTAAAAATGCTCGAGTAGCATCACAAGAAATTGCAACACATCTTCAAAATTTAGGATACACCATTACTGATAGAGCTATCAGGCAAAGACTTGTACGACTGGAAAAAAATAATACCATATTAGGATATTCTGCGATATTAAATCCAAGTATCGTATCTGAAAAAATAAACAGAACAATATTGTTAAAATTCAAGTTTACAAATAAAACCGAAGAACTGGTAAGCCTTTTTGAAAAATATGTCGAGGAATCAAACTTTTGTATTTACTCTAGTAAACTAAGTGGGGATTTTGATTGGATATGTCATTTTGTATTTGACTCTATTGAGCAATATGATTTGGAATCACATAATTTCTTAAACCGATTCAGTGAATTGGTTTCGGATTTCCGTTCTTATGAATCAAAGATCATCAAATCATCCCCATACATGATTTACGGCGAAGGTGAAGGAAATGAAAAGAAATCTCAAGTATATGAAATCCTAAACTCTTTGAAAAAATATGATAATGTCAATGATAGACTTCAGGCAATTACGGACAGTCTCGTAAAATATTTTGATGCACATTTTGCACGACTTTGGTTTGTAGATAAAGACAGGAAATACTTGTTACTAAAATTTAGTGCTGGAAAATATAAAAATATCAATGGAGAATTTTGCAAAGTTTCAATAGATTCTCTAAAGATCGGACCTGTAATCAAAACGAAAAAAGCAGTTGTAACTAATGATGTCGTAAATGATCCAAGAGTAAAATATCAAAAGTGGGCAAAAAAAGAGAAACTAAAATCATTTGCAGCATATCCGTTAATCTATAAGAAAAAATCAATTGCTGTCTTGGCAATGTTTAGCAAAAAGAAGATGACTCATGTAGATTTTGAGATTTTAGGCATATTTTGTGACCAATTATCTAAAGAACTAACTGGATTCTTTGAGGCTAAGGATTTCTTATCTGAATAAAAAGAAAGAAAGGCCATTTGGCCAATCTATTGTACAGAGTTTACAAATTCTCTCATTTGCTTTGCAACAAAGTTAAGGTCTTCTTCGAGTACAAAGTGACCTGTGTCTAAGAGATATTTTTCCACATTCTCCAAGTCACGTTCGTACTGATGTGCACCACTTGCGGGAAAGATGTAATCATTTGCACCCCACACGATTAATGCCGGTGGCTGATGTTCACGAAATGACTCTTGCCATTGCGGATACAATGGAATGTTTGTTCTGTAGTCATATGCCATTGCAAGCTGAATTGCAACGTTTCCTGGTCTGTCAAGTCCTGCTTGGTCTGTAGTCCATGTTGCAGGATCAACTGCTTCTGGATTTCTCATTCCAAACTGATATTGCCATTGGGTAGTTTCAGGTGCTACTAGATAGTGCAATTTGGATTCATTTTCTGGAGTTGGATCATTCCACCAAACTTTCCAATCATCCCAGAATTCTTCGAGTCCTTCATCATACGCATTTGCATTTTGTATTACAAATCCCTGAACCTTTTCTGGATTGTTGTCAAAAAGTCTGAATCCAACTGGTCCTCCATAGTCCATCACATAGAGAGTGTGTTGATCTAGTCCTAACTTCTCTGTAAATTGTTCTACAATTTGTGTCTGATGAGCAAATGTGTATTCAAACTCATCTGTCATTGGCATTGAGCTTCTTCCATAACCTATCATGTCAAGTGCAATTACATGAAATTCATCTGCTAATTCTGGGACAAGATTTCTAAACATATGTGAGGATGTTGGAAATCCGTGTAACAGTAAAACTGTTGGTGCATCAGAAGGTCCTGCTTCCAAATAAAAAACTTCGAGGCCTTCAATGTTAATGGTTTTTTCTGCTACTGTAATTATATTAACTTCAGAACATAAAATTCCACCACAGACGATTTGATCTGTTGCTGATCCATACTTGAGTAATGGATTTCCAGCAGATTTTAGTGCTGATACATCATCAATTAAAGTAGGGGCAAACATCATTGTCAGAGACAATATTGCAATTAAACCCATGAATGTTGATTTTTGTTTCATGAAACAATATCAAACACTATTGATAATATTATCCATGGAAATAAAATGAGTATTATATTTCCGATTTGGTAGTGATTTTAGTATAAATTTAGTGTAGAAATATCTAATCTTTCTGAATTGGAAATTATTGTTTTTGAATATCTGTTCCACAATGAACGCAAAAATAAGACCCATTAGGATCCCAATAATGTTCACAGTCAGAATTAGTCATATGATATAATGAGATTTTTAATTCATTATCTACAAAGATTGTGATTTTGTACAAAATACGAAAAAAAATTCACATAATTTTGTATATGAAAATGAGCCCACGGGAACTCGAACCGTTTTTTGGGGATGAAAACAGAGCCATAAATTCCGTATAATGCCATATTATCACCTCCTTTTAATTTCCATTAACTCCATAATATTGGAGAAATGATTGTGATGTTACATTATGTTGATGGATGGGATCTACAAATTAATTACAATTATTACACTCAAAATGTAATGGTTGATTACAATGATTACAAGTATTCATTATTTGCAACACCTCTCCACATTTTCTACAAGAGTCTATTTTCATAGTAACTATCATAAAGTAAGTTAATGTAGGAAGTATATTTATAGCAGCTAGTTACCTAAACGATATCTAATTACCAACTCAGTATTTCATTCAAAATAAGCCCTTTTTATGCCTAAAAGAAATTTATTTCTCTACAGGTAATTCAGGTTTATTTCCCCACTCACCCCAAGAGCCAAGATAAACTCTTACATTTTTGAATCCTAATTTTTTTAGAACTAAAAAGGAATTTGCAGCCCGGTATGCCCCCTGACAATAAGTAATAATTTCAGAGTCTTTTGGAATTTCATACATTTGAGATAGATCATTGTTATCTTTGAAAGTACCATCTTCATTGAGATTTTGATTCCAATCAATATTGATGGCATTTGGTATATGGCCAGATTGTGCTGCACGGACTGTAGTACCATCATATTCTCCAGTTGAACGGACATCTAGAATTTTCACATTTTCTAGATTATCTCTAATGTATTCAAATCCTGAAATGATATCTGGGTTGATTTTTCCTAAAAATTTAGAGGGCTTGAAGCCATTGGGTTTTGTCTCAAGAGAAAAATTTTCTTTTTTCCATTTTGTAATTCCACCATCAAGCATGAAGACATTTTGATGTGAAAAATACATCAGCATCCAAATACCTCTTGCTGCAAGCATTCCAGAAACAGAATCATAGAATATGACTTTTTTCTCCGGTGTCACCCCAAGAAATGAAAGTAAATTTTGTGTTTGATTATTGAAGTTTTCAATTCCTTCATTTGTAGTATCAATCCAATGAAATGCAAACAGGTCCAGATGAACAGATCCTGGAATATGACCTTCTGAATATTCTTTAAAAGATCGAGTATCAGCAATTATGAGATTTGAATCATTTAGAATAGAATTCAATTCTGTTGTAGAGATTAACATAGTTTGAATAAAATGATCAGGACTAAATGGATTTGGATTTAAATAAAAAGAAGAAAAAAGGTTTTTTTTTCTATTCGTTTACGTATGCTCTTTCGCCATGTTGTGCCAAATCAAGACCAATCTCCTCTTCTTTAGGAGTGACTCTGATTCCGCCAGGCCATACGGCATCCATTACTTTGAGGATTACAATTGTAACACCAAAGGCATAGCCTACTGATATTGCAGCACCAATGATGCTGATTGCTTGCTGTTCCATTCCTTCTGCAGTTCCAGTCCATGCTCCGATACCGTCTCCAGTATCCCAAACGTGTGGGCTAGCTAATGTACCAGTCAAAATTGCACCTGTAAGACCACCCATTCCGTGTACTCCCCATACATCTAATGCGTCGTCCCATTTACGTGCGCTCTTGAATGCTATTGCTGCATAACAAACTGTACCAGCTGCAATACCGATTATAATCGCAGCCATTGGACCTACCCAACCTGAGGCTGGTGTGATTGCTACCAATCCTGCTACTGCTCCCGATGCAGCTCCAACAACACTTGGTTTTCCTGTATGTGCCCAAGACATGAGCACCCAAGTGACTGCAGCCATACCAGTTGCTGTATTTGTAACAGTCCATGCGCTGACGGTAATGCCGTCTACCATAACTTCACTTCCTGCATTGAAACCAAACCATCCAAACCAGAGTATTCCTGCTCCGAGGACTACCATTGGGATATTGTGTGGTTCCATTGGCACTTTGCCGTATCCAAGACGTCTGCCAAGGACTAAGGCTCCAGCCAATGCTGCAAATCCTGAAGATATGTGTACTACAGTACCACCTGCAAAGTCTAATGCATATGATGGCGATAAGTCTGGATCGAGGTCAATTGCACCTCCTCCTATGTATCCGCCTCCCCAGACCCAGTGTGCTATTGGATCATAAACGAAGGTTCCCCATAAGAGTACGAATATCATTACTGCACTGAACTTGATTCTGTCAATCAAACCACCGATAATTAAGACCGGTGTAATGATTGCAAAGGTTGCTTGGAACATTGCAAATAGTTGGTGAGGTACTGTACCTGGCCAACCTTGACTACAATAGTCTCCGTCCTTCATTTCGTTCATCTGATAAGCATTAGACCATGTATCTGCACATGGACCTACTTCACCGAGAGGTGCCCACGCTGAGACTTGATTAAAGCCAACATAATCTAGATTACCCATGAACATGTTTGCATCAGAATCAACTCCACCAAATGCTAGTGAGTATCCCCATAGAACCCATTGTACTGACATTAGACCCATTACGATAAGGGTCATACCAAGTACGTTGACGATGTTCTTTGATCTGGCTAATCCGCCATAAAAGAAACCGACTCCGGGAGACATGAAGAGTACCAATGATGTTGCAGTTAGCATCCATGCTGTATCACCTGTGTCTATAAGACAAGGTAGCATGCCGCCTTCGCCGTCATCATACCAACATTCGTTAGGGTTGCCAGTGTAAATTCCACTGGTTCCTATAACATATCCGTCCATACCATCTTCAACACTTTGTGCATATGCCTGAGACATAGCACCTGCTGCTGTGATAGATACTGCGGCTACAAGTAATAGAGCATACTTGTAGTTCCTAGAATTCATTAAATTTATCGAAATTCAAAATTATTTAAGCATTGGAAACTCCATAACATGCAAAAAAGTAAGTTATTATATTTCATTAAATTCTGATATTAACATAGAAATTGAAAATTATGTTAAAGGTGAATAAGTTCTGGTAAAATCTAAGACAAGACTAGCAATTTTTGATACATTCAAGACAAAAGGTGATGATTTGACAGGAGAAGCAAATCGACAAAGGGCAATCATTACAATTCTTGGCAGTAGTGTAAATCCAGCAGAAAAAACAAGAACGGGAATTTCTCAGAAAATAGCGAAAAGACAAGGCATAGCTTGGAAAAATATCTATTCAGGAATATTTAGGGATCTTGACGAAATATTGCTTCCTATGCAAATTGCAGAAGAAGATGGACGATTACCACTAAAAAGAGGCCCAAAAGCACTTCAAGAGAAAGGAATACCGTATTATCATTTAACAAAAAAAGGAATTCTGATAGCTCTGTCAATTAAAGACATTAAAAATAGGGAAAGCCTATTCGAAGAGTTCTTTTCAAAGTCTGAACCAAATGAAGAAGAATTTGAAAAAGTATTATCTAGTCTTTTGAAAACCAGTCCCATTTTCACATATTCAATTTTTCAAAAATATGTAAAGGCATTTTGTGATAATAAAATAGATGAACTGCTCCCTTTTGACCTCTCAAAACTGAAAGATATTTCAGATGAATCACTAGTTATCCAAAAAGAGATTCTTTCAGCATTTGTAAAACTATCAAACCAAGAAAAAGATGAAGCTATCATATTTTTAGACAAAATTACATAGAATTTACTCTCAAAATAGAGCGCCAAACATTAAAATCTGCTATATATTGAACGACAGTTGAATGGGCGATTCAAAGAATGTTTATGCATCTGTCAAATCTTATAGTAAAAGAGGGAAATTACTGAAAAAAGATGATTTTCAGACCTTGACAGAATCAAGAGATCTTGATGAATTAATGACACGAATTAAAAATACAGTTTATGCGGAAGCGGTAACTGGAGTTGAGAAACCTTACACATCTCATGGAATTGAATCTGCCTTAAGGGGTCATCTAGCTGAGGTTCATTATGGCATTTCAAAAACTGCCGGCGGCGGTCTCTTAGATGCTTATTATTTGAAATTCATTATTTCCAACTTGAAACAAATTCTAAAAGGAAAAGTTTTGGGAAAATCTCAAGAGGAGATTGAAATTTACATTAATTTTCGTGCTGAAGAGTTAATCAAACAAAGAGATATTGTCATCAAAGCACTTGTTGCAAAAGATCTGGATGAAACAGTTGCCAACTTAAGTCAGACAGAATTCGCTGAAGACATAGCAAAAGCAGCAGCATTATATGCAGACAAAAAGAGCCTACAAATCTTTGATACGTTTTTTGATAAAATTTTGATGTCACGTCTTGTTAAGGCACTCAAATCTGGAGACATTGATGCAGGCAGATTAGTCGGAATGGATATTGATTTTTACAATATTCTTAGTGTAGTTAGAGGAAAATTTTGGGGATTGGATGAACAGCAAATTCAAGATTTAATTATTGCTCAATCTCCTGCTGCAAAAGACTTGTTAACAAGAATGATGTCGGCTGGGACAATTAGAGATGCATTCAACGAACTTTCCAATACAAAATATAGTGATTTGATTCCTCAGGCTGAAAATGAACTAGATGCATTAGCAGAATTTGAGAGATCTTTTGAACTAGCAATTTATCGAGCATCGTTAAACTCTTTCACTAAGATGTTCAGTTTAGCAACAACAGTAGGAATTACAAAATTGACTGCATTTGAAGTCAGAAATCTTGCAGCAATCGCATATGCAGTAGAACAAAAAATACCAACAGAGACCACAATGTCAAAATTGATTTTAGAGACAGAATAATCCGGCATAAAACATGAGTGAATTTCCAGTGAAGAAATCTAATGCGCCTATCAATATTTTTACAAATTGGGTAAGTATCTCTTTGGCACTGATTTTTGCCCTACCTTCATTAACAGTATTTTTGGGCATCTATTATGGAACTGGAAACATTGCTATTGGGGCAATCTCAGGGTTTGGGATTCATTTTGTCATACTTGCTTTTTCAGGTAGAATTTCAAAGTATCTAAACAAGAAAATGAATTAACCTATATTGTTTAAATTTCAAGATAACATATCATGATGGGAGATAGAGATTTTCGAAGCACTGTTGAAAATGCGATTAGTTCCATCGGAAAAGAATTAGACATTGACATAGATTCTGCAAATATTCAGACCATCCATTTACATGAAGTTGTTCATTGTCTAAGACGCTCATATTATGACAGGATTGATCCTCAAGAAGTTCAGAGAAGGGGATTCAATGAGCTGCTATCAGGATTACTTCGAAAATTACAATATGGAAGCGAACCAAAAGAATTTGCCATTGAGGATATCAAACTAAAGGGCCAAGTTGACATGCTTATTGATGATTCCATCTTTATATTTAGAGGGGCAACAAATGAGTTAGAAAATCCTCAAGCTAATGATGTGTTGTACCTTAATGCATGTATGTGGATTTATGACAAACCCGATGGGATTATCGTCTACATTACTGGAGATAGAAAAGAGACAACGTTTTCAATATCACGTAACAAAAAGATGTTTGAGGAAGTAATCAGAAGAGTCAGAGTACTAAATGATCTTCTCAAAGAACAAAAAACACCCATCTTAGAACCATCAACAGAATGCTCTGAATGTCAGTATTACGAAAGATGTTTTATGAAAAAGAAGAATACCAAACAACTGGATATAGCAGAAATGTTAGGATTTGGGGACAAGAAAAATTAGTAAAGAAATAGAAAAATATTGTAAAGGAAAATTCCTTTGTTTAATCTAGTGGTTCTGGATGTCCTTTACCACGTAGAGCGAAACACACTACTGCTAGTGCAATTGCAACGCCCACTGCTGAGCCAAATGCGGCCATACCTGCTTCTGCCATTTGATAAAAAACAATGAAACGGGCTTTTATAACTTTGTCAATAATTTTTCTCTAAAAACAAACTATCATAATTTAATGATTCTATGATACTATATTATTTTGTAAATTCAAAACTGAGAACATTTTCTTGACCGCTGGTCATCGAACTTAGATTGTAAAATACATCACCTGAGACCCCCCAAGAAGTACTGTCAGACCTTAGAATAGTCCATAACTCAGGAGAATTTTCAGAACCTTTCAACGTAATCGTGTCCCTTAGAGTAATTGAATTCTCACCAAGAAGCGTGTAGTAGTTTGATCCAAATTCTACCATTCCAGTAGGCCTGCTTCCTATTTCGCCGCCAGAAATTTGCTCGGAATCAGAATAATCAGTTGCAAATAACTGATAATCCATAGTCTGGACAATTACAGAGCGTGGATTAGGATTTGAAATTAAAAATGCAATCTCTATTGTGGCTGATCTTTCTGAAATCTTTTCAACATGGATATCATCCAGTTCAATCTGAAGAGGTTTAGCTTCAGAAATATTCTGAGGTCCAGGAACATTATACTGAGAGGGTACGACCATTGTAGGTCCAGCCAAAAGAATTCCTCCTAAAATTAGGACAAGTACTACAACTGCAATACCTACAAAGATTTTAGGATTCATATTTTTGCATTTCCTCTTGATGTCTTAAATGTTGAGATAGTTATTATACCATTGCAGCCAAAAAAAATTATGCAGTATTTTCAAGCTGTTCAGCAAGGAAAGATAAGAGCAAACAAATCACAGATGAAGATGTTTGATGTGGCTGGATTTGGCATGCTGACTTTGACAACCAAGAAAATTGATGGGAAGTTCTATCCGATTGGGGAAGAGGAATATACCGCTGTAATTAATTCTGAAGATGGACATGTGGCAATAATTGTAGATGGAGATGGTTTCACAAAGGCTCAATCCAAGGCCGTAGAAAAAGAAGAGGCACTAGAAATTTACAAAAAACTAAGGGATTCAGGAATGCAAGAATATCCAAAGAAAGCGGTTCAGATCTGGTCTCAAGCAAGACCTACAATTCAAAACGAAGCTTCTGAATGATTATTTTGAAGCGAGAATTATTTCGGTTCCGACGTTGCCGCCTTTGATTGCTTTTTCGATGATTTTTGGATCAGCCTTTAGAATCCTTGTTTTTATTCTAGAACGTTCAATAATTTTTAAAGCAACAATGTCCATTAGGTCATAACCTCCCGCAACAGAATCTTCGTGAACCAACATGCTTTTCAAATTTTTCATTTCAATGCGTTTGAATTTTTTTGCCCGTTTGAACTTGTTTGGATCCATGTCATAAACTCCATCAACGTCAGTGGCATTAAGGAATTGCTCGGCCTTTACCTTCTCTGCTATTAGTGCAGCAGTGCCATTAGTACTCTGACCAGGATGTAGACCGCCCGTAACGACAATCAATCCGTCATCTACTGCATGTTTTACCTCTTGTAGTGTAGTTGGCGGATGCGAATATGCCATATTTTTTAGAGCATAAATCAGTAATTTTGCATTTAGTCTAGAAATTTCAATTCCCAATTCATCAAGTGTAGACTCATCTGCTCCAGACGATCTTGCATGAGAAATGTAATGTCTTGCAATGGTGCCTCCCCCAGCAACAACAATGGGTTGACAGATCTTGCTTATCTTTACCAGAAACTCGGCATAATCCTTTAGAATTTTGACATTTTCAACGCCAAAAATTCTTCCAGACAACTTGATTACGATTCTCTTTTTCACTTTAGATCACCAAGGATGAATTTTGCGGCAATTTCAACTTTCTTTCTGTTCTTTTCATGTGTATAGATTCTGAGTATGTTCATAAATCCAGAAATGGCCGAAACGACGGGTATTTCTGAGATGGGCATCTCTTTTGCAGATGATTTCCCATTCTCATTCGTAATCAAAACTATTGACTTTGACTCGTTTTTTGATGGTGCCAGCGGAATAGAGGGAGTGACAGAGCTGTCTACAAAAATTTCATTTTCATCAATTTTAGATTTCTTGGAAAGTTCTACTCTGAGTTCGTCTGTCTGCATTTTTTTCAGATTCATTTGACTGGTCAGTATTCTCTCAAATGCACATTTTAGTAATTTTCTATTTTGATAATCTTTGACCAGCTGCCTAGAGCGTTTTAGTTTAGGAGATTTTGAAGTGGTGAGAGATGAGAGTACAAACTCGTCGGTCAGATTGACAAATTCATTTAGATTAAAAGACGTAAAACCAAACTCGTCATCAGACAGCCTTAACGCCTGAATGAGCATGACTTCAGCTGCACGTACAGTTTTATGAAAATATACTGCCTTGAACATTTGATATCTAGAATGCATCATTGATTCAAACGAGTACAGTGCGGAACGCTCCAAAGCTAATTTTTTCTTGTGAATTTCAAGTGACTGTGTAATTCTTTTATGATCTACCTTTGCATGTTCTGCTCCCGTAAAATAACCATCTCTGAGTAGATAGTCCATCATGTCTGCGCTTAATGCACCTGAAACAATTTCATTTAGATACTGAAGCTTTGATTCTCCAAATGCAATTTTTGCTATTAGTTTTTTATCAAAACCAGTTTTTGATAATATATCTCCAATTTCGGAGCTTAGAATTATTTTTTTGCCGTAATCTTCGTGGGAAATTTTTTTTTCTTGTAATATTTCTTCAAACAGATGAGAAAATGGTCCATGACCAATGTCATGCAATAAACCGGCGATGCGCAAAACTTGAACATCATCAGAGTTTAGAAATCCTTTTTCATTTAATGCAAAACCAGCTTGACTAGCAATGTGCATAACCCCCAGAGAATGCTCAAATCTGCTATGTTGAGCAGACGGATAAGTCAAATGTGCCCCGGAAAGCTGTTTTACCCGCCTTAATCTCTGAAAAAGAGGATTGTCAATTATTGGCAGTTCATGATCATATACACGAATAAAGTCATGAATTGGATCTATAATGTCTAGATAGTTTTTTTTCATAAGCCCAACTTTTTTGAGAATATCTTTAGAATTTCATTATGCACTTCTTCTTTAGGCTTTGACGCGTCAATTATTTTCCAATGTTTTTTCTTTGCAGTTGTACGATAAATTTTGGATATTTTTCTTAAAAATTCTTCATTTTTTTCAAACTTGTCCCTGCGGGTCTTTTGTCTGTGAAATGATTCTTTTTGTGTGACATCAAGTAAAATTACGAGATCAGATTTTGGAAGTCCAGTATCAAGACTCTCAAGCCATTTTTGTTTCATGCCATTTGCCAATCCATAAATCAGATTAGAGTGATAATAGCGATTCATGATTAAAACAGAGTTCTTTTCTTGGGCTGCTAAGATTTCATCTAGCTTTTCCCATCTGTTTGCAGCAAGTAGACAATGAATCACTTGTGGTGGAAATTTTCGTTTTCCATCCAGGTATTTTCTTATTTCTTTTCCTATAGGAGTGGTGTAATCAGGGAAGTGAAACAGCTTGGTTTTGATTTTTCTTTTCTTGAGTGCTTTTTCCAGTAGAATTGACTGGGTTAGTTTCCCTGCCTGGTCTCCACCTTCAATTACAACTATCATTATTACAAAGTAGGGAGAATCAATTAATTAAAAATCTATCAAATCCAAAAATTACAATTTTTTTAGAATTCTAGAAAACTATCAATTTAACTAGGTTAAGACTAAGATGGTCTTGCAATGATGATACTGAAAGTTACATTAACAAATTCTTTTGAAAATCCATTGAATAAAAAATCAAGGACAATGTTATAACAAATTCTTTCAAACATACAGTATGGCAGGGAAACCCGAAGGAGAAAAGTTTCATCGGGCATTGGTTCTTCAGGGAGGCGGAGCGCTGGGAGCATACGAGGCAGGAGTCCTAAAGGAGTGGTGCAGCAGACTAGTCTCAGAAGACAAGAAAAGTGGCAGAACCGGACCTGTCTTTGACATTGTTGCCGGTGCCTCCATGGGCGCAGTCAACGCGTCTTTGCTTGTATACCGCGCATTGCACTACAGCAAACAGGGACAAAACAACTGGGAATCCTGGGAGAAGTCAGTAGCTGATCTTTGCGAGTTTTATGCAACAATCTCTGAATTAAATCCGGGTGAGCCAATGTGGTGGGTAAACAACATCATGCTAAATAATCCTATTTTTGACAATTTTTGGCTCAGATGGGAATCTGTCAGAAAGCAACTAGAAAAAAACTATGATCGTTTTTTTGATTTTGGAATAAATGGAAAGAAAAACAATGATGCTGAAAAGTCAAAGGCCAAAGAACAGTTTGAGGAAATGATTGCAAAGTCGCCTCTTGGAAAATACTATTTTTACATGCTTCCCAACAAATGGGGGATTCCTGCAACCCCAGAGACTGCAAGAAAATACTATTCGTACTGGAGTTCATTGCAGTGGGGAACGCCAGGAGTCATCGCTCCGTCGATGGTGCAGCCAGACATGAAGTTTTTGGATCCACTCCAGGAAACGCACACCTTTGCGAGATTTGACAATGATCCACTTGCAGAGACCATGAAAAAGTACTGGGACTATGAAAAAGATCCCGGAATAAAAACAAGCGCGGGAGAACCACGATTAATGGTAGTTGCAGTGGACATTGAGGACTGTACAACTGCAACAACCTTTGACAGCTATACCAAATACACCGAATATGGATCAAAAAACCAGTACAGAATAGATTCTCCAGATGGGATCACAATTGATCATGTCAAGGCAAGCATGTCTACTGCACTTAGATACCAGTATTCTAGCTTTGAGGCAACAAGACACAGTGAGGACTCTGATGATGATGATGATGATGTAACAAGACACTTTTGGGACGGGGCATACATTGCAAACACTCCAGTAAACGAGGTAATACAGAGACACCGGAAATACTGGGAATCTCGGGGAAAAAGTCCGCCAGACCTAGAACTGTACATAATCAATCTGTATCCAGCCGTAGAGCCCGGAATACCTGCTGCACCTGACACCATACTTGACAGGCAGACAGACATTGGGTTTCACGACCGAACGCGTTACGGCATCAGGGTCGCAAAGATGAGAAGTGAATACATTGACCTGATTTCAAGACTAAGAAAACTTGCGCGGGAGAACAATCTTGAGGATAAGGTGCAGGAGATCCTTGATGAGAAAACAGGAAGCAAGACTGCAAAAGGAGAGACCAAAACATACAATGACCTAGTCCAAGGAAGATTCAGAATTAAAAAAGTAGTGTATGCTCAACGAACAGAAAAGACCGGTGCTGCAATATACGGAAAGGCATTTGACTTTTCCAAGGACACGATACAGAATCTCGTAAAGGACGGGGAAGAGGCTGGCAAGATTTGCTATGAAGAATCCCAAAAATCTGAAAAAGGAAATATTCTCTGAGTTTGAAACTTTGTGTCACTAGATACTTTTGATTTAGTTAATGAAAGAAGAAGAGCATAACAAGAGATCTGAGTTTGTAATTACTGAAAATCATCATACTAGATTAGAAGAAGCTATTTTCACTAAATCTAATTAGAGGATCTTTTACTTAATCTGGATCATCATAATCAGATTTGAAAATTCTCCAACACACCAACTTTCTGTACTAACATAGGTTATTGGGCATTTTCACGCTCAGGAGGGGGCTTTCTTAAATCCAAACTATTTTAACAAATTTAAAATCATTTTACCTTGGGGATTTCCAGCATACACTGAATCTGTTTCGGTGTCTATAACCCACTCATAGTACAAATCGTCTCTGTATGTGTGCAGATCCAATCCCACCTTCCAATATCTGTCACTTACTTCCTTGCTGTGATCTATTGCTGAAGAAAACAATACAGTAGTTACAGGTGATTTAAAAATATCTTCACCAGTATGAGTTACAATAACTGATTTTTTAAATGCCAAAACAAGCGTATCACCCTCGTCATCTGTACCTTGATAGTTTTTAATGAATTCTAGCACCTTGTCTTCGGTATCAAGTTTCCTTGGTTGGATAATTTCTGCAAGCTTTACAGAAATGGATTTTTCAATCGTGTCTGATTCCTCTGTGATATCTGATTCTCCAATAGTTTTATCCTGACTGAAGAATACTCCTCCGATAGTCACGGCAATCGCAACAATCATGATTCCAATTGCTATTGCCTTTTTCACGAGTTGTGTAAGAGTCCAATGATATTAAAAATTCCTTACCATAGGATCATGTCATCACGCAAGTCATGTCGCGTTTCTAGGCGACAAAGGGGGGCTTTCCCTTTTTAGAGATTATCAATAATCTGTTTTGTAAATTAATTACAAAGAAAGATCAAATAACGTACTACTATCTTGCATACATTATACTGAAAATATAGGTAGAGGAAATATTATGAGACCCATATGGAATTAATTTGATTGATTTAAAAAATAAATCAGGATTTAATACGCTAAACAAACTTGATAAAATCCTGTCAAGATTTATAACCAAAAATAGACCAGACAACACAAAATGGGACTGGTCAAGGAAGTAATCAAGGAGATAGAAAATAAGTCAAGGGAGTTCTATGAATTTGTTTTACCGCCAGTTGACATGTATCTAAATGAAAAGAATCTCAGAGTAGTGATTGACATTCCAGGATTTGCAAAAGAGGACATAAAACTAACTCTATGCGAAGACATACTTTCCATCAAGGCTCAAAAAACGGCAGATGAAAAAGAATCAGAGGCACTGATTTTAAACCAAAGACCGAACATGATTGATAAAAAAATTAGACTTCCAGTTGACATTAAACAAGGAGAGGAGAAAATTGAATCTGCAAAATATGAAAACGGCATTCTTACACTGATTATTCCCGTAGCAAAAAAAGGCAAAGATATCTCAATAGAATAAACAGCTAGTATTTTCTAAACAATACGGAAATTCCTATTATAATGGCAGAACCAATCATTGCAGCCAAACCGACTGATTCACTAGATTCAAACAGGATGGTAGATCCTACAAAGATTGCAGACGCAAATATGCTTCCCCCGATTAAAACTACGGGCTTTCTTTTTTTCATGTGAAGCTGAAATTCGCCCATGAGCTGTTCCATTTCAGGTCCAATTCTTAGTGCGGTGTCAATTGACTTTGAGAAACTATCAAAAGAGTTCTTTAATTCCTTGACATACGCCCCTAGAATCAAATTCTCCTCTTGTAGAATATTTTTTAAAACTTTGACAAACTTGAAATCAACATCATGTGTCTTGTAAATTCCCTCAATGATTGATGCCATTCTCATGTACAGAGCCAAATTTTTTGGCAATACAAATGGGAACTTGCTCATGGTCTGATTTGCAAGCTCCATCAAGCTTTGCACTTCCATCTCATCAGGTTTGTCTCCATGCATTGCACGAATGGAAAGCTCGATTCCTTTCTCAATTACTGATCTGTTATATCCAGGAATCAGCATCTGAAGATCACTCATGGCATTGACTACTCTTGGGGGATTTTTCTCAACTAACGCAAGATACAGCCTGATCAGCTTGAATCGGGTCTCATCGTTTATCTTTCCTACCATCCCATAGTCATACAAAATGAGCTTTCCATCATCAGTTACCGCAATGTTTCCAGGATGAGGATCTGCATGAAAAATTGAGTGCTTCAAAAGCATGGTAAAAAAGACCTTATGAACATCAATGACTAGCTGCTCTCGGTCAATTCCCTTCTCATCTAGAGCCTTAACATCTGTAACTTTGATACCTGGAAGATATTCCATGGTCAGAACGTTTTTTGAGGAAAGTTCATCAAAGACGGATGGCACGATCACTTGATTGTTTTCCTTCATGTCATTTTTGATTCTCTTAAGATTTTTAGACTCTACAGTGTAATCCATCTCCTCGTAAACGGTTTCAATGAATTGGGAAAGCATTGCCTTTGCAGAATAACGCAAGTTTGGATCAACGAATCTTAATGCCAACGGAAGAATTTTTTTTAAAACCTTAAGATCTTCTGCCACGATTTTTTCAATGCCTGGTCTTTTTACTTTGATGGCAATTTGCTGACCAGAAACGGAACCCAGATAGACTTGCCCTATTGATGCGCCAGATATCGAATTGGTGTTGATCTCATCGAAATTTTTATCAATTGGACCAAGATCTTTTTCAATTATTGGTTTTACCTGATCAAAAGGAGCAACAGGTACGTTGTCTTGCAGTTTTGCAAGCTCTTCAAGATATGGTTGCGGCAGGATATCAGCCCTTGAGGAAAGCCACTGACCCAGCTTTATGTAAACAGGTCCTAGTGAGATAAATGCCTCAAGTGCCTTGCGTGCATTTTTTCGAAACTGTTCTAGATCAATTTCATTTTTCTTTTGGTTTATCCAAATTTTTCTATCTTTACGTAACGCCAAGACTGACGGCAAAAGCTTGACAAGTATTTGAATTGTTCTAACGGCAGACACCAGACTTACTCCAAATAACTTTTAATTTTTTTTGTTCCAACATATCCAAGATATCCAGAAATAACAGAAAAGAGTATGCCAGAAGCTATCGATGATTTTTTCTTACGTGATTTCTTTACAATTTGGGAACCAGTAAAAGCTGCACATGCCAAACCAACCAAGAACTCAGGTGCATCACGAAGCAAATGTCCTATGGGATCTTTTCTTGGATCAACTCTGTCAGTATGAACTAGAAATTTATTTTGATACTCTCTAATGTGCAAATTACCATAGCGATATTGCTTGTAAGCGCCATTTTTTTGCCCAAGTACTGTTTCTTCTGCCTCTTCTAGCATGAATTCACGTAATTCCTTTGGGACTTCAATCTCATCACCTGGCATGATCGCAAGATCAGGTAATTGCTTATAATCTTACGGTACAAATTGGGCTCAAACCTAAGACCGAAAAGAAATGATGTTAGGCACAGTCTAGTTAGATTTTGGAAAGTGGCATCATCTGATGAAACTGAAGATCTGCATGGCAGATACGTGTTTTGTTTGAATTTTCTTCAATTAAATCAAATAAATAAAAAGTGCAGTTTATTCAAAAGAAATGAAATTGTAGGATTTGCAAAATATTTGAGATTATCATGATTTTAGGCGATCTTTTGTAAACATTACAAAGCTAATCGAAAAAAATACCAACATCGCAACTCCTGGAACATACGCATAGTTAAATCCCACACCAGGATGTTCTGTTTGATGGTAATAGTTAATCAGAAATGTAACGGCTAACAAAACAACTCCTACAAAAGTTAATTTTTGATGTGTTTCCAATAAACATTAACTTGCAAATAGCTATATGAATTTAGAAAATCATCAAAAATGTTTACAAGACCAATGTTGTAATAAATCACAGTGCCATCTGCTAAAAAAATGAAATGTATCCACTAAAACATACACAATAAAATTTTCTTAAAATGAGATAAAATCACGATTTGAATTGCTTAAACCAAAAATTAAAACCAGTTTATGGATCAGATTCTATTTGTGACAGTTTTGTAATTACTTGTTCTAGCTCTATTTTATTTTCATCAATTACTTGCTTTATTGTTTCAATCTCTTCATAAATTTCATCTAAAGGAACATCATCAGAATTTTGAATTTGCTGTTCTAAATCATGCAGAACCTGTTGATTGCGTTGATTGATTTTTTCTAGTTCATTTTTGTACGTCTCTAATTTTTCATATTGATTTGAAATTTCAGGAATGTCAAGATATTCCGGGCTTGTTAGAAAACCAAGAGAAATCACAAGGCTCCCCACAAACAAAACCGCAATGAGAACTATAACGCTTAATCTCAATTTAGACTACTCCTGTTCCTTCATTTTTAGATTTAAAATTATCCCTGACTTGCCTCAATTGAGGCCTTTTTACGCCTGCGAATTATGTAAATTGCAGCAGCTATTACCAAAATGATTGGAACTATCATCATTGCTGGATCAGTACTTTCATCATCAGCATTTGATGGCTCATTTACAAAGATGGTCTGATCATGAGTTAGAAAGATCTCATCTCTAACACTATCCTTGTATCTCACAGTAATGGTGATGTCATGATCCCCATATCTGGGCTCACCATCAAATTCAATCGGAATGTTAAATGGAACAGGAGCATCAGTTTCAATCTCGTCTATGAATTGCGTATCTGATTTGATGTTAGAATCTTCACCAGACTCAACAGTTACAAAACCGAACAGCCCATCTTCGTTTCCTTCGTTAATTATTTCTCCAATTATCATCTGTGTACCAGACAATTCAATGACATCTATGTTGTATATTGACAAATCAATTAGACCTTTGACATAGAAATCGGCAATTCGTGAAATAGTTTGTTGCTCACCATGTGCATTAAAATAAGTAATCGCAATTGGCGCGCGTAGCGTATCACCTTTCAAAGATTCGGGCACATACACATCAAGTTCAACAAGTTTTTTTGATTTCGGATCAATTTCGCCAATCTCCCAATCGGTGTTTAAAATTACGACGTTCTCAACATTGGTGATAGACTGTGTGGTTGACGCTCGTTCACTTTGCGTATTTTGTAGTGCAACATTTACACTTGAAATTGGAGCGGTTCCATCATTTGAAATTTCAATTGTAACGTGATTTTGTTGCAAGGACGTAAGAAATGGATCTAATGCGCGTATGTTTATGACACTTTCTCCAGTAATTTTAAAATCAAAGTCCTCAAATGCCGTACGAACTCCCGACTCTCGTAACCGCGAATAATCAACTTTAATGGTGCCAGGATATTGTTGAATTTGAACTCTATTACCTATATCAACAAAAAACGTCAAGTAGAAATTTTCTCCAGCCAGGGAATTTGAATCAGCATCAGCATGAATTACAAAACCAGGTCCATCTGAGGCTGAAAAACCAAGAGGAAGTGATAATTGTCCTCGTATTCCAGTGATATCTTGAGTTCCAACATTTGCCATCACTACGGTAAATGGAACATTTTTGTCTCCTGCATCAATTTCAAATTTTTTATCGATCGTTCCAAAGTAGGCGTCAAGGAATTTTACATCTCCAAAATCCCTTTCAAAAGGAGAATTGCCAAATCCTCCAGAAGTAATTTGTGCATAAGAAGTATCAAAAATAAGCGGAGAGAATCCGATTACAAATAATGACAACAACAGCAGTTTTACATTCATTATGCTAAAACATCCATTTCAGAAGAAGGTTCTTCGCCTTCAAATGCCCTACCATCTTTTATTGTAATCACCTTGTCCGCTTCTCCAAAGTGCTGTCTATCGTGTGTAACTATTATGAATGTCTGATTAAGTTTTTTGGCCATTGATTTCATTAGTTGGACAATTGTCTCTGAAGTTACAGAATCAAGATTGCCAGTGGGTTCATCAGCTAAAACAATTGAAGGCTTGTTGATTAATCCCCTTGCAATTGCCACTCTTTGAGCTTGTCCTCCTGAAATCTTATTTGCACGTTTGTTAATTTGATCTTCAAGCCCGACTGCTTTTAGTAAATCCCTAGCTTCTTTTTCAGCAACGCCACCACTTCCCCCAATTTGTCTGGGAAGTAATACATTTTCTAAAACAGAAAGATCAGTAAGCAGGTTAGAAAACTGAAAGATGAATCCCAGTTTTTTATTTCTAAACGAAGAAATTTGATCGTCATTCAGTGTCGTGGTATCAACTCCATCAATGAAGATCTTTCCACTTGACGGATGATCCAACAGTCCAATCATGTTAAGTAATGTGGATTTTCCAGAACCGGAACTTCCTACAATTAGAACAATTTCACCCTGTTTAATTGAAAATGATACGTTATCAAGCGCCTTGACTATGCTATCGCCTTCCCCGTAAATCTTGCTAACGCTGCTGATTTCAAGTACCTTAGACAGTTCTCATCGCCTCCACAGGTAATAGCTTGGTCGCCCTATACGAGGGATACAAAGATGCAATGATTGCCAAGATAAAGGAAGTCAAAGCAGTTTGGATGATTTTTTCCCAGTTATAGCTGACCTCAAGAGGCAGACTATTGTTAAATGACATTTTTGTTTCCTTTGCATAAACAGTGTAACCCAGCCCTGCTGTGGTTCCCACCCCGGCGCCAATTGCTCCAATTATCATTCCTTGAAAAATAAAGATTATCAAAATGTCTTTTCTTTTGGCTCCTATTGCTCTCATAATACCAATTTCTTTAGTTTTACCATTTACTAGCATCATCTGAATTGTAAGAATTGCAAATGCAGAGGATCCCATTCCAAAATAGCCTATCATGCTAATCATTGCAATGCCAGATCTAAAACCTGCAAGTTGCTGTTCAGCTGATTCCTCTATAGTCTCTGCTAGAAAATCATCATTAGGAAATGATTTTAGAAAGAATTCTTTTACTTCTGATGCTTTAGAAGGATCATTTAGTTTTACCATAAATGAACCAGTATCACCAGGTCTATTCATCATGTCACGCAATGTATCGATATGAACAACTGCCGTATGATCAAATCCTTGGCCTCCGGGTGATTTTGCAATTCCAGAGACAGTAAATCTCCTAATCTGATCTTCTCCGTTTCTGTCAACTACAAGAACTTTAACACTGTCACCAACTTCTGCTCCTCCAAGATCACTTGCCACATTGGATCCCAACACAATAGAATTTCTTGAAAAGACATAGTTTCCTTCTGAAACAGTTTCATGTACAGTAGACGCTCTAATGTCGCGGAACGGATCAATGCCCACAATTGGCACCCTGGTTTCTTCAATCAGTTTTCCATTCTTTGTCATATTCATTTCGGCACTTGACGAAAGCCGCGGCGCCGCCCCCTGAACATAAGGTATTCTTTCAAACCAATTTACAATTGATAAATCAGACTTGTCGATGTAATCAGCCTCATCAGTAACAAGAACATCACCGTTTCTGTAATCACTGATGTCTCTAACTATAGCATCAAAGAGTCCTTGAAATATTACAAAGTTTACATGAATAACCAGAATTCCAATAGTTACAGCTAAAACAGCACCAACCAAACTGCTTTTTTTGTTAAACAGCATTCTTTTTGCTAGCTTTAATCTATAATCCACAATTCTAATAAAATAGTCTAATATTTAATGTCTATGATGTATAATATTGATAGTATAGACAATTTTATATCAAATTAGTTATTTCTACATTGTATGAGGATTACATAAGTGATAAAATGGACAATTTAGATATGAAGATTCTAAACAGATTATTGAATAACTGTAGAGAATCAGACAGACAAATAGGCATAGAATTGGGAATGTCTGGTGGAGCAGTCCGAACAAGAATACGAAAAATGCAAAAAAGGAAGATCATTGAAGAATTTTTCATAAAAGTTGAACCGCCAGTTTTAGGATATGGTGTTTTGTACTTTGTTGTATCAGGTCAAAATATCAATGAAATTTTAGAGCAAGCAAATCTTGTAGGTGAACCATATTTTATGGTGCCATGTGTTGGAGGAATAACAGTTTGTGGCATTTCTATAAAAGAAAATATGAGCCAGAAAATTGAACTTGCAAAGAAATTGATGAAAGATGTCAGAGTGCTATCTATTTTTGAAGCAGAGAATCCAGGATTTAGCTCAAATCTTACAAAAACGGATTTAGAAATTCTAGAAGAATTGATCAAGAATCCCATACAGAAAATTGAACAAATTGCAAGAAATACGAAAATGTCAACTAAAACAATAACAAGATGCATAGAAAAACTACATGAAAATGACGGAGTTCAATTTACCCTAGTTTACGATCCTAGAAAAATTGAGAATTTCATTCCTCATGCCATCCTTACCTGGATAAAAGGAGACCTTAAAGAAACATTAGAAGACTTGAACAATGCATTTTCCGAATCATATTTACAGATTCCATTTATAGCAAAAAATCAAATTGTATTATTCATGTACAGTGATAATATTTTCAAGATGGATGAGATTACACAAAAAGTTAGAAATGTCAAAAATATAGAATCAGCTGATCTGTTTATTCCAAAGAAAATTTCATTTTATACAAAATGGATAGAACAAGCTATTGATGACTTCAAAAAATCACCTAAATTACATTTAACATATCAAACAAATTAAATAATAACAGCAATACGGATGTAACATATGAAAAGAACGAAGATCTATGAAGGAAAAATTCTAGGTCTTAGCGTTTATGATGGAAAAATAGAGGGTAGAAAAGTCAGACGAGAGATTATTGAGCATAGAGGTGCCGCAGCTATGCTTGCTTTTGATGAAGATAGCAAAGTAATTCTGGTAAAACAAAACAGATTTCCTCACGGATATGTATTGGAGATTCCAGCTGGAACGTTAGAAAAAAAAGAAGAGCCCATAAAATGCGCATTCAGAGAATTAGAAGAGGAAACAGGCTATACAGCAAAAAGAATGACTCCTCTCATCACATATTACCCATCAATTGGCTATAATGCAGAGATAATTCATTGCTTTTTAGCCTCAGGATTAAAGAAAACCTCAGATTTGAAGTTAGACGAGGATGAAATATTATCAGTAGTCAAGATGGATTTGAAAAAGGTAATTTCAATGATTAAAACTGGAAAAATTCAAGATTCAAAAACCATTTGCGCAGTTTTAACATATGCTGCAAAGAAAAAACTATACTAGTTTCTTGTTATAGATAGGCTGCACAAGATCAGCTACATCTGCCCAAGACTGTGCAATTCTTTCAAACATGTATACGATGTCAAGAAAATCTATCGGGATTTGTTTTTTGTCATCTAGTGTATTTCGAAGCAAGCTAAGTTTTTCCTCATATTGTTTATGCCGCGATATAGCTTCAATGGCTAAAAGTCTATCAGGTTTGGTAAACGCATCAATTGATTTTTTTGCAAGTTTATTGAAATCATTTACTACATTATAGATTTTTTTTGAATGCTCTTTTGACAAAGAAGTATTGTAAATTAGATTTGAAAGTTCTACAATAGAATCGCCAGCATTTTCAAGAATGTTTGCTGCAACTCTATAATCAAGCACGTCAATGTTTTCTAGATTAAATGCATTGGCCAATCTTTTGTCAGCTAATGTGCTACGAATTAAACGAACAAGCAAGAAATATTGCCTATTTACCTCAACATCACGATTTGACAACGACTGTAAATTGGATTTATCATCTGAAACCAATCCGTTTGATACATCATCGTACATTCCAATTGCAATGGAACTCATTCGTTTGAGAATTTTTTCTGGATTAAGTGTTGTTGCATCTAAAAGAAACTGCATGTTGATATGAGATGCATCTTCTTCAATTATTTCCATTCCAACTAGTCTTCTCATTGAATTGCGAATTTTCTCTCTGTCTTTACCTGGAATAATGGACTTTGAATTAATTTCAATAACACCAAATCCTAAAAGATAGGCCCCTGTAATGTCTGCTACAATATTTTCTTCTTTAGGTAGCGGATAAGAAATTACAAGATCTTTTATTGGCCGTACTTCTTTGTTGGCAGATATCGAAATACTGTCTTGACCAGTTTCAATTTCAACTTCACTGCCTTTATCTAAATTATTTGCAACAACCCATTCTTTTGGTAATGATACCAGAATGCTACTTCCAATTCTTTGTAGGCGTCGAATGAATTTAGTCAATTTATACTAATTTAATTAATTTAAGCCATATTCTTATATTTTGTGTAAAGTTTAAACTAAAATCAATGGAGGCAACGGCATTTTGTCCAGCACATGTTACAGGATTTTTTAAGGCTCATTTAGATGACAATCAAAATAATTTAGAAAGTGTAGGCTCTATGGGAGCAGGTTTTTCAATAAAACAAGGAGTAACTACCAAAGTAAAGATTCAAACAAGAAATGATCAAGAATCAAACTTTGAAGTTACATCACACGGATATCAATCAGATAAGACAGATATTTCAGAATATGTTTTAGATGAGTTTCTAAAACTTGGAGACTTTGCAACAAAGTTTTTTAAAATTGAACATGACATATCAATTCCAGTCGGATATGGTTTAGGTTCTAGTGGTGCAGTTGCTTTGTCTTTATCATTTGCATTAGATCAAGCCCTTCAGACAAAATTAGACAGAACCATGATAGGGCAAATTGCACATAATGCAGAAGTAAATTGTAAGACAGGACTAGGTGATGTACTAGCATCATTTCATGGCGGTTTTGAAATTCGTGTTAAACCTGGTGCGCCGGGAATTGGCCGTGTTGAAAAAATTATTACAGATAAAATTTCTGTAATCATGATATGTTTTTCTCCAATATCTACAAACAAATTCATCAAAGAACGTCTATCACAAATTAATGGGCTGGGAGGAAAAATGGTAAACAGGTTATTGGAATCAAAAAATTACGAACATTTTCAAGACATGTCTTTGGAATTTGCAAAATATGTTGATGTCATGACTCCAAGAATGCAAGAATTGGTTGATGAACTGTACGAAAATGATATCAAATGTGGAATTGCACTTTTTGGCGAAACAATCTTTTCAATGGTTCCACAAGAAAAAGAAGAAGGCGCTCTAAGAATTATGCAAAAATATCCTGACGGAATTATAATAAAATCAGAGTTAGACAATGATGGCGCAAGAGTTCTATTAAATTAACCAAAAAATCATGTCAATAATTCCTAAATCTCATCCAAGAGTCAAATCACTTTTGATTCGTGAAAAGCTAGTCAACGGATTTGATAACGGGCTAGTTGCAAAAGAAGGACTTTTGGCTCAAGGCAGAGGAGAAGCTTTTGATTATCTGCTAGGAGAGAAAACAGGAAAAGCTGCAACAAGTGCCATCAAGGCAGCAGCAGCACAGCTACTATTGGCAGAAATACCCGTAATCTCAGTTAATGGCAACATAGCAGCACTATGTCCAAAGCAAATTGTAAAACTCTCAAAGCAAATCAAGGCAAAACTTGAGGTAAATCTGTTTTATGCAAATGAAAAAAGGAAAAGAGCGATTATCAAAACTCTCAAAGCAAATGGAGCTGGTGAAATTCTAGGTTCCAGTAATGCCTCATCTAAAAAACTGCCAGGCATTGATTCTGCAAGAAGAATTGTTGACAAAGATGGGATTTTTGTTGCAGATGTAGTAGTTGTGCCACTAGAAGACGGAGACAGGACCATGGCACTTAGAAAGGCAGGAAAAACAGTCATCACGTTTGATCTAAACCCTCTTTCAAGAACATCACAGACTGCCAACATCACGATTGTAGATAATGTGACAAGAGCAATTGATTTGCTAATCAATGAATCTAAAAAACTGTCAAAAAAGAATCAAAAAAGCCTTCAAAAAATCATTAATGATTTTGATAATAAAAAAAATCTAAGAGATAACGTCATGCAAATAAAAAACAACCTAACAAGGAGAGCTAAGATTGCATAAAACAGTTCAAGATATTCTCAACATGAAAAAAGAAAAGAAGAAAATTTCCGTGATTACAAGCTATGATTACACTTTAGCTTCATTGTGTGACAAGGCAGGAATTGACGTATTGTTAGTCGGAGACAGTGCGGGAATGGTAATGCTTGGTTATGAAAATACAATTTCTGTAACAATGGATCAAATGTGTATGTTTACAGAAGCAGTTAACAGAGCAAGAAAAAATTCCTTACTGGTATCGGATTTGCCATTCATGTCATACCAAGCAAGCATTGAGGATGCCATCAATAATTCTGGCAGATTAGTCAAAGCTGGTGCAGATGCTGTAAAGCTTGAAGGCGGTTCAATAATGGCTGAGACAATTAGTGCAATAGTGAATATTGGAATTCCAGTAATGGGCCATATTGGATTACAGCCACAAACCACAGTTCTTTCACAAGGATACAAAGTGCAAGGCAAAACAAAAGATGCCGCAATGAAGTTAATTCAGGATGCAAAGGAGCTTGAAGATGCAGGGGTATTCAGCATTGTATTAGAAATGGTCAGTCATGAAGTTGCCCAAATCATCTCTGAAACTGTCAGTGTACCCATAATAGGAATTGGCTCAGGGGTAAATTGCGATGGACAGGTATTGGTTGTTCAAGATTTGCTAGGAATGTATGACAAGATTAAACCAAAATTTGCAAAAAGATACATGAATTTATCTGAAGATATTGAAAAATCACTTGGAGATTACAAAGAAGACGTTGAAGCAGACATGTTTCCTGCTAAAGAACACTGGTTTTCAATGAACCAAGAAGAACTAGAAAAATTACGTGAAGAGATTGGCAGTTAAAAAAAAGATAAAGAAAAAGGATCATCCGTCTTTAGACATTGTTAGCTCACATGGCATTGAACTGACTGGAAAAAGAATTGTACTTTGCGTTGCAGGCAGTGTTGCAGCATACAAAGCAATTGAGCTTGCAAGGTTGCTAATGAGACACGGAGCAGATGTAAAATGTGTTACAAGCAATGCGGTTACAAAACTAATACAGCCAGAATATTTCAAATGGGCCACAGGCAATAATGTAGTTACAAAACTTACCGGGGAATTAGAACACATCAGATTGGCAGATTACAACCAATCAGACTTGTTGATAGTCTATCCTGCAACTGCAAACACATTAGGAAAATTAGCAAATGGTATTGATGATACGCCTGTATCAACAGTGCTTACAGTAGGATTTGGATCAAAAATTCCGATTTTGATGTGTCTTGCGATGCATGCATCAATGTATGAGAATTCAGCTGTCAAAAAAAATATTAAATTTTTAAAAAATAAAATTGAATTTATGTCTCCCAAAATGATCGAGGGCAAAGCAAAATCCCCAGAACCTGAAGACGTCTTAGAAAACGTATTGAAGAAATTTGGATTCTCATCGAAATTAAAAAATAAAAAAATCTTAATGACTGCAGGACCAACTGTCGAACAAATAGATCCCATACGTGCAATCACAAACCAAAGTTCCGGAAAGACAGGAGTCAGTTTGGCATCTGAATTAATTTCTGCAGGAGCTAAAGTTACCCTTGTTTATGGACCAGGAAGAGAAAGCCCACCAAAAGGTGCAAAGGTAATCAATGTTTCATCAAGCAAAGAAATGCATATGGCAGTAAAGTCAGAACTAAAGAGAAAATTTGACATTATAATTATGGCTGCGGCAATTGCAGATTATATCCCATCTGTTCAAAGCAAAAAGAAGATCAAAAGTTCCAAATCGACTATGAACATTAGCCTCAAAAAAGCTCCAAAAATCATTGATCAGATAAAAAAATACCAAAAAGACGTATTTCTTGTAGGTTTCAAGGCAGAGACAAATTTGACAAAATCCCAGCTAATCAAATCAGCCGAGAAAAAATTAAGAGGATCATCTGCAGACATGATCATAGTAAATGATATTGGTTCAATCAGATACAAGAAAAATCCTCAAAATAACCAAATAATCATCGTAGATTCCAAAAAGAATTTTGTTTCAGGATGGATGAACAAAGAAAAAATTGCCAAAATCATTAGAAAACAGATTGAAGTAAAAATCAAATGAAAGGATCAGAACTTTGAAGGCTAGTTGTACAATACATAGAAATCAAATTAAAAATTTCAAAATCAAATAACATAAAATTAAAAGAATAGCTAAAACAACTGAAGCGCAGATACAATCATGAAACAGGTAGGACAACAAGATCAGATTTGGAAGAGATTACATAAAATAGATCAAAGATTGGTAATGCATGTAAGATGAAATTCGTGCCTTCAGAGTACAAACAACGAAATATGAAAATTTGGAATGAGGTTGCCCCTAGATATCACAAGAAATGGGCCAGTGTAAACAAGGGACCATTTCAGAGTACAAAAAAATTAGTAGAATCAGTAAACATCAACAATGGTGATGCAGTCTTGGATGTTGCATGTGGTACCGGAGTTGTTACAAATGAAATACAAAAGAAAATTGGAAAATCAGGATATGTTGTAGGAGTAGATACTTCAACTACTGCAATTAAAATTGCAAAAAAATGGAATGGGAAAAAAGATAATGTAAATTTTATAAATACTGATGCTGAAAAATTCTCTTTTTCTAAAAAATTTGATGTCATCACATGTCAATATGCATTGTTTTTCTTTCCTAATGCGCAAAAGGCATTAAAAAACATGAAAAACAGCCTCAAAAAATCAGGAAATGTGGGGATTTCGGTTCACGGAAGTAATGATAAGGTTCCATACTTTAGCAGCATCATAGATTCAGTTACAAAGTATATCCCAGATTACATCCCACTAGGTTCACCAAATCTGGATAGATTCGGTACAAAAATTGCCTTGAAAAAAGAAGTGAATAAAGCAGGGTTTTCAAAAATTAAGGTTACAGAATTTATTTTTCATCATAGTCCAGGGAATTTTGAAGATTACTGGAAAACATATCTGAAATATATCGCAAAACCACTAAAAGAAAAGCTAGATGAATTGGATTATTCCAAAAGAAAAGAATTGAAGCAGGCAGTAAAAGAAAAAACATTGCCACATACTAAGAAAAATGGAGAAATTTTGTTTCCTTGGCAAGTTTTAATTCTAAGTGCAAAAAACTAGAGGATTAGAGAGAAATGGTCAAAAACATCAAGAAGAAAGAAGACAAGCCAAAAAAGAATGATTTTAAATCATTTCTTAAAAAAAGAGCTCCAATCTATCTTGCCCTAATTGCAATGTTAGTCGTATTTGTAATTCCAGAAATGACAAAAGGGACGTTGGAGAAGAGTTTTCCTGAATTCTCTGATGAAGATCAACGAATTGTAGATATTTTGATGAAATACAACGGCCCAAATGACGACGGACTAACCGTGATGGAAGCATTAGAGAGTAAAATAAGTGAAGAGTATCCTGATGAGAAAATTTTTGATCATAAAAAAACAGTTATTGATTTGACTGTAACAAATGTTAATCTTGAGGAATACCAAGTGAACTTTAATTTTAAATCTCACAAAGGTGAAATGAACTACGATTGGAATGTGAATGCAGAATCCGAAAAAATCACATCAAACAATTCAGAAGGAAAACACATTATTGAATTAGTCAACTACTACGATTAGGCTCAAATTGTGACTAAATCTTTGGTAAATTTGTGCATTACAATAGGTCGTTGTTTTACAATTAACGAATCTTCAATTCGGATTCCAAATTTATTTTCAATATAGATTCCAGGCTCTACTGTGATTGCCATATTTTCCTTTAATTTTGTATCACTTCTGTAAGATACAGTTGGCAATTCATGCACTTCTAATCCAATTCCATGACCTGTCGAATGAATAAAGTATTGGCCATAGTTTTTTTCTTCAATGTATTTTCTGCATGCAGTGTCTACATCTTTACAATCAACATTTGGTTTGACAGCCTTTAGTCCAAGTTTTTGAGACTCTTTTACAATTTCATACGCTTCATTTGCTTGCAATGGAATTTTTCCCATCGCAAATGTTCTTGTTGCATCAGAAACATATCCTTTGTATCTTAAAGTTAGATCAGCAACTACAAGATCACCTTTTTTGAATTTCCTATTTGTGACCTGAGCATGTGGAAGTGCACCATTTGGACCACCAGCAATGATTAGCGGATTTAATGTAGATTTGTAACCCGTATCAAACATTTCTTGCTCCATGGCATAAGTCATCAAAATAGTTTGCAGTTCTGATTCTTTTTGACCAACCTTCATCCTCCTTGAACAAATTTCAAACATTTCATCAATGATTTTAGACGCTTTTTTGAGAATTTGTATCTCCTTCTCATCTTTGATCATACGTGCATTGTAAAATGGCTCAGTTGATGATTTTATCTTTGGAACCGATTTTTTTAACGACATCATTACAGGGTAATTTTGACAATCAGTACAAACTCGGTTTTTCTTAATTTTCTTGACGACTGATGTAATCAGGCCCTCTCCACGTTCGGCTGTAATTACATCACAGTCAACAGATTCTTCCTTTGCTCTTCCAACCTCAAGTTCAGGCGCAATTATGGTAGTTTTACCACTTTTTTCAAGTAACCCAATCGCCTCACCCCAAAATCCAGTCATGTAAAACAGATTTTCAGGTTCAAATGTGACCAAAGTGTCACAGTCAATTTGTTGAGCATGTTTGAGAAAATTCTTTCTGCGTTGCTTCATACAGAGATATCTTCAATTCTCAATTTATGTATGATGTAAAGTTTGTATATGGAAAATTGAATCAGATCGCAATGGCTGAAGAGAAAGGAGAGAAGAAGAAAGTAGTTGCATTGCTCTCAGGAGGCCTAGATAGCCAACTTGCAGTTAGAATGATGCAAGAGCAAGGTTTTGACGTGTCAGCTGTTGCAATCAAAACTCCTTTTTGCGATTTTGATTGTGGAAGAGGGTGCGGGTTTGAAATTAGAGAAAGAGCAGATGATCTTGATGTGAATTTAAAAACAGTTTATCTAGGTGATGAGTATATCGAGATGTTAAAACATCCAAAGCATGGAATTGGTGCAGGCTTTAACCCATGTATTGATTGTAGGACCATGATGTTTGATGCAGCAAAAAAACACATGGACGAAATTGGTGCAGAATTTATTATTTCAGGAGAAGTGTTAGGACAACGTCCGATGAGTCAGCATGCACCATCATTGCACATTATTGAAAAGGAATCAAATTTGAAGGGGAAAATTGTCAGGCCATTATCAGCTGGATTATTGCCACCAACTGATGCTGAAAAAGATGGTTTGATTAAAAGAGAAAATCTTGGAATGATCAAAGGCAGAACAAGAAGAACTCAATTACAAATGGCAAAAGAATACGGAATTGAAAATCCACCAAATGCAGGTGGCGGTTGTTTACTAACAGAACCGCAATTTGGAATTAAAGCTAAAGATTTGTTTGATCATATTGAAACTCCAAGTATTAATGAGATTGACTTGCTAAAAATCGGAAGACACTTTAGATTAGATGAAGAAACAAAATTTGTTGTTGGAAGACACAAAGATGAGAACGAGATGATCAAGGCCTTAGCATTGCCAGGCGATATTTTGCTTGAAGCTAAAGATTACGTAGGACCAGTGTCAATTTTACGTGGTAAAAATGCAAAATCTCATGTGGAATTTGCATCTGCAGTAACCCTAAGATATTCAGATGCTCCAAAAACTGAGCAAAGTATTGTTTCTGTGAAAAATGGAGACTCAGTTACGGAGGTTAATTCAGAATGTGCAGAAGAACAATCCTATATCAAATTTAGAATGTAGGCGTGAAATTTATTAAAAATTAGTTAAAACTAAGGAAGAGTTTTTGAGGAAGTAGATCTCATTTTCAATAAGAATGCAAAAACAAGAGAATTCCACATATCTAAAGGCCATGACAATTAGGGACATCAGTGATGTTCATTCTATAAAAGAAGATATCAAAAAGAATATGATTTTGATTCTAAGAGTCACACCGTTGGCTCAAAAAGATGTCGATCAGCTTCGTAAAGTGGTGGAAGAACTGTATTCCATTGCAAAAGCTGCTGACGCTGAAATTGCAAGATTAGGAGAAGAGAGAATCATAATTGCTCCATCCAGCATAAAAATCTGGAAACCAGAATATGATCTAAAATAATTTTATTGCTTCCTGAATTTGTGGATAATGTGCAGATAGCTTGTACATTCGTCTAATATTCATAGCTAGACTTTCTGATTTCTTACGTTCTCCGTGATTAACTAAAACACGACGAAGCTTTGGTCTCAATCTTTGTACAAATGACATTAGCTGGTTGTAATCACTGTGCCCACTGAAACCATCAAGTTTTTCAACACCGCAATTGATTGAAACAACTTCAACCTTGCCTTCTTTTCCTAACATGGTTACTTGCTTTGAACCATCAAGAACTCTCCTTCCCATGGTTCCATTTACCTGATAAGAGACAAACAATACCTTGTTCTTTTTATCAGGAGCAATATTCTTGAAGTATTCCAAAACAGGTCCACCTTCCAACATTCCAGATGTTGCAAGAATAATACATGGTGAATTATCTCTCATTGGTTCTTCTCGTGCATCTGCATGCTCAATGTTTGTAAAGTATTCAGAATCAAATGGATTGTCATCTGTTTCCAGAATCTTTTGTTTGAGTTCTCGCGCAAGATATTCAGGATATGATTCGTGTATTGCTGATGCCTCAGAGATCATTCCTTCTGTAAATACAGGTGCCTCAACCATTTCTCCTGACTTCATATAATGATCAATTACCATCATAATTTCTTGCGCACGTCCAACTGCAGGTATTGGTATCAGAACTTTGCCGCCATCTGCTAACGTATTATTCACCGCATTAATGAACGAAGATTCCACTTCTTGTCTGGTTGGCTGAATATCTTCTTTAAGGCCATATGTGCTTTCAATCAATAATGTTTCCACTCTTGGGAAATTCCAACTAGCAGCTTCAAACAGAATACTTTTTCCAAATTTGATATCACCTGAATAAACAAAATTATGATCACCATTTCCAATATGAAAGTGACATAAAGCAGAACCTAGAATATGGCCAGCATTTGCAAAGACCAGTTTGATATCAGGCGAAATATCAGTCACGGTTCCATAAGGCAAAGTAATTGATTGCCTCATAACTTGTTTAACATCTCGTTCGGCATAAATTGGAGTTCTACCTTGAGCGGATGCCACTTTGATTGCATCTAATTGAATCAAATTCATCATAGGTAAAGTTGGTTCAGTGCAATAGATGGGTCCTTTGTATCCATATTTACACAATGCAGGTAAAAATCCAGTATGATCCAAGTGTGCATGTCCAATAACTATGGCATCAAGCTCGTCTAATGTTATGTTCAGAGAATCCAATCTTGGAAATGCATCCATTGGGGAACGAGCACCAGGATTGAGTCCGCAATCAATTAAGATCTTACTTTCTGGCGTAGATAGCAACATTGAAGATCTTCCCACTTGACCAAATCCACCAAGAGTATGAAGAGATACCTCAGTTCTTTGAGATAGTCGAGGTCTGAAAATTTCATCGCCTACTTGTTTAAGCTGTTTACCTCTCTCAGCAGAGGCCTGTTTTAGAGTTGCATTAATTGTTTGAATTGTACGTGAAGGAATAGTAGTAGCTTTTCTAATTCGTAATCTCCAGCCTATCTTCTCAGTAACTTCAGCATGATCAAATTCCTTTGCATTTCTTTGCAACAACCAAGGTCTTTTTGCTTCAATTGATACTTCACCAGTGGTCGTATCAAAAATAGTTCCTTGCAAATTTGCTTCTTTTGGAACACATTCTGCCAGGATTTTTCTAGCTTCAGCTTCAGGTTTTCTGATTGATTCATCAGTTCTGACGACAATTCTTTTTTTAATTACATTAACAAGATTGGATATTATATCATTATTTTCAATTAAAAAACGAGGAGTATTTGTGTAAAGAGCAATTCTTGGTCCTTCATATTCTATTTTCGTGACACTTGCTTCTTTTGGAATACTTTGCAGTATGGTGGCCATTATATTTTGACCACTAGGAGGTGAATCTTTTTCTTGATATTTTCTTTGCATTAAATCACTAAAGTTCTATGACGGCTTTCTTTTGCTCATCAGTTAATAGACGGAATCCATTTTTGTCCATAATCGCAACGTTAATTCCATCACCAGTACCAATGTTTCTGGTTATTGCAGCCTTAACAGCTCGCAAGGCTACTTGTTTTGCTTCTTCAATTGAAAGGTCTTCTCTGTATTCTTCTTCAAGTAAACCATAAGCTACTGGTGAACCGCTACCAGTTGTAACATATGATTTCTCTTCAACTGAACCAAACATATCGACATTAAATAACGAAGGACCATTTGCATCATAGCCACCAAGTAAGATATCAGCCATAAACGGATATCCTCTATTTTGATGAAATATCAATGAGCACAGTCTTGCAAGGGAGTGAATTGAGATTGAATCTTGTTTTTCAACTCTGTGAAGATTAGAATGATAACGTAAAATATCAACAATGTTTTGTGCATCTGCAACGCCTCCTGCCAAGGTTAGTCCTGCATGTAAATCGATTTGTTGAATTTTCATAGTATTATTGTTAGCAATAAAATAGCCTGCACTTGCCCTCATGTCAGCGCACAATACGACACCGTCTTTAACCTTAATACCTACAGTGGTAGTCCCATGCAAAATTTTTTCTTCAACGTTATTTGACAAAATACACCTACTAAGATAAAGTGAATTGAATTCCTCCCTTTTAAATAACTTTTTGTCCCTTGAAATCATAAATAATGACAAAAAATCAAGATCGCATGGATTCACATATGATGGAATTACCTAGACAAATTGTTATAGGCGAAAAGAATATTGACGATTTTGGACAATTTCTTCATAATCTAACAAAACCAAAGAAAATATCATTAATTTCAGGAATTCATGTAAAAAAAATTCTTAGACAAAAAATTGAAAAATCATTAAAAAATAAAAAAATCAAGTTTGTATGGCACATATCAAAAGACAATCAGTTTAGTACTCTAAAAAAAATTCAGACTGATGTAAAAAAAGATCATAGTGACATAATAGCAGGAATTGGAGGAGGCCGCTCTGTAGATGCTGCAAAAATGGTTGCTTTTAATTTAGATATTCCATTTGTCAGTGTACCCACTGCTGCATCACATGATGGAATTGCTAGTCCATTTGTATCAATAAAAAGCGATAAACCTCATTCTATGATTGCTACTGCTCCTTTGGGTGTTTTTGTGGATATTGATATTATTAGAAAAGCACCATCCAGATTGCTTGCAAGTGGATGTGGAGATTTGATAGCGAATATCAGTGCTGTCAAAGATTGGAAATTAGGACGAGATAAGACTGGCGAATATTATGGAAGGTATTCAGCGAATTTAGCAATTATGAGCGCAGAAATAGTTATGGAAAAATCAGGTCAATATGCCAAAAAAGGATTGGATGCGAGAGTGATTGTAGAAGCCCTAATCAGTGCGGGAGTTGCATCATGTATTGCAGGAAGCAGTAGGCCCTGTTCTGGTGCCGAACATCTTTTTTCTCATGCATTGGATAAAATTGCACCCGGTAAGGGATTACATGGAGAAAAATGTGGATTAGGTGCCATCATGATTACAAAATTGCAAGGAAAAGATTGGAAAAAAATAGTAAAAACATTGAAGGACATAGGAGCTCCAACAACTGCAAAACAAATCGGGCTAAAAAAAGAGCAAATTATTGAAGCATTGGTAATTGCCCAAGATTTAAGACCTGAACGATATACAATCTTAAAAGAAATCAAAATGACAGAAAGAAGAGCACTAAATCTTGCAAAGAGTACTAGAGTAATTTAAGCAGTCTTTTGTTCTGATGTCACTTCTTTTGTTTCAGGTTTCTTTTCCTGAGTTTGTTTATTGATATGTGACTCAACAAACGATACCTTGTTCAAAGTTGAAACAAATTTGAAAATATCCAGTTGGATAAAGTGTTTCATGATTTGTAAACCATCAGCACGTAAGATTTCCTCAGGAATCATTACACTAGCTTCATTATCCTTCAGGTCAAACTCAATTTTTGTATCTTCCACAGGAAGCCTATTTTTAAGAATACCATCAACTTTGTCATTTGGAGAATCAAGAGATTTGATTACATTCACATCAAATAGAATTGTTTTTCCTGCAAATCTATGGTTGTAATCTATTTGGACCCTGCCTGAACCAATATATCGAATAATTCCTCTTTTACCATCAATTTCAATAGAATCGCCCACCGTAACTTTCTCTGCATCCTCTCCCAATTTTCTAATAGGAATCATCCTAACTTTTTTAGAATCTCTTTCACCAAAACCTTTGTCTGGTGTTACTTCAACGGTGAGTTTGTCTGCAACATTTGTTTTTGCAAGTGCCTCATCCAATCCTTTGAGAACAGGATAAGAAACTTCGCCAATAGAAACTAATTTTGGTTGATATTTGACATTTGGCTCATGAATTGAATGTTTTTTTGCATCCTCTTCAACAGTAGTGTCAAAAATCTCTTCTGTATCTTTTACCTTTGCGGTATAATCTACAAGAATCAATGAGCCTTTTTCAAAAGTCAATGTGATCGGTTTCGAATTTCCTTATATTAAGTTAAACTTTGTCAAAGTCTACAGTTTTGATCAGACAGATCAAAAGTGAATATGACATAAAAATTCAATACGACAGAGTTGTTAGAGGGACTTTAATTTCTCTTCAGCAGTTTTGAGTCCTGCCTGAGCATCAACATCAAATCCCATCATTGCCAATGTAGATGATATTGCAGAAATAGTTCTCATTACATGATATGGACTAACTTCACCCATACACCCAACTCTGAATACTTTGCCCTTAAGATCACCAAAGCCGCCAGCAACCAACACCTTGAATTTATCAGCTAATGTAGTTCTGAAAGTTTTGTCTTCCAAGCCATCCAAATAGTTTAATGCGACAATTGAGATTGAACGATCTTCTTTTTTTGCAAAAGGAGAAAGACCCATTGCACTTAGTCCGTCGTATAATGCATCAGAACAAACTTTATGACGATTAAAGACATTTTGCAATCCTTCTTCTAACATTACTGATAGTGCTTCCCTGAATGCATAAAGCAATGGTAATGCAGGTGTGAAAGGAGTATGTTTTTCATTATCATAGAATTTGAAGTATCTTGCTAAATTGAAATACATTGTAGATGGTGGATTTTCAACCATGTACTTTTTGGCTTTAGCACTAACAGATATGGGTGAAATTCCTGGAGGAGCAGCGATTGCTTTTTGTGCACCGGTCATGCATACATCGATGTTCCATTTATCAACCGGAAGTTGAGCACCGCCAAGTAGTGAAACAGAATCTACAACGTAGAATGCATCATTTCTTGAGGTCAAGTCAGATACCTTATCAAGGTAATTTACCATTGTACCAGTTGAAGTTTCATTGTGAACAACGTAGAATGCTTTAACATCTTTGTTGTTATCAAATGCTTCTTTTATTTGATCAAAAGTTGCATTTTCTCCTGGTGGAGTTTCAAGTTTTACAGCATTACCACCTTGACCTTCAATTAATTGGGATAGTCGCCTACTAAATTCTCCATTTACAGGAATGATAACTTTATCGCCTTTTTTAATCAAATTTACAACACCGGCTTCAACTGCACCAGTTCCAGAAGCAGATAACGCTACAATATCATTTTGTGTTTCAAACACTTGCTGAGTCTTATCAACTACATCGGTATACAATTCAACAAAATCATCACTTCTGTGATTGATAATAGGTGCAAGCATTGCCCTCATTACTCTATTAGGCACATTCGTTGGACCAGGAAGCATTGAAAGATATTCCATATGTTATCTATCATCAGTAATCTTGGGGTTTATTTATAATTAGAGATTTTTCAAGAGTTCTTTAGCATCAGTTTTTTTTAAAAAATCCCTAGTGCCATCAGGTACAAAATCTTCCCATCCTTGATCGTTAACTATTAGATCACGGATATTGGTTCCAGATAATGATTCTCTATTTAGAAAAGGAATTGCAAGGACTTTGGTGTTTCTTTTTGAATACAGATGTTTTGTCAAGTCATCATTTGAAAAAATTATATCAAATTTTGGAACAATGGCATCTATTTTTTCAATCCATCTAATGTGATTATCCACATCTGGAATAAAATAGATTGAAATTTTCTCTTTCATCAAATCATCAATAGAAGATAGAACCATTTCTTTTCGTTGTTGTGCTGTAAATGGATTATTTTTTTCCACAGACCTGTTTGAGCTTCCCAAACCCACCCACAATTTGTCAACTTTAGACAAAGCAAAACGCAATGCTTCAAGATGACCCAGGTGAAAGGGTTGGAATCTTCCTATTAACAAACCATCCATACAAACAATAAAAAATTTCTTTTTAAAAAACTATCATAAAGAGTGTAAATTAAACAAAAAATCATGAATTTTCTAAAAATTAACGGATGTCATGGTGAAGGCGGAGGGCAAATAATTCGATCAGCAATTACACTTTCTTGTATTACAAAAAAACCAATCCATATAGAAAACATTAGAAAAAATAGAAAAGTTTCAGGATTAAGACCACAACATCTTACTGCAATAACTATTCTTCAAAAAATTGCCAACGCTAAAACCATAGGGGCCGAAATAGGATCAACTGAACTGAAATTTATTCCAGGCCAGATTGAAAATTTGGATTTAGTTGAAGACATTGGCACTGCCGGAAGTATTCCACTAATTTTACAAGTTCTAATTCCAGTAGTATCAATTTCAAAAAAACAACTTGATTTAAAAATTAAAGGCGGTACGGATGTACTTTGGAGTCCAACCATTGATTATACTCAACATGTACTAAAAGAGGCATATTCAAGAATGGGAATCAATATTTCAATTGAATTGATCAAGCGAGGGTATTATCCAAAAGGTAACGGTGAAATTCAATTAAAAGTAAACCCGTCAGATATTAAATCAATGACATTTTCTAAAAGAAAAACAAAACGAGTAAAATTGATTTGCTCATTTTCAAAATTAACAAGAAAAGAAATTGAAAAACAAGTAAATGAGATCACAGAAAAATTAACTGACGCAGATTATACAGTTGATGCAGAAATCAAGTCTGAAGAGGCAGTAGATTCAGGTGCTACCTTGTTAATTTACAGCACTGATGATCATTCCATCATCGGAATGGATGCATTGTATAATAAAAAAACTTGTGAATTTGATTTAGATATTAATAATTTTATTAAAAATTATTCCATTGATGATAATTTAGCAGACATGTTAGTTGTTCTAGCTAGCTTGTGTAATGAAAAAATAATTTTTCCAGTAAGTGAAATAACAAAACATTTAGAGACAAACTTGTTTGTCACTTCAAAAATTACAGGTTGTAAATACGGAATAGGCAAAACAAGCAACGGATTTGAAGTGATAATTGAAGGGATTTCAGACTCCAGCATCAAGTAAGGAGGCAAAAAACAGAATTGCCACAGACAAAACTACAGTGATTTCTCCTAGTATGATGATTTTCTTTCTTAGCCTTTGGATTTCAGGCTCTGGCATTTGATTTGACATAATTTTTTCTTCAATATCTTTACGAATTACTCTTACATGAACAGCATAGGTTACGATTAATGCAATTACTAGGAAAATTTTGATAGTTAAAAATGTCCCATAACTTGTTGAAACAAGAAGTTCGGGTTTTCCAATTAACGCATGAGAAGTATACAAACCAGTTATCATGAGAATAATCAATGACGGGACAGCAACTTTGTTAAATCTCCTACCAACACGAATCATAATCTGCATTCGTTCTTCAACAGAGTCTGTCATTGTTTTTAAAAGTGGGGAAAATATGATCCCAATGAACAAAGAGCCACCTACCCAAATCGCTGCAGCAATTAGATGAATCCAAGTGATAATTGCTTGTTCTATTGCACTCATAGATTAGAATATTTTAAATCAAATATTATGTATTTGGATCTTGCCAACCTTTTTTAGTTATAGAAATTAGCAACCAATGAAATGGCGCTTCAAAGCAAACTAACAGTTTATGTAGCAATTGCTGGAGTTTTTGCTATGATGGGAGGAATTATTTTTTATGCAAGTCTAGATAATGTGGAACTTGAACAAGTTGAAATTGAATTGACAAGCGTAGAACTAATCAATGTTAACACAACAGATGATCAAGCAAAATTTGAAGTTACGTTTCTAATAAAGAATCCAAGTGATAAGACATTGACTGTTTCAGTTATTGATTATCAGCTGTACGGCGATGACATACTATTAGGTTCAGGATTATACTCTACAACAGATATCGCATTGCCAGGCAGAGCTTTATTTAGTTCAGGAGCAGAAATTCCTTTGAAAAATACCTTTGTGCTAAGCAAATCAGATGTAAGTTCAGAAATTTATGAAAAAGCTGTAAATGAAAAAATTAATGAATTCACATCTGAAGGAAGAATCACCACGCAGACTTCATGGAGTGAGACTGACAAAGATTTCAAAAGTGGTTATAATTAAAAAGTGGGCCTAATGAGATTCGAACTCATGATCACCGCCATGTCGAGGCGGTATCCTAACCAGCTAGACTACAGGCCCATTGAAAACTAGTCAAAATGATTGATATTATTAACGTTTAACAAAAGAAAAAATGAAGGTACAAAATAGATGACAGATGATTTCACCGAGGAGGAAAAAAGAGGCTTCTATAAGGCAATTTATTCAAGAAGAGATGTAAGATCTCATTTCAATTCAAAACCGATAGAAGATGATATTTTATCAAAAATTCTCAATGCTGCACATCATGCTCCATCAGTAGGATTTTCTCAACCATGGAATTTTATCTTAATCAAAGATGTTGAAACAAAAAAGAAAATCAAAGAATCTTTTGAGGAGGAAAAAAATCGTTCATCACAACTAGTAGAAGAACCAAAAAAATCAAAATATCTTTCATTCAAATTGGAAGGAATTTTAGAATCTCCTGTAAATCTTTGTGTGACGTATGATCCTACAAAATTTGGTCCATTTGTAATTGGCAGATCTAGTATTCCTGAAGCAGGTCTCTATAGTGTATGTTGTGCAATTCAAAATTTGTGGTTATCAGCGAGAACAGAAGGGGTTGGTCTTGGATGGGTAAGTATCCTATCTAATGATACGTTAAAAGAAACTTTAGAGCTGCCAGAGCATGTTATTCCTGTTGCATACTTGTGTTTAGGATACGTTGATAATTTTGCAGAAAAGCCGGATCTTGAGATTAAGGGTTGGCTACCAAGGCTTGAATTGAAAGATGTGATATATTTTGAAAAATGGAATGACAAAGAAAATGAAAATTGGAGCATTATTCAAAATATGATAAAGGACAATCTAGATTACGCTTAAATAATTAAGAATGTTTTTTTTTTGCTGGGCTTGTGGCGCAGAGTCAATTTGACGCGAAACATGGATAGCGTGGTAGCCTCCTAAGTTACAGGTCGAGGGATCGAAGCCCTCCAAGCCCGTGTAATTTTAAAGAGGAACATGTGTTAAATACAAAGACAAACGGACGTAGACATGAAAGTAGTCGTGATTTCTGGCAGTCCAAGAAAAAATGCCAATACACAGATAATAATGAAGTATATTTTTGAGTATGCAAAATCAAAAAATCCAGACACAAAGTTGATCAATCTTTCAGAAGGTCAAATTGAATGCTATAGAGGACCAGACGAGGAATATAATGAAGCAACGATGGATGCTCAGAAGAACATTACAGAAGCAGATGTATGGCTAGTTGGTTCACCAATCTACAATGCGTTTTTCAGTTCAGCATTAAAAAATCTGTTTGAATACATCAATTATAAAAAAACTCCAGGAAAAGTTGCAGGAATTACAATTTTGGCTGCTGGAAATATTGGTTTTATCAACGTTCAGACACTGATTACACAATTGTTATCATACTTTAGAGTGATAGCAAATCCAAAGGCTGCATTTCTAACCACTGAATCTGTAACTGAAAATAGTGTTTCAGATGTAGATGCACAAAATAGATTAAAAGAAATGGTGGATGAGACTTTACAAATCGCCTCCAAATTACATCAAGAATAGAAATACCTATGAAAATACTATTCGTATAACTATCAAAACTATTCATGATTTGACTTTGATTGAAGTTATCACTCAAAACATAGTGTTCGTTTGTAATTACCTGAATAGTGTTCACATTTTGACTAGTTCTCACATACATTGCCATAATCAACTGACAGATCATCATATTATGATCATCGAGATATTTTAGAAATAGGCAATTACTTAAAATTCAAAATAAAAAATTAAGTCTAATGCCTTGACTTCCTAATTAGAAAAGTCAAATATTAACGTGATATAGAGAATATGCCGTGAGCTTGAAAAAAGATCCTACCGAATTGTGTTCATGCAAATGCCATTTTGGCGGTGCCGTGAGCTGTCCTAGTTGTAAGACGAACCATGGCGAAATTTGTTGTCACTGTAATGATTAGAACTATTTCTTGGTTTTTCTGGCAGAGGCTAGCATTTTTAGATTAGTCAATTCAGTTTTTAATGATTCAATCTGAACACGAGTTTCTAAATTAGAAATTTCTTGATGCAACCTTTCAATTTCGCTGTCTTTAATCTTTACAGAATCTTTTACACTAGTTAACTCACTAGATAGTTCACTTTGAATCTGTTTAATTTCTGATAAACCCACTTGGTTACCAGTAGTCGTAGTTTCAATTATTTGTGTACTAACCAAGTTTGTACTTTCACTGTGAGATGGTGCATGGTTATGCATGTAATCTGTACTTTTCTGAGAAATCCAACAGGTTAACGTCAGAAACCACGTAATTGGAACTGCTATCATAAATACTACATCTAGTATAGGTGCGAAGTCAACAAAATAAGGCCAGAGTCCAGTCAGTATTGCTGCAAAAACTCCCGTTACTAATGCGGCTAAATTATTACCAACATATCCCATGTTTAGTTGAAAATTTCATTATTTATAATAGTAATGCTAAAAATCACAATATAATATTATTAAAAATAAAAAAGAGGCCGAATTTATTCTTCTTCTACAACAACTGTCGTTGCTTTAGGCATATCAGATTGTAAGATTTGGATTTTTTGCAACAGTTCAGTTCTCAGATCTCTTGCAACTCGTCTTACAGTTGGTCTTGGTACACCAAGTTCATCAACTACTTTGGTGTAAATATCCTGCTTATCGGTCACACCTTTGTCAAGATAAGAATTAATTGCTTCTTTAATTATCGTGCTTTGGTTTGTACGATTCAACGAATTCTAAACCTTGATTGTTCTATATAACACTATAACTTGCAGAATTTTAAAATTTTCATATATTATTAATTCAGATTAGATTTTTTTATAATTAAAAAATAAAGTTAAATAAAAATATTCAAAGTGTAGATAAAGTCATTAATTCAAAACATACTTGTGATCGTAGATTTTTCAAAATTAGTAAAACCTGTATAAAAAAATTTAAACATTTTCACAAAAGACTATTAAGATACATCAGTAGGCTTTACCATAATGGCAGTGGTAAGTATTGAAACCAATCTAGGAAATATTTCATTCAAATTGTTACCCGAATTAGCTCCTGAGACTGTTAGAAATTTTGAAAAGTTAGCTAAAGAAGGGTTCTATGATGGAACTCTTTTTCATAGAATTATTCCAGGGTTTATGATTCAGGGAGGAGATCCCAACACGAAGACAGATAACAAAGGATCCTGGGGAATGGGAGGACCAGGATACAATTTAAAAGCTGAGTTTAGTTCAAGATCTCATTTGCGAGGGATTGTTTCCATGGCAAGATCACAAGATCCAAACAGTGCGGGCTCGCAATTTTTCATAGTTACCGCAGATAGTACATTCCTGGACAGACAATATACCGTGTTTGGTGAGGTTACCGTTGGAATGGATATTGCAGACAAAATTGTGAATCTAGACAGAGATGGAAATGATTGTCCGTTACAAAAAACACAAATGGTTCATGTTACCGTAAACTAAGTAAATGAATAGAATAATTGCTCTATTTTTCATAGTTTCGATGATTTTGGTTTTTCCTTCTGTAAGTGGACAAGAAGTAAGCATTAGTGAAAAAGTAAAACAAAAATCAGTTAAAGTGATAATAAATAACGACGAAAGTGTTCACGTTAAACACATTGTTAGTTCCTCCAGTTCTCCAAGACAAATGGATTTGATTGAGGGCACTGTTCAAAATCTAACGATAACTGATGAAGATGGAAATGAACAATTATTGGCAATAGCTGGCAATAATGACGCCGTAATTATTTTTCCCTCACATAATGATTCCATAATAGAATATGATCTTGAAGAAGTGCTTTTTCAAAAAGATAATGTTTGGACATGGGAATTTAGATATCTTGAAATGACATCTTTTATCCTTCCAAAAGATCTTGATTTGGTTTATGTAAATGACAGACCAGTGAACATGGGTGAGAAAAAGGGATTCGCCTGTCACGGTTGTCAAATGATTTTAGAATACTCAGTTGGTGAACCAAAAAATACCGTGGAGGTTGATTGGGAAGATAAAAAATTTCTTGTAGAAATTAGAACCTTTGCGGACATAGAGGATTTTAATTTTGATCAACCTGCAAAAAAGATTGGCTTTAAAATAAATGACAGTAATCAATTTGTTACTGCTGTAATTCCTTCAGAATTATTGTGGGGACCATATGCAGTATTTATCGGTGATGATAAAAAATTGTTTCATGAATACAATAACAATGGAACTCATGCTTGGATTAACTTGCGACCTGATACAACAGGAGAAATCACAATAATAGGAACCACAGTTGTTCCCGAATTTCCAATAATTGCCCCTTTGGCAATCGGATTTTTAATTATTCTTGTAATGCCATTTGTGAAAAAATTTAGTCTCCACTAGAACCGCACGAACAAAACCCATACTCATCAATCCTGACATTACAAACCGCACATTTTTCTCCATAATCAACTTCCCATGGCTCCTTTCCAAAAAGCTTGAAATGGTCATCAATTTCTATCGGTATTTCCCTTTTCTTTTCCAATGATTTGTATATGGATTTTAACTATACATACATTATTGGAAAACAACTATGAAAATTGAATGCGGTTGTCATTGCATAAAGTGTAAAAGCACAAATTTAGAATCAAACAGAATTGGACAAGTAGAGAAGGACGGATATTTTGACATGCATCATACATGCAAACAATGCAATACACATTTTGATCACTTAGATGGAGAAATCTTTTCCGATTGTCAAAAATGTAATTATTGTTTTAATTAGATATCAACGACTCTTGAGCAAAATAGTGAGTTAGATTTTCATCATTGTTTCTCATAATTTCGTGGACGGAAGCCATTTTTGCCAAAGCTTTTGATACATCTAACGGACTAGAAGCCCAACCGTATTCTCGTAATTGCTGAACAGTTTCAGTTACAGTTCTTGGAGATTCAAAGAATCCACTTGTCTCTAAGATTTTTAGTTTTGATTTGACTTGATGAGAAGTGATATAGCTTGGCTCATTGAATTCTGGTTCAAAGGTCTCAGCATCATCGAGATATTCCAAGCCAAATTGAGATGGCTGCTCCTGTTCGGCTGATTCTCGAGTAGGCTCAGAGTTATACACAATTTTTGCTTGATTGTCCGGTAAATGATAAGAAAGATTATCAATGATTTTACCTACAGTTTGATTATCAACATAGAAATCCCTGGAGTCAATTTCAATTTCATTTTCGCCTATCTTTAATTTGATCCTAGCCAATGAAAGATAATAATCTAATTTTGATTTATTGTGTTAGCTCTAAGGAGATTTAAGATTAGATCAAAACTTTTACACAATTAATTGGGATTTTTTTCCCTTTTGATTAAAATGGGAATTTGTGACAATTAGTCATGGAAACGTCTAAAAAAATAGGCATTGTTGTTCTATTTGCGTTAGGCATGAGTATTTTTGGATATTCACAATATGCATCTGCCTCACAGATTGAAGTAAGCATTACGCAAAGTGAATTGTTTGACGAGGATGAAAATGGTGCAAACTATAACATAGAATTACAGTTTGAAAATCCTTCATTGTTATTGTTGACTGCAGGTGAAACAGAATTCTTTCTAATCTCTAATGACAAAATAATTGGAAAAGGCCAACTAGAGTCATTCATCTTACAGCCATTGAAAACTAGCAATGTTAAAGGTTCGTTTTATACAGATTCTAATGCAAGCGAAAAATTAAGTTCCGTAAGCATCTCTGGCATTATAAAATATGATTTATCCATCACATCCATTGATGTGCCATTTGTGTACTACCCTACAGAAGAACAAGCAAGAGAATTTATACATCAAAATTAATTTCTTGCCAAATGCTTACTGTTTTTGGATCTACGGCATTAGATACCATTAGGACGCCAAGAAAAACATTGAAAAATGTTCTTGGAGGTGCTGCAACATTTGCAGCAATTTCAGCAAGTAATTTTATCGATACTGGATTAATTGCAGTAGTTGGAACAGATTTCCCAAAACAGCATCATAGGACTTTATCCAAACGTCTTGACTTACAAGGATTAACTGTAAAAGATGGAAAAACATTTCGCTACGACGGAAAATATGACAGTACGCTTAGTACAAGACAGACTTTGAAAACTGAATTAAACGTACTTGAAGATTTCAAAGCTACCGTGCCTGAAGCGTATAAAAAATCTCAATTTGTGTATCTTGCAAATAATGATCCTGAGCAAAATATTGCATTGATAAAAGAATTTGAAAATGTGAAATTTTCTATGTGTGATACCATAGATTTTTGGATATCAACAAAACGTAACGCAGTTATTAAAATGATAAAAGCCGTAGATGCGGTTGTGATTAATGATGAAGAAGCCAAACTTCTTACAAAAGAATTCAACTTGATAAAGTGTGCAAAAAAAATGATGCAGTGGGGAGCAAAGTACGTAATCATCAAAAAAGGAGAACATGGTTCTTTGATGTTTTATGATGATGTGATTTTTCCTACTGCAGGTTTCTCATTAGAAGACGTGGTTGATCCCACTGGCGCAGGAGACTCGTTTGCAGGTGCAATGATAGGTTATCTAGCAAGTAAAAGATCAACAAGCATTTCAGAGATTAAAAAAGCGGTTGTTTATGGGAATGTTATGGGATCTTTTGCCGTTGAAAAATACGGTTTAGATGGATTGCTAAAAATTAAAAAAGGAGATATCGCAAAACGAGTAAAGACATACGAAAAAATGATTCGATTTTAAAAAGACTTAAGTTAAATTATTTTGCAAGTGAATTCGTCATTGTCACAAGATACATCAGATAAAGATAGACTGGATGCAATATTCAGACTTCAAAAAGGCCTATCAGACATGATGAATCTAGATAGATATCCAAAGGACTCTGAAGGAAGAGTTTCTGCTCTATGCACTGCAATCATGCACGAAGCAGTAGAGCTGCAAAGAACTACAAATTGGAAGTGGTGGAAGACCCCTGTTGAATTTAACAAATCTGAAGCTAGAGAAGAACTAATCGACATCTGGCATTTTGTTGTTCAAGCATCACTAGAGCTAAATCTCACTCCAGATGACATAGTAGACGAATACAAAAAGAAAAACAACATCAACAGGGAAAGACAGAAAAATGGATATTAAAAAAAATACGTATTTTCTTCAAGATCTCTTCATAGTTGGTTTCGTTAATTAAATTAATAAGCATCACGTTGTTTTGAAAATATCGTACTTTAGATATTGAAACATTAAGAAACGGATCCGGACTACTTGAGCCAATGATTCTTTTGTTTTTATCTATTCCATTTTTGCACAATTGAAATAAAGAGTGACCTGATTTATGTCCCCATACTTCTTTTCCACAAACTATGATGGTCATTGGTTTTTGATTTTTATACACATATTCAATAATTGAATCAATTCCCTTATTTTCAGAAAGCAGTCTTCCTGCAATTGAAATGTCTTTTAGAATTTTAGAATTTGCAAAGTTTTTGAGCAATTCAATACTAGAGAGTGTACAAACAGCTATTTTGGAATCAGGATTTCCTAGATAATATTCCTCATTGATGGGTAAAATAGCCTTACAAAGTTCACCTATGACTTCAGCTACAATATTCATACTACATCACATATGATTTTGGCAATAAATTCAAGATTTTTTTGAGTTACATTTGGATGAACAGGCAGAGAAATGACATGTGATGCTGCCCAGTCAGTTACAGTAAGTTTGGTTTTTAGTTTGTAAAAAGGAGTTTTATGAACGGGAATATGATAATAGGATGTAGCCCCTATCCCTTCTTCATTTAATTTTCTTAAAAGTCTGTCACGATTTTTGGTTGCAATGGTATAGAGATACCAGTTGACATTTTCATCTTTTCTCTCATGAGGTAGTATGACTGTAGAATCTGAAAGTAATTTTGACAATAGTTTTGCGTTTATTTTTCTGGATTTTAAAAAGTTGGGTAATTTTTTAAGTTGAACTGTTGCAATTGCAGCGTTGATTTCCGACAATCTTAAATTTAATCCAAATATTTTTGAATCATATCCATGAATCATGCCATGATTTCTGATCATCAATAGTTTATCTCTGAATTTTTTATCGCTTGTTACAATAACACCGCCCTCTCCAGATGTCATTACTTTTGTAGGATACATGCTATAACATCCCATTTCAAAAAAGGTGCCTGAATGTTTTCCTTTGTAAATAGACCCCAGGGATTGTGCAGAATCTTCAATGACAGGGAGATGATGTTTTTTAGAAATTTCAGAAATTCTTTCTATGTACGATACATTTCCGTAAAGATGAACCAAAATTATGGCACGAGTTCTTTTTGTAATCTTTTTTTGTAAATCATCTGGATCCATAGTGTAGTTTTCTTTTAAAATATCTACAAAAACAGGTTTTGCTCCCGTAGAAGCAACTGCATTTGCGGTTGCGACAAACGTGAATGACGGAATGATAACCTCATCACCTTTTTTGATATCCAGTGCATGAAGGGAAGCTTGTAAAGCGGCTGTGCCAGAATTGACTGCAACAGCATATTTTGACTTTACAAATGATGCGATCTTTTTTTCAAAAATTTGGACATGCTTGCCTCCTAAATTTGCTGACGAGGTCAAAGAACCACTCTCAAGAACAGCACTAACTGCCATGACCTCCTCTTTACCCAGTATGGGAGTATTGATTGCAATTTTCAATAGTAGACCTGTTCATGACTAGTCTATAAATCTCGTTTAAGAAACATGAATTTTTATATTTCAAAATTTGCCAAACGGCATTATGAAATCACGTCATCTAGAAAAATCAGATTCAGGATACAAGGTTTATCTGTATATTTTTTATGTTTGTGGATTCATAATGTCAGCATCCCTAGTTTTTGGTGTATATGTAACCATGACTGAGTGGTTAGAAAATGGAACTTATGTCATGGGAGAAGCAATTCACAATACAACTATTCCGTTTGAAAATTTTGCAAGAGTATCAACTTGGATATTTTTTTCCACAATTGTTGGATGGTATTGTGTTACAAGAATTGGTTGGAGAAGAACCGCTGGAGATAAAATTATTGGTACAAGGATGGCGTTACTTCAGTTGATGTTACTGGGATTCTCAATTATATCACTCTATGAAGTGTTGTATAATTTTACAGTGTTAAATGCACAAATGACTGCAGGCATAATTGATGGAATAGTTCCAGATATTGATAAATTATCAGTTGCCTATCCAGATCCTGATAGACCGTGGAATCTAGTTTTTGCGACTAAAGTATTTCTAGCATCTTTTATCATTTGCACTCATGCATTTTATCTCAGTACAAGACCCAGAAAAAGCTTAGACGGCTCAGAAATTTAGCAAACTGTGCAGCTTTTGAGCAATTTTATGTAAAAACTATTTCTAGTATGTGCTGGTGTTTTCAATATGGGATTATTTGGATCTAGTAAAAATGAATTAAAATGTAAAAAATGTGGAACAGTTCTATCGGATTCTGAGAGATTGAAAAAACATCAAGAAAAGGCACACAATAAAAAAAAGGAAAAATGCAGGGCATGTGGAACTGAGTTTGACACTTCGGATGATTTAAGAAAACATAAGAAAAACTGTAAATAGGATTACTCTAATAAACCAGATTCATATTTTGGTTGTCTTTTTAGAGCATTTTCAATTGCCTCTAAATTAGCAATTTCATTTTTAGAGTTCATTGACAGAGTGTTGATCATTTCTGAACCTAATTGAACTGATTGTTCAGGCAAGGTTTCAATAAATTTTTCAAGAGCTTTCTTGTAATTAGAAATTAATTCTAAACCTTCTTCAAGAGTCATGAGTAACATGCAAACGTCTTCTATTCAAACCTTCTAAATTCAAACTCGGTTTTTGAATAACTTTATACTTTACATCTCAAAAGCTGTTTTGATTTGGATATTACGACAAAACTTGACTATGTTAACAATACACCTTGGCACGAAATTGTACCGGAAAATGGTTTACAAGAATTATTTGAAACGAGTGACAGGCCAAAACACTACATAGGGTTAGAGCTTTCAGGGTTTCTTCATTTAGGAAGTTTGCTAAGTACGGGGTTTAAAATTAATGATTTTATTAAAGCTGAGGTAGATTGTACAGTATTTCTTGCAGATTGGCACACTTTGATAAATGATAAACTCGGGGGTGATGAACAAAAAATTTCCATGGTTACCAAATATTACAAAAAGGCGTTTGAAATTGTATGTCCAGGAGTACATGTAGTACTAGGTTCAGAATTATATGAAAGATTAGGAAATGATTATTGGGCAAATTTAATTCAATTTACAAAACATACATCATTGGCAAGAATAAAAAAAACATTAACTATAATGGGAAGATCAGAAGATGATCAAAAAATAGATTTAGCAAAAATGTTGTATCCTCCAATGCAAGCAATTGACATTAGATCATTGGATGTTGATATTGCCCATGCAGGAATTGATCAACGTAAAATACACATGTTGGTTAGAGACATTTTTCCTAAGCTAAAATGGAAAGTTCCAGTATCAATACATCACAGAATTTTGCCAAGTTTAATTCAATCACGAACAGTTGAAAGTGGCATGATCAATGACAAATTAACTAAAATGAGTAAATCTAATCCAAAATCAGGTATTTTTATGAATGATAGTGATCAAGAGATTATTAAAAAGATCAATAAATCATGGTGTGAGCCTGAAAAAGTCTACGATACGCCTTTAATTGACATAGTAGAGCAAATAATTTTTCATGAATTTAAAGAAATCACAATCGAAACTTACAAAGATAACGATAAAGATCTTTCATATAAAAATTTTAAAGAATTTCTCCACGATGTTGAATTAGGAAAAATTCATCCAGGAGATCTAAAACAAGCAGTTTCAAAATATTTAATCAAAATTATATCACCAATTCGAAATGAATTGAACTTGGATCCTAATCTAGAAAGCATAATTAGAAAAAGTGTTACACTTTAAGACTTTGATTAGTTTGCTCTTCCAAATTATATTTTGATTTGTAACCTCTTGGATTAATCATTAGATCTTTGTAGGTGTATGTTGATGAATTTCCAATAATTACAGTGGTTATCATACCTAATTCACTAGAATAATTAGGCAGATTTTCTAAATCAGTCATGACGATTGTTTCAGATTCTCGAAATGCTCCCTTGATAATTGCAACAGGAGTAGAAGGCTTTCTATATTTTAAAAGAACTTTTCTAGCATCTTGTAATTGATGAATTCTTTTTTTGCTAGCAGGGTTGTAAATGACAATGACAAAATCTCCTTGTGCTGCAGATTCAACTCTATTTTGAATAACCTCCCATGGAACAAGTAAGTCACTCATACTGACAACCGCAAAATCAGTCATTAAAGGTGAACCAATAATTGATGCACAAGAATTTAATGCAGATACGCCTGGAACAATTTCGACTTCCAGATCATCTTTTGGATTCCATCCGGATTCTGCAAGTGTCTCATAAATTAATCCAGCCATTCCATAAATTCCAGGATCGCCACTTGAAACAAGTGAAACTATTTTTCCAGATTTAGCAAGATCAATACACTGATGAGCCCTTTCAACCTCTTGTGTCATTGCATAACGATGAACAATTTTCCCTTCAATTAGATCTTGGACTAAATTTACATAAGTTTCATATCCTACAATTGTATCACTTTCGCCGATTACTTCTTTTGCTCGAAACGTCATATGATCATGATGTCCGGGTCCAACACCTACAATGTAGAGCTTACCAGTCAATTGAAAAGAAATTTTTGTTAAGTAATTTATCCTTTTAGTGATGTGTTCTATTGAAATGGATCAATGAATGGGCAATTAACTATATGATCACTATTAGTCGGTCGTGCAATGCTTACTGATAACAAATCATCTGCATGAAATGAGTCAATATCAGACTTTGTTTCTAAAACTTTGGCAGATTCTACATCATTCCATTCAACAAGATAGATTCTCCACATAGGACTATAATTTGCATCATCAAGAGAGGCTCCAGCAATTCCTGCCTGAAATCCCAATGGGCCAGATCCGATTATTCCATTTTTGAATTGGAAAAGATCAACCGCTCCTGAATGAGCTATTAAATTTGCAGAACTTGGAGATGAAATAACTCCCATCGTTTCAGCAGGTCCTGATGGTGTGGCATCAGTTACAATATAGTAAATCGTTTTGCCATCTGGTCCCCAACCTCTATGAGCCACAAAGGTTACAGTCATTTTTTCTTCATTAATTTCAGTAATTTGACCGTCATTGTATGACATTTTATCTGAGATTTCTTTGTCTGAACGAACTAACATTTGTCCATCAGGCCAAATTATCTGAGGTGTGTTTAGAACGATTCCTGTTGTATTAAATTCAATTCGGCCACCTTCTTCGGCTGCAAAAATATCTGTTGCAGATTCAAGTTCAATTTCGTTTTGACCTGTTTTCCAAGTCACTTCAACAATTGAACTCAATGCCCTATATTCTGATCCTTGTGATGGGGTACTGGTGAATACTTCGTCTTGAAAACCATAAATTCCATCACCTTTAATTCCATTTTTAAAAACAAATAGTTTTTGAAGAGTATTTTCTGGAACACCTGCAATTACGGTAGAAAGTTCTACATTCCATTCTTGTTTTTCTGTAATTATTTTTGCAAAATCCTCATCACTTCCATCAGTTATAATGTAGGAAACTGGGTTTCCTTCATAGATGCCTTTGTGCATTGGAATTGTAGCTGGAACATTAGCTCTTGAAAGTAATATTGATGGTTCTTCTTTTTGTAATTCTACTCTTTGCATAATCACTTCAGTTGGTTGTCCTCTAATCCATCCATCAACGCTTACAGTTGTGGTAAATTCTTTTGAATTTTGAGCATGTAAGGCAAGAGCAGCTCCTGTAAACTCAAATGAACCTGAATTTTTTTTCGTATCAACTAAAGACAAGCCATAGATTGTTTTTCCATCAACAGTCCATATAGGCTGACCTTTTACTTCTTGTGAATTAATTTCATGTAAAACTACAATCTGTACATGCTCACTAGAAGTAAATGTCATAGAACCGTCATAGATCGTTCCCTCATTTGGAGATAGAACAAGTGCTAGTTGGTGGTTTTCATGTCCCTGACCTGGATCTTGAGAAGAGGTTATAGTTTGAGTAAAGTGAATTTTTTTCCTCGAGCCTGCATCAACAAATTGATCAGATGTGGAAGATAGGAAAACCATAGCAATTGCAAAAATTCCAATTAACATTAAAGCTGGAAGTTTTTTCAATAAATTATCTTGCAGTTGTTCCCTTAAATGATTTGTCTTAATTGATTTTGTCTAGTGCAAATTCATTGTGTAAAGCACGAACAGCTGCATTGGTGTCAGAATTTTTTACTACAAATGCAAGATTAAGTTCGGATGAACCTTGTGTGATCATTGATACATTTACTTTGTTTTTCTCAACTGCTCCAAATACTTTTGATGCAACTCCAACTGTTCCTCTCATTCCTGAACCAATTAATGCGATGATGGCAACGTTTGTAGTCACATCTAGTTTTTTAATTATCTTGCCTAATAATTCTAATTCTAACGCACTAACGGCCTTGTCAAGATCAGCATTTTTTACTACGATTGTTATGCTTGATTCAGAAGGATTTTGAGAGATCATCATTACATTGATTCCAGCTTTAGCTAATGTTGCAAATATTTTTGCTGCAGTGCCTGGAGTTCCAACCATACTACCTCCTTGAACATCAATTAATCCATTATTTCTGACATTACTTACGCACTTTACAGTATTTTTTACAGCAGGAGAGGTTGATTCTGAAACTAGAGTTCCTTCATTTTTAGTATTGAAAGAACTTCTTATTTTTATCGGGATTTTCTTTGTAATTAGAGGCTCAAATGTTCGTGGATGTATCTGCTTTGCACCAAATAGAGCCATTTCAATTGCTTCTATGTATGATACTTCTTTGAGTAATTTTGCATTTTTTACAATCTTTGGATCTGCAGTCATCAATCCATCTACATCACTCATCAACCAAATCTCATCTGCTTTAATGCAAGAACCCACAATTGTTGCAGAATAATCAGAACCGCCTCTACCAAATGTGGTTACATGTCCATGTTGATCAGCACCAACAAATCCTCCTACCACAGGAATTGTTTTCTTTGAGAATAAAGCATCTACATTTTTTGATATTCTTAACCTAGTAGTGTCCATGAGTGGTTTTGATTCACCAAAGTTAGAATCAGTTACAATTCCTACCTCTTTACCAGTAAGAGGGACCGATTTCTTTCCCGAATTATTGATTGCTGATGAAACTAATTTTATTGATAATCTTTCTCCAAATGAGAATAGGTAATCCATTGTTCTAGGGGTAATTTCACCTAGTAACACCATTCCATCAATTAATGCGACAAGTTCATCAAAGTCTTCATCAAATTTTGCAAGTAATTTTTTACGGATATCAAGTTTTTTGATTGTCTGTTTAGCTAATTGTTTATGTCTATTGATGATTTTTGATGCAAGTTGTTCTGCTTTAGATTTATTTTCTTTTTTTATTGATTCTGAAATTTCTATTAGGTCATCAGTGGTTCCACTTGTTGCAGAGCATATAACGATAATTTGATTTTTCTTTGATAATTCATTAAGGTGTTTAGATACTGTTTGGATGTCTCTTGCAGCAGAGATCGATGTTCCACCATATTTGATTACAAGTCTCAATTCAAAATACCTGAAGCTAGTTAATCTTTAAATGCTTTAACTTTCTACACGTGGAGCCAAATAAAAGTGAATTCTGCCAATATTTGCAACTTTGAATTCAATTCTAAGAGGCTTGGCGCTAGAGAATTCACATGTAATTGAGCCTGCGTTAGATCCTACAGCTTTAACTACAGGATTTAGGTATTCAAGGCTGTAAGTACCCACACTGTCTTCTTGTGAAGAAATTTCTTCAATATCGCCATCATCTTTGTCTATATCAATTATTACCTCACCAGAATCACCTTTTCCTGAAAAATCTCCTTTTGAATCAAATGTGTGTATTGTAAGATAATCAGATACGACCTGAACATCGCCAAGAATCTTATCAAATCTAGAAGAAGTTAAAATGATTTTTGAGTCATAGGGTATTTTTGGCAATGGAGTATCAGTTGCAGAACTTTCAATCAAGCGCATTTTGTATTTTTTATTTTTTCCAACCGTTACGAGTAACATATTTTGTTCAGAGATGCCAATCTCTATGCTATCTTTTTTATCCGCTCTTTTGATAAGCTTTGAAAATTCATCAATTCTTACTCCAAATTTGATATCACCATCACACTCATATTTTTCAAATGCAGAATTAGGCCATGATATGTCAATAAGAGCGACATGAGATGGATCCATTCCTCTAAAAGTAATTCCTTCAGATGTCGCAACAAAAGTTGCTTCTTCGACAAGTGTAGATATTGCAGAGATGATAGCTTTTAGATCATCTGAACCACTAGTCTTCGCTTCAAATGTCAAATCAATTTTCTTGACTATAAGTTCCAGTTAAACGTTATGTGTAATCACGCCAGGTGTATTTACATTTCTGACAACGATAAAATCTGGTTGTGGGTTCATCTGCACTTCTAGTTTGAAACATCCATCCAACTGCTTCACCATAACCACATTTTTCACAATCTATTTTGACTGTAGGTAAAGATTCTTCTCCCTCGTTTCCTTCAAAAGCAAGAAGAGAAAAATCTGGCTCTTCTTCATCGATGATTTTTTTGGTTGGTTTTGCTTTTTGTCCTTCAGTATAATTGCATTGAGGGCATTGGAGTCCAACATCACTATTTTTTAATTTGACCTCACATTTGGGGCAAAATTTCAATTCAATTTACCTTGATTTTGGAATTAAACAGTTTTTTGAATTCTTCAGCCATTTTAACTGCGGATTCAGTCGCTTTTTTGATTTCTCCTAGTGGTTTTGAACTAGAATTAATTCTCATCCAACACTCATTGGTAAGAGGATGTTTTACGATTACACCTGCAAAATCAACATTTGATGCTTTTAACAGCTCATGTTGAATTATGTACAAAATTCCTATATCGGTTTCAGTGATTGAAAGGCTAATTTCTTTGGTCTCTGAAGTGATCACTTGTGCGTTCATGTATTCAGAAAAAGCACTTATTGCGGATATAAATCATTATGAATGGTATAATGGGAGAAAGCAAGATTTCGGAGATTAAACTGGTAAAATCCAAGGATGAGTACTCATCTGATGAGAATGTAGAGATTTATGTCCAGTTTTCTGTTGAGGGAGACCTTAGAAAAGCATTCAATGAGACTAATTGGACAAAAGCGTACAATAGCAATGATGTTTCATTTAAAATGAAATATGGCATAAAATTGACATCGGGTAGTTTTAGGAAGAAAGAACTGGGCAGAACCGTTGATTCCTATAGAAAAGCTTCAATATTCTGGACAAGGAATCCTAAGTTGGTTAATCCAATGAAAGATAGAAGAATTTGGGTACAGGTAGCCAAAAACTTTGAGCCATTTATCAGATTGTCAGAAGAGGAGGTAAGACAGGAATTGTTTGACTTTAACGAAAAATTTGTTTTCAAAGCATCAGACTTAGGAAAAGGTAAACATAGAATTGGAGCTGAAACGTTTGCATCATGGCAAAAACATGACTTTACAGAAACAGGAAATATAAAAAATAGTTCTAGTGAAATTGAAATCACGATCAATTAGGGATATAAGGAGATCTTTTTGAGAACTAATAATGGCAAAATACGATGGTCTATTAGGACAACCAATACTCGAAGTTGAAGAACCTGACAAAGAAGAGGGAATTACCTTTATTTTTAAGGACAACAGGTTTTTGTTTATCAAAGCAGTTGATGGAAAAATTGAGACCGTATCAATTCCAGAATAGGTGAATGTGAATGGCAAAATTTGATCCAATCAAAATGTTAGAACTTGTAAAAGTTGAAGATCCTGATTCAGAAGGAGGACTGACTTTATTTTTCCAAGAAAATAAAACCTTGAAAATTAAAGTTGTGGATGGAAAATTAGTTTCAGAATTTGTTTAAACTAATTTGTTACATGTTTTTCATAAAATCCGATAGCCATCTCCTGTACTTCAGATTGAATAGAACCAGGCCTGTCATCTCGAATTTTTTTAATTGCATCAATAGCTGAAAATTTTTTGTACTTTATGAAATAGCATGCAAGAATCGTTCCAGCTCTTCCCAATCCAGCAGCACAATGAACCATTACAGCTTGATCATTGCTGATTTTTTCATGAATGAAATCTACGGCGGAATCTATTCTATCCATATCAGGAGCAGTGAAATCAGGAGTTGGGATGTGAAGATAATCGACGCTTTGTACCCAACTTTGAGGTAATGCATTTTCTGTCATTGTTACAATTGATTTTACTCCTTGATGTAGAAGCCAGTCAAACTCATCAAAACTTGTTGGAATACCTGAACCTGCTAATTTTTCTTCAATTAACCAAGAAAAGTTAGTAGGTTTTTTCGTAATTTTTCCATGAACCTTTCGCCAAAGATTTCCAGGTTTACTCATGTTAGATACAGATGCCACTCTATGTTTTTAGTATTACGAAATCAAATAAAAATGAACTATGATGCCACTGCTCGTACAGGCGAACCTGTTGCATCTTTGAGCTTTAATGGAAGAATTGTAAAAATAAATTCTTTTGAAGTAATTTTATTCAAATTTATCAAATTTTCTACAATCAAAATATTATTTCTTGATAAAATATGATGAACGGCGAATGATTTATCTGTTCCCAGATCTATACTTGGAGAATCTATACCAACTAAATTGATTTTTTTTAATACAAGATATTTTGCAGCCGATATGTCTAGTCCGGGATTTTCAGTGAAATAATTATCATCTTTCAGATTTTTTTGCCATTGTGTATAGAAAAAAATTGAAGACTGATAAGGAATTTTTCCATTCTTTTTCTCAAACAACACAATGTCTGATTTTGTTATGGAAGAATTCTTGGTTTTTTTGAGTTTGATAAGGATAGCTTTTCCAATGAGTCTATCAAGTGGGATTTGATCAATTTTTGGACCATTTTTAACAAAATGATATGGTGCGTCAAGATGTGTTCCAGTGTGTGAGCTTAGAAATAACAATTCCAAATTATATCCATCGTGTTCAATATCAGACCAACGAATAAATTGTGGTTTGGGAGATCCAGGAAAGCTTGGAAGAGATTTGGATATTGTAAGCGTCAGATCTATTGGTTTCATACCAACAGAACATATTTCTAATTAATCTGTCTTTGAACAATGAAAGATTAAATACTGTTTCATTAGAAACTTTCTTGTGCCTACGGCTTATGTTCTGTTGAATTCTGATTTAGGTTCAGATGAGTCAATTATCACCGAAGTAAAACAAATTCTTGCTGATGAGGATATTAAATTTGAAGTTCAGGGTGTTTATGGAGTATATGACATAATTTTGAAATTATCCTCCAATGATGCTGAAAATCTCCGTTCTGTAATTACCAACAAAATTAGAAAGATTAGCAAAATTCAATCTACGCTTACCATGATGGTAATTGAAGAGCAAGAAAATCTATAGTTTCTTTATTGCATCAACCACTTGAAGTATCTGCGATTCAGTATTAAAAAAATGAGGAGATGCACGTACAATCTTTTTTTGCATGATTTCCCTCACAGCTAAAACAATGTTTTGTTTTTCAAGTTTATTCACGATTTCCTGTGAATCAAATCCTTTGAGGTTAAAAGAAACAATACTGGTTCTGTCATCTTGATCATCTGAACCATACAAAATAATATTCGGAATTTTTGATAATTCATCTCTGAAAAGATTTGACAAATACTGATTTTTTTTACGAATATTTTTCATGCCAAAATTTAGCAAATAATTTACAGATGATTCTAATCCAACAATTCCTACATAATTTCTAAATCCAGTTTGAAACTTATCAGGAGGTTCATTAAATACAAATTTTGAATCATCGTTAATAATTCCAGATTCACCACCAATTATCTTTGGTTCTAACAATTTACTTGACTCTTTCTTACAATAGAATAATCCTGTGCCCATTGGACCGCAAAGCCACTTGGATCCATTAAAAGACATAAAATCACATTTAATTTTTGATACATCGATATCTCCAATGCATCCTACAGTTTGTGCACTATCAATAAAAAATGGGACCTTGTCATGAAGTATTTTTCCTACTTCTTCTACAGGTAATATAGAACCAGTGTTATACAAACCATGACTAAGAGACACAAGTTTCGTATTACTATCAATTGATGATTTCAAATCATCGAACTTAAAAAAACCATTTTCGTCAATAGATAGATTTCTTATTGAAATTCTTTCTTTTAGTTTAATCCAAGGATAGAAATTTGCATGATGTTCATGGCCCATTCCACGAATTATTACATTAGATTTATCGTCAAACAATAATCCGTTTGCCACAAAATTAATTCCATCCGTTGTACTTTGAGTAAGAACAATCTCATCGGGTTGACAAGAAATAATTTTTGCTATTGTTTTTCTTACATTTTGTAGTTTTTCAATAATAAATGATTCAGAATCATTGGAATCTGGACCAATTGAATTGTATTTTACTAGAAATTCTCTCATTGCTTCAATACTTTGAGAAGGCATCAGAGAAACAGATGCATTATTTAGATAGATTTTTTGTGAATTAGGAAAATCATCAGAAATATCTTTTGCTATCAAATTCATTATTATATCTGTAAAACGCTGAAGCGTTGTTGGATAAAAGTCCTGAGATAGTTTTAGACAATAATTTGATATTTATTCAAAATGAATTTGGACAAAAAAATCCAAACATCTTACTATGTTCAGAACCGTTCCATAAAACAGAATTTCTTAACAGATTAATTGACTCGATTGAAATTCCAATTATTTTTGTTGATATGGACTTGCTTTACACTGGATATCTAGAATCAAAAATGATTCAAAAGAAGAAGAATGTAATAATTTTTTGTCCAAATAGAACAAATTGGAATGAAAAATTATCAGAAATTATTACCAGAGTATCAAAAGAAAAATGTTTGGTAATAATTGACTCATTTAACGGAATTTACAATTTATTTGATAATCTAGAATATGCTAGATCCATTAATTCTAGTATAATGTTACTTTCAGATATTGGAAATCAAACTAGATCAACTATTGTAATAACCACAATGGCAAGAAAAAAAGACAATGATGAATGGGTATTATTACCAGGAGGAAAACACATCATAAAATCAGAAAAAACAGGGATTTATTTTCTTAATAAAAATATGAATGATTTAGTTATTGATACTTTAGATAAAACTGATGTAAATTCCAAGAAATTTAGAATAGAATCAAAAGATCTTTGACCAGTGAACAAATACGATCAAAATTGAAACGGCGTTATAAAAATTGAAACGGCGTTATAACAGCAAATTTTCAGGGAAGTTATATAAAGATCAAAATCGCTAAAAAATTCGTTATGCCAGTAGCAATACTTCCAGACATCAGTGAACAAATGTGTATCGGATGCGCACTATGTGTAGAAATCTGTACAACTCTTGGTCCAGATGTCCTTAGAGTAAAACCCGTAGAAGGCTGGAAGAGAGGTAAAGCATTCGTATTTTATCCAGAGAGATGTATTACTGATGGTGCATGCATAGGTGTATGCCCAACAAAAGCAATCTTTTGGATGAGACCAATGGACTTTACCGTTGGACAACCAGTTCCACTCCACAAAGATTCAGTCTTCGTCAAAGGTTGGACCGAATTAGTCGATTAGATTAGTTCATTCAATTTTAATTTCTTTTTATTATTTTAGATTTTTAAAAATTTTTTTCTATGTATAAATTTTATAACAGCGTTATAAAACTAAATTTTCAGGGAAGTTATATAGAAGATCAAAGTCATAAAAAATTCGTTATGCCAGTAGGAATAATTCCAGACATCAGTGAACAAATGTGTATCGGATGCGCACTATGTGTAGAAATCTGTACAACTCTTGGTCCAGATGTCCTTAGAGTAAAACCCGTAGAAGGCTGGAAGAGAGGTAAAGCATTCGTATTTTATCCAGAGAGATGTATTTCTGATGGTGCATGCATAGGTGTATGCCCAACAAAAGCAATCTTTTGGATGAGACCAATGGACTTTACCGTTGGACAACCAGTTCCACTATACAAAAATTCGGTCTTCGTCAAAGGTTGGACCGAATTAGTCGATTAGATTAGTTCATTCAATTTTAATTTCTTTCAATCGCTTTAGATCTTTACAGCCCCAGAAGTTGCGTCTGGAATCTTTGGTTTTTTCTTTAGCCATAATATTGCAACAATGAACATGATCCCAGGAACAAGAATGATGAATATCATTAATTCATAATAAGTGATGAGTCTCTGAGCTGGTTTTATATGATAAGTTTCATGAGAAGTTTTTTCCGGATTATCATACACTGCGGCTGTAAAATCAACTGATCTTTGTTCTTTACTTAATACATCTCCAGATACGGTAACACTTTCTTCAGCAAATATTGAGGGTGATTGAATCCTTTCTATCCTTAGAACAATTGATCCAGAATCACTGAAAACAAAGTTTCTATAATCTCCACCAATTTGACTCAATCCTTTATCTCGGAAAATTTCGTTGCCATTTTGGAATATTACAAAACTATATTCCATTGCCGCAAGATTTGAATTTGTTTGAGTATCATAGAATTGATATACAAATTGAATTTTTTCATGTGTTTTTATAACTTGAGGATTCCAGGCTAAATTGACTTCTATATTTCTGTCTGGAGTATATTGCAGCAACGGGAATTCTAATTTTGTACCGGTTACATCATGAGGATAGTCTGGGATGGCTTTTTCAATAATCACAATACCTTCCATCCAAGGATGAATTATGCAAAAATAAGAAAAAGTTCCAGATTCTTCAAATCTATAAGACCATGATTCACCTGGCATGAATCTCCCACTATCAAATATTCCATCAGATGTTCCAAAATCTTTGTTATTCATCCATCCAAATCGTCCTGGACTATCTCCGCTAGTTACAGTGTGAGCTTCTCTATCATCGTTATACCAAGTAATTGTATCACCTACGGTAACAAAAATCTGAGGAGGATCATACCATACTTCTGCGGGCGTATTTAATTCAGGATTATATGCCCCAAATGGAATATCAATGATATATTCTTCGGCATATACAATAGGCATTGAGGCTAAAATAATTAGCAATGAGAAAGAAACTGGAAATTTCACATACATCAAACGTAAATTGGTTAATTAAATTCTAGAGTATAATTTCATTAGTGAAAATGATTATCAATCCGAAGAATACGCCTACAGGAATAATACACTCAAGAAGACTTGATATGCATATAAAATCAACATAGATTGAAAATGTTAATCTCATTTAATCTTAGTAAAAAACTCATTTTATTGGTAATGATTGTATCGGTTGTTGCTCTTTCAGTTACAGGATTTCTTAGTTTCAATTATGCTGACCAAATTCTAAAAGAAAAGGCAGGAGATCAATTATTTGGGGAATCAAGTGCACGTGGTGACACCGTAAGATTACTTTTTGAATCCAGAGTTGAGCAAAACAACATTCTTGCAAATGATCCGATGATACAATCTTTAATTTTAGAAATGAATGATGTTCCTGAAAACAAGCTAAAAGAAATAAAGGAATTAAATCGAAGAGACTTTCTGATTCAGGTTCAGGCATTTCAAGAACTGATTGGATTTTCCATAGGATTTGAAGATGTAAAAATAATTGGCAATGATGGAAAAATGCTTTTTTCGCTTGGAAGTAATGCTGATGAAGATTTCTTTGGAAATTCATTTTTTCAAAGAGGTCTACAAGAATCATTTATAGAATTTGAGCCAACAGAATCCGGCAAAAAAATGGTTGTTGTCTCGCCGATTTTTGCTGATGATAGCAAAAAGGGAGATGAGTCAATTGGAGTCATAATTTCACGAATGAGGACAGCGTCAATAGACAATGTCTTGCTAAGCACCAGTGGATTGGGGGAAACTGGAAAGGTCTACATAGTAAACGAGCAGCTTTTGATGTTATCTGAATCCAGATTCTTTGAGAATGCCGTCTTCCAGCAGAAAGTGGATACTTTTGGCGTTCAAAAATGCTTCAATGATGGACAAGATAATCTTGGATTGTATATGGATTACAGAGACATTCTGATTTATGGATCATCATATTGCGCAAAGGATCTGGGGATCGTCCTACTGGCAGAAATTGACAAAGCGGAAGTAGAGCAACCAATTAACATTTTACAGAACAGAATCCTACTAACTGGAATAGTAATCACCATAGGAATGGGAATTGCCGCTTTTGCAATATCAAAATCAATATCAAAACCACTCATCAAGTTAAAGAATGCAGCAAATAAAATTTCAGATGGGAATTTTGATGTAAGAACTAACATAAAGACAGGAGATGAGATCGGAGAACTTTCTCATGCATTTGATTCAATGGCACACAAGCTTCAAGAATCATTAATTGAGATTAAAAAGAAAGAAAAAGTCATCAAACGACTCGAAGGAGATATGTTACTAAAGTTTTCCCAACACGAAGAAAATGATTGCGTAGCAGTAATCGATATGACAGATTCTACTAGAATATCATCTAAATTATCAAATGAAGATGTTAGTAAAATGTATGAGATTTTCTTAAATTTCATGGCAAAAATTGTTCATAAACATAACGGTGAAGTGGTCAAGAACATTGGAGATGCTTTGATGTTTAGATTTCCAAATGTAGATGATAATGATCCTGTTGCAATGAAGAATGTTTTAGAATGTTGTCTATCCATGATCGACTCTCATGACGAACTTAAAAAACAACTCAATGCAGAAAACATATCTGAACTAGATTACAAAATTAGTGCAACGTATGGGGAGGTAAAAGTAGCTGAAAGTACCACTTCAAACACTTCAGATATTTTTGGACCTACAGTCAATAGATGCTTTAAGATTAATTCATTTTGTCCAAAAAACAGTATAGTTGTTGGAATCAATTTGTATGAGATTTTAAAAGATTTTCCTGAGTATGAGTTTGTACAATTTTGTTCCATCGAAATAAAGAAAAAATATGATTATAGTATTTTTGAAGTGAAAAGGAAAAATAAGTGAAAATAAAAAGGGAGAATTACAAGGATAAAAAGTAATTAATTATTTTAGAAAATTAAAGAAGAATTAGTCAATTTTTTGAAAAACCAAGCTTTGACATCCAGCCATTCTTTTGTTTTTTAGTAGGTTTCTTTGAAAGATTATCTAGAATTTCATATGTAATTGTAAAACCATGTCCTACCAACGTAGCATCTTTTCTATAATTTTCTTTATCAGGAACAAATTCATCTGCCAAATCTCGAATTTTTTTGGTTTTAAGATTAAATAGTCTGATATTTTTTCCATTTTCAAGTTGAATAATCGCATCTCCACTCAAACCTTGAATAGAGAAATTCTCAAAGAATCGTATTGAGCCGCCTTTTTTTAATTTAATTGTGGAATCAAAAGTAAGCTTTCCTCCGTAAAATAAAATTTCGCGGGCAGATAGTATTACATCGTCTTCGACATTTAGAACGATGATTGAATCTGCTTCGAGTAATACGGTATTTGCAAGATTTTCAGCAATGATTTTTCCGTTGGGAGCTGAAACATGAGTCCTATGTTCTTGAATTTTAAATACACCTACTCGTCCTTGCGGATCTTCAACCTTGTATTTTCTACCATAAATATTTCCAACAACAATATTTCCATTATCTGAAATTATCCTAGCACCATTATCAATTTTATATTTATTTTCCAGAGGATTAATGAATTTAAAATCTCCTTTAGTCAAGTGAATATTTGTTCTAAATTCTTGTGTCCATGATGGACTTGTAATACTTCCTTGCATAATTATCGGACCATCAAAAGTAAAACTTCCAGCCATAAAATTTCCTTTAATCGACAAAGCACCAGTTGCTTTTCGTTCTAATTCAATCTCCCCCAGAGTTTTTGATCCAAATAATCTTGTGGCAGTAGAACTTGATTTATTCAATTCTGTTGCCCATTCTTCAGCAGTTTTCATTTCTTTGAATAATTCTTGACCTAAAATCTGATTTTTTCTCCGAATATCAGCTTCTGAATCACCAGAATATACTTTTGAATTTTTTAATTTTTCTTGATCAGTTTCAGGATATTTCTTACCAACCTTTAGATCGTCATATGCCTGTTTAATTTTAATAAATTGCTCATTTTCTCCTCCACGATCTGAATGAAATTGAAGAGCTAATCTTCTAAATGCATCACGAATTTCTTTCTCAGTAGAACCTTCTACTATTGCCAAAATATCATAATTACTTTCTACCATGATTCACACCAAAGATAATTTTTCAAAAACCTATACTTGTAGGTTATTACGTGCAGAATATCAATTGTTTGTAAATAAAAACAAAAAATAGATAAAATTGATTGATTAATACCAGAATTTTTGTTTTGTGCACACTAAGAATAGAATTTTTGTGAAATTAATTTCGGAATACTTTCCATACCAATTTTTGTATAATCGGGTACCATTTTCATTGAATCATAATTAATAAAATAATGTTTCAAAAATATGATTATTTGCCAAATTGTAATTAATTTCTAGATTTTACAAGTGCAATTACCGCAACAACAATTCCAATTGTTCCAATTCCAATACCGGCATATCCTATATTATTAACTTGTATTTTTTCAAGATTATTTACTGATTTTTTCAGATTACTAACATCATCAATCAACACGGTATGCCCATCAATCATTTGTGTTACTGTGAGATCAGAAGGTTCAGGGAATTCAATGTAAGAACGTTCAGCAACTTTTGGTGGATGCATTGATAGACTAATTGGGGTATCCTCAATTGTTCCCAAAATATTTGCTTGATAGAATCCAGAAATAGTCGGATTGATAAAAGCATAATATTTTCCCAAAATGTTATGATCAGGAGATAAAGGAAGGATAATATTTTCATCTTTGTAGATTAACTGAATTTTTACCGTTTTTTTCAAACCTGAAATCCCATTTTCAAATACTTGATCTTCAAGTTCTAAATTAGGCTCTAGTGGACTAACATAGAATTCAATTGCATTTGTTTCTCCTGAAACAACTGGTTCATTCATCCAACCAATTTCTACCCTATATTCTCCAACAGAATCAACAGTATGACCATATGCAATTCCAGCTAAACTTGGAATAATTACCATAAGTAACATCAAAAAGCTTAATTTCATACTTGAAAAAATAGATCTGATTTTAAAAACGTTCTACTTATTTTCAGCAAAGATAGTTGATTTTTAGAAAACTTTGATACTTGTACCAATTAAGCATCTGCATACATTGAAACTTCCCAAGCTGTAGGAGTTTGTGCAAAAGCAGTATATTCTTTATATTTTAGTTCTGAATATGCATCAAGAAAATCTTTTGTAAAAACTTCTTTTAAGAAACTTGAATCACTGGTTAAAGAATCAAGTGCTCCTTTCAATGATACTGGTAGGGAACCAATATTGTATTCTCGCTTTTTTTCTAAAGAAAGTTTGTAAACATTTTCTTTAACAGGATCACCAGGATCAATCTTATTTTTGATTCCATCCAATCCTGCTAGTAATAATGCTGCCTCTAAAAGATAGATATTTGCAGTTGGATCAGGTACACGATACTCAATTCTCTTACTTTTTTCTTGGTTTCTATTATACATTGGAACCCTGATAGCAGTAGAACGATTTGCTAATCCCCAACAAACATTGACAGGTGCCTCAAATCCAGGAACCAAACGTTTGTAAGAATTTGTTGTTGGGTTTGAGATTGCACATAAAGCCGATGCATGACTCAGAATTCCGCCGATGTAATATCTTCCAATTTGACTCATTTGTGCTTCTTTTTCATCTTTATCATACATGATATTCGAGTTTTCTTTCCACAAACTTTGATGGGTATGCATTGCAGAAGCATTATCACCAAAAATTGGTTTGGGCATAAAAGTTGCTACTTTATTTTTTCTTTTAGCTTTAACCTTTACCAAATTTTTGACTGTAATTACATTATCTGCCATAATAATCATTTCATCATAAACCAAATTGATCTCACATTGACCAGAAGTCGCTACTTCATGATGTTCAGCTTCAATTTTTATTCCAAAATAATTATACAGATCATCACATACATCTTTTCTAAAACCATTGAGAGTATCTTTTGGCTGTGCTGGATAATATCCTTCTTTGATATCAATTGCAGTACTGACGTTTCCTTTCGCCCAAGGCGATTCTTTCGATTCAATTGAATATCCAGAACCAGCACCAGAGTGAGTTGCAGCATAAGGTGACGGATAAACATTGATAGCATCAAATACGAAAAATTCTATTTCAGGTCCCCAATTTGTATGAGTAAATCCAAACTCATTGAGTTTTTCTGATGCTTTACGTGCAATTCCTCTAGAATCTCGATTGTATCGTGACTCTTTGTTTATGTTGCCATCATATAGATCACAAAATATTCTTGCATTCTTTCTATTTCCAGGATCATAATCATTTGGAAGAATTTTGAATGAAGATGGATCAGGCATTAAAATCATATCGGAATTATTTACAGATTTGAATCCGATAATTGAACTTGCATCTAATTTTTCGAGACCGTTTACAAAACTATTTTTATCAATTGCATAACTTGGCATTCCGACATTATGAAGTTCACCAAAAATATCTACAAACCAAAAGTCAATGAATGATATGTTTTCATCTTGAATAACTTCTAATACTTGATCTGAATTCAATTTGATATTTTTAGTAAATTGATTTACTAATGTTATCTAGTAAGATAGTTTTGTCAAAGTGGTCAGGTAAATTCTAAGATTCAGGATAATCTTCGACTGGATTTATTTTTTTGAAGTTTTTCATCTCTTCATCAAAAAAGAATTTTTCGGTAAGTGCAGGTTTCAAATCATCCAACCAAATAGCTTTTTCATCATACTTTGCAAAAAATGGTTTTTGTACCCAATCAGGATTTCTACCTTGTAAAAATCTTAAAACTATTACTTTTTGATCATTTAGATTTGCAGTTCCAATAACGTGTACCTTGCCTGGAGTTGCAGACATGCTGGGTCCTCTAACGGTTCTAGCCAACCCGCTAACTGAAGAATATGCTTCTTTGAAAATATTATATGCCTTGACCAAAGATATTCCAAAATAATGTTGAGCTCCGGTATCTCTAACTACAAACATGTAATACGGAATACATCCCAATTGAACCTGTTTGCTCCACATTTTTGCCCACATTTTTGCATCATCATTGATATGTGCTAGTAAAGGGGATTGTGTTCTAATTTCTGCACCTGTTTTTCTTACTTCTTTGATTGCATTTTTTACTGCATCTGTTGATAATTCGTTCAAATGGTTAAAGTGGGCCATAATTGCAAGATGTAATCCGCTATCTGTAATTTTTTTAAAAACATCTAGCATTTCTTGAGAATCAGAATCTGTTAGAAATTTGTAGGGCCAGTATGCCAAAGCCTTTGTTCCAATTCGAATAGTTTTAAGATTTGGAAGTTTTGCGTCAATTAAGGTATCAATGTATTTTGAGAAAACTTTTGCTTTCATAATCATCGGATCACCTCCGGTAAAAAGTACATCACTAATTTCAGGATGCTCGCTAACATATTGAACCAGTTGTGCTCCTTCTTGCATTGCAAATTTCATTTCATCCATTCCAACAAATTGCGGCCATCTGAAACAAAAGCTACAATACGCGTGACATGTCTGACTTTGACTCGGGAAAAATAGACAAGTTTCTTTGTATTTGTGTTGCATTCCATACAATTTGGTTCCATCTTTTAATGTTGGAACGTTCAGTTCCATTTGGCCTGCTGGATGTGGGTTTAGTTGTAAACGAATTTCATTTGCAATAGATGTAATTTCTTTTTTATCCAAATTATTTTTTAAAGCAGTTGCGATTTTTTCGTAATGTTCTGGTTTTAACATTCCTTTTTGAGGAAATGTTAAAACAAAGATAGGATCATTTGGAATATTATTCCAATCAATTAATTGTTCAACAACATAGTTATTTGCTTTAAACGGTAAAACATTTCCTACAACCTCCATTTCAAATTGAGTTTCCTCACCAAGCTTTTGAATTTGTGGAAGAGTACGGAAATTTGCTAATGTATAAGATTTCAGTGATGGTGAATTACTCCATACTGATTCTTGATAGGTCACTTTGTAGACAGTATCTTCACCCTTGATAAAAGTTACAGATTATTTAGGCATGAAAAGTTTTGAGCCTAAAGACGATTCATGCAGAATTTTAAAAAATAATGATAATATGGGTTAACCTTTGTATTCTAGAACATGGATTTTATTAGAATGGTGATTAGTACTGGCTGAAGAAGATCTATCACAAATTTCAGCAGGTGAATTTGAAACCGTTTCCCAGCTCATAGCATCATCAGAATCACTTCAAATTGCGTTTTCCATAATGATTATAGGAATAATTGGAATAGCCGTTGGTTATAGCAAATTTTCATTTTGGGTAGGTTCACAAAAATTCTATTATCAAAGACCACACGCTTCGCGTTTTCTACGAAGAGCGGTACTACCAGTTTTTGCAATTGTGTTTATCACAGTAATTAATGCTCACATACAAAGTGGGATGTTGTTAGGAGATGACTTAACAGTAGTTGGTGATGGAGAAATGTCACCTCAAGAAATATTTGCAAAAATTCTCAACACGTTCAACATTTTGGTGATTGGTTATACAATTTCTCACCTTATTCCAATTTCTCTAAACAAACGCGAAAAATCCAAGTTGGAAAAAGAGGATTTCGGGGCTTGGTACGAAATGAGAGGATTCATCGATGATGATGACTTATTTCATAAAATGTACACATGGGTTCCACCAAAAATTACTCCAGAAGACATTGACAAGGAGGAATTCCAAAATATGTTAAAAACGAAAGAAGGAATGTTGGAATTGGAACAATTTCGAACAGCAAAAGGAAATCCGATTGGCGGATATGAGAAACTGGTTGATGATCCATTTGAAGAATGGAAAAAATCTGAACGTTCAAAATATGAAAAATATTTTCAAAACTGTATTACAGGTAACAATCAATCTGGAAGAAAGCTAAAACCAGGTGCAAAGCCTGATGAAATCTTTCCAATTGATGTGTGGAGAGAAGAGAAGAGGGTTCATGGATATGAACCACTCATTCCAAGTTCTCGTCCTCCGGGATATGCAAAAAAGAAAAGAGAGGGAATTCCAAAATCTGCAAAACAAGTACTTCCAGTTGGAATTTTTATTGCAACAATTTTAGGAGTTGTTGCATGGTGGGGAGTGGATTTAATTGTACTCGCTACAGCAACTGGTGGATTAGCAATCGGTTTAGGTTTGGCATTACAAGAGACTATGCAGAATTATTTTGCGTATATTCTAATTAGAAAAGATAAGATATTTGTCGAGGGCGAACGTATCAAACTTGATACAGGATATAATGGATATGTTCATAAAATTACGCCTAGAGTCACCTATATTCGAGATGCGTTAAACGAATCAATTGCGATAATTCCGACAAGACAATTAGTTAATGCACAAGTGATCAATTATACACAAGGAGTAAAAATGGTACCCGCGATTGTAGAGGTAGGAGTATCTTATCTTAATAATCCTAAACAAGTTTCAGCAATTCTTGTAAAAGTTGGACAACGTGCAATGATAGAAGTCGTTGACGGTAAAGGTAGACATCTCATCAGACAAATACGGTGTCCATACTTAAAACATAATCAACCCAGTTGTGGCTGTGATAAAGATATTCATGTTGATATCAATCAACCAATTGTGAGGTTTAACAATTTCAATGATTCTGCACTGGATTTTATATTATTAGTTTATGTTAGAGATTATGGTTCACAATTCAAAACTAAAACTGACATGAGAATGATCATGTATGAAGAATTCAAGAGATATGATATCAGAATTCCATGGCCGATTAGAACAGTATACCAAGGAGATGAAAAACGTGAGCAAAATGAAATTGAAAAACTCGATAAAAAAAGGAATGAGGCTATTGACAAATACGGTATAGGAGATATTGGTCGTGGCAGTGGTGAAGATGAATAATCTTCTCAAAACTTATGAATCCCATTGATTCACATTTTTTGTTGAGTAAATTATCAGTAATTGCAGGTAAATCTTCAGATGAAATAGCAAGAAAGTTGTCTAAAAAAATAAAGGCAAATTTGGTAAAATCCAAAATCAGAGTTTTTGCAGATGGAGAAAGTAAGATTACTCTTAGTGGAAAAATATCTAAAGATAAATCCATTGTAGTTCAATCAATTTATCCTCCTGTAGATACAAATCTAATTCATGCATTATCACTGATTTCAAAAGCCAAAGAGACATCATCTGAAGTAATTGCTGTAATTCCTTACATGGGATATGCAAGACAAGATAGAGAATTTTTATCAGGAGAAATTGTAACCATGAAGGTCCTTGGCAAACTGTTCAAAGGAGCTGGTGCATCAAAGATTATTGTTGTTGATATTCACAGTAAGATTGGACTCGAATATTTTTCGATAAAAACAAAGAACGTATCCGCAATTCCTGAGCTTGTGCAGCATATCAAGAACTTGAAGCTGAAAAATCCTCTTGTAATATCGCCAGATCAAGGGGGAAAAGAAAGGGCTAGAGAATTTGCTAGAGAATTAGGCTCAGAATACATTGCACTAGAGAAAAAAAGAGATAGAAAAACCGGAAAAGTTCAGATTAAAACTAAAAATTTAGACGAAGTTACCAATAGAGATTTAATTTTAGTCGATGATATGATTAGTACCGGTGGAAGTATTGTTAAAGCTACACAATTTCTTAAGAAACAAAAATGTAGAAAAGTGTATGTTGCATGCACCCATGCGCTATTGATGAACGATGCTGAAAAAAGAATTAGAAAAGCTGGAGTTACTAAAATCATTAGCGCAAATACAATTCCAGGTAAAACATCAATCGTAGATATTTCTAAAATTATTGCGAAGGCAATTTAACAATGCCAGAAAGCTTTTTTGTTTTATCCAAAGATTATCTAGAACTTGCTACGGATGAAATTATTGCTCTTGCTAAAATGCATGATAGATTTTCAAAAATTAAAATAATTTCAAATTTGGTTATAGTTCAATCAAAAACAAATTGGAATGAAATATCTAAAAGGGCCACATTTGTAAAAATTTCTGGACAAATTTTAAGAAAAATGTCAGGATTATTTTTAGATGAAGAAAATTTGGGTGTTTTAAAAAATGCAAAGACATTCATGTGCAGAGTGGTCAACTTATCATCAAATCAGTTCAACGTCTCAGAATTAGAAAATTCCATGGGAGATATGATATCAAAATTTTCTCATGCAAAAGTGAATTTAGAAAATCCTGACATTACGGTGTATCTAATTTTTACAAATAATGAAAACTTTTTTGGATTTTCAAAAAGAATGAATGAAACAGTCAGATCAAAAAAGATCAAAAAATTCCCCCATGAATTAGATTGGAAGCTAACTAGAGTGATGATAAATCTGATAGGTTTGAAAAAGGGAGAAACCGTTTGTGATCCATTTTGTGGTACAGGTACCACACTTCTAGAGGCTGAATCAATGGGAATTCATGGCATAGGGTTAGATTTTGATGAAAAAATGTGTGAGATTGCCAGAGCAAATATCAAAGTGAATAGATACAATTCAGAAATCATCAAATCAGAATTTCAAGGATTATCGAAGATATCAGATAAATTTGACGGAATTGTGACTGATTTACCATATGGCACTGCCTCAAAAACATCAGAAAAGCCACAAGAGATTCTAAAGAAATTTTTTGTTAGCCTTCCTAAAAGAAAAAGAGTGGCAATAATGTACAAAAAAGAAATGGACTTTAATTCAAAGTTGAGTGGATTAAAAAAATATCATATCTATAGGCATAAAAGCTTGACAAGAACAATTCTAATTAAATGAAACTTGTATTCTTAGGAACGTCAGCTGCTCAACCTACTGAAAATAGAGGATTGTCGTGCATTTGCCTAGAAAGAGAGGGAGAAATCTTGATGTTTGATGCAGGAGAAGCTGCACAAATCTCCTATATGAAATCGGGCCTTGGATGGAATAAAAAAATGAAATTGTTTGTTACGCATCTACATGGAGATCATTGTGTAGGAATATTGGGAATATTACAAACAATGTCTATGCAAAACAGAACTGAAACCTTAGAAATTTTTGGACCCAGTGGAATTGAAGAATTCATTGCGGCAAATATCAAAGTACTAAATTTTGGATTATCATTTCCTGTGATAATTACTATTGTCAACGATGGAAGAATTTTTGAAAATGAGAAATATTCAATCAATGTATGTAAAGCAAATCATTCAGTAATTGCATTTTCATATCTATTTGAAGAGAAAGACAAAGCTGGAAGGTTTAATCTCGAGAAAGTAAAAGAATTAGGAATACCTGAAGGAGATTTATGGAAAAAATTACAAAATGGAAATGAAATCATGATTGATGGGGAAACAATCAAGCCAAATCAAGTACTAGGTGCAAAACGTCCTGGAAAAAAGATAGGAATTTCAGGTGATACAATGCCTACGACGTTATTAGAGAGATTTTTTGAAAACTGTGATTATCTAGTATTTGATTCCACATTTTTAGATGGAGAAAAACAAAAAGCGCTGGAAACATGTCATTCTACCGCAAAACAGGCTGCAACGTTAGGAAAAAATGCCAAAGTAAAAAATTTGATTTTAACCCATTTTTCAGCTAGATACAAAAATGAGATTGGACATATGAAAGAAGCGCTGGAAATTCATGATTCTGTAATAACAGCCAAGGATCTTTTAGAAATCGAAATTAAATGAAAATGTTTGAATTAATAAAAGATCAAATTAAAAATATTGAAAAAGTTGTTTTTGTAACGGGAGCTGGAATTTCACAGGAAAGTGGAGTACCCACATTTAGAGGAAAAGAAGGATTGTGGAGAAATCATGATCCAATGAAATTGGCAACAATTGATGCGTTTCATGATAATCCAGAACTAGTATGGGAGTGGTACAATGAACGGAGAGAAAATATTTTACAAGCTCATCCAAATCAAGGTCATCAGGCAATTGCAGAACTAGAAAAATATACAGAAGTTACGGTTTTAACACAAAATATAGATGGACTTCACCAAAAATCCGGTAGTTCAAAAGTGTTGGAATTACATGGCAGCATCATAAGGATCAAATGTTCAGTTTGTAACTTTAAGGATGACATACAAAGCAAATTTTCTGAAAATCCACCTCTGTGTAAATGTGGAAATATACTTAGGCCTGATGTAGTTTGGTTTGGAGAATCTTTGCCACAAGGTGTATGGCAAAAAGCTATGAATTATGCAAGTAAATGTGATTTGATGATAGTTGTTGGAACATCGCTTGTTGTGTCACCTGCAAATACACTGCCAATCTACGCTCAACAAAACAATGCAATATTGATTGAGATTAATCTAGAAAACACAGAAATGTCTTCAGAAATGGATTTGGTAATTACTGACTCAAGCACAGTTGCATTACCTAAATTAATTTCATTATTTGCAAGAAACTAAATCATAAAAAAATGAAAACATGTAATTAGCTTAAAAAATATTTTTTGGATTTAGTGTAATGAAAAATTAACGATAATTTTGTTCAATTATCATATCTACGAAACAATGGACATCAAATTGTTATTTGTTAATATAAAAAATATTTTAGATAGTATTAAAAAACTTTAGAGAAATAGATTTGTAAATATAAAGATGTAATATATCAGGAATCAAAACCATTTGTAAATACTTTGAATGTATTCAATAAGATTAAAATTTGAGATTTCTTCATTGATCATTTTTTGCGATGATTCTTTTGCTTCAGAAATTTGACTAGTTACTTGATCTCCAGCATCGCTAATTTCATTTGCTATGGAATCACTTGTTTTATCAACAATTTTATCAATAGAATCATCAATTCTTTGCTCTACAGAATCTAAGGCTTTTGAACCAAAGTCAGACGCATCGTTTTTTAAAGAATCAAGGACGGTTGCAGAAGTGGTTGGAAATAAGTTATCGATTTCATTAGAAAAGATCATGCCTCCTAAGATAACAATACCAGCAATTATACCTAATTTTATGAACATGAGATAATATCCTAAAAATAGATTTTAGACTAAAACTAAAAAAAATAGTCAAAAATGAGTGAATTTTCTTAACTAATTTTTATTAATTTCCAAAAACTATCCAATCAATTATTTCATCAATATTTGATGAAGTCAGAGTTACAAAAATTGGTCCCAATGGTGATTCCTCTGCCTCGTCACAAATTACTATCTTTTCAACGAAAGCTGCTTGTTTGTTTAAAAAAAACCACGTAGTATCATCTTTTAAATTATTTTCTAAGCTTCGACTGTATATTTTTTGAGAGTGATTTGTATGAATTGTTTCATAAATTTTTTCAAAAGATCTCAATTCTTTTGATTTAGCAATTATTTCAAAATTTTCGTTTTTTATTATCGAATATGGAAAAATATTTTCAATTGCTTTTTTGATTTTGCTTGGATCCTCAGAGGAATTTATCTGACTTGACATCTCTATTTTACAATTAATATTTGGAATTTTCATTTTATCCAACTTTGAATAATTTTAAAAGTATTATCAATTAATTCATCTTTTGTTAAACCGACATTCGATATTGCATAGTCGGACAATGCAATTGAATTACTTATTCCCACACCCAATTCACGATTATCTCTTTCTTGAAAATGTTCTATTGTTTGTGGATCATCGGATCTTCCTCTTTTTTGCAAAAAATTGAATCTGGTTTGCGTTGATGCATGAACAGCTAATAGTTTTACAGTACCGAATTTCCTAAGTACTTGTATTTCATCATTTGATCTTACCCCATCTATTAAAATTATATTTGCTACCGATGATTCTATTTTGGATTTAACTAATTCTGCAATTGCACCAGGTCCATTTTTCTCTCTAAGCTCAAGCATTAGCTTTCCAAGATTGTCTCTGGTTGATTCTAAATTTCTTCTTTTTGCTTCCTCTCGTACAGCGTTACCCATATTGATAATTTCATATCCTTTTATCTTCAGTCCATCTGCAATAGTAGACTTGCCAGCACCTGGCATTCCTGTCAAACACACGATGAGTTTTGTCATCGTATTTCAAAAAAAAGTCTCGTCTATGAAGCTACCGGAAATTATTATAAACATACTTCAAAGTATGCTATGATGCGAATATTTGTAGCAATTGAAATTACAAACAAAGAAGTAGTAAATTCTATAACACAATTTCAAGGCAAGATTGACATTGATGCAAGACCAGTCAAATCAAAGAATTTTCATTTTACATTGCAATTTTTAGGAGAGGTCTCTGAGGAGATCACTCATGAGATCGTCCAGGCTCTTTACAAGATCAAATTTTCAAGTTTTGATGTTAATCTGAAAGGAATTGGGGCATTTCCAAAAATCAAATCACCAAGGATAATTTGGATAGGAACAGATGAAAATGGAGGAAATATGCTAATCCAATTGTCCGAAAAAGTAAAAAAAATGTTAGAACCTTTAGGATTTTTTCCAGATAAGTCATTCAAACCTCATATCACGGTATTTAGGATTAAAAAGAAGATTAAAGACATAACAGACAACTTGAAAAATCAAAAAGACAAAGATTTTGGATTACAAAAAGTGTCTAATATTAAATTGAAAAAAAGCGAACTTACTTCAAACGGACCTATTTATTCAGATTTGGTGGAGATTAAAGCACAAAAATGAAAATAATAATTTCTAAAATTTCCAAGACTGTAATTCCATCTAAAACAATAAAACAGTCAAAAGAACGAATTGCAAATTTGGCATACAGTTTAGTTGAAAAAGAAATTGAGAAATATACAGAGGTCATGGGTCTGGAATTTGGAGGCTCTTTTGCAAAGGGAACTTGGTTGGCCAAAGATGCGGACATTGATATTTTCGTCAGGTTCAAAAAAAATACATCAGAAGAAAAATTTGAGAAAATCTCAAAGAGAATTGGTTTTGACGCGTTAAAAAAATATCTTCCATACGTGAGATACTCTCAACATCCATACGTCGAGGCCAGAATTGGGAATACCAAGATCAATGTCGTGCCATTTTATGATGTAAAAATTGGCGAATGGAAGAGTGCTGCAGATAGATCTCCATTTCATACTAAATTTATGGAAAAATCATTGACACCAAAAATGAGAAACGAAGTTAAAGTTCTAAAGATATTTCTCAAGTCAAACGGAATTTACGGAGCAGAGATTGCCAAGCAAGGATTCAGCGGATATATTTCAGAAGTTCTGATCTTAGAATTTGGAAGTTTCGAAAATGTCATCAAATTAATATCAAAAATTGAGGAAAAACATATCATTGGAAAAACTTCAAAAGAGTTTGAAACATCAATAGTTGTGATAGACCCAATTGATAGTAACAGAAATTTAGCTGCTGCAATTTCTGATGGAAACATTGGAAAGTTTATTCTTATTTCTAGAGCGTTTAAGCAAAACCCATCACTAGAATTTTTCAAGAATAAAAAATCAAGAATATCAAAAAAATATTGGGATAATCTACTAGTAATAAAATTTGATTACAAAGTTAGGAGTCCTGACATAATATGGGGACAGATCAAAAGAGCAACTTCCACGTTAGCCACACAGTTGGAATTAGGAGGATTTACCGTGCTAAGAAGCAAGCCCCATACTGATGAACTAAAAGAAGCCTATCTCTTATTCTTCTTAGAATCTACAAGAATTAGTCAGGTATACCAAAAAAATGGCCCAGAATTTTTCAGAGACGACAGTTCCAAGAGCTTTATTTCTAAAAATCTTAAAAATACAGAATTGATGTGGATAGGAAACGGCAAAAAGATTATTTCGTTGGAAAAAAGAAAGCATGCCGATGCAACCAACTTTATGACAGAATTCTTGAAAAAGAAACTTGAAATGGGAATACCAAAAGGCCTTCAGATGGATTTCAAACGTGGTTTCAAGATTTCTGTTGGAAACAAAAATTTGGGCAAATCAATTAAAGAGGCAGCAGGAGAATTGATTTCGACAGATGGAACACTCCTTCATTTCAATTAAGAAATTTGCCGATGAGCCTCATTCAAAAATTATTGGATACCCAAAAGCTACCAATCGCCAAATTAGATCAAGAATTGACGAACTAGAAAAATTAAATATTAAATCAATATCATTAACTGGTCCTACCACACTTGGAAACTTGGCAATTTTAGGAAAAGGATATGTCGGCGTTGTAGTTATTGCAAAAAAAGGCAATAAGCAAGTTGCATTAAAAATTCGAAGAACCGACTCTCCTAGAAAAGGAATGAAGAATGAGTCTGTTTTGTTGAAATTAGTAAATTCGGTTAATGTCGGTCCAAAAATGTTTGACGTTAGCAGAAATTTCTTAGTCATGGAATATCTTGAAGGTGATAAATTTGGCGATTGGATTGATTTGCTGAAAGGTGTCGGAAGTGCAAAAAAATTAAAATCTACAATTAAGGATATCTTGGAGGATTGCTATAGATTAGATCAAATAGGTTTTGATCATGGAGAATTAAGTAACATCTCAAAGCACATTATCGTAGGAAAAACAAAAGCAAGTCTAATTGATTTTGAAAGTTCAAGTACCAAGAGAAGACCGTCAAATGTTACGTCGATAACTCAAGCATTTTTTATTGGATCAGGAAATGCAAGAAAAATTCAAAAAATTTACAAAAATCCGCCTAAAGAAAAAATCATTGAAGGATTGAAACGCTACAAACAGGAGAAAACTCGAGAAAATTTTGAAATCCTGTTGAAAATTTTGAGATTATAACGGGATCGGCAGGATTAAGAGGACTTTGATGATTGTATTGGTACCAAATCTAAAGGAAATTGGTTAATTTTATTTTGATTTTCTAAATATTAAGAAAAAATCTTTGTTGATAAACAATCAATTCATAATATCTTCTTCTAGTTCAGGTTTCTGCTGACTAATCATCTTTGAGAGTCCTCTCATGTAGTTTTGAGCAAATGTTGTTACTGGCTGAGATGAATACCACACACACCCTAGCACTTCGCAATCATGACAATTCTTTGCTAATTCCCATTGGGGTGCATCCCAAATCTCTCCTACGCTTTTTTCAAGTATGTTAAAAGAGTTCTCAGGACTGGTATATTTCCAGCAAGGAACCATGACTGATGCATTTGCATTGACAAAGAGGCTCTTCCATACTCCACACTCATCAAAAACTGCTCTACCATGTTCTAAAATTTGCTCAAAGTATTGAGGTGGAAGCATTATCTGAGGATATTTTTTGCTTTTGATATGTTCTAGAACATTTTCACATATTGTATTGATTGTCTTTCTATCGGGTAGTAATGAATAATTCACATCAGATCTGTCTTCCACAAAGGTAAGTGAGACTGAATTGACTCCAAGCTCCTTTGTTTTATCAAAATACTGACCTGTAACAAATTCTTCGGTGTTGAATTTTGTAATTACGCTGTTAAAGTAATGTGGGACATTATGTTGGTTTAGTAATTCTAAATTATTCATTACTCTTTGAAACATCTCAGGTGGGACTCCTCTTACTTTACAGTATGATTCCTCAAAGACAGAATCTATGCTACATGTTACGAAGTGAATGTATTTTTTTAGCTCATCAAGGTCTATCTCGTGTAACAAAGAACAATTTGTTATTACCGTAATTGGAAGCTTGAGAGAATAAAGATGCTTTATCAATTCCATAAAATCTGGCCTGCTTGTAGGCTCTCCGCCTTCAACAATTGCCCAAATACAATATTTTGAAGCCTTGTCAAAGATTTGTTTCCACTGTTCTGTAGTCAGGTCATTTTTCTTTGCAAGTTTGATTTGACCTGCTTTGTCTGAATCTCCAAATGGGCACATTGGGCAATAATAGTTGCAGTAATGAGTAAGACTAAAAACTCCAATGAGAGGACGTCGTTTTCCGATCACTCTACTTGCAGACCATTTTCCGACCTTGTTTATGGTCTTAATTAGATCAACTCCCATGTATTGTCTAGAGAAATAGGTGATTTTTTAATTTTTAATGACTTGACTGATAGGATTTGAAGGTTTTTGGTGACTAATTTTGTTTAGTTAAAATGGGATCGACAGGATTTGAACCTGCGATCACTAGTCCCCCAGACTAGTATCATACCAAGCTAGACTACGATCCCTCGCTTCAGAGGCACAAAATGAAATTATTAAATCGTCGTATTGACAAACAGAATTAATGAAAATTTGTAACATTTGTCATAAAATTTCTGCCACAAATCAAGATCATCTGGATTGTGTTCAAAAAAGAAGCATAGAGTTAGAAAGTGAGGATTTTAAAAACGGTATTCCTGAAAAGCTCAATCTTTCGCAAGGTTCTCAAGAATTAAGTGTTGAAGTCAGAGCAATACTTGAACATCTTACAAAAAATAAGGATGAAGAAAAATAAATCATAGCCATTTTGACAGTCTTTCTTTTTCAAACTGAACTTTTTTTGAAAGATTGTCAGAAGTTGATTCTGTAAGGTTCGTTGATGGCCTGGAATGTGAGAACATATCTACTTCAATAATAGATGCAGTACTTCTGCCTGATTCAATAAAGCATCCACCCTTGCCATCAAACAATACAAATTCTTTAACGGATAGAATTTCTGAAATAATATTTTGGGCAACGGTAATGCCTTCTCCTTCGGCAAAGATTCCTGCCTTTGGAACTGCCATATTTTCTGTTACAACTAGGCTAGTCACATCACCAACTGCAAAGACATTTTCAAAAGGTGTTTTGCAGTCCCTGTCTATCGGAATAAATCCCGATTCTTTTGCCAATTCAGAATCATAAATCACTTTTGGAGCAATGTGTGGTGGAATTGCTAAAAGCAAATCAAAATCAGCTTCGCCATCTTCAAAAATTAACTTTTTAGATTCAACAGATTTGATTTTAGACGAATTATGAAAAATAATTTGTTCGGAATTTACCAATTCAAGAATTTGTCTACTAACTTCAGGCCCTGCAGCTGGTAAAGTGATAGGCGCAGGACTGTAAAAATCTATTTGCACAGAATCACGAACTCCTCTTTTTCTTAACATGGAATCTATCAGTAAACTGGCCTCAAACGGTGCAGGTGGACACTTGTACGGCATGCCCATTATGGATATTGCAATTTTTCCAGATTTTATACTCTCAAGTTTCTCACGTATTTCTAAAAGATGATTGTGATCATAAAGATTGAATCCATTTTGTTCTAATCCAGGAATTCTTTGAGGAGCTAACACTGCTCCCATTGAAATAATGAGGAAGTCAAAAGAGATTTCCAGGGTTTTTGTTTTTACATTTCTGTCTTTTACATTAATTGATAAAATTTCATCTTTGATGAAATTGATTTCTTTTTTTCTTAGTTCATTTAATGAGCCAGTTGAGTTTTCAAACGTACGAGTTCCATTGATAATCCATAACTTTGCAAATCCTACCATAAACCAGTCTTTTTTGTCAATTATCGTGATTTTTACCTGTGATGAGGTTAACGTATTCCTTAATTGATTTGCAGCAGAGAGTCCACCAAAGCCTCCACCTAAAATTACAACATGTGGAATGCTTGTCAACTCAAAGAGGTTGGGTCGTAGGTCGTATCAAAATCTCATTTACATTTACATGTGATGGGGAATCAACTGCATACACAATTGCATTTGCAATATCCTCTGCTTGCAAGGATTCCATTTTCTTTGCATTTTCAACAAACCCCTGCAATGACTCATCAGTGATTGTATCGTTTAGTTCTGTTGCGACAACCCCGGGTTCAATACTGGTTACTCTGATGTTGGAGCGAGCACTAAATTCTTGTCTTAGCCCTTCACTAAATGCAGCAACTGCAAATTTAGTCGCACAATAGACACTGCCACCAGCAAAAACGACTCTTCCAGCCACAGATGAAAGATTGACTATGTGTCCTGATTTCTTTTCTTTCATATGTGAAATTACGGAACCCGTAGAATACAAGACTCCCTTGATATTAACATCAACCATTCTGTCCCACTCGTCAACTTTCAGATTTTTGAACAAACTCAAAGGCATTAAACCAGCATTGTTTACAAGAATATCAATAGAACCCCATTTGTCTAAAACCGCCTTAGCAAAATTTTCGCATTCAGATCTTTGCGTTACATCTAATTTCTGAAAGAATACTTCTCCACCATCAGAGGTGATTTTGTTTGCAAGATCTTCTAATCTGTCAACTCTTCGAGCACCTATTGCAACTTTAGCTCCAGCTTTTGATAATGCCAGAGCAGTGGCAGATCCGATACCGCTGCTGGCTCCGGTTATTATTGCAACTTTACCTTTAATCATCTAAATTCTAAAATAAGCTCGACTTGAACATCGTAAAAATGTTTAGACAATAAGAAATTTCAAAGATAATACTGTCATATTTATTAAAAGAAAACCAGTAAATGAAATTATGCAATCAGAAAATTGTGCTTATTGTGGAGATTTAACAGACTTACCATTTCAATGTAATTATTGCAAGGATCCATTTTGTGCAGAACATAGACTTCCCGAAGAGCACAGGTGTGTAAAACTTAGTCAGATCAGGGCAAAAAGATTCGGAGAGAGAAAAGTAATACGAGATGGAGGGCGCAATAAGCCAAATATCTTAAAACGAATCTTTAAGAGATTTTAAAATTAGTAAGGACTTTTGTCAGGAGAAATCTTTGCACGTCTTCCTTGATAAATTAGTGCCAGAGCGAGTGCAAACATCACCATGGCAGTTAATGGAAAATTTTGTGGTGCAGGTAGAATAAACCAATAGTAAATACCAAATCCAATGGATACAATTGCTTGGATCCATAGTTTAATCCACTTAGGAGACTTGACTAGTCTACTAACAACCTCTACCAAAAAAATTCCTATTACAGGATAGATTGTATATAATAAAAAATCAAATACTTCAACTCCGGTATGAGACATAAAGTATCAGAATAAAAGGTATAATTTCTACTTAATCTTCCCAATGAACCTTTGTGGCAATATTTTTGGCAATCAAGGCCTGAGCATTTTCATACGGAATTGTAGCTATATCTTCAGTTTTAAAAGGACCATATTTTTCAAGATCAGCGCCAATAATTTCATCTACTTCGTTAAGAAATCTGATGACGATTTTCTTAGTTTTATGATTTTGAGCTAATGACTCAAGGAATTTAGATTTTCCATGAATCATTGCAGAGAGGATCAGATCCGCTCTTTCTTTTTGATCTTCTTGTGAATCCAAAATGAATTTTTCTTCATCTAAAAGATGACTTATTTCCAACTCAGAAGTATTTGAGATTTTATCCAGTCTGATTTTCATCAATAACGTTGTAAGTTCTGTAGCCATTTCGATCATATTGTTCTTGATTTTATTTTCTACACCGTCAAATTCCTGCTTTCTCAAATTTCCAATAAAGTTAGCAAGATTTCTGTAGAAATTTGGATTGATTTCTACAATGGAATCATTTTCAGTTTCACGTAAAACTGTCTGATGTAAAGAACTGATATCAACACTGTTTGATTCTGACATTTCTTACCTAATCCTTAAATGGCTGATGTATTTGTGTTTGATTGAAGTATAAAATTGCCATATAAAGTAAGTCACGGTAAAGCAATCCAAGTCGGGTTTTCGCCTGATGAGGTTTTCTCAAGAATTCAGCATGAGGGTATTCAGTTTATTGATCTGCAATTTACGGGTCTTACAGGTCATTTTCATCATACTACAATTTCAGCAAATACATTCACTCCTGAACAAATGAGGGATGGATTACCAAAATTAGACGGTTCATCAATTGTGGGTTTTGCCGATATTAATGATTCAGACCTTCTTCTAAAACCAGATCCAAATACATTTGCAATAATTCCCTGGATGACCGAAAATAAAACAGCTAGACTGCTTTGTGATGTCTATTGGGGAGAAAACAGAGGAAGACTATCAAGGGATCCTAGAGGAATTTCTCAAAAAGCAGAAGAGTATGTCAAAACTCAGGGCTTTGATTTCAGCACATGGGGACCAGAAGTCGAGTTCTTTGTTTTTGATAAAGTACATTGGGATGTTCTAACGCCATACAAGGGTCAGTCTTATTCAATTGAATCAAAAGAAGCACCATGGAGTCAATCTGGAGACGGATACCCAATGGGATTACAAGAAGGATACTATCCTAGCACACCTGCCGATACTCTTACGCCATACAGAAATGAATGCGTGAATATTCTCAGTCAGAATTTTGGAATTTTATGTGATAATCATCATCATGAAGTTGCAACTGCAGGACAATGCGAAATTGATATCAAATACGATTACATGACAAACGCCGCGGATGCTGCACAATCCTACAAGTATGTAATTAAAAATGTCGCACAAAAATATGGAAAGGTTGCAACATGTATGCCAAAACCAATTGCTATGGATTCTGGTTCCGGTATGCATGTAAATGTCAGTTTGTGGAAAGGGCAGGAAAATGCATTTTATGATCCAGATGATGAGATTGAATTAAGCCAACTTGGAAGATATTTTTGTGGTGGAATTATTAGCCATGCGAAAGCACTGTCTGCAATTTGTAATCCGACAACGAACTCATATCACAGATTAGTACCCGGATATGAAGCTCCAGCATACATTGCATGGAGTTCTGGAAATCGTTCTGCAATTGTAAGAGTTCCAAAGCATCTCAAAGGGAAAAATTATTCTAACCTAAAGAGACTTGAATTCAGGGCTCCAGATCCTTCGTCAAATCCATATCTCGTATTTGCAGCAGTTACAGCCGCAGGAATGGATGGGGTAAAGAAAAAGATGGATCCTGGAGACGAAGTCCGTGATGACATTTTCAAGATGACCAAATCGGATAGAGCAAAAAGAGGAATAGGCGTTCTTCCAAAAAGTCTAGGTGATGCACTAAATGAATTAGAAAGTGATAGAAAATTCCTCAATCCTATTTACACTAATGATGTGGTTGAAAAAATTATTGAGTTAGAGAGAAGAGATCAGCGTGAAATATCTATCAGACCGCATCCGCACGAATTTTATCTGTATTTTGATGTCTAAACTCTTCCAGTAAATTGAAAGATGTAGAATAATGAGATCAATATCAAAGTAAATCCGCCGAATAGAAACATCATTTTTTTACTTTCAGATACTGTAGCTCTGTATAGTAAAATACCACCTGCAAGACCTACAAATAATATCAAGACACCACTAATCACCACATCAAAGTTTGTATTTGTGATAAACGGATGAAAAAATCCTGCAAGTAATGCAAAAAAGGCAATTAAGTAAACGTATTTGAAGCTAGCAAATAACTTTGAGGAAATTTGATTCAATATTGTATAATCAGCTTGGTTATCAATTAAAATTTTGAAGAGTTTCCAAAATTACTTACATCATTCCGCCCATGTCAGGCATTCCGCCCATACCTCCCATTCCAGGTGGCATTCCGCCCATACCTCCCATTCCAGGTGGCATTCCGCCCATTTCGCCTCCACCAGGTGGACCACCAGGAGACTTTTGGGTTGCGATAACATCGTCGATTCTAAGAATCATGCATGCCGCTTCTGCAGCCGCGGAAACGATTTGAAGTTTAACTGCAAGGGGCTCAATTATATCACCTGACTTCATATTGGCAACTTTTGCTTTCATTACGTCAATTCCAGTCCACTTCTCTCCTTTTTGTTGTTTTGAACGAAGAACTGTAAGTGTATCAATTGGATCCATTCCCGCATTCTCAGCAAGAGTGATTGGAATTTCTTCTAACGCATCAGCAAACTTTTCTGCTGCAAGTTGTTCTCGACCTTCCAAAGATTTTGCCCAGCCTTTGATTTTTGTCGCAGCATAGGTTTCAGGAGCACCACCACCCGCAACAATTTCAGGCTGTTCAATAACATCTTTTACAACCATTAGTGCATCATGAACAGAACGCTCAACTTCATCCACCACTCTTTGTGAACCTCCACGAAGAAGTAAAGTTACGGCCTTAGGATGTTTGCATCCCTCAACAAATACCCACTTATCTTCTTCAATTTTTCTTTCTTCAACAAGTTCAGCAATACCAAGATCTTTTTCAAAAAGATCATCAAGGTTTGTGACTATTCTAGCACCTGTTGCTTTTGCAAGTTTTGTAAGATCACTTTCTTTAATTCGTCTAACTCCAATAATTCCGGCTTTTGCCAGATAATGTTGAGCCATGTCATCCAATCCCTTTTGACACAAAACTACATTTGCACCAGAACCAATGACTTTGTCAACCATTGTTTTTAACATTTTATTTTCCTCATCGAGAAATGATTTTAGCTGTTGAGGATTTGAAATGTTAATTTTGGCATCAGTTTCGGTTTTACTAATCTCTAATGCGGTATTGATTAATGCAATTTTGGCATCAGTAATGCTTCTAGGCATGCCTCCGTGAACAATTTCTTTGTCAAGAACTATTCCCTGAATAATCTTGGAATCTTTGATTGAACCACCTGCCTTTTTTTCTACCTTAATGTCATCAATATCAACATCATAAGTTTCACCATTTTTTTCTGAAACAGCAAGAACTGATTTTACAACTATATCTGCAAGTTGATTAGAATCCTTTCTAACAAGCTTTGTTTGCATTGAAGTTTTTGCGATTTTATTTAAAATATTTTTATCATTTGCTGAAATCGTATCTGCAATACTTTCAAGATACTCTTTGGCCTTTTTTGCGGCTTTACGATAACCATCAACAATGATTGTTGGGTGTACATCTTGATCTATTAACGATTCAGCCTGCGAAAGTAAAGCGCCTGCTAAAACTACCGCTGAGGTTGTACCATCTCCCACTTCATTATCTGTAGTTTTGGAGATTTCAACTAGCATTTTTGCTGCGGGATGCTGGACATCAATTCTTTTAGGATGGTCGCGCCATCGTTTGTAATCGTAACGTCACCTAGGGAATCAACTAGCATTTTATCCATTCCACGTGGACCTAGACTGCTATGGACAATTTCAGCGATAATTTTGGCTGCAGCAATGTTATTCTTTTGGGCTTCTCGTCCTTTAGTTTCAGAACCGCCTTCTTTTAGTAAGACAACTGGCATATTTCCTTTAGAAGTAGCTTGCATACCCATAGATCGAAAAACCACCAATTCCCCTTTTATACCTTCCAGATCATGATAAGTGGATTCTAGATAGTATCGGTGTTTTTAAATTGGGAAAATCAAGTTACAAAATATGGCCAAGTCGCAAAATAAAGAATCTTATGATAAAATTTTTGCAAAGTTAAAAGAACATCATAAATGGTTTGAAAATTCCGTCCCATTAATTGCAAGTGAAAATATTCCTAGCCCCGCAGTTCGAGAGGCAATAATTTCTGATTTTGGAAACAGGTATGCCGAAGGATGGCCAGGGGAGAGAGTTTATGCTGGTTGTGTCTACATTGATGATGTAGAGTTTGAATGTATGAAATTAGCCAAAAAATTATTCAAAGCAAAATTTGCTGATGTAAGACCAATTTCAGGGGTAGTTGCAAACTTGGCAGTATATTCTGCATTTACGAATCCAGGAGATGTGATGTTAGCACCTTCAATTCCTGCAGGCGGGCATATTTCACACGGTAAAAAAGAGCATTCTGGTACTGCTGGATTGGTACACGGGTTAGAAATAGAATTCTATCCGTTTGATGCAGAAGAAATGACAATTGATGTGGATAAGACAAAGCAAAAAGTCAAAGATCTTAAAAAAGCAAATCGTCTTCCAAAAATGGCAATGTTTGGTGGCTCATTATTCCTATTTCCACATCCTGTCAAAGAATTATCAGATTTCCTAAAGAGTTATGGCATGCACATCAATTATGATGCGGCTCATGTTGCAGGGTTGATTGGTGGTGGGAAATTCCAGGATCCTTTACGAGAAGGGGCTGATACAATGACTATGAGTACTCACAAGACTTTGTTTGGACCTCAAGGAGGACTTGTATTGGGTTCAGAAGAACATGAAGAGGTAATCAAGAAAGCAACTTTCCCTGGTCTTACTAGCAGTCATCATATTCATCATATGGCTGGAAAAGCTGTGGCCTTTGCAGAAGCTTTAGAGTTTGGAAAGGATTATGCTGTTGAAGTAATCAAAAATGCCAAAATATTTGCTGAAGCCTTGAGTGACGCAGGATTCAAGGTATTGGGTGAAAATAGAGGATTTACAAAATCGCACCAAATTGCTGTTAATGTTTTAGATTATTCTGATGGAGGTAAAGTAGAAGCTGATTTGGAAAAAGCAAACATCATTGTAAACAGACAACTAATTCCGGGAGATATCAAGGCTGGAAGAAATTATTTCCATCCTGGTGGAATTAGATTAGGAGTTTCAGAAATCACAAGACTGGGTATGAAAAAGAATGAAATGCAGGAAATTGCATCATACATCAAACAAGTTATAATCGATAAAAAGGATCCAAAGAAGATTCTTTCCAAAGTCAAAACATTCAGAAAGGACTATCAAAAAGTTGGGTTCTGTTTTGACAACAAATTAGGCGCTTATGAATATGTCAAATTAAGATAGATTCATGCATAATCAGTAAGTAATGACTGGTCACCTTTGCTCTTACCAAATACTAATTCAATTTCGTCTGACAGTGCATGAATTCTGCCTTTTTGGTATTCACCAACGTCATATTTCTCAACTAACCTCTTGGCAAGTTTCAGATATTTTTCTACTGAGCCTCTCGTAATTGTAGCAATCAGTTTATGACCACAGACGCATGTTTGGATTAGGGGCATACGACGAAATGATTTTCCACAAGCCGTACACCGAAAACTTTGCCTTGCATATGCTCTTAGATTTCCCATCAAGTCTGGAACCAAATGGGTTGAAATTACATTTGAAACTATTTCTGATGTATTTACGGCATCAATCAATTCAGCATTTCTGACTTGCATGTCAAATTTGTCAAGCATGGAACCAAGGGTGGAATATGCACTTCTTGATTTGGAAGTTGTTAATGATGAAGTTGTATGTGTAAAATAATAATCGTAAAATTGTCTTTCAGTTTCAAGTCGGGATTTGATGATTTCTATGGAGGTAACGTCAGATGCTTTAATCTGTTTAAGTGTAGATTCAAAGAATTCCAAGGGAAGTATTTTTGTGACTTCAAGATTGTGTGCTTGGGGTTGAGACTCGTGTGGTAATACGTGTGGTTGAACTAGCAATGGCGCATCCATCAATCCACCAATTCGATCAGATAGGAACTGTCTTGAGAAATTTAGAAGGCTGTCCATGAGTAGCATTATAGAATCGGCATCCCCGTCGGCATCTCTTCTTTTAGCAGAATGCCAATTAGGAGTTCCAAAACAAACGTGAGTTTCAGTATATCCTACGATCCTTCCAACTATTCCTACAGATGTGTGAGGAGCTAAACCAATTATCAGATGTCCGATAAGGTCTTCTAAATTTTTTACATTGTAAAATGAAGATTTGCCATAGAATTTTTCTAATAAAACGTCAATGTACTTGCATGTAGAAACCAGATATTTTCCGCTTTCATAGGGTATGATCACATCCTGCATTCGAAGTTCTATGGTTTGATCTATAGACTCAAGTGTATTCCCATCAATATCATGAGAATATCCTAACTTCTTTAGCTTTTGAATAGATGTCCCAATCCAAGAGGGTTTGAATTGAGTTAACGGGGAATTTGTCGCATCAAATCTGACGGTTCCATCTTTAAAAGTAGTTAATCCAAAGTTTTGTCTTACAAGTCCTTTTTCAAGAGGTTCTGCAATTTTATCTTGATTGATTAGTTCTTTTACTCCCTTGAATGGCTCTTTTGCACGAATTCCCATCTTTTCCTGAGCCAAAATCAATCTCGTCTTTAATGGAAATTCTTTGTGAGAGTGAGCAGGCGCCTTACGCTTACATTTTTCGCAAAATGGTTTCTCAAGAGTGTCCCTACAATTAGAACACCTGAAATTGATAGACGTTTTTTTACCACAAATGGAACATTTTATTCCAATTGAAGGCTGATTACACGTTGTACAATGTCTGTTGTAAAGATTGGCAAAAAAGTGCTCAGTTCTAGAGGCTTTCAGAAGATCTCTGGTAGGTCCTCCTTTTTCACTTACAGGAAATAGTACGTGTGTAGCAGGCTTCATTTGTCTGGGTGCTGCTTTTTCTGGTCTTCCTATTCTTACTCCAATACTTGTTGAGAATTTGTTATTAATTTGAATTCCAGATGCTTTCGTTAAGATTTTTGGGACAGACAAGTCATTAATGGTTGGTTTTTCTCTAAACAAAAGATTAAAGAATATTTTTGCTTCCTGGGGTTCTAGTACTATTGAATCATTTTCAACTTTGTGCGGAGTGCCCAAATTTTCTAGGATTTTTTTGACTTGAGCTGAATATTCGATGGATGTTTCATTGATTTTTTTTGGTTCTAAAAGCTTGACAAGATCTTCAGAGGATATTTTATCCCAGAAATACAGGTAATGTGGATGTAGTGGAATTTTAAAATCATGTGACATCTTTATTGCCTCATCAATCGTAGGAATTTTATTCAAGAATTGATTTAGATATTGATCATTTGAATTGAATTTTTGAATTATTTGTTTTAGCTCTTCTATCCAAATTTCTTCCACGTAACCTGAGGGTATCAGTTGCGCATTATTTTCCAGAAAATCTCCAAATGAAATCAAAATATCACCTAGGTGCAGAATTTTTTCAATTTCATTTTTAATTTCTAATCCATGTTTAACATCTCGAATTTTTACTACATTTCCATTATTGAGACGAACCGTAGGGGTATCAATTGAGTCAACAAATGCAATAGTTGCCCCTTTTCCAGGTATGTCAATTTTGATTTGAGTTCCTACCGCTACGGTATGATCAAGAATCTCAGCAATTACCGGATGAACTCCTACCGCTGCGAAGCCCGTATTGCACGCTCTTCCATATCTTAACCTAAATCCACCTAATTTGTTAGGCATGGATAGTACTGATCTGCCTGTAATCACTTCACGCATTCTTTTTGCGGCTGCATCTTCTTGATTATCGCCAGTCTGGACAGCACCTTTGAGATCATTGAGCCACTCCCATCCATCAAGGTTGTATAGCTCAATTCTTTTGAGGAGTTTTTTGGATCTTCCAATCAATCCGTCATTTAGCACACGTAATGCCCCCCCTCTCACTCGATCTGTCTTGATTCGAGTCATGGATTTATGATTAACAACCTCATATGGATCAGTATCTACACCAGCTAGTTCAACTGGAAGATTAGAAATGACATGTTCAATATCTTCATCTAAAATATGGAATTGGAAACTGCTGGCTTCTCTCTCGTAAATTCTCAGTTCCTCAACAAATCTTCCAGTTTCATCATCAAATGAATTTGCTTGAAACTTTGAGAGACCGGCAATTTTTCTGACGTGATCCGCAATTAACAGGGTTACTGCAGACTCTGTTCCACCTGCTGAACGCATTGGTCCAGCAATTGAAACTGAGAGATATTCGGTTCCATCTTTGTTTTTCTTAATTTTTACCTCACTGATTCCTTGTAACGGTGCAATGGTGACTCCTTCTGTGATGATTGCTAATCCTACTCTCACTGCAAGATCTAATTTATCTTCCAAAGTGGCATCCGGAAGGCAGTATTTGCCTAAAGCAATCTCTTTTGCCAAAATTAATGCAGAGAGTTCTTTTCCATTAATTTTTAGAATTTCTCTTAAAGGATCAGCAATGTCAATTTCATGCATTTTTGCAACTCTATCTGCCAAATCAAATGCAATTTTAGGCTCAATAATGCCTGATGAGTCTGTTAAGCTAGATTTTGCTGATGCCGCATGCTCATATACGGAAAAAGTTTCATTTGAAAGACTAGAATAATAGTCCAAATAGTAGTCTGGCATTGCAATATCACTAATTCGAGATATTGCATCATTTTCAGACATAATATCGTCCTACTACTTGCTTCTTTGAATTGTTTTTGCTATTTTTTCGAGTTTTGTGAGACTGCCTCCCTTTTCAAGGAAGGTTCCAATGACTAAAGCATCTGCTCCTGCTTTAACAAGACTTTCGGCTGTTTTTTCATCTTTAATTCCACCACCAACAATTAAAAATCCATTAAATGCGTGTCTTACAGTCTTTACCATTTCAGGTGTAACGTTAGTTTTTGCACCAGAACCTGCTTCAAGATACACGAATCTCATTCCAAGAAACTGAGCTGCTAATGCATATGCAGCAGCAATTTTTGGTTTTTCAAATGGAATTCCTCTTGCTGAACCAACAAACCAGGCAGATGTTCCATCTCCAATTACCAAATATGCAGTTGGAAGTGGTTCTAATCCAAATTTAAGAACGCTGGGTGCTCCCAAAGCCTGTGCTTGGGTAATAAAATAGGGGTTTTCCGAATTCATCAGTGAACTAAACAATATAGCGTCAGCATCAGGTACAACACCTGTAACATTACCTGGGAACAGAATAATTGGGATTTTGAGGCCTTGTTTGATTCCCTTGACTACTTGAGACATTTCAATTTGATCAGTGGCAGATGAGCCTCCAACCAAAATTGCTGAAGCTCCAATCTTTTCAACATCTTTTGCAAGCTTGCTTGATGCTTCGATGTTTGATACTTCTGAATCAATTAAAACAAATAACAATGCATTTTTCTTTTTTAGTTCTGATTTTAGGAATGATTCAACCTTGTCTCCAGCCATAAGAGATGTTTGTTTGTGTCTCTTTAAAGTTTAATTGGAATGCTGTATACAGATTTGTATAGCTATGAACCAATTAGAAAGATCTAATTTCAACAATATTATACAAAAAATTATCAAAAAATCACTGTTTACAGAACGACAAGTTGAAATTATTTTAAATCAGAAGGATCTTCTAGAATCTGATTTTTCTATTACCAAAGGAGCGTATTACAGGCAAGTTGGACAATCTAGAGACAAATTAATTGGATTATTCTATTCAATCATACTTTTTCGTGGTTTAGGCATACTTTTGCCTGATGATATAGATGTGATATCAAAGCTTTCTGAACAAATTAGTGTGATTAATGAGAGTGACATCTTTCCTGAAAGAGAAGATGAAGTGATAAGTGTAATAGATAGGCTCATCCGTCAGGCATGTAATATGTGATATTTGTGAGATGTGAATTTAATGCTACATTGTTTTGTATGTGATTATTTGTGTGAGTTTGTTAATCTAAAGTGTAAATTAATGTTGTTCAATCACAATAAATCACGTTGTAGGCATAGATATTGTGATGTTAGTAGAAATTCCTGAACCTGAAGTAATTTTAAGTGTAATTTTAGCATTTATCGTGGGTATTATAGGCTTGTACGCATACTTCAAGATACGTCCATTTGTAAAAACTAAAAGTGAGGAATTAGATGCCTCACAAACTGAACGATTGGAATACTATGAAAGACAGTTAATTGATATGAAAATACGCCTAGATGCCTTAGAAATTCAAGGGATTGAACAAAAAATAGAGGATCCAAATCTAGAACTCAAACAATTCATTGAAAAATTGGCAAAGAATGAGGTACAAGAAAAACCAATTGAAGTTGGTGGCAAACCTGAAATTGTACCTGAAAAGGCAAGTTCTATGCCTAACATACCAAATATTTCACCTACTAATCCGGTTGATTATGTGTTGCATTTAATCACACACAAAGCTATGACATCACGTGATATTCAAATCACATTAAAGAAAAGCAGAGAACATACTTCACGCCTGATGAAAAAGTTGTTTGAGGATGGGTTTGTGCAAAGAAATACTGAATCAAAACCATATACTTATTCAATTTCTAAGAAAGGAATGGAAAAAGTGGAACAAATTAAGGTAAATCCCATTGTAGAATAAAATAATTTTAGATATTTTTTATAATTTTTACTAGAATTCTAACTAATGTTAGTATATTTAATAATAATATAATTTTAATAAATTATATATATTATTAAATTATAATTGAATTATGTCAATTCAGGATAACGAAGTGTTAGTAAAAATTACTTCGGCCGGAACTATTTCTATTCCAAAACAATTTAGAGAATTTATGGACATTCAAAAAGGAGAATATGTTAAAGTCATTCTTGGAAAAGATAGAATATTGGTTCGAAAAGTTACTATTTCTTAATTGATTGTTGTTGTTTTTGAGCTATTTTGATTGTTTGATAGATCCATTCTCGCCCTGTTCTGGTTCTATTTACCCTCCCTTTTGTGGAAAATCTTGACAAATATGTAGAAATTACACTAAGTTTTACGGGTTCGTTGTATTCATCCTCATATTTTTCTAGAATGTTTGTAGATGTGAATTTTCCCACTGGGAAAAATTTATCCACAACATGCCAAATTTTTGCATTTACAGAATCTATGTTAGTGATTTCTTGTTCTTCTTCAATATTCATCAAGTCCATCATTTCAAAGATTTTGAGAACTTTATCTCTAGTCACATTACCCTCTAATTTTATATTGTAACGAGCACCATCCGAGTCTTCCATATCTATCCTGATCTGTTTTTTTGCCATCTTTAAGATCTAATGGATCGAATGTTAACAGTTCAAATGATCCAAGAATGTTTGTTAACTAAGTAGTTTGTTAACATTGACTGCCTATGCCACGCCTAGCCTGTATTTTATCATTAACATAAATTAATTATTTAACCCCCTAAATTGGAATATTTTATGCCTGGAATGGAAATGAAGGGGTCAAAAATTGAATATTCACAGTGTTAACACCCATCTTAATGCCTGGAATGGAAATGAAGGGGTCAAAATAACCTTTTCTAGTCATTTCTTAACAACAACTTAACAATAATGTTAACATATTTTGAAATTTAGACATCAACCCACACACCAATATTTCCACTCTATCTTTTTCTTTAATTTTTTTTAATAGAAAATCTAAAACTAACTAAAAATAATTAATTACAAACTAAACTACTACTACTACTCAATACTATACTCTCTTAATTCAGATATGATTGTGTCATTGTTGACAGGAAACAAAGGTGTGTGAGTAGTGTCTGATCCGATAGATAGGTTACTTGATGCAGCTGAATCTGGAAAATCAATTATTAGTAATAGAGAAAGTCTGCATTTTTCATACAAACCAGAAATTATTCTACATAGGGATTCTGAATTAGAACAAGTAACACAATCTTTATTACCAATATTGAAAAAATCCAGACCATCAAATCTTCTAGTTTATGGAAAACCCGGAACTGGTAAGACTCTTGTCGTAAAAAGAGTGATTGATAAAATCCAAGCAAGGGTGGAAAAATCAAATTTTCCAATTATTCTGGTATATTCAAACTCAAAAGAAGAGACTACTCTATACGGATTATTGGTAAGTCTAGGTACACAATTGGGCCTAAATGAGAAAGAATTACCAACGACCGGACTGGCAATAAGCGAAGTCTTCAAAAGACTGTTAAATAAAATAAAAAAAGAGAGATTTAACGCAATTTTTGTCATTGATGAGATTGATTATCTTGCCCAACTAGTTGCAAAAACAGGCAAGGATATTCTTTATCAACTTACACGAGCAAACGAGCGGCTTGAAGAGGGAGGATCTCTGACTTTGGTTGGCATTTCAAATGACCTGACATTTAAGGAAAAATTAGATCCTAGGGTAATTAGCAGTCTGGGTGAAGAGGAAGTTGTCTTTACAAACTATGATGTTGAGCAAATCAAAAAAATTCTGGAAGAGCGAATCAATGAATCCTTCGTAGAAAATTCTGTAGAGGAACCTGCCCTAAATCTAATTGCTGCTCTTGCGGGAGGAGAACACGGTGATGCCCGTAGGGCCATTGACCTGCTTCGCGTCGCAGGCGAACTTGCCGAACGACAACAATCAGATAAAGTCACAATTGAACATGTCAGAGAAGCCACCCAAAAAATTGAGGAAAATAAAGAAGAAAAGTCTCTAAAGTCATTTCCATTACATGAAAAATTAGTACTTTTAGCCATAATGAAGGCAAATGGCTCTTCAACTGGTGAGATTTATTCTTCATACAAAAATCTCTGCAAGGTTATTGGAAAAGACGGACTAACTCAAAGAAGGATTACCCAAATGCTCAGCGAAATTGAATTATCTGGAATAATCTCCGGAAGACTAATTCATCAAGGAATTCATGGAAGAACAAAAAAATTCAAACTAACAATATCATCTGAAATGATTAAAGAGACATTCAAAGATGATCTAACTTTGCAGGACATTGTCTAAATTTGAACTGTAGTTCTGATGAAAGACCTGAAATGTCTTTAGGTTTACCATAAGTGCAATACCCGGATTTGGAGTCATTCCTACACTGGCTTGAAATGGAGTCTGTTTTTGCCAAGAACCAGAATTTACCAATAAAACTCCCTTGTATATGTCTAATTGAGCCCTATGAACATGGCCTACATGAAAAATATCAGGAATATCTTCAATTACTAAAAGATCCTCCATTTCAGGCGCTATGGGTGTCTGACTACCGTAAATTGGACTGAGATGTCTTGCTCTAAGCAAATGTCTCATTACATTGGTCGGTTTGTCGTAACTTAGACCTGGTGTGGTCTTTACAATATCATCTATACTTTGTCCATGAAACATTGTCACAATCACACCATTTAATGATACAACTGCAGGGTTTCCAACCATAAACACGTTTTCTCTTTCCCACAAACCGGAATTGTATTTTTTTGGAATGGCTGGTTGCGGAAGCGCCCTTCTTCCGGGGTCATGGTTTCCAGGCATTATGATGACCTTCATGTTCTTTGGGATTTTGTCAATCAAGTCTTCTGCTTTTTTTAACTGCTCCTGTATGGTTTGACAAACCAGTTCTTTGTTCTGATTTGGGTATATTCCAACCCCATCTACCATGTCTCCACCAATTAGGATAAAACGAATTTTTCTTGCAACTGGATCAGGACTTGATAACCATGAAACAAACTCTGAAAATTCATTCTCCATGAAATATTTGCTTCCTATATGTAAGTCAGAAAGAAATACCGCATAGGCTTCAGTTTCTGACTTATTTTTGGCCTGTTCTGGAATATCTGGTAAAATAATATCTTTGATGATATATCCAGAATTTTTTGCTGAACTTATTCTTGCCATCACAAATTGATCAATTAGAAGGGTATCTGCCACCTTTTGCAATTCATCGTCAAAGATTATCCCCTCAAACGAGCCTGACGGGTCCTCCAGGACTAATTTTGTGACATTTCTCTCAGAATTTCTCTCAGAAACAAGACCACATACATACAGGTCATCTTCAATTTTTGTTATTTTTACAGAGGCTGCTGATTTGAGCATTTTTGACTCCGGTCTGTCTGAAATTATTCGTTTAAGCTTGTTGAAGCGACTTGAAAATAATGCATTGTATCCTTTGACTCCCTCACCTGATGTTATCTTACTGGTGGGTTCTGATAATATCTTGACTGTACTTTGTATTGTTGAATCTTCCTTGATTCCAAGATAAGTCTCTAAATCATCCTGATTAATTTGAAACAATTTTTGCTTTGCTTTTTCTCTCACTATCTCCTTTATGATCTTCTCCAGTTTCTTTACATCTATGTCCTCTAAAATTTTAAAAGCATCTGGATGAATCTGAAATCCTTTGTTTAACGCATAATTTAACGCAAAGGACAGCTCTTTTTTCATATCAAAAAATATCATCTGGTTTAATTAAATCTGCGCCTGCATCAACCCTCAAATATTGTTCACAAAGTACGGTAATGTGAATAAAACTCGAATATCTCTATTCTTCATATTTTTAGGACTTTTTGCAGCTACGTATCAAGTCGGTTCAATGTCAACGGTCAGCCAAGAAGAGGCAAATGCCTTCATGGCAGAATTTGAAGAACTTGTTTCAGACATTGACGCGTTCGGAATTTTCATTCATAACTTAACCATTGCATTACCGATGTTTATTCCAGGTTTTGGAGTTGCTTGGGGGTTGTTCTCTGCCTGGTCAACAGGATTTGCTTTTGCCTCCATAGTCGTTACTGCCCCACAACTAGCTGATGTTCCACCACTTTCAATTCTTTTCTTGTCTCCATTTGGATTAATGGAGCTTGTCGCATACTCATTTGGAATTTCAAGAAGTTTTATTCTGATCAGGGCAATCGTCAAAAAAATTGATTTAATACCATTACTCAAACCAACACTAATTGAAATTGGAGCTATGGCGGGTCTTCTTTTAGCAGGAGGATATCTAGAATTTTACATGATAGAACTAGCTCGGGAAGAAGGACTGATTGACATTCCTGGCCTATGATTTTCAGAATTATTATCTAAAATTGCCTCTGTCCTGAATTTTTCTAGCAATTTTTTTCATACATTTTTCAGGATTTTTATCAATATTATGTTCCCAGCATCTTAAAACCGACCAACCACCATGTCGTAATTTTCTGGAAACGACAATATCTCTCTTCATGTTTCTCTCTATCTTGTCCCTCCAGAATTTTTTTGGAAGCTGTTTCTTCTCATAATACCTATAGCCATGCCAAAAATCACCATCACAAAACATGCCAATTCTTTTTCTTGGAATTGCAAAATCCGGATTACCAAACATCTTGGGGTACATTTCATATTTGTGCCTGGTATTGGCAAGCATTTCGTTTATCTTAAGATCAATCTTGGTATTTGTTCCCCGAATTCTAGACATCACCCAGGATCTTTTTTCTTTGGTAAAAATATCTGCCATGATGATTCGTTCATCATAGTTCAATATTGAGTGTATTGTTGTATAAGTCGCTATTCTGATGTAATGCAGTACATCTTCAGTTTAGGAAAATATGTCCAAAATTGACGTGTAGACAAACTACTAGGTTAATCTAAAATAATTTAGCAGTAAATTATAAACCAAATTAGAGAGCAAAATAATCATGAAGACATTTGTGCTAATTCTTGCGTTACTAGTAGTGTCGTCAATTTATTTCATTGATGATTCATTTGCTGAAATTTCTGAGAATCAGGTATTTCTTTTAGAGGGATCTGGCTTTGCCGTAACCGAAGAATTTATCAAAACATCAGAAATTGATCTAGGTCTATCCTCTCAGGATCAACGCGGAAGCACAATTAACTTTCTTACAGAAGACGGCTTTATCACATTAGATGATGAAGAGTTTCTAATTTCAAATTTGGAAGGTAAATTTCTGCGTGAAGGCAAGTACATTAGATTAAACGGTGAGATTGAAAGCTCTAGCGGTTTTGATACTTCAATTAGCTTCTTTGGCAGACTTGTTGACGAGAGCAAGAATGCGTCGGTTTATGGTTTTACTGGAAGAATAACTACATTTGATGATACTTTCAAAGTAATTTACACAGCAAAATTATCTACACTCTCAAAAATTGATTTTATTCCGACCGAGTCTGAAAAGTCAAATATTAACACACTTTACATTCTTCGCGGTTCATCATCCCAAGGAGTTGTAGATAGTTACATCGATATTGGTTCGGTTAGGGAAAGTTCTATAGCAGTGCAAAACGCAGCTGATCCTCTTAGGTTGAGATATTTCTCACAAGATAGAATTTCAATAGAACCAGGCACTACAATTACAATTGTAAACGATGACGTGGTATCTCATAGTGTGATTAGCGGTAAAGAAAATTATGGAGATCGACATGATCCATTTACTCCTGATGGCAGAATTTCTACTGGAGAAATTTTACCTGGAGAATCAGTCAACATACCATTAGATGATGCAGGATTTTACAGATTATACGATCCTGATTATCCTTGGATGAAAATTGTAGCTTACGTATTTCCGGATTCAGATAGTTTGATTTTTGGTAACGGACAAAATTTGGGCAATTAATTTTCCCATTGCCATCTATAATTCATGTATGAATCTAGATTGGCCTGATTGAATATCATGACGGATAAATCTGAAAACTCCTTTCCTTCTAAATCTTTCACAGTTCCTACAAAGCTTGTCTCATTTTCTGTTGTAATTGCCTCAAAAACGTGAACTTTCATTCTTGCAGTATCAAAACCATGCTCTCTCAGGTATACTGCTATTTCGGATTGCATGAAGTGTTTGTCAGGCTGTTTTGGCCATGGTCTTGGCACCAAAATTACACTAAAGCCATCAATCAATGCCTTTTGCAATTCCAATTTCTTATCTTCAATTGGTGTCGTTACATGCATCGTAATTACCTTGGATTTGTCAAGAGGAACCTTTGCTCTTGACGCAGCAACTTGAATTGAACTAATACCGGGCACAATCTCTATTTTACCAAAAATCTCAATCAGCCTGTCTACGACTTCTGATTCTGAAAAATTCACATCTCCAGTAAACGGAATTACTAGCGTTCTATTGTCTAATTCTGGAAGAATTTTTTGATATGAACTTTCTTGATCATTCATAGTAATCTCATAGATCTCTTTTCCTTTAATCAAATGCTCTATTGTTTTTAGAGTGTATTTGTAACCAATAACAACGTCACAATTCTGTACAATATCACTTACAATTTCTGTTACGTATTTCGGAGAACCAGGTCCAACACCTACAGCAAAAACTTTACCCAATCTTACTTCGTAAACTTTTGCCTGTCTTTAATATATTGCACAAAAGGCTCCCAATCCACTTTCATGTATTTCGTAGGCTCTTTTACAGGATATTTCACCCAGTCTTGAGCAATCGAATACTGGAATTTTTCATCTTTCTCATCTTTGTAGAACTCTAATTGCAATGAACTTCCCCAATCTTTCTCTGTGAAACTAATACTAGATATTTCATCAAATGACAATTCAATATTTCTATCATCTTCCAGATCATTCATCAAATCTTTTTCATTATAGCCATCATGACGAATCATCGTATTTTTTGACTTGATGAAATTAATCACTTGTCTTTGAGTAACGGCTTTCCACCAATTCATTTTTGATTCTGTTTTGTGTATAAACACCAAATGTCTGTCAGTTAACACCAACATGCCTTCTTTTCCACCAATTGAAAAAAACTTTTTTGATTCTCTCCATACTGAAACTAAATGCGCCTGAATCTTTTCATCAGGTTCCATGCTGATTAATTTATTGAACTTTGTTAAAAACTAATACAATTAGCTTTTAAGTAACTATTCTTGAGAAAATTTATTGAACAAAGTATTTTTGCTTTTTGCAGTTTCATTATTGATAGTTAGTTTTGGAAATTTTGCATTTGCTCAATATGATGACAAATTAGTTGTCTTAGAAACCGATCTTGGAAATATCGTAATTGACTTTTTCCCTAATGATGCACCAAATCATGTTGAAAATTTTATTGGGTTAGCTGAATCTGGATTTTATGACGGAGTAATTTTTCATAGAATTATACCTGGATTTATGATTCAAGGCGGTGATCCAAACACAATAGGCGGTGATCCAAACACATGGGGAACCGGTGGTCCAACTACAAGTGTAGATGCTGAATTTAATACAATCAAACATAATCGTGGAATCGTTTCAATGGCGAGATCAGCTGATCCTAACAGCGGAGGCTCACAATTCTTCATCGTGCATGGAGATTCCAATTTTCTTGATGAGCAATATACCGTATTTGGTAGAATTGTAACTGATGAAAGTTTTGAAACACTTGATAAAATTGCTGCAGTCGAAACAGAACCAGTAGATAGACCTGTGGATCCAGAACAAGTCAAAATTACAAGGGCTACAGTCGTAAATCGTTCTGATGTATCAGATGTTCTTAAACTACAAGATCCTGAACGTACACAATCTACCGTAACTCCTTCTACAGGAAATCAGAAATATGAAAGCAGTGAACATGAAATTGGATTTAGTGTACCTGAAGGATGGTTATTGCAAAATCCTGACAAAGTTGATGAAAGTTCCCCTGACGTAGTTGCAGTTGGGCCAAAAATAGGAGTTATGAACCCCGTAATCTCGCTTTTAGTGCAAGAAACCAATCAAAGAACGTTAGATGATCTTATTTCTGAAAAAACTGAAGCGATTAAACCCGTAATAGAATCAGGAAATTTAAAAATTATTTTACAGGAAAAAACAATCTTGAATGGAAATAACGCATATGTAACAGAAGCGGAAGGATCTTTTTTTACTAATGATGAACAATTTGAAGTGAAATTCAAAGAAGTGATGATTTATGATTCTGAAAAATTCTACACTCTTGCATACAGTAACGGATTAGATGATTTTAATGCCCAACTACCAAGGTTTGATGAAACAGTTGATTCATTTGAAATATTGTCACAAGATGTATCGGCGGACGAATCAGCTGAAGAAGGAGGTGGCTGTCTAATTGCAACAGCCACGTTTGGATCTGAATTTGCACCAGAAGTACAGCAATTAAGAGAAATTCGAGATAATACTATTTTGTCAACCAAATCTGGAATTGCATTCATGAGCGGATTCAACCAACTTTATTATTCATTTTCACCTTTGATTGCCGATTTAGAACGTGAGAGCCCAATTTTTAAAGAAATTGTAAAAGTCTCAATCACTCCAATGCTGTCTACATTATCAATTTTAAATTTTGTAGAAATTAATTCCGAAGCCGAAATGCTATCATATGGAATTGGAATAGTTCTAATGAACGTCGGAATGTATTTTGCTGCACCTGCAATAATTATTTATAAAATCAGAAAATAAATTACCAAACATCGTCTACTTCGTCAAGCAGCTTGTATTCTTTTTCGGGTTCGCGTTTCATTAATTTCAGTCTTGAGATATCTCTATCAAAGAACAAATCTATTGCCCAGTCAAGAAATACACGTGTTCTCTTGTCAAAAGTTGAAATTTTTGAGAGGTACACATTTCTCCAGATTAACCATGCCCAAAATCCAGAGATATTCATTCCCAAAAACGTGGCAATTCCTGATCTTTTTCCAATAATTGCCATCTGACCTTTAGAATGATAGACAAATTTTTCTTTTTCAGAATTTTTAATTAATGATATCAAGTTTTTTACAGCAACTTTTGCTTGAGCTTCCGCAATTTGAGCAGTTGGAGGGAATGGTCTTTGTGTTTCAGGATTTAAAAACAATGCACAATCTCCAATTGCAAATACTCCTGGAAAATCTAGAACTTCAAGAAAATCATTAACAATGAGTTTCCCCTTTTCTGTCTTGAACATTGATCTCTTGATTGTATTAACTGGAGTAACTCCAGCAGTCCAAATCAATGTTTTTGTTATGATTGAATCAACTTGAGATGTATCAATTGAATCTTTTGGACTTTCATCCAATGATTTGGTAGTAACTTCATTTCCATCAAAATTGGTTACTGCTGTCTTTAGTCTAATATCAATTCCTCTCTGGATCATCTTATCTTTTGCAAAATCTGCTAGTTTTTCATTAAATCCAGGCAAAATCATTCCTAAAGCTTCTAACACAATCACTTTAAGATCATCCTTGTGGATTGTGGGATAATATTTTCGTGCATCTAAGAGAAGATCCATTAATTCCCCAGCAGTCTCAATTCCTGCAAAACCACCTCCCACTACAACAAAGTTCAAAAAACTTTTTCGAAGAATTGGATTTGTTTCATTCTCTGCTTGCTCAAGCATATCGATGACTCTGTTTCTTAGCATTACAGCATCATTGAGTGTTTTCATAGTGTAAGCATTTTTTTCAACATCGGACATTCCAAAAAAGTTGGTTTCACTGCCAAGTCCAACTATGAGAAAATCATAATGTATTGATATACTTCTCTTATCCCTTGTTCCCCATAATGTCACAAGTTTTCCATACGGATCGATATTTTTTATTCTACCTTCATAGAATTTTGTTTTTTTACAAATTGTTCTAATAGGTAAAACAATATGTCTAGTTTCAATCATTCCGGATGCTACTTGTGGCAACATTGGTGTAAATAGTAAAAAATTATCTTCACTTATCATTACAAGTTCAATTTCGGGATCATTTCCAAATTTTGATTCTAATTGTCTGGCACATTCTACTCCTGCAAACCCACCCCCTAAAATCACAATTTTCTTTTTATTTCTAGCCAATTGTATCCTTTTCACAAATTATATCCATATATGCTATGAGTACTTTTTACCCAAATTAGGAGCATTCTTAGGTTCTCATAATATCTGAATGTAAAATATCGTATGCCCTTGACGAATCTCTCTCATTTAGAATTATTATGATACTATCTTGACTAAAAAATGCATTTACTAACTCTATTCCATTTACATGTAATACCTCTGCAACATAGGAGACCACATCTGATTGATTTTGGGAGTTGGGAATTGAAATTCTTATCTTTGCAAGACCAGTACTAAACATGTCATCTCTCTCTGATACGCTATTGAAAATCTGTCTGATGTCTTCCATATCTTCTGTAAGGAATCTAAACGAATCAGATAGTCTAAAAAATTCGTAGTTGCTAGTTACCTTAGAGAATTTATCTAAAATTGCCATTGGATCCATTTCATTTGAATCCTTGATTGAGAATTTAACATCCATAATTCCATCTGTTAAAGCTAATCTTGCATTTTTCAAAACTGACTCTTCTTTGACTTCTTCTTTAATTTCAAATGAATCTGCATATCTTTTGATTGCAACTACTACAGTATTGAGATTTACAGAACTACCTAGAATTTTTTCTATTTCTGGTTGAAGTTTTACTGCTAATGCTGTATAGTTGATCAAATCCATTTTCATACAATCAAAGATTGAACGATTTCTGGTGATAATTTCTCTTACAACTTCAGGTATGGAAATGTTTGTAGTCCTCATTAAAATTATTATATTATGTCAATTATAATAGGATTATGTAAGAAATCAAAGAAATATCAATAATCTTTATATTATGTAATATATATTACATATATTAGATTAATATGATAAACTTCTTTGATAATGAATTTGATAGAATTTTCAAAAGAATGTCAAACTCTTTTTTTGATATAGATGACATTTTTGAAGAATTCAAGGGAAATGGTTCTGAATCTGGTCCATATTATTATGGTTATACAATGACCGTTGGTCCAGATGGAAAACCTGTGGTAAAGGAGTATGGAAACGTCAAACCAGGCCTACTTCCAACTTCTGAAACACGAGAACCACTAGTTGACACAATTGTCGACAAAAAAGAAAAAGTAGTAAAACTCATAGCTGAGATGCCAGGTGTTGAAAAATCTGATGTCAAAATTGTTGTTGAAAACAAGACAGTTGATCTGTCAGCAGAACATGATAACAAAAAATATCATGTAAAAGTTCCTGTACAACACAAAGTTGATGAAAATTCTGCAAAAGCTTCTTACAAAAACGGAGTTTTACAGATTGTCTTCAAATTAATTGAAGAGGAAAAACCAAAAGGCAAAACGGTGGAGGTTGAATAACCCCCTCATTTTTTTTGAGGTAATGATATGAGTGAAATAAATTTAAAAATTGAAGAAAGTCCACAACAACATGTTGGAAGAGGTAGAGCTATAGTTGATCCTAAAATTATTGAGGATCAAAAATGGAACACTGGACAAATACTAGAACTTACATACAACAAAAAAACACACGTAAAACTTTGGCCCGGTGCACCTGAAGAATATGGTTCAGGTATTATCAAAATAGATGGGATGACAAGACAAAATATTGGAGCTGGAATTGGCGATAAAATTTCACTAAAATCAGTAGAAGCAGTAAATGCTGAACAAATTGTTTTATCTCCAACTGAAAAGATTGCTGCAGAAGGATTACATGAATACATGATTCACAACTATCTTAATCATGTATTTACAACCGGAGATTCAGTATCTCTTAACACACAAATGGGAGGTAGAGTTCAGTTTGTCGTAACAAGTACAAAACCATCAAAGCCTGTTTTAGTTACAGAAAATACTGTATTCAAACTTGGAGCAATGACCAAAGCTGTTGATTCTACAGTACCAAGAATAACATACGATGAACTTGGAGGCCTAAAAAATGAAGTTCAAAAAATTCGTGAAATGGTTGAATTGCCAATGAGACATCCCGAATTATTTGACAAAATAGGCGTGGAAGCACCAAAAGGCGTATTGTTGTACGGCCCTCCTGGAACTGGAAAGACACTACTAGCAAAGGCTGTAGCTGGAGAAACAAATGCTCACTTTATTTCTCTAAGTGGTCCGGAAATAATGGGCAAACATTATGGAGAAAGTGAAGAAAGAATTAGAGAAATCTTTACTCAGGCTGAAGAAAACGCTCCCAGCATAATTTTCATTGATGAGATTGATTCAATCGCTCCAAAAAGAGATGAAGTTTCTGGCGAACTAGAGAAAAGAATTGTTTCACAATTACTAACTCTAATGGATGGTATGAAGTCCAGAGGCAAAGTTGTTGTAATTGCAGCTACTAACAGGCCAGATTCAATTGATCCCGCACTAAGAAGACCAGGCAGATTTGATAGAGAAATTGAAATTGGAATTCCTGACGATGAAGGACGATTCGACATTCTTTCAATTCATACACGTGGAATGCCAATTGATGACAAAGTAGATCTAAAACAAATCTCAAAAACTACACATGGATTTGTAGGAGCTGATTTAGAAGTATTATCAAAAGAAGCTGCAATGAGATCTCTTCGTAGAATTCTTCCTGAAATTGACTATGATGAAGAAAAAGTTTCATCAGAGATTCTTGAAAAGATCCAAATTACCAGTGATGATTTTAGAGATGCATTAAAAGAAGTTAGTCCTAGTGCACTCAGAGAAGTTCAAGTCCAAATTCCAAACGTAAGTTGGGATGATGTTGGTGGTTTAGATGAGCTAAAAGAAGAACTCAAAGAAGCTGTCGAATGGCCAATCAAATACAAAGAGGCATACGATTACGTTGATGTAGATTCGCCAAAAGGAATTCTACTTCATGGTCCTCCAGGAACTGGTAAGACACTGATAGCAAAGGCTCTTGCAAAAATGACAGAGTCTAATTTTATCAGCATTAAGGGTCCTGAATTACTCTCAAAATGGGTAGGAGAATCTGAAAAAGGGGTCCGAGAAATATTCAGAAAAGCACGACAAGCAGCTCCATGTATCATATTCTTAGATGAAGTTGATGCACTTGTTCCAAGAAGAGGTAGTGGAGGTTCTGGATCACATGTTACAGAAAATGTAGTGTCTCAAATCCTAACAGAAATTGATGGATTAGAAGAACTAAACAACGTCTTGATTATTGGTGCAACAAACAGATTAGACATTGTAGATGAGGCTCTTCTTAGACCAGGAAGATTTGATAGAATCATCAAAGTTCCAAATCCTGATGAAAAAGGAAGACAGCATATCTTTGAAATTCATACAAAGAACAAGCCGCTTGGAAGTGATGTAAAAATCTCGGAAATTGTAAAGTTGACTGATGACTTTGGTGGTGCTGAGATTGCAGCTGTTGCAAACAGAGCAGCTATTGCAGCTTTGAAGAGATACGTCAGTGGCAAGTCAAAGAATGTCAAAGAGATCAAGATTAGTCAACAAGATCTGATTGATGCTGTGGATAAGGTAAGGCCTCGAAAGAAAGAGGCTCCCATATCTCAATCCATAAAATAGTCTAAATACTAAGAAAAATGACGTAGAATTATGAAACTCTATCTTGATTTTGAGCCTTGCAAAGAATGCAATACAATGATGACAGAACTAAGTAGTCCTGAAATGATGTTTGCTGATGAAAAGACCAGAGCAGATGAATCAGCAAAGTTTCTCAGACATCTAACATATAATCACAACGAAGTAGTTCAAGCTGTTATGGAAGATCTTCCAAAACAAAAAAGAGATCAAGAACCTGATTTTTACGGATAACCCTTCTCTTCTCATCCTTAGAAACTAGCAACCATGTTCATATACAAAATTGTTTTACTGTTTTTGTGATATAGATGATGAAGGCTAGTTTAATTTTTGGCTTGGCTATTATGCTTGTATCTGTTAGCTTTTCACAAATTGCTTTGGGAATTGAAACAAAGCAAGAACCTCAACCACCGCAGATTCCTGAACCCAGTCCTGGTCCTGAACCAATTCAACCGCCGAATCCTGCTCCAACACCAGATCCATTTCCAGAAGAATCTGATGCAGAAAAAATAGAACAACTAACTGATGAAAATAACGAGCTAAAGCAACAAAACAACAATCTTAAAAATCAAGTCTCATTACTGAAAAATGAAAATTCAAAACAACAATCTAAAATTTCTGAGCTCAAAGATATTGTAAAAAATCTCAAAGAAATTACAATGGAACAAATTAGAGTAATACAGGAGTTGGCAAACAATCTAAAAGATGTATTATTTGAAAAAATATTTATGCCTAGAGTTCACTTGTAATTTTTAAAATGATATCCTTATTCATAATGCATAGGAATATTATATCTCAAAAATTATTTCTTAATTGATTCTAATGAATGTCCACGATTTGTGATCATTTGAATTACAGCTTCTATAGTATAATCAATTCCGTGCTCTTCTTCAAAATGATTTCTAAATTTTTCAATCATCTCTAAAGTTTTTTCTTCATCCAGAATGTATTCACATTCAAAACCATAGTCTTCACATCTCAACTTTAAAGTCATTTGGTCTGAAAAAATATTTAACCTATAAAAACCATAGGCATTGTTTTCTGAATTAAAATGAAATAGTCGCGTATTGAACCTAAATTTCTACAAATAGCTCTAATAATGTCAATCAAATTATAATAAACAGATGAAGGGTCTAGAATTTGTTTTCCTTGCAGTGGGTTCTGTTCTTGGAGCATATTTAAGATTCAAAGTTATTGAATCGCCTTTGCTTTTCAATACAATACCTGTCAATGTTTTGGCAGTCAATGTTCTTGGAGCATTTATCCTTGGTATCTTTATTGTAATGTCTCAACAATGGCATCTTGATGGAAAATATTCTCTTTTCGCTGCTATAGGATTCTGTGGTTCACTTACCACAATGTCTGGACTTGCACTAGAATCCAATACTCTTCTTGAACAGAGTCATTATGGAACATTTGTCATTAACTTAATAGCCAACATTGGCCTTTCAATTGCAGCACTAATGGGAGGAAAGTCATTAATGAGTGCAATTGTTAATAATTAATTAGAAATGGTCTATTCGTATCAAGTTGTAAGGTTTCAAACGATATCATTTGTTCAAGGAACTAACTGGTCTCAATCAGTAGGCGATAAAGGGATTCTTTACAAATCAATTAAGGATCCATTCTCAAAACTTATTGTTCAATCTTCAAACGGCTCAAAAAAATTATATCGTGTACCAAAAGACAGAACAGTAGTTGTAATTAACGACACTGTACATTTTCTAGGCGAATTATCTTAAATTATTTAAAAAACTTATCCACTTGATCTCTGTACTTGAGGGCAATTTTTCCAAATTCTGCAAAATCATCAGCTGTAGGATATTTCATTTTCATTGCAAATTGATTAATAAATACAGACAATGCGCTACCGATAATTAGATTGTAAACACCATCTGCCACATTATTTGAGTAAGGAAATGCGACTCTGATAAATGGCAAGTATGTCTCTGTTTGAGAAATCATTAGCTTGATATGCTTTTCAACAAATTCTTCAACGTCAGCATCAATTGCCATAGTTATCCTTGTATTGATTTCTTATAAATAGAACTTTAATTCCCAGGCACATTCTCATTTATCTTACAATTTGTGCCATGTACTTTTCTTTCCCTTTTCTACTTCTTGGTAGACATCTTAGCTGGCTATTACAGCAAGGGCAAACAATTCCATCATATTCTACAAATATTTCACAATAATTACACCTTTTTTGTCCAGCAGCATACCTACCAATTTCTGTTGGTTTAAGAGCCTTGTAATTTTTACATTTACCTGTGCAATAAGTCACAATATTGAGTGAAATTATCAAAAAGATAAAACGTTTGATTGCACTGCACCCACTTTTCTAAAATTACTTCAAAATCATATTGAATTTATAATACTAATTTCATTTTTTATTAGTGCTTGAATTAGACAAGAAAGTATTTGGAACAATAACAACCAAAGAAGTAATCGGTGCTGATCCACCTGCAATTCCAGACACTCAAAACAATTTTGAAAAAGAGCTTGTAATCTTACTTGCAGAATTGGCATCGAATTCAAAAACTGATCTTGAAAAACTTTTAGAAGAACAAAAAATTGCTGAGGCACACGTCAATAACCGACCCGGTGCTATGGCTTTAGCTCAAGACAAGATCCAATTATTTAATGTGTTTAACCAAAAGTATGTTAAAGTGATTAAAGAAAAACTAGATTCTTAATTGAATATTATACTCTGAATTTTTAACAAGAAATTACTGAATTCAAGTTTCTTCTGATTTTTTTGTAACAAATCCACCTTCAGTTGCATCACCTTTATCATCTACAGAGATCTTTTCAATTACTTCTCCTACATCACCTTTATCATCTTCAGGAGGTTTGACAAACCCACCCTCAACAGACTCTGGAGGAGGTATCTTTTTTGATTTTCCTAATCCAATTGTTGTAATAATTACTGATGATAAAATAATAAAGAAAATTAACTGTGGATATGCTTCGGCATTGGGTAAACCCAAGGTAATCGGATATGTTGCAAGTACCGCAGCTGCCAATCCTCTGGGAATCATTGAGTTTGTAACCGCTCTGTCTAAAAGTGAAAATCTTTTTGTTAACGTTATCTTCCCAACAAATACTCTTCCAAAATAAACAGCAACAGTAATCAAAATTCCAAATATCAAATATTCTATTTGGCCAAAACTTGCCATTAAACCGACAAATACAAAGAAGAATGATCTTACCAAAAATGTCAATTGATTATGTGTGGGATCATCCGCCTCAATTTTTGGGATCTTGAATTTTAGAATTCGCGAAAGATGATTTTTGTTTCCAATCATTAAACCAAATACTAATGCCGTTAATGCTCCTGATTCTCCAAATGAGTTTGCCAGGAAAAATAGAACAAATAGTATTCCAAGAGTAAGCATGTAAGCATGTTGTGCATTTCCAAGCTTTGTTGAAACATACATCCAAGGAATTCCTACTCCAAACCCGAGTACTAGACCTACAACAACCGCTCGTCCAATGGTTTCTTGTAGCGTTTCAATATCAAAGTGTCCTGCAAGCACCGCTTCAAATAGAATGAATGCTATAATCGTGGCTAGAATATCTGTTAACGCTGATTCAAAACTTAGCATTGATTTGGTTTCTTCTGAAATCTTGATATTTCTGACTAGTCCAAAAACAATTGCCGAACTGCTTCCACCTACAATGGAACCTAACAGGATACTTTCTAACCATACCCATCCTAATACAAAATGAGCCCCAAGAGAAATCATTACAACTGATAAAATAAAACCAAGAGTTGCTAGTGTCACTGAAAAGTGTGCAGTTTTGATAACATGTTTGATATCCAGATTTAATCCCCCATCAAACATGATGATAATCAGTGCAAGTGCTGCAAAATACGGAACTACTTGAATTACAGCTTCAGGTTGAATAATTCCAAAGACTGGTCCAATTATTACTCCGAGAATCATCAGAAAAGCTACATCTGGAATGCCTGTTTTTTTAAAAAATGCCTCTCCTGCCACTCCAAGAAAAATTACTACACCTGCGGCAAGTAATATTACGTGAGCCGAAGCAATGGGTCCATCCTGAATAGATAATGTACCTATAGAACTCTGTAACTCTGCAATTTTGTCTAAAACAATACTTGCATCAAAGTTGGGTAATTGAATTGCATCACCGGTTTGTCCTTTAATCAAATTCAAAATAGTTAAAATCACAAAATTCATTATTGATCAAATATACATTCATCTGGTTAAAAATTAAACTAGATTTATTTTACGATTTCAGTTGATTTAACTGATTTTTAAATAGCACGTCATAGGCTAGGATACAGTGAGTGCTACTAATCAACTACGTTCGGATCATGATCAAGTAAGACGTCTAGAAAAACTTGTGGCTAAATGTGCTGATGAATTGTACAAAGGCAACAAAATCCCTTTTTCAGACTTGACAAAAATTACCCTAGTTATTTCAGAATTTGTCGACACAATTCATCATTCTAGAGAAGAAGATTCGTATTTTCCTTGCGTCGCAAGTTATGATTCTTTAAAAGATCAAATTCGAAAATTTATGATAGAACATGAATTTGGAAGAAATATCGCTAGACAAATATCCAATCATCTAAAAAGATGGAAAAATGGTGAAGATACTCAAGAACCTGTATCGCGATATTTGAGAACATATGCTATATTCCTAAATGATCATCTTAACAAAGAAAACAAATTCTTTGATGATGCTGAAGCTGATATCTTATCTAAAGAAGAAGAAGTCGAAATGTATGAACAATATAATTCGGTTTTTGCTATAGTAAAAAAGGTAGAAGACATGATCAAGGAAATTGATTATTTGGAAAATCAACCTTGGGCTAAAAATTAACGTAAGCTCTTTATGGGTTATCTGGATATCTTGTTCATGAAACCTTTCATTCTTTGGATGACCGGTCTTCCTTGTTCAGGAAAGACTACCATCGTAAAAGATTTGCAAAAAGATATCCCAAACTTGGCAATGCTTGATGGTGATGAGTTAAGAGAATGGTTTTCACCAAAAGATTTTTCAAAAGCAGGTCGTGATGAGCATAACAAAAAAGTTGCTCATCTAGCAAAACTCCTGTTGACTCATGGTGTTCCTAGTGTAGTATCTCTTGTGTCTCCATATGCTGAGAATAGACAAAGTGCCAGGGAGATTATCAATGCAGGTGATCAGTTTGCAGAATGTTATGTGCAGTGTTCTTTAGAAAAGTGCGAAGAAAGAGATGTCAAAGGTATGTATGCCAAGGCTAGAAAAGGAGAAATCAAAGGGTTTACGGGAATCGATGATCCCTATGAGGCTCCGGAAAAAGCGGATTTGGTAGTTGATACCGAACATGAATCGCTTTCAGACAGTGCAAACAAAGTAAAGGACTTTCTTAAAGGAAGAAACCTACTCTAATTTTTTGAATTCTTCTACTATCTTGTTATGAACCAATCCGTTTGTAACTAAAATTCCATTTTGATGATACACGTCTTTGTTGTTGTATGTCAAGTCATTTCCAGACATATCTGTCATTTTTCCACCCGCTTCTAAAATAATGCAATATGATGCAGCTGAATCCCACTCCTTCATCTTGTTTGTTGTTGTAATGTATGCTTCAGCTTCTCCTGAGCTAATTTTTCCAACTTTTAACGAACTTCCAACACTTGCAAAATTATCGATCCCTAATTTTTTGATAAATGACTTTTCTTTGTCTGACAGATGATGTCTTGATCCAACAGTTCTACATTTAGAAACTTCTGAAACTTGAGTTACGGATATTTTTTTCCATTCATCATTTGAATATTTGAATGCGCCACTTCCTTTTTGTGCAACAAACAATGTTTTTTCGGTTGGCCATCCAATTACCCCGAGAATTGGTTTTTTATTTTTAATTAAGGAGATCATCACTGTGAATTCACCAGTTTTATCAATGAAATCCGAAGTCCCGTCAAGCGGATCTACAATCCAAATAGTTTCTTTTGATAAGCGACTTAGATCATCATTATCCTCTTCAGATAGAATTGCATGTTTGGTTTGTGAGAGAATTCTTTTGATAATTTCATTACTCTTAAGATCAGCATCAGTAATTGGAGAATCGTCATCTTTTGTGGATGTCTTATAATCCTCATGGTATATCTCTAGAATTGCATTTCCTGCTTCTTTTGCAGCCTTTATTGCGATATCTAATTCAGGAATTTTCTCAGAAATGGGAATTTCTTGCAATTATAATTACCTAAGTTGTGAGTTCTGGCTTTAGTGTCCAGACAACTCCTAAAACTATAAATGGAATCGTCATAATTCCTATGATTCCAAGCACAGTATTAAACTGTGATTCTGAAACTGCTGGATTGTTAACTATCCATGGCAATGGTAAACTAATGACTACCCAAATAACTCCTAAAAGTATTATCAATTTAGCTTTCGCTTTTCTATCCCTCATCGTTTTTGACACTCTGCAGTTGTATTAATTTCATGTGAATTCATTTGATTGATTCTCCTCCATCTACCGTAAGTATTGCACCTGTTGTCCAAGACGCATCATCTGATGCAAAGTATAACACTGCTTTCCCTATTTCATCTGGTTGGCCAATTCTACCTATTGGGTGCTCATTGTCCATGAAATCTTTGTCTTTTTGATTTTTCAAAAATGGTTTTGTCATATCAGTGTCAACTACACCGGGACAAATACAGTTGACTCTAATCTTATCTTTAGAATATTCCAGTGCCCAACATTTTGTTAACAAAATCAATGCAGCTTTTGATGCAGAATATGCATCTGCATTAAATCCTTGATATGCCTTAATTCCCGCATCTGATGAGATATTAATTATTGAACCTGATGTTTTTTGTAAATGAGGTATTGCCTCCTTTGTGAATCTAAATTGCCCTGTAAGATTTACGTCTAAAACTTCATTCCATTCCTCTTCGTCAATTTCATGCAATTGCTTTATCTTTGGAAACATTCCTGCATTGTTAACAAGAATATCTATCTTGCCAAATTTTTCAACTATTTTGTTTACTACATTTTTTACGTCACTACTTTTTCTAATGTCAGCTGCAATTCCTGATGAATTGGGAATTTTTCCAATTGCTTTATCTAATCTTTCCTGGTTTTTTGCAGTGATAATTACTATTGCTCCATTTCCTGATAATATTTTTGCCGTTGCAAATCCTATTCCTCTACTTCCGCCTGTTACTAGTGCCACTTTTCCTGATAATTTCACTAGTTTTCAGTTAAAAATTCGTAATTTATAGATCCGTCAAACAAATGAACAGGCATGAAAATTTGAATCAAAAATCATATTTTTATATAAAATTTCATTAAAATTTTTAAATTATTTAAGTACGTATAATATCTTATGTCGAAAGATATAATTGCTATCGACTAGATTTGCGTAGCGTCGCAGACCGAAAAAGGCAATCAGGCGCTTATAGTCCTGGCAAAGAGAGAAAATCTCTATGTTCTACAATTTAGGGGTTTATGCCTTTTAATTTTCTAGAATATACACGGATACCGAACCTAGGGTTTTTCCATTTGGATTGATGGTAATTGACATTTCTTGCGTTTCAGAGATCAAAATATTTTTTTGTCCATTATATTCCCATGTAAAATATTCAGAAATTCCAGTCTGATGTGGAATTCCTATTAGATTATAGTTTTCAGAAAAATAAAATTCATCTCCATTTAATGTGATTGATAAAACTTCTGGACTGCTTCCATTTGGCACAAATCTAAAAAAATATTCGCCTTTTTCAATAGAAAAAACTTCAAAATACATTCCATTTTCGTAAAGATTGGGTTCTGCAAGTGTTACATGAAACAAAGTATTATTTTCATTGTTAGATTCATCAGATGAAAAATTTGCTAAAATAATTGTTAAAACAAGAACCATTGGAATTAATATTATTTTCTTATTCAATGAAATATGTATAAAATTATGTTATAAAAATAGATTCTGAATAAAATAGAAAAACATGTGAGAATAATTTATGTTTCTTAATTGTATCAATAAGAATTTTTTTTAATGAGTAATAGTTTTCAATATAATATTTTTTCTGTACATGCAAATTATATAATAAGAATTTTTACATCCAAATAATATTCTTGATTTGAATTCTTTAATTCCTGTAATGTAACGAGATCAATATTTTTGAATTACAAATCATATTCATATTAATTCTATTTTTGAGAAAATTATAATGAATGTTTTATAAATAAGAATTATATTTTACGTTATTCATTACATGCATGTTCAAATGTATAAAGAAACTCATAATGCATAAATATCTAATTTATCATAATTTTATTGATTAGACAAAGTTTTGATTCTGAACAAAAAATAAGAATATTTTACATGCTATTTGTTGTATTTTTTGTTAAAACAATTGATTATATTGTGCTCTTAAAAAAAAATTGTGAAATTCTTTAATTATCTGCTAAATTATACTTCATTGAAATTCAAAATGTCTTTAATATGGAAATTTTACGCGTTAGTTTTTGTTAGTAATTTTTAATGTACTGTAAACCATTTTTTACACTCGAAATTAAGTATGTATTCTAAAATTAAACTCATGCCTAGTTTGTCTGCAAAGTGGTCAAATCAACCGAAGCCTGGTATTGCTGAAAAAATCAATGACACAATTAAGCCTAAAGGTGCTTTGAAACCAAGGGTAAATGAAGGGATTAAAAAATTACAGTTGCAAATTAAAAAGTTAGACACTATGCTATTGAGTTTACAAGAACGTGATGCTAAATTATTCCAAAGAATTGTTGATGCAACCCAAAAACATGACATCCAAACCAGCAAAGTTCTTGGAAACGAATTAGCAGAAGTAAGAAAAGTTTCAAAAATTTTGAGTAGTGCTAGAATATCGTTAGAGCAAATTGAATTACGATTAACAACCTGTAGTGATCTTGGAGATACCGTGGTGGCAATAATGCCAACCATGGGACTGATGAGAAACCTCAAGTCATCACTAGGAAAAATTATGCCTGGAGCAGAGCAGGAAATTGGTCAGATGGCTGATATGCTTGGTGGCTTCATGACAGAGAGTTTCTCAGGAGATGCGGCATTCGGAGTAAACGAGACAACCAATTCCGAGTCTGAAAGTATATTGAAAGAGGCTGCTGCAGTTGCTGAAAGTTCTGCGGGCCAAATGTTCCCTTCTGTTCCTTCAGGTGGTGAACAAGCAAACACTGCTAAATTTCTTTAATTCTAAAACTCTACTCGTTTAAGGATTCTCTGGACTCTTTTATTTTTCTGACTTTGCTGCCTTCTTCGTCAATAACTCTATCAACCCCAGAAAGTTTCTCTCTTAAATTATTGATAATTGAACCTACTTCGTCTGCCTCGCTTTCCACTTGTTTTCGTTTGTTGGCAAGTTCTTCAATTCCTCTGTTTTCTTCATCTATGTATTCACTAACTTTTTGAAGCTTTTCTTTCAAATTTTTAATGTCAACCGCTTCCTCTTCAACATCTTTCTCAAGTAACGTTCTCTTATCTTTCAGATTCTTAATCATTAAACCAACATAATCTATTGCCTCCTCCAATTTTGCCCGTTTTCCCATCAATTCACCGATTCCAATTTGATTAGATGACTCTGAAATTGTTCTTGTTTCTGCGTCTTCCTGATTTCTTTCTTCTACCATTTCTCCACCTTCTTGATTTTTGTTTTTATCAAACATTTCCTGATTTTCTTTTCAAAATGGGAATAAAAAGATACATTGCATCTCAAAGCTGACCTTGTGAATGATTTTTAGTCAATTTAAGAAAAAAAAAATGATGATATCTCACCGATATGAATTTCTGAATTCTTGGTTTGGACTATTCGTTCTTTCTGAATTCATTACAGATTCCCCAATTTGTAACAGCTTGATGTTTTGAACAATTTCAGGATTTTTTATTACGGAATTCATGAGTAAAATTACAAATTCATTTTCTTTACTCGTTTCTCCCATTTTTCCGGAAAATACGATTTTGAAGCTTAGATTTTCATTGGATTCATTCTTAATTGAAATTCCCCATAGATTTTCACCGATCTTTGTCGCTTTTCCATCAAATAGAACAATTCCTGACTGATACATCTTGTAATTTACGTATGCCCATGACATTTGACCATCAAATGATAGCATTCTTTTCAAATCTGCTTCTGAAATCTCTTCAGGAAGGGCATATTGGCGGACTTCTAATTTCCCATCAATCACTTTTTCTGTAAGAATTACTTTAAGTTCTCCATTCTCTTCCTGATCGTTTTCATTTTCTGCAAATGAATAGATTACAGATATTGGCGAAGCCCCAAGCATCAAGAGTATTACTAATACTCCAATAATTCTAATCTGGGATTTTACCATGTGAAGATATTGTCGAAATGATAGATTAGGAACGGCTAGAAATCGTCCTGTTCTTTATATACTAAATTTTATCAAAATTCGTAACAAATCCAGAAAATTGGTCCATTTTTGGCAAAACGTATCAAAAGAGTATTTTTTTAGAAAAATGAATTATTTTTAAATTATTTTTTAGGTGTGATTTACTTTGATTTTTTCCCTAACCATTCTAAAATCATCAAAAATTAGGTATTTTCTGGGCGAAACGACATGTTCCGCTATGTGTTCCGCTATGAAGTTTCAAAATGTTCCTCATTAACTACATTGTTGTACACTATAGCATGTCAAAACAACAATACAGGTCCGAAATGGGCATTATGGGTGATATCTTAGACGTAACCGCTGATGGCGGTCGTGGTGGAGTCATTATATCTGCAATCTCTCGCAAAGCCAACCTATCTCACTATGCAGTACTAGACAAGTGTGAGAAACTGGTAGAAGCTGGCTTAGTCGAATCCGTCAAAAACGACAGGAATAGAGTCTTTTTGATTACTGAAAAAGGAATTTTGTTCTTTCAGGAATTCAAAAGATTTCAGGGACTTGTAGAAAGCATGAATCTAAGGTATTGAGTAAATGAACCCAGAAATCATGTCAATGTATGGAAATGAGTCTCTTCGAGAAGATGGAATGCTTTTTGTAAGGACTAAGGCTATCTCTGATACAATGGTCAAAATACCTCTTTTGGTAGCTAGTTTGATAATTGTAGCGGCTGTTGTGCCTATTCAGTCCTCATTCAGTTCTCCTAGGATGCTAGATCTAATAATATATCCAGATGGATCTACTCACGTTTCTGCAGAAATTGATGTAGATCCACTTGTTGCTGATTTTGAACTTGATCTATTTGGAAGTACCATTGATAATCTTGTCGTTGTAAATGAAAATGGATTTTTACTCACTACTGATGTTTTAGGTAATATTGCTTTAATCGAAACTTTCGGATCATCTGTCGTTACTGTAGATTATGATGTTCATGACTTGGTGTCTAAACAAGGTCGGGTTTGGACGTTTTCTTTAGATGCTCCCTCTGATTTTACATTGTTCTTACCAAAAAATTCTGCAATAGTTGGTATGACAAACCTTCCAATCAACATGGAAATAATTCGTGATCAAAACCAATTAACCCTGTCTTCTGGTGAGGCTGAGATAAATTATCTTTTTGGTGCAGCTCCAATAATTCCTGATCCTGTGATTTCAGTTGATCCTGTACCTCAGCCTGATTATCTCACATATGCGACTATTGGTGGAATTACAGTAGCTGCGATTGTGGGCGTAGTGGCAATCATTCGCATAAAACAAAAAACCGTTAAACCAGTTCATAATCAACAAACAATACAAAAAACCGAAGCCATTGACACCGAAACCATTTTTAAAATGAAACCAGATCTTCGTGAAGATGATAAAGAAATAGTGAGGTTTATTTCTAATAATGGGGGACAAGTTCTTGAAAGCGATTTGCGTAAAAAATTCTTACAACCAAGAACTACCATGTGGCGCGCAGTAAAGAGATTAGAACGAAATGGTATTATAGAAATTGAAAAGAAAGACTTGCAAAATCTGGTAAAGATACGAAAGGATATGGAGGAAGAAGAATGAAAACATTAGCATTATTTACAATATTTATATTAATTTTTGGAACAGCATCAACATCACTAGTTAGTGATGCATACGCACAAAATGATCCTAATGTTCTATTGCGTATTGCCACACAAGCAGACACAGAAATCTTAAACCAATTAGAAAATTCTTATGGTGATTCGGTACCTTCTGAAATACAAATGCTGTATGAGAAAGGACATGCAGCGGTAGAATCGCTGAAAAGTTCTCTGTCCAATGATGTAGAACAAGCAAAGGAAGATTTTCTTATTGCGATGAAATCATTTAGGCAAATTACCAGTATCATATCCGAACCTGCATCTGAAGCAAAATTGACTACATCTTCTGATAGAGATCTTGATAGCCAACTTGACAGATTACACAAATATTTCCAGAGTTTAAAAACAATATCTCAGAAACACAACACAGGAATTGATTTCTCTAAAATTGAGCAACTATTTGCTCTAGCACATGAACAAATTGATTCAGATGCGATTGACGAGGCTATTGAAACACTTCACCAGTTAGAATCCCTTATTCATGTAAAGAATCAGAAAATCCGTGAACACTCATCCGGTTCTGCGTCTGACAGAATTACGGTATTTGCCTTAAAACAGCTAGAAAAAATTCAAAAAATACTGGATGATCCATCTCTAGACACTAATATGACTGAGTTTGCAATTGCCATTTCTCTAGTTGCAGAGATCGAAATCTTGATCTCCGATGATAATATTCCTGCTGCAAAGGAAAAATTTGGAGAATTGAATAAAATTATGAAAATAATTAAAAGATCAACCGTGGAATAACATAAGCTTCATATACATTTTCTAAGAAATTTGAACATGGCATCTAAAGCAATAACTGTTGCAGTGGGTATTCCAATGATTATAGTTGGTGCTTTAATGGCCTGGTTATGGGCTCCAATGGGAGGAGATTTACAAAATCAAGTAGAGCTTGTGGGAAGTACCATTGGAATCTTGGGAGTGATATTTTTTATCGCCGGATTGTTTTATTCAAAAGAACCCGTTATGCATTAGAAGCCCACTGAATAAATAATGAAAGAAACTACTATTATTACTTGAAAGTAAGATTATTTGAAATATTCACATCAATCGAAGGTGAAGGAATTCTATACGGTACTAAAACTCTCTTCGTAAGATTGGCAGGATGTCCTTTTACTTGTTTTTACTGTGATACCAAAGAATCTCTTCCATTGGATTCTGGTACGGAATATTCAATTGAAGATGCAAACCGTCTAATGGATTCAAATTTGAAAAATCAAACCTATAAAGTAAATTTTACCGGAGGTGATCCGTTAATTCAACATGAAGCAGTAGCATTACTTGCAAAACACATTCAATCTAAAAAGATCCTAACATATCTTGAATCGTCATGTTTCGATATTGATCGGTTCAATCACATTTTACCGTTTATTGATATTGCTAAAATTGAATTCAAAACGAAAGACTCAGATTTTGTCGACTTGAAGCATTATGAAAAATTTATTGGCCATACTATGAAATGTCTTCAATCATCTGTGCAAGCAAAGAAGACAACATTCATCAAAATTGTGGTTAGTTCAAAAACTCAACTAGATGAATTTGAAAAATTGGTAAAGGAAATTTTTACCATTATTTCTAAAGATGATGTTGATGGATTTATAATTCAACCAACTTACGGCATTTCTGAACCATCGTTGGAGCATTTGTTGAATCTCTATGATTTGGTGTATCCTTACTATGTTGGTGTTAAGGTGGTTCCTCAGATACACAAGTTCATTGGGGCTCCATAATGTTAATACTTGCTCAAAAATCTGATTAGGTTCAAATACTGGAAAAATTCTGTGAGAATATAAAATGGATGAGGAGCGCGTAAAAAAACTCGTTAGAGAATTAATCATTGAGGTAGGAGAAGATCCTACTCGCGAAGGATTGCGAGAAACACCTGAAAGAATTGCAAATATGTACAAAGAAATCTTTGGAGGATATGATTCTGATTCCGAATTATCAGTACAATTTTCAGAAGACTCTGATGTAGTCATTGCCCGTGATATCCAATTCTATTCAATGTGTGAGCATCATATGTTGCCATTTTTTGGAAAGATTCACATTGCTTATTCTCCAAATGGAAGAGTCTTTGGAATTTCAAAACTCGTCCGGCTTGTAGAAAAATATTCAAAAAGACTTCAAATTCAGGAACGACTGACCAAAAATATTGCTGATGAATTACACTCTCAAGGAGTTAAGGGCGTTGTAGTTTTAGCCGATGCCGAACATCTTTGTATGAAAATGCGCGGTGTCAAAAACGATGCAACGCTTTCTTCGTCTGCGTTTAGGGGAATTTATGAGAATAAGGAGGAAAAGGCAGGCATAATGTCATTGATTAGAAAATCCTCTTCGGACTTGTCTTTTTAGAACAATTGAAATATTAAATAATCCATATTTTCCAGTATTGCCATGGGAGTACATCCAAATATTCACATTCCAAAGGAATCCTTTCCGTCTTGGATATGGTATGCAATTGAATGTGTGATAGTCATTGCCGTTTCCTTGTTGATATCTAGGCAAATTACTAATTCTATTGAAGAACTTTCTCCAGAAGTTTCAAACTATATCTTCATAGGAATTATGGGAATTGGTTTCCTGATTTGGTATATTGGGCTTAGACGTATTATTCTAACGAAGTTTCTTAGAAATGGTTACTAAATTTATTTCAGATATTTTGTTTTATCTTTGATCCCAGCCTTTTCAAACGCAGTTTTTCTATTGTTGCAGGATTCGCAAACTCCACAGTGATATTTTTTATTTGAATAGCAACTCCAGGTCTTAAAAATAGAGTCTCCCAAGCTTTTGATTCCTTTTTTTAACAAATCTTTCTTTGATAGACCCTCACGATACGGTGACCAAATCTTAATATTTTTTCGTAACCTTGAATTGATTCCATCAATTTCTCCTTGATTGAATGCAGATTCCAATTTCTTTGCAAAAATTGGTCTGCAATCAGGATAGTGCTGGTCACCTGTATGGGCGCCATATGCAACTAGTGAAGCGTTTAGCGTGAAAGCCCATGCTGATGCTATCGACAAAAATACTGCATTTCTAATAGGGACAACAATCGAGTACTCGAATTTGGTTGGAATCTTCCTTTTTGCACTTGTCAAAACATTGGAATCGTCATACAAATCTTTCATAAATCCAATATCGATAATTTTGTGCTGTTTTAATTCAAGCTTTTTTGCAAAAGTTTTCGCCGCAGATATTTCCATATCTCCCTTTTGTCCATATGAGAATGTAATACCATACAGATCATATTTTGATTTTAAGTATGAAACAGCACAAACAGAGTCAACACCTCCGCTAAAAACAATAACTGCTTTTTTTGTCATTTCGCCGATGTTCTCTCTTACTTGCTGGCACCCTTGCTAGGCTTACAAATCACTGTTTGACATTTTATATCTGCAGTTGCAAATCCTCTTGACATGGCCAAGCTGATCCTCTTCAAATCAGCTGAACTTTTTGAAAATGCAATCACCGAAGGCCCGGCTCCGCTTATCGTAACACCCAATGCTCCGGCTCTAATGGCGTTTTCTTTGACTTTTACAAATCCTGGAATCATATGCTGTCTGGCAGGTTCAACTATCACGTCTTTAATCGAATTCCCAATCAATTCGGTATCTTTTTTCATAAATCCAGCTACGATCGTTGCGGCATTTGATAGATTCAGGATACTATCCGCCAACTTGATCTTTTTTGGAATAACTCCTCTTGATACCTTGGTTTTCTTTTTTGGCACATCAATTTTTGGAACCGCAATACACATTCTAAGATTTGTCGGCGGGTCTATTCTAATTACATTCAAAGGATCTGTTTTTACAATAACAAAACCTCCTAAAACAGAAGCTGCAACATTATCATAATGAATTGTTCCTGCACTAGCTTTTTCTCCAGATCCTGCAAATCCTACTAAAGCATTACCGTCAAGCTTTAACCCAAATAGTTTGTCAAATGCCACTGCAGATGCTGCTGCTGATGCAGCACTACTGCCCATTCCGAATCCCGCAGGAACTCCCTTTTTTATTTTGATTTCAATCCCTTCCTTGATCTTGAATTCTTTTTTCATATTCTTTACGACTAGTCCTGCAGTATTGTTTTCAGGATTTGTAGGAATCTTGTCATCTGTAATTATCGTGATCCCCTTTTTTATTTTGGTTAGTGTGATCGTGTCATAGAATGCATCAATTGCAAGTCCAAAAACATCAAACCCTGGACCTAAATTTGCGGTGGACGAGGGTGCTTTGACTGTAACCTTTGATGCCAACTAATTTTCTACCTCTTCACCCAAATTAAGAATTCTGCTCAAGGCACCTTCAAGATTTAGAAAGCCTTCTCCGGAAACGTTTGATATCGGTATTAGTCCCTGTGCAAATCCACCCCGATTCAAACCTCGCAAAATGTTTGTAGTTAACGAATACGTGTCCCCGTCTGTTTCCTTACTGACAGCATTTTCTAGCGTTTTCAAATCTGTTGACCATTGAAGAATATCTTTTAGCTTATCTCCAAGAAGGTCTGTTTTTGTTAGAACGTTAATCGTCGGTAAATTCAAACGTAATCTGATTGACGTAGCAAGAAGTGCAATTGAAACAAAGTTTACTGGCGAGGTAATTAGAGATCCATCAAAAAGGAAAATACTTGTTTTTTCATCTGATGAAATGTTATTCACAATGAAACGTCCACTGGAACGATATGCAAATAACTCAATTTGGCCCGGTGTGTCTACAATTAGATAATCTGGATTGACTTGATCTACCTGATCTTGAATATCGTCAATTTTTGACGCAATCAAATCATTTGCCATTACCATAGCACCGTTTGGACCAAGTTCATACTGCTGCATGATTGATACATAGTCTACGTGATCTCTGACATCAACATCGCAAGCATATGGCATACTTTCAACACCTGGATCCAAATTCAAAATTGCTGCAAATGCGCCATTTTTTGAATAATAATCCTGTAGTTTTGATGAAAGTAGTGATTTACCAGAACCTGCAGTACCCGAAACAAAAACCGTCTTCAATCCGTCGTCTTCTCTATTTGCTTATATTTCAAACTAGCTTGTTTTAACATTGTAATTGTAGAGAAAATCAATTTGGTATCAAAAATCACAAGAACTTAATTTGATCATCAACTTACCACCTCATGTTTTATTTTTACATAAAGTGTGCCTGAAAAGGATGTTTACATCAAAAATCTGATGATAAAACGATTAGCGATAAAACCTTTTCAGATCTGAAGTATTAAGTATATTTTTTAAAGAAATCAAACCATTTTTTAAAATTCATATGAATTCTCAGATTAATTTCAATTTCGTGCCTGATTTTAGATATTGATTTTATGATGACTAAAAATTTACTCAACTTTCATATTTGATTCCGTAAAAAAATTATCAAATGAACTGGAGACTTGTCGCTATTCCCGTTACCTTGATTCCTATCTTTGTAATTGCTATTCAATTTGATATTAAAATAGAGGATGTTTTAGCAATAGGACTATTCCCATTTGTAGGTGCGATAGTTGCAATGATGATCAAGCTTGGTCTTCAGGGAATTAAATTTGCATATATTACAAGAAAGTATCTTGGTAGTACTGATTCATTTTTCAAATTAGTTGGTGTTAGAATTGGTAGTGAATTTATCAAATTTACAACTCCGATGTTTATTGGAGCTGAATTTATCGTAATTTATTATTTGAAGAAAAAAGGTGTAGAACTTTCAAAAGCTACCTGGATCGCTCTTATGGATATTGTAACTGAAGTGCTTGCAGCAGGTCTTTTGTCTATGATAGCTGGAATTATTGCATTATTGAATGGTGCATATATTGTTGGAATAATTATTTTAGTCACCAGTATTGTTGTAACATCTTTGTGGATGGTGATGTTTTTCTTATCTTCCAAACGTACATTTCAAGTTCCAATTGCACTTTCAAATCTTGTCAAAAAATTAGGAAAAGAAAAAGGTACCAAAATTGTTAATCAAGCTAATTCTTGGATGAAAGAAACATGTACTATGATCAGAGAAAATATAAACACTCCTGAATCGAAAAAAATCTTTACAATATCCTTTCTAATTTCACTTGTATCTTGGGCATTTTATGGAATATCATTTATGATTATAGCAATGGGAACTGGATATGTAATTAATGCATTTGATTCTATTATGGCAGTAATGGGTGCAAACGCAATTGGTAATTTACCAATTACTATAGGTGGTTCAGGTTTGGCTGAATTTGGAATTATTGCATATCTCAACAATCTAAATCCATTTGACTTTAGTATTACTGAAGGAATTGTAGCTTGGGATGCCGTTATTGGATGGAGAATTGCAACATATTATGTTCCAATTGTGATTACCTGGTTGCTTTTAGTGAAACTAGCTCTAAGTAAAATTTCTAAACCTCAATCGACTTAGAAATTACAATAAAACAGTTCATTATTTGAGCAATACTTGACATCTCTATTGAATTATTTTTACAAAAAAATGACAAATTTAAACCTAAATTTTTCATTTATGTAGTAAAAAACTTCCATGGAAACCACTTTATCTTTAAACAATTTTTTTTATTTGTGGATTTCAAAAATCAAGTCATTCTCATTACTGGTGCATCATCTGGAATTGGCAAAGAGGCTGCAATAGAATTTGCAAAACTAGGAGCAAACATAGTTTTGGTTGCGAGAAAAAATGACAAACTCGAGCAAACTGCAAACGAATTAAAAAAATTTGATACATCAATACTGATATGTCAATGTGACGTTTCCAAAAGAGATCAAGTCGAAGAAATGTCGAAAACAGTTCTAGAAAAGTTTGGTTCCGTAGATATTTTGGTAAACAATGCTGGTTTTGCAATATATGGTTCTGTATCTGATCTTACTATTGATGAAATAGAATCCCAAATGGAGACAAATTATTTTGGAATGATCTATTGCACAAAGAATTTCCTTCCATCAATGTTAAAGAAAAAATCTGGTCACATAGTTAATGTCGCATCTGTTGCGGCAAGCTTTGGATTGCCTGGAATTGCTTCATACTGCGCATCAAAATTTGCAATGTTGGGATTTTCCGAGGGTTTGAAACATGAGCTAAAAGATACTGGAGTTGGAATTACCGTTGTCAGTCCCATTATGGTTCGAACCAACTTCTTTGAACATCCTTCATTTGAAAAAATGCCAAAATTTTCTCCTATGTCACTTAGTTCCAAGACCGTGGCAAAAACAATTCTAAAGGCGGCAAATTCCTCAAGGTTGGAAATTATAGTTCCATCTGTAGTTAGGGGTGCAGTATGGATGAAAAATACATTTCCCTATTTCATCAATCCCATATTGGGCAAGTCTTTCAAGAAACAATTGGACGTTATTAAAAAGGACTAATTCTATTCTTCTTTATCGTCATCTGTGGCAGCTTCATTAGAACTTACATCTAGCAGTTCTAAAGACTTCAAATCAAATTGATATATGGCTTTCATTTCAATTTCCTTTTCCTTTTCCAAAAATTCTGATACTTTTTTGCTTAATGGTGCTTTATGTTGGTCAAAGACAAACTCATACACTTCTCCTTTTTGCAAACCATCAATCTTGATATTTTTTCCTATTACGTCCATTGTTACAATATGTCGTCCATCTTCTACTGCGTCATACAGTTGCACGTCAATCTTACTGTCTTCATAATAAAATTCAAGAATGTATCCGGATTTCTTTATTTCTTTAGGTTTCTTGAACTTGGCATTTTGAATTTCATCAGTAACCCAATCTGGAATGTCATCTTTCTTTTTTACCATTGTTAAACTTCTCCTAAGCGTCTAGATTTTTATCTTTTTTACTTTTTGACCACCACTCAAGATAGTCATCATGCTTATCATCACGGGTTCTTTCTCTTTGATTTAGCTTGTATCTGATATCTGATATCTGCTCTCTTGTTGCGTATAACCCACATTTTTTACAAATAAAATTTTTCGTTGACGTATCCATCTTCATGGGAATTTCAATTTCATCAAACAACTTGAACAAATCATCTCTGCCTCTATTCTCTTCTGGAGTATCTTCTTCGTACTTTGCTTGAATTTTCTTTTTCTCCCGTGAAGTACATTCAGGACAGTTAGGCACTGATAATCTAACTTAATTTTTTCCATAAAAGCGTTCCCACATTCTTAACTGATCGATATTATCCGACACGCGGATTTTTTCATCATCCCTTGCGGTCCGTTCGCCCATCGAAATCCCGCGTGCCAGATGAGGCATAATCATCAAAATTATCTATTATTTCTTTTCCTCTATGGACAAAGCTGCAATCTTTGCAGAATTTTCTGCTCCGTTTGGAATAAAGTTCCTAGAAAATTCATTCAAGCTATCTTCAAATTCACCATAATTTTCTTTGATTCTGGAGATTCCTTGGGTTACCTGATTTGTTTTAATTGCTAATACGCCTAGGTTCTTTTCTTCTGCCCATTTGATGTTGTTTGTATGTTCATCATAAATGGGAATTCCTATAATTGGCTTTGATTTCCCTCCCATTATTTCACCCATTACTGTATGAGAACCATTGACAACTGCATATCTACATAAATCTAGAATTATGTCCTTTTCTTGTTCTGAGAGATAACCCACATCAATTTGGATCCAATCGATTTTCTTATCAAAAGCTTCTGATATAGAATATCTTCTGCCGTCTTTTCCTAATACCGAATCTATTTTAGGATCGTTTCTTGCGTGTGAAATGATTCTCTTTTCTTCCTTCATCTCGTCTTGATGAAATACTTCTTCGTATCTCTGGCCTGTACCGTCATTCGTAGATTTGTTTCCAGTCCTCATCCAGTATCCAAATTTGTTGTCTTTAACCAATTTTTCAAGATCAGAACTCTCTTCTTTTTTAATCTGTTTGCTATTAGTAAAGTGTCCAACATAAGTTATTTTTTCCAAAACTTCTTTTGTAAAATTAAGATTATATTCGCACATTGTATATGGTGGAGGCGAATCTGCAACAAGAATCCTTGATGCTTTGGCAATTTGCTTTGCTACAAAAATCAACGACGGATAAAGGTATGATCTCGAGTTGTACAATTTCGGTCTAAACTGATTTGTGACAAATAGACTTGGGACATTGCGATTCTTTGCTAGAATATTTGAACCCATGTCTCCATCATTGATTACTAGATCAAATTTCTCATTGTTGTATAGCTTCCTTTCTTCTCTCAAATAACTTACAATTTGTTTAATCAGTGGTGGGTTATTTGAAACTGGTAACAATATGTTCAATAGCGACATTGATACACTTGGACCAAATTTGCCATCAATTGGCGTTGGCATCAAAATTTCATGGATTCTTTCTTTTTGATCAGGAAATTTTTTTAATAGTTTTTCATATACGTGATCCTTGCTAGAAAAATGAACCTCAAATTTGTCCTTGATATGATCCCCTAAAGCTTCATTCAGCCTCATCATTCGTGAATAATGGCCACTTCCCCACGGATAGATGAATTCTCCTATTTTGAGCACAATATGAAACCCATTTTGCCGTTTAAATTCTCAATGATTCTCTAATGAATCTAAAATGTCATGAACATTATTGGGTCCCACCTGGACTTTGATCTTTATCTTTGATTTAACGGCTTTATCCACCTCTTTTTTTGAAAAAGCTGGATTTTCATTTGAAGAAACAGTGATCATTTTTTCCATTTTCTTGAAATTTCTTTCCAATCCGATCTCCTTTGCATCGTCAAACAAATTAGCATCGACTCCAGAAAGTGGCAGTATCGGGATTTTCTTTTTTTCAAATACCCGTTTAATTGAGTAATCGATAAAATTCGTAGAAAAGATCAACGGAGATAGTGCTAGTGATACTCGACTGTTTGAATATCGTAATAGAATCTCCAATATTGAATTCATATAGATAAAATAATTTTTGACACCGCTAGAACTAATTTTTAGATGTAAAAATTCCAACTCAACACTTTCTTGTAACAGTCTTGGAATTATCTGATTTATCATTTTGGCAAGGTTCATCAATTCTGATGTTTGTCGATAACAGATTATTATTTTTACATCGTGACCCTGTTTAATTGTCTCAAAACAAGAGACTGCAGAAATTTCATCATGTATTGCACAAATGGTTTTCTGACTTTTCAATTCATATGGGATTCCTCCTTTTCCTTCGTCTGAAAAAATACAAATGTATGCATTATTTTTTGTTAAATACGTGTACAATAGTTTATCAAATTTATCATCAGTTCCAGGGTGAGCTCCAAGATTTGATTTTTTTTCTATGATGTTTGATGTTGCCGCAATCTCAACATCCTTAGTTACAAATCCTTTTGATGTTCCTTCTACTTTTACCAAAAATTTTTCTCCTTTTAAGAGTAAATTGCCTCCAATTGTGGTAATTTCAGAAACAATACCTTGAAAGTCATTTCTAATTTGTCTTGCAATTACTATTTTTTTAATTCCAAAAAGTAAATTGATTGCAGAAGATGCAAATACAGGATCATTTGCATCGACCAAAATAATATCGCCATCTCGTTTAGCAGATCTAAATTGTTGATTTTTTATCTTTAGAACTTTTTTGATATTTGAGATAAGTTGTGGAATCTTATTCTTTGAAAATATTGTTGGAAAAACAACAACATATGATATTTCGTTCATATTTTTTATTCTGAATTCTACTTGCTTATAATTTAGGATGAACTTCGGGTAATCAATATAAAACAAATATTTTAACTAAAAACGTGACAAGATTTACACAAAAACAAGTAGATGATCTTAATTTAAAAATAAAAACCACTGAAGAAGCATTAGAATGGGTCTCTGACAACCTTCATCCTAAAGTGGCAAAAGCATCAAGCTTTGGTGCTGAAGATGCAGTTGTAATGGATATCATGTTAAAAATTAATCCTAAATTCCGGTTTTTTACTCTTGATACTGGAAGACTTCCACAAGAAACTCATGATATCATAGATGTTGTCAGAAAAAAATACAATATCTCAATTGAGGTTCTATTTCCTAACACAAAAGAAGTAGAAGATATGGTAAAAGAAAAAGGAATGAATCTTTTCTACGACAGTGTAGATAATAGAAAACTATGTTGTGAAATCCGTAAGGTAAATCCGATGAACCAAATTCTGAGTACCTTAGATGGTTGGATTACTGGGTTAAGACGTGATCAAACTAAAAATCGAGAAAATGTTACAATTTTTCAGTTAGATCACGGACATGACGGAATTCTAAAGATCAATCCGATTATAGATTGGACATGGAATCAAATTCAGGAATATATTAAGAAAAATAATTTGCCATACAACAGTCTTCTTGACAAGGGCTATCCAAGCATTGGATGTGAACCTTGTACAAGAGCAGTAAAGTCCGGAGAGGATATCCGTGCAGGAAGATGGTGGTGGGAACAAGGAGGTAACAAAGAGTGTGGCCTTCATATAGACCATCATGAATAGGTAACTTATCATGACAGAAAATGATTCAATCAAGCCACATGGTAGAGTTCTAGTTGACAGAATTTCGAAAGTTGATCCAACTGGATTATTATCGATTACAATTAGTGAAGATCTTGCTAATGATGTTGAAAACATAGCAGATGGAATTTTTAGTCCGTTAGAGGGATTTTTAGGCCAACAGGACTTTGAAAGTGTTGTCTCTAGAGGAAGATTGGCAAATGATCTAGCTTGGACAATTCCAATTGTGCTTGATGTCTATGAACAAACTGCTTCCAAAATGAAAGAAGCAGGCGATGTGTTGTTGCAAAACCCCGATGGTACTGGAATTGCAGTATTACACGTTGAGGAAACATATTCTTTTGATAAAGAAAAAACTGTACAGGGAATCTATGGAACCAATGATTCATCTCATCCAGGTGTCGCAAAAACAATGTCAATGAAGGATCATCTCGTAAGCGGAAAGATTGATTATATTCAAAGACCAAATGACACCGAAATTAGAAAAAACAGATTGACTCCAATTCAAACAAGAGAGGCTTTTGTACAAGCTGGTTGGAAGACAATTTGTGCGTTTCAGACCAGAAATCCTCCGCATGTAGCACATGAGATGCTGCAAAAGACATCAATTACAACACGTGACGGAGTATTTGTAAATCCAATCATTGGAAAGAAAAAATCTGGTGATTTTGTAGATGAAGTAATTGTGCAATGCTATGAAACCATGATAAAATTATACTATCCAGAAAACAGGTGTAGACTTGGAACATTACATACTGAAATGAAATACGCTGGTCCCAAAGAGGCAATACATCACGCGATTATGAGACAAAACTACGGTTGCACGCATATCATTATTGGAAGAGATCATGCAGGAGTTGGAAAATTCTATGATCCATTTGCTGCACAAAAAATCTTTGATGACTATCCTGAGTTGGAAATTTCTCCTGTATTTTTCCCACCGTTCTTCTATTGCAAAAAATGCCTTACATACACGACTCCAAAAGCATGTCCGCATGATAATGATGTCAAGGAACAAATTAGTGGAACTGCACTTAGGGAAATGATTCAAAACGGTCAGTCACCTTCTGAATTTATTCTAAGACCTGAAGTGGCAAAAATAATTCTGGCACATCCAAAGCCTTTTGTTGATTAGATTTTTATTCAATCAGATTCGTTCTAGCTTGTGAAGTATCTCTTTGCAATGATTTTACTGACTGGAATTTTTGTGTCTCCCGCGTTTGCTCAAGAGGCAAAAAATCCCTCGTTAATCATCGATACATTAGAAATTCTTTCAGATGAATTCAACGTAATATTGTTAGATACAACAACAGTTATTCTAGATGACGTACATGCCGTCAGCTGGCAAGTAACCATTGATAATAATCTCATCTATGCGAATCCTGAAGGAAATGCGGTTCTAAGATTGTATGATGAGGAAACAGCTGATGAGTTTATTGAAGTTGGAATGGGACCACAGCCTGACAACAAGTTTTGGGTTGCGGTTCAAACACCAAAAGAAGGATACGTTGTAGTTCATAGAGATCTAGATCGAGGATGGTATCCTGAGGCAAAATCCATCATTTCTTACACTGACAGAGCGGGACTGACTGTTAACAATGGAGCTAGAATCGTGGTTACCAATCTGGATATTGGCCAATTTGCAATTAATTCGTATTCAGTTCACGGAAAACAGGGTTCTACTGATCCCCCTGCAATAAACTCTGGAAGTATGATCATAGAGTTTCTGTCCGGTGATCCTGCAAAGAATACGTTTGCATTGTTTCCATTTTACATGGCAGCTGGAGTTGGATCAATTGTGATAGTATTGCTTCTAATTACGAAGCGTTCTTAGTTTTGAAAAATTTACAACTCTTTTTAATTTGACACACGTCACACATTGGAGAAATTGGTTTACAAATATTCTGTCCATACATTACAAAAGTATCATTAATGTCAATCCAGTATTTCTTTTTGATTTTCTTCATTAATTCCTGTTCTGTTTCTTCAGGATTTTTTGTATCGACTAATCCTAACCTGTTTGAGATTCGATGAACGTGTATATCCACAGGAATTGCGGGTTTTTCAAACGCATATACCAGAACACAATTAGCCGTTTTTCTTCCAACCCCTGGTAGTTGCACTAGAGTATCCAAGTCATCTGGAACTTTGTCTTTGTATTTTGTATGGATAATGTTCGCAACTTCAATAATTCTTTTTGATTTTACATGAAAGAATCCAATTGATTTAATTATTTTTTCTATATCCTTTAATTTTGCATCAGCCAATTCTTTGGGATTTTTATATTTAGAGAATAATTCTCTGACTGCCTTAGCTGTCGCTTCATCCTTGGTTCTTGCAGAAAGTATGGTTCCGATTAAAATACTAAATGGGCCAGTTTCTGCTTCATGAAGTTCTCTTAATGCAGTCATTCTTGGCGGTTTTACTGAATTCATCGTCTTCGTCATTCCCAAAATTATTTTTTCCATTTCTTAATGAAAAATTACCTACAAGTATTATAACTGTAATAATAAAAGAATTTCGTTGGAATTAACTAGAGAAGAAGAATCTGCCTTGAAGGGTGAACACGGAGAGGTCATGCAGATGGCATATAGAATTTTGGTTGCAACAGGTGAGGCAACAGATGCTGAAAAACTAATTCCTATAGAATGGGCTCACCTTTCTGGTGTAAATTATAACACGATTGGTGATGCTGGAGAAGAATTTCTATCTAGCATTAGCAAAGATGCTCGAGTTAAAGTAAAAACCACTCTTAATCCAATGGGATTTGATATTGACAATGTTTCAAACTATGGCCTAGATGAAAATTTTATCTCAAAACAATTGTCCATTAGAAGCTCATATGAGACGATGGGAGTTATTCCTTCTTTTTCGTGTATTCCTTATGAGATATATGATATTCCAAAAAGTGAAACTCAAGTAGCATTTGCAGAAAGTAATGCAGCAATTCATGCAAACTCATTTGATAATCTAAAAACAAACAAGGAGAGTGCATTTAGCGCACTTGCTAGTGCAATTATCGGAAAAAGTCCTTACTCCTCACTAAGAAAAGAGGATAAACCAAATATCACAATTAGAATGAAGGTAAAGAATCCAAATGAGCTAACATATGGAATGCTTGGATTTTTCGCTGGAAAAGTTGGGGATTCTTCTGTAAACATTTCTGGACTTGGAGAGATGGATAAAAGACAGACCAAAGCAATGTGCGGAGGAATGGGAACGTCAGGAACTTGTGCCAAGTTTGTTTTTGGAGATGGTGATTCTGATTGTGAAAAGATAGATTTTGATGAAAAAGAGATGCAAAACGTTCATGATGAGCTAAATACTGCTGAGAAAGGTGATTTAATCACGCTTGGCAGTCCTCAGTTAGGATTGGATGAGATATCTGATCTTGCAGGGAAACTAAAGGGGCGTTCTTTTCAAAAGAGATGTATGATATTTTTACCAAGAACAGTTAAAGAACAGGCAAGAAAAATTGGCTATACAAATGAACTTGAACGTGCTGGATGTGAAATTCTTTCTGATTGTTGTACATGTTTGTCTCCCTTGATAAGTAAAGATGATGTGGATGCAGTCACCACCAACAGCATCAAGGGTGCGTTTTATCTTAAAAATTCCAATGGCGTGGACGTTAATCTAAAATCACTGTCTCAAATAGTTGAAGATGAGACAAGATGAAAAAAATTCTAGTTTCAGGAAAAGTAGAAGGAATTGTTTTAAAATCTGAGGATCCTATTAATTTCTTAGGTACCGTAAATAAAAAAACTGGAATTATAAGCGATAAGAATCATGATCTTTTCGAAAAACCAGTCAAAGACACAGTTCTTCTATTTCCTTCCGGAATAGGAAGTAGCGTTGGAGCATATACAATTTATTCAATTAAGTCAAATAATGCGGCACCACTAGCAATGATTTGTCAAAAAGCAGATCTTACAGTGGCTACTGGATGTGCATTAGCAAACATCCCGCTAATTATTATCAGTGAAGAAGAATTTGCATCTATCAAAAATGGCATGAAGATATCATTTGATACTGATTCGTCTAGTCAAATTCATTATCAATAATATTTTCTTTTTGTAAATTACCCTGTCCTATTTCTATGATCTGACTTTTTCCAGCTGGTAATGCGCGAACAAAGTCATCTATGTGTATTTTTTTTGTAATGTTCTCATGCAATTTCAAAAATTCTATTCTTATTTTTTTAGCAGCCTCTACCATTTCTAATCCATGTGGTTCAATTATTGCATAACATATGGAATTTTTCTTTATTGGTTCTGGTGGACCACATGTTAAAACATAATCATCATCATCTTGTGGCATGATTCCTACAGCTAAACGAAGAGTTTCAGACTTGATAAAATTTCGTTGTCCTTCTATTGTGAATGAACCCTTCGGAAGAAATTCCCCACTAGGTGCAGATTTTTTTACTTGTTCTGGATTAACCCAAAAAGCACTTACCCCATACAACCCTTCTCTCCATGCACGACTAAAACAAACAGTAGCATGCGCAACTTCATTCATGCTGGAAACAGGCACGTTTTCTCCTTCTTTTAGAATAAAAAACGGTGAACCAAAAATATCGCCATGAAAAATTCTATCATTTTTTACTAAATGTTTTCTTACTATGGCCGAATTTGATGCCGCATCTCTTCCTCCAATTGCAAGTACGCCATCTGTAGTAAAAAACCACCTGTATCTCTCGTACCAACTCTTTTTTCTAATTTCTGAGACTACGATCAAATCTTTCTCAGATTCCGTTTTACTCAAAAACTTTTCTAACTTTTTTTCTGTCTTTTCTTTGATTGCTTGAATTGAACCAATTGCTCCAGATTGTTTCTTTGCCTCATTGAATAATACTGATGCGATTGATTGAAGGGCAGATTTTTTGTTTACTTTAATTTTTTCATCCTGAATAACGATCAGCGAAACTCCTTTTTCATTGATTAGTTTTGCATTATGAGTGGCCAAAATTTTCTGTGCAGAATCATCGTCTATCGTTATTATTCCATTTGATATCATTTCAAACAAGGAATTTGCAACACTCGTAATATTTTTTGATTTTTCTTTTACTGTTTCAATGGCTTTTTGTTGTTCAGAAATTTGAGTTTCTAGTTGTTTTATTTTCTTATCCGAACCACTTGACTGAACCAATTTCCCATTTTCAATTATGTTTTCTGTGAAAACTGTATCTAATCCTTCTATGAAACTGCTTGCTGGTGTTATTTCTCCTTCAAATTTTCCTAACTTTACTGGAAGAACTTCGATTCTTTCATTTCTAACTATCACTGCTTCATGGTTTCCTGATACTACGTCTGAAACAATTCTTTTTACCGTCTCCAGTATCTTTCTAACCTCCTCATCTGTCAATAAATTCCCAATCTTTTTTGGATTGATATTTGCAATTTCAAAAACTGCTTCGACATATTTTTTTGGTAAACCTAAATTCCTTCCAAGCCATTTTGCCGAAACCAAATCTGTTGTTTTTAATTCATTGAGATCTGATTCTTCTATGTTAAAAATATCAAGTCCGCTTTCTGGAGGTTGTGCATATTCTAATCCTACACTTAATTTTCTGTGTCTGACTTCTATCGAATGTTGTAATGCAAGAATTTTCATCTCCTTGTTACAAAGTAAAATATTTCCATCGCCAAAGAACTCTCCAACCAAAACAAACTCTTTTCCAAATCCCTCGAAAGTAAAATATGCTATTCTTTCTGCACCAATTTGCTCTATTTTCTTTAGTTTTAGCCTGAGAAGATCGCTTCTTAATCTTTTCAACAATCTGTTTGGTTCTAGCTGATCAATTTTTACCGCCGTTAACCACACGCCAGATGTCGAAATCATCATGAAGAGATCACTTTTTTCAGTATGGTGAAGCTTGAAGAGAATGCTGTCTTTTGTAATTCCATAAATATTGCTGATATAGTAGTCCTGAACTTGCTCTGAAATTTTATCCACCAAATATCGTAATTCTATGCCTGCTAGAGTCATATCCATCGTATTTCTTGTCTAAAATTATACTCTTGCTTTCATATGCTCAAAATTTGACCAAAGATATTAAACATGGTTAGCTTGAGACACGCTAGTAATTTACTTGGCAAAATTCAAAAAGAAAAAATCTGAACCTACAGCTGATTCTAATGACTCAAAAAATGAATCAATAGATGTTCCTCAAACAGAAAAATCTAAACCTGTTCCAGAAACCCCGGTTGAGCCATCCGTCGGCGTAGCTGAAAAAAGCGAAAAAGATAGAAAATTAAATCAATTGTTTTGGTTACGTGTTGCTTTAGCTATAACTGCGGGTATTTCTGCAACTTTCATTTTTGAAAACATTGAGGGTGAAGAGAGAAGATGGGCTTCGATTGGATTTATGATTGGTATATTTTTTGCCACAATAATAGTTGCAAAATTAATGAAAATGCAATTACCTTCTTCTGATAGAAAAAAAGTTGTCACACAGGCCATTGGCAGTTATGTCTTTCTGTATTTATTCTCATGGATTGTAAGTTATACACTAACTCATTTGGGAAATGCTGGCAGCGGAATAAACCTCTAGTCTAGTATCAAAAATAAATGGTGAAAATATATGTGGAAATTTAAAACACCTGGCATTCCTGATGAATATTTTGAGCGAGTTGAAAAAGTTCCAATAACCAAAGAAGAAGTAAGAGTAATTCAAATCAGTAAGGCTAGACTAAAACCAGGTCAGATTGTATATGACATAGGATGTGGCAGCGGCTCCATTTCTGTTGAAGCTGCACTTCAAATTGGTTCATCTGGAAAAGTATTGGCAATTGATTATGACGAAAATGCTATAGATTTAACAAAAAAGAATATGAAAAAGTTTGGATTATCAAATATTTCTACAATTTATGGAAATGCTAAAGAAAAAATCTTAGATCTTGAAGAAGCTGATACTATTTTTATCGGTGGTACTGGAGGAGATACTAAAGAAATAGTGGAATTATCTCAAGACAAACTAAAATCTGGCGGTAGAATTGTGGTTGGAATAATACTGATTGAAACTCTTTATTCTGTATTGCAAATATTACATAAATTACAGTTTGAGTCCGTCGATATCACTCAAGTAACAATCTCTAAGAGTAGAAAGACTACCACGGGAACCATGATGCTTGCAAGGAATCCCGTGACCATCATTTCTGCCACAAAAATCTAATCTAGATTTTTAATTAGGGAGAAAATTATCCTTTTCATGGCTGGATTAATTGGAATAGGCGTGGGCCCTGGGGATGTTGATTTGCTTACAGTCAAGGCTGTAAGAGCAATTCAGAACGCGGACATCATAATGTGTCCAGCTTCAAATGAAAATAGACCGAGCATTGCTTTTACGGTAGTTTCACCAATTATCGATCAGTCTAAAAATCAAGAAATTATAAAACTAATTTTTCCAATGACAAAAGATAAAGACGTTCTTGAGGCCACATGGAAAAAAAATGCCAAAATAATGGCTGAAACAGTGTTGACAGGAAAAAACGTTGTTTATCTTACGGTAGGTGATCCTTATTTGTATAGCACTTGGATCTATATGCATAAAGATCTAAAGGAAAACTATCCGGAAATGGACGTTAGTGTAATTCCAGGAATTGTATCCATGTTTACTTTTGCATCTAAAGTTGGTGTAAGTATTGCGGAGGGTGCAGAAAAAGTTGCCATCATTCCATCTTGTTACGATTTATCAAGCGTTAAAGAAATAGCAAAACATTCTGAATCTATGATATTTCTTAAAGATGGGCGTTATTTTGATCAAGTCATTAAGGTTCTAAAAGAGTCTGGTTTTCCAAACGATTCTATTTTTGCCATAGGGCAAGATCTTGGAACGGAAAATGAAATTATTAGAAAAATGACTCTGGGAGAAGTAAATGACTCCTCATTGACTACAAAATACTTTTCGATCCTGGTGGTAAAACGTGTCTGATGTTTTTTTTGTAGGATGTGGACCTGGAGATCCTGATCTTATTACGGTAAAAGCTAAAAAACTAATTCAGAAAGCCGACATTGTCGTGTACTCGGGTTCTCTAATACCTGAGCCAATTTTGAAACTTTGTAAGAAGGGAAAATTGCACGATGCCGCAAAATTAGTCAGAGAAGAAATTTTTGATTTGCTGTATAAAAATGCAAAAAAAGACAAACTTGTCGTAAGATTACACGATGGAGATCCTTCAATATACGGCGCAATCAAAGAACAGATTGACAATCTTGAGAAAAAAGGAATTAAATCCACTGTCGTTCCTGGGGTCACTGCATTTTTAGCCTCAGCCGCTGCACTAGGAATGCAACTTACACTTCCTGGAGTCACTCAGACGATAATTGTCACTAGGGCAGAATCAAGAACCAAAGTACCAAAACGCGAAAAAATTTCTGAACTTGCAAAACATAAGGCTACATTGATCTTTTATCTTAGTATTCAACTAATTTCTAATTTAGTAACTGAAGCAATTGCAGGAGGATACAAAAAATCTACTCCGGTGGCAGTTGTATATAGGGCAAGTTGGAAAGATCAAAAAATAATTAAAGGAACATTAAATGACATAGCAAAAAAAATCAAAGAAAAAAAAATTACAAGAACTGCAATTGTGATAATCAGTGATGTAATTGATCCTGAAACATACGAATATTCTAAATTATACGATAAGGAATTCAGTCATGGCTATAGAAAAGCTAAATTGACAAAAAATTAACTTTGTTTTTAATTCCTATATGTTTTAATTTTCTTTGGAATGTAGATAAATTCCCTGATGCAAAAATTTTCAACGAGTTTCTTTTGTGCTGATCGTCTTTAACTTTTAAGAGAACTTTTTTTGCGACTTCATTTGCAGGATCTATGAATCTGATTTTTGGATATTCTTTTTCTAACAATGATCTCAAAAATGGCAAATGTGTACTAGACAATAATACGGTATCTATGTTGTTCTCAAATAATTTCTGATCAAGAATACTCTTGATTATTTTTCTAGAATATTCTTTATTTGAATGAAATTTACCTGATTCTACAAGTTCTACAAGATCTGATCCATTTATTTTAAAAATATTGATTTTCTTTGGAAAATTATTTTGCTTTATGTGTAAATTCAAACCTTTGCTGTTGATTGCGCTTTTTGTTGCTAGTATTCCTACTCGTTTTGTTTTGGATTTCTTTTGAGCATCTTTCAGAGGCGGCTTTACATCAATAATTTTTTTTGTCTCTAAATTTAGCATGATACTAGGTGTGTTTGATGCAACTACTATGATGTCTGGATTAAATTTTTCATGCAAAACTTTGATTGATTTTTGAATTATTTTGGATAATTGAGCCTGAGATTTCTCTCCATAAGGAAAATTCTCTTGATCTGCAAAATAGATGATTTCTGATTTTGATATCTTTTGAATTGCTATAATTATTGACAATGAGCCTAGTCCTGAATCAAAAACCACAATTTTAGCCACAAATGATGTTTAAAATGAAGAGTAATGTTTGTTAGCTAAATTTACTCTAAAGTTGATCTAAATACACACTGTCAATTAAGACTAAATTTCTAAATTATCATCATGCCAAACTTCGATAAGACTTGGGCTCGTCAAGAGACCCAAAGTGTAACTGGCAAACTCCGTGAAGCAGTAAAGCCTCAAGGTGCATTAAAACCACGAATTTCAACCGCAGTAAACCAACTACAAGTCCAAATCTCAAAAACGGATTCTATGTTAGGTAAATTGCACGAGAGAGATGCGCAACTCTTTCAGAGAGTCGTGACTGCAATGCAGCAACATGATACTAGCACAAGTAGAGTTTTGTCCAACGAATTAGCTGAAATTCGTAAAGTTACAAAGATGCTCGGCAATGCAAGAATGTCATTAGAACAAGTCCAACTAAGACTGACAACTATTCATGATCTTGGTGATGCTATGGTAGCAATTGGACCAGCAATGTCTACAATGAAGGGATTGAAGTCATCGCTTGGAAAATTCATGCCAGATGCTGATTCAGAATTGAACAGTATGACCCAGACACTTAATGGACTCATGATGGATTCTCTTGCAGGAGACTCATTTAGCATGGAGTCTGATACTTCAAGTGAAGAAACCGATAAGATTCTTCAAGAAGCATCTGCAGTAGCTGAGCAACAGATAGGAGATAAATTCCCATCTGTACCATCTTCAACTGGACTTTCGTCACAATCCTCTACTTCCACTTTTGAGTAGACTGATTAGACGACTAGTTCATTCTTTTTGTTTTAATTTTTTTAAAATCTACTTTATTTCCAAAGCTTTTCTTTGAAAGTCAGTTTTTTGTTTAAGATAAAATTACTAAAAGCTGCAGTACCAATCGCTGAAATCAAGGCAAATGGATATGCAATATTATGAGAATCCACTAACCAAAACACCATTCCTAATTGAATCAATGCACCTAGTGAGCTAAACAAACCAAACTTCCCAAATTGAGACAGTGTCTTCTTTCGCGAAAAATCCCTGTCTTCAAATGTCCAAATCTTATTCAAAACAAAGTTTGTTGATATTGAAGCAATTATTCCAAATATGTTTGCGTGAAGGTACCATAATTCGGTTAAGCCTGATGTGAAAAGCATTGAAATTACATAATTTACGATAAATCCAGATGCGCCAACTGTAAAGAACCTTGCAGCTTTTGAAATAAAATGAACTGAACCACGTTTTTCGTTTGATGTTGCGGTGTTTTTGCTCTTATATAATTTCCAGACAGATTTTACATAGTCAATAATTATGGAGTTGTCTAGTTTGCTTGAACCAAACTGTCTATTCTCAAATGTATATGGAATCTCCTTTATGCTGATTCCGTTTGTTTTAACAAGAATTTCTAAAAGAAATTTGTAACCTAACGCGTCAAAATTTAAACCCGCGATGATATTTTTCTTAAAAGCAAAGAATCCAGACATTGGATCTTTTATTTTAACGCCTAGTCCTCTTTTTGCAATCATGATTGCAACTTTACTCATTAGTTTTCGTTTTGTTGTCCAACCCTCAATCTTTCCTTCTGTAATGTATCTTGAAGCGACAACCAGATCGCATTGATATTGTTTAAACGCTTCAATCATTTTTGGTATGATCTGTGGAGGGTGAGAAAAATCCGAATCCATTACGACTATTGTCTCTCCTTTTGCATTTTGTATTCCGTTTAATATTGCAGAAGAAAGTCCGTTCTTGGCTTTTCTATGAATGATGTTAATTGTATAACCGGCAACTTTTTTGAAATCTTTCAAATATTCTTCGACAATTTTGCCCGTACCGTCAGGCGAATTGTCATCAACCACAATTGCTTCAGTGGAAATATTTTTTGGTACAAATTTGGAAATGGTACGTAGTATTTTTACAATGTTTTGAGATTCATTATAAGTTGGAATGATAATTGAAACTTGAGTTTTGTTGTTCAAAGCTTCTGCATTCATGTTGATTTACTCAAAATTAGTGTTATTATACTTTTGAAAAATTCTATGATCTTTTGGTAATAATTTTACATAATTTATTGATAATTTCTAATGTTTTGTTTGTAACAAAATACTACTTTTTAATTCATATCAATATTTGTAAAAATAAAATTAATACCATAAAAAAATTGAAAATCAAATTTTACAATTTTTGTTCGTTATGTGATTCTCTTACATGAAAATAAACCTGATTTTTTGTCTTTATTTAAGGCAAAACAAAATGTTGTTTATAATTAATTTCTAAAACCTGTCTCTCTCACAAAGTTATGGATATGCAATTGAATCAATTACTATTGAATCTAATTCAGAAATCTTAATTCTATTTTGTTCCATTGAGTCTCTTTTTCTAATTGTAACAGTTTCATCTTCTAAAGTTTGATGATCAACGGTTACAGCGAATGGGGCGCCAATCTCATCCAGTCTTCTATATCTTCTTCCTATTGCACCCGAATGATCTAAGAATGCATCGCATTTTCTTTTAATTCCCAAGTAAATCTCATCTGTTTTTTCCTTAAGGCCATCTTTTTTCACCAGAGACAGGATTCCAACATGCATTGGTGCTAGATATGGCTTTAAAGCCAAAACCATTCTTTCATGCTCTTTATCATCCTTCAAACTATGTTCTAATATGGTGTATAGACTTCTGTCGATTCCCATTGAAATCTCAAATACGTGTGGTAAAACTTTTTCATCACCATCCATTATCTCAAATTTTTGCTTGCTCTTTTTTTCGTGACTGGATAAATCATAATCAGATCTGTAGTTACATGCAACTAATTCTAGCCAGCCTATTGTAGTTTCAACTTCAAAATCAAAAGCAACTTCTGCATAGAATGCCTTTTCCTTATCTCCAAGTTTTCTAAATTTACTTTTTGCAATATCAATTCCGGTTTTCTCATAAAACTCAGTCAAAATTCCCAAGTAATATGCCACAAACTTGTTTGGAACAATTCCTGATTCTACTGCTTCCTTACATGTCATTGAGACAGGTTCTGCATCTGTCTGAATTCTGATTATCACATCTTGAATCTCTGAAAATTTTTCCATTTCGCTGAGTTTTGACGGATTGCAAAATACTTCAATCTCCGCTTGGTAGAATTCTCTCAGGCGAAGCAGGCTTTGTCGAGGTGCTATCTCATTTCTAAAACTCTTTCCTACTTGTGCTATTCCTAATGGTAGCTTACCTCTCATAGTCTTGTATAATCTAGGAAAATCCACAAAGATTGATTGGCATGTCTCAGGCCGTAGATAGGCTTCTTCTTCTTCAGGACCGATTCCCACTTTGAACATCATGTTGAAATTCTTTGTTTTGTCAAAATCCCCCTTACACTTTGGACATTTTATGTTATTTTGTGAAATCGCATTATCAAATTCTTCCAAATCCGCACTTTCTGGAATTTCAATTTGTGTAAGTTCTGCAATCGTTTTATCTGCCCTGTATGTTGCATTACATTTTCTGCATTTTATTATTGGATCTGCAAAATTTCCCAAATGTCCAGATGCCTCAAAAACTGATTTTGACATTATTTGAGAGCCATCAATCTCAAGCATTCCGTCTCTTCGAATGAGTTCTCTTCTCCACAACTCTAAAAACTTATTTTTTAAGCTAACTCCGGATGGGCCATACTCCCAAAACCCCGCCTGTGCATCTGCATAAACCTCACAGCTAGGAAAATAAAACCCGCGCTCAAGTGCTAGTTTCATCACTGCTTCGTAGTCCAACATGTTATCTGTTCATCCCTGAAATAAATTTCTACGCAAATCCCTTCGCAACTCTTACGTTTTCAAAGTCATCTCGATCATCATCTATCGGAGTCTCTAAAATTATGGGAATCTTTTTTTTGTTAGCAAATTTTACCACTGAACTGATTCCTTCTACTCCTATTCCACCTAATCCTAAATGATAATGTCTGTCAAGATTACAACCAAGTTCTCCTCTTGCATCATTAAGATGTAGAATTTTCAAATGATCAATTCCTACATGTTTATCAAACTCGGCAAAAGTTTTCTTCACATTTTCTTCAGTTTTCAAATCATATCCTGCAACAAATGCGTGACAAGTATCTAGGCAAACACCAAATTTCTTTGCAGGTTTCAACTGCTTGAAAATTTCTCCCAACTGTTTAAAATCAGAACCAACTGAATTTTTTTGACCTGCGGTATTTTCTAATAATATCATAACGTCATTCTTAGTTTTTCCAGCTTCAGTTAATCCTTCCACCAGTTTTTTGATTCCAGCTTCCTCACCTGTTCCCAAATGACTGCCTAGATGTGTTACTAGATATGGAATTCCTAATTGTGCACACCTTTCAACTTCGTCAACCAAAGTTTTGACAGATTTCTCAAACCCCTCATCTTTTGGAGTTGCTAGATTTGGTAAATATGGCATATGTGCGCATATTGCCAATCTGTCAATTTTGCTTGATTTTAGTTTTGATTTAAAATTATCAATGTTGTCCTTGGTTAATTCCTTGGCGTGCCATCCTCTAGGATTTCTGGTAAATATTTGAAATGCTGAACATTCTCTTTCAACTGCATTATCCACTGACTTGTCAATTGATCCGGAAATTGAGACATGACATCCGACTTGCATACGTTACTTTTCTCCAAACATAATTTAAACCAGAGTCAAAATTCAAAAAATCAGATTTTTAAGTAAACTCTGTAAATCACTTTCGTGCTCGAATTAGGAACTGATGAATTTGCAAAATATCCATTCCTGGAAGGTGCTGGTAAAATTCTAAAAGACAAGGGTTTTCCATTGTCCCAATTTGGAATCGATCCTGATCTTAAACCCGTTGTTGAAAAGGCGGTTCATAGACTCAAAGTTTCTACCAAAGGGGGAATCTATAAATCCGAAATCACTGATGGACAAGCGTCAAAATCATTTGTTCTTGAAAAAGAGATCTTCTCCTTTCTTTTGGCCATTGTATTGATTAAACTAACTGGAATGCACACTCTGATCAAGAGGTTTGCTCTTGCAGAAGCTAGACGCGCAGAAAATCATCTTGAAAAAGATTTAGGAAAGGCTTCTGATAAATCAAAAGTAGATTTAGCTATAAGAATTATTTTTGATTTGTTCAATATTGAAGTAACAAAGGAAAATGACTTTTTCAAAATTTCCGTGTCTGATTATCTAAAACATTCCATAGATTTCCATGAACGCGAATGGAAATTGATCAATAGGCATGTAGAGAATGGAAAAGTGTTGCTTACACCTGATAAAACAGTTAGATTAATTCGAAAAGAATTGAGCACATATATTATTTCTAAAATTACTAATGCACCAACACCACCTATGATTTCTGGACTTGAAAACATTGTTGGTGAATTAACTTCAATTGGAAAAGATCTCACTCCTTCTTACACCGTAACCACTGGAGAACATCCACCATGCATAAAACATGCAATTGAAGTTCTTGAAAAAGGTGAAAATCTTCCTCATTCTGGAAGATTCATGCTGGCAACTTTTCTTTTATCAAAAGGACAATCAGTTCAACAAATCGCACCATTGTTCAAAAATGCCCCTGATTACAACGAACGTGTCACACTTTATCAACTGAATCACTTAGCTGGTACCTCCGGAAGTGGTACACAATATTCATGTCCGTCATGTGAAAAATTAAAAACCCAAAGTCTGTGTTTTGCTACCTCTGAATGCGATAATATTGTTAATCCGTTACAATTTGGAAGGAAAAAAAATAATGCAAGAGGTTGATATAAGATTTTTAGAAAATTCATTCAAAAAATATTATTTTAATCATTTTGATCAAATCAACGTTCCAAAGAGAACGTTAGAGAGGGAATTTGGTTATCAGAAGTTTAATTCTGGAATGACTAGACATATTCCAATCAAAGATGACAAGGAGTTACATTTGTTACTCATGCAAAATGTTCCATCTGATGTTTATTGCTCTAATGCCTACTACACGTTTCCTAATCTTCCTATGAATGAAAAGGATTGGAAAGAAGCAGATCTGATTTTTGATATTGATGCAAAAGATCTTGACTTACCTTGTAGAATTGATCATACAATATCAATTTGCAATGATTGTCATGAGACTTCAAAAAATTCTTTACAGTGTATAAAATGTGGTTCTACTAAATTAGAAAAAAAATCTTTGCCGTGTAAAAATTGCATTGATGCCTCAAAGGCCGAAGTTCTAAAATTATCTGAAATTCTAGTTGATGATCTAGCAGTCGATAGAGAAAATATCCAAGTTTATTTTTCTGGAAACGAAGGATTTCATGTATATGTATATAATTCACAATTCCAACAAATTGGTTCTAGAGAAAGATCAGAATTGGTAGATTACATCTCACTTCGTGGAGCTATTCCTGAAACATTTGGAATGAAGAAATTCAAACAAGATCGTGCATTTTTTCCAAATTTTGATGAAAAGGGATGGCGAGGAAGATTTGCAAAACAAGTTTTTGGTTCAAAATCTAAACGTTCAAAAATAATTACTGAATTACTTGCAAATGGTTATTCATCTTTTCAAAAAATTCTTGATAATGTATCTGAAAACATTGGAGCAAAGATAGATCCAAACGTTACTATGGATATACATAGAATATTTAGATTGCCTGGTTCAATTAACAGTAAAAGTGGACTTGCAAAAATTCAATGTAATGATTTGGCAAAGTTTGATCCATATGTGGAAGCATCCTTTCTGAGTGATGACACTATAGAAATTCTTGCAAACTGTCCAATAGAGTTTAAATTGAAAAATAAAAAATTTGGCCCTTACAATAATGAAAAAATCACAATCCCCACATTTGCTGCAGTCTACATGATTTGCAAAAAACTAGCTAGAATTGCTTGATTTTGCTGGTAAGACATTAATTTACCAAATCTAAACAAAATTTGGTTTTGTATAGCGCCTCTACTGATAAGCAAGCTCCACCTCCTGATGCTGGAAAATTCATTAGGTTGGGCATTATAGCGGTTATTGGAATAGTGATCTTTTCCATGGTTGGAAATCAGGCAGTCATTCTATCGATGAATTTTACCGAGTTTGGTGATCAATTTAGTAAGCCTCTCTTCTATTCGCTTGTTTCTACGATAATTCTCTCTGCCATAGCTCTTGTTCGCGTGAATATTAAGGAAAGATCTTCAATTTTTTGGTATGCTATCACTACAGGAATTGGGTTTCTTTCGAGCGGTGGACAACAACCAATTTCTACAAGTATCCAAAATTTTAGAGACCACAAGTTAACGTCTCCACAGTTCGTTCTTTGGCAAATCACGAAGATATTGCTTTTTGGAGCTTTCTTTGTAAATATCATGTTTGGATTTGCGGCAATGTCGTTTATCGACGGAAATACTTTGGGAATTGAAAACTTACCATCATTATTCTCTCTGCCTTTCGTAACCCCTGAAACAAACCCAAGCTATGCATCTGACAACGTTGTACCAATGATTCCGGCTCTAGTGATCTTGATTCCACCATTACTTGCAGCCATTGGATTGCGTTTAGTGTTGTATGTGGGAATACACAGAATAATCAACGTAATCACCTCTTTTTTAAAAGATTCCAGTGAAGGAAAACCTCGATATCTAAATTATGTGTCAACTATTGAAGGAATAATAGGCATCGGCATTCTTTGGGTAGGATTTAATCTATTTTTTACGGACCAAATTGATTACAATACAAGATATGTAATTGGCGGTACACTTGTCATAGGTTCTGCATTAATTGCATTTTCCATAATTGATAGAATTCGAGCACGTGTTCTGACTCATATGTTTAAGAGAGATGTGTATATCAGAATTCTAACTATAATTGCAATTGCAATAATTGTAGCAGGAGTGGTGTCTGTTAACAACAGCATTGCTGATGCAAAGAAGATTGAGTTTCTAGGACCATATACTGCTCAACAAATAGGGGTGAATCGTTATCTCGGTGAACTAAATAGCGTTCAAGAAAATATCCATGATGTCCAGCTAACATCTGTTTCTCCAAATAATATCAATAATTATGTAAAACAAAACAGCGATGTTCTTGATGTAATTCGAGTTTGGGATTGGGAAGCGGCATTTGCAAAATTGAAGCCTGAGATAGGACTTATTCCGTATGTTGACTTTGAAGACAACGATATTCTCAGATTTAACAATACATTGTATTGGACCGCATCAATGAAACCCATTTTGCCATCATCTGTAAGTCTTGATAACAGGTGGTATAATGAACACCTTGTCTATACCCACGTTCCAGATGGATTTTTAACTCTGGAAGCAACTGATGGCCAAATTGTTGACAGTGGCAAATTCTTCAAACAAAGAGAAATCTACTATGGTGAAGGTGGATTATTTGAACAAACCTGGTCTGGCTATCCAAATTCAAGAGACAATGAAAATAGTGCAGAACTCGGAGGAGTCTCCTATTCTGGTTTAGGAGGATTGGATGTACCACCTCCACTTAGCTGGATATTTGAGCCAAACTTTTTGCTTTCATTTCCAGCCGAACCAGTCCACATTATGAGATACAAAGATGTGCATGATAGAATGGAAACACTATATCCATATTTTCTATATGATCTATTCGGAAAGGAATTGGATTCACTACCTGTTACTGATGGAGAGAATTCCTATTGGCTAATTCCATTAATCATTGGGTTTGATACGGGAGACGTTCCTTGGTCTGTAGGTAATCCTTATCTGCGTTTGGTAGGCTATGCGCTTGTAGATTCTTACAATGGCGATATTCAATTACTAAAGACTGGAGATGATTTCTTTTCAGAAATGTTTGCTAGTCAATATTCTGAACAATTCCAACCCATGCCATCTTGGTTAGAAGAACAGATCAGATATCCAGTTGAATTGTTCAATTGGAAAACTGAGATGTATAATATCTACCACGTGACTAACGTTGAGACCTTTATCCAAGCCAATGAGTTTTATGAAATTCCTCGCGGTCTTGATACCTATTATGTTGAAGCAAAACCACCTGGTTTTGAGCAGACAGAATTCTTGGGACTACTTTCATTGGAATTAAAGGGATCTCAAGGAAGAAATCTTGCCGGATACATGGTGGTTGAGAATGATCTTCAAAGTTTGGGGGATTTGCAATTTTATGAGGTTCCATTAAATTCTACGACTAAATTGATCGGACCTACTGCGGTTCGAGAAGCACTTGATCGTGATCCAGAATTTGCTCAACTAAAAACACTTTTGAGAAATCCAAGAATAGGTGATAATATTCTTTATCGTGTAGGTGATCACGATGTCTACTTTATTCCAGTCTATACTGCAGGTGCAGGAGGAGTTGTTGCTCAATTGGGCACTATAGCTGCAGTGGGAGCAGCATTTAATGGAGAATATTTTGTCGGGTTGGGTGCAACACAAGAAGAAGCATTTGAAGAATACTTGAAGAAAGTTTCTGGTGTAGCATCAACAACAACCACTGCAGATGATGATTACGTTGAACTAGTCAAGAGTGATAGAATCAACATCATCAAGTCCGTGTTTGAAGAAAATGGAATCGCGGTATCTGAGCCAACATCCATTCAGATTCCGTTGTCATTTAATGAAGGAGAATTGTTCTTCTTTACTGAAAATGATCGTGTGGATACTGAAGAATTCCTATCAGAATTCATTGATGACTTTGTAAAACCCCGTAGTGACAGAGTCTTCATGTGGCAAGAAGAAACCAATCTCAATATTGGAACAGTATTTGTAAAAGATGGACTTCCTGAGATACACTATGTATCAATTGAGGTAGGCAACTAATTGCTACTTGTTGTTGATAATGGCTCCATCTACACAAAGCAATTAACCGATTTTTTAGATAAAAGGAAGATTTTATTTGAGAAACAAGTTCCTCAACATCTAGATCTAAATTTACTTGTAAATTATGATTCTTTCATTCTATCGGGAAGGAGAAAAAATGAAAAAAAGATTAACGAAGTTAATTCCAAGATTGTCAAACATTGTATCAAAAATAATGTCAAGTTACTTGGAATTTGCTATGGTGCTGAAATTTTGGCTCTAACGTTGGGTGGTACGATTAGAAAGACTTCACTTGTTCAAAAGGGTAATGAATTAATCCAAACGCTCAAAGAGAATTTGATCTGTAATGATTCTTTGGATGTGTTTGAGAGTCATGCTTTTGAGATATCCAAACTTCCAAGTGTTCTTGTGTCACTTGCTGATTCTAAGAATTGCAAATATGAAATTATTCAATATGAAAAAAAATTGATTTTTGGAACGCAATTTCACCCTGAAATGAGTACTGACGGTAATGATTTAATTGAAAAATTCTGTTTGCTCTGATTGATTTTAATAACTCTCAAAATTTCTTTGTTTTATGGAAGAAGGAAACCATGAATTACTTTTACCACTTGTTGAAGAAGAAAATATCTGTCTTCCATTGCCTATCAACGTAGTATCAAAATACTGGAATGTTGAATTGTCTATGGATGAAGCAATAGAGACCGCAAAAAAATATTCTGGATTTGAGGGAAGTGTTTTGATTGAAGGAATAGAGTCTGCAGAAAGATGTGGACTAACGTGTAAAATCATCCATTCGTCTTTAACCGAAATAAAAAAAATCATTGATTTGGGAATTCCTCCAATTGTAATTCTTCCAGGAATTCCTGAAATCACACAACATGCTTCTGTAATTACTGGTTATGATGAAGAAGAAAAAACTATTCTTCATTATATTCAAAAAGGCAATCAAGAAGGTGAACAACAAGAAGGGGCAATACCTCAAGGAATATTTGAAAAGGAATGGTCAGAAGAAGGAAAATTATTGATTATATTGGCCCCTTCTGAAACCATGTCTTCTATTGAATTTGAAAATGATTCTAATAACAATTCAAATTTGTTGTGTTTTGTTTCTGAGAAACAAAATATCTTAAAAAATTATTCTGAAGCATTAGAATCATTGAAACAAGCCGTTGATCTTGATACAAATAATTCAACTGCTTTAAATCTATTAGGTTCAGTGATGAATGAGCAAAATTCTCCTGAGTGTGTCAAGTATTATGAAAAATGCATAAAAATCAACAATAGATCATTTTTGAGCTTTAATGGTTTAGGAAATTTTTATCTTAAAACAAATCAATTTGAAAAGGCTGAGGACTGTTATTCAAAAGCCATTGAAATCGACCCAAAAAGATCTGCAAAAATTTACAAAAATCGTGCTTATCTTAGAGAAAAACAAAATAAAAATTCTGATGCAAAAGATGATCTTAAAAATTATTTAAAATACTATTCAAAAGCTCCTGATCGAGGCATAATAGAGCAAGCAATAAGAGAATTATGATGCGGAGTGCGGGATTTGAACCCGCGGCCTTCAGCTTGGGAAGCTGACGTCATACCAGACTAAACTAACTCCGCCTGTAATGAATTCATTAACTATGATTAAATATCTTAATTGTTAAATTGGTGTGTGGATGCAAGATGTCCTGAATGTGAGAGGGTTGCAAAATTAGATGATGATATTACAAATGTAAAATGTTCTCATTGTAATTTTGAAGCTGATTATGAAACTTATCTTGAAATTATGAAAGATTACGCAATTAACATGTCATCTGATTATATTCCAGACAGATCAGGAATCTGACTACCAATAATTTCCTTTATCTGAGCAATCCAAATGAGCTCCACAGTTGGAACAAAACATATGGCATGCTTGCATGTCCACCATCTTGTTGTCACACCTTGGACATCTGATCTCTTCCATCATGCCTATTTGTGTCGAACTTGATTTAAAAATAATGTCCAAAGGTTAATTAGTCGTTCAACTTTTTTTTGAACTAATTGGCAAACTTCAAACTTACAATCTCTGACATTAAAGGAAAATCAATTTCAAAAGAACTCAAAGATAGTGATGCTAACCCATTCTTAGGGTTGCAGCTAGGTAATGAAACTGATGCATCAATAGCTGGATTAACTGGGAAATTAAAACTCACTGGTGGAAGTGACAAGTCTGGTGTTCCTATGAGAACTGATGTTCATGGTGCTGCAAGAAAAAGAGTTCTTTTAGTCAAAGGTGTTGGTTTGCAGGATGCAGAATACGGACAAAGAAAAAGGAAGCTAATGCGTGGAAATACAGTATCAGAAGAAATTTATCAATTAAATTGTAAATTTGATGGCGAATTGCCAGTAGAAGCACCTGCAGAAGATTCTACAGAAGAAAAAACTGAAGACAAAAAAGAATAGCTTAACAAAAAAGAATAGCTTAACAAAAAAGAATAGCTTAACAAAAAAGAATAGCTTAACATATGCCGATTCTATATTTTGACTCATGCATTGGAGAGACACTCTTCCCGACTGGTATATCAAAAAATATGGTTATCAACCCTGTGTAAACATTGGTACTGCGGGTCATGTAGATCATGGAAAAACCACTCTGATCCAAGCTCTGACAGGTTCATGGACAAGTGTACATAGCCAAGAACTAAAACGTGGCATTACAATTCGTGTAGGTTATTCTGATGCCGCATTTTACAAGTGTAAAAATTGTGAAGAACCTTTAGGATATTCCACAACTCCAAAATGTAATAATTGTGAAAAAGAAAGTGAATTATCTAGAGTTGTTAGTTTTGTAGATAGTCCAGGACACGAAAGTTTAATGGCAAACATGCTTTCGGGATCTGCATTAATGGATGGTGCACTATTACTAGCTGCCGCAAACGAAACGGTTCCTAAACCACAAACAAAAGAACATCTTTTAGCTCTTCAAACTCTTGGAATTCAACAGATCGTTGTAGTTCAAAATAAAGTTGATTTGCTTTCTTATGAGGAAGCTCTTGCAAATTATCAAGACATTACAAAATTTGTTCAAGGAACACATGCTGCAAAAGCACCAATAATTCCAATTTCCGCACAATCTGGATTAAATGTTGATGCATTGATTGGTGCTATAGAATCAACAATCAAAACACCTGAAAGAGATGAAAAAGCAGATACGGTGATGCACGTTCTACGCTCCTTTGATGTCAACAAACCTGGAATAAAATTAAAAGATATCAAAGGCGGTGTGATTGGAGGAAGTCTCACCCAAGGAATTTTCGATATTGGGGATGAAATTGAGATTAAGCCTGGTATATTGAATGAGAAGAAAAAATCATACGAACCATTACTTACTGAAATTACCTCATTGGGAACCGCTGCAGGAATCGTTGATTCAGTAAAACCAGGCGGTCTTGTTGCAATTGGAACAAAATTAGATCCTTCAATGACAAGAAGTGATTCTTTTATTGGTTCAGTCATTGGCAAACCCGGTACACTTCCTGAAAATTCCACTTTGCTAAAATTAGAAGTAAATCTATTTGATTCTGCAGTTGGGGCTACTGAGGATATTAAGGTTCAACCAATTCAATCCGGAGAACTGCTTCGATTGAACATTGGTACTGCTCCTGTGTTGGGGAAAGTGACGAAAATAAAATCAAAAAATATTGAAATTGAATTAAGAAGACCGGCATGTATCTTTGAAGGTGGAAATGTTGCCATTAGTAGAAGAATTACTGAAAGATGGAGACTTATTGGTGCAGGAATAGTTGGTTGACGTAATTTGCGATACAAGTTTTCTTATTCATTTGGCAACTAGAAGAATTAAAAATATCGATAATCTAGATGTGGAAATTGGTCAAATTACTTTTGTTGTACCACAAGTTGTACACAATGAATTATCTGAATTAATAAAAAATCCTAGAAAAAGTAATGATGTTCAATCGACTATTAGCTATATAAGAAATTTTAAAGTAATTCCTATTTCAGGTACATTTGCTGATAAAGAATTACTTGAATATGTTTCAAAAAATAATGCCATAATTGCTACGATGGATAAAGAACTAAAAAAACAGATTAAACAACATGGAAGTTCAATAATGTCTTTTTCTAGAAATAGGATAGTTTTAGAATCTTAGTAAAATTTAACATCAAGTTTTTTCAAAGAAGTCCAATGAGTATTTTTTCTTTAGAAAGTCAAGCGTTTGAAAATGGTGAGGTTATTCCCAAAAAATATGGATATAAAAATGGAAACTTTAGCCCTCCATTAAAGATCAGCCATGTTCCCAAAAATACATTATCATTAGCTCTAATAATGGATGATCCTGATGCAATAGGTGCTGTTGGAAAAGTCTGGGTGCATTGGGTTGTATGGAATATTGATCCCAACATTACTGAGTTAAGAGAAAATTCAATACCCTCTAGTTGTGTTGAAGGTGAAACTGATTTTGGAGAAATTGGATATGGTGGACCTGCTCCTCCTGACAAAGAGCATACTTACATCTTCAGACTCTATGCATTAGATACAAAACTAGATTCTGCCAAAGGTTCGATCAAAAACCAAATAGAAAGAGATATGAAAAATCACATTATTGCTGAAACCAGTCTCAAAGGAAGATATTCTCCCTGATTCTATTCTTGAGAATATCTTTCTGCTAACCTATATCTCATGTATTTGTCATCTGGTGAAAATTTAGCAGGATGTGCTGAAATGGTTTCTTCATTGCACTTTGTACACTTCATTTTCAGTGTATAGTGATTGCACTTTGTACATCTTCTTAACAGAAATCTCATCTTAATTTTCTCTTGTTTTCTTTGAATCTTCTCTAGTAAATTTGAATGAACCTTTTTTCTTTTCTATGTTAGTCTCAATTTCCTCAATAATTGGTTTCAATAATTTTTCCGCAGATTTAAAATCTTCTGAAGTAATCGATAGTCTATATTTTGGGGCTCCAAGATAAGTGATATCAATAGTTGAATCTTTTTTTATAACATCTAGTAGTGCCTTCTTTATTATTTCAACACCATCAGATCTACTATTGGTAATTTCCATAATTCCTCTAATTTCAACTGATGGGAGTTTAATTTTAGAGCAAATATCTTCAATTACAGTTGCAGTCTTTTTTGCAAGTTTTAATTCCTTTACCGAATCTATTCCATTCCTTCCAATAGATATGAATGCGTCATAAACTGAATCAAACTTCGAATATATGCTGTCTTCAAGTTTTTCGATTTCTTCATCTGTTAATTTTGCTTTATCTTGAACATTTTGTAGTATTGTTTTACCTTTTTCAAATTTCTTAACTTCTTTCAGCTTTTGTTTTTTCTGATCTTTTGAAACTTGTTTCAATGACAGATCTATGTCTCCTCGCTGGGAATTTACTTTTTTTACAAGAAGAACTTTCTTCTCTCCAGCTCTGACAAATCTGTTTACCGATCTGATCCAACCAGGAGCAATTTCAGAAATGTGTAAAAATCCTTGAATATCGTCATATTCATCTAATGTCACATATGCTCCATGATCCATTACTTTAGTTACTGTTGCAAGAACAATTTCACCTTGTTCAGGCATTTCTTGAATCTCAGTAGACATTTCTTCTAAAACTCCTTCATGCGTAAATTAATGTTGCTGGTTAGAAATCAATTCCTTTTTTTGCTTTAATCCCTTTCTGAAATGGGTGCTTTATCTCCCTCATTTCAGTAACTAGATCAGATGCCTCGATAATCTCTTCTTTGGCATAATTACCTGTTAGAACCAGATCTACTCCTTTGGGTTTTGATTTGATTATATCTAGAACATCATTTACCGAAATCAACTTAAGATTTACAGCATAATTTATCTCGTCTAAAATTACAATATCATAGTTTCCTGATTGAATTTTCTCATTACTAATCCTAACTGCCTCTTTGGCAATTTTTTCATGATCTTCTTTTGGACTTTTATCATCCATAATTCCTACAAATCCTTTGCCTACTGCAACCATCTCAAACTCTGGTTCAAGCCTTTTGGATGAATCCATTTCACCATAATGCCATGAACCCTTGATGAATTGAATCATGCAAGTTTTCTTTTCATAACCTGTTGCACGTAATGCGATTCCTAAAGCAGCGGTTGTCTTACCTTTTCCCTTGCCCGTATAAACAATTGTTAGACCATCTTTTTCCACAAATAACACCTTGCTAATCTTAGTAAAAACATTGAGTTTTAATCCAAAATCTATCAATTTAAATAAAAAATACTTCTAGTCATGCAAATTGAAAATTCCCAGAATCATAATAGCAGGTGCCACCAGTGGAGTCGGAAAGACATCAATCACATGTTCAATCATCTATGCTTTGCAAAAACATGGTTTTTCTGTTCAACCATTTAAGGTCGGACCTGACTACATTGATCCGGGATACCTTTCAAGTATTTCAAAACATGAAACATACAATTTGGATGCTTGGTTGATGGGCAAGAACCAACTTTTGACTAGCTTCATTTCAAATTCGAAATCCGACATATCTGTAATTGAAGGTGTTATGGGGTATTATGATGGATTTGGTGGTGATTCAAACTATGCAAGTACTCATCATGTGGCGTCGTTGACTAAATCCCCTACACTGTTGATTTTAGATGCCAGTAAAACTTCTCGCTCTATTGCTGCAACTGCACTTGGATTCATAAAATTTCACAGAAATTCTCGAATCGTTGGAATTATTCTGAACAAAATAGGCAGTAATAAACATGAATTATTGTGTAGAAATGCATTAGAAAAAACTAAAATTCCAATAATCGGTGTTATTCCGAAAAATTCTTTACTAAATATGTCATCGAGACATCTTGGATTAATTTCAACGTTAGAGAATAAGATTCTAAAAACACAAATAGAAAAAATTTCAAAAGTAATTTCAGAATTTATAGATGTTAATAAAATAATTAAAATTGCTAAAAATTCAATTGAACTAACTAAAAAATCAAAACCTGTACATAAAAAAACAAAAACTACTATTGCAGTTGCACTTGATACTTCGTTTAATTTCTATTATCAAGATAATTTGGAAGCATTGCGTCGTGAGGGTGCAGATTTAAAATTTTTTAGTCCCATTAAAGATAAAAAAATTCCAAGATGCGATGGACTTTACATCGGTGGTGGCTTTCCTGAAATTTTAGGTAAGTCTCTTGCAAAAAATCAACAAATGAAAAAATCAATTAAGAAGCAATCTGAAGACAATCTTCCAATTTATGCTGAATGTGGTGGCTTAATGTATCTGACAAAATCTATTTTATCTGATAACAAAAAATACAAAATGATTGGTCTGTTTGACGCTGAAACCAAAATGACCAAGAAAATGAGACTAAACTATACAAAAGGCAAGATTATTTCAAAAAATTCGATATCTGATAAACTACATAATTTTCAAGGACATGAGTTTCACTATTCGCATTTGGAATCTGTCTCATCTGATTCAAAATTTGCCTATGGCTTAGAAATAGGCGAAGGGATTAAAAAACATCAAGATGGATTAATTCAAAATAATACATTGGCATCCTATGGTCATCTCTATTTTGATAGCTCAAACTATGCAGAAATTTTTGTTAAAAACTGTGTAAATTTTTCAAGACGATGATTCTGCTCTAATTAGTTTAAAAATTGCATTAATTGTGGCAGACACTGAAGAACTTCCTCCCTTTCTACCAAAGTTCGTGATGAATGGGGCTCCTTCTAATTTTGATAATTCTTCTTTTGATTCTGCAGCACAGATGAATCCTACTGGAATTCCAATTATCAGGGCAGGTTTTACAATGCCCTCTTTGACCATCTGAATTATTTCCTGAAGTGCTGTAGGGGCATTTCCTATTGCTACTACCCCACCATCAATATCAGAGATTGCTGCCCTCATCGATACCTGGGAACGAGTTTTACCCTCTTTTTTTGCCAATTCCATGATTTCTGGTTTAGAAATGTTACAAATTATGTTGTTTCCAAAATCTTTAGGATTTTGTTTGTTCATTCCTCCAATTACTCCATTAACATCAACCACTATGCTACAACCATTTTTCAAGGCATTCATGCCACTTTGAATTGCATCCTTGTGAAAAATTAACTTATTTTTATCTGCAAAATCAAAATCTGCTGTTGAATGAATAATTCTTCTTACAATTGGCCATTCTTTTTCATTAAAATTATGTGAACCTATCTCATCTTCAATCATCTGCATACTTGCATCTTCAATTGATTGACCTTTCTTAGTTTGCATATTCTACCTCTTTTGCTCGTTCTAGAATTAAATCTATCATTTTTTGATCTGTTCCTATATGTTTTGTAATGAATGCATCTTCAATTGTAGATTTTTTAAGTGCTGGTACCAAGTCATTATTAATATCAGTTTTAACATGTGCACCCTCATGAAGAAAATAAAAAACAATTATCAATACTTTGGGATTGTCTTTTTCACATTTTTTAATTCCTTCAAAAATGTCAGGTTGTTCTATTTCTAACCAACATCTGCTAACATTCCTGTATGAATCTGTCAATTCATTTACAATGTAATCTAACGATCTTTGTGCATTAGGATCTTTACTACCGTGTCCAATAATCATTACGTCTACTTCATTGTTTGAGAGTGTGACTTGATTTTCTTCTAGTGCTGTGGAGATTCTATTTTCAACAACATCTGCCAAAGTTTTATGCATGCTCATTTGTTTTGTAACGACAAATTTGACTTTGGTATCTTTTTGAAATTTCATTACATCCGTAACTGCATTTTTTACTTTTTTTCCAGGATACAAAAAGTAAGGAACTATTGTCAGAGAGTCAATATCTTGTTTTAGACATTTAGGAATTCCATCTTCGATGTATGGTGGTTCCACCTCTAGAAAGCAAAAATCAGTAAAAACATAGTCGCCTTTTGCCTTAATCCCTTGACAAATCACATCTAATTCTTCGGATGCTTCTCTTTCTCTGCTTCCTCTGTCAATTAATAATAATCCTCGCTTCAACTCATAATCCTCGCTATGGCTATTGTCAGGTTTGGTGGGAATTTCTGCTTTTCTACTATTAATTGGCCTTCTGACACTTTAATGGCGGCAGCTTCTGAGACACTCGCAGTTCCTTCAAATGCCTTTACCGTTTCAGAAGGATTTGGAGCAGAAATCTCAGCTAAATCTTCTCTATTTACATACTCTACCGGAATTCCCATTTCTTTTCCAAGATCTATCAATCCTTGTACATCTTCTGGTTTCTTTATTGATACTAGTTTTGCAATTGATTTCGGACTGAGTTTAAATTTTTTCAAACATGTGTAAATTCCTTCTTTTATGGTTTTTTTGGTAGTATCCCAATGTAATCCAATTCCAACTACCAGACTTGGAGGACGATATATTACTGACTCTTTGGATATTTCTTCGTCAATAATCTTGTCAGAAATTATAAGATATGCCTTAGAATTTGATTTTTCCAAGGCATTCATATTTTGATACATTGAAACATTCTTTGGCAATTTTTTATACCAATTCCTTTCTCCTGCCTCTTGAAAAATGCCTATCGATTCCTCATTCACCATATGTGCACTAATTTTTGTTACAGTGGAATCATCATCTATTTTCCAATTGAATTCTCTTCCTACAAGGTCAACTGCAATTGTTTTGTTTACATCAGCTGCTGTCGTAATTACAGGCAGAGCTTCCAGCTTCTCTGCAATTTCTCTGGTAAGTTCATTGGCTCCTCCTATATGTCCCGATAAAACACTGATTACAAAACTTGTCTTGTCATCTATGACAATAATTGCAGGATCCGTTTTTTTATCTTTCAAATATGGGGCAATTAGTCTAATCACTGCACCCAATGAAAAAATACAGATTAATGCGTTATTATTTTTAAAAAGTTCAATAATTTTCTCTGTTGTAGGCTCAGAATACCATGTTACACTTGTGGCTTCAGTTGTTAGTTTTGAAGGGGCAAATATTTCCCAATCTGGAAATAGTTTTTTCAGGTTTTCTCCAATGTTTACCCCATTCTTGGTAATGGCAAGAACTGAAGTTTTTTTCATAGTCAAAATCTTTCAACTTTAATAAAATACCTTACTGTTCTGATTTCCTCGCCAAAACATTTCCTTCAAAATCAAACAATATCACATCAATTGGAACTTTTTCTTCAGAATGTTTCCTCATATGTTTATACGTCTCACCACAAATCAAGTCAAAAAATTTCCCAACCTTATTTTTTTGAATAATTTCCGAAACGTGTCTTGCTGTATTTGCTTTTTTTATTTCTTGGATAATTTTTTCATTGGCATTACACTTTAGAGCTAATTCTGCTAAAAAGCTCATGTCTACTTTAGATCCTTTAACATGAGTTTGTTTAACTCCTGCTGCCATTTTTGCTAGTTTTCCAATGAAACCTACAACATACGCTCTTTTGATATCTTTTTTACCACACTGTTGAATTGCATACCCTGAAAAATCACCTATTTGTACAAAACAATGTTCTGGCAAGTCTACCATTTTTTTTGCAAAATCCTCACTTCTTCCACCTGTTGTCAGTACCACGGTATGATTGCCTGCTGCTATGGCTACATCCAAATTTTGTCTAATTGATGCTGCATATGCTGCTGTTGAAAATGGAATTACAATTCCACTTGTTCCCAAGATTGAAATTCCATTTGTAATTCCTAATCTCGGATTATCTGTTTTAGGCCCTAATTCTTTTCCTTTAGGAACTGAAATAACTATTTTGATTCCTTTTTTTGAAAGAATTTCCTTTCCTGTTTCTCTTAGATTTTCAACAATCATTTTTTTAGGAACCGGATTTATTGCAGGCTTGTTAATTTCCAACCCTAATCCTGGCTTGGTCACTATGCCTACTCCTTCTCCACCCTCAATCTCGATCTCATTTTTTTTATCAGTAAATGACAGCTCTGTAACGATTTCTGCCCCGTGAGTAACATCTGGATCATCTCCTCCATTTTTTATCACTGAGCAAACTGCTTTGTCGGATTCAAATTCACATGAATATATTGGAATTTGGATATAGGATCTTTTTGGTAATAAAATATCTACATTCTTAATTTTTTTCTGATCAATAATTGATAACAATGCAGCTTTTGATGCTGCAGTTGCAGAACTCCCAGTAGTGTAACCTGTCCTTAATTTTCTCTTTTCTTCTTCCACGTTAATTGCATTCGTTTTGTGGTATTAACTCTTATTTCATTATTTTTGAAGTCTATTCAAATAGATTTAAAATTAAAATGAATCTTGTTATATCATGGTTAAATCTCTCAAGATTGTTGTTACGGGAGCAAGTGGTTTCCTTGCAAAAAATCTTCGAAAATATTTATCCAAAGAAAATATCGAATTAATTTCGATATCTAGAAATGATTTTAAAAATTTTAAATGTGAAACTAAAGTTATCTCAAGTAATTATGAACAAAAAAATATTCTTAAAATAATACAAAATGCGGATGCGTTAATTCATCTTGTTGGAATAGGAAAACAATCTGTAAATGTAAATTATGATATGATAAATACTAATTTAACAAAACGTATTGTAAATTTAAGTAAAGCATCCCGAATTAAAAAAATTATTTTTTTAAGTGGTTTGGGAGTTTCACGAAATACATCATTAGGTTACTTTATTTCAAAATATAACGCTGAAAGACAAATTATTCATTCTGGTTTAAATTTTACAGTTTTTAGGCCTTCATATATTGTTGGAAGAGATGATATGTTTTCAAAAAATCTGAAAAATCAAATTAAATCTGGAGAAATCATCATTCCGGGCTCTGGATCATATTCAATTCAACCCATACATGTGTCTGATGTTGTAAAAGTTATTCTTGAATCTGTTTCTCAATTGAAATTTAACAATAAAATCATTGATCTTGTTGGGCCTGACTATGTAACTTTTGAAAAATATGTTAAACTTTTTTCTAAAGGAACTAAAGTCAAAATTAGAAAAATCAATCTTGAGCATGCATATCATAGTGCGATAATTAATTCAAAGTCTGATTTTGGAATAGACGATCTCAATATACTAATTGGCAACTTTAAAGGAAATCACGAAAGACTGGCTAAAATATCCAAAATAAAATTCCAATCTGTATTGGAAATGCTACAATCCGGCAGATTGCTTTAACACTTCAGACTTGTCTGTTTTTTCCCAGGTAAATTCTGGTTCATTTCTTCCAAAATGACCGTATGATGCAGTTTTTTTGTAGATAGGTTTCTTTAATTCAAGTTGTGAAATTATTCCTGATGGTTTCGTGTCAAAATTCTTTCTCACCAATTCCTCAATTTGGTTTTCAGGAATTTTGTTTGTTTCAAATGTATTTACATAAAGTGATACTGGTTCTGCTACTCCAATTGCATAAGCAAGTTGAACCTCACATCTATCAGCTAATCCTGCAGCAACTAGATTTTTTGCAATATATCTACACATGTAGCATGCTGATCTGTCCACTTTGGATGGATCCTTTCCTGAAAAAGCTCCTCCACCATGTCTGCCAAATCCACCATAACTATCGACAATAATTTTTCTTCCAGTTAATCCGGCATCACCATGTGGACCACCAATCACAAATTTACCTGTGGGATTGATGTGTGTCTTAATGTCATTATTCCAAAGATTTCCTAATACTGGTTTGATCACTTTATCAATAATTTCTCTTGAAATTTCCTCTTGAGAAATTTCTGGTGTATGTTGCGTTGATATGACCACAGTTTCTATCTTTACAGGTTTGTTGTCTTCATATCTGACAGATACTTGTGATTTGCCATCCGGTCTGACCCATGACAAAGATCGATCTCTTCGTACTTGTGATAATTTTTGAATAAGTTTGTGTGCTAGTAGAATTGGCATAGGCATCAATTCTTTTGTTTCATTTGTTGCATAACCAAACATCAAACCTTGATCTCCTGCACCTTGTTCTTTCTCTTCAGTTGCAGTTACTCCTTGACTGATGTCTGGACTTTGAGAATGTAGTCTTAAATCAACTTGGCAGCTATCACAATCAAACATCAAATCTTTATTGTCATATCCTATTTCTCTAATGGTTTTTCTAACTAATTCTTCCTGAGCCTTTTTATCAAAAATTGCCTTTGATGTTACTTCCCCAGATACAACCACAAAATCTGTAGTAACCATTGTTTCAACTGCAACTCTTGAATTAGGATCTTGTCTAAGATACTCATCCAAGAATGCATCTGAAATATTGTCACATATCTTATCTGGATGACCTTCAGTAACTGATTCAGATGTAAATAGAAAATTATTGGCCATAAAACCACTTTATTGACTAGAGTTCGTTTTCTAGTTTGATAAACAATACATTATTGCCTCTTACAATTACTCTACCATAGTTTGCAATTGTCTTACCGTCATGACGCTCTTCTGCATCGGTCATAATCAAATTCATGTATGAATCAACATTATCCATTTTTCCTTTATACTCGACTTCGTTTTTCAGTCTTACAGTAACTTTCTTCTTAGTACTTTTTTGAAGAGTCGTTAGAGGTCGTTTTGCACTACTTGGTTGGGACACTAATTGTTCACTTAATTTCCAATCTTGTTCTCTAGCATAAAAGCCTTACCTAGATAATGAATATTGAAATTCCTTAAATTTTTTCTCCTATTTTAAATAATTATACAAATGATCTGTACTGGTTTACAAAAATTAGACGATTTTTTATCTGGAGGTATTCCTCCTGGTGTAATTGTAGATATTTTTGGTGAGAATGGAACTGGCAAAACTCTGTTACTATTACAATTATCAATAAATTCGATTCAAACCGGTGGTAATGTTTTGTATTTGGATACTACTGGAGGATTTAGGCCTGAACGAATTTTAGAAATTCAAAAAGAATCTGAAATACATATTGATTTACTTGAAAAGATAATGGTGTATAGAGTTACAAACACTTCAGAACAAATCAAATCATTAAAAGATCTTGAAAAAAATGATTTTTCCTTAATTGTGATTGATAACATCACTGATTTGTTTTCTTATGAGTATCCAAATAATGATTCAATTTTTGAAAAAAATTCCTTGTTCATGAAATACATGCATGAATTATCAAAATTTGCAATTACAAAAAAAATCCCTATTGTCATCACCAACATGGTTAGAAATATTGAAGGTAGAGAAATTGAAAATATGAAAAATGCAATTGATCCTTTTACACATATCAAAATACATCTTTTTAAGAATCTGTCAAAATTTACTGCTCAAATTTACTGGGCATTAAAGAAAGAATCTTTTTCTTATACAATTAGTAAAATTGGAATTTCTGATAATGATGAAGACTATTGAGCCTGTTCGAGATCTGTTAAATGAATGAATTCATCTCAATATCAAAATCGCTTTATGTTTATTTGCACTTGTATTGGTGAGCGTAATAGATTATGAAAGATCAAAACCAAATGATCCACTCGAATTCAATTCTGGAATCATTGTTTGGAAAATTTGGATTTTCTAAACTTACTGAAATTCAGAAAAAAGCCTCACCTGTTATTTTACAAAAAAAAGATTGTCTTATTATTGCCCCAACCGGTTCTGGAAAAACTGAATGTTCAGTTATACCAATTTTCTCTCTTTTAAAAAATTCTAAAAAAACTGGAAAAATTCAAGTTCTTTACATAACTCCTTTGAGAGCACTAAATCGTGATGTTTTTAGAAGAATAACAAAATATGCTCACAAAAATGAATTGACAATTGAAATTCGTCATGGGGACACTAGTCAAAAAGATAGGAAAAAAATTACTGAAAATCCTCCAGATATTTTGATTACTACCCCTGAAACCCTGGTAATTCTTTTAACTCAGGCCAAAATGCTTGCTGCATTATCTGATTTAGAGTGGATAGTGATAGATGAAGTACATGAATTACTCTCTAGTGAAAGAGGATCTCAGCTATCCTTGAGTATCGAAAGATTGGAAATAAACTCCAGGTATACCCTTACAAAAGTTGGGTTATCAGCTACAGTAGGAAATTTTGTTGAGGCGGGAAAATTTGTTGTAGGTACCAAACGAAAATGCCAGATAATCCGAGATACTTCAATAAGAAAATATGATGTAGAAATTAAATATGTCGAAGGGACAATTTCTGATGTTGTTGAGAAAATTTCTGAACACGTGTTGGAATTAAATTTAAGCTCTCCGATTCTCCTTTTTACTAATACCAGGGGGGAAGCGGAATTTCTAGCATCCACATTAAAACAGAAATCATCTATTCCAATTGAACTACATCACGGTTCTTTGTCAAAAGAAGTGAGGGAAGAAACGGAATTAATTTTACGTGAAGGTAAACGTGGCATTGTAGTTTGTACATCTTCATTAGAATTAGGGTTAGATTTAGGTGCAATTGAATTAGTAATTCATTACGGATCTCCACGACAAGTCTCAAAATTCGTTCAAAGAATTGGAAGAAGTAGACATAACAGAGATGAATCAGCTCAGGGATTAATTATCACTAATAATCCTGATGATGAATTTGAAGCACAAGCAATACTTGATCGAATTAAAGAAGGTTCAATTGAAGAACAAAAAATTCATGATGGTTCTCTTGATGTTTTAGCACATCACTTAGTTGGATTGTCGATGCAAATTGGTGAAATTTCAGTTGAGCGAGCCTATGAATTAATAACAAAGGCGTACTCATTTCGAAATTTAAAAATTGAAGATCTAATAGATGTTTTAGATTTACTTGATTCTAACTATCTGATATTTTTTGACAGAACAAAAATGACTTATTGGAAAAAAGGCCGTTCATTCAAGTATTATTTTGAAAATCTTTCAACCATTCCTGATATTCTTAAATTCAAAGTTTTTGATAGTGTTGGAAAAAAAATTATTGGTTCTTTAGATCAAAGATTTGTAGGTGATTTTGGCGATTCAGGCAATATTTTTGTGTTAAAAGGTTCACAATGGAGAATCCTAAATGTTGATGAAAAATCATTCAGCGTAAATGTTGAACCATTTAGGGGCGGTGGAATCACTGTTCCATATTGGGAGGGAGAAAATATTCCAATTGATTTTAAAACTGCACATAGAGTAGGAAGTTTTCGTAGCAAAGTTAAGAATGGAGAATTTTTACTAGTCAACAAATTAATTGAAAAACTAGATTTTGACGTAATTCCTGACGATAAAAACATTGTAATTGAGTCAAACAGATCTCAAGGTTCTATTGTAATACATTCTTGTTTTGGAACCAAAATTAATTCTACAGTATCAACTATGCTCTCTTCTATGCTCTCTTCTATGCTCTCTTCTATGCTAGGTTCTATTGTTGATTCTCGTTCTGATGGTTATAGAATTGTCTTATCTTCAAATTCTCGAATTTCAGAAAAACTTTTCATGAGTGTCCTAAAAGATGATTATGATTTACAATCTATTGTTAGTGCATCTTTGACTGGAACTCATAATGTTAATTGGAGGACGTGGTGTGTTGCAAAAAAATTTGGAGTAGTTGGTAGAGGTGCAATATATGAAAGAAAGTTTGCCAGATTTTTATATCAACGATATTCTAAAACGGCATTAGTTCATGAAGCTCTTCGTGAATTATTTCATGACAAATATGATATTCAAGGGTCTGAAAAAATTCTAAAAAAGATCAAAGATGATGAAATTCATGTTACTTGGTTGGAGGTTGATCAATTTTCAAAGTTGGCAGAACCAATTTTAGATCATACTGCAAAATATTATTCTGCACCTGCGAATCTTGACAAAGGAATTCTCGATCTTGTTAAAGCCAGACTAAAAAAAACAAAACATCGTTTGATTTGTGCCCGCTGTGGTATGTGGGAACGTGTATTTCAAACATTTGAGGTAAAAACTTTGATTGTTTGTCCATATTGCAAAGCACGGCAAATTACTGCAACATATTATTCTGATTATGATTTACCCAAAATTATTCGAAAAAAGCACGATGGAAAAAAACTGTCTACAGACGAAAAACACAAGTTTGATCGTGCCTGGAAAGTCGCATCATTAGTTGAAAATTTTGGTAAAATCGCCATTACTGTAATGTCTGGATACGGTGTTGGAGCTGATACTGCGGCCAGAATTTTGAGAAACATGGTAGATGAAGAACATCTTTTCAAACAAATCTATGAGGCCGAAAGACAGTATGTTGTAACCAGGGGTTTTTGGGACTCTTAATTCTTCTTTGTAATTTTAGAAAAAGGGGTAACAAACAATTCTATCCTACCTTCCAATCCTGATTTTCCATTAAGTCCTGTGATTGAAATAATTTCGCCTAATTCACATTTGTCGATTATTCTGGCTTGATTTCTCCACCCTTTAACCCAAATTTGCCCTGTGTCATCTTCAACAAACATCTCTGAAAGTGTTATTGATTCCCCTGATTTTGTTTGAACCTCGCGTCTTTCAGGAACTTTCAAAACAATTGCTTCAATACAATAACTTTGATCCACTTTAATCTCATCGATCTTTGTTCTGAGTTGAGACAGTGAAGGAATCGATTTATCGTCATCCAATTTCCTTACAAAAGAGTTTTCATCCAAGGTAACTGAATTTCCATAAACTTTTGACGGCATGCATTCTATTACATCCCCTTCAATACAGATGCTAGTAGAGTTTGAAAAATCACTAATGTTGAATAAATTCTTTTTACTGTCAACGGCTAAAATGAGATTTTTACCATTTTCAGTTGGTGATATGGAAAGAATTCTAGTGATTACTGGCTCCGTTTCTTTACCGCCCTCAATTTCAATGATTGTAGCATCATTTCCATGAATTTCTAATCCTTGATTTCCTGATTTTACTCTGATCCCTAGTAATCGTACTTTGGCCGATTGTGAAATCATATTTGGAATGATGGATTCATCTTTTCCCCATAACACCACTCTCATTGCATTGCCATCATTGCCTTTTAGTCTCATTCTTAGTGCTTTTCCAGGCATGCCGCGAGAATTTGTAAATTCCATTCCACTTATTATGCCATCAATTGTTCCTGAAACAACCAAATCTTTCTGACCTTCTTGCATTTCACTTACATCTTTTGTAATTGTATCAATAGTTGGAATTTCACTTTCTGTATTTGCACTTTCTATATTTGATCCTGAACCGATATTGATTGTTGGAGAACCATCCAAATCTGACTTAACATATGCATTTATTATTTTAATTAAATCCCCTGGTTTTAGATTTTCGACTCCCGGCAGATTTGCTTTTTCATCCCATAACTTTACGCTAGCTGTAGAACTTGTGTCGTATACGGTCATCGTCCTAAGATAAAATGGGGATCCATCTTTTCGTGAAAATTGTTTCGCAGGTGATAGATTCAAAACTCTTGTTTCTAGCGAAATTTCTTTTGCGCCAGCATATAGATCTTTTATACCAATTTCGACTTTTGATGATTCTGTTAATGTAACTCCATAATCAGATGCAATTAAAAACAAAGCTCCTTGATCAGTCAGGTATCCTGCACCTATTTTTTCTTTCTTTTCTTTAATCTGTTCTTCAAGATCACCTTTGGTCAATTCTGATTTCGCTTCAAGTAATTTATTCATAAGATTCTCGAATTCGGACAATTCATTTTTCTTTAATCTGTTCTATTAATAAAAATTTCATTCCTTGTTATACTCATTTCTTAAAAAAAATGATCGCTATATTACATTGATTCAAATTTCGCTACTAGTGTTTATTCAAATTTATCCATGTTTTGTATCGATTAATTTATTTTTTTAAAAATTTTGTAAATTATCTCATTACCTAAATTAATAGGAAGATCGCAGTTTCATCATGTCTTGTATCGATGTCAGTCATTTATCAAAATCGTATGGTTCAGTTCAAGCTGTGAATGATATTACATTATCGGTAAAATCTGGGAGTGTTTTTGGATTTTTGGGTCCAAATGGCGCTGGAAAATCTACTACTATCAAACTTTTAACCACTCTTATTCGACCCTCTAGTGGTTTACTCACTATTTTAGGTATAGATGCAGTTACAAATCCATTTCGAATTCGTGAAAAGATCGGTGTCGTTTTGCAGCAGCCAAGCTATGAACCCACTTTATCTGTTGAAAAATCTCTTGACAAATACGGAATGATGTGGAACGTTCCTAAACTTGAACGTAAAAAAAGAACTGAACAACTTTTGAAAGATTTTGACTTAGTTGAAATTCGTAAAAAAAGAAATGAGGATCTCTCAATTGGTCAACGAAGAAGAGTTCAAGTTGCTCGAGAATTTATGCACGATATGAAATTATTGTTTTTAGATGAACCCACGGTTGGATTAGATCCAACTGCTAGAAGAAAATTATTAGATTATTTAAAAAATAAAGTTAAAACGGGATTAACTATTTTTTACACTACACACATTCTATCTGAAGCTGAATATCTTTGTGATGAAATTGCTATTATTGATAAGGGAAAAATTGTAACCATTGACTCTCCTGATGCATTAAAGAAGAGATTTGGAAAAGAAAAAACAATAAAGATTCATTTATTGGAAAAACGAACTGAAATCTCTTCTCTTCTTTTCGGAATAATAGGTTGCAAAATAAATTTTGATACCGGGACAAATATTGTAATTCATTCGGAACAATCTGAATTGGTGTTGCTAAAGGTTTTGAAAATACTTAGTGAAAATAGCATTGAAGTTGAGGATCTATCTGCTGTCCCAACAAATCTTGAAGAGATCTTTCTTAATATGATGAGAGAAAATGTATCCGATAATTAGACTTGTAAATAGAAATCTGACGATTTCTCTCAATCCTGGATTTTTAATTTGGCAAATAATTTTTCCTTTAATCTATATTTTTGTTGCAGGTTTTGCATATGCGCCATTAATTCAGGAAGTTCCATTTGGTAACAAGGATCTTGATTATCCTGCATTTTTGGCATCTGGCATGATTGGATTTAACATCATGAATAGTACACTCATTTCTGGTATACTCATTTGGAATGATAGACGGCATGGTATGTTCGAACAAATTATGTCTGGACCGTTTACCAGAAGCCATTACATTCTCAGTAATATTTGTACTATAGGAATTATTGGCTTAGTTAGTGCATCCTTGATAGCTGTAGTCGGATATCCTGTATTTTTTGAATCTGTAGAGTTTTCATTCATTACGATTCCAATAATCATTTTTGGTGCAATTACTGGCTCAGTGCTATTTGGGTCATTGGCATCTATTATATCTACAAGAATACGTTCTAGTGAAGGATTCAATGTAATTATTAATACCGTTTTTCTTTTCTTTGCGTTTGTTAGTACAGCATTTTATCCTGCTGACGGTGCACCCGAACCATTGCGTACAGCATTTTACCTGAATCCACTAACTTATCTAGTAGATGTGATTAGGGCAGGAATTTTTGGAACTATTACTGAATTTGTAATTATTGAAATGTTAGTTCTTGCTGGTATTGCATCAATCTTGTTCGTAGTTGCTTCTAGACTTCTTACAAAATTGGATTTTTAAAAACCAGAATTATTTATTAAATTTTTCATATAATTCATTAATTTTTTTGACTGTGTTCAATTTTTCATATTTCACAAGATTTAGATTTGGTATCACACAATGACCTCCTATAATGCCTGGAAACATTTTTGGTCTATTGCCTAAATTCTCATGAATTTCATCCGCAAATTTCCACATCTCATCAAAATCTATATTTTCTTTTTCACAAATCATTTTTGTAATCTGAGCATAATTAATTAACCAACCATAGTATGTAGTGTCAACCAATATCTTTGCAAATTCCGCAGTTTTAGTTGTCGACATCCAATCCACTTTCACAAATCTTTTCTCTAAGTCTTTTTTAATTTTAAGATCTAATTGTTTATCATCTGAGGAAATAAATTTTGTATATTTTTTTACATCCTCCAAAAATCTCTTGTGCACTCCACGCACCGGAGAAAATAGAATTGGTATTTTACATTTTTCCTGAATTTTTTTTGTTGTTCCAGGCTTTACTGTGGAATGAATTAAAACTGCTTTTACGCCTTCCATCTTATTTATCCAATTTGATATTATTTCAGAAAATTCTTTTAATTCTCCTGGTATGCAAACATGAAGAAATTCTGGATTTCTAATAGTAGTTTTTTTAGAATAGTTTCTGCATCTTGAACCATCGGTATCTATTCCAACACAATCAAAATTCCTTTCTACTAATAATTTGAATATTGTTTCTCCTACTTCTCCCATACCTAAAATGATGTCTACCATATGCCTAATCTCAAAAAACAATCAATACTATATTCATGTAACAAATTTAATCCATTTTTAAACAAAGTAGCCCGGCCCAGACTCGAACTGGGGTCAAAGGCTTCAAAGGCCTCTATGCTTGACCGCTACACTACCGGGCTGCTAAATCGAGCACTTTGGTTCCCTTAATGAACTTTTTATTTTAATTTGACTCTTAAAATTTAACTGAAATTATTCATTTACTATTTTTATTAATTTTAGAATGGGATCTTCCATTTGTCTTACAATTTTTCCAGCTCTTTTTTGATTTTCTTTGTTTGATGATTCAAAAATTTTGTTAATTTGTTTAGAAATTTTATCAGGATTTGTTTCTCTTTTCACCAATTTCTTTTTCACCAAAAAATCTTCAATTATGTTTGGAACTGCATTATATGAAATAGTTGGAATGCCCATTAAGGCAGATTCTGATGTCATAGTACCGCCGGATCCTATAAAAATGTCTGTATTGTTTAACAAATGTTTTCCATCAAATGACATTTCTATAATTTTTACTTTTCTACCCATTATTTTTCTTAAACTTTTTATTTGATTTGCATATCTTCCTAAGATTACTATGTTCTCGTCCCCATGATCATTTACAATTTTTTTAATTATTGGAATGATTTTATTTGATTTTGGTGTATATGATGCCTCTTCTTCAACTAGTCTTATCAAAATATTTTTTTTATTCTTGTTTTTGAAGGGCAGTATTGTTTTTTCATTTATTTTTCTTTGTATTGTAATAACTGCATCAATTGCTTTATACTGAATTATATTTTTTTCACCAATTCCGTATTTGGAGAATTCTTTTTTTGGAATATTATGAGGAACTAGTAATTTTTGAATTAGTGGCAGTGTTAACCGCATTACTGAGTCAGCATGTGGAGAATCACAAAATGCCACATGCTTTATTCCTAATCCGAATGAAATTCTTGCAGCTTCGGGAGAACAAAAACTAATAACCATATCGGGAGAAAATGTTTTAATCTTTTTAGATAGTTTTATTATTCTATCGATACTGGCTTTAAGCTTGGTTTCTCTCTCGGCTCCCCCATATTTTCCAATAAAAATGAGATCAAAATTGCGTATTTTTGCTAATTTTGAAACTTCATCATAATCTCTAGAAGTACACAAAATGTCGTGTTTTTCTTCTAGTTTTTCAATTATAGATTCAGAAAACAATAATTGTTTTGGTGTGAGAATATCTATCCATATTTTCAAGTAATTCGTTATTTTTGATAAGTTCAATAAGTTTTTCTTAGTCTATTACTAACTGCTAACATTATGGGGGGAACAAAAGTTGTCGTTTACGGTCTGAGTACTGAAGGATATGCTATTGCGTCTCAAATGGCAATTAAAGGTGCAGATGTATACATTATTGATGAATCAACCCCATCTGCAATTTCACTTAAAGCAGAAATAGCTAAAACATATCCAAATGTTTCTTCTCTGAAAGAAGATGAGCCTCTATTATCCATGGAACCAATTGATGTAGCAATTTCTAAAGCTCAATATCTTTTCTTTACCCCTAGAATTAGAAAAACAGGTCAAGATATTAAAACTGAAATCCATTCCAAATTCAAAGATGCAGTAACATCACTAAAAAAAAATAGTTCAGTTATCTTTACACTTCCGACAGGTTTTGGAGGTAATAATGAGAATATTTCATTATTAGAACATGTGACAGGTCTTCAAACGGGCAAACATATTTCTTATTATTATTATCCGCTGGAAGATCTTAAAGAAGAACCAAAAATAATTGGTTCTTTTAATGGAAAGGAGGATTCTACACTGTCTGAATTACTTACGGTAGGTGAAAAAGAGAAAAAATTTGTAGCTATCTCATCGTCAGAACATTTTCATGCTATTGATGTACTTTCAAGATTTTCTAGTTTGTGTAGTGTACTGGAAGTTTGTAAATATGCTCAAGACGAGGTAACAAAAAATGATCTTTCATCAGATGATTTTCAGAAAATATTTCTTGACAATATGGTTAGTGGATTGTTTGACCTAAAATCTTTAGGCTCATCGTTTGAGGGCGCAAATTCTCTAATGTATTTAATCAATGGAAGCGTAAAAGGCATTGATGGATACATTAAACGGTTAATTGATGAAATTCGTTCTACTTTAAAGAAAAATGATCTAAAGGCAAGTAGAACCAAAATTGCATTATCTTGGACACTTGATCAATACGCAATGCGTGGAGATAAAATTGAGATGCTTCAAAATCTGACATCACGATTACGCGATTACATTGGTGATGTTGAAGCTTACGAGGATCTAAATTTTGATCTGTTCCATAGTAACAAAACTACAATTGTCGTAGCATGTTCCAAATCTGATTTTGATAACATTGAAAAAAATAAACAAGATTCTAATTTAATTATGGTTAAAGCAAATCCTCTGTGCGAAATAACTCAAAATAGTATAAATTAGCTAAACTATTATTTTATTTGAATTGTCAAGTGAACCAGATTCAAACGAAATTCCAGTCGACGTGATATTTGAAAACAAAATAGAATTTGATTCTTCTGAAGACAAATCTAAATTTTTAGAAACAGACATTGAAGGTCTATCAAAATTATTGGATTTAGAAAAGCAAAAAACTTCTGAATATGAAGAAAAATTAAAACTTGTATTGGCAGACTTTCAAAATCTTGATCGAAAAACTCAAACTGATATACAAAATGGTGTTAATTCAAAGATTAATGAATTCGTATTAGATTTTTTAAAAATCTATGATGACTTTGTTCTAGCAAAAGAAGTTTTTTCAGAAAGTAAAATTAATTCAGAGGGGTTGGATTCAATTTTAAAAAATATGGATTCTTTACTAAAAAAATATCATGTTGTTTCAATTGATGCTTTAGGAGAAATTTTTGACCCAAATTACCATGAGGCTATATCCATCATCACCGATCCTGATCTGGATGACAATACAATTACAAAAGAGATTCGGAAAGGGTATATTTCTCATGAGAGAGTTATAAGACCGACATTAGTGGAGATTTCAAAGAAGGATTGATGATTAAATATGGTTAAAATTATTGGGATTGATTTGGGAACGAGTAATTCTGCAGCTGCAGTTGTAATGGGTGGAAAACCAACTATTATTCCTGCGGCTGAGGGTGCTACCGTGGGTGGAAAAGCATTTCCATCTGTAGTTGCATTTTCTAAAGATGGTGATCTTTTAGTTGGTGAGCCTGCACGAAGACAATCTGTAACAAATCCTGATGGGACTATTTTTGCTGCTAAAAGAAAAATGGGCTCCGATCATATCTTTAAAATTCTAGATAAAGAATACAAACCTCAACAAATCTCGTCGTTTATTCTTCAAAAAATTAAAAAAGACGCCGAGGCCTTTATTGGAGAACCTGTGCAAAAAGCAGTAATTACGGTTCCTGCGTATTTTGATGATAATCAGCGTCAAGCTACTAAAGATGCTGGAACAATTGCGGGACTAGATGTTGTTAGAATAATCAATGAACCAACTGCTGCATCTTTGGCGTTTGGATTAGACAAGGCAAAAGAAGACATGAAAATCCTTGTCTTTGATTTTGGTGGGGGAACCTTGGATGTTACGATAATGGAAATGGGCGGTGGCGTTTTCGAGGTTCTTAGTACATCTGGTGATACTCAATTAGGTGGTACAGATATGGATAAAGTTCTAATCGATTACATTGTAGATGAATTTAAGAAAAAAGAGGGTGTTGTTCTTTCTCAAGATTCAATTGCAATGACAAGAATTAGAGAAGCTTCTGAAAAAGCAAAAATTGAATTGTCCACTGTCATGGAAACAGATGTCAATTTACCTTTTATTGCGCATGATCCGTCTTCAGGTGCTAAAAATCTTGAATTAAGAATTACTCGTTCTAAATTGGATGATTTGATTAGATCAATTGTTGAGCGTTGTAAACCTTCAGTACTCAAAGCATTAGAAGATGCAAAACTCTCAAATTCTGATATTAATAAAATCGTGATGGTTGGCGGACCGACAAGAATGCCTTTAGTTAAAAAATTCGTAAGTGAAATAGTTGGTCAGGAATCAGAGTCAGGAGTTGATCCAATGGAGGCAGTAGCAATGGGTGCGGCAATCCAGGCAGGAATTATTGCTGGAGATGTTAGTAGTGATATAGTATTACTAGATGTAACTCCTTTAACTCTGGGAATTGAAACCTTGGGTGGGGTTAGAGAGCCATTAATTGAAAGAAATACCACTATTCCAACATCTAAAAGTAAAGTTTTCACAACAGCGGCTGATAATCAAACAGCTGTTACTATTCATGTTGTTCAAGGTGAACGTCCAATGGCAACTGATAATGTATCCTTGGGAAGCTTTAATCTTACAGATTTACCTCCAGCTCCAAGAGGAATTCCTCAAATTGAAGTAAAATTTGATATTGATGCCAATGGAATAATCAATGTTACAGCAAAAGATCTTGGAACTCAAAAAGAAGCAAAAATCACTATTGAATCCTCATCGAAATTATCAAAAGAAGAAATTGAAAAATTAAAAGAAGATGCAGAAAAATTTTCTGACGAAGATAAAAAGAAGATAGAAAAAATTGATCTGAAGAACGAAGCAGAGAGTTATATCTATACAACTGAAAAACTGGTAAATCATGATCTCAAAGATAAGATCTCTCAAGAACAGGGAATCAAAATTACTGATGCCGTTAAGGAAGTTAGAGAAGTTCTAGATAAAGAACCTGAAGAATTGAAACCTAAACTTGAAGCATTACAAACATTGGTCAATGAAGTCACGACAGAACTTTACAAAAATGCTTCACCTCCACCTGGTGCAGAAGGACAACCTGGTGCAGAAGGACAACCTGGTGCAGAAGGACAACCTGGTGCAGAAGGACAACCTGGTGCAGAAGGACAACCTGGTGCAGAAGGACAACCTGGTGCAGAAGGACAACCTGGTGCAGAAGGACAACCTGGTGCAGAAGGACAACCACATGAGTCGTCTTCTTCTGATCAAACGAAAGCTAACTAATTTTTAATTCAATCATGTATATACAGTAATTATCACACAGGAATGATTCATGGCTGCAAAACGTGATTATTACGAGGTTTTAGGAGTTAGCAAGGCATCTTCACCTGATGAAGTCAAACAACAGTATAGAAAATTAGCGTTAAAATTCCATCCTGACCGTAACCAATCTTCAGAAGCTGGAGAACATTTTAAAGAAATTTCTGAAGCTTATGCGGTCATTTCGGATCCTGAAAAGAAACAAGTCTATGATCAGCATGGCCATGCAGGTGTTGATGGAAGATACTCTAGCGAGGACATATTTCAAGGAACGCAAGGAGGAGGAGGAGGTTTTGATTCAATTTTTGATTCAATTTTTGGTCGTGGAGGAGGTTTTAATTTTAACCAACAACAACAACGTGGTTCCGATCTTCTCTATCAAACTTCGGTAACTTTAGAAGATGTTCTTCATGGTAAAAAAATGGAAATTAATTTACAAAAGCAAATTCAATGCAATGTATGTAATGGTTCTGGTGCTAAATTTGGCACTAACAAGAAAACGTGTGGAACATGTAACGGTCAAGGACAAGTCAGGCAAACTCGTAACATGGGATTTGCATCATTTGTAACTGCTGCACCATGTTCTGCTTGTAGAGGTCAAGGATCCGTAATCGAAACTCCATGTAACGAATGTAAAGGACAGGGGAGAAAAAAAGGATCCAAGACAGTTACGTTTGATATTCCTCCTGGTATTGATTCGGGTGACTATACTGTTCCAGAAGAAGGAAATGAGATTCCTGATGGGATTAATGGTGATTTGATAGTTAGAGTAAGAGTTCAACCTCATTCTAAATTCAATAGAGATGGGAAAGATATTTTCTATGATCATGATGTTTCTATGATTGATGCCGCATTAGGATGCGAAATAATCGTTCCAACCTTGGAGGGAACAGAAAAAATTAAAGTTAATTCTGGTAGTCAACCGAATACTATAATCAAACTAAAAGGAAAAGGGGTTTCTCACATTAACTATAGGGGAAAGGGAGATCAATTTGTTAGAATTGTAGTCAATGTGCCTAAAAAACTCAATAAACATCAAAAAAATCTTTTAGATGAATTTAGAAAAATAATTGACTAGAATGAAAATTGCACTGGATGTTGATGGCGTGCTTGCAGATGTAATAGTGTCCTGGTTAAATTATAGTAATTCTGTAAGGCCAAAAATTGTCAAGCATCAAATAACCAATTGGGAATTTTGGAAGGAATTTGAAATTGATCCCTTTGATTTTTATGCTGAACTTAGCTCATGCTGGAAAAATTGGATGTCTATACCTGCAACAGAAGCCAAACTATCATCAATAACAAAATCTCTTTCTGGAATTGGTAAAGTCGATATAGTAACCGCTAGAGAACGTTCAACTAATTGTTTTGTAAAATCTTGGTTAGATTACCATAATATTTTCTATGATGATTTTGTCTCAGTAATTGATGGTCCTATGAAAGCTGATTTAGACTATGATGTATTTATTGATGATTCTCCTCTTAACGCCGAGAAATTTCTCAAAAATAATAAAAAAGTAATTTTGTATTCACAACCTTGGAATCAGCATATTCACGAAAATAAAATACAAAGAATTTCAAATCTTTCTGAGGCAATTGAAAAAATTAAACAGATTTAATTTTTTTCAAATTTTCTAATGTTAACGTGATGTCCACTTCTAACATGTGTAGAATGTGTTGAATTTATCAACTCGCTAACTTTCTCGTCATTATAGAATTTGACATTGTATCGTCCAAGTGCTTTTTTACAATTTAAACAATATATTTCTCTGAATTCCATTTAATTCCCTGCAATTCTGTTTAGTGTTCCATAGTATAATAAAGAAACTTATTCTGGATTTTTTTTATAAAAATGCGGGAGTCGCCCAGCCTGGTCAACGGTGTAAGGTTCAGATCCTTATCTTTTAGGAGTTCGTGGGTTCAAATCCCACTTCCCGCACCAATTTATTCTAGATCTTGTATTTTCTTTTTGATATTTTTTAAAAGAAGATTGTTAATCGTTTCACCAGAAACTTTGCCTCTTAATTCTTTCATTGCAATTCCCATTAACGGTCCGATTGCCCTTTCTTTTTGATTTTTAATAATCCCTTCATTTTTTTCTACAATCTCGTCGATAATTTTTTCTAGATCATTTTCATTAACTGATTGAATTGAAGTATTCTTCATAGCTTCTTCTATCGTTATTGATTTTCCAGCCATTATATTTTCAAATACTATCTCGATTGACTCTTTTGCAATCTTTCTATCTTCCAGTAACTGAAATGATTTTAAAATCTCTTCATTTTTTAATAAATAAGAGTCTAGTCCACTTCTTTCCAAATTTGTAATTGAAGAACAAAGGACTGATGCAACAAATGTTGGATTGGTGTTAATGTCTTCGACAATTTTTTCAAACAATCCAATGTATCGTGAATCAAAAACTTGTTCAGCAAGTTGAGGATTGATTTTGTATTTCGTTTCTAGCTCTTTTATCGAATCATCCCAGGATTTTGGTATGTTCTTTTTTGCATCTGATAATTCTTTTTTTGAAATAATAATTGGGGGTATATCTGTTTCAGGATACATTCTTGCAGATCCTGGCCTTGGTCTGAGAAACTTTGTTTCCCCTGCCTGAGTTGCCAATCTTGTGTCTATTGGAATCCCATTGTCTCTGATGTATTCAATTCTTAAAACGATCTGATCAACAACTGTGTTGATTTTTTCTTGAGGTGAAGCTAAAATTAAAAATCCGTCATTATTTTCAATTCTCACTACTTTCTTCAATTCTTCCAAATCTGATTCTTCAACATCATAGTTGGGCAGTTCGTCTGAATGGAATACTCCTCCTATCCCAAAAAATCTTACCAGTTCTGCTACTTCTTTTCCTAATCTGACACCTTCATATGGTGAAAATCCAAAAGTTCCAGCCATATTTTTAAAAGTTATCGCAGTAATCTTATGATTCTTTTTTATTGCATTCTGAATAATTTTTGATTTACATTTGGAAAACAACTCTGTAATGTCTTTTTTATCCTCATGACTAAATTTCCAATTTTTCCTTTGTAATTCATTTGATATCTTTAGTAAACCGTGTTGTCTTTTGGCTTCATATTCGACAACTTTTTCTAATTGATCTAATTGTTGTACTCCTTTTACCTCTATTACCACGCCACCACCATCTTTAATTGAAACGTTAACATCTTGTCTGATTGATCCCAGTCCTCGCTTCACTTTCTTTGTACTTCTCAGAATTCTTCCTAGAGATAATGCAATTTTTTTGATCTCTGTTAATTCTACCTCAAAAGGCTCTGTCGCAATTTCAACTAATGGAATCCCTAGACGTTCTAAACCAAATTTTCTTACTGAACCTTCTTCCCCCAATATTTTGGCTGCATCTTCTTCTAAACAGATTGATTGAATTCCAATCTTTCTTTCTCCTACATCATAATATCCGCCCTGTGAAATTAACATAGTGCGTTGAAACCCTGTTGTGTTGGAGCCGTCAATTACTGTTTTTCTCATAGGATAAATTTCACTGAAAATATTTGATTTTAAAGCAGATGAAATGATTAATGCAGTTCTTCTTGCATCTTCATCTAATTCATGTGGTGGTTCTTCATCTTGTTCTACTAGGCAGCTACTTTGGGGATTTGCATAATACATTATAGTTTTTGACTTTGTACTCTCAAACAATGCAGCAGGATCAAATTCTCCTAGTTCACTTTTAGATGCTCGTAATTTTCTTTGGAATTTGATTGAATATATGTCCGATTCTACAGGGGTACAATTGCAGAATAATTTTTTATTAGTTGCAAGCTGCTGATGAATTTCTAATCCTACTTTGACACCAATGTCTTTAATTGAAAATTTTTCCATTATGACGCCGATTATGTCGAAAACTCTGATGCGATTTTATCAAGCATGATTTCTTTGATTTCGTCGTAATTTTCTGTATTGCCAGTCACCCACATCGATTTTACTAATGCTACTTCTGGAATCATGTTCTCTAATGGAACTATTCCTAAATCCAGTAAATCTCTACCGCTCTCATAAACTGTCATTCTTACTCTGCCATCTATGCATTGGGAGGTCATTCCCATAAAGATTCCTTTTTGATGTGCCATCATTACAGTTGAATACATGTTTTTTCCAATGTGCCCAAGTCCTGTACCTTCAAAAATTATTGCTTTGTAACCTGAATCTATGATATTTTTTAACGTATTTGGATCATACCCTGGATGATATTTTACTAGTGCGACTTTTTCGTTTAATTTAATTTTGGGTTCAAATTCTTTTGTTGTAAAAAAACTCATTTCTGAGTTATTGTAAATTTTATCATTTAACACTAAAAATGCTGGTTCATTTCCAACTGTTTGAAAAGCTCCTCTTTTACTGGTATGGTTTTTTCTTACTCTGGTACCTAAATGACATGCAATAGTTTCATCGCTTTCATCTTGATGCATTACCACATAGATTCCATTTGTTTTGCATTCAGTTAGGAATTTTGCAGCTCCGATTAAATTTAGTGCTGCATCTGATGATGCACGATCTGATGATCTTTGTGATCCTACAAGTGCTATGGGTATTGGAAAACCTGCAAGTGCAAAGGAAAGATATGCTGAGGTATAATGCATGGTGTCTGTGCCGTGTGCAATAATAATTCCCGAATACTTGGATTTGGAATATTCCTTAATAGTCTCGGCAATTTTTAACCAATGCTTAGGCATTATGTTTTCTGAATACTCTGAAAACAGAACTTTTGCATCTATGTTTGCAATTTTGGCAATCTCTGGAACAGAAGCATTCAATTCTTCGGCGGTTAAAACTGGTGTGACTGCACCTGTTCTGTAATCGATCTTGCTTGCAATCGTGCCTCCTGTAGACAATAACAAAATATCTGGCATCTTCTCATCTTTCTCAACATTTTCACTTCTTTCGACAATTTTTTCCGATAATGGCATCTTCTCAACCTTCTCAACATTTGCAATTTCTAATCCAATGTTGTATCCGCTCTTTAATTTTAAAACAATGTGTTTGTCATCATGGTGCTCGTATCTTGGCATTATTATTCCCGCATAAGTGATATCTGCCAAAATCTTTACGGAATCTCCTATTGAAATCTGATTTGTCTTCAGAAATTCTAATGAGTTTCCATGATACCCTGCGTATTCTGGCATTTATGAGGATTAGATTCGTTATTTAAATAAAACTACCTGTAATAGGAAGCTACTAGTTTTTCACCCAATTTGAGGTCCTTTTGCTCTCTTACTTTTTTCACTGCTTCTTCAAAGTGTTTCATAGTTACTTTGGCATCAATAGTTGTTTTTTCAATATCTTTTACATCTGGATGTGAATCTAAGAATTCGTGAATTACAAGGGATACTGCAGTATTTGCAATGGATGCAGTATCTGCACCGCTGAGTCCATCAGTTAGTTCAGCAACCTTCTCAATATCTACGTGTAGAGGATCACTTTTTTCAGTAATCGTTGGAATTTTTTCAGCGTTTATTTTCAATATGCTCTTTCTACTCTCTTTATCTGGAAGTGGAATTTGAATTATCTTGTCAAATCTTCCTGGTCTTAATAATGCTGGATCAATCATATCTGCTCTGTTTGTTGCAGCCAAAACTATAACGCCGTGCATATTTTCCATTCCGTCTAATTCTGTTAGTAGTTGACTGACAACTCTTTCAGTAACTGCAGTCTCTCCACCTGCACCTCTAATTGGAGCGATGGAATCTATTTCATCAAAGAAAATCACACATGGTGCTGATTGACGTGCTCTTTTGAAAATTTCTCTAATTCCTCTTTCCGATTCTCCTACCCACTTTGACAAAAGTTCGGGGCCTCGAACCGAAACAAAGTTTGCCTCACTTTGTGTAGCTACTGCTTTTGCAAGTAATGTTTTTCCTGTGCCACTCGGACCATGAAGTAAAATTCCTCTTGGCATGTTGTGACCTAGTTTATCATAAAGACCTGGATACTTCATTGGCCATTCAACAGCTTCTTGTAGCTCTCGTTTGACTTCTTCTAAACCTCCGACATCTTCCCATTTTACATCTGGATTTTCAATAAAGACTTCTCTCATTCCGGATGGAGTTACTTCGATCAAAGCTTTTTGGAAATCATCGTGATTGACAATCAATTTATCCAAAGTCTCAGGAGGTAGTTTTTCTTCCTCTAAATTCAAAACTGGTAGCAATCTTCTCAAACATTTCATTGCTGCCTCTTTACAAAGATATTCCAAATCTGCACCAACATATCCGTGACTGACAGATGAGATTTTATCTATATTGACATCTTCTGCTAATGGCATATTTCTACTGTGAATTGAAAGGATGTCTTTTCTTCCTTTTTTATCTGGCACCTTGATTTCAATTTCTCTATCAAATCTACCCGGTCTTCTGAGTGCCGGATCAATTGCATTTGGTCTGTTTGTTGCCGCAATGACAATGACCTTACCTCTGGCTTCTAATCCATCCATTAAAGATAACATTTGAGAGACCACTCTTCTTTCAACTTCGCCTGTTACCTCTTCTCTCTTTGGCGCAATTGAATCAATTTCATCAACGAAGATGATTGATGGAGCCTTTTCTCTGGCTTCTTTGAAAATCTCTCTTAATCTGGCTTCACTTTCGCCGTAAAACTTACTCATGATTTCTGGACCTGAAATACTGATGAAATGAGCTTGACTTTCATTTGCTACTGCTTTTGCAAGCAATGTTTTTCCTGTTCCCGGTGGACCGTACAACAACACCCCTTTTGGTGCCTCTATTCCTAATTTTTCAAAAATCTCTGGATGTCTTAATGGAAGTTCAATCATCTCCCTGACTTTCTTAATCTCATTTGATATGCCACCAATATCTTCATAGGTAACTTGTGGAACTCCACGTAATGTCTCTCCCTTTTCTGCAATATGGAAAACAGTTTTTTGAGTTACCAAAACAGCATCAGCTGCAGGTGTTACTCCGATAACTTGAAAAGTCAAACGCCCACCGAAATATGGAACCATTACATTATCTCCTTTAATCAAAGGAACACTCTCTAAGGCATCTGCAAGATATCTTTCATCAATTGGAGGAATTGCCTCTAGTGGCGCAACCACTACTTTTTCTGCAGCTACTGCCTTAATTTTTCTCACAGAAATTGTATCTCCAATTGCAATTCCTGAATTGTTTCTTCCAAGTCCGTCAATCCTGATAATTCCTTTTCCTTCATCTGATGGATATAACGGAAGACACTTTGCCACTGTCCTTCTTTTACCTTTGATTTCTATAACATCTCCAGTAGACGCAGTCAGAGTATCCATTGAGTCATAATCTATTCTTGCCACTCCTCTTCCCACATCTCGTGTATATGCTTCAAGTACTTTGAGAGAAAGAGCATTTTGACTCATACTAAGCAGCCTCAATTCTAATTTTTATACCTTTGTGGCAATTTTCAAAATCAATTGATTCTCTACACATCAATTTTCAAAATCAATCATGAATACCACAAGCTTAAAATTCTCTTTACGTAGGGAACGATCAACTTGGGTAAAAGACCATTAGTACGAAGACGAGGACGTGGAGGCAATCAGTTTAGATCCACATCTACTGGTAAGGTAGGCTCGAAAGCAAATTATCCACGTTTTCCACTGTCTGAACAACATAAGGGTGAGATTATTGATTTGATTCATGAACGTGGTAGAGAGGCACCGTTATCTAAAATTAGATTTGAAGATGGTTCTGTCTCATTCGTACCTGCGGTTCTTGGAACTACAGTTGGTGCAACATTACAATTTGGATTAAAATCAAAAATCGAAAAAGGAAATGTGATTAGTGTTCAAAATATTCCTGATGGTACTATAGTGTGTAATATTGAAAAGCATTTTGGGGATGGTGGCGCTATTGTAAAATCGGCAGGGACTAACGCAACCATCTTTTCTCATGGTGATGATGGAGTAACTGTAAAACTACCATCTGGGAAATTTGCTACTCTAAATCCAAAAAATAGAGCCATGATTGGTACTCTTGCTGGAGGCGGAGCTAGTGAGCGACACTTTATGAGTGCAGGTAACAAGTGGCGTAGTTTTAAGGCTAAAGGAAAGAAATATCCAATTGTCAGAGGTGTTGCTCAGGCAGCTTATGTCCACCCACACGGTGGTGGTAGACATCAACATGTTGGGCAAAGTTCTACCGTTTCTAGAGATGCTCCACCTGGTGCAAAGGTAGGTAGTATTGCTGCTAGAAAAACAGGTAGAGCTAGAATTAAAGAAAGAAAGTAGTTTCAATTTTAGCCTAAAGTTGATTAATAGTATGTTGAATTTTTTTGTTAATGCCCAATCAACGTGTTAGACTTTTTGTAACTGGAAAGGTTCAAGGTGTTTTTTTCCGTCAATCTCTAAAAGTAATGGCAAAGAAAAATAATATTTTTGGTTGGGTTAGAAACCTCCAGGATGGTCGTGTTGAATCTGTTTTAGAAGGAGATGAAGAAAAAGTTAACAAATTGATTGAATGGGCTCATGTAGGACCTGCTAACTCCAGAGTTGAAGAGGTAGATATCCAGAATGAAAAATTTATTGCAGAATTTTCAAAATTTAATGTTTTGTATTAATGAATTTTTTCAAATGCATCTTTGATACTTTGTTTAAATTCTGAAATTTCCTGTTCCTTGCCGATTCTAATAGTTTAGATTGGGTCTTTTCGACTTTTTTGAATTTTGATGATGACTCCTTCATTTTCAGGTTCAACATCTACAAACCATCTAAATGTCATTGATTTACAAAAAACAACCCTGTGCATTCTGATATCTTCGATGACTTTGTCACTTAACGAGAAGCAAAATTCCCTAATTGAATCAAATAAAGGCAACACTTGGCTTGGAATTTGTTTTTTAAAGTCTTCATAGCTTCTCTTTTTGCCAAACGAAATTATTCCTTCCATGTAATTGTAAATTTAATTTTAATTATAAAGGTAGTAGATCCGCTGGTTCCAGTCTAGAAGAATAGCCCCTTTTCAAGGCATACAAGATCCGCCACGTTGACGAGGAAGCGTGGATGCCCCACCTTAGGATTGCTCCCTCCCGGACCTCATCCCTTTCAATGGTTCGGTCTTAGAAGTTATCCCTTCGGATATTTCTAGTCCTGCAACCACCCGCCTCGGCGTGATTTCATTTCCGCACACCAAGCGGGAGTTATCCTTCTAGAGATTTACCCAACAGTTGCTGATCTCTGCGTATAGCCGGTTTCAGAATAGGGTACGGCTGGCACCCTGATCCTACCTACTACCGTTTTTCCTTAGAATTTATGTTATATTTGCATTAGGTTTGATTTTCTTTCAGTTTTAATACTGTGATACAAACTGAGCATATCTCCCCTGTGCATTCATTTCCGCATTGCTGGCATTTTCTTCTTTTTTTGGAACCAGAATTTTTTACAACTTGTGATACTTTGAGAATTGATTGATACAAGTTATTTTTAATTCCACTATGTTGGGTTTCCAATGAATTCAGAAATTCACGAATTTCTGTTCTTATTCCCTCATTCATGTGTGGACAGGGTTCTGATTGAAATGGCATATCGTTTGTAAATGCATAAAAAACTATTTCAGACTCGTATATCTCGCAGAATGGTTTAATTTTTCTTAAAGTATTTGCAGATGTGTCGGGATCCATCCATCCAATTTTGGTTGTGTCACCTGAAAGCATATTTATCACAAATGTTTGCAACGTATCATCTAAATTGTGACCTGTCGCTATTACATCCGCACCAATATCTTTTGCTGCATATTCCATTGCACGTCTTCTAAGTGTGCCGCAAATCGAGCATGATGTTGTCTTTTCACCTTCCCTTAATTCCAATGCTTCATCCAGTGTTAATTCAAACAGATCTTTGTAAGAGTATACTTTGTGTTCTACGTTTAGTTGCTTGCAAATCTTTTCAACAATTTCCAATGCTTCATTTCTGTATCCTGGTATCCCTTCATCAATTGTTATTGCTTTTATTTTAAAACTATGTGTGGATGCCATTTCATTAATGATTTTTAATAATGCTAACGAATCTTTTCCTCCTGATACTGCAACTGCCACCAATTCATCATGCTGAATCATATTATATTTTGAAATAGTTTTAGCGGTTTTCTTAACTATGGATCTTGAAAAACATTGTGAACAAAGCTTTTCACCTGAATATTTTCTTGTGTATGCCGCTTGATTTTCACATCTATCGCATTTCATGAACTTGAATATTGTAATTCATTAATGATTCTTTAGGTATTTTCTAAATTGTGAACCATCCGGATTTCATATATGATAAAGCAATGTTGAGTGCAAATAGAGCAAATGTGAATGCGTAGATTCCCCACATGACAACGTTGACTGACTTATCAGAAATTCTTTTATCAATAATGGTGTGGATGAATTTTCCTCCGTCTAGTATTGGCAAGGGGAGCATGTTGATAATTCCAATGAAAAATGAAATCATCCATAGCCATAACAAAAACATGGAGACATTCGGATCATTCCATTCGATGAAATTCAATACAGGTATGTATGCAAATGAATTGTCTCTCATGATTCCTATCAGCCCTCTTTCAGGATCATCTGGTGATGGCATCACTTCTAACCCAAATTCCAATGCTTGACTGTCTCTCAATATTGATACGCTAGCTGTTTCTCCAGGATTTAGGGTGGGAAAATCAACTGGACTATGAATCGGTATGCCGTTAATAGAAGTAATAATGTCATTTGCAAGTAATCCTGCCTTTTCAGCTCCTGAATTCTCTATGATTGAGAGTACCAAAACTCCTTCAGGTTCTTCAAAAAATATTCCTAAAAGTGGTTCAGGCAATACCATCGCAAAAAATGGGTTTGTTAGCAATATGGCTCCTAACGCCAATGCAAAAATCACATTTGATGTTGCTCCTGCACCAATTACCCTTAATTTGGAAATCTTTTTGGCTTTTTCAAATTCTTCCTCATCTGGCTCTACAAATCCTGCAAACATGGCAACAAAGATTGCAAAACCTCCAGTCTTGATTTTGATTTTTTCTAATGCTGCTACAATGCCATGTGCACCTTCATGAATTACCAATACGATTGGAATTGATAGTAAAAAGTACGTAATGGCAGGTGCGGATGTCAATGTTACTCCTGGAATGAGAACCGTCAGTTCTGAGAATTCTGATTGTGCAACAAAAAAGTTTGAAACATTATTTAACAAAAACCAAAACGCAAAACCCATCATTACAAATCCTGCGATCACGCTCACGTCTGCAAATACTTTGATGCCTCTCCTTGTTCTTCCAAGTACTTTGATCAAAACATCGTTGACACCTTTGTTTTTGTAAACCAGGCTGTATGCCTTTATCTCAAAACCATACTTTTCAAATTTGAGAGCCTTTGCAACAACTACAATGACTACCCATGCCATTAAGACATAGATAATCGAATTCTGAGTGATAAAATCAAGTTCCAAACTAATTGTTAATTTTTTTAAGGTACGGACATTTATCGGTTACTATGAAACCTATAATGATCATCTCAACATATCCCACCAAAAAATCAATCTCCAAAATTGCAGATGAACTTGTAAAAAATAAGACAGTTGCATGTGTTAATATTTCCAAAATTTCTTCGGTCTATTCTTGGAAAAATAAAGTTGAAAGTACGTCTGAATACTTGGCTATATTCAAAACCATAACAAAAAACAAAACTGTTCTAAAAAAGAAAATCAAAGAAACTCACCCCTATGAGGTTCCTGAAATAATTGAAATTGATGTCGCTTCTGTCAATAGATCATATCTGAACTGGTTGGTAGAATCTACAAACTAAAATTCTATTGAATATCGTAATAAAGAGACTATTCCGCCCAGGCCTGTCACCCTTAAACCAATGTCCGTAGTAGAGTCGACACTGTATATTTTTACTCCCTTATTTTCAAGATCGTTGAGAAAATCCATTATTTGTTGCTCATCATTTTCCTGAATTATTTTGTCAGAAAATACTACTGATTCTACTGCTCCCATTTGGTTTGCATTAAAAGTTTCATCATAGCCCATCGTAAATTTTCTACTCTTTTGATTTGCAAGAACCATCACTTCATCAATGATTGATGAAGCTTTGGCCAATCTGCTGTCAGACATTATTTCTTGCATTGTCTGTGATTTTGTAAATATGTAAATTCCATCTTCTCCTCCGGAATCTATGCCTTCAATCACTTGGATTTTGCATTTTTGAAGCTTTTGTGATTTTTCAAGAAAGTTAGCAAATCTTTTCCTTGTTTCACCGGGACCAAAAATCACTATGGTGTCCTCCTTTTTGAAAATGGTTAGTATTGCTTGGTGCACTTTTTCAAAAAATTTTTCAATGTTGAAATTAGTTTTGTACCTCTTTCCGCCTGAACCAGAATAAATATTTGGCATGAATTCTAAATGTGTGCCCCTTAGTCTTGCAATTCCACTGTCGCTGGTATCAATTGCAATCAATACAAAACTCATTTGATTATTACTAGATTCCAAAAGTTTTTTTTCCGTGGGTGACCATTTTTTCTTTGATATTGTGATGCCGTCATTAAATTTTAAAATAAATGAATGATGCGAACCATGCGGTACTGATTCATTACTAGATTCAAAAATTGTACCGCTTATTCTTAATCTATCCAACACATCATCAAGTGAAATTTTTTCTATCGTTAACGCCACTCTGACTTTGATTCTTTCTCCTTTATCTGGTCTCGAATAGTCTTTATCTTGTTTTAGAACTCTTGTTGTATCTCCAATCACTCTGTCATTTTTTTTAATTATACGACGCAAGTTCAAAAGATCTTCAGAATCTTCTGGGATGACAGAGATTGAATTCTCATCTATTATCTTTATGATCATGATGTTAGTCTAATCTACAAAAAGAAGAGTTTAACTTGTGGTTTCTTCGGATTTTTTCTTTAGATAGTTTTCTACCCAATCTAAAGTAAGAACACCAGATTCAGCTAAATTTGTAAGAGAGTTTGAGGAAGCTTCGCCGCTAACCTTGCCATTGTTTCTTTTTAGTTGTCTCCATTTCAGAGATGTATTTCCACTTTTTGAATTGTAAATAATTCCTAAGACGTCTCTTCCATTGACAAATGTAATGTCTCTGATTTTTTTCAAAGTAACCTTATCTGCTGCTTCAACGTAAATCGCTCCAAGATTGTCTTCTCTTTCTGCAAAAACTTCAAAATCCTCCAAGTAACTTCTTGGTGCGTATGATTGGCATGTGCTAGAAATTACAAACCTTCTAAAACTTTCAAGTGATGCTGGAGTGTCAATCATTACCATTTTGAATCATTAAACTATTCGCCATTTATCAAGCTTCTTGAAAGACTCAATAGGAATACCCTTGAAATATGGATTACGGGCAGTGATGTACCTATCCCTTTGACTGATGATGAGGATCTTGAGTTCTGAGCCTGTCTTAGGATTTTAATTGATGAAGTTAATCTAAAAAACATGAAATTTTTAACCGAATATCTCACGTTTCAAGTTAAAACTCGAAGGGCCTTTGTCAACATTACTCCTGACGTGAAAAGTCTAGTCATTAAAAGTAAAATCAAAGAGGGCCTTTGTCTTGTAAATGCGATGCACATCACAGCAAGTGTCTTCATTAATGATAATGAAGGTGGCCTGCTTGACGATTACGAAAAATGGTTAGAGAATTTAGCTCCGCACGAACCAATTACACAATACCAACATAACAAAACTGGTGAGGACAATGCAGATGCTCATCTTAAAAGGCAAGTTATGGGACGCGAAATTGTAGTTGCTATAACAGATGGCGAATTAGATTTTGGTCCATGGGAAGAAATTTTCTACGGAGAATTCGACGGAAAAAGATCAAAAAGGGTTTTAGTTAAAATTATTGGAGAATAATTATCCAAAGTCTGCATCGCGTTTTTGACTTTGTGATTCATTCTTTCTTGCAGCTTCTCTGTATTCATCGTCGTGATTTTGAGGTCCATGTCCGCATTTTACACATGCAATTTTGAATCCATCATCATTTTTTTCGTATGTTTCACAACCACAGAAACATGCCATGTTTGAACATGAGTTCTGAGAAGATATATCTTTTGGGATGAAAACTTTCACTTAAGCTGATTTACAACATTCACCCATTGGAATCTCATGATCGTGTGGACATTTTCTTGGATGTTTTAACATTACACAAAGTGCATCTGTAAACTGCTTATTCATATGGTGTTCTATGCCGCACACCATTTCTTCATCAATTTCCACCTTGAGTGCACTGTCCATGAGAACTTCTAACAATCTACTATTTCTCATCATGCTTGCGCCTATTCTTTCACCCTCTTCTGTAAGTTTTACACCTGCTTTGTTGTAATTTACGAGATTTTTACCATTTAATTTCTTAAGCATCTGAACAACACTTGGCTGTCTAATATTGAGCATTTTTGCAATCGAACTAATTTTTACATCTTCTCCTCTTTCTTTGATGTGCCAAACTGCTTTTAGATACATTTCTACATGTTCAGCTTCTGCAGTTCCTACGAATAGGATTTCATCATCATTTAGAATGTCCATGCTAAACCTTCTTTGAATCTTTTAATAAATATTCAAAGTATTGACGTGCAAATCCTGCCAAACCTGAATGATCTGCCCAAATCGCAACGACTTCTGAAGAGTGTATTCCTCCCATTTCTGGACCTAGCAAAATTACAACATATCTTTTATCAGATATGATGCCTCCTCCAAACAATCCTTTCTTAATTTTCACAGTTGCGACTCTTTTGATTGATTTGATGGATTCTTTATCCATCTTATCTGATGTTAAAATTGTAATATTCACTCCTTTATCATGAAGTGATCTTAACTTTGGCAAGGCCTGTTTAACCAAATCCACTCCCGCTTCGGGCAATGCTATCATCACTTCATTTCTACAACTATCTACCATTTCTAAAATTTTGGCTGCAATGTTAACTGATCCTGAAAGTACCCAAATATCAGGTCTTTCACTAGTTCCACTCTTCTCGTATAATGGAACAAGTTCATTTAGAATTACATTTTGATTCTGTGAAAAATCATTCTCCATTTTTTGTTTTGTAGTTTCTAATCCTGTCGAAGGTGATTTTGCAAAATACTTTGTCGGTCTTGAATCGTCGGAGCCGATCCATCCTTTATCTTCGAGAGTTCCTAACACTTCATAGATTTTAGAGTATGGAACTCCTGATTTTTGACTAAGATCCGATGCTGTTACTTCTCCAGATTTGAGTAATGCTGAAAATGTTCTGATTTCATAACTTGTAAGACCTATCGTTTCCAAAGCCTTTCTAGTTTTATCAGATATGCTCATGTGCGATCTAATCGATCAGTTTTGGTATTTAAACCAAGTATGCCTGCTTCCTAAATTCCACACGGGGGCAAGTATGAAATGCATTATATACTAATTCAGAAAAATCACCAATGTAGGCATGGCACTAATTCAGATATCCAATCAATCAACTAAAAATTTAGGTAAGAAATCCACAATCAGATTCACTCAGAGTATATGTCCAGACTGTAACATGATTCTGGATGCTGAAGTCTTTGAGAGGGGAAATCAGGTTTTCATGTCAAAAGTTTGTCCAACTCACGGTGAATGTGAGGAGTTATACTTTGGCTCTTATGAAATGTACAAGAAATTCAGTACATATTGGATGGATGGAAAGGGTGCTCATTCTCCAAACGTAATGATTGACAAATGCTCGTGTCCAAACAACTGTGGTTTGTGTTCAAACCACTTATCCCATAGTGGATTAGCAAACATGATCGTAACCAATAGATGTGATTTGACATGTTGGTATTGCTTCTTTTATGTGAAGAAAGGTCTTGAGGGTGCTTACATGTATGAACCTGATCATACTCAAATCAGGGGTATGATGAAGACTTTAAGAGCTGAAAGGCCGATTCCAGGTAATTCTATGCAGATTACTGGTGGTGAGCCAATGCTTAGAGAAGATATTGCTGATGTTATTAAAATAATGAAAGAAGAAGGTGTTGACCATATTCAAATGAATACTAATGGTATCAGACACGCAATGGATCCAGAAGCTGCAAGAGAAGTGAGACTTGCTGGGTGTAACAACTTGTATCTTTCCTTTGACGGTGTCACTGCAAGAACAAATCCAAAGAACCATTGGGAAATACCATATGCCCTTGATAGTTGTAGAAAAACAGGCACTACTGTAGTATTTGTTCCAACAGTAATCAAATCAATCAATGATCATGAATTAGGTGGAATTATCAGATACGCACAAAAGAATATGGATGTGGTTCATGCTGTAAACTTTCAACCAGTATCCTTGACTGGAAGAATGGGCAAGTCTGAACGTGAAAAATACAGAATTACCGTCCCTGACTGTGTTCAAAGAATCGAGGAACAGACTAACGGAGAAGTAACCGTTGATGACTGGTTCCCAGTCCCAAGTTGTATGCCTCTAACAAATGTAATTGAAGCATTCTCGAGTAAACCTAAGTATGAATTGTCAATTCACTTTGCTTGTGGTGCAGGAACATACATCTTTGAAGATGCAGATACAAAGAAGTTTGTTCCGTTAACAAAATTCTGTGATATTCAAGGAATGTTGGAATTGTTTGAAGATAAAGCCGAAGAGATTCGTTCTGGTAAGAACAAGTATTTCACGATGCTTGAAGTCGTAAGAAAGCTCAAAGGTTTTGTTGATTCTAAAAAGCAACCGGCAGGGTTAGATCTGGCAAAGATGTTTGGTAACATACTCATGAAGAGATCATTTGATTCAGTTGGTTCATGGCATGTCAAAGGACTGTTCCTTGGAATGATGCACTTTCAAGACAAGTACAACGAAGACCTTGAAAGATTACAAAGGTGTGATATTCATTATGTAACTCCTGATCTAAGAATTGTCCCATTCTGTGCATTCAATGTAATTCCAGAATGGTACAGAGATAGAATCCAAAAGAAGTATTCTATTACCGTGGAAGAATGGGAAGAACGAGAGGGCGTTAAACTTGAAGACGGTCTATATCGTGGTCTTATGAGACGTGGAGCAGGTGATGAGCTTGCTGCTGGATGTGCAAAAAGCCAAATGTTCCATGATGCATCACAAGCAACAATGTGACCCTGATTTTTTAAAATTAAGATTTTACTATAAAGAGTAATAATTACTCCAGTTGACAATATTCTATTGGTAATCCAAAATAATCTGTTCCAAGTTGGATCTTTTAATTTTGAGGTAAAACATTTTCTGATAATCGGAATACTGATCTTGTCATTTTCAATGTCTTTTCTAATTCGATCTCAAAATATCAATTATGGATTTGAATTAAATGAATTTGATCCATTTTTCAATTTCCGTGCTACTGAATACCTTGTTGAAAACGGATTTTCTGAATATTTCAATTGGCACGATGCCAAAAGTTGGCATCCAAATGGAAGAGATGTTTCTGCTACTTCTCAAGTCATGCTTCATGCTACAGCAGCCATCACTTATCAGATATTTGGAGGAAATTCAGACCTATACGATTTCACCATTATGTTTCCAGTGATAGTTGGTTCGATGACTGTGATTGTAATATTTGCATTAGTCAGATTATTTGGAGGACTTACTGCTGGATTATTTGCCTCTATGCTCTTTGCAGTATCTCTCCCAATAATTTTGAGAGGTACTGCTGGATGGTTCAAATCGGAACCTCTAGGAATTTTCTATGGCCTGTTAGGATTGTATTTGTTTTTGAGTGGAATAAAATCTGAAAATAAAAAAATTACTATTTCAAAAATTGTTCTTGGCGGGATAGTGATGAGTTTTGGACTCGCATCTTGGGGAGGAAATCAATTTTTCATAATGCCGATTGGATTCTTTATCTTGTCTTTACCCTTTGTAAGAAAAGATCACAAATTTTTATTTTGGAGCATTCCGCTGTTTACGGTAACATTTCTTTTGGTAACTGGTATATTTGAAAGGCCTGGTCCAAACTTTGTATTTGGTCTTGGGGGATTTTCGTTAATCATTCCAACTGTATTCTTGATGGTTTGCATATTAATTCAAAAAATAAGTAAAGAAGAAAATAAAATTAGAAACGGACTAGTTCTATTATTTTCCATAATCATAATTGGATCCTTTTTGATAGCGACAAGCGCTGAATCCAATTTTTTACCTTTGCCGAGTTTTAGATATCTAAATGCAATTAATCCATTCTTGACAACTACCAATCCTTTGGTTGATTCGGTTTCGGAGCATGCCACAACCACCATCTCACAATCCTTTTTCTTACATTCTGTCCTGATGATTTTTTCCGGTCTTGGGGTTTGGTTCATCTTAAGTAAAAAAACGAATCATACCAGAATTTTTGTAAAAAATGACATGAAAGCGTTTGTGCTTATTATGGGAATAACGGGCGTGTATGTTAGCTCCGCTTTCATTAGGTTGGAGGTGTTTGCGTCAATTTCATTGATCATCCTCTCTTCCATCGGTTTGTCATACTTGACAACAGAAATTTTCAAAGCCAAATCGGTGCAAAAGGAAAATCACCTGTTAAAAATTTCATACGTTGCATCCATAGCGGTATTGTTTATGATTCCAATTACGTTTCCTGTTAATGGTAATTGGATCAGTGCTGTTGATATTCCTCCTACAATACTCAATGGAGGAACCGTGTATCCAGCCAGTAATGATTGGTTGGAAACGCTGGAATGGATAAAAACAAACACTCCTCAGGATGCAGTCATTGCATCGTGGTGGGATTATGGATATTGGATTACTACGATGTCTGAAAGAACCACTTTAGCTGATAATGCTACAATTGATTCTAAACAAATTAAAAATATTGCAAAAATTTTTCTAAACTCGCCTGATGAGAGTTGGAACATGCTTCGGGAGATGAATGTTGATTATGTGGTAGTATTTGTTGCTGCTCAAAACTTAGATGTGGTTCATGAAGGAAAACCCCTGTATGTAATGGGTGGAGGTGGAGATGAATCTAAAAAACAATGGTTTATGCGTATCGCTGAAGTTCCATTATCAAAATACTTGCATTCTGATGGAATGAGTGGCACAAATTATTTTTGGAATGAAACATTACTAGGTAAACTGATACCATTTACAACATTGGCATATCATGATTTTCAGAATCAACAGCAATCTGAAATTTTTAAACCTGGATTTTCTGAAATTAGCATTAAAGAAATTAAATATCATTCTGACAGTGATCCTCTAAAACTGGTCTATGCTTCACCTAGTTTTATTAATGAAAATAATATGCCTGTGACTGGAGTATTTGTTTATGAGATAAATGAGAACTATATGCCCATCATTTCTTAGTAAAATATTTTACATATAATAGAAAAATCTAAAAAATTTATTGAAGTAATGTGTTTTGACATAATTTCAACATATGTTTTAGTAGAAATGAATTCAACAAACATGCAATTCCTGAACAGATGTAATTTTCATATGTTCTAATGATCTAATTTTAAATGTTGTAAAAAATGCATCTTATCTCCAAAAAAATTCAAATGCAATTTATGTATAGAAAGGCTATGAAATTATTTGGTTGATGTGTTTTGAATGAAAAGAAAATAAAAATTATTGTCATAATTCCTGCAAGAAATGAAGGTAATTTTCTTGGTTCTACGTTGGATGCTTTAAAACATCAAACTTTTCAATTAGATAGAATCATTGTTGTAAATGATGGTTCTATTGACGACACATCTGATGTTGCAAAAAGTTTCAATGCTGATATCATAGATCTTCCAGATAGAGGTTATAGGGCTACAGGAAAGCCTGTTTTGGCTGATGTAATCAATAAAGGACTTGAAAGCATAAAAAATAATGAATGTGAGTATGTCATGATCTTAGGCTCTGATCATATTCTTTCACCTGATTACGTTGCAAAAATAATAGAAATCATGGAACAAGATGATCAAACTGTTATCGCTTCTGGCATTATTCAGGGAGAACCTCAACGGGATACTTCTCCTAGGGGTTCAGGTAGAGTTGTAAGATATGACTACTGGAAAAAACTTGGACTACGCTATCCATCAGGATATGGGTTTGAAAGCTATATTGTCTACAAAGCTTTGGTCGATTGTTTTACCGTCAAGGTAATTCATAATGCCTGTAGTAGGTCACAAAGACCTACTGGGAAAACTACAAACTATGAAAATTATGGAAAAGCGATGAGATCCTTGGGATATCATCCGTTGTATGCAATGGGGAGAATTGCTTTAACGTTAAAACATAATCCAAAAAATACACTGCAAATGACATTGGGTTATTTTAGTCGAAATACAAAAAAATACGATATTGCATCAAAAGTATGTACATTTCAATCTAATGAAATAAAGAAAAAAATAAAATTAATTATTAGAAGCAAACCCTAGTGTTTTGATAATGTTTTAAATTCATTGCTTTAACTCAATCCCTTTTTCCATCTTCGATTTGTTTAAGCATTTTTCTAAAATCTTCCAATTCCTCTTGAGATGCTTTTCCAGTTTGTGCATCTAACAATACCCGAATCATTTTTGCAAACAAAGGATTTTGTCTTAATGTGACATCTAAATCGATTTTCAATTGAGATTTCCTATGCCATATTCCAATAATTATGGCAATTGGTATGTATAGTAAAATGAAAAGAATTGAAAATAGGCCTAGATTTCCCATCATTTCGTCTAGTATCGGTATTCGTTCAATGAGCAGTCTGTGAGAAATTAAAATAAAATTTCCCAGTGACAATAGGAAAATAAGATAATAGCTATGACCCTGTCTAAAATCAAACCATCTTCTTCTTACCCACAACTTGTCCATGTTACAATACTAGATTATCAATAATTTATATCGTTTTTAAATTTATTATCACACCGATCAATTTTTCATTTAATCATTGCAGCTATACATTAATTGATTTCATGTGTTCGGATTTGAGTTTTGTGATTGACTAATTCATAGCTTTTTGAAAATTATTTAATGGATAATTTGTTAACTAAAAAAATCAGAACAAATTACAAAATATGTTAAAGACCTGCGATTCTTTGTTATGTGATCCTTTAAGTAATATTTATCTTCAAATATTTTTAAAATTTTTTTCTTAACATTATATTTTTAAAAATATCTTATCATATCTTTTTATAAATTAGGTTCAAAATAAATTAGTTTTTTTACTTGACTAGCTTTTTCTTAATGTATTCAATGGCGTTAACAGGAGTAGGATCAATTTCTAATTTTACTGCAAGATAGATGCTAGCATAGTCTAAAAGATAAATCAAACAAATAATTTTCGTAAGGATGTTTCCCTCTTCGCTGGCAATTTCTTTAAAATCTATGCTTTTTTTATCAAAAAATTCCTTCAAAATTTCCCATCGTTCTTTAGTTTTCTCATAATCATCTTGTCCTCTAATTAATATTGGTTGAAAGTTATTTTGTTTGTCCCATGTCACAATTCCGTTGTGACAGGATTCGATTATGTCTTCCACTACTGCCTGTATTTTGGAATTTTCTTGAAGCGAATTTTTGAATCTTATCGCGACGGGTTCTAGCCCCCATGGATAGTATATCACAGGAGAATTATTGATCCATTCAGATATTTGAATTGCGGGGTTTTCTTTTGAAATTTTCTTTGAATTTATTTTCTCTGATATCCCTTCTAGCTTTTTGATGGATTCTAAAACATCTTTTTCCTCGATTGGAATAATTGGTTTTAAAACATGTAGCATTGCATAAAGAAATGAAGTAAATGACGTTCTTGGCGAATGATGTTTTTTTACGTTTCTATGTGATATGTTCTTTTCTAGACAAATGTCTCTTATCTTTCCTCCATCAGAAAAAACAATAATTTTAGAATTTATCCTAATGGCATTTTCCAGCATCGAAATGGTCTCAATGGTATTTCCAGAGATACTCGTAATGACTACCACTGAGTCACTCGTAACAGTTTTTGGAAGGTGGTAGCCCTTGACAACCGTGACATGGGTGCTTGTTTTTGATAAAATCGCTGAAAAAATGTCACCAATTGCTCCAGAACCTCCCATTCCTGCAAAAACAATGTGAGAGCATTTTTCATCTTTGATTTGGGGCAGATTTGAAAAATAACTATCTCTGGCAATTTTTGGCCACATGTCGTACACCTTGTGCATTCCTTGAGAATCAAATTTTTCTAGTAATGCTAGGTCAAACAATAATCTGCATTGCATTTTTGGTGATATAACAGTTCAATTGAATTAAAGATAGTCATTTTAAATATGGACGGATTATTTTCTGTTCATGGTTCGTGACATGATTATTGATTCCACGCTAAGGACTGTTGAATGGAAAAATAATAAAGTGATTATGATTGATCAGACAAAGTTACCAAATGAGCTTGTATTTGTGGAATATGACAATTTTAATCAGGTCGCTAATGCTATCAAAACTCTGGTGGTCCGTGGAGCTCCTGCAATTGGAGTTTCTGGCGCATTTGGTTTGGCACTAGCTGTCTTACAAAGCAAAGCAACATCAAAAGAGGAATTGCTAACAGACTTGGAAGATGCAAGAAAAATTCTGTTTGCAACTAGACCAACCGCAGTAAATTTGGGCTGGGGATTGGAACAAATCATGAGCGTTGCAAAGATTGGGGAGACAATTGATCTAATCAAAGAATCAGTTATTTCTAAAGCCAAAAAAATGGCAGATGATGATATTGATATTAACAAATCTATGGGCAAGAACGGATCTGTTCTTTTTGAGAATAATGACACAATTATGACTCATTGCAATGCGGGTGCGTTAGCTACAGTGGCATATGGGACAGCCTTGGGTGTAATTAGGGCAACTAGGGAAAGTGGAAAAAATGTCAAAGTCATTGCCACTGAAACCAGGCCAATTCAACAGGGTTCGAGATTGACTGCATTTGAGCTAAAACACGATGGATTTGATGTTAGTTTGATTCCTGATACCGCTGTAGGTTATTCCATGGCAAATGGGTTAGTTGACAAGGTTGTAGTGGGTGCAGATAGAATTGTAAAAACTGGACATGTCTTTAACAAGATTGGAACATATCAAGTAGCTACCATGGCCAAACAGCACGGAATTCCATTTTATGTTGCCGCACCATTATCCACGATTGATTTGGAGACAAAGGCTGAGGATGTAGTCATTGAGATGCGAAATGGAAGCGAGGTCACTGGGATTGGTGAGAAAAAGACTGCTCCAGATGATGTAGATGTGATTAATCCTGCATTTGATATGACTCCTCCTGAATTCATTTCGGGCATTATTACCGAAAAGGGAGTGGCTGTCGCTCCGTTTGAGGAATCGCTCAAAAAATTATTTCAAGCTAATTAATAGAAAGTTTTTATTGTTTTTGAAACTGCAATCTACAATATGAGTACCGTTTCTGCACAAGCAATTGAGGATTCTTTAAAACAATGCATGGATCCTGAAGTTCCTCTCAATATTGTAGAAATGGGATTGATCTATGGAATTGATGTTACTGAAAATAATGACGTTAATATCAAAATGACAATGACCACACAGGGTTGTCCCCTTCATGAAACTTTGGTTCAAGATGCAACTAGATATGCCAAAAAGGTTCCGGGAGTAAACAATGTAAAAATTGACATTGTGTGGGAACCTGCCTGGTCAATGGATAAAATGACAGAAGAGGGGAAAATCAAAATTAAAAATATGGGTGCCAATATGAATACCCCTGCACCAATTAACTATGAAACTGCATTGCCTCAAGGTGTTGGAAAACTAATCAAACAAGAAGATGGCTCAATGGTTTTAGCAAATGAACATGAGCAAGGCTTTATGGTGAACCAAGCAATTGTAGACTTTTGGAAATCTTGTAATGGGGAACGTAAAGTTACGGAACTTGTACAAGTATTTGCACAACAAACAGGTTTGCAAAGAAACCAAGTAGAAAAAGAGGTCATGCAGCTGTTGCAGCAGTTACGAGATGGCGGCTTGATTGCGATTGCAGGTCAACCTGATACGCCAAATGTTGAATTTAAAAAATAATCTTAAAAGACATAGTTGGAATTTGCACCGTCAAAGTTTATTGTAACGCCTGTTAGATATTTTATGTCATTTTCAATAACGGCTTTTACAAAATTTCCGATCTCTTCGGGCTTTCCCAATCTCTTCATAGGTAGTGTCTTTTCAAATTCTTTTACATTTTCTATCAATTCATGAGTTCTATCTGTGTCAATTGGACCTGGTGCAATATTGATGCAATTGATGTTTCTTTGAGCATATTCTTTGCTTAATATCTTAAAAACTTCTGTAAATGCTGCACGATATGCTGAAGAAATTATTAATTTTGCATTTGGTTCTTTAATTACACTTGAGCTGATCAAAAATATGTATCCTCCATCACTGATTTTTATTTTCTGCAGAATGATGCAAAATCCCAAAAATAATTGATTGTGATATACATTCCAATCATTTTCAGTTATGGTTGAAAATGGCTTCGGAGCTGGTCCTCCTGTATTTAGAACCAAGATGTCTGTTTTGTCATGTTCTGCTAAAAATTTTTTTACACTATTCAAATCCGATGTATCTATATCTTCTTTGGATACTGCAAAGACATCAATCTGCATCGTTTTGAGTGAATCTGAAATTGCTTTTCCTATTCCACGTGAACCGCCAAGGACAATCGCTTTGATCATACTATATCAATAAGTTAGATAATTAAATTTCTTTTATCTTTGTGATTGTAGCTAAAACCGAATCCATCTGCACAATTGCCTTTTTTTCCTCCCACCCAAGTGCAACATACCAATCTCCTGCATCATCATGATACTTTGTTTCTAGCGTTTTGATGCCTTCAGGTTTGGCATTGTATTTTTTTGCAATACCCGAAACAGCCAGTGCAATGGCATCTTTTTCCTTTTCTAGACGTCTCTTCATTAATCCAATTCCAGGACTCATATCCTACGTGATTTATCTCATCTAATATAGTTAATTCATAAAATTTCTCACAATGTTGAATTTTTCTAATCTGTAGTATTGCCATATTTCAAATAACCCAATTTTAGAAAATAGACAAAATGAAACTAAATCAAATACTTTCCAATTGTGCATTTACAAATTCCAGCACTTTGGTTTCATTGGTATCGATTTTGGCAGTTATTGGACCTGTTGTTATTGTATCTGCAGGATTTTGGGATGCAATTTCTCATCTTCAAAAGGAGCCTGAATTTTTCTGGAGTCCTTCACATGTCGTTGTTTATTTCGGAGTTTCCATGACTAGCTGTGCTGCAATCATTGGCTGCATGCTAATATTCAAAAAATCGGTTCATGGCTCTCTTAAAACCGGAATCAATCTTGTTATTGCTGGCTCTATAGTTCAGATCATTTCAGGTTTTGGGGATTCTTTATCGCATGATCTCTTTGGAATTGATGGATTAATTTCATGGTCGCATCAACCACTTGAAATTGGACTGGTACTTGCATCGTTAGGCTCTGTTTTGATACTGAAAAACAGAGAATATACTAAACTCAAAATGTTTCTTCCTTTCTCAATAATTGCTTTCTTGTTCTTTGTCACTTGGCTAATTTTTAATTTGATTCTGATTTTTGGACACGTTATTCAATGCGTTCAAATCTATGAAATATTTGCTTCCGGTTGCTCTATCTTGTAATTTTTTATCTTGAAATATGATGTAATGATAATTAAAACCGCACCTACAAGCATCATAATTCCTGAAGGATACATTTTTTGTGAATTCGTATTGCCAAATTCCATCTGAAGATTGATGGCATCTTTTGAAATGTTTGTAACTTTTAATGTATGCGTACCGTTTTTGCTAAAATCAAAGTATCCTACTGACATTTTTGTCTGAACTTTTTGTTCTTGTATGATGTTTTTTTTAGTGTCTAACACTTGGACAAATATCTCATTTCCTGAAAATTCTGGTACGTAGAATTTGTAATATCCTATGTCTGAGCCTGTAAACTCTGTTTTCGTTTCAAAAGAATCTGACTTTTCTAACAAAACCGAAGTATGTATTTTTTCAGTTTCGTTGAAAATCAATGATGTCCAAATTACTCCTATGATCACTAATACAAGTCCAACTTTTATTGCCAAATTCTTCATTTCATCATGCTGAAAAACAATTTGCTTAATAAGATAACCTAAAGGACTCGGAGGGCTTCGATCCCTCGACCTAGCGGTTCGAAGCCGCTCGCACTATCCAGACTGTGCAACGAGTCCAAACAAGTAAGAATTTAACGGGCCTAAATATCTGTCTAGATACTTTGAAGGTATCAAAAAAAGTAGTTGGAGTCGAATATGCTATACGAGATATTGTTCTAGCTGCTCGAAAGGTAGAGCAGAAAGGCATGCAAGTTGATTATCTCAACATCGGAGATCCTGTGCAATTCGGATTTCAACCTCCTGATAATGTAAAACAAGCTTTGATTAGTGCCATTAACAACGGTGACAATTTCTATTCATCATCAGAAGGTCTCTTGGAACTAAGACAAGAAATTGCCAAAAAAGAAAACACCAAAGGACTCTCAATTACCGCCGATGACATTCTAATTACAAATGGAGTTTCTGAAGGTCTTGACATGGTAATCTCTTCAATTGTTGAAGAAGGCGATGAGGTATTGTTGCCAGGTCCCTACTATCCTCCATATGCTTCCTATGTTAGGTTGCACGGAGGAGTACCTGTAGAATTCGGAGTTGATTTGAACAACTCAACGCCTGACATTGATGATATAAAATCCAAAATTACGTCAAAGACTGTTGCTATCTGCTTAATCAGCCCAAACAATCCTACAGGAGTCGTATTCAATGAAAATTCTCTAAAAGAACTTGTGGATGTTGCAAATGAGCATAGTCTTTACATCATTTGTGATGAAATTTATGATCAAATAATTTTTGATGACAAATTTGTAGGAATTGGCAAAGTTGCTGGAGATTCACCGATAATTGTTCTTAACGGATTCTCCAAAGTCCATTTGATGTCTGGTTGGAGAATTGGATACATTGCATTTAATCAATCTCCACAACTCGAAGAATTGCGTGAACATCTTCCTAAACTAGCTAGAGTAAGGATCGCAACCAGTCTCCCAGTACAATATGCAGCTTTAGAGTCTCTACGTGGTCCTCAAGACTATATTCATGATTTTGTTTCAGAGATTAAAAAGCATAGGGATCTAGTTGTAAAGCGACTTAATGAATTGCCTGGATTGTCCTGTCCAAATCCTAAAGGAGCATTCTATGCGTTTCCAAAAATTGAAGATGATAGGTTTGGAAATGACAAAGAATTTGTAACAAAATTACTGGAACAAAAGGGAGTACTTACTGTTCATGGATCTGGATTTGGTGAACAATATGGCAGTGGACATTTTAGATTGGTCTATCTTCCGAATCTTGAAGTTTTGGATTCTGCAATGAATAAAATCCAAGAGTTTGTAAGTCAGTAATTCCAAACTGTAAATTTTTCAGGAACAACCTCTATGATACAATCTGTATCGTTAAGCAATTCTCTTGCAGATTTACTATCCAATGATTTGAAATATCGTAAAAGGATCTTTTTTGAAATAGTTTTCACTTTATTATTTTCTAAAATTAGATTTGCATTTCCTTTAACCAAAACACCGTAAATGTTTGGAGTGTTAATACCCACATCAATACAGCATGAAACTTTGTTGTTTTTCATTACATTTTTTGCCTTCGCCGTTTTGGTGTTGGTCCCAATGTAGAATTTTTTATTACTGTATCTATACCATACGGGCACAATATGTGGAGTTTTGCTTTCACCGACTGTCGCTAATCGTAATACTTTCTGTTCCTTTAGAAATTCATCCCTTTTGTTCATGCTTTCTAAGTCCTAACACTATCATGAATATCCCAAAGCCAATCATTGCTACAGAAACCTTTTCGTTTGTAAATTCGCTATTGTACAAAAACTCTTCTACAAAATCTATTCCCCAAATCACCAATTGTTGAACTAGAACTATTCCTCCCATTACGCAAAAAAGTACTCCGATTGCCGAAAACCAATTTCTACCTCGCCTATAATGTTCATAACTCATGATAAAGTGAACTTAAACGATTTTGATGCCCGGATTCTTTATTTTATTTCTGATCATTGCATTTAGTAGCAATGGCGTACACATCTCTGCGAGATAAGACAATTCAATTGGACCTAGGTAAATAGATCTTAATCCCTTGATTTCATCAATCAAGCCATTTACTACTGCTACAGATTCTTTATCGTCCCCACAAACAAAGATATCATAATCTAGTTCTAGTGTAGGATTGATCAGTTTTTTTTCAGAAATTACATGAAATGCTGAGACCAGTTTTGACTTGTCTTTCATGTGTTCTGAAACAAGTTTGTATGAAAATGGCTTGTTTTCTTTAATCGAAACACACTCAAATCCTACATCCGTTTTTGTCATCGGAACAATTGGAGATACAACTACACAACTGTCCTTAACTTCTGATAAAATTCCTGAACATACTGAATCAATATTTTCATATGGAATTGACAAAATCAAAACATCACTTTTTTTTGCAACTGAAACGTTGTCGTCTCCAGAAATTGTCCCCTTTATTTCTCCAAAAGCTTCCTTTGCAAGATTTGTATATTCCACAGCCGATTCAGATGCTCTTGCAGCATCTCTAGAACCAACAATGACGTCATTGTTTTGTGACCATCTTAGGGCAAATCCTTTGCCCATTCCACCAGTTCCGCCAATTATTCCAACTTTCATGACATCTATCTGACAATGTTATTATTATCTCTATTTAAAATTGGTTCAAATTGGGACAGATAATTTTTCTTAGACATGGTCAAGCAAAAAACAATACCGAAAGAGTTTTGGCCGGACGAACAGAAGGTATCCCATTAACTGAGGTTGGAATTAAGCAAGCAAAGCATACTGCTGAATTGCTTGAACACATGAATATTTCCGCAATCTATTCCAGTCCTATTCAGAGGGCAAAACATACGGCAGAAATTGTCGGAGAACATAATTCTATTGATGTATCAGTTGATGATAGATTAATCGAACTCGATATGGGGAAATTTACCGGAATGCCCTATGACGAGATCATTAGCAGTCATGGCAATGTATTCATGAAATTCTATAATGGAGAATTAGAAATTGCTCATAACGGTGTTGAGACTTTTTTTGATGTCAAAAAACGAGTTTCGGGAATAGTTAACCATGTGATAGAGAGTCATCCTGATGAAAATGTTGTACTTGTTACTCATATGGATCCAATCAAGGCCATGCTATCTACAATTGTGGATTTGTCTGCTACAAACCTCTTTGAATTAATCATTGCAAATGCATCTCTGAACATCTTCAGAGAAAAAGATCAAAAATTTTCCCTCTCAGGACTCAACGTTATGCATACGTCACGTTTCGATCAGAACTGGTAATTAGTAATCTTGAAAACCCTTAAATAGAAATTATAGGTCACGTCATTCAATTGCTAATGAAGAAATTTATTGCACCATTCTTAGTATTGGCCGCTTTAGTTTTAGTCCCAGCCGTAGATCTTGCGTTTGCAGCTGGAGATGAACCTGGTGAATATCTTGATCGTAGAGTGGTCATTTGGAATTTATTTTATAGATTAATGACAGTTGGATTTACCGTGGGTGCAGTTGTGTCTGGAACAATGATTTGGCAATGTTGGAGATTCCGAGAATCTCATCCAAAGGCTAAGCCTACTCCTTATGAGGGAACTGACTGGTAGAAATGAGCGGACACTCTAACTGGCCCGAATGGATTTACATCGGGGTTATCGTCGCATTAATGGTCTGGGTAGGGGCAGAAGCATGGGAAGCAGAAAGGCTTGTTGAACACGTTCCTGCTGATGCTGAAACAATCATAGTAACAGGACAGCAGTGGTTTTGGACTTTTGAGCATGAAGATGGAACAAAAGAAATTGGCGAACTACATGTTGAGGTTGGAAAGGCTTACAGGTTTGAGATAGTGTCAAAAGATGTCAACCATTCTTTTAACATTCATGATTATGTCGTTTTAATGGATGCAATTCCTGGTAGGGTTAACACTGTATGGTTTGCACCAACTGATGTCGGAACTCATGATATTCAATGTAGGGAATACTGTGGATTAATTCACTATAACATGAGAGGAACACTAATTGTTGAGGAGTCATCATCTTGATAACGCTTTTATCTCAATTTATTATTGAGGAGATCATCTAATGGTTCTAGAATTACAAAAGCCACGTCCAGTCTGGCAAATTATGTTTTCTACACATCACACTGATGTAGGTTTACTTTATCTGATCACTTCTCTTGCATTTTTGTTCTTAGGTGGAACGTTAGCTCTTGCAATTAGAGCAGAATTGTTCTTACCTGGTGCACAAATAATTGGTGACGCTATGACGTTTAACAGAATATTTACTGTTCACGGTACTACCTTGATTTTCTTGTTTATAATTCCATTTGCGTCTGCAGTTGGGAACTATTACGTTCCAATCATGGTCAGATACAAGGACATGGCATATCCAAAACTCAATGCAATAGCCTTTTGGATGATTCCTCCTGGTGGAGCTCTTATCTGGTTAGGATTTGCAGATTTTACGTGGTATGCAACACCGCCGTACTCTATTATCAGCGCTCCAGGTCCTGCCGCAGACATGTGGATTTTTGGACTAAAGCTTTTGGGTATTTCATCAGTCCTTGGTGCGATTAACTTTATTGTTACAATTCTAAAATGTAAGCATCCAGACATGTCCATTGGACAGGTTCCATTATTGGCATGGTCTTTCCTGTCTTCCTCTTTGATTATCCTTGTCGCAATTCCAACCTTTGCGGCTGCACTTCTAATGTTACTTACTGACAGGCTTGGTGTAAGTGGTTTTTTTAACCCTGCAATGGGGGGAGATCCTATTGCTTATGCGCACTTGTTCTGGTTTACATTCCATCCTGAGGTCTATGTTCTGGTCATTCCGGCAATTGGAATGATGTATGAGATTATTCCAAGATTCTCAAGAAAACCAATTTACAGTTATAATTCTGGTATCTTTGCATTCGTTTTACTATCCATTGTGGGTTTCTCATCCTGGGCACACCACATGTACGCAACCGGAATGTCGTTTACTGAGAAAACAGTTTTCATGATAGGAACCCTTGCAGCAGTTCCGGCATCTGGAATGCACGTATTCAATTTCATTGCAACAATGTGGAATGGCAGAATCAAATTCTTGACACCTATGATGTGGTCAGTTGGAGGAATTGCACTGTTCTTCTCTGCAGGTGCGGGTGGCGTTGCAAATGCTGCCATGCCATTAGACTTTACGACACACGATACATACTGGGTAGTTGGTCACTTCCATCTCTTTGTCATGGGTACCATCGCATTTGGCTCAATTGGATTTGCCTACTACATGTTCCCATATGTGACAGGTAGAATGTACAATGAAACCCTGGGTAAGGTTCACTTTATCATGTCATTTATTGGAACAGTACTAGTATTCTTTACACAACACGTACTTGGCTTGTATGGAATGCCAAGAAGAGTTTTCGATTATCCGCCAATCCCAGAATGGATTGCAATGAACCAAATTGCGTCAGTAGGTGCAATGATTATTGGTATCAGCATGGCAATCTGGTTAGCAAATTTCGTTTACAGTTCAGGAAAAGGAAAACTTGCAAATATAGAGGATCCATTCGATCTTGGAGGCAAATACTATTATCCTTTCGAGGCAAAGAACCCATCACATTAGGAGAAATATGAAATGACTAACGCTAATCCCCAAACACTTTACAGAACAACTCCGTCCAGAGTTGGAAAAATGATGGTTATCATGTTAGGTATTTGCCTTGTTGGTGGTGTTATATTCTTCTCAATGTGGGACTATTGGATTTCACAACCAGCTCCAGTTGTAGCACAGATGGCAGGAAGCAGTGATCATGCCGCACCAGCCGCACAAACTGGACAAACCATTACGCAAGATCTTTCATTTATAGAATCGTCGGATTTCAGGACTTTGGCATTTAACGCGTTGCCTGGTGAGCCTGATAATAATCCAACTGTAAACATGAATGTGGGCGATAAAGTGGTCTTTAATGTTGTAAATGATGGAAAATCCTTCCACTCTTTCGGTGTAACTAAAGATACTGAGGGATTTAGTGGAATTATTCCTGGAAGTGAGGTTGCAGCAGCATCCAATCCATTAAAGTCAGGTGAAGGCGGTTCATCAGAATTTGTTGCAGGTGAGGAAGGAACTTACTATTACATCTGTACTGTCCCAGGTCATAGAGACCAAGGAATGGTCGGTGAAATCATAATTGGTCCTGCACCGGGAGGTGCCTCTTCTGGTGTTGCAGCAGCCCCAACCGGAGTATCTCATGACTTTACTTTGGACTTTGTAGAATCATCTGATTTCAGGACTTTGGCATTTAACGCGTTGCCTGGTGAAGATGGACATAATCCTGATGTTAAGGTGAATTCTGGCGATGAGGTGACTGTTACTTCTAATAATCTAGGTAAATCATTTCATGCATTTGGAGTTGTTACAAACCCTGAAGACTTTAACAGCATAGTTATGGATTCTGCAATTGCAGCAGCAACAAATCCATTAAAGCCAGGTGAAGGAGGCAGTGTCACTTTCACTGCAGGTGCACCAGGAACTTACTATTACATCTGTACTGTTCCAGGACATGCATTGCAAGGCATGCAAGGTAGTTTCATAATAGAATAATTTTGGCAATCCAGTATCTTGCATTAGCTACAATGATAGTTTTGTATTCTCTGATGTTTATAGGAGGATATGTTTCTGCAGCCGGACTTGGATTGACTTGTCCTGAATGGCCTTTGTGTCCTGATGGCATAATGCCATCCGAGGAATATCTTATCGAATGGACTCATAGATTGGTTGCAGCAACTACTGGATCATTGGTAATCGCAACCATGGTTGCAAGTCTGATTAACAAGAATGCTGACTTGAAGATTAAAGTAACCAGTTCTCTTGCAACAGTATTTGTCGTTACTCAAATTGTACTTGGTGCAATGGTAATTGATCTAAAATTACATGCTGTCTTGGTTGCAATTCACTTGGGAATCGGAATACTATTGTTCTCTATGGTATTGTTGACTACCGTGTTTGCATTTAGAATTTCTAAAATTTCTATCATATCTAAAGTTTAGATTTTTTAAAAACCCCTGGCAGATAGATGTACGTTATTACCCCTACAAAAACCAAAGCGCCTGTAACTATTGCACCAAAGAAAATGAATCCAAACGGATTTTGAGTCCCCATGTTAAACGTGTAAGTTAGAATTCCATCGGTTCCATCCATATCATACAGATCAATCCTCACAACATGATTTCCTACATTCTTCCATACATAATCAAAATCCCAGTGTCCCATCTCAATTATAGTCGGTGGAATTGCATCCACTTGCTGCTCATTGTAGAAAATTCTAATCCCCATGGTAAACTTGTCTACTTCCTCAAAGTTCTCATCAGTTACTCTGACCAAAAATTGAGATGGTTCGTCTATTTGTGGAAATTCAGGCGTAGTGGCCACTTGGACCCTGTATCCGCCATAAAATTTCTCAGCAGAGTTAAACATCGAATGGGCATATGCTGAGTCAAATCCTGCATATCCTGAAAGAATCAAACCCATAATCAGAAAAACTGATCGCTTTGTATTCATAAAATATGCTAAAAACTTGATGAATATATTATAAGTTAATTCCATCACGAAAATCTTCAAAACCTTTAAATCCTTATTGTCAAGAAACTCAATCGTTGACCCTCGTAACAAAATCAATCGATATTAAAACACCTGTAGATAGTGTTTTCACCTATTTTGCAAGACCAGAACATGTTTCTGATCAAATCAAAAATGATGTGGTGGGGATGACCGTCATTCCTATGGATATCAAAGAAGGAATGGGTGTTGGTACAACATTCAGAATTATCGGTGACTTTAGCGGTAAACGTTTAGAGTGGGATTGTGAGACAATTGATTTCGTAAGAAATGAGAAAATCACTGCTAAGCAGATTGAAGGTCCATTTAAGAGATGGCAAATCACCAATGAATTCAAGGCACTAGGCAATAATCTTACCAGAGTAACCATGTCCGTAGACTATGAGATGCCATTTGGTCCGTTAGGAGCAATTTTGGATAAAGCAAAGTTTGCTAAGTCTGCCGAGAAAGGAATGGAAACTGCTCTATACAACGTTAGAGGATTACTTGAAGGAAATGGCTCAATTCCAGTGTATATTACACTAGATGCATACCAAAAACTTCTGGCCGAAAAGAAAAAGATGAATGATGTTCCCGTTTCAACTGCACTTACAGCGATTATTGAAAAGTACAACGAAATTGAAGCAAAAGCACAAAACTAAATTTTCATTATTTTAAAATCTTAAGATTAATAACAACTCTAGGCTTTTCATTTTTGGTGGGTCTATGGCGCAGCCAGGTAGCGCACCGGACTCTTAATCCGGTTGTCAAGGGTCCGAATCCCTTTAGACCCGCTTAATATTTTGATTTTTTTTGAAATGACTAGTTCATTTTTCATGAAATCCCCTCATATCTCCCTCAAAGTTTTCTTTGATCAAAATGATGATTCATGAATATGTTGGTTTGAAAATATTTTGATTGATAATATTAATATTTTTTGGTTTAATGTGTCATTATTTTTAAAATCATTATCCTTGTATTCTTGTTGATATCTTCGTTCATTTGAAATCTTAACTTTTGCCAAATGTTGAAAAAGCGTTTCAACCAACTCGCCAATAATTTTTTGGAGCGTTATTGTTGCAAGGCATTTATGCTATCGATGGAAATTACAGTTTTTTTAACAGAGTAAATTTTGGTTTGTTGGGTTCTATGTCCTCATGCATCTCTACATCACTTACTAATCTTACCTTGTAGTCTGACCATCTGTTTTTCATGTTGCGAAATTTTTGGTTTTTGTCAATCTGCTTTTCTGGGTCTTCAAATTTTTCGCAATTCATAATGTATTTGCCAGAAACTCTGTATATTTCAGAAATTCCTTTTTTTAACGTCTCACCATCTAGGTAATTCATTAGTCCGTGTGTAAATACAAAATCCACTGAAGAGTCTTCAAATGGCAATTCTACAATGGATCCTTTCTTAAAATCTGCGATAGGAAACTTCTCTTTTGCTATCTCTAACGCATGATCATTTAGATCGATTCCGTGTATCTCAAAGGTATCTGGAAATAATCTCAGATCGATTCCTGTTCCGCACCCAATCTCCAAAATACTTGTACATCGCAAAGATGTGGCCAAGTCTCTTGTAAATTTTGCAAACTCTTCATTGTATCTTGATTCATTTTCGTCTGAGTATTTATCCCAAAATTCTTTGTCATAATTCATGGAGTTTTTTCAGACAAAGCTGTATTTGTTATTAATTGTTCAATGATGGCATTTGCATGGAACAAGTTTCGTATCAAATGTACAATCATGTGGTCCGTCAGATTTGCCTTGTGTTGGAATTTCTTTCATGCAGTCATCATGACGTCCCTTTCTACAAAACCAGCATATTTCAGGCGTATCTCCTGTCGCACATGAATCCATAATCCCTAACCCTTTCTCTGGGTAAAAAACTTCATGGACTCAGATAAATGTCAACCATGGCAAAAATCTTTCGTCTTTACCCCTGATCACGCCTGTAAAAGATTTTTGTACTGCCTTGGTAATATCGCCCATCTTACCGTTTCCAATTTTGACCTTGTCAATCTGAGTGACTGATTTCACTTCCGCTGCAGTACCTGTCATGAAAATTTCATCTGCTGCATAGAGATCGTCTCGTTCCAAATCACACTCAACAACAAATCCGCCATTTTCTTCAATGATCTGAATGACACTGTCTCGGGTGATTCCTTCTAATCCTCCTGCTGAAAGTGGAGGTGTTTGAATGATGTCATCCTTGACAACAAATATGTTCTCTGCACTACCTTCTGCAACTTTACCACGTGAATTCAGCATTATGGCTTCATCATATCCGTTTTCTAATGCTTCCATTCTTGCAAGTGCTGCGTTTGCATAATTTGATGCGGCTTTTGCTTGCATAGGTTGAAATCTGGAATCAATCTTTATCCAGCTTGAGATTTTACATTTTGCTCCAGAAAATTTTCCTGCCTTGGACTCACCCATCTTCCACTCCCAACATGCGATTGAGACATCCACTTTATTCTGGGTTGGAGTTAGTCCCATTGTGCCATAACCATAGTATGCCAATGGCCTGATGTATGATTCCTTTAGTCCTCCGGCTTTTACAGTTTTTATGATTCCGTCTGTAATTCCTTTTTTTGAGAATTGCATCTTCATCGAATACAGCTTTGCAGATTTGAAAAACCTGTCAACATGTTCTGGCAATCTAAAAATTGCCGAACCGTTTGACGTGTCATAGCATCTAATCCCTTCAAAAATTGATGTCGAATAGTGTAATGCGTGAGTTAACACGTGAACTTTGGCATCCTTGAATGGTACTAATTTTCCATTCATCCATATTTTACCCGTCTCTTTCATAGGAGAGGAAAAAACTGCTGCTAATTTAAAGAATTATTTTTTTGAATACTGGTTTCAAACTCTCTTAAAATACATATCAGATAAATGAAAAAGTCCATCATGGAGTGGGTTTTAGCGTTTGCAGGAATTGTCTTTCTGACAATAGGCTTTATTGGTCACGCGTTTGAAATGAGAAAGACCCGCCTTTCTGAATATGGGGACAAAGAATTAGGCTCAGTCAATATTTTCATGAACAAGAAGAACTTCAAATGGTATGCTGTAATTGGAATCGGAATCATTCTCTGGATGATGGCTGAGCGTACATAATGAGGACTATCTAGATCATCTCTAAATACTATGGATTGTAACATATGATGTAGCGTGTTTTGGGTAACGCCGGGCTAACTCTAGATAACGGTCCAAGAATAAACCCATGATGGCGTTTACAGGTGAAAGCCCGTAACGCCACTTTCCATTATACAAAATCTATCTTCGAGACTTCCTGATGTATTGCTCTTATGGCTTTTCTAATGTTGTCTTCCTTGTCTTCGATGACAATGACTATTCTTGATGTTTCTTCTTGTGCATCCATATTCAAAATGTTTAGTCCTGATTCGCCAATCTTTGCACTAGTTCTTGACGCCACCTGTTGCACTCTCCACATCTCATCCCCGATTAGCGTGATAACCCCTCTGTTGTATGTGATCGTTGCAAGTGAATCAAACCCTAGCAAATATTTTTCATTTCTATTCACATATTCTCCATCCAGGAACAATACTCGAGAGAATTCAATTCCATCTTTTGTAAACGGCGATAGAATTATGAATTCACTGTAGTGTTTGTCCTTTTCTAACGATGTCAACAATTTCTGAATGGCGCTTGTCTCAATTCTAAAAATGGCACAATTTTCTTTTCCTGTAACTATCTTAATCGGGTGTCCTTCCTGCTCATCCACCATTCTCTTAACTGTAGTTATTTTTCCTGGATTCCTCATGTTTGTAATTGTGATTGGCACATCCACTCCATTTTCTACAATTTCCTTAATTGCGATAGGATCTAAAATCTTCATTCCGAACATTCCTGCAAGCCTTGCTTCATTGTATGACAATTGAATTATTTCTCTTAATTCTAGATCAACTATTTTTGGATCTGCAGAAACCACTGAGCTGTCTTTTTCAAAGTCTATGCTGGTTTCATATTTTTTGTGAAATAGTATTCCAAGATCTGCTGCTGTTCTGTCTGAACCTCCTCGTTCGTATGTGGTAGTTATACCGTCAACAGTTTTTCCAATGAATCCGCCGACTGTGACTACCTCATTTTTTTCTACCAGATCTGCTGTTTTTTCCATCTTTTCTCTAGATTCTGGAGCGAGGAAATTTGTAAATTCAATGTTATTGTCAGTAACAATTGGCCAATTTTCAAAATCAATTGCATCTGCCTTGATGCCATTGCTTCTTAGTACGTAATTCATCACATGGGACATCAAAATCTCTCCTGAAAATGCCAGGGCCCGTGATCGTATCTCATTTACAAATTCTTTAATTTCCAATGCCTCATCAAGTGCTTCTTGCGCCTTTCCAAGATGAAAATTAATGGTGTCTTCACAGTCTTTCTTATTTTCAGAATTCACCATTTCCAGAATTTTCTGATATGTCGATTTTACGATGTCCAGAGATGGTTCAATTCCGTTCTCTGCATTTCTGCCTTGTTCCAAGATTACGTCAGTTAGCGAACGTTTTTTTTCATTATGGATAGTTAATGGAGCTGAAAAAACCGCAATAATTTTGGAATCTTTTTTCAAATCTATAATTCGTTGAATGATCTTTGGAATTGTTTCGCCATTTGGACCTATTGCACTACCGCCAAATTTTGTAACTATTAACCTAGTCATGATATTTTGTCAAAATCAAATAGCCATCTATTAAGCATTTGATTATCAGTTCATTAATTTTTTAATAATGTCTGATGCAATTTTAGCACCATCCGTATCCATTTGATTTCTTTTCTCTTCTAGTTTTTTGAAAATTAGCTCGTCTAGTCTGTTTATGTCTTCAAAAACAAATCCTTGCTCTCTTGCATTATCTTCTTGCTCAAAATGACCTTTGATTGGTATGAATATTGAAGGAGTTCCATATGCGTTTGCTTCATCTATGGTCAATTTTCCTGCCAAAGAAATTATCAAGTCTGCAGCAAAAATCAATTCATGCAAATTTTCAACAAAGCCTAGATTTCTAACGTTTTCAAACTCTTCATTTACTGATGGACCTGATACTAGGATTACTTCTACATCTTGATTGATCTTTGAAATAACATCCAGCGCTTTTTCAATCAGAAACAATCCCGCATCCGTTCCGCCTATGCTGATTACAATCGTTTTCCTCTCAAATGAAAATTTCTCTCTTAATTCTTCTCTTGTAAGATTTGTTTGTCTGACTATCGGGCCTACTTTTCTGATGTTGTCTTGACTATCCCCGTTTTCAGGAATTATCACTATGTCACATTTCTTGATAATTTCCTGCATCGACTTGTTCATCTTTTTTTCGATAAATGATGCTAATCCTTTGGTAAAGCGAGTTTCTAAAACATCTGTGATCAATACTGTTGGAATCTTCATATTTTGTGCAACAGTCAATGATGCAAAATCCTCATCACTTATCACTAAATCTGGAATGCTGTCTTGAATGATTTTCTGTGAAATGTTTTTGCATTCTTTGTAATATTGATAGTAATTCCACAACCACCTCGCTGGATTTTTCAGTGTGCCATTTTCAACTACAAATGAAGATGGATTGTATACATCTTGTACTTCAAGACCTATTTTCTTCAGAATTTTTGCAGCACCACTTCCGGTTGTAAAATTTGTTGAAATATTTTCAAAATTATTTGCAATTGCAATGTCTCGAGTAATGTGACCTAGTCCAATCGGACTAGAAAAAAAATTAACAACCTTCATAATTTTCCTCAGCATGTGTCAAATTTCTATATTGTTCCTTGTCTCAAAGTTTAAATGGATTTTAACAAGGTAGGTTTCTGGGCTCATAGTCCAGGTCGGTTATGACGTCGCCCTTACACGGCGAAGATCCGGGGTTCAAATCCCCGTGGGCCCATATTAATTTCATAAAATATCATTTTTGAGGTTTGAAGATAACTAGAGTATTTTCTAAATAAGACCTATCAATATTATTCAAAATAAAACAATATTCAAAAATTACAGTTTATCACTAAATCTTGTTCTAAATTTATCAACCTTGTCTTGAGTATTATACTCTTCAGGATATGAATTCCTATTGGATCTTTTTCTCATCTCTTCTTCATGTTCTTTTCTTGCATGATGCAATCTATCTTTTTCATGAATGAATTCTCTACCACATTTTTGACATTTTACAATAGTTTTATGATGTTCATGTCTTACATGTATAACCAAATCTTCATGATTTGAAAATTTGGCATCACATTGAATACAGTTATTTTTTTTACTAAATGGATTTTTCATTTTTCTATTGTAATCATCCACTAAAACTCCACACATAATTTTAAGAGTTTAATTCCATTGTTGGGAATCAATTCAACTATTAATATTAAACATTTCAAGTTTTTTCTTCATTGGATCTTAACAAAATTTTAGTACCTATTGATGGCTCAAAAAAATCCTTTGAAGCCTTAGATAGAGCGTTGACTTTGGCAGGATTCACACATGGTCAAGTAACAGGCATTCATGTAATTCCCCATGTTGTTGATGGAGGACCAAGAACTAAGGCTTTTGATAAACAATTACAAGAAGATGCTGAGATAGTTATAAAAAAAGCAGAAAAACGTGTAGGAAACAAAAATGTCAAATTTACTAGTAAAATTCTAAGATGTTCTCCTGGTCACGTAACACTGCATACTGCCAAAACAGGCAAATTTGATCATATTGTAATGAGTACAACAGGGTCAGGTACTGCTACAAAAGATATGATTGGAAGTGTATCAAATCACATACTTCAAAAATCTAGGATTCCAGTATATCTGATTAAATAGTGTGGTGAATTATTTGTCTGAATTACTTTCTCTTTGTAAAAAACCAATAACTGCTGATGCAGACACTTCATTAGATCGAATCATCTCAGCATTGTTAAAAAATAACATTAGTAGAATTATTCTTACTAAAGATGATTCTCCTGCTGGAATAATCACTGAAAAGGATATTGGATTATTTCTGTTAAATGATGATTCAGAAAGGAATCTTACTGATATTCCAGCATCGCAACTAATGAAAATACTTGTTTCTGTCAATGAATCTATGAGTATTGAAAAATGTGTAGAAATCATGTTGGAAAAAAACATTGGGTCTTTGGGTGTCTCATCAAACATTAATGGATCTGTTGGAATAATTACAAAGACTGACATTACAAGATATTATTCTAAAAATTACTCTGGAAAACATACTGTGGGAGATTTAATGACTATATCCTACATTGCAATGAACTCCGATAATTCTCTAAAAGATGTAGTGTCTAAGATGATAGAAGAAAAAATTTCTAGAATATTTCTAAAAAATAATGATGGTGAGCCTGAGGGAATTATAACTTTTCGCGATTTATTTCACGTGGCATTGGAACAAGGTAATTCTGACTCCGTTCTTGATAATTCTGATGATGCAATATCTGTAGTCTTCACAAGAAAAGGATTTCTTTCAGAATCAGGTTTTGGTAATACCATTCTTGCCAAAGACTTGATGACAAAATCTCTAGAGTCTGTAGACTTTGAAGAGGATTTGGGAGTTGCATGTGATGCAATGGCACAAAACCAAATCAATGGTGTTGGTGTTAGAATTAACGATAAACTTGGGGGCGTAGTAAGCAAAACTGACGTTCTAAAAGCAATTTACATTGATAATACGTCCAAATAATTTTCACACTTACTTGCGTCCATTTTCATCCCCAAAAACGGTTCGAGTTCCCGTAGGCCCATTTTTGTTCCCAATTTGGGGGCTGGGCCCAGTTTGTTAGGCATTGTTTAAATTTTATTTACTGATTGTAGATGTATGAAGAGTTTACTAATTTTTGCATTAATACCTCTGATTCTATCTATTGGAATTGTTCCTGCATTATCATTTGATAATGCTTTTGCTTTGAAAAGTACTGGTAATCCACTCACAGAAACTGGTTCTAAAAAAGTATGTGGGGATAGACTGTGTGATGAAATTGGAGTAAATTCTGAAAATCTAGAAGTTAGTGCAGCTGAAATGATTATGAATCAAGAATCAACAACACCTATGAAAAAAGGATTATTCCCATCCACAATGGATTACACTGTGACCGCACCTGAAATTGATCCTGAAAAAGGTTATTTTGTAACAGAAATTGCAGACGGTCTTTATTGGCTAATTGGCAGTGGCTATCAAATGATGTTCTTGACAACTGGTCAAGGAGTCATTGTTGTTGATGCACCACAAGGAATGGGAGAAAAAATCCTTCAGGCTATTTCAGATGTTACTGATGAAACAATAACACATGTTATTTACAGCCACATCCACAAAGACCACATAGGCTCTGCTCATATCTACCCAGATGATGCAGTATACATTGCTCATAGTGATGTTGCTAGACATTTGAAGATGAAAAATGATCCCGATAGGCCAATTCCAACAAAGTCTTTTGATGATACTTTTACATTGTCAGTTGGAGAACAGGTTTTAGTATTATCCTATGAGGGATCTTTTCATTCTAAAGGTGATATAGTAATACTTGCACCAAAACAGAAAGTTGCAATGGTAGTTGATCTGTTTCATCCAAATGCCGGACCTTTTTTGGGATTTGGAATAACTACTGACATGAATGCACATTTGGCCATACATGATATTTTGCTAGAAAGATATGATTTTGAGGTTCTTGTTCCAGCTCATGAACAAATCTTGGCAACAAAAGACCATCTTAAAACAAACAAACAATTTGTCTTAGATGTAATGGCAAATACAGTAAAAGCTCAACAGATGGTTGACTACATGGTTTTTGCTGAACAATATGGCTCCCAAGGACAGTATGCAATATATGCAAATTATTTTGATGCTGTAGCCCAAGCATGTGCCGAATTAACACTTGAAGATTGGCAAGGAAAGCTCAACGAACTTGAACCATTCATAAAAGATCATTGTAGGGTAATGAACTTCTATGTCTCTATTGACTAACTGAAAGTATCAGTTTAATTCTGATTTCACACCTGTCTGCGTCCATTTCTATCCCCAAATAGGTGATGAGTCCCCGTAGGCCCATGTTAGTTCCTAATTAAGGGGCGGTCCCAGTTAATCTGGGATTGTTAAATTTTATTATATAGTTTTTTTAGAATCTATTTTCAAATTTGAAAATCTTATTTTGCAGTTAAATGATAATTCAGTTCAAGATTTCTATGAGTATTTCAGATCTGCCGTTAAAGGAATTGTTTCCACTTTCTCTTTTTTCTATACCTGCTGTAAGCATCCGTCAAGAAAACAAGATGTGGATTGCTACAGCCATGCTAATGCACTACTTAGAATCGTTTACAGACTCTTTGGTAGTAACAGATCAAGAGGAAAAACCAATAGGAGTAATGGGAGGAGCTGAAATAATAAAAAATATTTTTGAAAACCCCACCTCCAACTTTTTTGATGAAAAAACTGTTGAAGATGTTTTTGACAAAGAATTAATTCAAGTAAATCCTGAAACGAAACTAAAAGATCTTATTGAAAAATGGAAGATAACAAGAAGGGCATTTTGCATTATTCCAAATCAATATTTTGGATATTCTGCCATCTCATCAAGAAAACTACTTGAAATAGGTGCCAATTGTAAAACTGACATTAGGGTTGGCGATCTGCCTATAAAGAAAAATATTGCTACTTTCAATTTTGATGACACCGTAGGCAAAATAATTAATCTGATGTTTGAGAACAAGACTCGCAAAATTCTCCTAAAAAATTCACAGAGTTTCATAAGTGATAGAATTATCATTCAAACAGTTGTCCAAAACCTTGATTATCTGAGAGAAACTGAAGATTTTCTGGATATGAAATTTGAAAAGTCATTCCAGTTATCAGATGTGAAAATAGTTTCTGAAGACCTTAATTTTGCTGATCTGTCAAAACAGATGTTTGGCATGATGCATCCTTATGTAATGACAAAAGATCATCAAGTGTACAGTCCATGGGATATTTGCCAAACCTTGTTGTCTAAAAATATTGAATATCTGAATCCAACTCCAAACCACGATAAATAATTCTAATTTTATCTCTATAGAATGTAAGAGTCTATTTATCAAATGAAAAATTCTAGAATTATTTTTATACACATCTGCGTCCATTTTCATCCCCAATCTGGTGGGTGAGTCCCCGTGGGCCCATGGAATCTTTTTTTACCCCCAAGCTGTAGCTGAATCTCTAAGGACTCATTCAAAATCTATTTCCAAAATATGACTTTTAGCAACCATTCATTTCCCATGCCTAGAACTAATACAAATTAGTAAAAAAGACTAAATGCAATGAATCAAACTTTTGCATAATGAATAGAAAAATCAAATTTACGATTCCAGTATTTGCAGCAGTTTTTGCTCTGATGTTTGTATTTGCAACTCCGTATGTAATGGCAGAGGGATATGGTCATGGTCATATGATTGAAAAGATTAATGCATATTGTGACATGTCACCAGAAGAACAAGCCGAAGTTATTGCAAAGCACAACAAGTCTGATGAGATGGTATCCAAAATAAACGAATACTGCTCACTAGATGAAGAAGGCAGACAAGCAATGATAGCAGAATTCAAAGCAAAATTCTCTCACATGAAAGACAAATTTGCAGAACTATCTCCAGAAGAACGTGAAGCAAAGTTTACACAGTTTAAGGAAATGAAACAAGCATTTTCTTCAATTTCTGATGAAGACAGAGAAATTATAAAATTTCACTTTAAAGAAATGAGAGAAGAATATGCAAATCTGTCTGATGAAGAAAAAGATGCAAAACATGTAGAATTCAAATCCAAAATGGAAGAATTTTCAGCACTATCTTTAGATGAGAAGATTGTACATTTGCAAGAACTTGTAAACTCTCTAAGATAAAACTAGGATTAACATCCGTTTTTGTTATATTTTATGCTCAAAAGATACAGAAAAAGTAGTAGTTCTAGCCATAAAACATTTTTTCAAAGCTCTTAGCTTGAACATGTTTCATATTTTGCGTCACAAATTACCCCCAATCTGGTGGGTGAGTCCCCATGGACCCAAGGAAATTTTCTGTCCAATTACGTAACTGGTTCTCTGAAGATTCATGACTAAGAACAGTATACTTTATGACTATCTGATGTAGAGGAAAAAAATGAAACAAAAAGAGGTAGAAGAAATTCTTAATCACATTAATCAAAAATTTGAAGAAGATATTCCAGGAATCATAAAGATGATGGTAAGAAGAAAGCTTAAAAAATTTCAGTCATTTCAAGTTGAATCGTTGCCTGATCCTCTGAGAACTTGTACTGTTGAAGACTTGATCAATATTACAAAACAAGGAATAGAATCTGGAAAATTAAAATTATAATATTCTAAAAATCTATTTCACGCCTATCTGTGTCCACTTTGAACCCCAATCTGGTGGGTGAATCCCCGTGGGCCATAGAATTTATTTCTCATGTTATCTGAACTAAGAAATTTTATTAGTTTTCTCCCAAGACCATACAAACATCCCATGGACTAATAACACGATCTTCATGAATTAATAATGGTTGAGACATTTCATACATTATTTTTGAGATATCAGCAAGATCCAAATTATCTGAAATCACTTTAGCATCTTCTAGTGATACCACACTTGCGGGAATATCTAAAAAATTATCGTTGTTAAGAAGATAACCGTATTTTTCTATTGTTTCAATAATAATTCTGTCATTGATGAATTGATTTGTTCCTTCAAGTAGAATTTTTCGAGTTCTGTTTTCTAACATTAATTTTATTATGTTTCCAAAAGTGGCATCTTTGTCAAATGTAATGATTTTCTTTTTAGGCATCTCAGAAATGTTAAAGTCAATAGTATTGTTGATTCCTATTTCTAATAATTTCTTTACAGAAATAACCGAATAATTATCATTTCCCATATCTATCAGTGTAAATGCTCTTCCTACCTGTTTCCAAAGTGAAATTAGTTCATTGATGGTTGTATCTGGCGTTACTATGTTGAGTCGGTTATCCATAATTTCCTCTACTTGTTTCATCTCAAAAAAATCCGAAGAAGGGTTCTTGTATACTCCTTGAATTATTTCTCTTCCTCCAATTACACCTATGGGGGTAGTATCATCGCGTACTACCACAGAATCAGTAAAAGTTTCTAAATATTGAACAAGCATTCCAGTCACAACTCGAACTTTGGCATTTTTTCTGACATTAACACATGGAGTGGATGTGAGTGAATTCTGCAAAAGTTCACTTAAAGAACTACTAGAAATTATAGAATCAGATTCAGTCAAGATTAATGATTTGGTTCCATGTCTGATATATTTGAAATGAGATTGTAAGAATCAATACTGAAAATCATCATACTTTGTTAAAAAACTCAATTGCAAAAAAAAATCATGCAGGATTCTGACAAAGATCATCCTCTTAAAAATAAAATTCAGGAATTACTAATTTCATCTGGAATTGAAAAAATTGCATGTTATAACAAGATGTTAGATTATACCATTGAGATATTTGAAACCCAGGGACTTGGAAGAGAATATTATGGTTATCACAATATAGATCATGAGTTAGAAGTTGCCTACATCACTTTACTTGCAGCAACATGGGAGAAAAAACTCCAAAAATTGGATCAAAATGATGTGGAACATCTTTTTGTTGCAGCTTTATTTCATGATTTTGATCCTCAAAAATCTGTTGACCGACCACATGAAGAAAGTGTGATACAGTTTATCTCATTAGACAAAGAATTAAAAAAATTAATCGATGAAGCAGGACTTGACATCGAAATTATAATGGCATTGATTCTAAGAACTTCATATCCTTGGACTGGAGAAATTAAACAAAAACCTGAAATACAGATGAAAGAATGCTTTCAACGCTCAGAAATTACCAGAGATAATCCTGAAAAACAATCCCATTACGAAGAACTAGGATGGTTTTTGTCTGTTGCAGATAGGATAGGTGGTTATGCCATAGGTAATTTTACAGTAGCTATGGAAAAAGCAAAGAAAAATGCTCATGCGTTTGCTTGGCATCAATCAACTATAGTGAGAATGTCTGTAAATTATTTTGAAACTCTTCTAAATAACGAATCTCAAATGTGCAGACGTGTTCTTCATGCATTACCAACTGAAACAAGAAAGAATTTTATGGATACCGTGCTTTCATTTATGAAACTTCGTCAAGAAGAGATTCGAATTGAATCTAAATTCGAGTATGAAAATCAAAAATTTCAAACAAAGGTTGATTCACTAGATGAAAGAAATTCGGATGAGTTCATAAGTACACTAACATCAATTTATAATGAATTACCGCAGCCGTTACAATTACAAAAATCTAGTTTTGCAAAATCAATTTTAGATCCAAATACGATCATAACAACTCTTAGACTAAATGATGGAACCATAGTTGGATATGCAAAAGGGGGACCTCTTGAAAACTATCAATTGTATGCTGGAATTAAAGATGAAAATTATGGGGCGCAAAATACAGTATTTTTGGAACCCATTGCAATGAGGCTTGGTTACTGGGGACTCGGTGGAGGAACCAGACTCAGAAAGGTGTTCTCATTATTGGCAAATACAAAAAGATACAGGTATCTGACAAGTTTTGCCCTCCGTGATTTAATTCAAAAAAAAATGGGTTCTGAAAATGTAGAGTTTGTTGCAATGCTTGATCCTGAACATTGGGATTACTATAGGGTAGATCTTTTTGGCGGAATCGTTTGATTAAACACCCAATTATTGTATTCATCCTACTTGCATCTATTAATCCCCAATTTGACAAACAATGAAAATTAGATTTTTTTAATCAAATCCTTCATTTTTTGGTTTTTCTTTGGTTTTGGTTTTTCATTTGCATATCCAATTGGCAAAATTACTATTGGTCTCAGTTTTGTTTTAATTATTTCTGCAACTACTTTTTCTTTAAAGTGTCCTATCCATACACTAGATAATCCCAATGAGGTTGCAGCTAGTTGAGCATAAGATGCTGCTATTGTGGCATCTTGTACTGAAAGGAGGTTTTTTCCACGACTTCCCGTGAATTTTATTCTTTTAGGATCCGTACAAAAAACCAGTACTAGACTTGAATTGACATATTCTTGATCATGTGCAGCTTTGATCAGTCTCTCTTTTTTCTTGATATCTTCTATAACAAAAATTTTGAAATTCTGCATTCCTATAGCTGAGGGACTCATCCAAGATGATTTGAGAATTTTTTGAATTTTTGATTTTTCTACAGGCTTGTTAGAATATGATCGAATCGAACGTCTTTTTTCAATTATTTTAAAAAATGACATCTCTCATTGTTTTTTCCTTTGCCCTTATGAGATTATCCCTGATTTCCTTTTTTGGAATATTGATTTTTCCACCTACCTGCGTCCATTTTCATCCCCAATTTGGTAGCTGAATCCCCGTGAACCCATGCCCTTTCTTGGGAGTAGAATCAAAAATAATTTTTATCCTAAAATGATCCACATTTCGTAGATTAACTTTGTAATGTTATTGTGTGACAAAATCATTTTTATCATTGATTTGCTATGTTTGATCTTAAACGAATAATGTGAAAGAAATGATCATTTTTCAAATTTTCATAATACATAATAGCGTTAAAATAAAAATGATATTGGATTTTATGAAAGCGTCTGATCTTTTAGTAGACTGTTTAGAATCTGAAGGTGTAGAACTCATCTTTGGAATTCCTGGAGAGGAAAATGCAGATCTAATGATGTCTATATCAAAATCTAAAATCAAATTTATTTTAACACGACATGAGCAAGGAGCTGCCTTCATGGCCGACGTTTACGGCAGATTGACAGGAAAAGTTGGTGTATGTTTGGCTACACTCGGGCCAGGAGCTACTAATCTAGTAACGGGCGTTGCAAATGCAAATATGGATAGATCAAGGTTATTGGCAATTACCGGTCAGACTGATTCTCATCTTTTGCATAAAGAATCTCACCAGAATCTTGATGTTGTAAAAATGTTTGAACCTATTACAAAATGGAGTTGGTCAATACGTAATGCAAAAAATATTCCTGAAATTGTAAGAAGAGCTTTCAAGATAGCATTAACTGAAAAACCTGGTGCCACACACATAGAACTTCCTCAAGACATCGCAAAATTGGAATCCAATATTACTCCTATAGGATTTCAGGAAATTTTTAGACCCACAGCTAACAGAGATCAAATAAAGAAAGCAGCAAAGATGATTCTTCAAGCCAAAAAACCTCTGTTGTTTATAGGAAATGGATGTGCAAGAGAAGATGAAAGTTTGCAAATACGAAAATTTGTTGAAAAAACTAAAATTTTTTCAATTAACACGTTCATGGGAAAAGGAGTTATTCCTGATGATTATGAGACACACCTTCAAACTATAGGTATCAAAGATGCAGATCATGCTTTACAGGCAGTATTGGAAGCAGATGTTGTCATCTCAGTAGGATATGATTTGGTCGAATACACCCCAAGGATGTGGAATTCTAAGCTTGACAAAAAAATCATTCATATTGATTTTACTCCCTCAGAAGTATACACATTTTATCGGCCTGCTGTGGAGATCGATTCTGATATTGGACCTGCAATAGAGTCTATCTTGGAAGAAATAGAAAAGCAGCAATTAGAAAATTCATCACTTGATTCTTTTCCGCGCAATGAAGTTCCAGAAATATTCAAGAAAGTTCGTTCAGAAGTAATTCAAAGAATTGATGCATTCAAAGATGATGATTCGTATCCAATAAAACCTGAAAAACTAATTATTAATGTTAGAAATTCACTCAATCGTGATGATGTTGTCATTTCTGATGTTGGAACTCACAAGTTATGGATTTCCAAGATCTATCAAACATTTGAACCAAATACGTGTATAATTCCAAATGGCTTTGCGTCAATGGGATTTGCATTGCCTGGAGCAATAGCTGCAAAACTTGTTTATCCAAAAAAATCAATTGTGGCAATGACTGGTGATGGGGGATTCTTAATGAATGTCCAAGAAATAGAAACAGCTGTACGTTTGAAATTATCTATAATTATTATTGTATGGGTGGACAATGACTTCAATTTAATCTCAACAAAACAAAAACATGAGTTTGGGACAAGTGTATTTACAGAATTTGGTAATCCCAACTTTGTTCAGATTGCGGAAAGTTTCGGGGCTGCTGGATTTCAAGCAAAATCTCCACAAGAACTTTCACAAGTTTTGGAGAGTACAAAAGCGATATCTGATAGACCCATAATAATTGCTGTAGATGTAGATTATTCTAGAAATGAAGTATTGCTTGATGACACGTTTCCACTTTATGTGAATTCGTTAAATCATAAAAAATAATGATCTTCCATCTATCATGGAGTTTGTAAGGACAGTGTTCCCATTTCTTCCAACAAGAAATTAATTTTTATTGATTTTTAGATTGACTATGATCTTATCATCATGTGATCTTCATACTTGAAATGAATGTAATTTTAGATAATAAAATAACAGAATTTATTGTATTTTGTTATGTGTACTGTAATTGCATTTTGTAAGAATTAATTCTAAAATTTTATTACAAAATATTTGAACAACATTCAAGAAAATGAGTTTAATTTAAAACACAAATTTTTTGTTGTTAGATTAATGACTAAATCAAGAACTTCTCTTATGCTAATCGCATTATCTGTAACAATACTTGCATCTTTATCTGCAGGTTTATTTCAAGAAAGTGAAGCCACAAAGGGTCAAGGAATGTCCCTGACAGAAACGAATTCTGACAAGGTTTGCAGAGATAGACTGTGTTCTGAACTTACAATTAGCTCTTCTTCTAATAAAGAAATACATGTTGAAACCATATTCAAAACCAGTGAATGTAGAAGCAATGAAGGTACAACTCGTACCTATTACATTGCTGCAGATGAAGTGGAATGGGATTATGCCCCATTGGGTCTTAATCAGATGAAAGCACATGAGTTTAATGAAGATGAAAATGTATTTGTACAGAACACTTCTGATAGAATCGGAAGTAAGTACATCAAGGCACTATATCGTGAGTATGCCGATGATACATTTTCAGAACTTAAACCACGGGCATCTGAATGGCAACACCTAGGAACACTAGGACCGATTATGCATGCTGAAGTGTGTGATACAATCAAAGTTGTATTCAAAAATAATTCTGCTGAACTAGATTATTCTGTTCATCCACATGGAGTCTTTTATGATAAAGATTCTGAAGGTGCTGAATACAATGATGGAACATCTACAAGTAACAAATCTGATGGAATAGTTGCTCCTGGACAAACATACACCTACAAGTGGCCTGTGCCACAACGTGCAGGACCTGGACCAAGTGATCCAAGCTCGATAATTTGGATGTATCACTCTCATGTTGATTCTTCCATGGATACTAATTCGGGACTTGTTGGCCCTATTGTTGTAATATCAAAGGGGATGGCCGATTCTGATGGTAGACCAATTGATGTAGATAGAGAAATGGTAAGTTTGTTTACAGTTTCTGATGAAAATTCCAGTCACTATCTATGTGATAATCTAGAACAATTCACAGATGAAACGTGTGATAATGAAGAATTGGTAGGAGATGACGATTTTGCTGAAAGCAATCTCATGCATGGAATTAACGGATATGTCTATTGGTAATTTGCCAGGGCAAACTGTTCAAAAAGGTGAACATGTACGTTGGTATCTTATTGGCATGGGAACTGAAGTAGATTTGCATACTCCACATTGGCATGGAAACACTGTCTTATGGAATGGAATGAGAGTTGATGTTATGGAATTAATGCCGGCTAGTCTAAAGACAGTCGATTTTATTCTTGACAATGTAGGAACTTGGATGTTCCACTGTCATGTCAATGATCACATATCCGCAGGAATGATGTCACTTTTCAAAGTGATCTAATTCTTTTTTTCTTTTTCATACTATTCTGATCCTCAAACATCAATGTGAATGTGCATCAACTTGTTTCCGCCTCAAAAGTCCTATTCTGATTAAATATTCGACTTTTCTATCATGATTATGTCTGAACAAGTTACGGCAAAAAAATTTCTAATTACTACTGCGTTTATTTTATTTTCACTGATCTTTCTGGGTGGAGTTTTTGCTGCAACCAATCCTATGGCAATCAGTGCAGGCCAAGAATTATCCTATCCTTCTTGGCTGACAATTTCTTATCTTGCTGGATTATCCATGATAATTCTTCCATGCACTTTACCTCTTGTCTTCATAATTATTCCACTTAGTATGGGAAAAGGGGGAAAGAAAGGACTTGTAATGGCATTACTTTTTGGTGCTGGATTAACAATCACAATCACATTTTATGGATTTGGAATTGGTGCTTTAGGCCAAACGGCTGATCTAGATCAGATTTCTGTTTACATGTTTCTAGTCGCTGGTATTGCCGCATTTCTTTTTGGTTTATCACAGCTCAAACTTTTTGAGATTAAACTTCCATCTTATTCTGGGACTCCAAAGTTTATTCAAAACAGAGGCGATTATTCAAAATCATTCTTCATGGGATTGCTATTAGGAAATGCAGGGGTTGGATGCCCTAATCCTATGTTTTATTGGCTTTTGATCTATGTTGCGGGAAGCGGAAGTGTGGAGATTGGCGCAAGCTTGGGAGCAGTTCATGGAGTTGGCCGTGCGATTCCTCTAATCTTACTATCCGTTCTTGCAATTGTCGGGGTAAATGCAACGAAGGGAATTACTCTAAATCGTCAACGAATTGAAAACATCACTGGTTGGATGCTGATTATCATTGGCACATTTTTAATTATCAATGGTATTCCTGGTGGACACGAATGGTATGAGAGTACGGTTGTTCATATTGGATGGAACAATCTAATTTCCGCCACTCTACTTCCTCCTGAATTTCATGTAGGAGAACATGAGCACGGGCATGCGTCACAAATGCCTGAGGAATTTGTACCCGTCTTATTTGCAGGCTTGATTGTGTTTCCAATAGTTTGGTATTTTACCAAGAAAAAACGAAATGATTGCGTATGAAAGATCCTGTATGCGGAATGGAGGTTGGAGATAAGGGACAATTAATAATGCACAAGGGAAAGGAATACCGATTCTGCTGTGCAACCTGCAGTTGGGCATTTGAACAAAATCCTGAACAGTTTTCACAGTCATGAAAGTGCAAGTTCTAACCACTCCTGGCTGTTCAAACTGCGATGTGTTGGAAAAAATGTTAGATGTACTCGGAGTATCTTATGATCTGATTGATGTCACCGAAAACCCATCATATCTGGAAAAATATCCTATTTTTACCGCTCCCGGATTGATCATTGACAAAAAATTAGAGTTTACTGGCATCCCAAAAATTAGTGAGCTTGAAAAGAAACTATTCAAGTGACAGGCAATGCTTTTTACTCTGCAAAAATTAGTCCTCTTGCATGTCTGAATTTTCATCTGATGAGAAAACCATGCTGGTTCAACATGGGATAAAAAAATATGAAAATGAAGAAATTGTCACTGAAAAACTGATGGCCGTGCTATCTGAAAAAGACATTCAAAGAAACATTGACACTCTTATCGGAACTCAACGAGTTAGAAGGATTGGGCCTGACGTACTTCAAAACAATGAGAGTCATACAGAACTTCCAGAACTTCCAGAAAATCTTAAATCCGTAATTGACAGTCTTTAACCTGAAATATTCTTAAACCCCTGTTGCTTGGTTTTGACATGAATAATCTGATTTTATTTTCAAGTATTTTGACTGTGGCAATCCTTTTGTTTATTTCAACGGATTCCGCATTTGCACATCCTCACTCTGGTCAGATCCTGATTGATGGCCATTCTCATGAATATCAAACAGAAACTGTTTCAATGGGTGGGATGATGGCGCTTGAAAAATCAACGATTATTTTCCATTCTCCTGAAGAAAACTCGTTACCTTGGGCATTTGTAGAAGGAAAAATCCAAAATCCTGTCGAAGGCTATCCTGTCATAATTCAAATTTTCAAAAATAATGATGCAGTTCACTTTGCTCAGACAAATGTGGGGCAGAATGGTGAATACGAATACAAGTTCCGAGTTTTAAATTCTGAAAATGGTGACACTAGCAAAATTTTTGAAGGTGATTATACAGTGAAGGTCTTCAAGGTTGTATACCTGAGTCCAGAAAATCTGGTTTAGAATCCCCTTAATCCTTGCGGACGTACAATTTCTGGATGCTGCTTCATCCATTCCACCTTATCTAGCATCTCTTGTTTATCTTGCGGGAAAGTACCTTTTACGGTATATGCATTTGAACCGTGATTTACTCTGAATACGATCTCATTGTCGGTTTCAATCTGATCAACCAAGTCATACAGCTCCTCTAGTGATTCATCATCATCAATTCTGGTGAACTTGCCATCATACTTGTCAAGAAACTCCTGTTTAATCCCATTTTCAAGATAGAGCGTCAATGCGCCGACATAATGGGGCGAACATGCGCTGATCACCTCAGCTGTTCCTTTGATGTGCTCTTTAGAGTATGTTTTTCCACCCAGCCCTAAAATCACCATACATGACATAACGTATCCGGCATCTTTTGCTTTGTTTACTGATTTGATGATTGTTTTTGCAATGGCTCCCTTTGTCACCTTCTTTAGAACTATGTCTGAGCCGCTTTCAATTCCAAGATAGAACATGTCTAGTCCTGCCTCGTTCATTTTCTTTAATTCCTCAGATGTTTTCTTCAAAATGTTCATTGGCATTGCATAACAAGAAATTCTCTCAATATTTTCAAATTTTTCTCTAATGTATTTTACAATTTTTATCATAAACTCTGCATCAAGATTTAATGCATCACCATCCGCAAGAAATACCCTTTTGGTATCTGGTAGATAGCCTGCCATCATGTCAATTTCTGCCTTTATGTCATCCCATGTCCTTTCTGAATATTCTTTTGATCTGTACATGTCACAGAAGGAACATTCGTTAAATGAGCAACCTAGTGTGACTTGGAAAATTAAGGATCTAGCTTCTGATGGTGGTCTATACAACGGAGCATCATAATTTAACATCATTCTCGGTTCAACCAAATTCTCCAATTATGTTTTTTATACTTTCTATTTTGATTCAAACGCAAAATACCTTTTAGTGGTAAATCAGATGAAATTTCATAATTTATGGCAAATGATTCTGATGCAAAAAGACTGCTTTGGTTTGTATTTTCGGGTTCCCGCGGGGGATTAAACAGATTAAAAATAATCTCCAAACTAAAGGAAAATCCATCTAACATTAATCAGCTCGCAAAAGAACTGAATCTTGATTACAAGGCTATTCAGCATCACATTAGGGTACTTGAAAAAAATAACTTGATCAGCAAGGTTGGAGAAAAATACGGCGTGACCTACTTTCTATCCACCTTTCTTGAAGTCAATATGGGGACATTTGAAGAAATTGAAGAAAAATTGGATAAAAGTAAATAAAAGCTCAAGGGGTGCTTTACACTAAATGGAGTCTACTTCTTTGGTGCTGTCTATCGTTTCCATTGCAAACATGGGAATTCTTGGAATTCTTATTGTGATATTTGGAAAGATGTATGTCAACACCAGGGCACAGCTTCCTTTGGGTATGATAGTTGTTGCAGCGATGCTGTTTTTGCATAATGTCATTGGCGCTCTAGCTTATTTTTCAATGGAAGAAATCTTTTCTCATGAAATATTTCCATACATGTTGGGAGTGGGAATTGCAGAATTTGCGGGCCTAATCATATTCCTAAAAATTACCTTGGACTAGTCTTGGTTTATTTGTAACAAAAAATATCAAAAACATGTTACAAGAATATCTAAAGCTCAACAAGAATATTCTCGTAGCGTTTGCATCATCAATAATCATTTCTGCAATAATTGCCCAGCTTTTATCTGGTCAGGCAGATTACATAAACACAACATATACTACAATCGTAGACTATGTGATCTACTTTTCTGTTTTTACCGGACTATTCTATCTTGGCAATAGAAAAAAATATCGTTTAGAATCTGGTGAAACGGATACCGTAAAACTGAAGCATGATCTAAAAAAACTAATCACTTCAATGGGAATTGCTGAAGTCATTTACACTGTTGCTAGATGGGCACTGCAGTACTATTTCCTGACAATAAACTATGATCCATACTTGGCATCAATCGTATCTCAGGGCATATCTACAATTATTTACTTGATCGTGCTAAATGCTATTGTAAAAATAACGAGGTTGTATAAAGATGGGAATTAGTGTTTACGTTGATGGTTCTGGGGGTTCCAGTAGTGGGTATGGCTATTTTGTCAAAGAAACCGGAGAGTCATTTTATGAAAAAAAATCGGAAATAACTAATAATCAGACCGAGTACTTGGCAATAATTTCTGCTTTAAAGAAATACGTTGATTCTGATGAAGAAATCACAATTTACAGCGATTCCAAAAATACCGTAAACCAACTAAATCATGAATTTGCAATAAATAATGAACAGCTTAGGAATCTGGTACGAGAGACATGGGTGATAATTGCAAAATTTTCTATCATTTCGATAATTTGGGTTCCTAGAAAAGAAAATCTGGCTGGAAAAATGCTTGGAAGCTAAAAACAACGCAAGAAATGTTTTTAAGAATAACTTTATTATACAAAATCTCCCTTCAAACTTAGCATGGCAGAGTCTCCCATTTTATCTCCAAAGTCAATTGCTGTGATTGGAGCATCTGACAAAAGAGGAAGTGTAGGGGCTACAATTACCTCAAACATTATGAATGGTTTTACGGGAACAGTATATCCAATCAGTCCTTCCAGGGAAACCGTTTTTTACAAAAAAGCTTACAAAAGTGTTTTAGATGTTCCCAAATCAATTGATCTTGCAGTTATTGTTATCAAAAATACACTGGTAGCGCCTGTGTTAGAGGAATGCGGAAAGAAAAAAATCAAAGGCGTCATCATCATTACGGCTGGATTCAAAGAGGTTGATGAGGAAGGAGCCAAACGTGAACAAGAAATTAAAGATATAGCTAAAAAATACAAAATCCAAGTTATTGGACCAAACTGTCTTGGAGTCATGAATCTTGATTCAAAGATAATGATGAATTCCACTTTTCTTAAGGTCACTCCTAAGTCTGGAAAAATAGCGCTTGTATCTCAAAGTGGCGCAATATGTGCCGCATTAGTGGAAGATGCCAGTGCGCAAGGAATTGGCTTCTCAGCAGTTGTTAGTCTTGGAAATAAAGCTGTGATGAGCGAAGTCGATATTCTAAAAATTCTTGCAAACCATAAACAAACCGAAGTCATTGTGATGTATCTTGAAGATATGGGTAACGGTCAGGAATTCCTCAAAGTTTGTAAAAATATTACTAAAAAACTCAAAAAACCAGTTCTTGTACTCAAGTCTGGGCGCAGTCCTGAGGGTGCAAAAGCAGCAATGTCTCATACTGGAGCCTTGATGGGTTCAGATGAAATCTATGATGCATTACTAAAACAATCTGGTGCAATCCGAGTTGATACGATGGAAGAGCTCTTTGATTATGCGACTGCATTTTCAAAACAACCCCTTCCAACAGCAGGTGGTTTAGTTATTGTATCAAATGCAGGTGGACCTGCAATTATTTCCACTGATGCTTGCTCTAAAGCTGGAATTAGAATGGCCAAAATTGAGAGTATTCGTCCAAAGATAGATGAAGTAATTCCTCCTTGGGGAAGCTCTAGAAATCCTGTTGACATTGTAGGTGATGCTGATTTTAATAGATTCCACAATGTTTTGGATCGTGTACTCAAACATCCAAAGGTTGGCTCTGTAATTACAATGTGTACTCCTTCCGGTACTCTGGATTATGATAAGCTTGCAGACGTTGTCGTTGATATGTCAAAGAAGTACAAAAAGACAATGCTAGCAAGTTTGATGGGATTAGATGAAGGCATTACAAATAGAGAAATTTTATCCAAAGGAGATGTTCCTTATTACACGTATGCTGAAGGTGCAATCAGAACCCTTAGTGCAATGATAAAGTTTGCAATTTGGGTAAATACAAAAGAAGGAAAAATAACTAAATTCAAAGTTAACAAAGCAAAGGCAAAGAAAATTTTTGACAAGGTCCAAAAGGAGAAGAGATCAAATCTCTTGGAAGAAGAGGGACAAGAAGTTCTCAAAGCATATGGTTTGCCATTACCTCAAAGTGCGCTTGCCAAAAATGAAGCAGAAGCAATAAAAATTGCAAAAAAAATCGGTTATCCTGTTGTTATGAAAATCGCATCACCACAGATTATCCATAAATCCGATGCTGGTGGCGTTAAGGTAAACCTCACAAACGATAAAGAGATCAAAGATGCATTCAAGACAATCGTCAAAAATGCTAAAAAATATGACAGTAAGGCTGAGATAAAAGGCGTTTTGATCGTAGAGATGGTCAAGGGTGGCAAGGAATTGATCATTGGTTCAAAACTTGAACCTGGGTTTGGCCCGGTAATCATGCTTGGAATGGGTGGCATTTATGTTGAGGTTCTCAAGGATGTGACTTTCAAACTAGCTCCTGTAACTGATTTGGAAGCTGATGACATGATAGCCTCCATTAAAACTCAGAAACTTCTACAGGGAGTTAGAGGTGAAAAGCCTTCAGACATTGCAAAACTTTCTGAATGCATTCAAAGACTATCTCAGCTAGTTTCTGACTTTGAAGAGATCAAAGAATTAGATATGAATCCAGTATTAGCTATGGAGAAAGGAAAAGGATGTCGCATACTTGATGTCAGAATAGGTCTCTGACGGCAGTTTATTCCTAGATTTTTTCCTAGTTGAATTAGAATATTTATACAACATAGTTTTGAAGATAGTTGCATGGCTAATGTCTTAAAGACAATTAGGACTGGGGATGATTACATTGAAAGCCTCAGAGGACGCGATCTCACAATTTACCTCTTTGGAGAACTAGTAAAAGAGCCAGTAGATCATCCTATGATTAGGCCATCAATTAATGCTGTTGCAGAAACTTATGATCTCGCTGTTCGTGAAGAAGCATTAGCTTCTGCTGATTCATCCATTACTGGATTGAAAATTAACAGGTTTTTGCATATTGCAGAAAGTGCGGAAGATTTGGTTTTACAAAATAAAATGCAAAGAAAACTCGGACAAAACACTGGAACGTGTTTCCAGAGATGTGTAGGAATGGATGCGATGAATTCATTGCACTCTACTACGTTTGAAATTGATGAAAAACATGGAACTGATTATCATAAACGATTCTTAGAATTTGTAAAAATGGTTCAAAGGGAGAATCTTGTGATTGGAGGTGCAATGACTGATCCAAAAGGAGACAGAAGCAAAGGGCCAGCAGAACAAGATGATCCTGATTTGTTTACTAGGGTTGTGGATACTGATGAGAAAGGAATCTATGTTTCTGGTGCTAAAGCGCATCAAACCGGCTGCATTAACTCACATTGGATAATTTTAATGCCGACTGTTAGACTAACTGAAAATGATAAAGACTGGGCAATCGTAGGTGCAGTTCCAGCTGATGTGAAAGGAATTACTTACATTTACGGTAGACAATCTTGTGACACAAGAAGTATGGAAGAAGGGGATATTGATGATGGTAATGCAAAGTTTGGTGGACAAGAAGCATTAATGATTTTAGATAGAGTGTTTATTCCATGGGACAAAGTTTTCATGCATGGCGAATACGAATTCGCATCTATGTTGATTGAGCGTTTCACCTGCTATCACAGACGTAGCTATGTTTGTAAAACAGGTTTGGGTGATGTGCTAATTGGTGCAGCAGCTACAGTTGCGGATTACAACGGTGTTCCAAAGGTATCTCATATCAAAGATAAAATCATTGAGATGACTCATCTTAATGAAACCATTTTTGCTGCAGGAATTGCATCGTCTTTTCAAGGTCAGAAGATGAAATCTGGAGTATTCTTAAATGACGATATGTTGGCACAGGTTTGTAAACACAATGTCACACGATTCCCATATGAGATTAGTAGACTTGCACAAGACATTGCAGGTGGATTGGTAGTTACTCTTCCATCTGAAAAAGACTTTAGACATCCAGTGGCGGGCCCATTGCTCAAAAAGTACCTTGTAGGTAGAAAAGGTGTTGATGTTGAAAATAGAATGAGGGTTTTAAGATTAATTGAAAATATGACTTTGGGAAGAAATGCGGTTGGATATCTCACAGAATCCATGCATGGTGCAGGTTCGCCACAGGCACAAAGAATCCAGATTCAAAGACAGATGCAAATAGGTTACAAGAAGAACTTGGCAAAGAACTTGGCTGGTATCTCAAATGATATTGAAGAACCAGCAGAACCTTCTGAATACTTTAAGAGAGTTTTCAAAACAAAAGATTCCGTTCTTTAGATTCAAAAACTATTTTTAATTTTCATTGATTTGGTTCGTTATTACATCTCATGTATTGCATATCTTGTGATGTCTTAATCAAAAATGATTTTAAAAAAATTTATCCTGCATTCCGTTCTAGAATCTAATTTTTTGCTATTTCTTAAGTGGCACTACTCTTGAAACTTATGATTTCTGAGGATCCTTTTTTAGAAAACTTGACATGATTACATTACCAAGCAAACAGGACGATCTATTGCTTTTGACATATGGCATATGTGAACTTGTTTGCCTGACTTTTAGTAGATTCAATCCGTCTATCTAATCTTTTTTCTTATCTGTTTCTTTGTTTTCAGTAGATTCTTTAGAAGATTCAGATTTTTTCTCTTCATCTCTTGCACCTTCAGATTTTTCCTCATCGTTTGTCTTTTCAACATGTTTTGAATATTCTGAATCTTTAGCAATCTTGTCCATGTCTTCCAGTTCTTCAATTGTGTCAGGATTCTCTGAATCAAGTGGGTTTGTAAACTCTAATCCTTTCTTATCTTTCTTTTTTGTAAATTGTTTCACTATCATTATTCCAATAACAATCGCAATTATGACGTAGTTTACTGGAGGTTTTAGCAACTGCGTGATGTATCCTACCTGTGGAAGTGTATGTGCTACTTTTCCAATATACTCTTCTTCTGTAATTGGAAAGTCGGTTCCTGGAATTGATCCTGGATTTGCATCTCCTTGGGTTCTGATTGTTTTAGGATTATCCTCCATAATTGACACTACTCTGTGTACAATTACCCGATTATGATCTGATGGTCGATTAAATACAATGATATCTCCTACTTCAATCTCTTCAAAAGGTTCATGACCTTGAACAATCAAAACATCGTATATTTCTAAAACTGGAATCATACTTCCGCTTGCGACAACATAAAATGGATTTTGTGTCCCAAACGCTACTTGTAGGCCCAACCAAAGCACCAGAACTCCCACGCCTACAATTATGATGTCCTTGACTACGCCTTTTGAAATTACACTTTTTGTCAATTATCTCGTTGTTTGTGATACCATTGATTAAATTTACTAACTGTCAGATCTTGTTTCCACATTCTTCGCAGAATTTGGAACCTTCCTTATTTGCAAATCCGCAGTTGGAACACTTTCCAGGTTGAGCAACCTCTTCTGGATTTCCTAATAGAATTATGTCTCCAATCTTCTTTATGCTGTTCCATGGTATACTGCCTTCTGTGCCATCATTTTTGATAATTACAATAACCATGGATTGCGTGGAGTCAATACCAACTTGCTTTGCAGTTCCAATTTTATTTGCATTCTCATCATAAACTGCTTTTCCTTCAATTGATGTAATTGAAGTTACTGGGCCTGGTTGTGTAGCTGCTTCTTGAGGTGCACTTGCTGCTGCTGCTTCTTGAGGTGCACTTTGCACTTGCGGGTCTAATGGTTTTGCACTTCCGACCTCTTCTTGCTCATCTTGCTTTTTAAATTCTCTATATTCTGCAATTGATGCATTGCATGAATTACAAATGTATTGACCTTTTTCTGCAAGTATTAGATTTTCAGCAACCTCTTCATTTGGATTCTCAAATTCTATTTTTGGAGAACCTTCAAACTCTTTTTCACAAGTGTTGCAAAAATGTTTAGTAATTATTTTGGAATCTAGTCTTCCTATGGGTGCCAAAAACAGATCAGGTCCTCCTAGATTTCCTTTTACCTGTTGCTCATCTGTAACGCTAGCCATAATGTAGCCTCCAGATCCCCTTAATTTTTTCAGTCTAGATTCTGTACTCATATTTGGAATTTGTCAAAACGTCATTTAAGTATATATCAATACCAATTATCCGACAAACAATACGGTGTTAATTCTGGTGAACATTTTTAGGTATGTCTGATGAACCAAATCTATAATGACTGTTACACAAATTTCAGATGCAAAATCCTGGGAAGTTGACGTGATAAATTCTGACATCCCTGTATTTGTAGACTTTTGGGCCGAATGGTGTGGTCCATGTAGAATGGTGGGTCCAGTAGTTGAAGAACTGGCAGCTGACTATGACGGCAAAGTAAAATTTGTCAAGGTCAACGTTGATGAGGCCAATGAATTGGCATCCAAATACAACGTATTTAGCATTCCAACCTTAATCCTCCTAAACAAAGGTGAGATAGTTAGCCAGCAAGTCGGTGCAGCTTCTAAAGAATCATACCAAGGTATGATTGATAGAGCACTAGCATAAATTTCAAACACGTTTTTTCTCTTTTTTGATCCTAAAGTAATTAATATTCCAAAATGCGCATGGAGTTATGTCGTTTGGTGAAGTAGATACACTGGGTATGCTCTTTGACAAACTGCAAAGTTTGTTTGATGAATCTCAGGGATACTATGAATCATTTCTAGATACCAATAACATGTACAAAAAAGGTCAGATTAGCGATAAGGAATTCTTCCAAAAATTAGGTGATTACACGGTTGCATATTCAGCATTAGAATTTTTGGCTATCAAGGTAATATTTGAGTTAAAAAAATCTGCAGGAGGTGGCGGTTCTGGAAATACCCAATCACCTGGATTGATGCCTGGAATGGGTCAACCTGGAATGATGGCAGGGGGAATGGGTCAACCTCCAAGGGCCGGAACTGCAGACAATCCGGTAGGTGGCGCGGGACCGCCTGGAATTGTTTCTGCACAAGAATCATTTGGAGACGTTGGAACCTTGCCTTCTCCTGATCCTGCTTTGATGCCTAGACAGGCTGCTCCGCCTCCACAGCAATACCAACAACCAAGTGGAAATGGATGCTCTTCATGTGGTGCAGCCCTCAAAGCAAATGCAAAGTTTTGCACAAAGTGTGGGACAAAGGCATAAAATCAGTTTTTTTATAAATTATTTTTCTGTTACTGTGTTGTGCCGCATTCTGGACAGAACTTTGCTGTTGCAGAAAGGCTCGAACCGCATTCTGAACAAAAACCTCCGTCAGATTGTGGTTCGCTGTATGCATTTCCGACAAATGCCGAACTTTTCACCGCTCCTGATGGAATGTATGTATCATCGTCAATCAAAACAGGTTCAAAGTCCTGCTCTGTTAAGAATGTCATCATTCTTGGAACTGCATTGTCCTTGTTCTTTGGATCTGGAACCGAATCCCCTAACCAAAATGCAAATCTCATCAAAGTTAATTCCGGAGTGGAGAATGCCAGAGTATGCTTTGACATGTAATCTTGTGCAGCTTTTTTACCGTCAAAGACTTCCATAATGAAGGTATTTTTCATTTACGTATAATAGTTTCTGGAAAAGTGGACCGGGGGGGAATCGAACCCCCGACATCCTCGTTGCGAACGAGGCATTATACCACTAAACCACCGGCCCTTGAGTTAACTCTTAGAGTTCTTCTTTTATTCATTTTCTCGATAAAGTTGACCTTAATGGATGGATTGCATTGTTCATGCGTTAATTTTTCAGCGTCATGTGAGAAAAATGGCACTTATCGTACTCTCCCATGTCCTTTATTGATAATGAAATCGTTATGATAAGACCTTCAAAGTCAGCAATTTTTTCAACTAGTGACCCGTTTCTGGAATTTTTGGTCTGCGGTGTTTTAGTACCATGTTCTTGATTTCTGGATTTTCATTAAGGTCTTGCTCGATAACGTCTGCAAATCTCTTTGGCAACCATTTCTTTTCAAACTCTATCAGTGCAACGTTTCGGTCGATCTCTGCAAACTTGTCTCTTAAGCCCCCATAATGTCTGTCAAGTCTTCTTTGTATGAGGATGAACTGTTTGTTCTCTCTCATGAATTCCAATAGTTCTTCTGCCTTTTTGCTCATCCATTCCATTATCTCCTGTTTGTCCATTGCCTTTGGTGTAAAATGAAATTCCTCTAGTTTTGACAATGGAATTGACTTGGCTTCTGCTTTTTTTGACTTGCAGTCGGTACAAATGGATTGCAAGTATTTTGATTCCTCCTTAAAGTGCAGGACAAACCAAACGTACATCACGTCTTTATTTTCAAAATATTGATCCTCTAGGTATTCTTGATCATTGAGAAAATCAATATCTAATCTTTCAACATCACTTTGATTACAAACCCTGCATTGGTTTCCCAATCTTTCAACAAGCGACCTTTTCCAATTCATGAAAGTTTGAGCTCATTCTATTTAATTAAGTTAGTCAGAATAATCGTCTCTGCTGCAATTATGCCTTTGCTTGAAAGCAACTGAACTTCAATGATCCTAAAGTAAAAATTTCTAGAAATATTTCGTTGATGTTTAATTCACAAGTGATCTTATTTAGCTGTATCAATATTACTTGTATTGCAAATTAATCCGCAGATAGGCGATTGATAGATAAATCTTAACGCATAAAGCCTAGAAAACACCAAGTTTTTCAGATGACATATGATACAGTAGTCACCAATTCGCACGTTCTTCTTCCTCAAGGAATGGTGGATAAAAATATCATAATTGATGATGGAAAAATTGTCGGATTCACAAATGATATTCCTGCATCCGATAAAAAAATCGATGGCAATGGACTAGTCTCAGTCCCTGGTCCTATTGACACTCACGTTCACTATGGAGTATATTCTCCAATTAATCTGGCTGCAAAAACCGAATCTCATGCTGCGGCAATAGGTGGAATAACTACGATGATGAGAATGCTTCGCTTGGGAGATCCGTTCACCAGTTCTTTGCAGTCTCAACTTGATGCTGCATCCAAAAACCACTATGTTGATTATACGATCCATGCCTCCATTTTCACTTCACAACAAATCAGCGAGATGAACTTTTGCGTAGACAAAGGAATTAGATCTTTTAAAATTTACATGAATCTTGGTGGCGAAGTCGGTCACGTATACATGGACATGCCGCCTGACTCTTCAGCCCTTGTTGCAGCACAGGTAAATGTCACTGATGAACTAGTTGAACAAACAGTCAAGGCTGCAGCAGAACTTGGCTGTCCCGTATTGGTTCATGCGGAAGATTATGAATCATGCGGATGTGGAATAAAAACAGCAAAAGAAAAAAACCAGGATGGTCTGTCTGCATGGTCATCAAGCCGCTCTCCTGAATTTGAGGCAAAAGCAATCAAAACTGTGTCAAAGTTTGGCCGAGACTATGACTGTGTAATCTATTTTGTACACATTGGTTCCGAACGGGCACTAAGACAAATTGAGGAAGAGAAAAGACTCGGAACGAAGATTTTTGTTGAAACATGTCCTCATTACCTGACACTTTCATATGAAAAGCAATCCGGATATCTTGCTAAAGTCATGCCTCCAATCAGAACAGAAAATGATCGTAGAGCCGTTTGGACTGCTCTGTATCAAAATCGTATCGATACGATAGGCACGGATCATGTTGCAAATCAGCTCAAGCTCAAGCTTGGAGGTGACGATGTTTGGGGTGCGCTTGCAGGATTTCCAGGGATTGGGACTGCGGTTCCAATATTGCTTAACGACGGTGTAAATCAAAATAGAATTACATTGGAGCAGTTTGTCCGATTTACCAGTGAGAACGCCGCCCGTATTTTTGGAATGTATCCTCAAAAGGGCTCACTTGAGAAAAATTCGGATGCCGATATTACCATGATAGATCTGAAAAAGGAAAAAACCGTATCATCTGATTTGTTTGGTGGATTTTCGGATTACATCGTGTACGAAGGAAGAAATCTGAAAGGATGGCCTGTTAAAACAATTGTCAGGGGAGAACTGGTGGCTGAGAACTTTGAGGTGATAGGCAAACTAGGTCATGGGAAATTGGTTGAGCGAACAAACAGAGTGTTTTAAAAATAATTCCTAATTGCGAGGTTTGATTTTACGATTGCTTTTTAAAAGAAAAGTGCAGTCCCAATGCTTTGCATTTCCATAATCTCTTTTTGTTTGTGATTGTTTTTGGCATCATCCTTACAAGTGTCGTATATTTTGAAAATTCTTTTGCCCAGAAGGAAATGCCTCCGCATCAGCAGTGGAAAAAGTTTGCAGACATTGACATGCTGACATGCAAGTCTGAACATTTGCTGCTTCAAAAAACCAATGGAAATCCTCTATGCGTAATGCCTATGACGTATTTAAAATTAGTAGACAGGGGATACGGTAACTATGACTCATCAATAATGGGCAAGCGTCCTGCCATGTTAAATGATCTGATGCAAAGCATGGTGTCGAATCCAAGTCTGATGCATCATTGGCATGAAATGTTGCAAAAAAATCTGACTGTATTGAAACAGACTTCGGATGATTGGATTTCTCAAATAAGAGATGATCCTGATTTACTCAAAAATGTGCTAGGCCCAATGGCTAGTGATCCCAAACTACGTTTGGAAATGATTGATTCGATGAAAAATCACTTTCATATGGAAGCCGATCTAAAACAGCATTCTGGATGGATGGATTCGGTTCATCACCCCGTGATGAATTCTGAAACTATAGATGCAATGCATTATTCCGTATGTTCATGGTGTCCTGAATACCAAATTAACTCAGGTCAGGAATCTTTGATGAGATTCGCGAATCCTGACAGAATGATGGACATGATGCATGTCATGTGGATAAATTCTGAAACGAATCAAGACCTGCATTCGATGATGCTTCGAAACCCTTCTCATATGGGACGCATGTTTGAACAAGCAATGATTCCAATGCTTGATTCTGTAATGGATCATGAAGATCTACGTAGACAAATGATTGGTCTGTTGTTGGAACATCAAGACTTTATGAATGAAATTCGACATGATAGTCCTGAAACAAAGTAATGATCTTTAGAATCAAAAAAGACTTCTTATTGAATTGGTCTGTATGAACTCAGTCAAACGTTGACTTTGTTTCTATGGCAGAAAGATCTGTTTAAAGATGGAATTTCTAGATGATGTCAAACTTGCCGTTGTCTCTGGCTTTGTAAATTACATCTGGTTTTCTTAGAAATATTCCTGATTCTAAAACCCCTGTCGTCTGTTTGATTTTTTGAGTCAGTGCCTTGGAATTCTTTATCGTTCCAAAGTCACAATCCAAAATTATATTTCCATTTTCTGTAAAGAATGGGTATCCTCTGTCTAGCGAGCGAATCTGTGCTTCTCCGCCTAGTTTTTTAATCGATCTTGCAACTGAATTTCTTGCAAGCGGATGAATTTCTACTGGGACTGTTCTCGTGAAGTTTTTTACAAATTTTGTCTTGTCTGCCATCACCACGACTTTTTTTGCGAGGCTGAACAAAATATTCTCTCGTAGTAATGCGCCACCACCACCTTTAATGACATATTTCTGCGAGTCAATCTGATCTGCGCCGTCAAATACAACATCAATGTGCTCTACCTGATCAGCTTCTACTAATGGGATGCCTCCTCTTTCTGCAATTAGTTTGATCTGCAATGATGTTGGCACTCCTACAACATTGTAATTTTTTAACCTGATTAGTTTTGCAAGTGACTTTACAAGTTCGGTTGCCGCTCTGCCACTGCCTAACCCAATAACATGGTTATCTTTTACAAGTTTTAAGGCATCACTTGACAATGCCTTGATGGCATCATCATATGTCAATTATTCCACCTCTGCTTGATCAAGCTTTGATAGCACTTTCATTATGTCGCCTTTGATTTTGTCTAAATCATCTGCATCATCATCAAAGTCATCATCTTGTGCTACTACCTGTTTTTCTTTGATTGGTTCTGGAAGTGCCTTGTACTCGGTAATTTTTGCAACTTTCGCCTCAATATCCTGTTTCAATTGTACGGTTGGTTTGGGATGCCTCGATTGCACTATCTCAATTTTATCCTCGACTTTTGGTTTTATCTGGATGATTTCTTTCGCAACTTCCTCTTTTGGTTTGACTAGTTCGGGTTTCATAACCCTTGGCTGCGGCATTGGTTTTACGACCTGCTTTGTTTCCTCAAACAATGGGAATTTTGGTTCCCTTCTTGAAACGTTTGTAAGTGTGGTTAATTCAAATGACTGTCTTGATTTTGTTGGGGGAATTTCAATTGGTTCCATTTTACTTTCTTTTGGTTTCTCAAAGTTGAATGCCTTTGTCAGATTTGCCTTTGACTCTTGCTTCACTTCAGGTTTCTTTTCTTGTGTCTCAACCTTGGCACTTGTCATCTTTGACGATAATTCGTACAACCTGTCATCAAGCTTTGATAACTTTTTATCCATCAGTGTTATCAAACCGTCTCCTACTGGACCCAGGTCCGGATGATTGCTTGCTTGTTCGAGTTTTTCTAGTCTGGCTAGAATAATTCCTAGCTGGTGCTGATACTTTAGTAGCAATTTGTCTTTTTGAATTTTGGAAAAGTCTGATTCTGCTTGATACAGTCTTGATATGGTTTTGGTAAGAATGTCCTTTTCAATTTTAAGGGATGTAATTTGACTTTTGATCTGCGAACTGGCACCAAGACTGAGCAGCTGATTCTTCTCTCTTGGCATTCTCCGTACGGCAGCTGCCGTAGCAACTCCTGCTAATGAACTAAGAATAAGAACAATCTCTTGCATCTATGTATACCATTTAATCCAGGAATACTTTCTGCGTTTGGCCTCTGGGAATCCACAACTTGCACATTGGTGATGGCGCTTGTGAAGTGAGTTCTTGCCACATCTTCTACATCTGATGTGAACTTTCTTCTTTGTAAAACCACCCATAGAAGTTGTGCCTTTAGTCATTACAAATCACCTAATTTTGTACTGGTGGAGGAGGTGAAATCATAACCACATTGTCTCCTCTAACTACAATGCTTCCGAGGCTCTTAGAATCGCCTTCAGCGGGTATTTCCTCTGAAGATTCAAGTAGCAGGTTCATGTGTTGGTCAAAACCAAGAAGATTGCCTCTGATGGTCTTGTTTCCCTTGAGTTTTATCAATACTACTTGATTGATACTCTCATCCAATACTTTTACTGCCATATCAACGGACATCAATAATCACTTATTGACTCTGATATCGGGGGATTATATTAAAATTTCACTGGTGTAACTATGAGCTGTGCCTGGTAAGGCAAGTTTGACACTCTTTTTCAAGATTTTTTATAATTTCGGCCAATATTGCGCGTCCTTCCTTCTTTGTAGCCTTTCTAGGATCGCCCCAAATTCCATTTTTGGTAGCCTTTGGAAACGACTGATTGGCCAGTCTTCCGATCCTTGTTATTTCCTGCTTTGTCATTCCGTCAGTAATCAATCCCTTCTTGGCCGATTTCATCTTGACGTCTTTTGAGATTGCCAGCATCAGTGATGTCTCTACGAATCCCGCATGATCAAATTCCCTTTGCATAAAGTGCCAATATGATAATGGAAATACTTTGAGTCTGTTCTTTGATATTTTTTTGAGTCTGACATCCAAGTTCTTTATTGCCTTTAGATTTCCATGATGGCCGTTAATCACGAAAACCGTTTTGATGTTGTTTGCAAGCAGTGATGAGCACAGGTCAGTTAGAACGGTTCGTAGCGTTGATTCCCTGATGCTCAGGTTGAAAAATGGTGCATGCTCAAATGAAACTCCGTAACTAAGCGTGGGCAGTAAGAGATATCCATTATTTTCAGAGATTCTTTTTGCAACCTCTGTTACGATGTCTGAATCCGTCGATACCGGCAAATGTGCGCCGTGTTGCTCAATTGATCCCACCGGAATAACGACCACTTGGCTTTTTTTTGCGATTGATTTTCTGATACTGGGATCAAACTGATTTTTGATATCTGTCATCTGATTCACTTGGATTTTATGTGAACCTTTCTCCAGCGAACCTCGAGTTTATTCTCCAAGTGCATCTTCATTGCTTTAACGAGAGTATCGGCTTCCAGTCTCTGTCCCTTCGCCTTTATTTTTTCCAATGTGTCGTTTGGATCCACTTTGAAAGAATCCTGAAGAATGATTGGACCCTGATCTAGATTTTCAGTTACATAATGCGAAGTAACGCCGACGATTTTTGTACCTCTCTCAAAAGCCTGAGCATAGGCCAAAGCGCCTGGGAATGCCGGCAGCAACGACGGATGGATGTTGATTATTCTGTTTGGATATCTCCAGACAAAGTTGGGACTGAGAATACGCATGTATCTTGCAAGGGAAATTAAATCTACATTGTATTCTTTACATACCTGAATAATTTTTTCTTCTGCTTTATGTTGAGTTTTTTCTTCTACGGCGACAAACGGGATGTTTGCCTTCTTTGCTAGCGGCTCTAATGTTTTTTCCGTACCTATTATCACTGATATTCTTCCTTGGAGGGATTTTGAATTGGCAAGAATTGTTTCAAGGCAAAGCTGTTCCTTTGTTACCAGAACTGCAATATTCTTTTGTGAATTGGTTTCATGATGGATGCTGACATCCATTCGTTCTTTTTTGCTCAGGTCTTGAATCTCCACGTCAAACTTTTCTATGTCGATATTTTTTGAAAACGATACTTCTAGATACATTCCAAAGAGGCCCTTGATTACGTTTTGATTCACTTTCTCAATGTTTCCGCCTTTGGAAAATGCAAAATTTGTAAACGTAGCTACAATTCCTTCCCTGTCCTTGCCTACGACTGTTATTCCAACTACTGTCTTTTTCATGACTTTGTATGTTGAAGATTTTCTCATTAATAATCATTCACAGAAATAAGGATGGTGCGGGAAGTGGGATTTGAACCCACGAAATCCTGAGATATAGGGTCCTAAGCCCTACGCCTTTGACCAGGCTGGGCGACTCCCGCAACGAACGTGTCATTAAACACAAATTTATCTATTATTGCACAGTAGCATGGCAAAATTTTTTGGAACTAACGGCATACGTGGTGTTTTCTCTGAAGATTTTACCTTGGAATTTGTCTATGATATGACTCTGGCGATTGGAACCTATTTTGAAAAAGGACCTGTACTGATTGGTTTTGATGGGCGAGAATCTAGTCCTGTTATTTGCAAGGTTGTAATTTCCGCTCTTAATTCCATGGGAATTGACTGCAATGTTGCAGGAATTGTTCCCACACCATGCCTTGAATTTGCAGTAAAGACGTTGGGATATTCTGGCGGGCTGATGATCACCGCGTCTCATAACCCTTCACAATACAATGGAATCAAACCTGTTGCAAAAGACGGGGTTGAGGTTTCGCGCGAAGACGAACTAATTATTGAGGATATCTATATGCAGAAAAGATGGTTGAGAAATCCCAAAAAATGGGGTACTACAGGAATCGAGAAAGGGGCAATTGAAACGTATCTTGGAGGGATAGTGTCGCAAGTTGATTCTAAGCTTATAGAATCAAAACGTTTCAAAGTTGTTCTGGATTTGGGTAATGGGGCGCAGGCGGTATCCGCACCGGATCTTTGTAAAACATTGAATTGCGAAACGTTTCTTGTAAATGAAAAAATCGATGGCACATTTCCAGGACGTGGATCAGAGCCGACCCCGCAAAATCTTTCTGAACTTTCAAAAAGCGTAATTGAAAACAAAGCAAGTGTTGGAATTGCATTTGACGGAGACGGGGATCGAAGTATTTTCTGTGATGAGAATGGCGATATCCTAACTGGAGATAAATCCGCACTGGTACTTGTGCAACATCTTTTGAAAAAAAATCCAAACTCACTTGTTGTCACTTGCTTGAATTCAAGTTCCAATATTGAAGTACTATCTGACAAATTTGATTCAAAAGTAATTCGCACCAAAGTTGGTAGCGTTGAGGTCTCAAGAAAAATGGTTCCCACAGATGCGCTGATTGGATATGAGGAAAACGGGGGATTCATGTATGGAAAACACAATCAGGTTAGAGACGGTTGCATGACTTTGGCTCTGATGCTTGATCTTTTGGCATCCTCAGAAAAATCACTGTCTGCAGAAATTGCGGGTTTGCCTCCGTCTTTTACTGCAAAGGATAAGGTTTCATGTTCTCCTGAAAAAATCTCAAAGCTGGTCTCATCACTAAAGGAGGAATTCCCAAACTCTGACACTTCAGATGGTATCAAGATCACAATAGATTCTAAGAATTGGGTGATGATCAGACCCAGTGGTACCGAACCAATTGCCAGAATCTATGTTGAATCCGAAAGTCAGGAAAAATTAGATGTTTTGTTGTCTGAATATCTTGCAAAAATCAATCTCATATTTTCCCAATAACACTTTTAATACCAAAACCATCGATGGATAGAATGGAGAATGAACCCCTAGGGTGACGAAGTATGGGAAAATCATATTATGTTAAATTTGAAACGCCAGAAGACCTTGTAAGTCCGATCTTAGAGGCTGTCAGAGTGGCATCAACTAGTGGCAAAGTCAAGAAGGGAACCAACGAGGCAACCAAGGCCATTGAGCGCGGTACTAGTAAACTGATTGTTATTGCTGAAGATGTCGAACCACCAGAGGTAGTAGCTCATCTTCCAATTCTGTGTGAGGAGCAGGGTGCAGCATATGCATTTGTCCCAAGCAAAGGAGAATTAGGCAAGTCATTAGGTATTGATATTACTTCTGCCGCTGCAGCAATTTTGGATGCTGGTGATGCACAACACATTGTAGATCAAGTTGTAGCAACCATTGCTAAAATTAAAGGCGGTAAGACTGAAGAATGAGTCAAAACGCCGAAGAAGTAGTACAGTCTGAAATTATTCAAATCGTTGGCAGGACAGGAATTGCCGGCGAAGTTATTCAAGTTAGAGTTAAAGTTCTTACTGGCAAGGATAAGGGAAGAATCCTTACAAGAAACGTCAAGGGATCTGTCAGGGTGGCAGAAATTCTAATGCTGAGAGAGACCGAGAGAGAAGCGAAGAAAATCAAATAGGTGATATGATATGAGTCTTTTAGTTAAACCATGTAGCTTCTGTGACCGACCTGTAGCCAAAGGTTCTGGTACAATGTACGCTAAAAACGATGGAAGCATTTTGTGGTTTTGTTCTTCAAAATGCAAGAAAAATGCGCTAGTCCTGAAACGTGATCCAAGAAAGCTAAAGTGGACCAAGAAGCACGTCAAGGGCGGAATTAGAAAGAATTAGAATTGTCTGAACAGTCGTTATTCATAGTAAAGCCAGATGCCGTTGCCAGAAATCTGGTTGGCGATGTCATATCCAGATTTGAAAGAAAGGGATTCAAGCTTTTGAAGCTAAAGATGTTCACATTTTCTCAAGCACAAGCGGAGAATTTCTATGGCGTACATAAGGACAAGTCATTCTTTGGCGAACTGACATCCTTTATCACGTCTGGACCTGTAGTTGCAGCTATTATTGAGGGAAACAATGCGATTGCCACTACAAGAATCATGATTGGTGCAACAAAATCATTTGAAGCAGAACCAGGTTCTATCCGAGGCGACTTTGGATTAGGATTTAGCGAAAATATCATTCATGCGTCAGATTCACAAGAAAGCTATGATCACGAATCAAAGGTAGCGTTTGAGTGATTTGATTTGCAAATTCGTCAGCCAATAGTGGCAGTTCTAGGCCATGTAGACTCTGGAAAGACATCTCTTTTAGACAGAATTCGCGGTACCAGTGTTCAAGGCAGAGAGGCCGGCGGGATTACGCAGCACATTGGAGCAAGCTTTCTTCCTACGGAAACCATCAAGAAAATGTGTGGTCCGTTATACACGAGACTTGAACAATCAGAGAACAAGGTTCCTGGGCTTTTGGTAATTGACACACCCGGACACGAGGTCTTTACGAATCTGCGTTCTCGAGGCGGCTCGGCTGCAGACATTGCGATATTGGTAGTTGACGTCAATCGCGGATTCCAACCTCAAACAAATGAAAGTTTGAAAATTCTGCAGAGCAGAAAGGTTCCGTTTGTCATTGCGTTAAACAAGTGTGATCAGATGTCCGGTTGGAGAAAATCAGAAACCCCGTTCATCACCCAAGCGATAAAAGAGCAGGATGCTTCAATTCAAACCGATCTAGATCAAAAAATCTATGACGTCGTGGGAACCCTGTCGATTCTTGGATACAAATCAGAGGCATTCTTTCGAGTCCAGGATTTCAAATCTGAAATTGCAATAGTTCCAATCTCTGCGCGTTCGGGAGTAGGCATTCCGGAACTGCTCAGCGTCCTGGTAGGTCTGACTCAGCAATATCTTAAGAAAAGATTGGATCAGGACGAAAAAGAACCGCGTGGCATCGTCTTGGAAGTCAAAGATGAGGTCGGGCTGGGACAGACCGCGAACATTATTCTTATTGACGGAACAATCAAGAAGGAACACAGCATAGTCGTTGCAAAACGTGATGGCGTAATAGTCACAAAGCCCAAAGCACTGCTTTTGCCAAAGCCTCTTGATGAAATGCGTGATCCTCGAGACAAATTCAAGCCCGTCACTCAGGTAGATGCGGCTGCAGGACTCAAAATAGCATCGCCAGACCTTGAGGGGGTGCTTCCTGGCAGTACGCTGTACGTTGCATCTAATGATGCTGAGATTGAAAAGTTCACCAAGCTCATCGAGTCTGAAATGAAATCCGTATTCGTTGATACTGAAACCAATGGAGTCATCCTAAAGTGCGACACCATTGGTTCGTTAGAGGCCATTATCGAGATGCTCAGACGCTCTCAAGTGCCTGTTGCCAAGGCAGACATAGGTCCCGTAACAAGGAGAGACATAATTGAGGCAAAGGCGATAAAGGAAAAAGACAGACATCGGGGAGTTGTTTTGGCATTTAATGTCAAGGTGCTATCTGATGCCAAAGAAGAATCCGAAATCAATCACATCAAACTATTTGAAGACAGGGTGATCTACAGCCTGATTGACAATTACAACGCATGGGTGGAAGAGGACTCTTCAAATGCCGAGGATGCTATCTTTGCAGAACTTACTCCTGTCTCAAAGTTTAGCTTTCTGAAGGGAATGGTTTTCAGAAATAACAATCCTGCAGTGTTTGGAGTGCGAGTAGACGTTGGAACCCTAAAACACAAGGTTCCCTTTATGAACATGGCAGGACGAAAGGTAGGCAGTATACATCAGCTCCAACTTGACAAGAAGACTGTGTCAACTGCAAAGACCGGCGATGAGGTCGCTTGCTCTGTCAAGGATGTCACGATCGGAAGGCAAATTTTTGAGGAGGATGTCTACTATACATTTCCGCCATCACCCGAGGCAAAGCTGCTGCTTAACAAGTTCATGCACAAGCTCAGCACAGAAGAACAAGAAGTCCTAAATGACATAGTGAGAATTCAGAGAGCAATAGAACCGATATACGGATTCTAGCTTGAATGCTTTTTACAGATCATGTTGATTCCCGGTGCACCAACTGCGCCCATCATCTTGTCTACGATCTGTCCTGATTTGAACATGATGAATGTGGGGATGGACTGTACTGCAAACTTCATTGATATGTTCTGATTGTTGTCAACGTTTACCCTTGCAAATGTTACGTTAGGATATTTCTTTGAAAGGCTCTCAAAAATCGGATGCATGGACTTGCATGGACCGCACCACTCTGCCCAGAAATCCACAAGCGTAGGATTTTCAGCGGATATGATTTGCTCAAAGTTTGCTTCATTCAGATCAATTATTCCAGGCTCATCTTTGGGTTCTACCTTTGGCTTTAGCATCTCGTCCATCTTCTTTTGCATAATTCTTGCAATCTCCGGATCCTCAGACAATGTGCTTGCTGCATTTGTTCTCTTAAAAAATCTATGTTGAAACTAATCGTCTGCTGCTTTTACTGGAATTGACTCGAATCTTCTTGATTTGCAGATGGGGCATTGATCGATATACTTTGTAAAACTAACCGAGGTGTATGCGATTCCGCAATCTCCGCAAATTCTAAGATTTCTGCTTAGCTTTCCCATTATGTAGAGATTGTATATGCATTATGATTAAAACCTAACTTTGCAGTTTGTTACCAGAACTTCCACCATGGCTTTGCAGCTGGCATTTCCACAATAGTACATACTCCGTCAATCAACTTTGTTCCCGGACCGCAACTGCCGAATTTCTTCTCCTCTATTTTTGGCTCCTCCAGTCCCACCGCGTGATAGATGGAGTCGTATTCCGCAAAGTTCTCGTCAAACCACTCCTTGTATGTCTCCTCGTTGTTGTACCTGTCTACGTAGCTCTGCGGATCCTTTGAGTCATCCACGAATGATGCCGGAACTTTCAGCTCCTCTGCTATTCCCACCGCGTGATAGATGGAGTCGTATTCCGCAAAGTTCTCGTCAAACCACTCCTTGTATGTCTCCTCGTTGTTGTACCTGTCTACGTAGCTCTGCGGATCCTTTGATTTATCTACAAACGATGCTATTCCCAACTCCTTTGTCTCTGTATCTGCAGTTGTTGTCGTTGTAGAAGTTGGCTCTTTGACTGGTTCAGGCTCTTTGACTGGTTCTGGCTCTGATGTTTTTACGTCATTAACGATGATGGTGATGGACTGTCTGTCAATCATTGAATCTTTTTTTGCTACGATGTCAAACACGAAAGATTTTGCTCCCTGTGAATTGGTTGGAGTCCATGTGAACAGTCCGTTACTAGAATTAATCTTAGCTCCTGTAGGGGGACTTTTTTCTAGGCTGAATGCCGCGTTCTTTACCGAGCTGTCAGTAAGTTTTGCGGTAAATACAAATGTCTTATTTTCATCTATGGTGAATTTGCCCAAAGGACTTAGCTGCAATGTTGAATCCTGAGGTGATGCTGTAACCTGGGATGAACTGCTTGTACCTACGGAATTTATCGCATATACTCTGTAGGTGTACGTTGAACCCACCTTTACATCTGAATCGGTATATGATTTGGCAGATGTGCTTGACTTCAATGTTGAATATGATGATTCGGAATCTTTCTTTACTTCTATCTTGTAGCCTGTAATCTTTGAATTACCATCAGATGATGGTTCAGTCCAGGAAAGCTGGACTTGTGAAGATGTTTCAACGGCCTTTAGACTTCTTGGTGATGTTGGTGCAGTAATGGCACTTGATGATGATGACGTACTTGGTGCTTTGGAATCCAGTTCGGGAGTAGCTGAAGCCGCATTTGATCTAGGTGTGCTGCCCAATGCCAAGTCTGCAGATACGACAAAGCTGTATGTCTTTCCAGTTGCCAATCCGCTTACGACATACTTTGTGGTTCCGCCGTTGACATTCCCGACTTCCTCGTAAAGAATTCCTGGAATGTTCTCGCGTTCAATCAGATATCCTGTGATTGATTGGTTGAAAGTCTCAGATGGGGCAAACCATGATAGTTGGACTTGGCTCTTTGAGATTGGTATTGCAGTAAGTCCTGCAGGGGCGTTTGTGCTGCCTGGTTTTGCCAATACTGTGGATGACGCACTGCTTGTACCTTCGGAGTTGATTGCGTATATCTTGTATCTGTATGATTCACCCTCATCCAATCCCGTATGAAGATAAGACGTGACGGTACTCTTTGTGTCTGCTACAATCGTTTCATATGAGTCGTTTCCTACCCTTGACTCTATCTTGTAACCTGTAATTTTGGGATCATTGTCATCAGAATTTGGTCCATCCCATGTCACTATGATTGAAGATGTGGATGCTGCAGATGCAGAAATACCCTTTGGAGAAATTGGAACATCATCAGATGAACTGCTACTGTTATTGCTACTTCCATCCGTAGGTAATGATAATATCTGCACCCTGTCATTGTCCCTGTCAGCTACGTACAGCAGCTCGTTGTCCTCATCAAACGCAAGACCCGTTGGAGAGTTGAACATTCCGTCGTTTGCACCCGATGATCCAAACTCCTCTACAAAGCATACGCCGTTGATGATCTCGTCTGTATCGCTTGGACACGTGTTGCCAGAAACTATCTCGAATACCTGTACTCTGTTGTTTTCGGTGTCAGCTACGTACAGCAGGTTCTCGTTCTCGTCAAACGCAAGACCTGATGGCTCATCAAACTCACCGTCGTCGTTGCCTTGCGAGCCGAACTCATCTACAAAGCACACCTCGTCGTTTACGACTTCCTCTGTTCCGCTTGGACAGTTGCTGTCGTCTGTAAGCTCATACATTCGAATCCTGTTGTTGTCGGTGTCAGCTACGTACAGGATGTCATTGTCGTCATCAATTATCATTCCTGCCGGATTCTTGAAGTCGTTGTCGTCTCCATCATCCTCAAAGTTAAATTTGAAATTTCCATTGTCATCAAATACGGAAATGGAATCCGTTGTGGAATCTGCCACGTAGATGTAGTCAGTTGATTGGTGTATCGCAATCGCGCTTGGGTTTCCCAGATACTCGTCATCGTCACTGTCTGATGAGCCGAACTCTTTGTTGTCAAAGTCGCCGTCTGCTTGGAATCTTTGCACGCGGTTGTTGTCTGAATCAATCACGTAGATGTCCCCGTTGCCCATGTCTATTGTCAAATTGGTTGGGGCGTCAAATTCACCGTCGTCGTTGCCTGATGAGCCAAAGTCATCATCAAAGCACACCTCGTCGTTTACGACTTCCTGCGTACCGCTTGGACAGTTGTCTCCTCCCGTAAGCTCAAATATCTTTATTCTGTCATTGTCGCTGTCCACCACGTAGAGGTTCGTGCCATCCTTGCTTATTGCAAGGTCTGATGGCTTTTTGAACTCGTCATCATCTGCTCCCTGGGAGCCAAATTCGTCTGAGAATGAAATGGTATCTGAATTGCCTGTAGTTGAAATTATCTGCACCCTGTCATTGTCCCTGTCAGCTACGTACAGCAGCTCGTTGTCCTCATCAAACGCAAGACCCGTTGGAGAGTTGAACATTCCGTCGTTTGCACCCGATGATCCAAACTCCTCTACAAAGCATACGCCGTTGATGATCTCGTCTGTATCGCTTGGACACGTGTTGCCAGAAACTATCTCGAATACCTGTACTCTGTTGTTTTCGGTGTCAGCTACGTACAGCAGGTTCTCGTTCTCGTCAAACGCAAGACCTGATGGCTCATCAAACTCACCGTCGTCGTTGCCTTGCGAGCCGAACTCATCTACAAAGCACACCTCGTCGTTTACGACTTCCTCTGTTCCGCTTGGACAGTTGCTGTCGTCTGTAAGCTCATACATTCGAATCCTGTTGTTGTCGGTGTCAGCTACGTACAGGATGTCATTGTCGTCATCAATTATCATTCCTGCCGGATTCTTGAAGTCGTTGTCGTCTCCATCATCCTCAAAGTTAAATTTGAAATTTCCATTGTCATCAAATACGGAAATGGAATCCGTTGTGGAATCTGCCACGTAGATGTAGTCAGTTGATTGGTGTATCGCAATCGCGCTTGGGTTTCCCAGATACTCGTCATCGTCACTGTCTGATGAGCCGAACTCTTTGTTGTCAAAGTCGCCGTCTGCTTGGAATCTTTGCACGCGGTTGTTGTCTGAATCAATCACGTAGATGTCCCCGTTGCCCATGTCTATTGTCAAATTGGTTGGGGCGTCAAATTCACCGTCGTCGTTGCCTGATGAGCCAAAGTCATCATCAAAGCACACCTCGTCGTTTACGACTTCCTGCGTACCGCTTGGACAGTTGTCTCCTCCCGTAAGCTCAAATATCTTTATTCTGTCATTGTCGCTGTCCACCACGTAGAGGTTCGTGCCATCCTTGCTTATTGCAAGGTCTGATGGCTTTTTGAACTCGTCATCATCTGCTCCCTGGGAGCCAAATTCGTCTGAGAATGATAAATCAGCATATGAAAATTGAGAAAAGGCAAATACACTCAATAGAATTGTTCCAAATAAAACACAAAATTGAGACTTTCTGGTCATACTACTTTTAAAAAGTAAAATTTTTGGTTATTAAGAAATTGGATCAAATTATACGCATCTTTCGATCAATCCCTCTCACTATTGGAATCTGGTTACAGTCCAATTTATCCAAAATTTAGACTCGAACAAGTTTTCTGGCTTTGTAAATCAGCATTGCCGGTACAGCGACGTACATTCCAAGATTCAGCAGGATAACTCCGATTCCGTATCCTAGAATCTCCGATTCCGATTCTGCATGTGACATAATTGACAGTGATGACAGCAATGGGGTTATTCCAACCTTTACAGCCTCTTTGAATATTGGGTTATCCCTTTCCATGTCTGCAATCGTTGGTGAGAACGAGTAATACAATTCGTTAAATCCTGTCATAAATGATGAACCCGAGGCAGTACTCATCAGTTGATTGTCACGAATCTCTCTGAGTAATTGCACTTGTGGTGCCATCTCTGAACCATACGTTGCAGTTGCAATTAGACATCCTCCTCCGTTTGCATTATCGACAATTACACACATTCCGTCTACAAGATCTGTTCCCTTTCCACATTCTCCAAACTCTAATTCAACTATTTCTTCCTCTTCTAGTCCTACAGCTTCGTAAATTGTAATGTCAGAATACGTTTCGTCAAACCACTCCTTGTATGTCGCCTCGTTGTTGTACCTGTCGACGTAATACTGAGGATCCAGATTTGGATCAACGAACGATGCTAATGTCTTGGGCTTCTCAAGTCCGACTGCCTGGTATATCGAGTCGTATTCCGCAAAGTTCTCGTCAAACCACTCCTTGTATGTCTCCTCGTTGTTGTACCTGTCTACGTAGCTCTGCGGATCCTTTGACTCGTTTACAAACGATGCTGGGATCAGCAGCGGATTCTCAAGTCCGACTGCCTGGTATATCGAGTCGTATTCCGCAAAGTTCTCGTCAAACCACTCCTTGTATGTCTCCTCGTTGTTGTACCTGTCTACGTAGCTCTGCGGATCCTTTGAGTCATCCACGAATGATGCTACTCCCAGATCCTCTGGCTCTGTAGTGGTTGTGGTTGTAATTGGTTGTGACGTCTTTACCGGCTCAACATATGCTTTGTTAACTGTAATTGTCACTTCTTCTTTATCTTCTTGAAATTCATTTGTTGCAATGACATCAAAACTGTAATGAACATCTTGGACATTTCCTTGAGACTTTGATGGTTTCCAAACAAATAGTCCTGATTCTGAATCTATTGTAGCACCTGAGGGTTCATTGTCTAAACTAAAAACCACGTCCTCAATAGAACTATCGGTAACGACAGCTCTAAAGGTGACTGCTTTTTCTACATCTATTGTATATTCACCAATTGATTTTAGTGATAAGACAGTTTCAGTAACTTTGCCAATTCTTTTGCCGTCATATTCCAACTCTATTACTGTGCCATCTTCAATTTTTTGAGATGATGTAAATGCAATTGCCTCATAGATTCCCTTTGAATTGAAAATACTTTCCACTACTTTTGGGAATGTGGAAAATGTTCCATCTGTTTCTGATTTAGGATCTCCAAGCAATTCAATTGTCTTGCCATTTTTTTTGATGGCCACTGAAACTTGTTGATTTCCATCCTCTTCGGTTCCTACAAACACGATCTTTTCCTCATCCATGTAAAATGATTTTCCAAGTGATAATGATTTAACATCCGCATGAGCAGGTGTTACAAATACAAGTGAAATTCCAATGACTATCAATAAAGCTAGTTTAGCTAACATGCTGAATCATCAAATGACACCCTTTTAAAAAACGCGTATAATTTCTTCTAGGAAATTGCAAAGAAATATTCACAAACTCTACAGATCAAGTAGGAATCTCATGTAGACTCCGTCATCATCATTTCTTATCGCCATGTCGTAAAATGTAGGGGCCTTGATTTCCACCTTGAAATTGTGTTTTTTGACGTCCAATGTCTCTCCAAACGCCTTTGCACTGATCTTGTAGCCTTGGCTTTCCTCTATGTCAAACTCCAGTCTCTTTATCGCAAATCCTTCCGTAATCAACACAAACGGGATTTCCTCCAGCCAGCTAAACAGAAGATAGCGCAGGTCTTTGCCTTGCGCTGAAAACTCTTTCTCCTCTCTTTCCTCTACCTTGTCTTGATCAAGTGTAAGGTTGATTTCTGCATCTGCTGCCGTTGCAAACGCTTCCTTGAGATCCTTTGCAGTGATTTCGATTATCGCGTCAGTTGCATGATCTAAAAACTTGTAACTCAACTGAGAATTTGCAATCTTTCTGATTATTAATTTAGCTTGTTTCGTAAAATACCAAATAAGATCCGTAAAACCCGTAATTTTCTTGGTGGTTAAATTCGACGTAATCGTAATGGAGTGTAGATATGACTAGTTTCTTAATTAAAAAAAGAGATAAAAAATCTTACGATGAGAAAATTTCTTCTGCACCAGAATCAACCAAACGTAACAAGATGTTGGCAGTAAAAACATTTGAGAAATTCTGTCAAGAAAAATATGACAATTCTTCTACTGATATTATTGATGAGATGCATCAAATCAGAAAAGAAAATCCTGAAGAATATGAAAACGCACTATATGATATGCTTCAAGAGTGGATTAACTGGAATAAGGAAAGAGGAATTGGTAACTATACTATTCGAACTCAATTTTCCAATCTACGAAAATATCTATTTCATATGGGAATCAAAACCCATGAACAAGAAATCCAAGAATATCTAACCTTTGAGAAAATTTCAAGAGAGGAAAGACACCCTCTATCTCTAGAAGAATATAGAAGAATAGTTGAAGGATTTTCTAAAAGTCCACCAGTACAGGCGTTATTTCTTGCACTTGGTTCATCAGGTATGAGAATAGGTGAAGCATTAAGTCTCAAGAAAAAAGATCTTGATTTTACAAAAGAGAGAATTAAGGTGAATATTCCTCCAACCACTAAAACTAGAACTGGGAGAACTACATATTTGTCATGTGAAACTGAAAACATTCTGAAACCATTACTTGAGAAGAAAGATCAAGATGATTTTGTATTTTCTAAAAAAGATCATAAACCTAATCATCGCTCAATTGATTGCTCATTACATCGATCACTAAAAAGAATGGGATTTTCAGAAAAATATCAATCAAATAAACGCATGAAAATTACATCACATAGTTTCAGAGCTTATTTTTTTACAAAGTCTGCAAGAAAACATGGAGAGAACTATGCACATAGAATGACTGGTCATGGTGGATATCTAATACAATACGACAGAATGACAGAAGATGAAAAATTAGAGATGTATTTAGAACTTGAACCTGATTTAGTTGTATTTGATCAAACAAAAAATGAATTGGAGATTGAAAAGCTAAAACAAAAAAATGAAAACATAGATCAACTAAGACAAGAGATAAGGGAATTACGTGAATTTCAAGCACAACAGGACATAAAAACAATTGAATTTTTGAAAAATAAAGGAGTCATTCTTGAAAAAACTCTATGAGTTTTACTTGGAGAAAAAAGAGATAATGGTATTTATCATATCAATCATTTTGGTCTCCTTTGGAACTACATTTCTAGTGGGATTATTATTTTTGATATACTTGTTCATTCGAGTTTCTAGTAGAATGTTTATTGGTTTTTACCAAAAAGATATTCCAAATACTGAATTTGTCAACTAGAATAGTCTATCTTTTTTTGGTTTTAGATATTCATTTTTTTGAAATTCAAATTGTTTATCTGTTAATTTTTTACTAGTTTTTTTCAGGTCAAGTATTTTATTTTCAGAGTATTGTATAGTTTCAGATAAATCTATATCTGAAGAATGCCCATAATTACAGAAATATTCTTCATCCTTGTATGTAAAATATTGTAATGCTCCTCTCTTAAAACATTCCCTACAAATACGTCCATAACGATAATCCTGGATGATTTTAGGTACAGCTTGGAAGATCATATTGTTGATTGAAATGGGTTCTGGAAATTTTATGTCAGATATGCATAATTTTTTAAATGTTTTTTTATTTTTAATTACTAGTGACGTATCAAAGAAATTTCTAGGCAGTGACTCCATGTGAATATTTTTTTTGAATCCTTTCTGAAGTTTTTCATTAAGGTTGAGATTGAGATTAACAAGTCCATTAACTGCCTTTACTTTGTTTGTTTGCAGTAAGGCTCTTGATAAAATCTTAAAATTTCTATATTTTTGCAAATCACTATGATATTTCTTTAATTCCCGCATTGATTTGATTTTGTAAATTTTTTTGTTTTTGAGCTGTATCTCCTTTAATACAATCAAGTTTTTTTTGCGCAATAGAACAATTGTTTTATCAATGCTTTTTGGATTTAGTTCTGCAGTATCGCGTTTTAATTCAGATACAAAGAATTCATTGTGTTTTATAATATATTCAAGTATGGGCACGATATACTCAATTTTTTGGCTCTCAGCTTGACTGATTTTATTGTAAATCCCTATACCTTTTGGATCTCTATGCTTGATTGTATACATCAAACTTTTTCTGTTTCCCCTACTCATTACCTACTTTCCTTACTATTGAGGAATAAAAATGCGCACAATACAATGTAATAAGCACAAGTTACAGTTCACCATACCAACAGAAGATAGAGAATTTCAATCCTGTAAATTCCATGATGAGATAGAATATTGTCACTCTCATCATGAACAGTATCCTAATTGTAAATTTGAAGAGGTAGAAAAATCTTGAAAAAACAGCAAACTGCAACAGATCTTCAAATCATAATAAATTTACAGAAACCTGATTATGATAATTCACTATCTAATTTACCTTCACAGGACAAGATTAAGTTTAGACGAAGCAGAATTAACCGTCTAAGAATACGTGGGTATACAAATGAAGCAATTGCTCACGAAATTGGATCTAGTATTTCTACAGTTGAAAAAGATCTTAAAGATATTAGAAAACAATCAAAGCAATGGTATGAAAAAGAATCCATAACAGATTTTTGCAAATCTCTTTATGATTCAATTATTCTATGTGATAATGCAATTGAGGATTTACAAATTCTTTATTCTGAATGTGATGATTTAGATTCGAAGATTCAGATTCTTAATACCATGTCGGATTTTGAAGAAAGAAAAACTGATCTGTATGTAAAAACAAGAGTAGTTGGAGAATACCACAATAAGAATATCACGGAGGGAAAATAAGAATGGCACTTGTAGAAGAATCAAAACAAGATAATTTGGAATCAGGAGATCCTAGAAAGTTATCTGAATACCAAAGCGCACAGATTAAAAATAAAATACCTCAATCACATAAACCCGAAATCCCAAAGCCTAAGGGAAAAATTGCTCAGTTTTATGTTGAATCAGTCATAATAGATTCAAAGGCAAGATTTCTCTGTAAAGACGAATCAGGGATATTATCGATCAAAGAAAGTATAGAACTGGAAGACAAAATATTCAGACCTGTACATGCTGAAGAATGTGGTTATCTGCCATATTCATTTACATCAGATGAAGAAATTCAGTCCCTATATTGTAGTGATATTACAAATGATCAAATTCTTTTTGAGATAAAACAACTGGTTGATCATTTTATTGTTGCAAAAAATGAGGCTAAAACACTTCTTCAGGGAGATTGTCTAATTACGTATTGTCAGGAATGGATCAATACTCTGCATTATCCTTATTCTGTGGGCGAAACAGAATCTGGGAAAAGCTCAATTCTGCATCTAGCAAAATGGCTATGTTATAGATGTCTGTATGGAGAAGATATCCCAAATGCAGATGTGTACAACTTTTTAGGTTTGGATGAGGAAGGAACGGGAACAATTTGTGAGGATGAGGCTCAGGATATTTGGAGGAACAACGAAAAAATGAATATGTACAAAAACTCTTACTCCAAAGGTTCTAAAAAACCCAGAATTATTGGAACAGACAGTCTGAAACGAAGGCAGGTTTTCTACAAGACATTTTGTCCAAAATGGTTTGCGGGGGAAAAAATTCCAGGAAACAAAGGATTTCTTGAACGATTAGCAGTAATAAACATGATAGAAGGACAGCCCGAAGGTAACATAAAGAGGCCAACCAATGAGGAAGTTCACCAACTTCACCAACTTAGAAACAAGATCTTGATATGGAAATTACAAAACATAGGTAATGATTTCAAATTAACAAGTTCAGAACTTAAAGGAAGGGATCAAGAATTGTGGGAGGATTTTCTTTCTATTGGATATAACACAAAATATTATGATGAATTCAAAAAAGTAGTTTCTTTTTACACAGAACAAAGACATGATAAAATAAAGAATAGTATTGAATCAAAACTGTTCAAACTAGTATGTGATAAAATAAATAAAGATCTTGAATTAGAATTCATTGAATTTTGGGACTATCTCACAAAAGATAATGAAGAAATTCCCGGAAAAATTAATAATAATACTTCAACTACATTTTATCCTGAAGAATATCTAGATAAAATAACGCATCATTATTTATCTAAAATCTTTGAATACAAATTTCAATCTATCAAAGAAATAAAAAAAATTAGAGATGAAAAGGGAAAGCAACATCAAATAACGATTTATCGTTTTAGAAGGGATGTCATAGATAGTCTTTTGAAGAAATATGGAATTGGTTTACCAATAGATCATTTTCTCTATCTCGGTGAAGTAGGTGAACATGGTGATCAAAGAATTGACAAAGTTGACCAAGGTAACCAAGTTAATAGAAAGGAAGAGAATGAATGAACATAAAAGAAGGCTTGAAATTCATACTATCTCATTTTGAATATCCAGAACATTACTTTCCAAGAACTATATCTACAAAAATGACAGAAAATAGACAGGTTGAAGTATTCTCTAAAGATGAAGCTTTAGAATTTTTCAAGAAATCTGAATATGTTGATTGTAGAATATCAGCATTTGGAAGATTTGAGCAGGAAAAGGTTATGCCTAATCTAATTTTTGTAGACCTAGATAATAGAGATGCTCTTAATGAAGTCAGATGTTTATTTCACAAAATAATCAATGGATTACCAACTATTTTAGACACTGGAAACGGTTATGCAATCTTGCAACCAGTTGAGATGAAGTCCATGGAATTTCTTGAATATGAAGGAAAATACGGTGAAGAAATTGCAAAATTATTTCTACAATGGGTAGAACGATACTTGACAAATTACAAATGTGATTCTGGAAATCACCCAAGTTTGAGAAACACCATGATCCGAATTCCAGGATCATTTAATTCAAAAGTGCTTGATCGAGAAGAATCTTTGAATAAATCTAAGGTAAATGTTGTATATGGATGGAATAAAAAACGAGTAAAGGTATATGGGCTTCCATTCAAAAAATATGTAAATAAAATAATTCAAGAAAAGAAAAAAAGAGCTAAAATAAACAAGAAAATAAATCTAATAAATTTTCAATGGATAGAAAAATTATTTCAGCATAAACTAGAGGATGGAAGAGAACGTTTACTCTTTGACATTACACGTTATCTAATCAACATGAAGGGAATGACAATTGAAGAAGCTGTAAACAAGATACATTCATGGCTAAATTGTAGATACTATCCAAAAAGTTTGATTCAAACTAAATGTAAAGTCGCTCTAAAAGATGGAAAATATCCAAAAAAACTGTCAACTATAAAAATTGGTGATCTTGATCTTTACGAATCCTTGCCACTGGAGATTAAACAAGGTATTAAAAATTGATTTTGTATTTATCTCAATTAAGAGAAAATCTCATGCAAGAATTGGGGGGTATTAATTGTAATAATTGTAATTATGATCAATTCAAAGCATTAATAATTTCATACATAAATCAAAAAGATTCAAAGACAAAAGGATTACTTAACATTGTAAGATATAGAAATTACCTCAATAATCCACAACAAGCAAAATCCGACTTGGAAGTATTATGTTTTAATTGTCAACGAAGAAAAATGACCAAACAAAGAAAGTCCAATAACATGACTTATCAAAAATATGGCAAAAAATATGACATAAAACAAAGAATGAAGGTAATGAATTTACTAAATCAACATAATTGCGTAAATTGTGGAGAAAATGATTTTGGGGTACTTGAAATAGCTCATAAAAATGGATTTGGGGGAAGATTCATCAAAATTTTCAAGAGTAAGAGAAAGGAATGGCTATATTATTTTAAAAATTCAGATAAAATTAGGGAAGATTTATTGATACTATGCAAAAACTGCAACGAACTAAAACAGTCTGGTAAATTACAATAAAGTGTCTTAGCTATTGAATAATTCTATAATCTAGGCGTGATGCGCAGAATTATGTTTCAATTAAAGCTAGGAAAATAAGTTTGATTTAATGCCTAGGATTGGATATGTACGCATTAAATGAAATTCCCTGAAAATTTAGAACAGTTAGGCATAACAATAGACCAATTCATTATAAATCTCAGCAAAATTTTACACGGAGATGGATTTTACATGTATGGATCAAATTGACATATGGAGAATTTGTAAATTTTAGAAAAAAGAATTATAATAGAATTTCAAAAAAATTAGAAATTTTCTAGAAAAAAACTATTATAAACTTATTAAATAATATTTGTAGAATGTTAACACAACGCAAACTGCTTTGCAATAAGATCATCACAGGGATCATTTGGTAGTAAGTTAAAATCTATATTTGTTAATTTTACATCTTTGAAGCAAGCATAAGGATCACCTGCTATTGATTCTGCACAAATACCATAGTACGTACCATAACCTGAAACTCCGTCATCTGGAAGTAATCTATCGGGATAATTATGAATTAAATAATATTTACTGCCAAATTCCAAATTGTATGTATTTCTTACGTTGATGTCATAACCATCAAAAGTTTTTTGTGTAGATAAAACATAACCTGAAAATTTTACAATTTCATTTTTGTGTTTATCTTCGTTTCTTAACAAGTCATCATAAGAACCGCTAAAAATTATAGGTTCTAAATTGGAATCACTTGAGGATATATCATTATTTCTAAAACCTAATGATGTAAAAAATATTAAAACGAGTACCCCAATCACAATTCCTATTTTCTTCTTTTTACTCCATCCTTTTTTTCTTGATTTTTCAAGTTTATTCTCAATATGATTTTCTTTATTAAAAACATTAGAAGAACCGCATTTTGAACAAAAATTAGAATTTGATAATAATCGATTACCACACTTACTACAAAATAAAGTCCCAGTTTGATTTTCAGACAGTTCTTTGTTGATTTCATAGGATGTGGACTTAGTATCGAATTCACTTGGAGATGGTAAATATTCTGTATTTTCTGGACTAGAATTACCATAGAGATTTTTTATCTGTTGTTGAAGGTATACTTTGTCTGAACTATACAATGTTTTACCATCTTCGAGTGTTTTTCGTATGTGTTCAAGTCTTCCCTGATCTCCAATACTTAATTTTATTAATTCATTTACATCATCAATTAGATTATCCAACATTACAACAAAAATTTACCTTGATTTAAGATTTGATATGTAATTGATAGTAAAATGATAATAGAGTGGAAATAATCTGCATCTCAATCATACTCAATGTCATGGGATGAGGTAAGTTTTGTCATTGCCAGTAAAACTAGAAAATCCGTTATCTTGAAACTAGGTACTCCTCGAACTCCCACCTTTTTGGCGAGAGATCTTGGCATTAATCTTGCAAATGTTAGCAGGGCACTAGCCGAGCTTGAAGAGAGAAACCTGATTTCATGCCTCACTCCAAAACAGAAAGTTGGGAGGATATATTCTCTAACAGAGAAAGGCAAAGAAATTCTTGTAACAGTTGAGAAAATGGAAAAATCATAAAATAATTAAAAAATATGTATAATGATAAACAAAATATCAGATTAAAAATTCTATTGCATTAGAACCTTCTTGATTAAGTTTAACCCATCTTGTTCTACCTACTTTTTCTATTTCAATAAAATTCCAATATTCCTTCAATGGATAAATAATATTTTTATCCAAACTTGTAAATCTAACTTGTTCTAAATTCTCTTTAGCATTAATAGTAATAAGACCTTGTTCTTCTGCTAATTTTGCCATAACCTTTTTTTGGATTCTACCATTATTATCTTTAATAATTTTTAATGCAGAAATTAATTCTTTTTTAGGAATTTGAATTTGATATTTAGGAAGTTCAATTATATTTCTTAGTCCTAGTGATTGTTGTTGTTCTTTTGATGATGGATATTTTTCTGGTTCTGCATAATATGGAGTAAGATTATCCTTATCATTAAACATCATACATGCCATAGTACATGCTATTGCTTGAATCTTAGATCCTGATGAAACATTGATGTAAATGTCATTATCTTTTCCTGTTTGAATAATTTGTTTAACAGATTGTAGTATTTTGAAAATGTCTTTTCTGTTTGAACGTATTTCTTTTATTTCGATTTTAGCTTTTTTGAATGCTTTTTTGATTGTATCTTCATATGACTTTGCTCTATCACTTTCTGAATCATTATGAACAAGTAACCAAATTTTATCGGCTTTCATTTCTATTGCTGGTAAAACAATTCTATCAATTTCGAAACCTACAGGTGCAATATGTACTCGTAATTTTTTTATAGTCATAATAGTATCCTTAGTATGTATACTATTAAGATAGTATATAATAATTGTTATAGATATGAGAATTCATGAAACAGACATTCTACCCAAGAATAATGCGTGAATTTGAAGACGATTATGATGATCCACCTATAACATATATCGATGATGAATATGCCTAGAACCAAAAGTTTGCAAACATGTCATGATAGTTCTGTCAGAAGACGTGCTGCAGGATTAAAAGCAAATGGCTGGAAGGTTAAAGCAGATATTCCAGGATTTTCAAGACCATCTACACTAAATGGTTCTAGACCAGATATTGATGCAACAAAAGATCATAGAAGAAGAATTGTAGAAGTTGAGACAAAAAATTCAAGAAATAAAGATAAACAACAACAACAAAATTTACGAAAGTATGCAAAATCAAAAAATAATACACAGTTTATGATGCGTACTTGTGGATTGTGATTTGAGTGGTTGTTAAATCTTTATTCTAGTCAAAATTAGGGAGTTAAGAGATAAAAATTGGGAAAACCATATTCAAAAGAATTAGATAAAATATCAGAGACGTATGAATGGGCAAATGAAATATCTATTGATAATTTAATTGAGTTTGTAAAAAGATCTGAAAAAACTCCATTATATGTAATAGGTTCTGGTGGTTCCTTTTCTGCTACAACATTTGCTTCATTATTACATCAACATATTGGAATGGTTGCAAAATGTTTAACTCCATTAGAATTTTTAGAATATGAAAATATAGATAGTAATTGTTCGGTTTTAATTGTAACAGCAAGTGGAAATAATAGAGACATACTATCTGCATTTGATAAAGCTGTAAAAATTAATCCAAAAAATATCGGTATAGTATGTTCAAGTGTAACTAACAAATTAACTAAAAAAGCAGTAAATATTCCTAATGTGTTAATTCATGGAGTAAAAATTCCTATTGGTAAAGATGGATTTCTTGCAACAAATTCATTGATTGCTACTCTAATCTGGTTATGTAGATCATACATTTCTGCATATTCTCTCTTATACAAAATACCAACTCTAAATGAACTAGCATATCTAGGAAAATCAAAAGAAAAATTTGAAGAAGAACTTGAAAGAAAATTAAATGGTTTTGCTGATATGGATACAATTGTTTGTCTGTATGATAATTGGGGGAAAACAGCAGCAGCTGATGCAGAATCAAAATTGGTAGAAGCAGGTCTAGTTAATGTTCAACTAGCAGACTATCGTAATTTTGCTCACGGTAGGCACAACTGGCTTGATAAAAATAAAGAAAAAACATGTCTAATTGCACTTGTAAATCCAAATTGTGAACAGCTTGCAAACAAGACTTTAAAACTAATTCCAGACTATACGCCAAAAATAACACTATCTACAAATTACGAAGGACCTATTGCAACAATTTCACTTTTGATCCAAATATTCTATGTTGTAAAATTTTTTGGAGAGATTAGAAATATTGATCCAGGAAGGCCAGGAGTTGCAGATTTTGGTAGAAAAATATATCATTTACCAATCCCAAAAAATAATTCAAATTCTTTCACCGATTTTGAAAAATTTGCTTTACGTAAGAAATTTGGACATTGCAATATAAATAACTTAGAAACAAAAACAAGAGTAGAACATTTACAAAAATTTCTAAGAGATATTTCTAAAGAAAAATTTGGTGCAATAATATTTGATTATGATGGCACATTATGTGATTCTGAGCATAGATTAACTCACCCTTCAAAAGAAATTGAAGAAAAATTAATTCAATTGTTAGAGAATGAAATAATTATTGGTATTGCAACAGGGAGAGGTAAATCGGTTAGAGAATCACTACAGAAAATTATTCCAGAAAAATATTGGTCTAAAATATTTGTTGGATACTATAATTGTTCAGATATAGGTGAATTAGGGAATGATTCAGTACCGAATAAAGAAACTACAAATGATCCAAATCTACTTGAAATTCTTGAATTATTAGAAAAACATAAAATTATTTCAAAAGATAACAAAGTTACTTCTAGATTAAAACAAATTGCTTTAGAAAATATTGATTTTAATGCATCTGATCTAATTCAAAAAATTAAAACAGTTGATTCATCAAAACTAAAAAAAATTAAAATTGTAGAATCAACTCATTCAGTTGATCTATTATCAAAAGAAGTTTCAAAAATAAATTTAATTAAATATATTGAAAAAAAGAATTTAGAACAATTTAAAATCTTGTGTATTGGAGATAAAGGAAAACAACCTGGAAATGATTTTGAATTATTAGCATCACCTTATTCATTAAGCGTAGACATGGTCTCTGATGACAGTGAATCATGTTGGAATCTACTAACAAATAATCAAAAAGGAGAAAAAGGAGCTTTGGAATATTTAAAACAATTTAAAATTTCAAAAGGATGTTTTCAGATCGAAAGTAATTTTATATGACATTATGAATAAGATCAAGAATATTATGAATCAATTTGAGATTTAATCATGAGAGAAGACTCTGCAGTTAGTTTATTGAATAAAATCATGGGTTGGAAAACAGCTGAAGATACAAAAAATGAACATCCTGATTTACAAGCATTAGCAAAATCAGGATATGATGATTATAAACAATTTAGACCAAGTATGAGATTTATTGAAAGTTTAGCTTTATGGTTAGACCGTTTTCCTCAAGAAAAACGTGAAGCAGCATATAGATTTGTAAAAAATAGATTATTATTCATAACTGGTACTCAAATGGAACAAATAGTTTCTATTGCATACACAGATTATGTAATTCCAACTCTAATTGAACAAATTGCAAATGAATATTCAGATAAATTTTTGTCATGGGAAGTAAAAAAAATATATGATTCTGATGAATTTAAAATATTACATAATCAGTGTCTATTCACAGGTTTAAGTGATGGTTCTCATATTGATCATTTTAGAAGAAGTAATAAAATGATTGATCATGAACAAGTATCTAGAACACATGAAATTAATCAACCGAGAGCAAAAAAAATTAAAAAGAAATTAGAACAGCGATTAGAATCATTTTCTGAAAAAAAACCAAAACCTTATTTTCGAAATATATTTTTGATTGATGATTTCTCTGCTAGTGGTACAAGTTATCTAAGAGAAGATAATGGTGAATCTAACAATGTTGCAGGTAAAATTGGCGGTTTTTATGATTCAATAACAAATCCTAAGGATCCTATTTCTCAATTAGTAAATTATGAAGATCTACGTCTGTTTTTGATTCTATATGTTGTTACTGAACATGCAGCTAACACAATTCAAAATATTGCAAATGAAAAATTTTCTTCAATATCATTTACAGTGATTCCCATACACGTTTTACCAGAATCAATAAAATTTGATGAAGAAAATGAGCCTGAATTCTTTGAATTAGTAAAAGAAGAGAAATTTGGTTGGGAAAATCTCATGGATCAACATATTGCACAAGGTGGAATTGATAAACCATATTTAGGATTTGGACAAGGTGCTCTTCCATTAATTTTATATCACAATACTCCAAATAATTCACTTCCAATTCTGTATAGAGATGATGATAGAACTAAATTCAGAGGATTATTTCCTAGAGTAAGTAGGCATCAATAATGGTCTCTAGGAATCCATTTCGTGTTAGAACAACAGAATATCTTGAAGATGAGGGAGAATTTCTTTCATTATTTGGGCTAGGTGCTTTAGAAATATTCGAAGCTGAAGACATGTGGACTCGAATACAAATTATACGTAGTGCTAGAGGTGGAGGAAAAACATCTATTTTAAGAATTTTTTCTCCTAAATCACTTAATGAAATTTATGAATCTAGAAAAAGTGATGATGAAATAATTCCATTATATAATAAATTAAAAGAGTTGGATGTTTTTTCAGAAGATGATGGTGTTAAAGTATTGGGAGTTACATTATCATTATTTGGTAATTATTCAATTTTGAATCAATTAGACTTTGAAGTATCAAAACAAAATCGTTTATTTTTTTCGTTATTGACAAGTAGAATTATTATTGCAACTTTACGTAGTGTTTGTGAATTAAAAAAATTAGAGTTTCCTACGGATTTAAATCAAATTGATATTAAACATCCTGGTGAACCAAACATTCCATCGACAATCCCAATACCATGTAGTGGAAAAGAATTATACGATTGGGCATCATCAATTGAACAAAAAATCTCAAACATAATTGAAGAAGATTCAGACGACAATAAAAATCTCAGTGGTTATGAAACTTTTTCTTCTTTACATGTAATACGATCTAAAAATATATTTTTCAATAATAAACCTGTAGCAGAAAAAACATTATTGATGCTTGATGATGTTGATAAATTAACTTCAGAACAAAGAAAAAATCTTTCTGATACTCTAGTAAATCTGAGAATTCCAATAGGAATATGGTTAGCTGAGCGTTTAGAAGCACTGAGACAAGAAGAATTGCTATCTCCAATTGGAACATTAGGTAGAGAATATGGAGAACCAAAAAATCTTGAAAAGTTTTGGAGAGAAAATCCTAAAAAATTTGAGTTTTTGCTTACAGAAATTTCTGACAAACGTGCTTCCTGGCATCATAGATATAATATTTCATCATTCAATAGATCACTATCAAATAATTTAGATGCATATTGGGATGAACATTTGAAGCATGCCATTGATGTAGAATCTGATAAATTAATAAAAAAATATGGCAAGGAACGAAAATATTGTGATTGGTTTGATAAATGTGAAAATCCAGAAGGTTTACTTTCTAAAACAGTAGAGGATTGGAGATTATTAGAGATACTAATTGAAAGAGATGTTAGAAAAAAACAACAATTACTATTTGATGAAATATTAACTGAAGATGATTTTAATGAAAAATTTTCAACTAAAGAAAAAGATGTAGCAGAATATTATGTAAGAACAAAGTATAAAATTCCATACTATTTTGGTTTTCAAAAATTAGTGAAACTTGCCTCGTCAAATGTACAGCAATTTCTTGATCTATCAAGTGATCTTTATGATGAAATGATATCTGCAAGAAGTTTTGATGAAATTCCTCACATTACTCCCAAACGTCAAGAATACATTCTAAAAAAAGCTATGTTACGTCGTTGGAATGAAATTGTTCAATCAATTCAAAATTCACAAGATATTATCAATTTTTTTGACAATATGGCTAAGTTCTGTTTTACAGAGACAAATCTACCAAATTCTCCTTATGCAAGTGTAACTGGAATTGCAATATCAACCAATGATCTTAAGAGACTTCAGGATCTAGATGTTTTAGAAAATAATTCTAGATATAAAAAACTAGCAGATGTATTATCAATTTGTTTTGCTCATAATCTATTAGAACCATTACCAAGCAGTAAACAAGGAACAAAAGGAACTGTGCATTTAGTGATGTATCTAAATCGTTTGTTGTGTTTTAGATATCAATTACCATTACCTTACGGTGGATGGCGTGAATTATCATTAGAAGTTTTATCATCGTTCATAGAAGGAACTTACAAATCAAAAAGAAAAGAACAGATAGATTTGAATCAACAAATTCAATTGGATGGTGAATGAAATGAGTACAAAATACTTTCCTACTTATTTTATGAAAAAAGGATCTGATTTTGATCAATTTTGGAAGAAATATTTAAGTCAAGATGACAAAAAAATTCTTTTCATTTTAGGTTTAGGTTTTGATCCTAGAGCTCTGAATTGTCTTAAAATTATTCAGAAAAATAATACAAATTCTACAATAAATTTTCAGGTGATGCAATACGACACTAGTTTATCTCATAAATCGTATATGAGAGAATTGTTAAATCGGAATAAAAAAGAACTTGAATCTATGATTCCTAAGGAGAAATGGAATACAAAGACAGTACGTATGATGTCAGGACAAGAGTATGCTATGTCAGTAGATGCAGTCAAGAGCATATCTAAATCAGATTTAGAAAATTATACTGATATTGTAATTGATATTAGCGCAATGCCAAATGGAGTATATTTTCCAATAACACGTAAAATTCTTGATTGGATTAATCATAAAGAAATCCAACAAAGTAATGGTAAAAAAATTAATTTTCATATAGTTGTTTCTGAAAATGCTGAATTTGATGGAATGATTAAAGAAATTGATAGTAGTGAAAAAGTAACGTTCATGCATAAATTTGGAGCAGTCTTACAATTAGAATCCATTAAAAATTTGCCAAAAATTTGGATTCCTTTATTAGGTGAACGGCAAAAAACACAATTAGAAAAAATAAATGCAGAAATTTCACCTAAAGAAACTTCTCCCATATTTCCAATGCCTTCAGTTGATCCATATAGATCAAAAAATCTATTACTAAATTATCGTGAATTTTTATTTGATACATTAGATATTAATCCTAGAAATTTTATCTTTTCAAGCGAACAAAATCCATTTGAAACATGTAGAAAAATTTATGAGACTGCTCATTTTTCATATGATTCTTTTAGAGCATTAGGTGGGTGTCATGTTGTTCTATCTGCGTTATCTAGTAAATTATTATCAGTTGGTTGTTTATTGGCAGCATATGAATTAAGAAATGAAGGTTCAAATGTAGGAATTGCTCATGTAGAAAATCAAACATATGATATTGATAATATAAAAGAAATTGATAAAATTAAAGATAAATCTATACCCTGTACATTATGGTTAACAGGTGAATGTTATAATGAATAAGAGTCTCATGGAGGAAAATCCAATATGTATAGGTACAGGATTAGTTGCATTAGATATAATATTTTCTGATAAAGAAAAACAACCAAATTTTCTAGCTGGGGGTTCATGTGGTAATATACTAACTATATTATCATACATGGGATGGGATTCATACCCAATTGTAAGATTAGGTGAAGATATTGAAGGAAAAAGAATCATAGAAGATATGAAAAAATGGAAAGTTAAAACTAAATTTATTGAAAAAGAATCAGGCACTGATTCTCCTAGAATAATTGAAAGAATTTTTGGTGGAGAAAATCCAAAACATAGATTCTATACGAAATGTGAACATGGTAAATGGCTTCCTAGTAGAAAGACATTCTTATTGAAATCTTTAAAACATATACAAAATAAAATTCCTAAATCAAATGTATTTTACTTTGATAGAGCAACTCCAAGTGCATATGAAATTGCATCGCACTTGAAAAAACAAAATACCATCATTATGTTTGAGCCACCAAAATTTTTACAAGATGATAAAACATTTCTTAAATGCCTCAAAATAGCTGACGTTGTAAAGCATTGTTATGAACAAGCAAATGATACAGAAAAAGCAAAAATCGACATTCCATTAGAAATTCAAACCAAAGGTGAAGAAGGATTACAGTATAAAGAAAAATTTCTTAGGCATAAAACTTGGAAAAAATTACCTGCTATTCCTGCAGATAATCTCATTGATGCTGCTGGATCTGGGGATTGGCTTACTGCAGGCTTGATCCATATGTTACGTAGTCATAAATTTCTTGAACAAGTTACAGAAGAAAAACTTGAAAATGCTCTTAATTTTGGTCAAACATTAGCCTCTCTTAATTGTAATTTCATAGGAGCAAGAGGAATGATGTATTATTTGACCAAAGAAGAACTATTCAAGATAGCATCAAAGAAGCTGAAAAATAAAGAAAAAATGATAGAATTTACAATTAATCCAACAAAAAAACCTAAACTAACTTCAAAATTATCTTCTGAATGCAAAATTTGTTTGTGTTCTACATAAAATCAAACTAAATTTGTTTGATTACGACTCAAGAGTACGTTAACACAAAAGAATTACTTCTGGATATTAAGCTAAGAAGAATTATGGAGCATCTATACATAGAAATATTTTTAGCTGAATAGGTACACCATTTATGCATGAACGTCATTAATAACGATATTTTGATTGCTGGTAAAGTGTAACATTATAGTTGAGTATTTGAAACTACAGCCTTGAAAATTCATGATATATTGTTATCCTGTATGTTTCACGGATACTTAATAATTTTTACATTTTTGTTATTATCTATTTCATTACATTTTGTTTTTGAAAAGTTAAATTTCAACAATTGATAATGCTAAAATTTTCTGTTATCTTATTGTTTCAATTGAAATCTTATTCGTTCTTGATCTGGTGATGTATGGTGTATGCAAATTTATAATATGCATCTAAAGATTTATGTTTTCAGTCTAATGGAAATAATAGCTTCTAGTAAAAGTTTTATTTTATTGATATTTTTATCAACAGCTTTGTCTGCAATCACAACCAATAATTTTTCATTTTTTGAAATTAAAGTGGTGATTAGGGTCTTTTCACTATAACTTGAAATTGCATATTTTGGGTGTCCTATTTTCTTTTTAAATTTAATTCTTGAATTCCAACGTCTCCATAACTCTGAACTCATTTTTTTAGGTATCTGAATTGTATGTTGAAAATCAGTTTCTTCTTCACTATGGTCTTTATTAAAAATATAAATATCTTTGACAATATTATGAAATAGTTCTTTTTGATTCAGATCTTTTAAGATTTCCTTATCATTCTTCAAAACTTTAAAGATATTGGAAAAATCGGAATAACCAATTTCAAGATATTTTGAATTGGATTTGATTGCTAATTCTTGTTCTAAGAACTTTTCTTTTTTTACAACAGACCAACCTCCTTTTTTATTTTGAATTGGGAATTTGTTTATGTGTGGAATGTATTCTATATTTTCAGTACAATATTTCACATTTTTTCTAATCCAGTTTATGAAACGTGTTTGATCAACCAAAGGTTTTGTAGTAATTAATACAATTAAACTGCCTATTTGTAATACTGCTACTTTAATTTCTACATATTCAATTACAAAAGATTTCAGATCATCTGAACCAAAATCTTGTTTTAGGATATTTAGGACTTCTAAGCTTAATGAAGCATAATGAATCAATATTGTTTTATCTTTACTTGTCAAAAAAGGTGCTGACATGTTAGGATTAATTACTTGGTGATAAATTTCCAAAGTTTCTTTATTTACAATGCTTATATGTCTAATTCCTTTAACCGCAAGTAATTTTTCCAGAACTTTTTTCACTTGTTCTACTTCTTCTTCTGCTTTCGTAAAATTATCTAGTAATTCTTGTATTTGATTTTCTTTGTCTGTCCCTTTAATTCCTAATGCTTTTTTAAAATCAGTTGCTAAAATCCCTAAATTGCTGAATCTCATCTCTCGTAAGTCCGTGTCTTCATGGATTCTACAATGTTGAAATTTTGCATTTTTGAATAAACTATTGTGAACTTTTGTTCCAACAAAATCACATTGCCATAGAAATGAATTTGAGAAATCAGAATTAGGTATGATTGCATTTTCAAAGTCTGTATGGAATAATTCTGCACCATTGAATTTGGGTCCTATTAAGAGATTTTCGTCAAATTCATCATCTAATTCAGATACACAAATAGGGGATTCACAACTTATTTCATCACCTATTGATGATGATGATAAATCTACATGAGATAAATTTGCTCCATTGAAATTAGTTTTTTTAATTATAGCTTCTGAAAGATCAGAATAAGACAGGTCAATATCTGAAAGATCTACTTCTTCAAAGTTTTTTAAATATGGATTGACAAAAACGCTGGTATATTTGATCATATGCCCTAATGCTGGTTTTTTTGCATATTCCCATTTGGTAAATTTAGAAGTCTTATGTTCAAATGGACATTTCTCTTCATCATGAATTAGAGGAAAATTTTGGGAAATGAAAAATGAGATCCATCTATGAATGAAATAATGTTTGAATTTATCTTCTAATGAAGTTACATCAGGCTCAATTAATTCTACTGGATCTGATTTGTCTTTTGAGGTTTTGATATCCATAAATACCAAGTCATCATTAATGATGGATCTACGAACATTTTTAATAAAATTTTTTGTAAGAGACTTTCTTTCAAATTGGGTTCGGTTTAACTTCTCCAGAATCAAAAATTTTATTGGCTCATCGGATCTTTTTTTGAGTACTGTTATAAAATAATCTTCTTTTATGCCTTTGTTCAACATCATTAACAATCCTTTTAGAAAATTTATGGTTCTCAAGCTAGGCATGCCCAAATTCAATCTTTCAATTCTTCCTAATGCTAGACTTTCCAGAAAATATTCTGCTAACAAATATTCTACTAAGATGTCATTTTTTAAAATTTCTTTTTTCCACTGGTCTATTTCAATTTGTAAGGGGTGTTTTATTTTGTCTACTTGTTCTTTCCAATCTTTTTCAAATTTTTTGGAGAATTTTCTGTTTTTGGAAAATTCTACTTTTACATGTTTAATCCAATCATCTAGGGTGGGTTTTAAATCATGATTTTTTAAAAGGTTTTTCTTCCACTTTTCAAAGTCATCATAATCTTCTTTGATATTGGAGGTTGTACTTTCTCCTAATCTAACATGCATTACTACTAACTCTTTAATCATTTCGGTTCCTTCCATATCCTCATCTATTTTCATCAATGCTGCAATTTTGCGAAGAAGAGAACGATTAGTTTTAGGTGAATTATAGAATAAAATTATTGTTTCAATGATTTTACTGAACTCATCTTGTTTCAATATTGTTAAAATTTTTTCATGGTAATTTCTGGCTATGAGTTCACAATAAAATGGATTACAAAAAATATTTTCTTTCATTATTTTTTTCAATTTTTCAAAAATTTCTTTAGAATTTTCACTCGGTGGATCTTGTTTTAGAGAAACTTGAATATTTTTAATTGTATTGTACACATTTTTTTCAGAATACAAACATGGTTCTACAAAAGTATCTATTCCTAATCTCCCATCAAGATTATTTTCTCTTGTGGTTGTGTATACTATTTTTAATTTGAATGATGGGGACTCTAATATTGATTTTAAATTAAATTTTTCTTCAATGATTTTTTCTTGAGAAAATTTATTCATCCCATCTACAAAAAGAACAATTTTGGTTATTCCACTAAAATATGTTGAGATGTAACTTTGTAATGTGTAGCCTTCTTTTTCTTTAATTTGTAATAATTCTAACAATAATGATTCAATACCATCTGATTTGTTTTTAACTTGAAGAAAAATTGGAAAATGATCTTTTTTATCAGAATATGTCTCTAATGTTGATTTTATTTTATTTTTTACAAGGTATGATTTTCCCATCCCGCTTGAGGCTGCAATAACTATTTCTTGTTGTTTGCCATTCAAAAATGACTTCCACGTCCATTCTTGATCTTTATTCTTTTCAAATTGTTTTTCAGAAAATAACCAAAATTTTACTTTTCTTTCAATTAAATCTCGATTGTTATATTTGGGACTATCTAAAATTTTCACCAATTTCAACTGTTTATTTTTTAGCCAATCAATTTTATCCTCAATTTTTAATTCTTCAATTTGAGAAATTGTTCTAATGGCGTACTCTGGTTCTGATTTTATATATTTTCTTAGTTCATTAATGTGGTTTTCCATTCTATCTTTGATGCCTTTTTTATCTGCTAGTAGTTCATGATCTGTTTTTGAACCTATTTGTTCATACTCGATTAATTGCTCAATGTCCGATGTTAGATCAGACTTAATTTGCTTAATTGTTTTTTTCAGAGAATTTGGAATTTGATTTATTTTTAATATTTCGTCTAGATTTTTAATGAAAGAAGTTTGATAAAACTCGGAAACTCGAATACCTGTAATATTTCTCATTTTCTCATCAAATTGAGTTTCTAATTTATCAAGAATTGATTTAATTTCATTCATTGTTGAAAAACTCATCATTTCAATGTGTCCTAATTTCTAATGTATTCATTTATCTTAATTAACAAAGCTATGATTCCATCAAAAGCATCCATTGTAGCTCTTTTATGTTTTTTCTGCTCATTTTTTTCGTCATTTTCAATTGCAATATTGTATTGCTTCAATTCTTCAGAAGCATTATTTGTTAATCTATTCAATGATCTTCTGTTGTGGGGACCTATAGTTTGTTCATTTTCTCTTTTACGAAGAAATCTCACTGTAGGTTCTAATGATTCCCAAAATTTCTCTAAAGTAGATTCACGAAATTGAATATCATTATACATCTCATCTAATTTCTCAATAACAGCTGATAGAATTATCCATTTTTCATTTATTTCTGAATTATTATTTGCCTCTGGATTGTGGTCAACTTTAGTGTGGGCAAAATTTATAACTTCTATCTTTGCACCATCGATTTTTTCTCTTAGAGTGTTTTCTTCCAAAATTGTTCCATTGTCTATTTCCTCATTTTGTGTTTTCTCTATGGGATTATTAGTTTCAATCTCTAAAGCTCTTGTTCCATTTTGAGAAATTAGTTTCTCAAGTGTTTCTTGTGAATATTTATTGTCAGGATTAATAGAAAGAGCGGCAATTGTGGTCATGATCCTATTGCTTTTTATTCTATCTTCGATGATTTGTTTGGTGTATTTGTCTCGTTCTTTCTTATTCTGAATTCTTTTAATTTCTAAACATAAATTGTATTGTGATTGATCTAACAACATAGCTGTATGGCATGCAATTTGTAATTTTTCTTTGGAAATGTTAATTCCCCCCATCTGAAAATCTCCTAAAGTAAGACCTGAAAATTTAAAATTTCTACCATCATATTTGATTAATTGTTTACAATCATGAGCCTTTTCTCTAGAAATTAGATTTTTGAAAGCTCCCCACCATTCATCCATGTTTAAAAATGAAATATAGACTTTAAAAAAGATTTGAATCATGAAATTCTGTATTATGAGAAATTATGTCTTAAATAATCTCAGATTATTTTTGTATGAAGCTATCTTGGACTAATTTGTATTGTTTCAAATTTTCATAAATTATTATTCATTGTAATATTTTTGAATAATACCAACTCTACGTGAAACACTCAAATTTTTAATTGTTTATTTTTATGTGATAATGACGTTTAATTTTTAAATAAATTTTCTTGATTTAATATATTGATATTGTTGAATTTTAATATGATGTTTGAAAATTATATAAAAATTAATTTTTTTGTATTTTTTTAAAAACTTGCACAATCTTTTTAGATGATACTGTGCCTTATTTTGACATGAACGCTATTAATGGCGACATTTTGGCTACTGGTAAAGTGTTAGAAAAAAATAGTAATGTTTATAGCTGATTCTCACGTAATGTCTATCATGAAAAGCGTTAATCAGTACAAAACAATAACAACTATTAATTCAGGTGGTGCGCATTCTATGCTGCTTTCTCATCTGTTTCTATGATTCCAAACATGTTTCCCTCCGTATCCATGCATTGTGCAAACCATCCGACTTTTGGAATGGCCATTTTTGGAATGATTATCTGTCCTCCATTTTCCATGACTTTCTTTGAAAACTCTTCTGTTGATGTAACGCTTATCGTGTTTGTCATACCCATCTGTCCCGGCATTCTTTTTGACATTCCGCCATCGATTCCGGGTTCATCTGTCCCTGTCTTTGCCATCCAATAGTCCGTGGGACCGTCCCATTTCTCAAACTTCCAGTCAAACACTTCCTTGTAGAATCTCTGCGCCCTTTTTGGATCGTCTGCTGGAATGTCAAAGTGAGAAATTCTTGGCATGACTTTCTGTTCACACGAAATTATTTAAAACCAATCTTTTGATCTTTGAAAGTTTCACTATTTTAAAATTGGATGCTGGTGTTCATCGAGTCATGAAGGCCGTTTACTTTGATGGGAAAAAAATGATTCTTGATGAAAATTATCTTGAACCGAATCCTGGTGAGACATTGGTTCGGGTAAGCCTGGCGGGAATCTGCGGAACCGATTTGGAAATAATTCAAGGCTACATGGAGTATGACGGAATTCTGGGCCATGAGTTTGTAGGAACCGTTGAGAAATCTGATAATTCCGAATTGATAGGAAAAAGGGTGGTAGGCGAGATAAATGCAGGATGCGGTAAATGCGATTACTGCAAAAAGGGGATGGAAAGGCACTGTCCTAGCAGAACCGTCCTGGGAATCTTAAGGCGCAACGGGGCCTTTGCAGAATTTCTTTCACTGCCTGAAAAAAATCTTCACGTAATTCCTGATTCGATTTCTGATGAGCAGGCGGTATTTGTAGAGCCCCTGGCTGCTGCTTTTGAGATTGGAGAACAGGTGTCGCTGCAACCGCAATGGGGTGTTGCAGTTGTAGGTGATGGAAGACTGGCGCAGCTAATCATTCAGGTGTTAAAGTTGAAATGTTCTAACATCACATGTTTTGGAAGACACAAGGCCAAACTGCAGAGTCTGGTTAACGACGGAACAAAAATCAAAGTCGGCATAGATTCCTCTGATGAGCAGTCTTTTGATTTGGTGGTTGATGCAACCGGAAGCAATTCAGGCTTTGCTGATGCAATGAAACTGATAAAGCCTCGCGGAACCGTGGTTTTGAAATCAACCGTCGCATCAAAGGAAAACCTTGACCTGACACCTGTGATAATAAATGAAATAACATTGGTAGGATCCAGATGTGGTCTGTTCAAGCCCGCAATAGATGCGTTGGCAACTGGAATTGTTTCCGTTGATTTCATGGTTGATTCCGTTTTTGCATTGGAGAATTTTTCAGAGGCAATAGAGCATGCAAAAAAACCAGATACGCTGAAGGTCTTTCTCAAACCCTGATTTCTTTGGCATTGCGCATATGACTTGCATGACTTGTTCCAACTCGTAAAGTAGTTTAGTAAGATTTCATTGCCAGAAGCAAATGGAACCCTTTGATTCTCTTCTTGTGCTGCTTGCGGATTTTCTAGGAAACCATCTTTATGAAGGAATATTCTTGGCAGCCTTGCTTGAGACCATAATTCCGCCCATTCCCACTCTGGCCGTATTCCCAACTGCGGGATTCCTGGCATCCCAGCAGGGAATTCCTCTGATTGGAGTAGTTCCGATGATCATCCTTGGTGCGATAGGTGCAACTATTGGAACTTCGGCACTCTATCTAGTCGCACTAAAGCTTGGAAGGGTGGTACTGCTTCGCTATCTGAAGTATGTCAAGATATCAGAAAAAAAATTGGAGCGAGTCGAGATCTGGTTTGAGAAATATGGGGACAAGGCGGTATTTCTTGGAAGAATGATTCCCGTAATGCGGGAAATGATTTCGGTTCCTGCGGGATTGCTCAAAATGAGAATTCCAAAATTTTTAGCGTATACGTTTGCAGGTTCCTGTGTTTGGTCTGCTGGAACAATTCTGTCTGGATATTACTTTGGTGAAGCCATGGGGATTACATCTTAGTTCTTTGTATGATTTAGTTTTTTTAATATCTGACTTTTCTGATTGATGAATATTTCTAACATAAAATGATGATCACGCTTTAATAGCTTTATACTGTATTATCCTCGTGACACTTTATACCGTCAAAGGAAGTGTTGATAACACTCAAGAGAAATTTTATGTTGAATTAGTTGATGATGATCAAAAATGGTTTGAAGACAAGGTTGATGATCTCCTAGGATCATCTTGGACTGACAATGGAAATTTTGAGATATCCTTTGATGATTCTTTCTTCAATAAAGGTGAATTAGAATTTCGACCAGAACTATTCATTATAGTTTGAAACAAGACTGGCAAAATAGTCTATGTCAGTGAAAAAAAAAAATCCATCAAACGCTTCAGATACACAAAATCTTTCATTTACAAATCTTTTAACAAAATCTGATGTAGAAATAAATCACGATCCATATTCCTCAAACAACGCTAGGCGCATTTCTGCATTTGGCAGAATTGGTGATAGCATAGATATTGGTGTTGAAGACATTACAAACACAACTACTCTTCTTTTACAGTCTCTAAATGCATGGCTTCTTTACAATAACGAGACAATATCAAGAAGTGTTGGTTATGATGGACCGCAAGTACCAAAATATCCGCGAAAAGAATCACATGATCATAAACTGGATTGGGAACGGTGAGCAACACAATCTATGGAATAGAACCTTTTGAAAAAAGGGCAGAGCCGTACAGTATTGTGGATGATGATATTGTAAGAAATGTTGATGTTTGTGTAATTGGTTCTGGAGCTGCCGGTGCAGTGGTTGCTCAAAAAATGGTTGCTGCTGGAAAGTCCGTTGTTTTGCTTGAACGTGGCGGATATTATGATGGCGAATCTATGAATCAAAGAGAAGATGATATGATTACACTGTTGTGGAAAAATAACGGTGCCAACTTTACCTCAAACCTAAAAATGGCAGTTGCCCAAGGCTCATGCCTTGGCGGTTCTACTGTAATTAATGATGCTGTTTGTTTCAGGATTCCTGATATTGTAGTTGATCAATGGAATGCAGATGGCGTTTCAATTTCAAGAGAAGAATGGAAAAAAGCAAACGATGAGGTGTCTGCCAGAATACATGTATCCAAAGTAACTGAAGAAGAACTAAATGAGAATGCTAAAAGACTTCGAAAGGCATGTGAAACTGTAAAGATTGATGGAAAATCTATCCTAGAACATAGACCAAATGAACGTAATTGTGGTCCTTCATGGACTGATCCTACACTTGAGTCTTGTGTCAAATGTGGTTTCTGTCACTTGGAATGTCACTACGACACAAAACAGAGCATGCTGGTAACATACATTCATGATGCAATTAATCAAACTGATAATTTTACCGCCTATTGTAACTGTAGAGTAGAAAAAATAGTATATGATGGAACTGTCGCAAAAGCTGTTGAAGGTTCATTTGTCGATGTAACTGGAAACGAGAAACATAGAATTAGAATAAATGCAAATACAATAGTAGTCAGTGCAGATTCTATTGCATCATCTAACATTTTACAAAGATCTGAAATACCTAATGAAAACATTGGAAATGGGTTAGCCTTTCATCCGGCAGCTCTGGTGATGGGCCATTTCAACGACGAGATTTATGGACATAGGGGAATACCAATGTCATATACATGTCATGAATATGGTGTGACCAACGGAGTACAGAGGGGAGGATTTTTAATTGAAAGCATATTCCTACCAATCTTTCAGATGGCAGTTGCCATTCCATCGTTTGCAACAGAGCATCTCTTAATGATGAGAGAGTATAACAAACTTTCACTTGCTGGAATTATGATTCGTGATGAATCCGTCGGAAAAGTGTCAAAAACATTTGGAGATAATCCAAAAGTGGATTACAAAATTAGTAGTAATACACTAAAAGATATGGCACGTGGGATGTCTATTCTTGCAAAATTATGGTTTGGAATAGGTGCAGATTATGTAATATCTCCACATGTGGATATGCCAAAAATTCGAAGTGAAGATGACCTATTAAAATTAGAACAGGCGGTACTTGAAAGACCTGATGGTTTACGACTAGGTTCTGCACATCCTCAAGATGGAAACAGAATGGGGGTCGACTCTACAAACAGTGTTGTGGATTCCAACTGCAAGGTACATGGATTTGACAATCTCTATGTGTGTGATGCAAGTGTATTTCCAACTGCACTTGGAGTGAATCCCCAGCTTACAGTGATGGCACTTGGAACTATAGTTGCAGATAAAATTATTGCGAATTGGCAAGACAAAGAAATTGTGATGTCCATTGGAAAAACATGCAGTATCGAACAACCACAATACTGTTCTATGAAATCTTTGGGAGAGATGTTTGCAGTAACCTCACACAAATCTGAGTTAGTCGACGAATTAGAAAATTCAAAAGAAACAAAGATCATTCCTGGTCTCAATTGGGAGTTTGACAAAAATACATTGACAATACGTAACAATTTGTTTTGGAAGGGTTTTTTTGGAAGGGATACTGACTTGATGACTACCAGTATGAGGACGTTTGGTGGATTTTATAAAAAGTTCAGAAAAACTGATGGGCATTTCAAGGGTGTGACCAAACCCTTCGAAGTACCCGCTTTTGCAAAAAGTTCTGCAGTTGAGAAAAAATTGCCCGGACATGGAAATATTATACATTTAGAATATGAGGATCTGCCATACAATCAAGCATATGATATTCTAAAGATAGTCGATAAGGATCATATTATTGGCAAGGCATATCTTGGAGAATTTGGTCGTGGTCGACTATTATTTGATTTTAGCATGTCAAAAGAATACGGCATGGAATTCATGGGCGAGGATGATCTTAATGCATTGTTTTACAGTGACGTTTATTCTAAAACTCCAACAAAACAAGAAATGATTGGCAAGTAGGAAGGAATGTTGGTTTCTGACTCATTTGTAACTCCGCGAAGCCAGATCTTTGATTTTAGCTATGATGGGGGAGGGGAATATGACATGCAGTATAACTTTGGAAATCTTCTGCGTGGCTTTTCAGATGTATCTCCACGAGATGACATATTCCGTTTTGATAACTTCACGCAATTTCATGATGAACTTCGAATGATACGACCTGACCTTGTCGTTGGCAAGTGGGTTTCTGACTGGTCTCTTGCAGTGAATAATTCGGATGTTATTGCTGACTTGTATAATCTCATCAATGCTGGGGATACTAACAAAGTTTTGAGTACCGTTTTAAAATTATTCAATCTGAGAATACCTAGATTGCCAATAGAGGTTGGCGTCAGTTTTCTTAATGTGGAAAATGATCCTAGCAAAGGTTCTAGAATTGGATTGGGATATATTTTACGTAAAATGTGATTGTAATTTAGAATGTGTTTTCATTAAAGCAAGGTAGTTTCGTTTCGTTTATTTCAAAACTTCTTGTACGCTGCTTCTGTTTGTTCCTTGGTACGTTTTTCAGTCTTTATCGGGGTATTTTCTTTCCAAGGAATGTATTCCCATTTCCAAAAATCATGATTGTTATCATGTGGTGCAAGGGCATGGTTTGATGTATTTACAAATATTATCGGGTGATTGTTGTCTTGATAATGATACCTCACTTTTCTGTCTACTGCTGGCCCGTCTTCTTTTTTGTCATTATGTGTAGAATCATCAAACAATGTATCATTTCCGCTGTATATCCCGGGAAACGTAAAATTTTCTGACTTTGCATCTACGTAAAATCGTTCTATGTCTTTTGTTCTTCTGTACATTCCAAATCGCAATATTTTATACATGAAATTAAAAATGACATGCTTTCTTAATTTCTCATCTTCAAACACTAGTGTCACTTCATATTTTCCAGAATCTTCGTTTACATTGATTTCACGTAAAAAATTATTCCATGCGTCGATTTTTGGTTGATATACCACAGGCATAAATTCTGACTTTGTATGTGTGTCACATGTGAATATGTGCGTGTTTTCTGGAGGAATTCCTGCACTGTCCTCAATCTTTTTTAAAATTGTAGATATCTCATTAGCACTTCCAGTAATCCGCACATCTTTAAGATCCCGGTGCATTTTTTCAGATTCTTTATGTTCCATGTTTTTGTATTCGCCATATTGTTTGTCATCATTTTGTTCTACAACAAATTCTAGTTGTGTAGGCATATTTTTGACATCTGTTATTACAAAACCCATCATTAGGTTTACTTCGTAGTCGATCCCCCTGAATTCTGAATTACCTGAGTTCTTTCTTCTTACTATAATTTGTGCTCTGGCCTTGTCCATGCCGACAACATCTACTGAGCAGTCTTCATAATTCCATGTTTTCTCTTTATTACTCCACTTTAGATACCTTCGAAATAATTCTTTTTTTTCATCGTACTCTTCTTGTCTGTATGAAAAAGTTAGTGTCATGTAAATAAAAAAATATGAAAGTATTAAAATAAACTGCTATTGGTTTACGGAGTCAATTATGGATTAAATGTTTCATGAGCTTAATTGTACACCTTCTTGAAATTCTAGAAGATGTATGATTTCTATTGTGAGAACATCTTATTTTCTGTCACGCCCTTTTAGTTACTTTGTATACTTGGATTGGATTTTTACAAATAAAAAAATTGTTTCCTACTAATAAAAACAGATTTTGTATCCGAGCATGTAATTATTGAGCGATAATTTTATCAGGTTTTTATAAAATAAGAATGTCATTTAAAAATTCCCTAACGTTTTCTGTTTCTTTTCTTCCCAAACCAACTCCCTCATCCCTAGATTCATTCTCAAGGAATTTGCAGTGGCAGGACCAAACCCTTCAAAGTGGTTGTTGGCCATTACCATTGCAAGCGGAACGTCTTTGATTTCTTGGAGTCTTTTTGCCCATTCTTTAATGCGATTCTCCTTGTTCATTGTGACTTTTCCAAACTCCGAATCTTTGATGGAGCGGTCTCCGATCAGTCTGACATAAAGATGGTCTGAAGTAATCGGCATCGGGTTGCTTACCCCTGCAACTTCATTCCATACTAGGCAATGTTTTTTTTGCTTGAGATATGCGATTGCGTCATCGTAGAACCACGATTCGTGCCTTCCTTCTATTGGATACATAAAGTCGTCAGGTAGCATGTCGAAGAGCTCTTCCAATCTTGGCTTTGCTTCCTCAAATGACAATGATGGGGGAAGCTGTATGATCAGGGCAGTGATCTTTTCATAAATTGGAGAAAGCGATGCCAGAAATGAAAATACATCTGAATTCACACCTTTCAGCCTCTTTTCATGTGTAATCATGGATGGAAACTTTGCCGTAAATCTAAAATGCCTTGGAGTATCTGCATTCCATCTCCTTACGATTTCTTGAGCAGGAATTCTATAGAACGTGGAGTTTATCTCGGTGATGTCAAAAAGCTGCGAATAATATTTCAACCAATCAGAACTCTTCAGGTTTTTTGGATAAAATGTTCCCGACCATCCCTGATAGCTCCAACCAGTGCAGCCAACCTTGATGTTCATCGTACTAGTTGTAAATCTTTTGTTTTTAATATTTGAAAGCTGACTGGCGCGGATTAGCCTTTACGCGACCTGGCGGTATGCTCAGACCGATAAACAACTACCTATATTTTGACAATGGGATATTGTGTCAGCTTCTGGCATAAAATACGCAGTTATCAGATAAAAAGAGGATCCCAATTACTGATTATGGAAAAATAGTTTGTCTCTACGGATCATTGCAAAAGTGTGATTTGCTATGGTGCTCCAAATCTCAATTTTAAAACATGATCCTGGCACTTTGAACAGAATAACGTGACTAATTGCAGACAAACACGCCATTTGTCCTATTGTGAACTTGTTTGATCGTTTGTGATGCGCTTATGACAAAAAATTCAAAAGTTTTTTTATATTGTTCTTCTACCAACAAAAATATGGGGATTTTGAGCAAATGATTGAGTTAACACTTGCAGAGATCATACGAAAAATTGACAACGTAATTGATGCCGGCCAACATGATGTTAGCAGACTGGATAATATTCGTGAATCTCTAAGACGCAACAAGCCCCTGTTTAATTCCGATCAACTGTATCTGGAAAAAATCCTTGATTCTACTTTTATAATCAAAGATGAGGAGAAGATTTCTCCAGATCCTCTTTTGCCTACAGTCCAAAAACTGATTGATTCTGGTTCTGGAGATTATGGGCGACTTCAGTCTATCCATGATCTGCTGTCAAAAGGCAAATCCCTGTACCAGTCTGATCTGAACTATCTTCAGAAAAAACTGGAAGAACTGGAAGACAATTCAGACGTCTCCCCCGTTGATGAAAAGGTTCCATCTGCTGAAACTGAAAATGATGATCAGCCATCCAAAGACATCCTGCGCGCAAAAGGTGTATTGCCAAAAGGCTGGGATGCTGACAAGTCATCTTCTCCTGAACCAGTTGACGATAATCAAGATGATCACACAGAAATCAATACAAAAGAACATGCGCTTTCTGGACCTGAAAGTCAGGAGCTGTCAAAAATAAAACAGACAAATCAGGAACAAAAGAAACGAATCGAGTCTGTGAATGATGATTTAAACTCGCAGATTCAAACCGAACGTGATAACATTGCATCTAACATCCACCAGTTCAAACAAATCATTACGCAAAAAGGCGAACTCAAGGAAATCAAAACTGAGACTCTGTCTGTTTTGGACAAAATCAAAAAAGAAAGAGAAAATTTGATGAACGAATCTAAGATACAAAATGATGAATTAATTCGTGTTCAAAAAGAACAAGAAGAAATAGAAAAAGAAATTCAGAAAGAACAGTTACGTATTGAGACCGTCAAAGAATCTCAAAAATCTAGTCTGCATGAAAAAATTGAACTGCTAAAAGAATTTAGGGAAAAAGAAATAGCATTAGAAAATACAAAAAGTCAATTTAATAAAATTCAACAAGATTTAGAAAAGGAGAAGCAGACCCTCGAAGACGAATCCGCTCAACAAAAGAAAAATCTCACCAAGCTGCAGTCAGAAAAGACGTCATTGGAAGCGACCCAGACAGAATACGATTCTATACTGGAACAGATAGAAAGTGAAAAGCAAGACATCGCAGCCAACAGCCAGCTGCAAACCCAGAGGTTGCCAAAGCTCCTGGAGGAAAAGAAAAGGCTCGAGTCTACACAGGCCGAGTATGATTCCTTGGTTGATCAGGTTGATCAGGAGAAGCAGACCCTCGACGAAGAGTCCGCATTACAATCAGAAAATCTCACCAAGCTGCAGTCAGAAAAAACAAAGCTCGAGTCTACACAGGCCGAATACGATTCTATACTGGAACAGATAGAAAGTGAAAAGCAAGACATCGCAGCCAACAACAAATTACAATCAGAAAATCTCACCAAGCTGCAGTCAGAAAAGACGTCATTGGAAGCGACCCAGACAGAATACGATTCTATACTGGAACAGATAGAAAGTGAAAAGCAAGACATCGCAGCCAACAGCCAGCTGCAAACCCAGAGGTTGCCAAAGCTCCTGGAGGAAAAGAAAAGGCTCGAGTCTACACAGGCCGAATACGATTCTATACTGGAACAGATAGAAAGTGAAAAGCAAGACATCGCAGCCAACAGCCAGCTGCAAACCCAGAGGTTGCCAAAGCTCCTGGAGGAAAAGAAAAGGCTCGAGTCTACACAGGCCGAGTATGACGCTTTGTTTGCACAAGTCGAAGAGGAGAAACAATCGCTTGAAGACGAATTCGCTCAACAAAAGAAGAATTTAGCTAAACTGCAGTCAGAAAGACAGTCAATCGAGTCTACACAGGCCGAGTATGACGCTTTGCTTGTGCAGATAGAAAGTGAAAAGCAAGACATCGCAGCCAACAGCCAGCAGCAGTCAGAAAATCTCACCAAGCTGCAGTCAGAAAAGACGTCATTGGAAGCGACCCAGACAGAATACGACGCTTTGCTTGTGCAGATAGAAAGTGAAAAGCAATCGCTTGAAGACGACTCAAAGTCTCAATCAGAAAATCTCACCAAGCTGCAGTCAGAAAAAACAAAGCTCGAGTCTACACAGGCCGAGTATGACGCTTTGCTTGTGCAGATAGAAAGTGAAAAGCAAGACATCGCAGCCAACAACAAATTACAATCAGAAAATCTCACCAAGCTGCAGTCAGAAAAGACGTCATTGGAAGCGACCCAGACAGAATACGACGCTTTGCTTGTGCAGATAGAAAGTGAAAAGCAATCGCTTGAAGACGACTCAAAGTCTCAATCAGAAAATCTCACCAAGCTGCAGTCAGAAAAAACAAAGCTCGAGTCTACACAGGCCGAGTATGACGCTTTGCTTGTGCAGATAGAAAGTGAAAAGCAAGACATCGCAGCCAACAGCCAGCAGCAGTCAGAAAATCTCACCAAGCTGCAGTCAGAAAAGACGTCATTGGAAGCGACCCAGACAGAATACGACGCTTTGCTTGTGCAGATAGAAAGTGAAAAGCAATCGCTTGAAGACGACTCAAAGTCTCAATCAGAAAATCTCACCAAGCTGCAGTCAGAAAAAACAAAGCTCGAGTCTACACAGGCCGAGTATGACGCTTTGCTTGTGCAGATAGAAAGTGAAAAGCAAGACATCGCAGCCAACAGCCAGCAGCAGTCAGAAAATCTCACCAAGCTGCAGTCAGAAAAGACGTCATTGGAAGCGACCCAGACAGAATACGATTCACTGTTAAAGCAGAATGATCAGGAAAAGCAAGATCTATCCAAATATGAAAAAATGAAAGATTCCCTACAATCCGAACAAGAGAAATTAATAAACTCAAAACAACATCGTCTAGAATTAGTTCTTTCTATTTCCAAAGGAAATGAATATCTTGCTGTTCAGAAAAAGACAGAACAAACTAAGCTAAAAGAACAAAATATTCTCTTAAAACAACTGGAGAAAGAAAAGCATGCTTTTGAAAAACTGAAATTAAAACAAGAAAAGACTGAACAAAAAATCAGTGAAGATCTCAAAAAACTAAAATTAGAACAAGAAAAGACTGAACAAGAAATTGCCAAATCCGTTTCTGATTTTAAAAATAAACGTTCAACCCTTGCAAGAGAATCTGTCAAATCTAAGAAACCAGCTAAAGCAGCAGCAAAGAAACCAGCTAAAGCAGCAGCAAAGAAACCAGCTAAAGCAGCAGCAAAGAAACCAGCTAAAGCAGCAGCAAAGAAACCAGCTAAAGCAGCAGCAAAGAAACCAGCTAAAGCAGCAGCAAAGAAACCAGCTAAAGCAGCAGCAAAGAAACCAGCTAAAGCAGCAGCAAAGAAACCAGCTAAAGCAGCAGCATCAAAAAACTAACTGAAAACAATCCTCGTAAAATTTCACCCTGACTACACTGTCTGCTCTTCTGTTATTGATTCAGATTAGTTGTGTTGTCACAGAACAGTTTGCAAAATTCTACTCAATAATGAGTTTTGATAAAAATGGTTAACTTTTTTTGTAAAAATTACAACGAGGTGTGCTGGAAAGCCACGAACTCTGGATACTCTTCGTGTTTTCCTCCCTCCATCTGTCCACTTCCTCAAAGATTTTTCTTTGAATTTCAGCAGGTATGATGCCCTCGTCATAATTAGTACTCAAAAATGAAATTTAAATAACTCTGATCAGATTCTTTAAATTCATATGATTTTTTAATCAAATCCTTACAAACTTACACATAATGCGTGATCTGCTTTATTATTCTATTTCACGCACAAGTAGTGAAGGCAGAACTGGGATATTTGTGATATGTCCCATTGTCGTGCTGCATGCCAACGCATACTGCTTGGTATGGCAGAGGACTTCCTAGAATCTCTGTCTTCCATCTCATTTTGTTATATTCTCTACGTTGGCTGGATGTTTGAATATAATTCGATGTAGAAATTTTTCCTACAACATGGGTCTTTTCTTTTATTTTATCATCAGAACTGTACTGAAATACCTCTCTGTGTATCTGATATGCTGAGATCCGATTACCTTGTCATCTTTTTTGCTTTTGCAAACACCGCAGACCATTGATTCCAGGTCAGCCTTCCTGTCTGAGTGTTTTGCCTTGACGGATGGTACGATGTGAGAATCTTGAATCCATCATAGCTAAACAGCTTGTTGTGACCAAACTTTTCTGGCTTCACATTGTATAACTTGCATGCGGCGTCATACGCTATCTTTCCAAGACACAAAACTATCGTGACGTTTTTTAGAATTTCTTTTTCTTGTTCAAGGTATCCAAAGCAGGTGTCCATTTCCTCACGAGTAGGCTTGTTTTGAGGCGGTGCGCATCTGACTGCAGCCGTGATGTATGCATCATGTAATACCAATCCGTCATCTGCAGTTTGACTCGTTGGAATGGATGCGAATTCATGTTTGTGCATTACCTTGGCTACCCAGTCGCCAGAAGAATCACCCGTAAACATTCGTCCCGTTCTGTTGCCTCCGTGTGCTGCCGGTGCCAATCCAACGATTAGTAATCTTGCTTTGATGTCACCGAATCCAGACAGTGGTCTACCGTAGTACTTCTCTTCCTTGAATCGTCTTACCTTGTTTTTTGCTACATCTCTAATGTACACTGACAGCCTGGGACACTTCTTGCAGCCTGCAATCTTCTTGTTTAGCGACTCAATTGATTTCGATTTGGAATTTTTTGTCATCTACCATTGTACCTATTCAAGCCAATTTTTTAAAACGTTCAATGCTGCATCATGTCTTTCCGGAGTGATCCATAGCCTCTTGTATATTTTGTAATCAGTCTCCAAAACAATTGCCATGCTTTTTGAGGGCCTAGTCGTATCAAAGTGAAACCAATCCCTAAAGTTACCTGTTCCAGATATGCGTAGCCGTCCTGAAGACATGCCCATCTTTCTCTCAGAAATTTTTTTGATGTGGAAAACGTTCACGTCTTTCTTGCCCCACGGCAAAACCCATGATTTGAACTGTATCTTATCTTCAAAAATTGAAAGATGTTTGTCGCTGTATAGGGGATGAGTCTTTGTCATATCTCAAAACATAACTTTCATACTTTATGAAAATTTGTCCGTAAAAACGACTCTGTCAAGTGGCAGTTGTCCTCCGCGAGGCATTGCAGGCTTTGTCTGCTTTCCAATTGCCATCAGCATCGATATCACGTGATTCTCTGGCAGCTTGATTATTTCTGCAATTTTCTCAGGATCAAATCCTATCATCGGATTTGAATCATATCCCATTGATTTTGCAGTCAGCATTATTGTCTGAGCGGCAATTCCGCAGGATCTCATGGCCTCGTCTCTCTGAAGTTCGTCATTCCCTTCGTAAAACGGTCCCATTGCGGATACGAGAAACTCTTGAGCTTCTTTTGGCGCATCCTTCCAATATTGGGCCGGATTGTCTTTCCATGCTTTCAAGTCTGCGCATATCACGATGAGTACTGATGCGTCTGTAACCTGAGCTTGATCCCAAGCTGCTGCACGAATCTGCTTTCTGATTTCAGAATCTTTGATTACGACAAATCTCCAATTCTGCATGTTAAATGAGGTTGGTGATAATACTGCAAGTGATAGCATCTGGCTTACTTCGTCATCTGTAAGTCTGTGATTTGGATCATAGTGTTTTACGGCGCGACGTTCCTTTATCGCATCAAACGTATCCATCTCAATCATATGATTGGATCTCCGTATTTATCGCTTTAAAAAAAATAAAAAAGCTAGATTAAAAAAATTCTAGTTTGTTGCTTCAGTCAAAATTGAAGACAACTTGCTGTGCAGCTCTTGCTCTGTTTTTGAACTTTGAACAGCATTCTTAATTTTCTTGGATATTGCCTCGACTACCGCATCTGCACCCTTGTCTAGTGTGGGTCCAAATGACTTTTCCAGTCTTGATTTTATTCTGTCTTTTTTAACCTCAAACATCGCAGCCATAGCAGCTTTGTGCCACATGATTTCTGCAAATTTCAGCATATCCTGGCCTGAGGGGCATTCACAGCCTCCGTCACAACTACATGATTCTGAACTGTTATCACTTGAATTCGTGCGTAAAGTTGAGCATTGTGGTCCGTTACATTCCATACATTTCACCTCCTGGCCTTTGGGGTAAGGTCAGAATGAGTATGGCATTGATTGTGGAAATGGGCGTGATGTCTTTTAGAACATGCTGAAAAGATGCAGTTCTTGCGTCGTAGATTTTCTTTGTTTCTGTCATTCTCATCTAACTTACCTAAAGTAAGTAGATACCAATTGTATATTTATACTAGAAAGTGAAACGATCGAAATCAACTTTCTCTTTGGTAACTATACAACTTGACTTCTCTGTCTTCCTAGAGACGTCATGGGACAAGTTTGCAAAGGAGTCTGTAAAAGATATGTGGGGGAAAAAATTTCAAACGGATTGAAATATTCTTCAGGCTACAAAAGATGTACAAACTGCTCCTTGTTTGTAAAGACTGTTGACATTAGATGTCCGTGCTGCAATGTCAAATTAAGAACAAGATCTAGAAGCTAGTTCAATACTGCAATGGGTTTCTTGAACACCTGCTTGAGATTGCGCGGCTTTCCATCCTTGAAGATATTTTTTGGATAGTGTTTCATGGAAAATGCCGCCATCTGGCCTATTATTCCCTCCAGGTCTTTACCTTTCTTTGTTAGCGTGTATTCGATTCTGATTGGTATCTCGTCGTATACCTTGCGCGAAATGAGATCGGCCTTTTCCATTTCCTTCAATCTTGCAGACAGCGTCTTTGGATTTGAATCCTCGATGTTGTCCAACAGCTGATTGAACCTTGTCTGTCCCATCATGGACATGTTGCGAATGATGTGAATGGTAAATTTTTTTCCAATAATTTTAAAGGTATTATCGATCGGACAGCACTTCATCATGTCCGCAGTAGAACAGTTCATCATGTCCGTTGGCTTTTGACCGTTCATGATCAGACCTTTCAGTATTCGTATTTATAACTTACTTTATTATAGTTAATAGGAAATTGTAACTTACCTTTTCTATATCTGGTTACAGCTAATTCACTGCCCGATTAATATAATGCATAGTATACTAACTATACAATGGATAGTTACTTTGTACAAAATCAAGGCAAAATCAGCCTCAAAAATGGAAAATTATTGCACCTTGCAGCGACGTTGCCCGTCCTCAGGAGATCATCGTGACGACATTACGGGCATTGCATAGGGACGATCTCAAACTGGGAGGGTTTGCAGGACTACGCGAGCATCGTCTGGTTATTGATCCCAAGGTCTTTGGTAATGCTGATTCTGATGCTTGGCCTGGAATTGGAAACTTTGTCTACTTGGCTGATGCAAGATTCGTTCCAAACGGCGGGACTCACCTGCATCCTCACAGGGAAATCGATGTAATCTCTATTGTCGTAGATGGAAGAATTTCTCATGAGGGAACACTGCAACAGGGAAAAACAATCGAGTCCAACCAGGTGCAGGTTCAGCGTGCAGGCGGTGAGGGATTTGCACACAACGAGGTGAATCCTGATAACAAGGAAAACAGGATGATCCAGATTTGGATGACTCCTGAAAAGTCAGGAGAACCTGCGGGATACAAATCATATTCCTTGCAACAGGGAAAGGTCACTCGCGTATATGGCGGAAACAAGAATCATGACGAAACGTTTGCCAGTCATACAACACTTGATGTTGGACTAATTGATGCGAATCAAATCGTATGCCTTGACGGTGAGTTTATCGCGTACGTTACCGTCGGGAACGGATCGCTAAACGGACAAAACGTTACCGATGGTGACTTGATTCGCGGATATGACATTGCATTTCAGGCTAAAACAGATTCTCAAATCATCATTGTGAGGAGCATTTAGGAGTGAGAAGATTATGGTGAACGAAATAAAAAATTCACGGCAGTTTGAACAACATGTTCTAAACTCTGCCAATCCTGTCTTTGTTGACTTTTGGGCAGAGTGGTGCGGTCCTTGCAGGTCCGTATCTCCAGTTATCTAGGAGCTCTCAGTAGAATACGACGCCAAGGTAGATTTTGTCAAGATCAACGTCGATGAGAACGGCGAGCTTGCGCAAAAATACAACGTGTTTAGTATTCCCACCCTTGCCATCTTCAAAAACGGCGAGGTGATATCCCAAAAAGTGGGAGCTTCTACAAGAGAATCATTCAAGACCATGATATACGGTGCGTTGAGCTAGTCATGGTTTTTCTTTTTTTCCTAACTTTGAATCTGTAATGACAAGCCAAGATACTGGTATTGCAATCCTAGAATCTCAAAAGATGGGAGAGGATGTGAAATAGAATATGGCATTATACGGAATTTACGGAAGACACGAAATTGACACGTGTCCTTGGAATAATGTTGAGAATGCACAGCGTGTCATTGGCATAGCTAGCAGTGACTTGTCTCAAATGTTCCCAAAGTACAAAATAAGCAAGATAGTAGGTCAGTACCATTCAGGACTAGAACATACGTTCCTTTGGATATTGGATGCAGAGGATCCGCATCTGATCCAGCAATTTGCAGTGGATTCAGGAGCTGCAAGCTTTAATGAAATCAAAATAGTTCCTCTTACAACATTCCAAGGTGTTGCAGAAGGAGCCAAGAAAATACACGGATTGTAGGGAACTTATTTCAATCCCTTCTTTTCTCCTCTTTCTTTTTTCTTCTGTCACACTTTATCTGACGAATCATTTTCAATGAAATGTGACTCAATGTTGCCGCAACTGTTCTGATAGTGTATCACTATCCCGTGCTCTAGTCTCGTCGTTTTTACGTATCTCGTGATGCAACTAGGAAATATTTGATAAAAGAAATTACTAATGACTTATCTTTCGTTCAGAAAAAAAATTGGGGTCAGAGTACCTGAAAATTAATAAATGTAAAGCCAAGCCAAGTACTCTGAATTTAGTTTCTACTGGGAGAACTATTGAGTACTTAGAGAACCTGTTTGCGAATTGCCTCATCAAAGACTTGCAGATGTGCAAGTTGTGCATGAATCTTTTCTGCATGCATCGTGTCTGCTGTATTGAATGCCGGTGTCGTGTCATTTGGAATTGACAGTATCTCAGCTTCCACGCCTTCTAAAAGCTCTCCAAACTCGTGAACTAGCGAACCGGCCTGATCTTCTGATACCATATCAGAAAGTCCCAGTGCAATTGCAATCAGCAATGCCATGATGACAGTTAGACCGATGGATTTCTTGTTGTATTGTCTAGTCACATCAAAAATTCTCAAATTATCGCATATAACGCAAAAGAACAAAAGATTCATGATTGCAGGCACGAATTAGCGCAAAAAGTGTCTCTTTTGTAATAAGAGATTCGCTGCTATGCTACGATACGCTTTATATGAAAAAAATTCAAAAAATCACAATGAAAAGTACACAACTTCTAAGCGTTGTTTTTTCACTGATTATGTTTACCAGCGTCACTGCTGGAAACGCAGCATTTGCTGAATCAGATGACATTGATGATATTCTAGAAGACTTTTGTGATATGACCCTTCATGAACAAAGCGACGTTCTCTCTGAATATGACCTTGATGACTATGCAGAAAAGCTTGCAGCCATCTGTGAAATTAAAGATGAGGATGACCGTGAAGATTCACTTGAGGATGTCATTGACGCAATGGACTTGGATACACATGATGATAATGACAGAGACGAAACCTACGACGACATAAACGAGACTGATGACGACTTTGATCTTGATGACTTGCTTGATAACTACTGTGAGATGACTGACGAACAACAACGTCAATTACTTGCAGACCATCCAAGACTTGCACTATTTCATGACAGACTTGCAAACTATTGCGATTTGTCTGAAGATGAGCAAGACACAATCTATGAACTAATCGAAGAGCATGGAGACAAGATAAGACACGAACTCAGAGAAGATGATGATGAACGTCACATGAATCCTGATGTGGAAATGAAAAAGCATCTGACCAGATACTGCGAAATGATTGACAGTGATAAGATGGCATTTGTCGAAGAAAACGACAAGACTGAGGATCACATAGAGAAGATGAACAGATATTGTGAAATGGATGAGGATGGGAGAATGGATTTCATCGAAGAACATCGAGATGAGTACGTTGCTCATATGAAGAACAAGATGAATGACAAGAAGCATCACATGGATTACAAAAAAGACATGAGAGCGCATCTAGAGAAATACTGTGAAATGTCTGATGAGGACAAGAAAGCATTTGTCGCAGAACATGACAAAGCAGAAGATCACGTAGAGAAAATGAGTAGGTATTGTTCACTAGATGAAGATGGTAGAATGGACTTCATTGAAGAGCACAAAGACGAATACAAAGCACACATGAAAGACAAAATGCATGACAAGGTGACTGACAAAAAACACATGGACTATGACAGACTATGTGCCATGACAAAATTAGATCGTGCCGCAGAAATTGATGACTCTGAAAAGCTTGAAAGACTCTCAAACTGGTGTGAAATGACACCTGAGGAAAGAGAGGACTACAAGAAGGAGCATCACGATGGCGTTATGGATGAGAAAAAACATGAAATGACAATGAAACTCTCTGATAAATCCAATTCGCTCAAGGAAATGATCATGGACAAACATCATGAACTTTCTGATGAGAAAAGAGAGGAAATCAAGATGAAATACATTGAAAAGCATGGCGAACTGACTGACGAGAAAAAGTCCGAACTCAAATCAAAGTTTGAGGTTCACATGAAAACCATAAAGCACAAGATTTCTGATGAGCGCAAGTCCGAGATTCATGACAGACTAGCTGAGATGAAGGCCTTCAAGGCAGAACTCCGCGAAAAGTCTTCTGATCTGACTGACGAAGAAAAGCAGCAACTTGGAGAAGAATTCATTGAAAAAGCAAAAGACCTGCGACTAGCATGGATTTCCCCACGCATACAGATGACTGCCGGAGTTGATTCCGCAGAAGTTGAGTGTCGCGAAGGATTCAGCCTAGTAATGAAGACATCAAACGGCGTGGCAATGTGCCTCAAGGCAGATTCCGCACTAAAGATGATTGACAGAGGAATCGTAGTTCCTGCAATCTAATTTTTTTCATTTTTTATTTATTTTTAAATTTTAATATCGTCACACTTGCACGGCACATGCAAATTTGTTTAAACTATATCTGTTCTAAAGAAGAAGGTAAAAGGATACTTTGTTAGAATCAAAATCAATGACACAATACCCTATGATGATGTACAATTATTTGCTGTAAAATAATTTCAGATAGTCTTTCATGATTTTACCAGATTAGTTTCACATCTGATGGTTTTGATGTGATGTTGGGGGTGAGTTTTGTTAAATTAGTTAGATACCTCACTTTTATCACGACCAGATACTTCATTTTATCCTCCAAGAACGGTTCAAGCCTCTTAAGTTCTGGTTCAAAATCAAGATCATTCTTAATTCTTAGTTGGTTCTGAATGTATTATGACTTTTACTAGATGTGACATATGCGGAGAACTTAGATTTGATAAAAAAATTAATCTTTGTGGAGATTGTGGCCATCGAATTACAAAGGTTGCCAAGTCATTTGAGTGAAATTAAATCCCTTTAATGGACTAGATTTTAAAATCACAAATTATCCTCAAGATTGGTTCAGGCCTTAATGAGTTCAGTTTTACATCTTTTTTATTCCCAAACAAGTAGTTGGGTCTAAAGATTTGAACCTTTTAAAATTATTTTTTGGGAATAATGAAAAATGTAACCATAAAAGATAGGTCCAGTTTTAATTAATCATTGAAGAAATGCTGGACAAACGTTGATGAACTCAAAATAAGATACCTCGAATCTGGAAAAGGAAAGAAAAAGCATATTTTATTTATTCACGGACTAGGTTCTGCAGCAGATAGATGGATAAAGATTCCAGATGAACTATCTTCAGATTTTCATTCTATTGCCATTGACCTCCCAGGATTTGGGGAAAGTGACAAACCTGAAAAAATGGATTATACCATTGACCAATTCAGAAAGATCATTATATTATTTCTAAATAAAATTTCAATCCATAATGAGGAAATCAGTCTGGTTGGACATTCTTTGGGAGGATATATTGCATCAGAAATTGCAATTCAACATCCGAATAATATCAGACAACTTGTCCTAATCGATTCATCTGGAATGTTGGAAAAACCAACTACTATTCTTGAAGAATACCTTGAAGCTGCAATGAATCCCACACAAGACAATGTAAGAAAAGCTTTTGAAAAAATGGTTGCAGATCCCAAAAGAATCCTACAACCATTAGTGGATGGCTTCATTCGTCGGATAAATATGCCAAATGCCAAGCATGCATTTGAATCCACTCTTGTAAATAGTGCAACAACTCAAATTGGATTAAACAGATTAAAAAAATTAATCCCATACCTACCTTAATTCTTTGGGGGATTCACGATACAGTAATTCCTCTTGAACACTCTAAATTTTTTAAAGAAAGCATTGATAACTCTATACTTGAAATTGTCGAGGATGCAGGACACGCACCATTTGCTGAAAAACCTGCTCAAGTGTGTGAATTATTAAGAAATTTTCTTATTTGATGCTAGTTAACTCGTTTACACGTGAACCACTCAAACCAACAAGTTCAACTCACTGCATCCATTTTTATCCCCAAAATGGGAGGGACTCTCTTGGGAGTAAAGAGATTTGTCAAAAACAAGGAAAAAGAGGTAAAGTCAATCAAGTTAACGCAACAAGATCTAGAATCTTCCGTAGATGAGATAAAGAAGACAAAACCATCCTCCAAGATAGATTTTTCAAATTGAATGCGTATTGATTGCAGTTATACCATACTGTAAGACAGTGTATACTCAGATGTTATATCAAATGTGGTCGTAATCTTAGTATGCAAACATTACAACAGCAACAAGTCATCAAAATTGAAGAAATAGAAAGAAAAGATAGCATTCTTGAAATTTTATCAGACAAGTACTGCAGAGCCATTCTGCAATCCATTATGAATATGCCAAAATCCGTAATCGAAATCACGACCGAAACTAAAATTCCTTTGAGTACCACATATAGAAGAATTCAGAGCCTTCATGATAACAAGTTAGTTGTGACATCAGGGATGATCACTAGTGAAGGAAAAAAATTGTTCCTATACAAAAGCAAGATTAAAGGAATTCAAAGCAAATTCAATGATGGCAAGACAGAAGTTGAGTTAATTATCAACAACTGATTTTTCTCTCTCAAAAATTAATTCATCTGTTCTAGATTAGATTAATTGGTACTGTAGTGTCTCTTTTTAGTTTTATTTTACACTCTCTTATTTCTAACTGTACTGCAGGCGAGTTTTATTAAATTAGTTAGATGTTCACCCATCTTGAATGTTATTTCTTATAGTTTGAGCCGATATTTTGAATAATTCTTTCTCCTCTTTATCAAAACTAATACTTCGAATTTCCGTAATTCCATTTTGATTGATCTTTACAGGAACACCCATAGCCACATCTTTTTCACCCTGCTCTCCTTCCAGAATTACTGATACGGGTGCAGATAGTTCTTTTATACTAGTAATTTTTCGCATTCAAAAACAAAAAAAACTGCCTAGTTATACTTCCTTGATCAGTGACTTGATGCCAGAGATGCTCTCCTCGTTGAGCTCTATCTCCTTGTGATTTACCAGAACATGCTCCTTGACCTGACTCATCAGGTCCTCTTCGGATTCCGCAGTTGCAGACCATCCGCAGTCCTTTCCCGCATCTGAACAGCTAATGCTTTTTGCCATGGAATTACAACTGATTGGAGATATTTATCTTGTTTTCCAATTCTTTCCAAAATCTGCATTTTATCTAAAAAAATTAAAGTCTTTTTAGTGATTTTGTGGTAATGGTGGTGGAGATGCCGAAATTCCTTGACAGCCATCCGTTAAAGGGAACAAGTCTGGAATCCTTAAAGAAGTTGCAAGACTCTCCAAGGGATGAATTTGGCGTAACGCATCTGAATCTGATTTTCAGCGAGGATGAGGACAAGATGTACTGCTTTTTGGAAGCGCCTGACAAGGATGCCATCAAGAAGCATCATGACAAGTTTGGCTACGAGTGCGATTACATTCTGGAAGTTGACTCTACAGCTGATGTTGATGATGACTAGTTGTTTAGAAAAATCCAATTGAGCAAAAGTCAAACCATGAAACTGGATCCGTGATTTGCAGCTGGTGGCATGAATAATCAAAATCGGTTCTTTTCTTACAGTCTCCACAAAAGACTCATGCTGCCATAAAACGCTATGACTGCAATCGCAATGACTATGGCTCCCTTGGTTGCAGACTTCATACTACTCTATGGCAGATTGCAAACTTAAGCTTGTTGCAGCTTATCATTTGTGTGATGATGATGATTGCCAAGAAAGCACTGCTTGCATGCCCTGCTTCCTACCCGAGTCTTTAGAAAGTCAATCTGCTTCTGAGTCAGCCTCCCGTGCTGTATCAGGTTGATGAGATCCTCAGTATCCACTGCCACAAACTCTTTCTGGCAGTCGCACTGCTTGCATTCGCAGATGATCTTAGAGGTCAACGTACTTTGTGTCTGAAACTGTCTTAAAAATAATTCACGTGTCAGTCAGATTCCAAATGACTGGGATTTTTTCTCGCATTTCGGACATGCGGTTCCGTTTGTCGCAATCCCGCATTTCTTGCAATGGGTATCAATTCCTGTTATCTCGCGAGGATTGGTCTTTGCCACCTTGAGTATCAGAAACACTACCAGCAAAACCCCGATTGCAATTCCAATGTATGCAAGAACCATGTATTTGGTATCGCATCATGCGTTAAGACTCTTTCAATCTTGGAATCCGTTTTAGATAATCTCAAACGGAAATGTCCTTGTCTGAAATTGCCTGGTTTCTTTTTGGCAAGTCATGTATCTCAAGTGATTCCAGACGCTTCAGCTGCTCTGGAACAGATTCGGGGTCGCCAAGCGATATCAGAATCCTGTCGTCGTGCTTTATCTCATATCTTACTATGCTGGAGTATGGCTTTCTGTTTACCAGCAATGTCAGTGAGTTGCTTTCATCGGCGCAGAATTTTTTAGGTATGTCTGCAACGAACTTTAGATTTACGCAGTCATCCTTTATCTCCATCCTCAACGATGTGAATAGAATGTGCAGCGGAACGTTTGTTGCATGCTTGTGAATCTGATACGGGTTGTCATTCTCAAAGTGGATGTACTTGCTTTGGACCTGAAACTGCGGCATGCCAAAGTCCAGCTGATCGCCGTCTATGAACACCGCAAGTGCCGCATGCGCATGTGCGCTGCCAAACTTTCCGACCCCGTAATGCTTTACCATCTTTTCCTCCAGGGTCTCAAAAGCCGCGTTGTCAAGAATCTGCGAGTCAATGTCGCTTTGGTTTAGAAAATAGTACGAAAAGATTCCAGCTGACATTACCGCAAAGACTATTGCGGATATGACAAGGACTCTGCTATTTGATTTTGGCTCTGCTTCATCTTCTGCTGCTGCAGGTTGTACTGGCAATCCGGAATATGCCGAATCACTTTCCTCTACCCTTCCGGGCAGGCTAAAATCAGAATCATCATTTGGTAGGGTCTTCTCAGACAAGCAATACCCGTTGTACCTGCATCGTATAAATTCGCATGCGTGAAGTCTGATAAATAAGAAATTCTACTGTCTGTTGTGCTATCTGTATTCTCCACCGCAGTCGCCGATGATTTCAATCAAATCATTTGACTTTGCAGTGACCTTGCCGATTGATGAAATGTCCTCATCATCCAGTCTCAACTCAAATACCTTGTCGTTGTCTTCTGTATGATTGGAAATTCCAAGCCTTGCCCCTATGATTACTCCCGCAACCTGCGGCCTGTCTAAGATGAATCTCGTAGATACGTTTGCGATGCTGCATTCGTGCTTTGTTGCAATCTCGCTTAGCGCGGTCAGCAACTCCTGAAACAGCTGCCATCCTCCCCACTCGTCTATCATGTTCTTGTATTTTTGCAGGCTTGCAGTTACAATCTCGCCCCTGTGCGGCTCGTCTGCTCCGAGATATTTTTCTGAAAAGAATCCTCCAAGCAGCGTGCCGTAGGACAGAATCTTGATCTCGTGCTTTGCAAAAAACGGAGCCATCATCTTTTCTGGCCTCTGATCCAGTATGGAGTACTGCACCTGGTTTGACACTATTTCAAAGCCGCTTTCGATAATTATTCTAACTCGCTTGGTATCAAAGTTTGTCAGGCCAAGATGCCTTATCTTCTGCTCGCCTTGCAGCTTTGACAAGTGATTCAGCGCATCAAGGTAGCTTGCATTGTTGTAATCCCACCAGTGAAACTGGAGCAGATCAATGCAATCCGTATCCATCTTCTGCAGGGACTGCTCGATGTAATGTGTGACGATGCTGTTGCTCATCGGACCGGGATTGGGGACAAACTTTGTCAGGGCCTGAAATTTTTTATCAGCTCCTGCATTTTTTCTGAACCTTCCAATCAGCGATTCTGCAGGACCGTAAATGTCTGCAAGGTCCCATGTCGTAAATCCCGATTCCTGATATTTCTTCATGTCAGATACTGCCGATTCTGGATCAATCTGGCCGTGACTTCCCGCGACCTGCCACATACCGTTGAGAATTCTGCAGATCTCAAGGTCTCCTACAAGAATTGTCCTCTCCATTGAGTATGATGCCGAATTCTCACCTAAATCTTCTTTCCTTGCCTGGAAATCTTAAATCTGTGATACTGATACAGAGTTCATGAGCGAAGGCAATCAGGATTCAAAGGATAATTCTGATGTGATTGACAAGGTCGCCCAGAAATATTTTTTGGAAATCGAGCATTCCGTACCGCACATGCAGCAGGTGCTCTTTGACTATCAAAACGAGTGCTACAAGACCTGGAAAAACGCAATCAGCGCAAACATCTCACTGCACAAGGAATTCCTTGACGGGTCCGGACTTGACTATGCCGTAACTGATGCAGCCAAATCCCTTGTTGAGAATGCAGGCGAGGAGGCCCTGAAGTACAGGGCATACTGCAAAAAGATTGCCATTGCAAATGTAGAGGCTGCAAAGCAAAATGCCAAAACGCTCAATGACAATGTGAAACTGTTTGAGGATCTGAACAGAAAGATGATGCACTTCTGGATGACGTCATTTTTTCCAAAGAGAGACTAGTCCAGTGCCACTATTGCGATAATTACTATTAGACTCCCAATCATTGCCATCTTGCTTTTTTCACTCCATCCTTCTTTTACGGTTATTTTCATGATGATATTTTCCTGTCTTACCCTAAAGACGCAATCGCTTTGATTATGTCTGTTTTGCTTAAAATTCCAATCAAATCTCCCTTGCTTGATAGGACTCCAACTCCGTTGATTTTGTTGTCAAGCATCAACTGACTCGCCTTTGCCAGATCATCAGAAGAACCTACAGTGATTATTTCATTTCTCATCACTTCATCAACTTTGAGAGTCTTTCCCAACCCGTGTTCGGACTCGAAACTCTTTGTAAATGCTACATCTCTTTGAGCTCCCATGGATATTACAAGGTCAAACAAATCTCGAAATGCTATGATGCCTATGGGGTTTCCTTCTCTGTTTTTTACAATCACCCTGGATATTTTATCTTCTGACATTTTTGAGACGGCCTCATTCAGTAAAACGTCTGAATAAACCCATGAATAGCGTATGGACATGTATTCCCCGACCGTTTTTTCATTTTGGTGGGTCTTTGCAAAATTCTCTACAAGATCTGTCTTTGTAATGATGCCCACAATGTTTTTCTCATCAGACGTTATTCCGAGTGAACCTATGTTGTTTTCAAACATTATTTTTGCACCCTCTTGGCTCTTTGCAGATTGAGAAATTGTCAAAATGGGCTTTGCCAGCTCACTTGATGGAATTTGCCGCAATGCTCTGTTTGATTTGTCCTTGAGAAGAAACAGTCCCAGATCTTTTTCTGTTATGATTGATGTTATTTTTTTAATTTCTGTAACTGCCACCCTGCTTATTTTGTTTTCAAGCATTGTTTTTACAACGTCTGCTGCAGTAGATTCAATTCCTATGGCAATTGGAATGTACATCAATTTTTCTAATTGCAACATTGTCCACCAAAATCTGATTTGGTAATAAAAAACTCACTTCAATTATCATGGACGGTTTTATGATGCTGCAAAAAATGCTTTATGACTCGGACGATTAATTGTCTTGTAAATCAGATGTTAGATGGCATCTCATGAGATCGTAAGAGTACTCAGTTGACAACTACACCCCTCTCTTTTACCGCACCTTGGACAGTTGCAATCACAATTTAGAAGTGGTATCTTGCACTCAGGACATGGTGTGTATTCTGCAAAGTCGTCTCTCAATTCTATTCTCTCAAAAAATAAATACGACAATGAAACTTAACTGTGTTAAAAAATCTCTAAAGATTCATTTAATTTTTAATTAATTTTTAAACAAACGTTAATCATTTACTCAATTACTGTAAGAATTTAAGCTCAGACTTGATCTGTGCTTTATGGAATCTGTTCTGTCAATCATTCCATTAAACGTCTGATTAGGCATTTTGATCCTATGTAACTTTAAGTGTGTAGTACGTCCATCCCGATTATGGGACAGCTAAATATTGCTGTAATAATAAAACTAGAACCTGATTTTTCTGAAGGAAATGTGAGCTATAATCCGGATGGAACGCTAAATCGAGCAGAGACAAAAAATACCCTGGGTCCGCACAGTGCAATAGCAGCTCATGCGGCTTTCTTTGGCAGGGTAATGTATGGCGCAAAAGTCTCAATTGGAACAATGGGACCGCCAATGGCCGACTTGGCATTGCAACAGGCTCAGCAGATATCCGATGCCGAAGAGCTTCATCTGTACAGTGACAGGTTATTTGCTGGAGCAGACACCTTGGGAACTGCCGAAGTTTTGAAAACTGGAATTCATAAGATGAAAGAAAAAATGGATATTGTTTTTTCAGGACATAGGGCATCTGATGGAGAAACCGGACAGACCGGACCGCAAACTGCATGGAAGCTAGGATTTACCTTTCTTGGAAATGTGATTAGCTATACCATAGATATGGAAGATAGAACCATTCGTGCAAAACGTTTGATCAGCTTGCAGGGTATACCAAATGTCATTGAGGAGATTGAAGCCCCATTGCCCGTGTTCATTTCAATTGATCCAACATACAAATCTGGTTTTGACAAGGTATCTCAAAGACTTGCATTTCAAAAATATCAAAAAGAAGCTACGGAACGAGCTGATAACTATAAGGATTACTTTACAATGTTTAACGCCAAAGAATTAGGTGTGGACGAAACTCTGGTGGGACTCCCAGGCTCTCCTACCATCGTGCATAAAGTTGAAAGAGTTCCAAAGTCCACTGCCACAAGAAAAGCCGAAGTGGTAGACGGTTCAGATCCTGAGCAGATAAAAAAAGTGGTTACGAAGATGAAGGAAGCCTTGGACGCTATGGTGATCAAATAATGTCAGAACAATTCAGACACCTGTACGTAGTAATTGAGCATGAAGACGGGGAGTTTCTTCCCGTAAGTCTTGAGATGATTGGGGAGGCAAGACGTCTCATGGATGATTTTAATTCGAAATATTCCTCAAAAGAAAAAGTGGTTGCAGTGATGTTGGGACATGACATACGGGATGCCTCAAAACGACTGATTGAGTATGGGGCAGATGCAGTAATCTATTCTGATAATCCGGAATTAAAAGACGTTAGAAATACAATTCATACCAAAGTCATAAGTCAGATTGCACAAGACATCAAAACCTTGGGTGAGATTGAACCAGAATATGCAACTGATATCCATAGGCCCAGATACATGTTTTTTGCAGCGGATAGCATTGGCAGACATCTCTCCTCCACTGTTCTGACCGAGCTGGAATCCGGTCTGGCATCTGATATCAATCAGCTCGTAATCGAAGACATTGAAATGTCTCACCAACAAAAAACCGGAGGCAAAAAGGAAGTCTATGAAAAAACCTTGGAGATGTACAGGCCTGACTTTTCAGGATTTTTATGGACTACCATTCTCTGTCTTGATAATCGCAATCCAGCTTTTCCACGATACTATCACCCGCAATCATGCAGCATAATCCCTGGTGTCTTTGAGTTGCCACAATCCGATTCATCTCGTGAGGGAAAAATAATTGAATTTATTCCAATTATAGACCCAGAAGATCTCAGGGTTAAGGTACTTGGCCGTGAAGTTATTGAAAGCGAGGTTGATTTTGAGACTCCGCGAACCATTGTAAGTTTTGGCAGAGGAATAAAGGAAGAACCAGAACAAAATATCAAGCTTGTAGAACAACTGGCAAAGGAACTAAATGGAGAGATTGGAATCACTCTGCCAATATCCAAAAAACCATATCAAGTCAGTTCAAGCTTGGATGCAAAATACATGATTCCCGACAGGGTCATTGGAACCAGTGGTAACAAAACAAGTGCCATGCTATACATCGCAGCAGGAATTAGCGGCGCGATGCAACATGTATGGGGGATGAAGGACTCTGGATTTGTCGTAGCGATTAATCCGGATGAGGATGCCCCAATAAAAGACGAATGTGATGTATTCATAAAAGGAAGAATGGAGGATGTAATTCCCCTGCTAATCGAGGAGATAAAAAAACAAATCCAAATTGCGGAGACGGTCTAGTTTGGAAAAATACGACGTTGCCATAATTGGCGGCGGATCTTCAGGATTAGCTGCACTAAAACAACTGACAAATCTCGGCAAACAGGCAATTCTATTGGAGGCAGGCTCAGAGATTGGTGCGAAAAACATCTCTGGAGGAATTCTTTACTCCAAAAAGCCACAAAAGGGAACCGTAACAAATGTCGAGGATGTATACGAGAATTTTCTAAGCGACGCGCCCTTTGAGCGAAAAATTACAAAATACGTTCTACATTCAACGTCAAAAGACAAGGTCTACTCCATGGATCTTACCGCAGCACATGACTATCAGTCAAATTTCGGTTATTCTGTTTTGCTACACAAACTAAACTCATGGTTTGCAAAGCAAGCAATAGAATCTGCTGAGAAACTAGGTGGCGGAATAATTCCCGGTGTCCATGTCAAGTCAATTTCTTGGAACGAATCAGGAGATGCAATAATTCAGACTGATGAATTAGATGAATTTGAAGTAAAGGCAGTGATTGCAGCTGACGGCGTAAATTCAGAAATTGCAGACATGGTAGGTGCAAGGCCAAAATTCACGCCTACGCAGCTGTATCAGGGAGTAAAAGTAATTGTAAAACTGCCTGAAGAAATTATTGAAAAAAGATTTGGAATCTCGTCTGATGAGGGAGCAGCACATCTCTTTGCAGGTGACGTTACGCTAAATCACATCGGTGGCGGATTCCTATATACAAATTCTGACACGCTTTCAGTTGGGGCAGTATATCACTATCATTCCCAATTAACAAACCCGTCTGAACCTTCTGCATTGATTGATGCATTATTGAATAATCCTATGATTGGTGAGTTCATCAAAGATGACGTTCCAATCAAGTCAAAAATTGACAAAAGCCTTCCACAAGAAGAACAACTCCGAATTCGTTTTGCAATGGCTAAACACATTAAAAATTGGAATGAGATCCGCTCATCGTATCTTTCTTCTAGTGGAAGACAGCGTCTGATTGATTCAGGCAAATACAAAACCGATGAAGACATCAAAACCCGACTCAATGGAGTCGAAAATCAACTGACAAAGTTGGGAGTATCTTTTGGTTCTGATTACGTTGAAGCAGAATACGGGGCAAAATTAGTTCCAGATGGAAAGAGATGTAGGATGAAAAAACCATTCTTCAAAAATATCTTATTTGTAGGAGATGCTGCCGGCAGAGGCGTCTTTGTTGGTCCAAAAATTGAGGGTCTTAACGTCGGAATTGACGATGGTGTAAGAGCCGCAAATGCCGTAGCAAGGGCAATTGACAAAAATGATTTCTCTGCAAGTTCTCTTGGCAAATATTATTCCAAAGAGACAGAAAACAGTCCATACACTACTGACATGAAACAAATTGACAAGAATTACCTAAAGATTTTCCTTGATGCTACAAAAGATATTCCAAAAGACATTATCGGCTCACGTTACGGCCCTGTCCTGAAAATGATGTCAAATGAAAAACTTCGAGGTATTGCAGTAAAGTTTGCAAATATCCTGGGCTATGACAAACTACTTCCGATGATCGAATCCGAGGATACGTACGTAAAGATCCCAATTCAACTGGCTGAACGATTGGGTGAGACGGTGCATCAGTCATATTCCCCAAGCATTCCGTCTCTTGCAGATCGAATTGGAAATCTGAGTTATAATGATGATCATTCCTCTCACATCAAGGTCCTGAATTCTAAAAGTGAATTCATGAAAAAGATGGTGACTCTTTGTCCTACCAAGTGTTATGCTGAAGAGGGTGGAAATGTCATCATACAACATGAAGGATGTGTAGACTGTGGAACATGTTCACAAGAAACAGAATGGAGACATCCTAGTGGTGAAAAAGGAATTCATTACAAATACGGCTAATCTAGACTTTAATTTTCAGGGTCTTTAATTCATTGTAGCTTTCTTTCATTTTGGTGTAAAAGTCTTTTACAGTTGGAGGGAAAATAGAAAACGCAATGTAAAAGTCCTCTGCCTCACTAATGTATCTAGAAATTTTTGCCGAATTTGGACTATGAGAAATGAACTTCATATTATTCAATCGATCACAAATCTTTATAATTTTGACATCATAATCTGCTTCTGAAAGTGTAGCACAATAATCTAAAAATCTTGCAGTTTGTCTTTCGGATTTATTTTTGCCCTGAAAGTTTTCTAACGGTTTAGTTTTCAGGATATTGCTTACGTTGTATACATATTCTCCAAACCTATGTCTAAAGTACGCATCAAAGCCATACGATTTGGACGCGTACAAGTCCAAAATTTTCTCATCGTCTTCCATTATGTCGTGCAAAATTGATGAAACAATCTGAAGGGATGTAAGAAATTTGTTAGTCGTGTTGTAATGACGGATGACATCAATTGTTACAGGCCAAACGTGGGTTTCCAAAAAAGACGATTTTCCATCATCTCGCTTAAGATCCGAATGTGCTTCCTCCGCCAAATCTATGGCGTTTTGAATAAAACTATCTACTCGGATATGTGCCTCATCTTCAATAACGTTCAAAAGATCTTTTTTTGCTGCAAAAGTATTGTCCACTAATTCTGTACCACTTAATCCTTCAAAAGTATGATCATATGTATGCGTTTTGAGCCTGCCTGTTGTACTAATGTACAAATAATTCATACTGATTGATTTTTAAAAAACGGCATGGTTTAGCAGGGCTCTTACAGAAATATCTAAATCACAACCATTCGGCATCTAATTGACTTGGAACTACCGCGAGGAATGAAGGACTTTGAAGGTGCCGAAAATGCAAACATCGAGCACGTCCGATCTCATTTCAAGAAGCTGTCAAATCTGTACGGATTTTCATTCATGGATCCGTCTCCCATTGAGATGTTATCCACTTTGGAAACAAAGTCCGGTCCTGCAATTAGAGATGAGATTTACTATTTCAAGGACAAGGGGGACAGGGAAGTGGCATTGCGTTTTGACTTTACGATGGGACTGACAAGATACGCAGCATCCCAAAAATCAATGAAGCTTCCGGCAAAGATTTCCGCGTTTGGCGGGGTGTTCAGGTATGACGAGCCTCAAAAGGGAAGGTACCGCTACTTTCACCAGTGGGACATCGAGGTATATGGAAAGGCCAACCTCGAATCAGAATCTGAAATCATAGAGATTACATCCAGATTGTTTGATTCGCTACTGCTCAAAGACATTACAATTGACGTCAATCATAGAAACCTCGTAGAGTCCTACATCAACAGGGTCTTTGATTCCAAAGATCCAGAACTGATTGCAGACATCTTGCGAGCAGTAGACAAGATTGCAAAAAAATCCAAGGAGCAAATACTAAAGGAATTTGAAGAGAAAGGATACGAGACAAAAAAGCTGGAAAAAATTCTAGAGTTTTCGCAAATCAAGGGAACCGTTTCTGAGGTCGAGGATGCATTTGATACCACGTTACTGGAATCCTGGGACGAGCTAAAGGCACTCATTGATTCGCTTGAAAACAGGGGAGTATCAAACGTTCGAATCAACTTTGGCATAGTCCGAGGATTGGACTATTATTCCGGAATAGTATTTGAGGTGTTTGACAAGAATTCCACTTTGGGTGCATTGGCAGGTGGCGGCAGGTACGATACGCTGACCAAGGCATTCAACAGAGAAGACATTGGCGCAACAGGAGTCGCAGGAGGGGTAGAAAGAATAATCCTAACGATGCAGGAACAAAAGATCATTTCAGATGCTTCTCATGACAGAATCGCAGTACTGTACATCAACGAGGAAATGCAAAAGGTCGCATTGTCCATTGCATCCCTGCTGAGGCTAAACAACATCCCGACTGACATTGATCTGGCAGGACGCAACATGAGAAAGCAGATGGACATTGCTACAAATGCAAAGCTTGCAATCATCGTAGGTCCCCAGGAATTGGAAAATGGAAACGTAGTTCTCAAGGACATGATAAACGGAACGGAGGGAACCCTCTCGTTGGAAAAACTGACTGAGGATCCTAAGCGATTCCTAGTTTAGAAATGCCCTTGTCAAGTTCATAATCTCAGGACCGCTGGTCAGAGAACCGACCACTATGCAATGATTGTTTGCAAGTATTCCTGATGATACATACGGAACACCGCCGTTAATCGAACTCGGTTCTACATTTACGCCTAGTATGTCTGATACGATTCTTATCTCTGCATCGTTTGCTCTGGGATGAATTGCAGCGCCGCTGTTGTTTGCACTCAGAACCACTCCTGACAGATTTGATCCGGCTATTCTCTTCTGTACTACCTCTACTCCCAATACATCTGATACGGTCTTACAGTCTTCCTTTGACAGTAATGTGGATACTACTGCCCCCTTGTCATTTGCACAGATTACGTTTCCCAGTGCGTTGTATTTGGTATCCAGTACGCCGACTTCCAAGTCTGTCACTTCTTTCAGGTAGTCATACTCGTTTTGATATGCCGTAGTTGGCAACAGTATTCCGTTGTTGTTCATTACGGATAATGCGCCAATCAGTCTGGTGTTGGCAACTGCGGTATGAAGAATTTCAATGTCGAGATATCCTGCAAGCTTGTCTGACTTGGTCTCTGCAAATCCCATTGGAACCAGCCCTATCTTGTCATTGACACTGATGTAGACTCCGAGATTTGGTCCCCTGTACACGTCAAACTTGATAATATCCATATCCAGAGAATTGATCGTTCAGCGTTATGAACGTAGGGGAATTTTCCCTCCTGGCTGATCGGGCGGTGACTTGAATGAAGTACACCCCTCTATCTAGCTTTAAATAATATCTACAAGAAAATTCTGTCATGCCAATAGCAGAGAACTTTCCTGAAGGCCTAAAGCCAACTGGAAAAGTTTCTCTAGATGATGGAAATTTCCATATCATGTGGGGTCCTGGCAAGACCGCAAACACTGACGGCTCAAAAGCTGAAACGTTAGCGGATGCAGAAGTCGTAGCAGCATATGCGGCAAGAGGAGAAGAGCAAGTTCCACTTGGCGTAAGCGGCACGATGGTTGCAGTCGATTGGGATTCATGCGTTGCAGACGGAGCATGTATTGAGGCATGTCCAGTGCAGGTATTCCAATGGTACAGAACAGAAAAAGACATTCCGGCGAAAGATGTCGTTGGTCAGACCTTTGCAGGAACTGGCAGTGATATCAAAGATGAGCGCAAAGATCTAACTGACAAGGCAGATCCAATCAGAGAACATGATTGTATCTGGTGCATGGCATGTGTGTCTGTATGTCCTCCTCAGGCAATCAAAGTCGATCAGGCCAACGTGGAAAAACACGAGGGCGCAGCAGATTCTTTGTAAGTTTAAGAATTCATGAATCTAGTAATTTTCAGTTTCACAAATTTAGTCCCAACTAATTTTATCTAGCTTTAAATATTATTCTAAAATAATCTAGTCATGGTAGATCTAGTTATACCAGAAGACTTTTGTCACAACGATGTTAAACCAACTGGACAGACTAACCACGCAGACGGTGAAAATCTTCACTTTATCTGGGGGGATGGAAATTCAGAAGGAGCAGCATTCTCAAACGATGACGTAAAGGCAGCCTATGAAGAAAGAGGAGAAGAACAAGTTCCCCTTGGAATTCACGGAACAACCGTTGCAGTCGATTGGGATTCCTGTGTAGCAACTGGCGCATGCATGAGTGTATGTCCAGTTCAAACATTCCAATGGTTTAGAACCGAGAAAGACATTCCAGCAGCTGACTGTAAGGGTGAAACCTTTGAAGGCACTGGTTTGACAGAACAAGATGAAAGATTAGACTATACAGACAAATCACAACCAATCAGAGAACACGATTGTACGATTTGCATGGCCTGTCAAGAAATCTGTCCTGAAGGAGCAATCCTTATCGAGGCATCTCATCAAGAATGGCACGAGAAAGCCGCTGGCACTTATGTAAAAATGCCATCTAGTGGCGGCGGACCACACGCACACGATTAAAGAATTTTTTTCTTTTTCCTTATTTTTCTATTTTATATCAACAGATTTTAATCGCCATTATCAAAGATTTTTTGCAGAGGTCGCCTAGCTCGGTAGGGCGCGGGCCTTGAGAGCCTGTGTGCGCAAGCATACGGGGGTTCAAATCCCTCTCTCTGCGTTTTAATTTTCTATCCTTGCAAGTTCCGCAAGCATCGCAGACAGCTGGATCTCCGAGTTTGCACCCACCAAGATTCTATAATCATACTTTGCAATCACTTCCAACATGTCTGAAAGTTTGTCGTGCTTTGACTTGAATACTGCTGAATTGATGTATTTTAAAAAGTCAGATTCTGACATCCCGTAAACTTTGATCAGCTCTATCATCTTTTCTCTGGCTTCTGCCACTTTACCTGACAGTGCTATTTTTAGAACCTCATCAACGTCACTGGTCTTTGTCAATCCTGCTGAGGCCTTTACGTTCTCTTCTGTGACTCCTCCAAGGCTTGCAGTTGCCTGCATCAAGTTGATGGCATGTCTCAAGTCTCCTTCGGAATAATCATAGATTGCCTTGAGGCCTTTTTTGTCAGCCTTTACCTTCTCCTTTTTGGCAATTTCTCCAAGTCTGCTGATGACGTCTTCTTCTGGAATGGATGTGAATTTGAAGGTGGCACATCTGCTTTGAATCGGATCGATAATCTTTGAAATGTTGTTTGCAATGAAGATGAATCGGCAAATCTTTGCAGTATCCTCTATGATTCGTCTCAGTGCCGTCTGGGCATCTGATGTCATTTCATCTGCCTCATCCAAAATGATAATCTTGAACGGAACTTCGTCCATTCCTGCAAATCTTGAGAATTTCTTTACCTTCTCTCTGACCATTCCTATTCCTCTCTCGTCAGATGCATTTAGCTCAAGCGTGTAGCTTTTGGCATATTCTCCCAAGATCTGCCTTGAAATGCATAAGGCAGTGGTTGTCTTTCCAACTCCTGCGGAACCCGAAAACATCAGGTGCGGCATGTCTGTAGGATCCTTGATCAGGGCTTCCAAGCTGCCTATGATCTCTGTCTGGTTTACCACTTCTGAAAGCCTTGTCGGTCGGTATTTTTCTACCCACATACCAGTTGAAGACATGAGTATCCAGGACTGAATCCCATTAATAAATCCGGATTGGTTATTGCGATATACTGTACACTAAAATCAAAATTCAGCATAATTTGTGTACTACAGCCTCGGATTAATTAGGATCAATTGATCTCACAACATTGTTAACAGAATTAATCGATCCGATACTTGAGGATGTAAATCAGACAAAATGATCTTAAATGGAAATAGATGAAGTTGAAAAAGTACATTTGATTGGATATAGGCTAAAGGATGCAAAGCTTACGGTTAATCAGGACTTCAAATACAGTGTCGCTGGCATAAAAGTCGAAGGTGTTCAGGGAGATACCAATAACATGCCTCAATGGATAGGCAAGATTTTGTCTGACAGTCAGTTGGGAACGTTGGATTCTCCTGACATGATCACCGAACTAAAACAGGCATTGTCCAAAGAAAAGATGGTTGGAGAATATCAAATTTCCACTTTGGATCCGCATTTCTATATCAAACTCAAAGAATACATGAAGGAATTGAATCGTGACGACTTTGACAAGGTAGAGAGCATGATGCTGGAATTGTTTAGGATGAGAAGGGGCAAACTTGTAAGGATAGCAGATTCCATCAAGCTAAATTCTGAATTATACAACAAGCTAACTGTAGAGGAAAATGTATTCTACAAAATAATCTATGACAACAGCAAAGAGTTTGAAAGACAAATTACAGGGGATCTAAATGAGTAACTCCCAAGCCAGCACGTTTACAGATTCTGCGTTGTCAGACAAGGTAAAAGAATTCCTTATCCGATTCAAGGACAAGAATGGCGAATACAAGTACGTAAATGCAATTGATGAGATGATGCCAAAAAATGCAAAATTCATCATCGTTGACTATAATGATTTGGTCGTAGAACCTCAAATCGAAATCATATTTTCTGAAAATCCTGATAGATTATTTGATGCATTTTCCCGAGCCATCAAGGAAGCACTGCAAACAAGATTCTCTGACTATGCAGAAAAAATCAAGGACGAAATTCGCGTAAGGCTGATCAATTTTCCGCTAGAGCGAAGTCTGAGACAAATCACTGCGGAAACCATCGGACACATCACCAGTGTCTCTGGAATGGTGGTTAGGGCATCCGAAGTCAAACCCCTTGCAAAGGAACTTGTCTTTGTATGTCCTGACGAGCATCCTACCAAAGTAATTCAGCTAAAGGGAATGGATGTAAAACTTCCCGTGGTGTGCGATAACCCAAGCTGCAAACATAGGGACTTTGAGCTAAAGCCTGAGGCAAGCAAGTTTATTGATTTTCAGATATTGAGATTGCAAGAACTTCCAGAGGACTTGCCTCCGGGACAACTTCCTCACTATATCGATGTCACAACCAGGCAGGATTTGGTGGACAATTCCAGGCCAGGAGATAGGATCATCCTTACCGGTGTGGTGAGGGTAGAGCAAGAATCAGTCGCAGGAGTTCAAAGGGGTCATAGTGGATTGTATAGATTGAGAATCGAAGGAAATAACATTGAATTTTTGAGCGGTCGTGGTTCAAAGACGGACAGAAAAATTGGAAGAGAGGAAATTTCCCCTGAAGAAGAAAAAAGAATCAAATCACTAAGTCAAAGTTCCGATGTCTATCAAAAATTAATTGATTCGTTTGCTCCCCATATTCAGGGCCAGTCACTGATCAAGGAAGCTATTTTGTTGCTTATCGTAGGTTCCAATCAGAGATTGCTAGGTGACGGAAGCAAGATCAGAGGAGACATCAACGTGTTTCTCGTAGGAGATCCTGGTACTGCAAAAAGTGAGATGCTAAAGTTCTGTGCAAGAATTGCGCCAAGAGGTCTGTACACTTCAGGTCGGGGCTCTACGGCTGCAGGTCTAACAGCTGCTGTTGTCCGTGACAAAACCGGAATTATGATGCTAGAAGCTGGTGCGGTTGTACTGGGTGATCAGGGTCTTGTAAGTATAGACGAATTTGACAAGATGAAACCAGAGGACAGAAGTGCGCTGCACGAAGTCATGGAACAGCAGTCTGCAAGCATTGCAAAGGGTGGTATAGTTGCTACACTAAATGCAAGAACTTCAATTTTGGCCGCAGCAAACCCCATGTATGGAAAATATGATCCTTTCAAAAATATTACAGAAAACGTGAACCTGCCAATTCCGTTACTTACTAGATTCGACTTGATCTTTGTTGTCAGAGACATACCTACCAAAGAGAGAGACGAATCAATTGCAAGACACATAATTCAAAGAAATTCAAAACAAGGCACTGATAAAAAATCCGTAATCGAAGTTGACTTGCTAACGAAATATCTCTCGTATGCAAAACGAGGTGTTCCTGAACTGACCAAAGAGGCAGAGGATAAAATTCTGGCTTACTATCTTCAAATGAGAAACGTGGAATCCGAAGAGATGATTACTGTCACTCCTAGACAATTGGAGGGAATCATTCGTCTTTCTACTGCCCGAGCAAGAATACTCATGAAAGACAAGGTGGAAGAAGAAGATGCAGAGCGTGCAATATTTCTGATTCAAAGCATGCTTCAGGATGCGGGAGTTGATGTCAATACAGGAAAAGTTGATCTCGGAGTATTGCAAGGAAAGCCGCGCAGCGAGATCTCAAAGATGCAGCTATTCATGGACGTTCTCAAGGGATTGGAGGGTGACAATAAGGTGCCAGTTGACGAAAAAACTTTTGTGCAAGAACTTGAAAAGAGTGAAAAGTTTACAGAAGAAGAGGCTAGAAACTATATTCGAAGGATGCTCAGAGAAGCATCTATTTATGAATCAAAACCCGGTCACTATAACCGAGTATGAACATAGAGAAACTGGAACTTTCTGATACCGCAATAGATTTTCTAAAATCACAAGGATTCAAAAAACTATATCCTCCGCAAGCTGATAGCATTGAATCCGGACTGCTTGACGGAAAAAGCATTCTCGTGTCTGCTCCGACAGCAAGTGGAAAAACTCTGATTGCAATGCTTGCGATACTTGGCTATGTTTCAAAGAATAATGGCAAGGTGATCTATCTCAGTCCCTTGCGTGCATTAGCTGCTGAAAAATTTTCAGAGTTTAAAAAATTAGAAAAAATTTCGTTGGGAAACAAAGTAAAAGTTGCAATTTCGACAGGTGATTTTGAAAACATTGAAAAAAATTTAGAGAAAAGTAATGTGCTGATTTTGACAAACGAAAAGATGGATTCCATCATTAGACATGGTGCCGAATGGGTTGAAGACATTGGACTGGTAATTTCTGACGAGGTGCATCTGATCGGAGACGAGAACAGGGGTCCTACACTTGAGATGATTCTGACACAGCTGAAGCTGCTTGATTCAAAGCCTCAGATTGTCGGTCTTAGTGCAACAATTACCAATTCTGATGAGATTGCAGATTGGCTTGGCTGCAAGCTTGTAAAAAATGACTGGCGACCTGTCCCTCTCTCAGAAGGAGTGTGCGATGGAGGCATGGTCACAATGAGTGACGGCAAAACCTTTGAAGTTGACCTCAGTCTCAGGGGAACTCCTATTGATCTAGGCGTGCAATCTGTGCAACAGGGAGGTCAATCCTTAGTATTTGCAGAAACCAGAGCTCGTTCCAAGTCGCTCGCCACCAAAGCATCCGATGTAATCTCTCAGATGTTGGAGAAAAAAGAGATTGCTGCCTTGGCAAAGATATCAAAAAAACTCCTATCTGAAAATGAACATACCGAACTAGTAAAGACTCTGGCACTACTTGTAAAAAAAGGAGTTGCCTTTCATCATGCAGGACTAAACCAAAAATGTAGGGAAACAATTGAGGAGCAATTCCGTAAGGGCATGATCAAGCTGTTGTCATCCACTCCCACATTGGCATCTGGCGTGAATCTTCCTGCACGAAGAGTCGTCATATCAAACATTAATCGATACAATGCAAAAGTCGGAGCAAACAGACCGATTAGTATTTTGGAATACAAGCAGCTTTGCGGAAGAGCTGGAAGACCGCAATACGATGATTATGGGGAATCAATCATTGTCGGAAATGGGAATACGGATGATCTAATCGAATATTATATCAATGGAGAACCTGAACCGATCGTATCAAAGATTACCGATGACAAATCCTTGCGTACTCATATTCTTAGTGTCATCGTAACTCATCCCGGAATAAAAAAAGAAGAGATTCTAGAATTCTTTTTGCAAACGCTTGGTGGATTGCAATCTAGGAAACCAACAATAAAGTTTGCAATCGACATCTCTCTGCGTTTTCTTTCCAGCAAGTATCTAATAATTAAAAAAGGTGAAAGGTATGCCGCTACCGAATTTGGAAAAAAGACATCAATGTTGTACATTGATCCTCTCACTGCAACATACTTCAGGGATTCAGTCGAAGACGTGTCCAAAGAAAGAAAACACACCTTTGGCTATCTGCATTTGATTACAAACTGTGAGGAATTTTTTCCAAAATTCTCGCTTCGACAAAAAGACTACGAATTAGCAAGTCTGATGATCGAGAATCATTCTTCAGAGTTACTAGAACCCATTTCAGAATATGATTGCTCTAGAAGCGTATTGGCCTTGCAGTCGTGGATCACCGAATCCACAGAATTGTCTCTATCAGACAGTCTTGGAATAGAGTCCGGAGACATGCACAGGATGACTGAGAATGCCGACTGGCTGGTATACTGCCTCAGAGAGATTTCCAAGCACGTTGAAAGGGCAGATCTGCTTGAAGAACTAGATGACCTGAGAAAAAGAGTCGTTTATGGAATTCGAGAGGAACTTCTTGACCTGGTCAAAATCAAAGGGATAGGAAGAGTCAGATCCAGAATTCTTTACAAAAATGGAGTAAAGAACCTGGATGACCTGAGAAAAATCCCTGTGAGCAAATTGAGAGACATTGATAAGATTGGCTCTACCATTGCCGATAACATAAAGGCCGAGTTGCGAAAGGTTAGATGATTGATTGAGTTAATAGTTCCGTCCGTAATCTCATGCGCTGTTGCATTCCTTGTTGTATTTGTCACAACCCCTCCACTGATCAAATTTCTAGAAAAAAGAAACCTGTCTGTTAAAGACGTTAACAAAAAAGGAAACGTTCTGATAGTCAGACCGGGGAGCCCCTCAATAATTGCGGGAATCATTGCATCTGAAATTATTCTTTACGCATTTTTACAAATGAATGAAATTCTTGCAATACTGATTACGACATCTGCGGCATTTGTGATTGGGTATGTAGATGACAGAAAAGTAATGGGAGGATGGTTCAAGCCTGTAGCACTTGCCTTTGCTGCAATTCCAATCATTGCACTCGGTACATATGATACGAATCTGGCCTTTCCGCTATTTGGAACGGTACAGATCCCAGCACTATATCTCGCATTGATAGTTTTTATAATTCCAATCACTGGAAACACAATCAATTCAATTGATGTGCTAAACGGAGTCGCCAGCGGTTTTATGACCATCGCAGGTTTCTCATTGTCAATTTGCTTGCTTGTCATCCAAAATTATGAAGTTGCGATGATCAGCTTTCCGCTGGCATTTGCGTCATTGGCATTTTACAAGTATCATAAGATTCCAAGCAAAATTTTTCCTGGGGATTCCGGAGCGCTGACATTGGGTGCAATGTATGGTGCAATTGCAATTGTAGGTGGGGTGGAAATTATTGCAGCCGTGGCGTTGCTGCCTGCGATAATAAACTCATTTCTGTTTCTATCAAGCGTACGGCGAATCGTGGAACATAGGCAAATCCAAGGAAAACCTGTAGGACATACTGAAGATTTCAGGCTAAAGGCAACCAATGAAAAGAAGGCACCTGTCACATTGGTAAGGCTGATTCTTGCAGGTGGGCCATTGTCAGAAAAGCAGGTTGGCCGTGCAATCTTTAAGCTAACTTTGTTTTCAGGAATTTTGGCAGTGATTACTTCGTTGTTGATGGGTATATCAATATGAAATTTGGCCTGTTTGGATTTTTGTTTGCAATGTGGCTTTTGATACTTCTCGGGGGTGGCATTGTGGTTGTGATTCTAGGCCCAATCTCCGTATCCGAATTTGGTGATCTTAATTGGTTTGTCGTATCTGTCATTAAAGCTACAGTGGCGATAATTCTAGTTGTTGCATGGATCTATATTTTATCAAAAATCAAAAATTTGATTTTTAAAAAAGAAATTAAATCCTAACCTTCTTTCCATTTTCTTTGCTTTTTATCGTATTCATCTCTGCTGTATCTGATGAATGCTGGTGCTCCCATCACAACAGAATTTTCTGGAACATCTTTTGTCACGATAGCGCCCATTCCCACTACGCTGTTCTTTCCAACGGTGATTCCCGCTTTGATTACTGCACGCGCTCCGATCACTACATTGTCTTCAATTGTAACGCCAACCATCTTGCCGTTCATCGGATATGGATCATTTGTCAATACTGCTGCTGGACCAATGAATACGTTTTTTCCAATTCTTGATAGAGGTGGAATGTATGCTTGACCTTCGATCTTTGTATTGTCGCCAATTTTTACATCATAATCCACATGTGCAAGGGAACCAATTTTGACATTGTCGCCAATTTCTGCGTCATCGCCGACATATGAAAAATGCCAGATCTGTACGTTTTGACCAATTTTTGCTTTTTTTGAAATAAAATTATTAACCATCATGTCATAAATGCCATGGATTAGCGTTTGCGATGATCTTTTCAGGCAACTGATCCTTGTTATTTTTCAGAAATTCCATCTCTTGTTTTTTATCTCGCAATTCATCGGGGAGCATAATCGGAATCTCTTCAATAATTGGATAGAATCTAGAACATTTCGTGCAAAACAACGCCCCTTCTGATACCACTTCGCCTTTTCCTTTGATTTCAAATAATTCCAAGGGATGAGTTTTGTCAATAGGGCATGCCAAAATATCCATCATTGTTTTATTCATCTTAGATCCAGATAGATAGGAATTCCTTTTTGACTAGATAAAAGTGCAGCTTCGGCAATTTTCGTAACATTGACAGCTTCCTGCGCTTTGATCATTTGCCCATTTTTGCGTTCTATTGCTCCAAGAAAGCTCTGAATTTCTAACATTAGCGGTTCTTGTTTTTCATTTTGGATGGTTTCAGACTTCTCATTTTTTTCTACAGTGATTTCTTGAGTTATAAAGTCTGATGAAATCGTAGCATCCGTACATACGGCATTAAATTTTCTGACTTTGTTTGGCGTAATCCAATTTGATGAAATTATTGCAATTTTATCGTTTTTATATCCTAACATGATGCTTGCATAATCTTCATGCTCGTGCTTTATTTTTCCCGCTCTTGCAAATATCACATGTGGCATGTCTTCAAACAACCAATTTGCAGTATCTATATCGTGAACAGACGTATCGTAAATAATTCCGACATCTTTGATGTGCAGAGGTATTCTGTTCTCTCGGTGAAATTCGAGCATCACCAAATCGCCATATTTTCTCTCTTTGACCATTTTTTTTACTGTCTCTACTGCGGGGTTGAACCTTTCAATATACCCGCATGTCAGAATCACTTTATTTTTTTCCGCAAGCCTTGCAATTTCTTCACCCTCTTCTGATTTGTATGTCATTGGCTTTTCTACAAAGACATGTTTCTTTGCCTGTAGCAATTTTCTAGTAATTTCTGCATGGGTTGATGTGGGTGTTACCACAAATGCCGCATCAAATTCTTCCGAGATTAGCAATTTTTCTAATGTGTCATAATGATTGACTGAATATTTTTCTCCATACTCTTTGCTTTTTTGAGAGTCTGCGTCACATACGGCCACTAGGACGTTCAATTGTGACAAAATTCTTGTGTGATTTTTGCCCCATCCTCCAATTCCAATCTGAACTATTTTCATCTAATATGCCTCAGTCAACCAATGGGAATAGTCCTGATTCTTTCTCATTACTATGTCCGTATACTCTTGCATCATCTTTTTCGTTATGCCTCCGGGTTTGCCATTGCCTATCTTTACCGCATCCATTGAAATGATCGGCGTAATTTCTGCTGCGGTCCCTGTTAGGAAAATCTCATCTGATATGGTCAATTCGCTTCTTGCAATGTCTCTTTCAACAACATCCATGTCCAGGTCTTTGCCGATTTTGAGTATGGAATCCCGTGTAATTCCTTCCAGTGCTGATGATGTAAGTGACGGTGTTACCAACTGGTTGTTTCTTACTATGAAGATATTTTCACCCGGTGCTTCGCTAACATTTCCATTATGATCTAGTAAGATTGCTTCATCCACTCCATTTCTTTTTGCTTCTTGTGTGGCAATGATAGAATTTAGATAGTTTCCTCCCATTTTTGCCTGTGGCGGGGTAGACATGTCTGAGAATTTTCTCCACGATACGACTCCTGCGGTGATTCCGTTTTTGTCAAACAAATCCCCAAAAGGAAATGTAAAAATTGCTACATTTGTTGGTGCGTTTTTTGTTACATGCAAGTTGATTCCATAATCACCCACAAAATAAAATGGTCTGATGTAGCATGATTCCTTGATCTTATTTTTTTTGCAAATACCGATCACTGCATCACTAATTTCTTGATCTGAAAAGTTGAGTGAAATGTCATAAAATTGACCTGATTTTCTGAATCGCTTTACGTGTTCGTCTAGTCTGAATATGTTGAGATTTCTTCCGTTCCAGTATGCCCTAATTCCTTCAAAGATTGATGTTCCGTAGTGAATCGCATGCGTTGTGATTGGAATTGTAGCTTTTTCTGTAAGTGTGTATTTTCCATCATACCATACATATTTTGAAAGTGGAAGTTTCATAGGGAACTTTTACGCGATGTGTATTAATCTATTTTCAATCTAATCCTGATTTTTCTAGGACTGAAAGTGATAATAAAAGAACTATACCAAACTAGTCTTTTGACCATCCTTCTTTTGGAAACTTCATTCCTACGACTCTTGTAGTCATGTCGTCAATTGCTGCAAATTTTTCCACAGTTTTCCAATCTTCTTCTATTATTCTGACTATTTTCTCTGGAACGTCTTCTTTCCAAGAAGATTCTTTTTCAAGTGCTGCATCATACAGTTTCGCTTTTACTGATGCTGCAGAAAGTGACTTTCTTTCGCCGACTTTGGGTTTTAATCCATAAAATTTTAGCATATACCCTTCTGCCTTGTCTCCCGTATATGAAAAAAACTTCCCTTCTACTCCCTTGAGAATCTGTTTTCTCAACCTCCATGATTTTGGAGTCAATAATGGGGGCAAATATTTCTTGAATGGGGCAAAAAACGTATAATCATCGGTAATCTGAATTGTATTTCCAAATACTGACATTAGCATCTTTTTTCTGGTCTCGAAATTGAATGGGAAACTTTTACTGTTAATTTCCCTGTCCACGTCTTTGAATACCACTGGCATTACCTTCACAATGTCTGCTTCTTTTTTAAGCTCTGAAATAATTTCAATATGGGCATTAGTTACGGGGTTTAGATGTGCAAGGTATAGCGCAGTAATCAATTATATTCACTAAATAAATCTCATATTTCAATGATTGATTTTTTAAAATCTCTATCCGTATGATTCGTACTTGACTTCAAAGCTTCCGTCATCACGTTTGCCATGTTCTGTAACGAAACCTTTGGGGTTCAAAAAGTCCATCACTCCGTCGATTGTCCCTTGCCAACCACAAACGTAAAAAATTGTATTCTCTTTGGTGATTTTATCTCCAATCAGTTCTTCCAGTGCTGACATTCCGTCGTCTCTTGGTCTTAGGAATGTCTCGACTCTTCCAACTTGACCAGCCCATGATCTGTTAAACCATTCTTGAGGTCTGCTGATTGCTGCTCTATATCTAAAGTTCCATTCATCTTTGCCTCTGGCAATGCTTTCGTTTTCAAGGTTGGTCAACAAGTCTTTGTAACTTAATTCATCTACGTAACTTGCTCCATGTAAAACAACGATCTCACGTTTATCGTTTGAATCGTGAAGATGCTGTGCAAAGCTAACAAATGGTGCAAGACCTGTTCCGCCACCAATGCAAATAATTCGTCTGTTATCTTTTTCGCTGTTAGTTAGTTCTTCATTAATCAGCAATGCTCTACCGGTTGGTTTTAGCCAGAGAATCTCATCTCCCTCTTTTACATTAAAAATCTGTGTGGTTAATCTGCCAGGAAGTGGTTTTCTTACCCATCTGATTACTACCTCGATGTAATCTCTATTTTCTGGATGAGATGCAATTGAATATGCCCGTCTGACTATTTTTCCATTGTCTACGGGATTTGGTAATCCTAGTGTGATAAATTGACCTGCCTTATAATCTGGAACTGGACCTTCTTTTGGAACCATTCTCAAAATGACTAGATCTTCTTTTAGCAATTGAACATAAGTGACCGTCGCTTTGTTATCTACTACCATAACGATTCAATCCCTCTTTGGAAGGTTAAATATATTGTGTTAATTTCATACATCGATTTTTTTCTAGACCGCTAAACGTTAATAACCAATTTGACGATCTTATTTCAATCAGAATTCTGATTATTGGGCCGGTCGTCTAGTCTGGTAGGATAGGTGCATGGCATGCATCGGATCGAGGGTTCAAATCCCTTCCGGTCCACTTATTTTTCTATTAGTGATATCATTTTCTCGATTTCGGAATCCTTTTCTTTCAAAATATCGTTGATTTCATATTCTGAAACTGCAATTTTCAAATCAATTATTGCCTGCAGTGCGCTTTTTCTTACTTCTATGTTAGAATCTGATAATGCTTCCAGGAAAATACTGCCATTTTTTTGAGCTTTCAGATGTCCTAATGCTCCTATTGCACATGACCTAACAACGTATCTCTCATCTTTTACTAGTTTTATTATGTCTGGAATGGATGATGTCTCATTTCTGTTCGCCAATACTAGCAATATCGAGCTTTTCATATTTTCACTTTCAGAGTTTAAATCATCAATCAAAAAATCCAAAATTTTGTTTTTATTTAGTACGAGTGAGCTAAACGCTTCTCCTCTGACTTTGATATCTTTATCATCTAACTTTGAAATTATTTTTCTCAAAACCTCTGGGTCATTCGTGTTGTCCAGGGATTCTATAGTTTTAATTTTTTCATTGTTGTTTCCCGATTCTAAAATTTTTAAAATATTTTCCAAGTTCTGATTAAATTCCATATTTCCGGTTAATATTGGTTCAAATCTTTCAATTTTTTTCATTTAATTCAATAAAATCCTTCTAGCTTTAAATTATCCTCAAATAGGTAGTGTTGCATGTCAAATGAAACTCGAGACACCGTATTCATTGGTAAGAAACCATTGATGGCATATGTAACATCAGCGCTAATTCAATTGGCAAACTTACCTACCGTCAACATCAAAGCTAGAGGACTCAGCATAGGTCGTGCTGTCGATGTAGCTCAAATCATTGCAAGAAAAACAGAAAATGCAGGCTACGCTATCGGAGAAATCAATATTGGCTCAGAGTCACTAGAATCACAAGATGGTAAAACTAGAAACGTTTCAACAATAGAAATTGAAATAAAGAGAGTCACATCATAACAGTTCTTTATTTGAATTTTTTTATTTTATTCCCTCTTTGCTTTTTCGTACTTCTTTTCCATTTTTCTGAATTTTTGAAGTTCAACCAGATCGTTGAACTGATCAAAGTTCACAAGGCTTTGTTTGTGTTTCAAAGTGCTTCCCGTATCTTTTAGCTCTTTTAAAATATTCATCGTTGCAAACGTGTTGGCATATAGTACTGAAAGTGGGTAGAGAATTATTTTAAATCCCAACTTATTCAATGTGTCAGCTGAATTCAACGGTGTAGCTCCCCCCTCAATCATGTTGGCCACTAACGGGGCACTGATTTCTTTTCCGATCTTCTCCATCTCTTCCAATGATTCTGGGGCTTCAACAAAAATTGCATCTGCTCCTGTCTTTTTATTTTGCTTTCCACGCTGGATTGCTTCATCAAGTCCTTCAGTTGCCCTTGCATCAGTTCTTGCGACTATTAGGAAGTCCTTATTTTCTCTTGCATCGATCGCTGCAGATAGCTTCTCTGTGTATTCTTCTTGTGGGACTACTTCTTTTCCTTGCATGTGCCCGCATCTTTTAGGCCATTTTTGATCCTCTAGGAAAATGCCTCCGGCTCCTGCTGATTCCAATTCTTTTACCACTTTCCATACACTCAATGCATTTCCGTAACCCGTATCCGCGTCAACAATCACTGGCACTGACACCGCATTGCAAATTCTTCTGGCATTGTCTACTGTTTCCGTAGATCCGACAAATCCATAATCCGGCATTCCAAATAGTGTTGCAGATGTTCCATAACCCGTTTGAAATATTGCTCCAAATCCTACTTTTTGAGCAATTTTTGCACCTAATGCATCATAAACGCCTGGAATTACAAGTGGTTTTTTTGATTTTAACATGCCCTTCAAGTTTTTCATGATAATGTTCTTTTGCTGAATTATTTATGATTTTAATCCAAGTATATGATATAATGTTGAACTTTCAAAATGATTCTTTGAAAATTAAAAATTGATTTTTATTTTGCAGGTTATTCAATCTTAATTTCTCTAGCTTTTTTATTCCCATTTTTTTCTTGAATTTTTTTCAATTCTGACTCTAGAAACTGCTTGTATTTCTTGGTCTCATCATCAGTCATATTTGAAAAATTTGAACTTAGAATTGCACCCATTGCCGAAATCTTTTCTAATAGATCCACTGCAACAAATCTTCCTACGTTGCCTAATCTGAACAATACTTCTAACTGTTTTTTGACGATATCATTTACTTTGTCTACGTCTGATGCCGTGTCTTCTCCTTTCTTTGTTAGTTGATATTTCCCGCCTTTAGTTTCCTCGATTAATCCCTCATCCAGCAATCTTCCCAATAAAGGATAAATCAATCCTGGTGATGGTTTCCAAATTCCGTTACTTTGTTCTACAGCATAATCGATTATTTCTTTTCCAGTATGTGGAGTTTTTTTCAATAGTTCTAAAATGAAATATCTTGAAAATCCTCTTGGAACCGAGCTTCCTACTCTTTGAAACCATTCAGAAATCATCACTAGTGATATCACTAGTGATATATTTTAATTTTTTGAAATATTGCTTCAATTACTACATATTTATCCCACGTAAAGCAAGTTTGACTGAAAAATGGTTGATTCTATCGAATTTGATCTGATTATCTGTGGTTCTGGACTTGCAGGTCTACGAGCAGCTATCGCTGCCGCAAAAAAAGGACCTCATTTGAAAATTGGTATTGTTTCTAAAGTACAAGTAATGCGTTCTCATTCTGTATCGGCAGAAGGAGGAACAGCTGCGGTTCTTTTTGAGGATGAGGGTGATACAATTGAATCTCATATCTATGATACCGTAAAGGGAAGCGATTTTCTTGCAGATCAAGATGTTGCTGAAAGACTTTGTGTTGAAATGCCACAGGAAATTCATCAGCTAGATCATTGGGGAATGCCTTGGTCTAGAAGGACTGATGGCAGGATTGATCAACGAAACTTTGGTGGTTATAGTTTTCCTAGAGCAACATATGCGTCTGATAAAGTGGGTTTCTTTGAAATGCAGACATTGTATGACACATGTCAAAAATTTGAAAATATTGAATATCTTAACGAGTGGTTTGTAACATCAATCGTTCACGATGGAAAACGATTCATGGGAGTTACTGCCATTGAATTGGGTTCTGGTACATTTTACACAATAAAAGGAAAAGCTCTCATTATCGCAACTGGTGGTGCTGGACGATTGTATAGCTTTTCAACTTATGCGCTATCCTCAACTCCTGACGGTTTGGATATGGGATTGCGTGCTGGTATGGCACTAAAAGATATGGAATTTGTACAATTTCATCCAACAGGAATTTTGCCCTCTGGAATTTTAATCACAGAAGGTGCTCGAGGAGAAGGTGGCTATCTTCTTAACAGCAAAGGTGAACGATTTATGAAAACATATGCCGCGGGTAAGATGGAATTAGCCCCGCGTGATATTGTGTCAAGATCAATTATGACTGAAATTCAAGAAGGACGTGGATTCAAACATGAAACCGGAGTGGATTGCATGAAACTTGATTTAAGGCATCTTGGTGACGAGAAAATCAAAGAAAAATTGGGTGGAATTAGAGAAATCTCTATCAAGTTTTCTGGTCAGGATCCTGCTAAGGACTTGCTTGACATTAGACCTGTATGTCATTACATGATGGGTGGACTTCATACCGATATTGATGGTGCAACCGAAATTCAAGGGGTTTGGGCAGCAGGTGAGGCAGCATGTAACAGTGTTCACGGTTCTAATCGTTTAGGTGCAAATTCAACCTCTGAATGTATCGTTTGGGGAAAAATTACAGGTGAACTGGCAATTGACTACATTCAAAATAATCCCTCATCAAATCCTTGGCCTCATCATCTGGTGATGGCTGAAGAAAAAAGAATCTATGATGGAATTTTTAGAGGACATGGGGAAACTAATCCATATGAAATTCGACAACAGCTTACTGATACAATGAATGAAAAAGCATATGTCTACAAAAACGAGAAAAATCTTGTTGAGGGTTTAAAGAAAATACGTGAATTAAAACAACAAACCTGGAAGCACGTTGATGATAAGGCAAAAGAATACAATACCAATTTTGCTAACGTGATGGAACTTGATTCTATGTTTAGAGTTGCAGAAATTGTCTTACTTGGTGCAATAAACAGAAAGGAATCTCGCGGTGCTCACGCACGAACTGATTATCCAAAACGTGACGATGCAAACTTTTTACATCATACTCTTGCTTACTATGATCCAAACGAACCCATCATGAAAACACATCCTGTAACTATTACCAAGTATCAACCAGTGGAGAGGAAGTACTAGATGACACAAGATGAACACAAAGAAGGTATCAAAGGAATGGCCAATCCTCGCCGGTATGGGATTGAACGAGTTGCATATTTGCTAATGCGATTAAGTGGATTGGGTTTATTGGCATATTTTATTGGTCATATTTATGAGACAAGTAATATTCTGAGAGGACAAGTTGGTTGGGATGACTTCATGGAACTCATTTCGGGCACTGAAGGACACATCATTATGTCTATTGTAATTGCAATGTGTGTATTTCATACTGTAAATGGGGTTCGAGTAATGTTGGGACATGTGGGTGTAGGTGTAGGAAAGCCTGCAAGACCTGATTATCCATATGATCCAGCATCCCAGAACTATCGACATAAAATAGGAATTTATTCTGCAATAGTGCTTGCAGCATTTGCGATGATGTACGGTTTAGCGGTAATGTTTGGTGAATAAAATGAGAGAAAGTACAATAATGAAAATTCACTATGGGACTGCTTTGGCAGCCGTGGCCTTGGTCGCAGTTCATATTCTGATGCGTCTAACAATGGGATATGCTGAGTCTCTAGAATATGAGAATGTACTAGCAAACTACAAGTTTGTACCATATGCTATAATGTTAGAATTAATTTTGATACTTCTTTCGGTTCACGGATTCAACGGTCTTAGAGTAATCTTACTAGAATTGAAACAAGGAAGAATGTATGAAAAAGCTGTTTCATACGGTTGTCTTGCAGCAATGATTGGATTAATAGCCTATGGCTCAAGAACAATTATTATGACTAACATGGGGATGGTATAGAAATGGCACAAGTTTCTAGCATGTCAAATGAGCAATCTTCGACAGCAAAGGTCATCACTCTTAAAATCTCAAGATTTAATCCTAAACATGACGAATCAAGTAGATTCATGGAATTCAATGTAAAGTATGAAAAGTGGACAACTGTTTTAGAAGCAATTCTTGATGTGAAAAAACATTTTGATCATTCTGTTGCCGTTCGTTATTCTTGCAGACAAGCTACGTGCGGCTCGTGCGGAATGATCATCAATGGAAAGCCTAGGTTGGCGTGTTTTACTAAAATCAGCGAATTAGATTCCAATGTTGTGACAGTTGAGCCTATGAACAATTTTCCAATTATTCGTGATTTGGCTGTAAAGTTTGAAAGGCTATTTGACACGCATCAAAAGATTAAGCCATATTTGATTCGTGATGATACTGAATTGGTATCTGACCAAAAAGAATTCTTACAAACTCCTGAAGAAGTAGAGCAATACATCCAATTTGCAAACTGTATAAAATGTGGTTTGTGCAACTCTGCGTGTCCTACGATGGCCACTGATTCATCTTTTGTTGGACCTCAAGCATTAGCCCAGGCATATCGATATGTTGCTGATAGTAGAGATAAAGGAAAAGATTCTAGACTAAAAATTATTGATGATTCACACGGCATTTGGAGATGTCACTTTGCTGGTTCTTGTAGTCAGGTATGTCCAAAGGGTGTTGATCCTGCAATGGGAATTCAACTGCTTAGAGGATATATGCTGGGTTTTAGAGATTAACCTAGTTTCTTTGGATTCGGACTATTGTTTACTTGGTTGTTGATCTGTTCAGCCATGAAGTGATTTGAAACATTTACTTTCACATCTTTTACTCCGTCTACCTTCAAAAGGTTGTCGTGAACGTCTTGACAAATCTTAAAACCGAAAACTGCTGGACAGAATGGACTGGTAAGGTGCAAATCGACTTTGACATTGCTGTCGTTGATATCCACCTCATCAATTAGCTCTAGTTCAACAATTGATGTGTTGATTTCTGGATCTACAATCTTTGATAGCTCATCAAATATTTTTACTCGCATTAGTTTGATATCTTGACTCATGTCGAGAAAATCATTGATGCTATATATAACCATTTTAGAACCCTAGTGATGTATCGATCTCGTCTTGGCACTGATTTGAGTGATATTACCTTGGATTATGTTTCATCAATTAATGACGATTCTGAAATTGCCTTGTATGATATTCTGGGAAGCCAGGCCCACTCTCTAATGCTATTTCAAAAAAACATAATTACAAAAAATGATGCAAAAAAAATCTTATCTTCTTTAGAGAATTTAAAAAATAAAAAATTTGACACTGCTTCTGGTGCTGAAGATATTCATGAACTAATCGAATCACTAGTAATCAAGGAAGCAGGCATGGCCAGTGGAGGCAAAATGCATACTGCAAGATCACGTAACGATCAGGTTGTCTTAGACATACGAATGAAAATAAGAGATGATATAAACATTCTCTGTAATTGTCTTCTAGATACGATTGAAGCTCTTGTATCGGTGGCAAAAAATCATCAAAAAACAATCATGCCACTTTACACTCATCTTCAACAAGCCCAGGCTGGTCTTTTTTCTCATTATCTTTTGGCGCATGCTGATATTCTAATGAGAGATTTTGAAAGATTGTATGGAACATTTCAACGTATCAACCAAAGTCCACTTGGTGCTGGACCCGTTGGAGGAACAAGTATTCCAATTGACAGGCATAGTACTGCAAAGATGTTGGGTTTTGACGGTCTTGTTGAAAATTCTCTTGATGCAACAAGTGCGCGTGATTTTGTAGCAGAATATGTGTCCATGATTGCTATTTTAATGACGAATCTAAGTAGGATATCTGAAGACTTCATAATCTGGTCTACATCCGAATTTTCTTTTATTGAGCTTTCAGATGAATTTACATCTCCTTCAAGTGTCATGCCTCAGAAAAAGAACCCTGATATCTTAGAATTAACAAGAGGCAAAACTGCAGAAGTTATAGGAAATTTGACTGCTATTTTGACTACCGTCAAGGGTTTAGCATCTGGCTATGGACGTGATTTACAACAAGTAAAATCTTCTATTTGGTCTACATCAAAGATATCAATTAGCGCATTGTTAATTTTAAAATCCATTCTCCTTACATTGAAAGTAAATACAAAACAAATGAAAAAAGTAACTGAATCAAGCAATCTTATTGCATTGGATATTGCTGAGAAATTAGTTCAGGATGGTGTTCCCTTTAGAGTGACCCATAAAATCTCCGGAATCCTAGTTCAACTTGCACATAATTCAAAAAAACCTATTTCAAAACTGATTTTATCTGACATAGAAAAATCTGTGGTTGATACTAAAGTTGATCCTACAACTGTTTCAAAAATCATTTCTTCCACAAGTGTCGTATCCTCTCTTAAAGATAGGATATCATTCGGTTCTTCAGGATCTAATGAACAAAAAAGAATGATTTCTGATAGAGTTGAACGAATTAATCAATATAGGGTAGATGTATCAAAAAGAGAAAATAAAATCCACTCATCCATTGATGATTTGGAACAACAAATTCGTGAAATAATTGGATGAATGTAATAAGAGAGAGCGGGTCTAAAGGGATTCGGACCCTTGACAACCGGATTAAAAGTCCGGTGCGCTACCTGGCTGCGCCATAGACCCTCGTAAAAAATGCCTAAATTGTATAATTTAGTCTTTTACAAAATATTTTGCTATGTCAGAAACTTTTAATCTGGCAATTTGTCTTAAAGAATTCGTGCCCTTGTAGTATAGCCCGGTCTAGAATTCGGCCCTGTCACGGCTGAGACGCGTGTTCAAATCCCGCCGAGGGCGCCATTATTTCTATTTTTGTTGATTAATTGTTGTTTTGAACTATGTGAGGATGGTTCTTGCACTTTTATAATAAAGAAAGAATTGCATGACCGATAATCTCACAAGAATATTAAAATTCAGGCAATTTCACCAAAATATGATGTCTGATGAGAAAAAAGATTCTCAAGTAGAAGAAAAACCTACAGAGAACGCAGCATCTAAAAGTTCAATCAACGAAGATACCGCTAATGATGAATCTGCAAAAGTTGTAGAAGAGACAAAAGTTGTGTCTAGTGCTTCAGAAAAAGCAGAGGCAACAGCTAAAGCGGCAGAAGAGGCAGAAATTGCTCTAAAAGAGGCTATGGCAAAAGTAGAATCTGCAAAAGCAGTAGCTGAAGCAGCAGCAGAAGAAGAGTACAAAGCAATCGCAGCTGAAGTCAAGGCAGATGCTGCCAAAAAATTAGATTATACGTTTAAGAGAAAAGGTGAAGAGATCTTTAGACGAGAAATGGGTGAACCTGAGTTTTTCTTGGATAAAAAAGATAGATTCTTACGACCAATATTGACCCCTGAGCAACAGGAATCTCTTACAAGAAAAGCAGAAACTCCTCATGATCAAACCCCTGCGTATGTTCCTGAACATGTTCTTAGTCCAGAGTTTGAGGGTGTTTCAAATTATGAACGTGGCGTTGATTCCTTTTTAGATGAATTGAAACAAAAATTTGAAAAATTAAAAAATGATCCTGAAGCATCTGAAAAAGAAATACTCGAAACTGAAAATAAAATTACTTATTTGGAATCATTGCATGAAAATTTCTATATCGGAATGAATGTTTTCAGAACTGCTAGAGGCGGAAGGGATAAAGTAAAAAAATAATAGGTGAATGGAATGGGTCAGATATCTTTTGATGTAATGAATGCGAGAGTAACTTTCAAGAATGTCCCTATACACACATTATCAAAGTTCACCTTTAAGGATGTCAATGCAGCATGTGAAGAATTTAAAAAAATTCCTGGTGTTGATGAATGTGTAATTATTCAAACGGCAAGCAGGGTGGAAATTTTTACAGTCAGCAATGTTGAAACTGGTGATTCTCCTGATGCAAGAAGAGCAGAAGGTAAGGCACTTGTGCTAAATCAAATTAAAGATACTTGGGTATCTTTGTCATCATTAGAGCAAATTGACATTGATCATTTTGATCAAACCATTGAGCTCTACAAAGATGATGATGTATACTTGCATCTACTGCGATTAGCTTCTGGATTGGATTCTGTTGTTGTAGGAAAACAAGAAATCTTTGATGAAATCATTCTTTCTCATGCGAAAGCCAAGAGTGCGGGCTTCTCTGGCCACGTTCTAAACAAATTGTTTGAAAGTATTATACGTTTAGCGATTAGAATGAGGGATACCACTGGAATCTCAAAGGATGTCGTATCGTTAGGTGATGTTGCAGTAAAACTTGTTGAAGAGAAAGCGGGTCTTGATTCTAAAAAGAAGGTATTGGTTATTGGTACTGGTGAGCCTGCAGCAATGCTTGCAAAAACTTTGAATAAAAAAGATGTCGTTTTTGATGTTGCAAGTCGGGGTATTGAACGTGCGACTGGATTTACCACCATCTTAGGGGGAACTCCTTTGGACTTCAATGATGTTTTGGCAGGATTTGATAAGTATGATATTATTTTTGTTGCAACCACGTCTGATTATTTCCTAATTACATATGATAGAATCAGATTGGTAATGGAGGAAAAGAAAAAAGGTACGTTGATTCTGGATCTGTCTGATCCTAGAACTGTTGACGAAGGAATCACAGCACTTCCTGGAATCAAATTATTGTTCAAAGATCAAGTTGCAGAAATTTTTGAAGAAAGTGTCAAATCTAGATCTGGTGTAGTCCCTGCAGTGGAGAAAATTATTGAGAAAGAACTCCCAATTTTATCTGCTAGAATGAAAAGACTCGATGGTTAATGCTGTTAAAGTCCTTGTTTTCTTAAGAGAAATTGTGTAACTGCCTCTTTTGAATAATCTATTCCGTGTACTTCATCTGTGTGTTCTCTAAATTGGTCTATGACTGCTTCTATTTCTCCTTCAGCAACAAAATCACATTCGAATCCATAATCATTACACTTGAGTTTTGCCATGATTTTGGGGAAAATAATCAATATAAAAATGCACACGTATGCAATCTATAAGGAAAATATCTTTCTGGAACTTTAAATCAAAACTTGTTCGTTATCTGTTGTTGATATTTCTATCCGTATGACTCAAACTTAATGCCAAAACTTCCATCTGGCTTTTTTTCATGCTCTGTAACGAATCCTTTAGATTCTAAATAACCAATTACACCGTCAATTGTTCCTTGATATCCACAAATGTAAATGATTGCGTTATCTGGGCTTAGTTCTTCTCCTACCATTTCTTCTACTGGCGATAATTTAGTTTTTTTATCTGGCTTGAAAAATGATTCAACTCTTCCGACGTGACCATTCCATGATCTATTAAAGAATTCTTTTGGTCTGCTGATTGCAGCTCTGTATCTAAAGTTCCATTGATCTCTGCCTCTCTTCTCACTTTCTAATTCAAAATCTGTTAGCAGACGTTTATAGCTCAATTCATCCACATAACTTGCACCATGAAGTATGATCACTTCTCGTTTGTCATTTACATCGTGGAAATGTTTTGCAAATGCAATGAATGGAGCTAATCCTGTACCTCCACCTACACAAATCACTCTTCTATTGTCTTTTTTTCCACTATGCAACGTGTCACTAATTTGCAATGCTGCCCCTGTTGGATCTCCGAGGGCCACTTCATCACCAACACTTAGGTAGAATAATTCAGTAGTTACACGACCAGGAAGTGGTTTTCTTACCCATCTGATGACAAATTCAAAGTAGTCTCTATTTTCAGCATGTGATGCAATTGAATATGCTCTTCTGACCACTTTTTTTTCTGCAGGGATGGGAAGGCCTATTGTCAAAAATTGACCTGTTTTGTATTCTGGCATTCCATTTTCCGGAACCAATCGTATGATTACTAGATCCTCTTTGAGCAACTCCCTATAGACGACCTTGGCTTTCATCTCAGTTACCATACAAGATGCTTTTTCTTGACTTTGGATAAATGTATTTCTGTCATGAACCCTACAAAAATCGGACAATTGTTCAAAATTATGGAGTAAACTCTGAAATTGTCATAAAAATTCAGTTTAGGATATGTGATTAACTCATTGATTGATCTGTGACATTATTTCATCAAGAATTTTTTGGTTTGCAGTAGCTATAAACGAAATTCTTGTTTTATAGCTGAGATCCGTATCAAGAGGTTTCAAGTCTGCATCCAACAGCAAGCCTCCTGCTTCTTTTACAATCACGTAACCTGCCGCAATATCTTGAATCCTAATTTTGTCTCTTAAATCAATAAAAATATCCATCAATCCCCTTGCAAACATCGCCATTTCAAGCGCATTGGCTCCAAAATGTCTGATGTGATTATAATTTTCAAAAATCGGATGCAATTTGTTCATCAATTCAATGGATAAACCAGATGTGTTAATTCCAACAATTTTGTAGACTGGTTCTTTTTTGTGAACTTTGATTCGTTTATTGTCAAAAAATGCCCCTTTATTTTTTGATGCCCAATACATTTCACCATTTGAAAGATTTGTAATTACGCCGTTGGTAATTGAGCTGAGTCTGTTTTCAGTTGCAAAAGCTAACGAACTACAGAAAAAAGGAACGCCTCTAACTGCATTTGCCGAACCATCAATTGCATCCATTATTACAAATCCTTTTGGTTTATCTGACAATTCAACTCGACCGCATTCTTCGCCTAATACTATGCACTCAAAATTAATTTCTTTGAGATAATCTAAAACTGTTTTTTCAGCAACAATGTCTATGTTTCTTGAGGTGTCTCCGCCTGCGCCAATGCCGAAATTACCTGCAGCATCATCTGTTCCTGCAAGATCTTTTACGTTTTCGTAAATCCTGCTTGAAGCTTCACGCAGAATTTCGATTATGTCCATATTGTAAAATTAGTTATTCGTAATTTAAGTGAAGAAAATATTTGATTTGAAAGCATAAATAACAACAAAGAAGCTTAACGTTTGTGAGTGGCAAAGATCAATCTGTAGTTAGTAAAGAAGCTTTGATGAGTACTAAATCCGGAAAGCAGATAATGAAGCAAGCCTTGTTCAAATCAAAAGGTTACAAATTATTTAATAAATACAAAGAAGAAACTGAAAGTCAATTTCCAAACTTTGCGGAAAGATTTGCTAAGGGATTGCTTGCTGAAATAAAGTCCGATACCAATCCAAACGCTACTCAACAAGCTTTTGGAAATGAGGTTGGTTCGACTGAAATCATACTCAATGCATCCGAAATTGAGCCTATAAAATCAAAATTGGAAAGTCTTGAAGTAATTCAAGATAGGGTCAATCGAATTTTAAATTCAAATTTTGTAAAAATGACCTTTCCTGTATTTAATGGATTGTTTGATGCTGCGGCAGAATATTCTGGAAGGGATGATCCACAATTAAAACAGGATATGGTTGAAGGCCACATTCTTGCAATTGATCTAAGTGAACCGATGGATAGAATTGTAGATAAGGATGAAGATTTAGAATTCCTTGATGATTACAAATTAATGAATCCATACATACTGAAGCTGGCCAGAGATAAAATCTCAAAAGGTGGGGAGCAAGTTCTAAAGGAATTTGAGGCAGGATTTGAAGATGCAAGAATTGGACAATACCTAGATGAAAAATTGAAATCAAAACCAACAGAAATTACTGAAGAAGAAATGACTCTGTCTTACAAAAAATATCGTGCTGTAATGGGAACTGCTGGGCGAAATATGGCTTTAGCAGAAAGACCCTTGGGGGAAATTTTCTATTTGGGTATGGCAAGAGCTGCTGAAGGTGTTGGATGTGGAAATGAAATTGAAGATTCAATTAAGAACGGTTTTGTAAAGATACCTTCTTGGCCACTATATTATTCATTATTGGCTAACGATGTGAAGAAAGGATTTGATGTTACTTTGGAGAAAAGTAGTTTGTATTTGCAAGATGCTAGACTAACTCTCGAATTACTGCCTGATAAATTCTCTCATAAGGAATTTTTGGAATTTTTGTTTTTAACCGTAGATCATTACAATCAATTTTGGTTCAACAAATTACAAAAAGCGGATAAATGGTCTGAGTTTACTTCCAAACTTCCCAAGTGATTCAATTGATGTGGTCAGAAAAATATCGACCTGAGATTATCTCTGACATGGTTGGAAATGAAGAGGCGCGAGCAGTGATTGTTGAATGGTTTGTTAAATGGAAAAAGGGCACCAAGCCATTACTTTTGGTGGGTCCTCCTGGAATAGGAAAAACTACCATGGCTTATCTTATGGCAAAGCAATTTGGATATGATATGATTGGGCTCAATGCAAGTGATGTCAGAAGTAAATCTAGAATAAATGAGATCCTCATGCCTGTCTTGAGTAATGTGAGCGTTTTGGGAACTCCTATGATCTTTGTAGATGAGGTTGATGGAATTCACGGTCGCGGTGATTATGGTGGCGCGTCTGCACTGGTTGATATTCTGAAAGAACCTACGGTCCCAATTGTTCTTGCTGCCAATGATGATACATCAGATAAAATGAAGGGTGTCAAAAAAGTGGTCAAAATTATTCATTTCAAAAAAATTCCGCCTAGGCTATTACGAGTTTATCTTGAAAATATTTTAAAAAAACAAAGTGCAAAATTGAGCCCTGGTTCTTTGATCAAAGTAATTGATAAATCAAAAGGAGATATACGGTCAATGATTAATTTTGCACAATCTTTGGTAACTGGATTTAACCCTCAAACTGACAGCTCTTTTGAAAGAATTAATGTCGAAGACGGTGTAAATGCCTTCTTTAAAGCAAATTCCATTGAAGAAGCTAGGAGTGTTTTGTATTCTATGCAAATTGACCCCCGAGAAAAGATTAATGCATTTTATTCTAGTATCATTACAAGCGATTTAGATAATTCTTCACTTGCAAAATATTTGGAAACTATGTCTGATGCTGATATACTTTTTGGAAGAATAATGAAAACTCAGAATTGGAGATTGCTACGCTATCTAAATGACATTTTAATTAAACTATATCAAAACGATGAAAGAATTAGATATGCTCAATACAATCTTTCTTGGCCCTTACTCAACAGAATTCGCTGGGATGGTGCAAAATTAAAATCCCTGTCATCTGTTATGGCAAAAAAACTTCACATGTCGTCAAGTGCTTTTGTAACTTTGTGTTTTCCTTTTGTTTTGTCGTGTATTAAAAATAAAACTTTGGAATTGGAATTGGAAGAAACTTTTGGCGATGTTATTGAAAAGGAGATGAAACTAATACAATGAGCTGGCGAAAAATACCCATGAAATTTCCAGGTACGTGCATAGTTTGTAATGAAAAAATAGATGTGGATGAAATCGGCTTGTGGGCAAAAGGATTGGGTGTAAAACATGAAAAATGTGCTCAGGTCAACGAACTGCAGTGCATAGTATGTGGCTCATCTGCTGGTTGCCCTCAATGCGAATTCCAAGAGAATTGTGATATTCCTAATGTCTCCCAACTATGCATCTGTAAGAAATGCAGTGAGGAAAAGGATACTTTTAACTCATATCAAAGATCAACAAATAAGAAATTTCCACTTGTTAACTCTTGAAATTCTAAAAAAATGGAAATCTCTGGATTTTTACAAGAATTTTACATTTTAAGATTTTAAAATTAAATTAATATATGAAACCGATATGAATTAGATTACTGTTATGCACTCTGAAAAGATTGAAGGGTATTATGAAAAAAGTAATACTGCATTGCAAGGCGGTGGCCCAGAACGAATTGAGGCCCAACATAATAAAGGCAAGTTAACTGCCCGTGAAAGAATCAATATTCTACTTGATGAGGGCACTTTTACTGAAATTGATCCACTGACCACGCATCATTATCACGAATATGACATGCAGAAGAAGAAATTCTTTACAGATGGTGTGATTGGCGGATATGGAAATGTAACTGGTAGGCAAGTCTTCGTTTTCGCTTATGATTTTACTGTACTTGGTGGAACCTTGAGTCAGATGGGGGCCAAAAAGATTTGTAAACTAATGGATCATGCTGTCCAAACTGGGTGTCCAATAATTGGCGTAATGGATTCTGGTGGGGCCAGAATTCAAGAGGGAATCATGAGCCTTGATGGATTTGCTGATATCTTTTATCACAACCAATTGGCTTCTGGTGTAATTCCACAAATCACTGCAAGCATAGGTCCATCTGCAGGCGGCTCTGTGTATTCTCCTGCGATGACTGACTTTGTAATTATGGTTGAAAAGGTAGGAACAATGTTTGTTACGGGACCTGATGTAGTGAAGACCGTTTTGGGTGAGGAAATCTCATTTGATGATCTTGGCGGTGCAATGACTCATGGCTCAAAAAGCGGTGTTGCCCATTTTGTAGCACAAGATGAGTATGAGTGCATGGATTATGTCAAAAAATTAATCTCATATTTACCTCAAAATAATACCGAAGCGCCACCAAAAATTGAAACTGATGATGATCCAAATAGAATGGATCACAAATTAATTGATATCATTCCTGAAAATCCATTGCAGCCATATGACATGAAAGAAATCATTAACTCGATTGTTGATAATCACGAATTCTTTGAGGTTCATGAGTTATTTGCCCCAAATATCATAGTTGGCTATGGTAGGATGAATGGTAAAGTTGTGGGAATTGTTGCAAACCAACCAATTCATCTTGCTGGTGCACTTGACATCGATTCATCAAACAAAGCAGCACGTTTCATTCGTTTCTGTGATTCATTCAATGTACCACTAATCACTTTGGTTGATACTCCTGGATACATGCCAGGTTCTAATCAAGAACACAATGGAATCATTAGACATGGTAGTAAGTTACTGTATGCGTATTGTGAAGCAACTGTTCCCAGAATTACCTTGGTTATTGGTAAAGCGTATGGCGGTGCATACATTGCAATGGGCAGTAAAAATCTCAGAACTGATATTAATTATGCGTGGCCAACTGCTAGATGTGCAGTATTGGGTGGTGAAGCTGCAGTAAAAATCATGTATAGAAAAGATCTCAGTGAAGCTGAAAATGCTGAAGAACTAAAGAAGCAATTGGTCGATGAGTTTGCAGAGAAATTTGAAAATCCTTATGTTGCAGCATCTCACGGAACCGTAGACAATGTGATTGATCCTGCTGAAACTAGACCTATGTTGATTAAAGCCCTTGAAATGCTTGAAAATAAAAGAGTAAAACAACTACCCAGAAAACATGGAAATATAAATTTGTGATTAATGATGATTGAAAAAGTACTTATCGCTAACAGAGGGGAAATCGCTTTACGTGTTATTAGAACATGTAAGGCCTTGGGAATTAAGACAGTTGCTGTATATTCTGATGAGGATTACAATTCAATGCATGTAAAGCAAGCAACTGAAGCATATCATATCGGAGAAGCAGCTCCTGCAAAATCATATCTGAATCAAGATAAAATTCTTGAAGTGATGCTCAAATCCGGAGCAGATGCGGTACACCCCGGCTATGGTTTTCTTTCTGAAAATGATGACTTTGCAAATTTATGCGAAAATAACAAGATTACCTTTATCGGTCCAACTGCAGAATCCATGAATCTCTGTGGTGACAAAATGAAATGCAAGGCTGCAATGCTAAAAGCAGAAGTCCCGACCGTTCCTGGAAGTCCTGGCTTAGTTAAAGATGTAGAGGATGCAGAAAAAGTTGCAAATGAAATTGGCTATCCTGTAATGCTAAAGTCAGTTTATGGCGGTGGTGGCCGTGGAATTAGAATTGTAACCAATGATAAAGAATTACGTGATGGATTTGAATCTGTAACCGGTGAATCCATTGCAGCCGTAGGAAAGTCTGCAATTCTAGTGGAAAAATATTTGGAAAAAACACGTCATATCGAATATCAGTTTGCTAGAGATACACACGGAAATACTGTTCATATTTTTGAAAGGGAATGTTCTATTCAGAGACGTAATCAAAAATTAATCGAGCAAACTCCATCACCAATCGTTGATGAAGAAACGAGGGCGCGTGTAGGTGAGTCCGTTTGTAGGGCTGCTGATGCAGTGGGATATACCAATTTAGGTACTGCAGAATTTCTCAGAGCCGATAACGGGGAGTTTTACTTTATTGAAATCAATGCACGTTTGCAAGTTGAACATCCAATCACAGAGTTTGTTTCTGGATTGGACTTGGTAAAACTACAACTAGATATTGCAAATGGAGAACCTATCCCATTCAAACAAAGTGATCTCAAAATGAACGGCTATGCTATTGAATGTAGGATTAATGCAGAAGATACTTTCTTGGACTTTGCACCGTCAACCGGATCTGTGCCTGACGTGACAATTCCTGCTGGACCTAGTGTTAGGTGTGATACGTATCTTTATCCTGGATGCACTGTCTCGTCATTTTATGATTCACTCATGGCAAAACTTGTTACTTGGGGACAGACATTTGAGGAGTCCAGAACTAGAATGCTTGCTGCACTAAATGACTTTTACATTCAAGGCGTTGAAACATCCATTCCTTTGTACAAAACAATTCTGAGTTCTGATGAATACAAAAATGGGGATCTCACTACGGATTTCCTTAAACGTTATGGCATGATTGATAGACTAACTGAAGATCTTAAAAAAGAACAAGGTGAGAAAAGTGAGGCTGCATTAGCCGCTGCAATTATTCATTCTGAGTACTTTAAGAGCAGAGTACAAAATAGCACTGCCAATAACATGAATTGGAAGTACAAACTGGATTGATGAAAAATGGATTATAAAATACCAAACCTTGAAAAATCCTTTGATGGAAAGATAGTGCAAAATCTTGGAAATAATGAATATGTTATTAAAATCGACGATAACGAGCATGCATTAAAAATTATAACCATGGATTCTAAAGGCATTGAATTCATCTTAGACCAAAAATATCACAAGGCAAAATACCTTGAACAGTCTACTCACGAAATGAATATTGTAGTTGACAATGTTCCTGTTACTCTTAACTTACACACTAATTTTGATAAAATCGTTTACAAAAATTCTGGCGGTTCTGGCTCTGGCAATTCTCAGATAGGGTTGAAAAGCCAAATTCCTGGGAAGGTTGTTTCAGTGTCTGTTGCAGAAGGCGATTCTGTACAGAAAGGCGATGTGGTCTGTACTTTGGAATCTATGAAGATGCAAGTTGCAATTAAGGCACACAAAGATGGTGTCGTAAAATCTATCAAAGTCAAAGAAACTGCAACCGTTGCTAAAGGCGATATAGTTGCGGAAATAGAGTAAGAAACCTTTATTGTTTTAAGAAACCTTTAATTTCTTCATAGTTTGGCTCTTTCAGAGGATCTTCTGAAACCCATTTGTAACCAATTTTCCCATCTTCCATGATTACGAAAACAGAACGTTTCGCGGCATTGTAGTCTTTAATGTGGAGTAAATCTGGCATTAAAATGCCGTAATCTCGAATTGTTTTACTTGTATAGTCTCCTAACAATGGAAAATTAAAGTTGTGTTTTTCTGCAAATGCCTTGTTTGCAAATGGGCCATCGTTGCTGATCGATACGATTTTTGCCCCGAGATCTGAAATTTCTTTCCAAGAATCTCTAAGCGTACAGAGTTCCACTTCGCAAACTGGAGAACTTGCTGCAACTATGAATGACAATACAATTTTTCCGCCTTTAAACTCGTCCAAAGTCCGTAATTTTAGTTCGATATCTGGAAGTTCAAATTCCGGCGCAGTATCTCCTATATTTAGCGACATGGTCGTCGACTGACATTATCCTATTAAGTTCTTTACAAAATATTTTTTTAAAAAATTGATCTAAAAATGAACCATACCTTTTTATACAAAAATCAGGGTGAGAAGCTAAATTGGTCGGGGAATTAGCGGGCAATTATAGTACCGTTGTATTGATGTTTGGCTTTGCCATGGCAGCTATGGCTCCAGCACTAGTTCTTTCTAGAATGGTGTCTCCCAGGAAAAAAAGTAATCCTGTGAAATTCTTGCCTATGGAATGTGGCCAAGTCCCGACCGGAGAGGGTAGAACTCATTTCATGATGCAGTATTATCCTTACGTTCTGATGTTTGTAATCTTTGATGTAGTTGCAATTTTCTTGTATGCATGGGGCAGTGCACTTCTGGAAATTCCAAAAATCGCAACTTTGCCAATGATGGGATTTTTAGCAATTATGTTTGGAGCAATGGCATTTGCATTGTATCAATCAGGGAGACGAAGAATATGGTAGTTATTTATACAAATTACATTTACGAGGATTGGAGATAAGCTTTGATTAAGGATCTTGTAACCCCGGAAAACGCCAACGTCTTTGTCGGAAAGCTCGGAGACATTCTCGAAAAGGCAATAGGCAAGCCGCTGGGTTATGCCATCAACTGGGGCAGGATCTGGTCTTTATGGCCAGTCCACATCGAGACTGCCTGCTGCAGCGTCGAGTTTGGCGCCGCATCAAGTCCCAGATATGACGTCGAGAGGTTTGGAATCATCGAAGCATTCGGCTCGCTAAGGCAGTGTGATCTGGTAGTGGTTCAGGGAACCATCACAAGAAAGATGGCACCGCGCCTCAGGCTGGTATACGATCAGATGCCTGAGCCAAAGTACGTCATTGCCATGGGGGCATGCGCCATTACCGGCGGACTATACTTTGACTCTTACAACGTGCTTCCGGGAATCGACGGGGTAATCCCAGTCGACGTGTACGTTCCGGGATGTCCGCCAAGGCCCGAGACGCTGATACAGGGTTGCATGTTATTACAGGAAAAGATCAAGAGGATGAAGGCCAGGAAGTTTGTATGATGAGTTCTGATACTAAAACCACTACTGTGGAAACAAAACCCAAAGTTAAATCACCTCCACCTAAGCCTGCAGCAAAAAAGCCTGAACCTGAACCTGTAGAATTACCTGCATTTGAAAAGAGTATTTCTGATAAAATTGTTGAAAAGTTTGGTGATAAAGTTGAGGTTGGTTTTGTAAAAGAGGATCGTGTTCGAATTAATGTTGGAAGAGAAAATGTTCACGATGTAGCTGAGTTTGTTCGAGATGGATTAAGCTATGATCACGTTGAATCTGTTTCGGGAGTAGATTATCCTCAAGATAATGAGATTGAGGTTGTCTATCACATAGGATCTTATTCTGATTCTTCATTGGCAAGACAGATTCTAGTTTTGGCTACCAGGGCCCAAAGAGAAACGAATCCCATCCCTGGAAATGATGCTACAAGACTTCCTACTCTTAGAGATGTTTTTTACAGTGTAGAGTTTCATGAACGAGAAATCTTTGAAATGTTTGGCGTTTTCTTTGAAGGCCATCCTGACAATAGGCGACTACTCTTGCCCGAAGATTGGGCTGATTTACCACCACTCAGAAAGGACTTTGCAATAAAAGGAAGATAGACATGACTAACAAATTACCTCCTGGATTAGCACTCCAAAAAGTTGATGAGAGAATAATGACTCTCAATGTTGGACCCCAGCATCCTGGTTCTGGTCACATGAGAATAATTGTACAAATTGACGGTGACTATATCGTGGCGTGTGATCCTGATCCTGGATACGTTCATCGTGGAGAAGAAAAAATGGCGGAATATAGAAATTATATCACAAATATTCCACACTTGGAAAGACCGGTAATTCATGATTCATGCAATGTGTTGTATCCTTATGTTTTGGGAGTAGAGGAGCTTGTTGGTATTGAAGTTCCTGAACGTGCAAAATATGTCAGAGTAATTGCATCTGAATTAAACCGATGTATTTACATCATGTATTGGCTTGCGATCTATGGAATCTTTTTGGGCCATTCCACTATGTTTATGTGGCCTGCTGGAGATCGTGAACTCTTAATTGATCTTATGGAAAAAATGACTGGTGCAAGAGTGACACATGCTCATTTTGTTCCAGGTGGAGTTAGAAATGATTTGCCACCAAACTTTGAGGATGTCTGTTTGCGTCAGGTAAACTATTTTGAAAAGCGAATCAAAGAGTATGCTGCAGTCTTCTATGACAATCCAATTTTAATTGCCAGAACTCAGGATACTGGAGTTCTGTCAAGACAAGATGCAATAAGATATGGAACGACTGGCTCTGTACTTAGGGCAAGTGGTGTTGATTATGATCTTAGAAAGAAGGAGCCCTATGATGTCTATGATGAGTTAGATGTTCACACTAATGTGATGAAGGAAGGTGATTCATATGCACGATCTAGAATTCCATGGCTTGACATGATAGAAAGCTGTAACATTATTAGACAAGCACTACAAAAAATGCCAAAATCAGGATCTGTTAGAACCAAGCTAAAACCAAATCCAAAAGGCAAAGGACTTAATTCCGTATACAAGCGTGTGGAATCTGGCAGGGGCTCATTAGGCTGCTATATTGTATCTGATGGAAAGCCTGAACCGTATCGTGTAAAATTAAGTGTGCCTTCCTTTAGAAACTTAATTGCATTGCCAAATCTTCTCAGGGGCGAAAAATTGGGCAATATGCCATCTGTTTACTGGAGTCTCAATTATTGGCCAGTGGAGGCAGACCGATAGATGTCTGCCATTGCACCAAATTTCAAACTAAGTGAGTTTATCAAGTCGTTACTTGACAATATTTTCTGGATAATACTGTTAGTAGTATTAGTTGGCCTTCCGGCTATTTTCATGATTTTGTTTGTCATTGAAATGCCAGTAATTGATGGCGAATTACTCACACCATTTCTCGCATTAACGTGGTTAGCGGATCCTTCACGTATTCTTCCGGTGGTCAAGGCATTCATGGCAACTGATATCTTTAGGGTCATGGCATTTCCAGGGTTCGGATTTGCAGCATTACTTGCAGCTGGTACCATCTTTGTTGAAAGAAAGATGATGGCAAAATTACAACTGAGAGTTGGTCCTTTCTATTGTGGAAAGGTTGAAGGTATTTTGCAATTAATGGGTGACGGGCTAAAATTAATCTCAAAAGAAATAATTATTCCTGCAAAAGCTGATAAGCCTATTTTCTGGGCAGCTCCTGTACTATTTGTTGCTACAGCAGCTGCATTTGTGGCTTTCATACCTGTCGCTCCTGGATGGGTAGTTGCAGATGTTGAATTGGGATTACTTGGAGTATTTGCAGTAATTGGCTTCTTCCCAATTATTACTATCTTATCTGCTTGGTCTGCAAACAGTAAATTCCCATTCATCGGAGGTATCAGGGCTCTATTCCAAATGGTTTCATTTGAAATTCCACTAATCTTATCCCTGCTTGGAGTTGTAATGCTAACTGGTTCTCTAAATCTGTCTGAAATTGCTGCCAGTCAATCTAGTTTCCCATGGATTGTATTTTTACCGATAGGTGCAATTGTTTTCTTTATTACCCTGCTTGCAGAATTGGAAAGAATTCCATTTGACTTGCCTGAGGCAGAAAGTGAAATTGTAGCAGGATGGTTGACCGAATTATCTGGAATGATGTATGGACTTGTTCAATTGGGAACATATCTAAAACTTTATGCGTTTGCTGGACTGTTTGTAGTGCTTTTCCTTGGTGGTTGGAACGGTCCAATGGTTGTACCTCCATTCCCAGCAGAACTTCTTGAGAAAGGAATTGAAATGGGCCCTATCACTGCAGGACCCTTCCCTGGATTACCTTTATTTACACAAGAAATGCTTAATGGTGCCCTGTGGTTTGTTCTGAAGACTGTTGCCGTGATATTCTTCATTATATTGCCTAGAGGAGTTTTCCCAAGAATTAGAGTTGATATGTTGTTAAATCTGGGATGGACCAAATTAATTGGACTAGCTTTCGTTAACATCTTTATTGCACTGGGCTTGCTTTACGCTGGTGTGTTAGGGCCAGGAGGATTACAATAATGGGAACCGCAACTGGTATCATTCGTGCACTTAATTCGGGAATCAAACATCTTGCGATAAAGAGATTTACTCTTAGATATCCTGAAGAGAAACTAAAATTTGTCGGTGACGGATATCAGTATGATCCCTCTTCTGGTGTTGGAATTGCTGGATTAAAGGGACGTCATATGCTGTTTCATGATCACTGTACTGGTTGTCAACTGTGTTCTATTGCATGTGAAGGGGTAGCAGAAGCAATTGCAATGGTAAAGGTTCCTGAAGAACAAAAACAAAACAAGAAATCTATCATGCCTCAAATTGATTATGGAAAATGTGTCTTCTGTGGCCTTTGTGTTGACGCATGTCCGTTTTATGCCCTTTACATGACTAATGATTATGAACTATCTTCCTTTTCCAAGGAAGGCCTGATTTACACTCCTGCTCAATTACAGGTTAAACCCTACGTTGCGCAAGACAGTGAAATCCTAATATCTGACAGAGGTGCCACACATGGCTGATGCTGTATTTCTTGCATTAACTGTAATTACTATTGGTTCTGCAATTGCTGCACTCGAATTGCGATCATTAATCTATGGATCTATTGCCTTGATGGGAACTCTTGGTGGTATTGCCGGATTTTTCTTTTTATTGGATGCTCCATTTGTAGCGTTATTCCAACTTGCAGTTTATGTTGGCTCTATCGCCGTCTTAATTCTGTTTACTGTTATGTTGGTAAAAAGAGAACTAATCTTCAAAAAAATTGAGGATAGGAGAAGAAAATTTGCAGGGCTTGGTTTGATGCTTTTGATGATGGTATCGTTAGGTGCAGTTTTCTTGGATTCTGGAATAAAAACAATTACTACTGATGAGCCTGCTACTAATTTCAGAGATATAGGTACTAACTTTGTAACGTATTATTGGCCTGCATTAATTCTGATGGGATTGATTTTAGCAGGTTCCGTTACCGGGGCATTAATTTTAGCCAAACGAGAGGATGTGGAGAATGACCAGCGAGCTAATTGATTTTATACTTGTTTCAATTGCCCTATTAGGAATAGGAATTTACGGTCTTGCAGTAAAACGTAACTTTATTCGAATGCTATTTGCAGTAGAAATAATTATCAACGCGGCAAATCTCAATCTGGTGGCATTTGGAAGATTCTTGCCTCACGCTGGGGGTCAGACAATGGCACTATTTTCCATAGCTATAGCTGCTGCAGAAGTTGCGGTTGGATTATCATTAATCATTGTAGCATATCGCATGTATCAGAATGTCGATATTGCAGACTTCAGGAGTTTGAAAGGATAATGGAATATGCATTATTACAGGCAGTTATACTGCCCCTACTATTAGCACCTGTAGCTTATCTCATTGGAAGAAAATTAGGTCCAACACCTGCAATGTGGTTTACATTTGCTGTTTTACTTTACACAACAATTCTTGTAATTAATGCTGCACTTTCTGGAACTGTAGAAGAACATTATCCATGGACAACACAATTTGGTGAGTTTGGTTTCTTGATGGATGGTTTAGCATCACCATTTGCAATAATCATTTACGTATTGTCAACAATCTTGGTGCTTTATTCAAAACCATACATGCTTCACATATTCCATCATCAATTTGAAGAAGAAAATAACATCAATTCATCTGCAAGTGGACAAACTTCAGTAATTGAATCATCTGCTCTTTCAAATTATGTAAATGCCAAATCAGGACTTTATTTTGCACTTTATCTTCTTTTTGCAATGGGAATGCTTGGAACCGTTCTTGCAACTAACCTGATTGAATTCTTTGTATTTTTTGAAATCATGTTGATTCCTGGTTTCTTCTTAGTTGCTCTTTGGGGTGCTGGTAATAGAAGAAAGATTGGTTTAATGTTCTTATTTTGGACTCATGCAGGTGCAGTTGTTTTACTGTTGGGCTTTTTGATGATTGGTTTGACTGTGGGAAGTTTTGACTTTGCAGACATAAACGAATCAGAAATTCCTCAAGACATTGCGATGATTTCTGCAGTTGCAATTGCATTAGGTCTTGGTGTAAAGCTAGCAGTCTTCATGTTCCACATATGGCTTCCATATGTCCACGGTGCTGCACCGACACCAATTAGTGCATTATTGTCTCCTGCAATGATCGGAATTGGTGCTTATGGTATTTTTAGATTAATTGTTGAATTTTTGCCTGCAACCTTTGCTGATCTGTCAATTTGGTTCTACATTTGGGGACTTGTTACAATGATTTATGGTGGTGCAATGGCGCTAATGCAAGATGACATAAAACGTCTCCTTGCTTATTCTAGTATAAGCCAAATGGGTTATCTCCTGTTTGGCATTGGTTCAATGTCTGCACTAGGTCTTGCAGGAGCTGAGATGATGTATGTAACACATGCAATTGGAAAAGGAATTCTCTTCATGATGGCTGGAATTATAATTGTTAAAGTTGGAACTCGAAGTCTTTCAAAACTTGGAGGATTAGCTGGAAAGATGCCAATTACAGCAGTATGTGCAGTAATAGGTGCCTTGACAATAATGGGAATACCTCCAACTAGTGGTTTCATGGGTGAATGGATTCTCTTTGCTGGTGCATTACAAACTGCACTTGAAGAAGGCTCTACACTTAGAGCCGTAGGATTTGGTTTAGGTCTTGTTGCAACTGCTCTTACAATGTCTTATCTTCTATGGATGCTAAAACGTATTTTCTTTGGAAAAACACCTGAACACCTTGAAAATGTGAAAGAAGGAAGTTGGTACATGACTGCACCAATGATGGTGTTGACAGGATTTTCAATTGTAGTAGGAATTTATCCTGACATATTTTATAAAACAATAATTCCGTACATGAATGGAGTGTTGGGGGTTTAGAATATGGTAACTGAGATTATGGGATTTGAAATTGGAACAACCAGTGCTTGGTTAGTTTGGATTTTACCATTTGCAGCAGCCATGATTATTCCGGGCATTGGAAAATTATCAAAACATGCAACAGGATATGTTGCAGTAGCATTTGCATTAATGAGTGCTGTATCTGCAGCAACAATGATTCCAGTAGCTCTTGAGGCAGCTGAATTACATCATCAAGTAATGTGGATAGAATCCCTTGGTCTAAAGGGTGGAGTCTTAGCAGATCCACTTTCAATTATAATGGCCAATGTCGTTGGTTGGATTTCATTCCTCATTATGATTTACAGTACAGGATACATGAAAGGCGATAAAGACATTACAAGATTCTGGTTCTGGATGATGTTCTTTATTGGTTCTATGCAATTAATTGTATTATCTGATAACTTACTTCAAGTATTCTTTGGTTGGGAAGGTGTAGGACTTGCGTCGTATGCGTTGATTAGCTTTTGGTATCGTGATAAGAAGAAAGATCATGTTGGTATTGAAGGACGAACTGTTCTTGGAATGTTAGATTACTATTCCCCAACCCATGCTGGTATGAAGGCTTTCATCATGACAAAAGTCGGTGATGTGATGATGATTGCAGGTATGCTTTTGATATTTTTGTTTGCAGGTACTTTTGGATTTAAAGAATTATTGGAAGATACGTCATGGGCAACTGCAATGTCTGCTCAAGGACTTTTAGTTCCAGCATTCGTTTTGCTTTTTGGTGGTGCAATGGGAAAGTCTGCACAATTCCCATTAAACGAATGGTTGCTAGAAGCAATGACTGGACCTACTGCTGTATCTGCATTGATTCATGCAGCAACAATGGTCAAGGCAGGTGTATTCTTAGTTGCAAGATTGGGACCTCTTGTATTTGCATTAGGGGCCGCAGGAATTCTTGCAGATCAATTCTTTGAGATTATTGCCTGGGTTGGTGCAATTACTGCGTTATTACTTGCAACACAAGCAATGGTCAATCCTGAAATTAAGAAAGTTCTCGCTTATTCCACAGGTTCTCAAATTGGTTATATGATGATGGCATTAGGTGTTGCGGGATTATCTTATCAATATGTTGATGGATATACCGCTGGATTCTTCCATTTAATTTCTCACGCGATGTTTAAAGCTTCATTATTTATGGCAGCTGGTGCTATCTTGCATACTGTTGGTTCTCGATTTATGACCGATATGGGTGGTCTAAGAAAGAAGATGAAGAAAACTTATGCTTTCATGTGGGCAGCTGGTCTTGGTTTGATGGGTGCTCCATTTATCACAACAGGTTTCTGGAGTAAGGATGCAATCTTTGCTGCTGTTTTTGAATCTGGAAATGAATGGGCAATGCCTCTGTATTCAATTGCAGTAATTACTGCAGTCATTACTGCTTTCTATACTATGAGAATGATGGGACTAGTCTTCTTTGGCAAGCCTAGTAAACACATCGAAAAGATGGAAGAAGAAGGACATCATGTTCATGAAGCATCATTATCTATGTGGATTCCATATGGCATTCTTGCAGTTCTTACTATTGGAATTGGTCTTATTGGATTATCTGCAGAAGAAGGACTTCATCATACGTTTGTAGATTATCTTGAAAATTCTTATGGTATTCACACTGCACACGTTACAGAAGAATCATCAATTCTACCTGAATTCTTGCAAGGCCTAAACCCTGTTGCACTTGGTTCATCATTGGCAGCGTTTGCAATAGGAGCCGGATTAGGATATATCTTCTATATTGGTAGATGGGTTGATCCTGCAAAAGTTGTAAATTCTAACATTATCTTTTATGCAATTCACAAACTTCTCTTAAACAGATGGTACCTTAACGCAATGGTGTATTGGTGTTTTGTTGTAGCACCACTATGGTTGGCAAGAGGCGTATTCAGATACTTTGAAAAGACGGCTATCGATTATGGTATGAATGATGGAATGCAAAAAGCAGTTGGATGGAGTGCCAAAGTTGTACAAGGAACTCAAACTGGTGTCTCACAATCATATCTATTCGTATTTGGAGCAGGATTACTATTCGTAGTTCTGATATTGTTGATATAGGAGATATGAGATGTTAGAAATTACTACAACTCCATTGGTTTTAATCGCAATTCTGGGAACCGTGGGGATACTTCTTCCGATAATCAGTATTGTAAGAAAAGAACAAGGTTCAAATTCATTTTATGCTGTAATCGCATTTGCAGCATTAATCGTATCCATGGGCTATGTTGGATACCAGTTTATCAATGAAAATATCGTATCGTCTGCTCTTTTCTCTGATGATGTAATAGTAGATGATGCATTTGGTGGATTCTTTGCAATTGCAATGTTAATTGTTGCCATCTTCACTACTGTTGGCTCTTTCAACTATATGAGAAAACATAATTCTCCTGCTGTCTACTATTCACTAATTCTACTTGCAACCATTGGTATGGTACTAGTTGCATATTCTACTGACTTGGTTATGCTGTTTGTTGCATGGGAACTCATGAGTATTCCGACATACATCTTGGTCGGGTACATGAAAAAGAATCCAAGTTCAAACGAGGCTGCTTTGAAATATTTCTTGTTTGGTGCCTTGTCATCTGCAATCATCGTTTACGGAATTTCAATTTCATATGGATTAACTGGTTCTACAAACATTGGAGAAGTAATTCAAGGATATGCAACACTTGATCCTTCACTTTTACCTCTTGCGTTACTTTCTGTTGGAATGTTTATTGCTGGATTTGGATTCAAAATGGGACTTGTACCTTTCCATCAGTGGTTGCCAGATACCTATGAGGGCGCCCCACCACCAATCACTGCTCTATTAGCTGCTGCAACCAAGAAAGCAGGATTTGCAGCAACAATTAGAATTGTAGTTCTGGGAATGGTCGTTCTAAATCTTGATTGGACATTAGCACTTGGAATAATTGCAGTAATGACAATGACTATTGGAAATATTGCTGCAATCATGCAAAAGAACATTTCCAGAATGCTAGCATATTCCAGTATAGCACATGCAGGATACATTTTGATTGGGCTTGCGGTTGCACCACACAGTTCTCTTGGTTTACAAGGTTCTTTGTATCAAATTATGAATCACGCAGTCATGAAAGGAGCTGCCTTTATTGCAATTACCGGCATTGTTACGACTCTTGCAGTTACTCACATTGACAAACTACAGGGACTTGGAAGACGAATGCCTATCACTGCACTGGGTCTGGTCCTTGCGCTATTTGCATTAGCTGGAGTTCCACCACTTTCAGGATTCTGGAGTAAATTGATGCTATTCGGTAGTGCTTTAGATGCTGGTTCCGCGTTATGGTGGGCACCTTGGCTTGCAATTGCCGGTGTCCTTAACAGTGCATTGTCTCTTGCTTACTATGGTTGGATTACAAGAAAAATGTACTTTGAAGGAGAAAATGAAAAGAGAGTTGCAGAACCAAAATCAATCATTGCTGTAATGATCTTCTCGTCCATATTCTTAGTAGGATTTGGTGTATTTCCAGAACCTCTGATTAAGTTTGTAGAGTTTGCGACTCCGGTAATTAGTTTGGGTCTTATGCCTTAAACGATGTAAATTTTATCAAATTATCTAAATTTATTTTTGCGTCATTATCTGGAATTTTTCTCAAGCTCATTCTGGCTTTTTCTGAATACTCCTTTAGCAATTCTTCCATTTTGTTGAATACATCTCTTGGGTCAGAACTTTTTTTAATCAATAAATTAAACAACTTGTCTTCATTTTTCCAATCTAGCAAATCATCTCGAATTTGATATGCGATTCCGATGTTTTTCCCATATGCAGTTAATGTCTCAATTTGTTCGTCTGTACCGTTTGCAATTATCGCACCCGCTCTAGCAGCAACTTCAAATGCCGTTGCTGTTTTGTATTCAATTACTTTAAGATAGTCATCAAATGTTACATCTTCACCAGTTTCCAGTCTGCCTTCGATCATCTCACCTTCGCTCATCAACATGGCAGTGGTGGCCAAATCTTTAGTAATTCTTGCATTGTCTAATCTGGATGATATTGCCAAAATTAATCCCAAAACAAAATCTCCTGTCAGTACACTCGTATTGTATCCATATTTGATATGGAATGGTTCCTTCTGCCTCCTCATGGTTTCATTATCAATAATATCGTCATGAATGATTGATTCCATGTGTAGAAATTCAACCGCACAAGATACTGCCAAGACATTTTCATCAATTTTCCCAACACTTTCAGCAGCCAAATTCAAAATAATGGGTCTTATTCGCTTACCTCCTTCTAAGGAATATCTTAGCGGTTCAATAAATTCAGATTCAGAGTATATTGAAAGTTCATCTTCGAGAGCCTGATCTATTCTTTTGATGTATTTTCCATAAGTTTCAAGTAAAGGATTAATCTCGATATTTTTCCTGTCCAAGATGTGCCTGATCAAAAAACTTTGTCGTACATAAATAAATCTTGGTGCTCCAGCCGGGATTTTCATCGAATGATTTTGAACCCGGGATCTTTGCCTTGAAAGGGCAAAATGCTTGACCGGTCTACACCACTGGAACCCGTGAAAATTCCGCATTCTGACCATAAAATCTTTTGTAAACCACAAAGATTTTTTTATTGGCAATTTTGACGATGAATGATGAGCACAATAAAAAGAATTGATGAAATGATTGAAGAAAGAAGTTTGCTAAAACACCCATTCTATCAAATGTGGTCTGATGGAAAATTAACTCAGGAATCTTTGGCTGGTTATTCTAAAGAATATTTTCAACTTGTAAAGGCAGTTCCGTCTTTTATGACTCCTATTATAGAAAAGTCACCTGATTCTGTAGTTAGCGAATTGGTTGAAAATCAGCAAGAAGAGTCTGATCATATTAAACCGTGGCTTGCATTTGCCGGAGAACTTGGAATTTTTGAGGATGAACTAACTTCTTATTCTGGCACAACTAAAACTTGTAAAGCAGTTTCCGACTTGAATGTATTGATGAATACATTTGATGGTGGTGCATGTGCAATGTATGCGTTTGAAAAAGAAATTCCTAAAATTAGTCAAACCAAACTTGATGGATTGGCAGAATTCTATGGGGTGACAAGTCATGAAGCTACCGAATACTTCAAACTTCATACTGAAGCTGACATTAGACATGCTGCATCCTGGAGAAACATAATAGAGGCATCTTCAGTTGATTCAAACAGTTTGATTGAAATTGCGGACAAATCTATTTCTGCACAAAACCTGTTGCTTGACAGTTGTTATGAAGAATACTGTTAATCTCATAACATTTTAAACCTGAGAAAAGGTTACTTTGCTTAGGGCCCGTAACTCAGCTTGGTAGAGTAACCGGCTCATAACCGGTGAGCCAAGGGATCGAAGCCCTTCGGGCCCATTACTTTCCATTAGTTTTAAAATGAGCCAATTCAAAATTATCTGGCCGCAATGAAGAATCAGAGTTATATCTGAATTGATGATTGGAAGGCATTTGTCTGAGCTGCCAAAAATTATTTACTAATTTGATTTTTCACTTTTTCTAAAATATCTTTGTTTACAAGATTCTGTTCATACAAAGCCTCGGTGATTTGTAAAATATTCAGAATTGAATGCATTCTGACATTCAATTCTAACAGTGTTTTATCAGCTCCTTCCATTCTGTTAACAATCACGTATGCGTCTTTAATGGAAATGTTTACCTCTTTCAGTGATTTTATCGCGTTTACAACTGAACCTCCAGTTGTTGCAACATCGTCAATCATGACCACATTCATACCATCATGAATTTTACCTTCAACTGATTTTGAGGTGCCGTAATCTTTTGGCTTACTTCTGACATAGATCAACGGTTTGACCGTTTCAATTGCTAATGCTGAAGCAATAACCAAACCTCCTGTAGGAACTGAAACAATTGAATCAAAATCATCTAATCCTATATCCTTGATAATCTCATTTTCAAGATATTTTACCATTTTTCTAAACTCAATGGGGTAGCTTGGAACCAATCTTAAATCAACATAATACGAACTCTTTTTTCCGCTTGCGAGTGTAAAGTCACCAAATTTTATTATTCCTTTTTTGTGCAAAAAGGTTGCAAACTCTTTCACAAATTCCATACTAAAATTAACCACACTGGATTTATTTTGTTTTGTATTGTGAGTTAATCATGCCTGAAATCTGGTTAAATTATGGGATTACGGATGTTGTTTTGGATATAAAGGCGGAGAATTTAGAGCAAAAAATTGATTCTGAAGGTAAAATTTTAGATGATTTGACAATAAATGAAAAATTAAAGACACTTGATTTGTCAAAACCCGTGGAACTTGTTGTTTTACATAATTCGAAGTCAATTCAAAAAATCATCACTTCATTATTTACACTATGTGAGCAGAAATCAAAACCATTCCCAAAAATTTTAGCTGAGAAAAAAATCCTGAATCAGATTAAATCTGGATTGCCTGAAGGAAGTTCAATTAATGAATTTGATGATGTCAATATTTCAAATTCCAATCTCGTATTCATGGGCGAGATGGAGTTTAATGGATTATTTGGCTATGAGACAATTTCTACACGACTTATCAAAAAATTTGGTCAAGACTCTATGCTTTCAGCGTATGCTAAACGACATGGAAATCTTCCCTCCCCTGGTCAATACTCTGAAAGTCTAACAGAGGCAAAGAGATTTACAGATAATTTTGAAATTCAGGGAGTTGAAATTGTTGCAAATTCTGAAGGTATATTAGATTTTTCCATAGGTCATCCTTCAGAAACTATTTCATCTACACAGATCTTAGAATCGAATTCCATCAAAGATGTAGGTCAGCATAAAACAATGGTAATCAGTACTGGTAAAGATGCAAGCAATGACAATCTTGCAAGCTCTTTCTCCTCACTTTGGAATTGTTCAAATGCAATTAAAAAAGATGGTCTTGCAATTTTGGTGGCTGAATGTAAAGGTGGGCTGGGTTCTGATACTCTTCAACAATATGTTGAAGAAAGATTGACTTTAGAACAACTACGAAATCCATCCAAATATATTGACGGCATGGAGGATTTACTGTTTCTTTCAGAAATACAAAAGAATTTTCAGATTGGCCTGGTTTCGATTTTACCTGAATTTTATGCCAAAAAACTAAACATGATCTCTATGCCTGGAATAAAATACTCTATGGATTATGTTCTCAAAACACAAGGAATGAGACAAAAAGTTGTGGTGGTTGCAGATGGTGCAAGACTATTGTTAAGGTAAAAGACTATTGTTAAGGTAAAAGACTATTGTTAAGGTAAAAGACTATTGTTAAGGTAAAAGACTAGGCAAAAAATTTGACGGCAGTGGGGCACACAATATCGCTAATCCTATAATTCCAATGTATGCCAGTTTTCTGCTTTTTGATAGAGGTGAAACATCATCTAATGGCGATGCGCTTGGATTTCTTGAACTCATTACAAGAATTAGAATTGCCATTAACCAATAATTCAATAAAACCAGAATTGCCATACTTCCAAAGGTTGCATATCTGTGCAGTTTTGATCCAAGTAAAGTTCTTGCCATATGCCCACCATCTAACTGCCATGCTGGCAGTAAATTCAAAAATGTAATTAAGAATCCAATCCACGCTGCAAACATTATGGGGGTCATGATAATCTCTGTTCCTGCTCCTCCTTTGCCAAACAATGCCAAACTGGCAGTCATTAGCAATGGTTCTCCTTGATCCCATTCAATTAATCCGCCTTCGGCAAACAATCCTGCCGCAATCTCTTGATCCAAAACTGGTGCCGTGTATGCCCCGTAAATTGAAACTATTACTGCAATGGCTAATCCTGCAACTGGCCCTGCAATGGCTACATCAAATAAGATTTCTCTATTGATGGTTAATCCTCTTGATTGGATAAATGCCCCAAATGTTGGTATTCCAATTACCGGCAGTCCTGGAATAAAGTATGGCCATGTCGTTTTTAGACCGTGTGCTTTTGCAGCAACAATGTGACCAAGTTCATGAATCCCTAAAATTCCTAATAATGATAATGTGTAAATTGCTGCCATTTCAAGAGGATCGCCAATTTGTACGATTGAATTTGTTCCTGATGTCCTATAGTATCCATCTATCATTACAAACGAAATAACTACTGCAAACATTATCCTGGGTGTCCATGCGGTACTCATCCATTTTCTTTGTTTTTTCGGAGAAAATTTTTGAATGATGACATATAGTCCTTCATCATCCATTTTTTCTAATTTACAAACATAACTCATGTTTTCTAATTTTCTTGCTAAATCCTCAAACTTTAATTTGAAATCTGTATCTTCTATTTTAAATTCTAAAGAAAATTCTGTTTTTGTAAAATCACTTACCTGGAAAATGGAGTTAACTATTGAGATTATATCTTCTTGAGATGGATTTTCCACTCTATAGGGCTGGATTTTTCCATTAAATGGTCTTTTGGTTTAAAATTAAATATTGATGCCGTCATGAAATATTATGCAGGTAATAATTAGACAAATGGGTGATTGTAGTCTTAGAAGAGCAGAACCCAGCGATCTAATTTCGGTAATGGAGATTAATCTAAAAACACTTCCTGAGCATTATTCTGATTATTTCTATGAAAGCCTATTGGCAGAACTTCCTGAGGCATTCATTGTTGCAGAAATTCAAGGAAAACATGTTGGATATATTATGTGTAAAACTGAGTTTGGATTCTCCAATTTTAAAAAATTGGGTTTTGTCAAAAAGGTCATGTTGTTTCTATAGCTGTTGTTGATGAACACAGAAAGAAAGGTATTGGAAATGCACTTGTTGAAGAATCCGTAAATGGTATAAAATTAAGAAAATGTGATGAGTTCTATTTGGAAGTGAGATGTAGCAATACTGATGCTGTAAGACTTTATGAAAAACAAGGATTTGTAATTAGACAACAATTAAACACCTACTATCGAGATGGCGAGGATGCATATCTTATGGCAATCGAATTAAATTAGTTCAAACCAATAAATAAGTCACAAAAAAATTCTTCGTCATGGATAAGCGAAAGGGAATGGGCATCACTATTTTTGTTCTTTGCATCGGTGGTTTTTTCCTTTATGCATATTTGTTGATGTTGTCTGAATGGAGTCCTATTGTACTACAGCTGTCTGTGCTGATGATTGCTGGAGGAATTCTGGGAGTAATTGCATGGATTGGATATGTCATGGCAACAACAAAACCCTCGCCTGCATCAATCACTTCTGAAGATTAATTTATTTGAAAATTTTCACATCTACAACTGTTTGATAGTACCTTGGGCCTACTGCTCTGACTATTTTTGAAAATAGAATTTCTGACCGTACTGGTGAAACTTTAAGAAAATGTTTTTCTGAAAGTCTTCCTGCTTCTGATTTTTTATCTGCATGAATATGTGAATAATAATGAATAATGCCCTCATTTCTGGTTGTGCTGATTGCAGATTCTAAAAATTCATCTGATCTTTCAGGTAATAACATCAAGGTTCTATCTGATTTATCAATTAATTGTTCATCAATGATCTTTGCTGCATCACCATTTATTGAAATAACTTTTCCAGCAAGCTTGTTTAATCCAATATTGGTTTCACATAATTTTGAAGCTGTTGGGTTGATATCTAGACTATATACTGTACATTTTTTTCTCTTGGCAGCCATTATCGAAAACATCCCAATTCCTGCAAACATGTTGGTCATGATCTCGTCATTTTGAATCAAACTTGCAATTCTCTCCCTTTCCGTAGATAGCCTGGGAGAAAAAAATGCATTTTTGACATCCACTGTAAACCGGCATCCAAATTCTTTGTATTCCGTTTCTGTATTGTCTTTTCCAGCAATAATTTCGAGATTTCTCGTACGAAAATCACCTTCCACATCTGATGCCTGATAAAAAACACTTCTGGCGATTTTTACTTGATCTAATAATGCTTCTCCTATGATTTTTCTCTTGGACAGCAATGATTCTGGAATTCTTACTATGATTATGTTCCCAATCTGATCAAATGCTGAAATCAGTTCATCGTTTTCTTTTGTTGTAAGGATCCCTTCTAATGCCTTTTTTAGCATTCGAGTCAATGCTTGTAGTAAAAATTTCCAGATGTTTTTTGATCTTTATCCAATCTACTCTCTAGTTTGTTTACCCTGGGTCTGAGGCTTCTCTCGTCTCTTCTAAATGACATGTCCAGTGATTTTAGAAATCTATTCATCGCGTCAGCTTTTGGCATTGGTGATGTACCTGTACCCGCTTTGCCTGATTCGCCTTCAAAGATTACCATTGAATCTGAAACAAGATCCATCAGTTGCAAATCATGGTCGATTATAATTGCTGATTTTCCAAAAGAGCGAACAAATTTTTGTAAAAATTTGGCAACTGCAATTCTATCTTCCACATCTAAAAATGCTGAAGGCTCATCTAAAGCATACAAATCTACTTTTTGTAGCAAACATGATGCGACTGCAACTTTTTGCAATTCTCCTCCAGAAAGATTTTTGATTGACTTGTTGTAGAGTTTTTTAATTTTTAATGGATCTAGTATCTGTTCTTCTTCCATACTTTCTTCAACTGAACTTCCATTGGCCTTGTCTAATATCGAAACAACTTCTACATCTAGATCATTTTGAAGATATTGGGGCTTGTATGCAATTTTAATTTTTTTATCGACACTGCCTGAATCTGGTTTTTCAACTCCCGAAATCATTTTCATCATGGTTGTTTTACCCAGTGCGTTGGCACCCATTATGCCTAAAACCTCTCCTTTTCTTACTCTACCAGGCTCAATTGTCACTGAAAATGAAGAATATGTTTTTTCCAGTTTTGGATATGAGACTATCTCACTTCCTTCTTGAAATATGTCCGTAGATGAAGATGATACATCAAAAGAGAACTTTTTGTCTCTAAATCTGACATTCTCGTTTGGTAGATACCCATCAAGAAAAACGTTGATTCCAATTTTTGTTGAGAGGACGTTTGAGACAATTCCGTATGCAGAAGGTTCTCCGTATAACACCTCTATGTAATCACTCAGAAAATCCAATAACGTTAGGTCGTGTTCAACAACCATTACGCTTTTTCCAATTTTTGCTAATTTTTGTATTACTCGAGCAACACCTATTCTTTGAAAAACATCGTTGTATGATGAGGGCTCATCAAAAAAGTAAAATTCAGTATCTTTAGATGCGGCAGCAGCTACGGCAATTCTTTGCAGTTCTCCACCGCTTAATTCCTTCAAATTTTGCTCCATGGAGTTTTCTAATCCCAATTCTCTGATTAATTCCCTTGACGTTCCTCTTTCATCGTATTTATCGAGTAGCTCTTTTCCTGTCCCGTCAAACGCTTGCGCGATTTGATGTACCTGTTGTGGTTTTATTGATGCATGGATTTGCTTTTGCTCAATTTTTTCAAAATGCTGTTTGAGCTCTGTTCCACTATAATGTTTAAAAATCTCATTCCATTCGGGCGGGTTTTCATACCTTCCTAGATTTGGTTTTAGGTTTCCAGATAGAATATTCACTACTGTACTTTTGCCCATTCCATTTCTTCCTAATAGGCCGACCACTTCTCCTTTCCTCGGTGTGGGTAACTTGTATAGTCGAAATGAATTTACTCCATACTGGTGAATTTTATCTGAAGCTATCTCGCTTGCTAAATTTATAATTGTTATTGCGTCAAATGGACATACTTTGACACATATCCCACATCCGTTACAGATATCCTCGTCTATCTGAGCTTTTTTTGATTCTTCGTTGATAGTGACACATTCTGTACCTGATTTGTTTACTGGACAATATTTTATACATTCCAATCCACATTTTTGTGGTTGACACAGATCTTGATCTAATACGGCTACCCTGTGTGTCATACTATAATCCGATATTTTCTTTATTTTATACCTATTTTGAGCATTTTTTCAAATCTGGCGTTACGTTAATAGATGAGAATCTTACACCAAGTTTCAAGCCGGCCATAGCGTTAGGGTGCGACCCAATCCCTTTCCGAACTTGGAAGTCAAACCTATCGTCGCTGTTGTGCTACTAAGATGCGAGAGCTCTTGGGAAGCAACAGTGCTGGCATTTTCAATTTTCAATCAATCTTTTAATATTGAGTTGATTGCGTTCATGTGAATTCGATGCTAAATTGTAGTGTTTGTGGAGAAATGTGTGATAATGATATAAGATTGCTAAATCACATGATGGACAAACATGGTTGGAGAAATCCAAATGTTGGCACGCCTGATAGAAATAGTAGGGGTTATTGATTTTACAGATTTTGTAAATAGTCTAGAATCAGTCTTACGCCAAAACCCGTAGCGCCCTTTGGATTGTATGATTTTTCCTTTGTAGCCCCCTGTGTCCATGCAACTCCTGCGATATCAATGTGGGTCCAAGGTGTTTTTTCAATGGCGTTTTTCAAAAACGCGGCGGCGGTAATGGTCCCAGCAGCTCTGTCAATTCCAACATTTTTCATGTCTGCAACATCTGATTTTATCATGTCTATATAGTCTTGATTTAATGGAAGTTCCCAAATTTCTTCGGTTGTTCTTTTAGATGCATCATTGATTTTCTTTGTTAGTTTTTCATCATTTGATGTGATTGCAGCCACGTTGGTACCTAGTGCTACAATACATGCTCCTGTCAGAGTGGCAAAATCAATAATTGCTTTTGGAGAATATTGTTTCTCTCCATACGCTAACGCATCTGCTAAAATCAATCTGCCTTCTGCATCTGTATTAAGGATCTCTGCCGTTTTGCCGCTGTACAGCTTGATGATATCTCCTGGTCTATACGATTCACCACTTGGCATATTTTCAACCGAAGGAATTATTCCTATGACGTTGATTGGCAGTTTTAATTCCGAAACAGCTTTCATTATTCCTAGAACTGTACATCCGCCACATTTGTCAAATTTCATTTCGTCCATTGAGGCTCCGGGTTTTAATGAAATGCCCCCTGTGTCAAATGTTACTGCTTTTCCCACCAAAACAATTGGCTTTTCATTTTTTCTTCCACTATTATGTTCCATCACAATTAATTTTGGTTCATTTTTACTTCCCTTGCCTACTGCTGAAATTCCTCCAAAACCTTGCTTTTTTAATTCTGGTTCTGAAATGATTTTGCATCTCATTTTGCTCTTTTTAGAAATAGTCTTTGCAAAATTTGCTAGAGTTGTGGGGGTGCATTCGTTTGGAGGTAAGTTTGCAATACTTTTAGTAAATATTGCACCGTCTGCAACGATTTCAGCCGTCTTTGCGCTTCTTAAAATTTTATTTGATTTTGAAGTAATGATTGTAAGATCTGGAATGCTGTCTGCTTTTTCTGACTTGAATTTATCAAATTTGTAAAGAGCCATTTTTGCACCTTCAATGATTTGTACTATTGCAGAATTTGGTTCAGTAACAAAACTTGGAGGCATTACCACTGAAAATTCTTTTAACTTCAGTTCTCTTGCTTTTTGGGCCATTTTACCGGAGATCATTCGGATGGTGTCTTTTGTTATGTCCTCTTTTTTTCCTATTCCTGCTAGTAAAATCCTCTCAATTGATTTTTTCCCTGGAGTATGAATAATGCTTAACTTGCCTAATTTACCATCCATGTCTTTTAATGATTGATTGATTGATGATGTTGTCTTAACATCAAATTTTGGTAATCCTGAAATCCTGTCAGAATTTGCTAATACAAATCCGCATAGAAGGCTGGTCTTCTTTTTTGTAGAACTTTCAATTCTAATTTTCACAGTAATTGTTTTTTTCAAGTATTATTTAGATTTACTTTAGATCTATTTTTTTACTATTTGTAAGTAGGCTTGATGATCTTACGAATACGGTTTTAATCGTTTTACAATCCTCTTGACACTTGCCATCTATCTTGATCACTATTGATTTTTTTTCATTTTTTGATAACATTGATTTTACTAATGGGTACAGAGATGCTCTTCCACCACTGGCTCTTTTTTTATCAATAAACCAAAACATCTCCAAGGCATACTCGTCTAAAATCTCATTTCTAATCTGTAATCCGAAATCCGAATAATGTCCTACCATCATGATTTTATCTCTGGCAAACAAATTGACAAGTTTTGCAAATTTCATACATAAGTAGCATTGATTGTCAAATAACATGATTGGCATGTTTTCTTTAATTTCCATGATACAAAGTGATATCGATCAAATTAAAATTTTTCAGAAATAGATTTTTATTCAATTTACAAGATTAACGATCTAGATGGGCTTAAATTATTATCAAATCAAGAAAAATATTCTTAGAGCTCGTAAATTGGTTATTAAGGGCACAAATATTGCTGGTTCAGGTCATCCTGGCGGCTCATTTTCCATGGCTGAAATTTTGGGATGTTTATTTAAAAATCATCTAAAATTTGATCCCACAAATCCTATGTGGGAAGATCGAGATCGTCTAGTTTTGTCCAAAGGACACGCTGCTCCTGGCTTGTTTTCTAACATGGCCGTTGCAGGATATTTTCCAGAATCTGAAATTGAAACTCTGAGAAAATTTGGTAGTAGACTGCAAGGACATCCTGATCTAAAATGCCCTGGTGTAGAATTTTGTGGAGGCTCTCTGGGTACTGGGTTGTCTTATTCAATTGGCATTGCACTTGCAGCAAAAATTAATTCTCAAGATCATCATGTTTTTACAATAATCGGTGATGGAGAATCCGACGAAGGTCAAGTTTGGGAAGCTGCAATGACTGCTGCTAAATACAAAGTTGACAATCTTACTGCATTTCTTGATAGAAATTTTATCCAACAAGATTCCTATACTGAAAAAATTATGCCTCTTGATGAAAAATTAGAGGGTGATGATATTTCTGAAATGTGGAAGGATGCATCTCGTTGGAAAACTGGTGATAAATGGAGATCCTTTGGTTGGAATGTAATTGAAATTGCTGGACACAGAGTTGAACAAATTGATGCTGCAATTAAAAAAGCAAAAGCTACAAAAGGTGTACCTACAATGATCATATCTAGAACAGTTAAGGGTAAATCTGTTGAACATATGGAGGATAACCCACAGTGGCACGGAAGAGCTCCCGATTCTGATGTGGTTCCTATAATCAATCTTGAATTGGATTCACAATTTATGATTGCTCCTTCAATTATTGCCGGAGATATGACAAACCTAGAAAATGAAATCAAAAGATGTATTTCTGGTCGTTCTAATTTTATTCATCTTGATGTAATGGATGGTCAATTTGTTCCAAACAAAACTTTTGATCATACTAAAATCAAAGAATTAAGACCCTTGACCATGATCCCATTTGATTCACATTTGATGATAAATGAGCCTGTAAAACATGTTAGAAATTATGTTGATGCGGGAAGTGACATTATTACAGTTCATGCTGAAGTAACTGATGAATCTAGTTTTGGAGAAATTCATGACATACTTAAACAAAATCAAGTTAGTGTTGGTTTGGCAATAAACCCTGACACTGAATTACCCGAATGGTCTTACAAGTTCTTAGATTCAATTGATCAATTAATTGTAATGTCTGTAGTACCTGGACAATCTGGTCAAAAATATATTGAAGAAACACACGTAAAAATGGCAAGATTAAATTCTATTCTAAAACAACATAATTTTTCAGGTTATATAGAAGCTGATGGTGGAATAAATCTTGAAAATATAGGTTCTGTATTTGCAGATGGTGCTCGTGTTTTTGTTGGGGGTGGTGCCATAATTGGACAACAAGATGTTAAAACTGCAATTAAGGATTTTAGAGATGAGGTCCTAAAATCAAGGAGACACTGTTTGCTCGATAAAGCTAATGAGTTGGGTGGAGTTGATTTGGTTAACAAATGGATTGGCTTACATGTGATAGGGGAAAAACAGGAACAACTGAAAAAAATTGCACGGGAGATTGGATATCTATGAATGAGCCTTTAATGACTGACATGCGTTCGACATATTCAAAATCTTTGATTGAACTAGGAAAAAAAAATTCTGATGTTGTTGTTTTAGGTGCAGATACAACTGATTCACTAAAAACTTCGGGATTTGGAAAAGAATTTCCTGGCAGATTTTTTAATGTGGGAATTGCTGAGGCGAATCTTGTTACTATTTCAGCTGGATTGGCTGTTTCTGGAAAAATTCCATTTGCAAGTACTTATGCAATATTTTTGCCTGGAAGGGCAGTTGATCAGATTAGAAACAATGTTGCCTATCCTTCTCCTCCTGGAAAAAAGGGTCTAAATGTAAAATTAGTTACATCTCATGGCGGCTTGTCTGTTGGACCTGATGGGGGTTCTCATCAAACAATTGAGGATATTGCAATAATGAGAGTTATCCCAAATTTTCGAGTTTTTATTCCAGCTGACACTGTTGCGGTTTCAAAATTGATTTCATTGATGGCAGAGGAATATGGTCCATTTTATATGAGAATGGCAAGATCAAAAACTCCGCTAGTTCATTCTGATTCTCAGGATTTCCAAGTTGGAAAAGGAATTACTTTAAGGGATGGCTCTGATTGCACTATTGCTGCATGTGGCATTACTGTTAGAATGGCTTTAGAAGCTGCCGAATTATTGCAAGACAAAGGAATCTCTTGTAGAGTTTTGGACATGTTTTCAATTAAACCCCTTGACGATAACATATTGGAAAAAGCAGCTAGAGAGACTGGTTGTATTGTAACTACTGAAGAACATAATATTGTTGGAGGGATGGGATCAGCTGTTGCAGAATCTGTGTCTGAATCTTATCCTGTACCAATAAAGAGAATTGGTGCTCAGGACATGTTTGGGGAATCCGTCCGAGATAATGAAGTTCCTTTACTCTTTGAGAAACATGGAATAACATCTTTTAATATGGTAAAACAAGTCAAAGAACTTAGGAGTAAAAAATTATGAAGATTTTTCTTGACACTGCCAATCTTGATTCCATTAGAAAGTATAATGATATGGGATTGTTAGATGGAATTACAACAAATCCCTCGCTTATGTCTAAAGAAGGAGGTAATCCAAAAAATGTAATGGAAGAGATTACAAAAATTATCAAGGGTGATGTAAGTTTAGAAGTTGTAAGTACTAAATATTCTGGAATGATGGAGGAAGGCAAGCGTCTTCGTGAATATGGAGATAATGTAGTGGTTAAAGTACCAATGACTCCTGATGGCCTGAAAGCGTGCAAATCATTTTCTTCAGAGGGAATTCCAGTTAATGTCACTTTGATCTTTTCGGCAAATCAGGCTTTGCTTGCAGCGAAGTCTGGTGCCAGATATGTTAGTCCATTTATTGGAAGACTTGATGATGTTGGACAAGATGGTATGGATTTAATAAAAGACATCAAACAAATTTTTAGCAATTATCCTCAGTTTAAAACTCAGATACTTGTTGCAAGCATTCGTCATCCTGTACACGTGGTTGATGCTGCAAAAATTGGGGCAGACGTTGTCACTTTACCTCCTACTGTATTGGATAAGATGATGAAACATCCGTTGACAAAAATTGGTTTGGAAAATTTTCTTGCAGATTGGGACAAATTCAAAGCTACAAACCCTGACGTAAAAATTTAGGAAATATAGTTCAGTTTTAAAATCACGAAAATTTGAAATTAAAGTTTCACTACTGTGAACCTTTGTTTTTACTTTTTCTTGAACCTGTGCCCCTGCCTGTACTTCTTGTCATCCCTTCTGTTGAGGGTCTTGGTTTTGGCTCAGGCATATCTCCTAGTCGTCTTGAACCTGTGCCCCTGCCTGTGTGAACCATTCTGTTCGCGGTTGCTTTCTTTCTTGCTTCTTGAATTTTTTTGAACTCGTCTCCAGACCATTTGGAAGCATCTTCATCAACTTCAATAGTCCCTGTGCCCCTGCCTGTACGTATTCTAATTTTGCCCATGCTTTAGGTTAAAACATCTTGTATTTATCTAGTCTTGTCAAATTTGTTGAAAAATACACGTGTCCAAAATATGAGACTATTTTCTTAGCTGCTTATCCAACCTAATTTTTTGAAATATGCAAACATCATAATTGCAGGTATTGCCGATGCAACTATGATAAATATGAATGTCGTATATGGTCCTAAAACCATCAAATCAACTCCAATCCCTCCTGGCAAATTAACATTCATTCCATAAAATGTTCCAATAACTGTTGATGGAATTGCTAATGTGAAAATGATGGTGAGCATTCCGAGTACTTTGTTTGTTTTTTCAGTGCTTAACACAAAATCTGTATCTTTGTAAATCTCCATGGTCTCTCTGGATTCTTCCAATGTTTCAATCACTTTGTCAATGTGGTCAATTACGTCATCATAGTATAATGTAAGTTCGTCATCGTCTCTATCAGAAAATCTTTTAACATTTTTTGCAATCTCTAATACAAATTTCTTTAACGGGTTTGCTATTCTTCTTAATCTGTTGATTTCTCTTCTCAATAAGGCGATATTTCTTGCTACTGGTTTTACTTCGTCAAACACTCTATCTTCTATTTCATCTAGATTGGCGATAATTTTTCTTGATGTGTGTAAAAGATCATCTACCAACACATCAATAATTTCGTGAACCAGTAATCCCGAAGATTTTCCTAATAGTCTATTTTTCCTTTGCTGGTCTGAATTTGCTTTACACACGTCAACTAACTCAACCAAGGGTTTCAGATCACCTTGATGTACAGTTACTAGAAAATTTTTTCCAAAAAATATGGATAATTGACTGTTTTTTAATATTCCCGTTTTCTGCGCTAGTGGTGGAAAATGTAGAATTACAAAGAAATGATCATCATAACTATCTAATTTTGGAAGCTCAAATTTGGTCATACAGTCTTCAATGTTTAGTGCATTGAAATTGTATTTTTTTGCCAACTTTTCAACATCATTTCTATCGGGATTTTGTAAATCAATCCATACAAATTTTTCACCTTGTATGGTCTCTATCTTATTTTCAATAGGCATTTCTGCTAATTTTCTATTTGAACGTAATCTGCTAGTGATGAATCCTTTTCTCAAGTCGAAAAACACCCTGATACAACAAATTTAAAGCGATCGTTACGAACCAAATAAAAAACACAACTTGATTATGAAATTATAATTTCTTCGCTGCTGCAAGAAAAGATTTGAACAGAATGGAATTATTTAACTTACCCATGGTAGAAGATAGTTTACTCCTACCCATACCACTGCTATTGATAAACCCATTCCAACCCACCATAAACGCATACTGTTATTCATATCTAGTCAATAATAAATCTACGGTATAATTCTCAGATCAATGTTAAAGATTATTACTGGATAAGCAAGTTTCTTTTTTGTGGCCCTCGTAGTACAGTGGTTAGTATAGAGGATTGTGGATCCTCGGACAGGAGTTCGATTCCCCTCGAGGGCCTTTACAAGTTACTTTAAGACCCTTTCTTGCGTATAGTTTCTCATGAGCCAGAAACTATCCTCAAAGAAGGCGTATTTGGTGTACGATTATGATTATCAGCTAAAAAATATCTTTGAATTACTCAAAAGAGATCTTTCAGAGAACGATCTCAAACTAGTCACAAAATATGATGTTGCAATGGTTAATGCATCATTAGCAAAGGCAACTCGACACAAGAATCTCAAAATGATTCTCAGTCTTTCTAGAATGTTAAACAAAGATTGGACAGATGTAACTGCACATGACATAGAGGCCTTGGTATTTCATATCATGACCCGTTATGGGAATCAAACAGGTCAGGAAACAAACACGACTTGGGATCACAAAAAGACACTCAAGATATTTTTTAGATGGATAAATCTTGGTTCAAGAGAAAAAAACGAGGTAGGTGATCCACCTGAAACTAAAAATGTAAGATAAAAAAAGTCAAAGACAAAATTGTCAGAGAAGATTTGCTACCTGCTGCTGAATTATGTTTAGAACACAAATTCTCATTTAACAATAAGCAACTAATCTAAAATAAATTTCATTTTACTATAGTTACAGGAGCATTTGCTTTGTGTAAGACAAAGTTTGATGTACTTCCAAAAAACAACTCCTTTGGAAATCCCATTCCTCTTGAACCCATAACAATTTGATCAGGCTTATTTGCTGGATTGTTGGCAAATGTAACCAAATCTATGCCTGAAGAATGACCTCCAATAACAAATCCTTCAAATTTAATTTTATTTTTTTCTACTTTTTTCTTTGCAACAGACATTAACGCTTTTGCTTCTTTTTTCCATTTTTTATCTGGGAGTAAAGGTGCACGAACAGCAGAGAATGCACTAAAACTGGTATCACTATGAACGCCTATAATTACGGCGTCAGATTGTTTTGCAAACGAAATTGCTTTATCTAATCCTCGCAGAGAATTCTTTGAACCATCCAAACAAACCATAATTTTCTTATTACTCATATAAAACAGAAGACACGTTTCCTATTTATTTCACAAGGTGATTGTTAATTTTGAAAACAAGATCATTACATCATAATATTCTATTTACAATCATTTATCACATATCCAAATTAAGAATCTCCTCTTATCTTAAATAACTGAGATGATGTTTTCAGATTATGTATGATAGAATTCTTGTTCCCCATGCAGGTACCACTGGTGGTGATGAAGCACTAAAACACGCAATTCACATTGCAAAATCAAATTCTTCAAAAATCATTATTCTACATGTTGTAGAAGATATGCCACACGTTCCACTTATTGCAGCACATACCTCACAAATGGCATCAATAAAGAAGCAACTAAGAGAAGTCACAGAATCTCTAATGGATCAGATGGCATATGAAATGTCAAAAAAAGCCAAGTTATGTGAAAAAGAGGGAATTTCTTCACAAGTCAAAATAGCATCTGGAAATACATTAGATGAAATTATAAAGATTGAACAGAATCAAAATATTAATTTAATCGTAATGGCAAAAAGACGAAAACTCAAAGGAATCAAAAGCTTGTTGAAATTAGGCAGTGTATCACGAAAAGTTCTTGAAAACGTGTCTTGTCCAATTTTAATGGTAGATATAGAAAAGAAATGACTAAAACTTTTGAGCATATTTTAGTTCCATACAATGGAACAGCAGGTAGTGAGAAAGCATTTAGAAAAGCTATATCTCTGGCATCATCAATTCAGGCAAAGATTACTCTTCTTACTTGTTTGGAAGAACGACAAACATTTGGATTTTTTAAAACAAAAGCAAGCAAACAAGAATTTGAAAAAGAACGTAAGATAGTAGAAAAACAGCATCTGAAATTAGAAAAATTTGCTAAAGAACATGATGTTTCATGTGGTTCTAAAATTGTTAAAAATGGTTTAGCATCCGTCAAAATTCTTGAATTTGCAAAACAACATAGTGTGGATCTGATTATTACAACTAGAACGAAACTCTCTTCTAATTATGAAAAACAGCATTATCACAGTACAGTTGAAAATATGTTTAGAAACGCATCTTGTCCGATTTTGATTCTATGATTGCCATAAGATATGATGTAAATTTTTGCTCTAGAGGTTTATTTTATTATTAAAACAGGACATTTAGCTGATTGGCTTCATTATTGCATTATGATTACGCCAACATTCGGTAAACAGCATTTGGCGTGCAAACCATGTCTAAATTAGTAAGGGCCTTGAACTAATCTCACAAGTCACCTCGAGGGCCCTCCCTCATTTTAAAAAATACCAAACTTGCTTGATTCCATCTCTTCTTTGATTGCAAGCTTGAATCTTGGAGATTTATTTTCAACATTTTTCGCCAACCATGTTAAAAATTTCTTTTCAGTTCCTTTTCCCTTTAACTTTTCAAAATCTGTCCCCATCATCTCTACTAATTTTTGTACTAGTGACTTATTCACACTTAACACAAAAAAATGCCAACCAAAAGCAAATTCTGAATCTGTCATGATAAAATCTTCTTGACTGTGAACCATTTCCTCTAAAAGGGACAATTGTTGAATTAGTGCTTTACTGGTTTTATCGAAATCTACTGCAGAAACGTTGATGTTAATCCTGGATTCCATATCGTCTTTACATTAAAACAAAATAAAAGGATTACACAGATTATTCGTTTAATAGATATTCGAAATCTATGTCAAAATGCATTTTCATGATGTTGATGTAAGTTTTAATCGATTCTGGAATTTCGTCTCCACATGCTACTCCTAGCTTTTTTGCGTTAATCCAAATTGTTAATGTTTGTATAATTGTCAAAAATCGATCATTCTTAATTTCAGAAGTTCCAAGAGATTTGGTATACCTTTCTGCAAACTCCCATGCTGTAACAAAATCTACACATTTTACACCAAAAATTGCCAATAATTGCTCTTGAATGCTATTTGCTTTTTGGAATGGTGTCTTGTTTATGATATATGGAAAATTAACCTCATCTGGAAGGCAATCTGGAAGAGGTCCCCAAATTGTAATTATTTTAATTTCTGATTTTAATTTTTCAAATTTTTCAATCATTTGATTTATCACATTTTCATTTGTAAACCAGAATAAGATTATTGTAGCATCCGAAATATTTGATTCTTCAATGTTCTGACAAACCAATTCTGCTGGAATACTCTTGTTTTCAAGATTTCTTTTTGCCTTTTCTATCTTTTCTAAATTATTATCAATACCTACAGCTTTCTTAACATTAAATTCATTAATTGCTATCTCGATTCCTGTCTCATCCCCACAACCCAAATGATAAAAAATATCCTTTTCGCTTAAGCATACAAACTTAAAAATTTCTCTAAATGATTTATTTGATAATTGGACATCTTCGCCACTAAGCACATTGATAGGAAGTTTCTCTAAATACTCTTCAAATTTCATAAATGATATTTCATGAACAAGAATTTATTCTCTTATGCTTTCTAATTTTGAAACTGCTTGCCATAACTGTGTTCTAACATATGATGGCATGTTAGGATCTTGTGTAACGTCATCTAAAAGACTGATTGTATTTGCTGCTCTAACTGATAACGAATATTCTTGACTGGTTAGGCTTACAATCAAATCCGAAATTGATTTTTTTATTGTTTTTGGAGTTGAATTACTTGAAACAATTTGGCTCAGTGTCTCTATGGCACCTTTCATTGATTCTTTATTTTGAACGTCGTCTGTCATATTACATCTGTTCTTAAAAATTAGAGCTATATAGTTACATCTCTACAAATACGTTGTCTGATTCTATTGTGACATTATATGATGTCAAATCTCTAATTTTTGCTGGAAATTTAACCAATTTTCCGGTCTTACAATCAAATTCTGCAGCATGCCATCCGCAAGTTATTGTACATCCTTCTAACTTTCCTTCAGATAGACTTGAACCTGAATGTGTACACGAATCATCTGTTGCACAATACTCTCCATTGATATTTGCAACTAAAATATCTCTTCCATCAATTGACACTTTGATCATTTTTCCAGATGGGATGTCTGTAGTTTTACCTGCTATAATTTTCCCCATGAAATTTTTTTATCTAAGCATTCTTAATATTTTTTCGTATATGACATCAATGAAAATTAGAGATGCAAATGCTTCAGATAAGATTTCCGTTTTAAAATTCTGTAAACATACTTTTTCATGGGGTGACTATGTAGATCATGTTTGGGATTTTTGGTTAGATGAAGGTCATTTATTTTTAAGCGAAAAACAATCTCCGGTTGGAATTTGCCATGTATTTTATTCCAAAAATCAAGTTTGGATTGAAGGGATCAGAGTCAATTCTAATTTTCGTCATCAGAAGATTGCATCTAAACTAGTAAAACATGCTGAAACTGTTGGAAAAGAACGAAACACTTTGTCATCATACATGTTGATCGATGTTGAAAATTCACCGTCTCTTTTAATGGCCAATTCTTTACATTATGATGTTTTTCAAACTTGGCACTTTTATTCCCTTGAACCTAAACTTGACACGATTTATGATGTGCATCTTGAAAAATCTCTAAATCGCCAATTTTATTCGCACTACGTCAAATCCTGGCGATGGCTTCCAATTGATGATGATACGTTGTTATCATTTTATGAGCAAAACAGTATTGTCAAATCGGGTGTAGGTGATAAGAAATCACTTGCAATTCTTACTGCTTCTGATCATTTTGATCGAACTCTGATAGTTACCTTGTTTTCAAATTTTGATGATTCTACATTGCAAATACTTTCATTCTTACAAAATTATTCGATGGAAAACAATTATGAACGAATTCAAATTTTAACCAAAGAAAAATTACCCATTTTTGATTCATTGGAATGTAAGATTTCATTTAATTTGATGAAGAAGTCTTTAGTTTAATTTGATTTGACAATTTTTATTGTATTGTTTAAAATTCCCAAATTCTCAATCTCCATTTCTACTTTATCTCCGTCTTTCAAAAATACTGCATTGGGTTTGTTTAACATCACTCCTGCGGGTGTACCCGTAGAAACAATGTCTCCTTTTTCCAAAGTCATTACTTTGGATAACTTTGAAACTATTTCTGGGATTTTAATGAACATGTTGCTTGATGAAGAATTTTGTCGTATCTCGCCGTTAATTTTGGTTACCATTTTTAGATTTTGAGGATTTTGAATTTCGTCAGATGTGGTTATCCATGGTCCACATGGAGCAAATGAATCAAAACTTTTTCCTCTGGTAAACTGTTTATCTTTGAATTGAATATCTCTTGCAGATACGTCATTGAGTATCATATAACCAAATATCGCATTTGTGGCATTCTCTATGCTAATATTTTTACAATTTTTCCCTATGATTAAGGCTAATTCTATTTCATAGTCTAACTGAGTGACAAAATCTGGACATGTAATGTCTGAATTAGTACTGTTTAATGCAGTGCGTGGTTTTATGACTATGGCCGGATCTTCTGGTGCTTGTAAGCCTTGTTCTCTAGCGTGATCTACATAATTAAATGCTAAACAAATTATTTTGTTAGGATTTGGAATCGGTGACAATATTTTGTATTTTGAAATATTCTCCCCATATGGCAAATCTTTAATTTTATTTTTAATCTCATCGTACCATCCATCAAAAAGAAAATCCTTTACATTTTGAGGAATTGGCACTCCTGTCAAGTAAGTGATTTCATCCTTTGTTGATACTTTATCTCCTTTTATGAAACCGTATGTTTCATTGTTGTTGTATGATAGTCTGGCTATTTTCATATTTTATCACTTGTGTGTGAAAATTGCCTGATTTTGTGAATCTTTTCTACAGTACCCATATCTAACAAACTGTATCTCTTCACCTTCTTTTAATTGTAGATAGTGTGGCTCTGTATAAACGTCTAATTCTTCTAAACTATCTTCATTAAATTCATCCCCGTTGAATAATGTTTTTGGGATTATCATCTTTATTTTGTGTGCTATTTTTTGAGGAACCCATTGAATTTTTGGAATGTCTGTAGCATCCCCGTTTTCGATAAATTCTCCTTCTAGTTCGATTCCCTCTTTTATTATCAACACATTGCCTAAACCTAAAAGACGAACTTGTGTTCCTTCTTTGATGTTTTGTGCGTCATCGCCTGAGATGTAAAAATTCCCATCAATTTCCACTTTTCTTTTACCCATATCAGTAACTGGATGATTTGTAATCTCGATTGATGAAATTGACAAATTCCTCACTGTTAGTTTTTTTACATTACTCACCATGAATAGTCTTATGCTGTCTGCATCTACAAATTTTCGGTTAAATGCCTCAAGTGTATCAAATGGTGCTAGAGTATTTGCTTTGGTAAATCCCAATGACATGATGAATTTTTTAATGGCTTCAGGTTTTATTCCCCTTCTTCGTAATGCCTCAAGTGTTGGTAGTCTTGGGTCATCATACCATGAGACTTTACCCTCTTCAATCAGGGGCTTGATGATTCTCTTTGAGATTGGCATTCCTTTGAATTCAAGTCTGGAGAAAAAGTCCTGTGCGGGCTTTCTCATATCTAACGCATCCAAGATTGCATCAATTAGCTCTTTTCTCAATTCAAATTCTTTTGAACGAAAGGCATGGGTTACACCATCAATACTATCTTCTATTGCAACGGCCATGTCATAGCTAGGCCAAATTCTGTATTTCTCACCTAACGTGTAGTGTTTGCCGTCAATAATCCTGAATAATACTGGATCTCTCATCACTGCGTTGTCTGCCTTCATGTCTCCACGAAATCTTACAATGGCATCTCCTGGTTTGAATTTTTTTTTCATCTTTTCCCAATTTTTATTATTCTTGTCAATGTCATCTGTACTGCATTTGCACGCTCTTCTCTCTCTTCTGTTCTTGCTAATATCTTCTCTTTTACAAGAACAAATGTAGGCTTTGCCTGAATTGATTAGTTCCATTCCTTTTTCATAAAATACTTCCATGTCATCTGATGTGCTTTTCACTGTGTCAAATTCTATTCCTAGCCATTCTAATCCTACTTTGATGGCTGCATGATACTCCATGCGTTCTGCCTCTGGGTTTGTATCATCCATTCTTAAGATAAATTTGCCGCCATACATCTTGGCATATTCAGAATTAATTATTGCAGCTTTTGCATGACCAATGTGAGGATATCCGTTGGGTTCTGGAGGAAATCTTGTTATGACTTTTCCTTGTTCAGCATTTTTTAATTCTGGCAATCCCTCTCTTTCAACAATTTTTTCTTTTGGTGCCAAAAGCTCTGGAAATTTTCCTTTAATTTCTATTTCTTGCTCTTCTGATGATAATTGATTGACTGATCTAACAATTTCAGAAATGTCTCCTGTGATCTCTTTTACTTTGCTTCTAAATTCAGGTTTTGTCCCGAGAATTTTCCCTAATACTATTTTGTCCCTGGTTTCTCCTCCGTGTTCAAATGCGTTTTGAAGAGCAATTTTCCTAGTTTCTTCTTTTAGTTCTTCATCCATATCCATTCTTACCTGTTGTACCTACACGCTTCGTTTAACCACAAAATCCAATAACGAGATCAACTCAATTTTTGCAGAACCCTGATATTTTCCCAATGATTTTTCAGCCTTGTCTGCATATTTTAGAGCCTGTTTTCGTACATTTTCTTCTATTCCTAATGTTCTGATCGCCTCTACGGCCTTACTGAGATCCTTTTTTGATACTTTGGAATTTCCAAATGCTTTTAGTATTATCTTTTTGTCGTTATCTCTTGCCAGTTTTATTGCCATTAGAATTGGAAGTGATTTTTTACCTTCTCTAAGATCATTTCCCACTGGTTTCTTTGTGATTTTTGGATCTCCCATAACACCAATGAGATCGTCCGTAATTTGAAATGCAATTCCTAGATTCTTTCCAAATGAAGAAAGATTTTCAATATCCTCTGTTTTGCTTGTTGCACAAATTGCCCCCATTGCACATGATACATCAAACAGTGCTGCCGTTTTTTTTCCAATCATTGTGATATATTCTGCCTGTGATGGTATTTTTCGCTCCTCGGCCATTTTTACATCAAGTAATTGTCCTTCGCATACATCAACACAAGCTTTTGCAAGTCTCGCCACTAACTGTGTAGTGGAATTTGTTGATAATTTTGAATCTGTAATTATCTGAAATGCCTTTGAAAACAGGACATCTCCTGCAAGAATTGCAATTGGTATTCCAAATTTCTTGTGAACTGTTGGAACTCCATGACGCACTTCATCATTATCCATTATGTCATCATGAACCAATGTAAAGTTGTGAACCATTTCTACTGCACTTGCAGCTGGCATTGCATTGGAAACTTTACCTTTTAAAATTTGACAGCTTCTAATTACCATGTATGGTCTTAGTCTTTTTCCACCATTTACAATTAGATGTCCTGCTGCGTCGTACAGTTTTTTGGGATTTCCTTTTAGTTTTGATTTTAGATGCCTATTTACTATTTTTGCATTTTGTTCAATTTGTTTAGTTTTTTTCATTTATTAGCCTCCATTTGTTATTTGGAAGATGCTTTCCAATTGTTTCTTGCAACGCATCGCGCACTTCGCTATTCATCCATTTAGATAAGACGTGTGCATGTTTTTCAAGTGTGGTTTTTTTGGATTTGTCCAATAATTCCAGTGCAATAAGCATCCATGGACAATAAATTTGTGGATTTGTCTTTATTTCTACTAGAAATTCTTCTGCTGAAATCCATTTAATTTCATCAATTTCCCCTTCTATCTTCTTCAGTTCGGTTGACTTGTCAATTATGCCTATCAGAGTTCCACAAACTTCATTTTCAGATCCTACATCCTTGTACGGGACATGATATTCAAATTTGTGCAAATAATCTAGTACTCCCATAATTCCTAATTCTTCAGGCATTCTTCTTTCTCCTGATGATACGTATGTTTCTCCTTCTCTGGGATGACTTGCAAACGTTCCATCCCAATCGTTTGGCCACAGCATTTTTCCCTTTGCTCTTCTTGTAATGATCAGTCTGCCTTCGTTATCAAACAGCAATGCGGTAAATGCTCTATGTAATTTTCCATTTGGCAAATGACACTTTACTTTTTCTTCATTGCCAATCGGATTGTCGTTTTCATCAACTAAAATTACAAATTCCTTGTCCATTTCATTTACCTCTAAACAACGTACCTTCAAATGTCTTATTCTTAATGGCTTTTACAATTCTTTCAGGTTTGTTTCCGTTCACAAAAAATACATTCATTCCCATCTTTGAAATTTTTGATGCTTCTTCAACTTTTCTAGTCATACCTCCTGTAACATCCATTTCATTTTCTGAAATTGATGGCAGTTGTCCCTCTAATTCATAAATTAGTTTTTTTGTTTTTAGATCGGAATATAGTCCATCTTCATTTAATGCAAAAATACACAGTTTAGGCTTGAGTATTTTTGCTAGATGAGTCATAATTTTATCTCCTGATAGAATGTATGTTTTTTGTTGACCAAACCACAATGCATCTCCAAATGTGACTGGAATCAAATCTGATTTGGCAATTTTTTCGATCTCTTTTACTTTTTTCACTATTGGCCTATTTCCAGACATAAAATCCGTAGGTGGAAGACAGTATGGATTTAGTTTGTTTTTTATCATCGAGTCTAAAATTATTTTATTTAACTCAATCATTGAATTTTTGACAATTGCAACTCCTTTTGGATTGTATTTTCTTTCTTTGGTGTGCATGTCGTATTTTACAGACCAATAATGCCCATAGGAGCCACCTCCGTGGACAATGATTATTGACTCTTTAATTTTCTTCAAACTTTTTGAAAGATTGTCAATTGTTTTTCTTCTAGCCGATAATGGTTTTTCTTTATTTGTAATAATTGAACCTCCTAGTTTTATCAAAATCATATTGTTCAAAATTATCTGATCAATTAAAAAGTATCCAGTCCTTTAAAATCAATTTTAACTGAAAAGCATTCGTAATTTTTGTCTTTGAATTGTTTTATTGTCTGTTCAAGATTTGATTTATCTGTAAGAGCAAAGATGCAGCCTCCGCTTCCTGCACCTGTGATCTTTGCACCAAATGATTTGTTTTGGCCTGTTTGGATCATTTCTCTTAACCTGTCATTGGATGTTCCGATTGTCTCAAGATACTCTTGATTTTGTATTGCCTTTTCTCCTAATCCTTTGATGTTGTCCTCTTTTAATAATTCCAAAACTTCTCCTACTAATTCTGATTCATAATTACACAATGTGGCAAACTTTGCCTCATTCTTGTCTTTGAATTCTTTCACTCTTGCAACTACTGATTTTGTAGAGTGTTCTATGTTTGAATTTGCGATTACTAGTTGGAAATTGGGCTTAGATTCTATTTTATTGAATCCACTCTCTTTGTCAAATTCCATGATTCCACCATATGTGCATACAGTACAATCTGCCCCGGACGTATTTTCAAAAATTGTTTTTTCAGCTTCTATTGCTAGTTTAAGAATCTCCTCTTTGGATGTTTTATCAAATAATCTTGAAATTGCTGCGGCACCTGCAACGCAACATGCAGATGATGAACCTAGTCCAACCCCGAGTGGAATATTCGATTCAACAACAATCTCAATTCCTGTGTTTTGATTTTGAATCATTTTGTTTGCCAAATAATAAAATGGTTTTAGCGGCGAATCAATCTCTGAAATTGGTTTGTTAGGCTCTAATGTCAAATTTCCAATGTTTGATTTAATGGAAATTGTGTGCTCCTGACTTTTTTCTGCGGTAACACTAATTCTTTTGTTTATTGCACAAAGAATTGCCTTTACTCCGTACACGACAAAATGTTCCCCAAAAAGAATTACTTTACCTGGAGCAGAAGCTTTGGATTTCAATTAAACACTTTGAATTTCTAATAGTTTATTCGATTTCCTCTTCGGTAATCTTTGTTTCAAAGTCATCTATGTCCTCTTTCATGTCCTCATCTTCTTTAAGTTCACCTCTTTCGATTAGAACTTGACGTACCAACAGCCAATAAACTGTTGCAAGGGCTTTTCTTCCTCTGTTATTTGCAGGAATAATTACGTCTAGATTTGATGTAATGTTGTCCGTATTTGCAATTCCTATTATTGGAATACCTGCATTGGTTGCTTCAATAATTGCTTGTTCGTCAACTTGCGGATCCGAAATCAATACTAATTTTGGTTCAATGTAATATGGTAGTGAAGGATTTGTCAAAGTACCTGGCATGAATCTTCTGAGTAATTTCTTTGAACCTAAAGTATCGCAAAATTTCTCAATTGGCATTTCTGCATATTGTCTGCCTGAGCATACAATAAGATTGTCTGTTCCTAATCTGTTGATGAATTTCGCTGCCGTCTTGATTTTCTCTAATGTAATATCTAAATCCAACATGTAAAGCCCTTCTGGACTGGCCTTTGTGATGAATGGTATCATGAATTTTGTTTTAACCTGTGTACCTACTCTAATTCCTGTTGCTAGGACTTTCTTTTTAATGTCTATTCCTTCAGTTTGTTGGCTCATGACGATTTTAAATCTCCGCCATACCGCATATTAAATCATGCCCTGATAAGCGTAATAATTCATTAAGCTTTGCTACTCTTTCCCCTCCAACCACTCCCACTTTGAGCATCTTTGACTGAGTTGCTAATCCTATGTGGGATATTTGTGAATCTGTAGACTCTCCAGATCTATGAGATGTGATTAATTTGATATTGTTTCTATTTGCCTCATCCGCAAATTCTAAGGCATCAAAAAGACTGCCTGCCTGATTGACTTTTAGAATTGAGGCATTACATGATTTTACATCAATTGCTTTTTTCAGAATGCCTGTATTTGTAACTGTCAAATCATCTCCTGTGATCAAGGTATTTGGGAATTTTGCTGTAAGTTCTGCCATGTCTTCAAATGCCTCTTCATGGACGGCATCTTCTGCATAGATTAATTTGAATTTTTCAATAATTTCTGCAGCAAAATCAATCTGCTCTCCTGTGGAATTTTCAAACCCTGCTCTGTTGTAAACATATTTTCCTTTTTCTTCATTCCATTGTGTTGATGATGCAAAGTCAACTCCTAATGCTACTTCTTTTCCTAACGTAAATCCCAGGTTCTCGCATGCTTTCGCAGAAACTTCTAATGCTTTTTGATTTTCTAACTTTGGTGCCCATCCTCCTTCATCTCCTCTCCCATTTGTGAAATTAGGATCATCTTTTTCTAAAACGCGACGCAATTCTTTGTGTACTGCTAAATTAGTCTCAATAGACTTTTCAATTGTCTTTGAACCTATGGCACAAATTAGAATTTCTTGAATATCTGGGGTTCCAGGTCCCGCGTGAGCTCCTCCACCTAAAATATTTCCTATTGGGAAAGGAAACTTGAATGATGATTCTGATGAGAGTGTTTTAAACAATGGCTCATCAGCTGACTTCGATGCAGATTCCATGGATGCAATTGTTAGTGCAAAAGCAAGTGCTCCACCAATTATTGAGTAGTTTCCAGAATTATCCAAACTTTTTAAAACTTCTTGAATTCCTTTCAGATCCGATGACTCTAAACCTACGAATTTTTGAGCATTGTCTCTTAAAATTTTGAGACTTTCTTCAGGACTGCTGTTGGGAAAACTAACAGCTTCATACTTTCCTACACTTGCACCTGAAGGGGCACAGACTCTTCCTAAAAATTGCCCATCTGATTGAACATCTATTTCTATTGTCTTACTTCCTCTACTATTGTATAGGATGCGTCCTTCCACCGATGAAATTTTGGCCAAGTTACTCTAACTCTGCTTGAACTTCTTGTTTTCTCTTTTGAATCGCTTCATAAAATGGGATCACTTGCTGTATAGTTTCAACCGTAGTCAAAAGCATTCTCCTGCAACAATATCTATCAAATCCTAAAGAATCTAGAATCTTTGCTGGCTCTTCTCCTAATTTCATTTTATTCTGATATTCATCATACTTATCAGCTATTAATTTTCCACATGTCAAACACCTGACAGGAATTAACATGAACGAAAAGACAGTCAAGGATTATAAAAACCATGCAAGGATGAACTATTGCGGACGTCGCCCAGCCTGGCCAAAGGCGCTAGCTTGAGGGGCTAGTCTCTTAGGAGTACGTGGGTTCAAATCCCATCGTCCGCACCACAAATTATAAAATTATTTTTCTAATTTTTGTAAAATCTTGATTAATTCTGTTCGCCTTTTCTCTTCTGTAATAACAGATCTAACATCATCTACTAGAATTCTATTAACATCAATTTTTCTTCGAGCCTCTTTTACAACTTTATCATACATTGAAAAAGTATACAGCTGAAGGTACAGGTTTTCCATTATTTCAAAAATTCTTACGGCTTCATCAATTTCACTAATTCTGATTTTATCAAATACTTGTCTTTTTAATTCCCCCATGCAGTCTAGTAATCCCAAAACATAAGATTCTGGCATCACTGACAGTTTCGCATCTGATGGTATCTCTTTATGCTCTACAATTGCAATTAGACATGCAGCTTCTACAAATTCTTGTTCAGGAGTAATTAGATATCTTCTTAATCCTCCAGTTGCTTTCTTCTTGTATTTTTTTAACAGAGTCTCGGCTTGTTTTAGGTTATTTTTTCCAGTTGTTAAATCCCCTTTGTGGACTGCTATGATTGATTTACTACATAGGATGATTATTTCTCTTGTATTTTTTAGCAGAAATTCTCTAGCATCTTGGGTTGTTCCTAAATCTTTTGAAATTTTATTCAATGATGATTTTACATTCTTTAACGTCATGCTTACACATGTTTTGAAACTAGGATAAAGCCGTTTGCTAAACTCTTAGTAAGTACTCAAACTGTATTTCCAAAATAGAACTTTTAGGCTTGAAATTTTGATTTGCAATCACTGCAATAGCCTGATAATTCAAAACTACTTTTTAGAATTAGATATTTTGATTTTCTAGCAGCTTTTACCTGAATTTCTCTTAGTGAATCTTCATCAATATCGTCTATTTTTCCACAATTCATGCATACTAGATTGATATGATCATCTGTATGGGCGTCAAATCTTGCTTCTCCATCCACATCTATTTCATTTACTAATTTCTTCTCTTTTAGGAGTTCCAGTGTCTTGTATACAGTTGACAGACTTACCATTGGGAATCTTTTTCTAATAACTTTGTGAATAATATCTGCACTAGGATGATCTTCGGTCTTCAGCAGATATTCTACTATCGCAATTCTTTGAGGTGTGATTCTAAATCCTTCGTCTCTTAATGATGAGACGATCTGCTCCATTTGCTGCATTCTACTATTTCTGCATTCTACTATTTAATATCTATTCCTTATTGATAACTATTCCTAATTAATAATAACATTTAATTAGGAACTATTCCTAATAGTAAATATGCAAATACAGTCATTTCAAGATAGTCAATCAGAGTCAAATAAAAAAACTGTGAATAATGCAGTTAGAATTTGCGTTAATTGTGGTAACATAGCTGTCAAAATACAAAATCATGGCATATTTTGTAAAGACTGTGGCACGTTTTTTGACGTAGAGGTAAAAAATGAGTGATGATTCCTGCAGAAGCATATGTTGGTACTATGATGCAAAGTCCGAACATAGAAGTTTGCAAAATAGCATGTTCAGAAAGTATTGCTCTCTATGTGATCTTGAATTGATTTCAAGATATTCTAGTTGTCCTTGTTGTCACAAATCATTTGGAGGCAATAAAAAATAATGGGATATGTCTGTAAAGGAGTATGTGACGGTATTAAAGGAAAAAAGATTCCAAATGGCTCCAAATATGAATATGGGCAAAAAAGATGTTCTATGTGCAGTATTTTCATGACTGTTTCTGGTGTTAGATGTCCTTGCTGCCATGCTCTTTTGAGAACAAAATCAAGGAACAGAAAATATTATCCAAAAGAATCCATGTAATCTTGGATAATTCTTGCTCATTTTAGCCATATTTCGTATTTTCAAAGCTCTTATTTTGGATATTATTTCATGATTGATATGGAAATTACTGTTGATCAAATGTACAATATTGAAAACAAAGGTCATGACATGGGATTTTTAAAAAAATTCATGATGGAAAATGCTGGAGCTGCGGCAGTTAGAAGATTACTTGAAAAAGTGGATAATGTAGAGTCAAAAAATATCTTGATTTTTGTTGGATTGGGAAACAATGGCGGTGATGGCTTGGTGATGGCACGACATCTTGCAGGTTATGGTGCGAATGTCACGGTTATGCTTCTTGGCAGTCCTGATAAAATTAAAACTGAGGAAAGTAATTGGAATTGGGAAATTTTACAAAAGATGCCATCTGTGAACTTAGTATCTGGAGATTCTCTGAAGTTTGATTTCAAACCTGATGTCATAATTGATGGAATTTTGGGTACTGGAATATCTGGAGAAATCCTAGAGCCATACGCATCTGCGATAAATTTCATTAATGAAACAAGCTGTTACAAATTTGCAGTTGATGTCCCGTCCGGATTAGATCCTCAAACTGGAGAAACAGCAAACATTTTTACAAAATGTAACATGACTGTTACATTCCACAAAATGAAACAAGGAATTCCTAAACGAAAAGATTTGACTGGTGAATTATATGCTGAGAAGATTGGAATTCCCCCTGAAGCTGAAGAGGGAATACTATGAAAGTTCATCAAATTCAAGTAGGAACCATGCATAATTTCTCATATATCGTTGAAGATGAAAACACTGGAGAGTCTATCATCATTGATCCTTCTTGGGATTTAATAGAATTGGAAATGATAATTAAAAAAAATAACTTGAAAATAAAATATATTGTAAATACCCATCATCATTTTGATCATACGTTAGGCAATGACGCTATGGTGGAATTCACCAAAGCTTCAATAGTTCAACATGAGTCTTCAGAATTGAAACATGATATTCCGGTAAAGGATGGAGATTTTATTGAATTTGGAAATTCAAAATTAAAAGTATTACATACGCCTGGCCACTCTGCGGATAGTATCTGTTTGGTAGGCGACGGAAAAATTATTTCAGGCGATACTTTGTTTGTTGGAAATTGTGGCCGAATTGATTTGCCTGGTGGAAGTGCAAAGGATCTCTATCACAGTCTATTTGATGTTTTGTACAACTTGGATGAAAATCTAGTAATGTACTCTGGACATAATTATGGTGGTTCTGAAACATCTACACTGGGGCAAGAAAAAATTACTAACCATGTAATGCAAAAACGAACTGAACGACAGTTTATTGACATGATGGGTTAGTGACCTTTGTGAGACAATTTGAATTATATGGAAATATTGATCAGGCCCAAAATTTTCTTGAAACTGCAAAATCTGGAAAATTCCTTTTCTCATTTGTGATTTCGTATACTGAAACTTGTGAAGTCCCTGGAATTACTTTTGCAGGTGCGGACAAGGATTCAATACAGTTTACTCCTCCGGCCGATGCTGAATACCTTCACTATGGATACTGTAAAACCATTGATAAAATTCCTATGACTCCTGACGGCAAACCCACTCCAGCGGTGCTGACTAAAGCTGCATTGGAATCTGCAAGTATTCCTCATCTTACAATTAATGCAGGTAGTAAAATTTTGCCTCAACTGCCTTTCATTCAAACAGATTTGTCATTTGGAAAAAATATTTCAGTTCAAAATGCCATGACTGATTCTCAAGTATCCCGTGCTGTTGATTATGGCAGAATTGTGGGAAGGAATATGGCTTCTCTTACGGACTGTTTGGTGATAGGCGAAAGTATTCCTGGCGGAACAACTACTGCATTAGCTGTATTGCGAGCTCTAGGCTTTGATGCCAAAGTTAGTTCAAGCATGCCTGATAATCCCGTTGATTTGAAAAATCAAATTGTCAATTCGGCTCTTAAAAGAGTAGACTCCGATCATCCTTACAGTATCGTGGCAAAAGTCGGTGATCCTATGATTCCTTTTGTAGCTGGGATGTTGAGTTCTGCTTCTATTGGATCTAATGTGATGTTGGCTGGCGGGACACAGATGACCGCGGTATTGGCATTTGCATCAAAAATTGGGTTTAATTTGGATAATACCTCAATTGGAACAACTTCGTACATTACTAGTGACAAAAGTGCGAATTTCATAAATCTTGTAGAGCAAATTGCAGACATCCCGATAATTTCGGTAGATCCTGGATTGAAAAATTCTCAATACCCTGGTCTAAAGGCATTTTCTGAAGGATTTGCTAAAGAAGGAGTAGGTGCAGGTGGGGGCATAATATCTTCTATGCTCAAAACTGGTAATGATTCCGCAAAATTCTTAGACCTGGCAGAGAAAGAGTATGATCGATTATTTACTTTATTGTAATTTTTTTGTGTTTTTAAAACGCTGATCTATATGTTTTCAAATCGTAGTTGATTTCTAAAGTTTTACACTAATTCATTTGAAAGACATTGGACTGAATTTTCAAATTCATTATGTTAATTTTTCAATATTCTTTCTAATTTATGCTATCTTTCTTATCCAAATGTTGAAATCTTCATTCTTCAAAATTGCTTTACATTCATCTGTTGACTGACTATGATTAAATATGATAATTATGGTAATTGGTGATTGTATTTTCTAATAATTTTTATGATGAATTTGCTTTTGCAGTGTCTTCAGTAGCTGCTTTTGCAGTGTCTTCAGTAGCTGCTTTTGCAGTGTCTTCAGTAGCTGCTTTTGCAGTGTCTTCAGTAGCTGCTTTTGCAGTGTCTTCAGTAGCTGCTTTTGCAGTGTCTTCAGTAGCTGCTTTTGCAGTGTCTTCAGTAGCTGCTTTTGCAGTGTCTTCAGTAGCTGCTTTTGCAGTGTCTTCAGTAGCTGCTTTTGCAGTGTCTTCAGTAGCTGCTTTTGCAGTGTCTTCAGTAGCTGCTTTTGCAGTGTCTTCAGTAGCTGCTTTTGCAGTGTCTTCAGTAGCTGCTTTTGCAGTGTCTTCAGTAGCTGCTTTTGCAGTGTCTTCAGTAGCTGCTTTTGCAGTGTCTTCAGTAGCTGCTTCTGCAACTGGCTCATCGACCTTATTCTTTTCTAACAATTCTGGAATTTTTGATTCTGGTGTAAAATGAATACTGTCTTCTTCTTCGACTTTAACTGTGTATGATGGAATGTTTATTTTTCTATCTCCTATCATGATGTGACCATGAATTACCGCTTGTCTTGCTTGATATGGTGTTTTGAATCCTAGTTTTTTTGTTACGATACTTTGAAGTCTTCGTGAAAGTAAATCATCTGCATTAAGATTAAGCACATCATCTAATGTTGCTTCGGAACTAACCAAACCAATTCTTACAAGAGATTTCATCAAAATTGGTTCTTTTTCTTCTCTAATTTCTTGTCTTAATGCAAGTAAAGACCTCGCCTGATGTCTTACCCGTGATAATTCTGTATGTGCCTTCCATAATTCTCTTTTAGTTCTTAATCCAAATGTGCCGAGAGTCTTCAGTTCCTCCATCTTTAATTCATAATTGAGAGGTCTCTTTGGTTTTTTCCATACTCTACGTGGATATTTTGGATCTCCCATTCAAAACACCTATTTTTTCTCCTCTGCTGCTGGAGCCGCTACTTCTGCTGCTGGAGCCGCTGCTTCTGCTGCTGGAGCTCCTGCACTTCCTTTCTTAACTGGTGCTGCCATTCCGCCCTTGGCAACTCCCACTGCTCCACCTTTTCTGCCTGAAGTTCTGGTTCGTTGTCCTCTAACCTTAAGACCGCTCATGTGACGATAGCCTCTCCAACTGGCTGCGACTCTTTCTCTTTCAATGTCATTTCTTAATGTAAATGGAATGTCTGATGTTAACAAATGTAAATCTGCTCCTGTTTCAACGTCTTTTCTTCTATTAAGGAACCAAATTGGAAATTTTGCACCAATTGGATCTAAGATTAATTTTTCAATTGCTTGTACGTTTTCTTCAGTAAGGTTGCCAATATTGGAATTTATGTTTATTTTGAGGGTATCTAAGATTGCTGTGGCAAAACTTTGACCAATGCCCTTTATCTGGGTTAACCCCACCACCATTTTTCTATCTCCTAGGATATCATTTCCAACAATTCTGACAATATGTCTATATTCTTGTGTACTCAAGTATTTCAAAATTCAAGGAATCCCAGATAAAAACCATGCTAGGCATCAAATTCTATAATTTCTAAAATTTTATCTTATTGGAATTTTTATGCTCAAATTCTCTTGAATTTATTCATCTGAAGTCCTCATCATCAGTCCAGTCATTACCTTGAATATTCCATTGATTGCATTTACAGCATTTTTTGATTCCTCGTTGAACATCTATGCCAACACAAAAACAATGTATTCCCCTACCTGTTGGATCTTGACTACAAAGCTTTTGCATGTCTTTTTTTGATATCTGATTCTTAATTATCTTATTGTAACGATCTATCAAAAAGTTATAACTTTCTATATTTGTAATTTTATTGGAATGAGCGATACGTTTGATAGAGAAAAAGTCATAGATTGCATGTTTGATCCTGTAACTTCTTCCATCTTGGCAGAACTTGAGGATGGTGAAAAGCAATGTTCGTTTTTGGCTCAACAATCATCAATATCTGAATCCGAGATTCTTGAAAGACTTTCATATTTGATTTTGCATGGATTCGTTTCTAAGAATTCTCAAGATGGAAAATACTCACTTATTGCAAATTCTGACAAGCTTACAAGTATAATTGAAGATAGTGATAATTTTGATGCAGCTATCAGTGAACTGGAAAAAATGGACAGTTACCTAAACTGATCTTTTTCTATTTTTGATTTCATATATCCCAATCACGACAAGTCCTACCATGCCTACAATGAGCGTCGATGTGGAAATAATGGATATGATGAATTTTTTGTTTGCATCGGGGAGTGGTCCAATTGCTCCTGTGACATAAATTCCCTCATCATCAGAACTGTGAATTATTAATTCATAAGTTCCAGTTTCTAACACATCAAACTTTTCTTCTACAGTGTCTTCATTCACATCTTGAGAAACTATTTCGATATCTGAGGGATCTAATATTTTCATCCGTATTGTATTTTCTTTAAATTCCATAACTTGTACTGCAAAAACCCCTATCTGTGTTTCTTTCATATCAAAGTCTGCTGAAATTGTCACTGTTTGCGTTGAACTCACTTTTCCATTTCCTTGTATTATTCCCTCTAACGTCACCTGGTTTCCGACAATTGATACTAGCAGTCCTGTGACAATCAACAATCCTAAAATGACGATTATTAGTCCTGACTTCTGCACAGATTATGGTTAATTATCTTTAGTTTAAACCTAATTTTCTAAACATTCGTTGGCTTTGTACAAAAAATTAGACTAGGCTAAAAAAGTTAGCTTAGGGTAAATTTAAATTAGAATTTTTATTTTTGTCGTATGTCTTGAAAATCAGTCGTTCTGTCACCATGGTTTTGTTACTTTCGTTGGTAGTTGGGTTTTCTGCAATTGCAATTTTTCCAACTTTTTCTGATGCTCAATCTGAACCAAAAACTTTTGTAACTCATTCTGGAGCTATCATACAAACATCTGGAGAAATCATTGATCCATTGTATACTAGTGCAACTATGGAATTTGATCCGATGGAATATTTACGGGATTTCGATTATGGCCAAGTTTCTCAACTACCTGACGGTACCACTCTGAGAGAATTCACAATAATTGCCGAAGATGACAAGGTTATGGAGGTTTCACCTGGAGTATTTTACAATGTTTGGACTTTCAATGGAACAGTTCCTGGTCCTACAATTCGAGCCACAGAAGGCGATTTACTTAGAATCAATTTCATAAACAATGGTTCTAAAGAACATACGATGCATTTTCATGGAATTCATCCAGCTGAAATGGATGGGGTTTTTGAACCTGTAGGTAGAAATGGTGGGCAATTTGTATATGAATTTGAGGCTGGTCCTGTAGGTGTTCATCCATATCATTGTCATGTGATGCCTTTAGAGGAGCATATTGTTCATGGTCTCTATGGTGTCTTTATTGTTGATCCAAAGGAAGGACGTGAACCTGCTGATGAGATGGTCATGGTCTTAAATGGTTTGGATACTGATTTTGATACTGAAAATAACTTCTATGCTGCAAATACTATTCCATTTTACTATCAACACCATCCCATCCAGATTAGTACTAATGAGTTGATACGAGTCTATGTAGTCAACATGGTGGAGTTTGATCCTATCAACAATCTCCATTTACACGGAAATCTATTCCATTACTATCCCACTGGAACCGATACGGTTCCTTCATTTTACACGGACATGATTACTTTATCCCAAACTGAGCGAGGTATTATGGAATTTGAATATCAATATCCTGGGAAATATCTTTTCCATGCTCATAAGGTGGAATTCTCAGAAAAGGGTTGGGTTGGAATATTTTTAGTAGAGGATGATGATCAACCTCAAAAATCACAAACAGGAGTAGAATATGGAAGTTAGCAAAAAATCATCAAAAGGTAAAATAATTGCTAGTGGAATTATTCCATTTTTGTTTCTTATAGTTTTGATTGCATTCATCTTTGGGCCGGGTTCTGATCTTTTGGATCTGGGTATACCATTGCCTGAGATAACAATGGAAAAAATTGATTTTATAGATTCTGAGATACTTGTAACTGTGAGAAACACTGGACCTATTCCAGTGGAAGTTGTCATGGCAGACATTAATGACCGAATACAACCTGCAGCAGTTGAACCTGATAGATTCCTAGAACGATATGACACAGCTTTGGTTAGGATACCTTTTGAGTGGAATGAGGCAGAACCATACAGAATTGGAATTACAATTGAGGATGGAACTAGATTTGAAAAAGAGGTCGAAGCTGCTGCGCCTGCATTAGAACCTGGCCTTGAGATGATGGGATTCTTTGCAATAATTGGAACATATGTTGGAATTATTCCTGTAATGATTGGATTACTTTGGCTTCCTTTCATCAAAAGAATTAGCAAGCAGAAATATCATTTCTTTTTGGCACTTACTGCGGGACTTCTACTTTTCTTGGCAATCGACTCTATTGAAGAAGCTCTGGATGTCTCTGAAGAAAACCTGGCAGGCAGTTTTAATGGTGTCTTGCTTGTAGCTACTGTTGTAGTATTATCATTTCTAGCTTTATACTACTCTGGTGAAAAATTGGTTAAAAGAACAAATTCCTCTAGAATGGCAAAGCCTGTGGCAGTTGCATTAATGATCTCTGTTGGGATTGGGTTGCATAATTTTGGTGAGGGACTTGCAATTGGTGCTGCAGTGGGTTTAGGTTCTATTGCATTCAGTACATTTCTGATAGTTGGGTTTGCTATACACAATACCACTGAAGGCATTGCTATTGCAGCACCTATGTCTAGAGGAAAAACAATGATTGGGAAACTTGTAGGGTTGGGGTTGATTGCTGGCAGTCCTGCCATTTTTGGTGCATGGATTGGAGGTTTTGCATATTCTCCGTTCACTTCAGTGATTTTTCTTGCGGTTGGGGCAGGTGCTATTTTTCAGGTGATCATCACCATATTGAAATGGATACGAGAAGAAGGTGACAAAAATCTCTCAAGTGCTTCGGTAGCTTCTGGTTTTGCGATAGGAATGTTAGTAATGTATCTGACAAGTATCTTGGTCTAATTTGGTTCTGGATGAATTGTGATTACGGAATTTTTAATTTCTAATCTAATTACATGTTCAATTTCTGATGTCAAATCATGAACTTTTTCAATTGATAATTCCTTGTTAAACGAACAGTCGATGTCTATTTTCAGAATATTTTCAAACTTTAGGGATAGAATACGTCCTATCTTCTTAATTTCTGGATATTTTTCCAAAATTGTTTTAATTTTCTCTTCTGTTTCGACATCTTCTATGTTGAAATTTTCCGGAACTGTGACAAAAGGTTCTAGATGGATTGTTGCGTGCGTGATATCTGGTAACTCCTTTTGAATTTTCACTTCAATTATCTCAGAAATTTTATGAGCTGATAGTAGATTGATCTCTCTATCTACCATTACGTGTAAATTACAATATGTTTTTCCTTTTGTTTTATATGTAATCACATTATGAACTCCCTTTACGCCATCTACACTTTTTGCAATATCTGATATTTTTGCATCTGGTGGAATATCCTTCCAATTTGGCTCGAAATGTATGGTAGTTGCAGCGTTGGATATGTTATTCTTTATGTTTCTCTCAACATTTGCGCTAATCTCGTGAGCCTTTTCAAAACTAGTATCTCCCCTTAACGATATGGTGATATCTGCAAAAATTGTATCTCCTGATCTTCTCATGAGTATTGGTCCTGCATCTATCACTCCTTCTGTAGATATTGAAATTTCTCTAACATTTTTTACAATCTGTGGTGATATTACGTCTGTCAAATCTAATGCTGTCTTGTAAACTAATTTTATGCTAAGTATTGCTAATAGTCCTCCTAAAATCAATGCTGCAACAAAATCTCCAAAGTACAGCCCGTATGAGACTAAGATAATTCCAATGATTGCAACTAATGTGGAACCAAGATCCATGAATGCGTGATAGAAATCTGCTTTAAGTGTGGCCCCTCCGATCTTTTTAATGGATCTCCTTAAAATGATTATTCTAAAGAAGTCTATTCCAATTGTATACAATCCTCCGATGATGGCAAACAATCCTGGTAAAACATTTGGAGGTGGGCTCTGCAATCTGTTAATGGATTCGTAAATGAAAAAACAAGCAATCAAAAAAATTACTATGCCGCCAAGCAGTCCTCCTAGTGATTCAATTTTACCATGTCCGTAGGTATGTTCGGCATCAGGTGGCTTGATTGCCAGTCTTGCAGCCAATATCAAAACAAGAGTGACCACACTATCCAACAATGCATGAATGCTATCTGTGATAAGTGCTAGGCTGTTTGAAACTAAGCCAAAAATTAATTCTACTAAAAATGCTGAAAAAATAGCTAAAAGTGATATCTGTAAGACTCTGGTTCTCTGAACAAACATTTTCCTCCTTTTTTGATGGTCTGATCATGTATTACAGTTTTCCAAGAAGCAATACTGCGACAATGTTATTTGTGAGAAAAATTGATTCTGTGAATATGTTGTCTCTGAGATATTTTGCATTGGCGGCAATTTTCTCGATGACCGTACTTATTTCATCTGTTGATGCTGCTGATGCATCCAGTAATCCTGACTTGTTTGTATCTGCTGAAAATTCACAGTTTGACAATCATTTTTCTGGTTCCATGGTAATTGAAGTGGTGGTAACTGATCAAAATCTAAGCGATACTGATGAGGGAAAGGGGGAGCCTGATGTCACAATTAATGGAAAATCCCTACGAATGGTTCAAGCAACTGATGGTAATTGGTATGCCTATTTTGCTCATGTTGACAAGGCCAAGGAAGCAGATTCGACTGTTGGATTATCTGGAGAAGGACTAGATTTTGGAGTCTTTTGCAGTAGGGATACACCTTCGTCAGTAATTGGAATTGAACTTTCTGAAACTGATGGGTTTGCAGTACCTCGTAATGCATCTGGTTCCACTGATGGAACTTCTTCATTTGAGCAATGTACTGATTCTCCGACTGGCTCAAATTTGAACAATGTCGTCAGAAACGCAAAATCGATCAACAGTAATTCCAACGTGCCAACTGGACAAATTGGACTAGATCCTGCAGCTTGGCCATTGATCCAATTATATTCATTTGATGACGTTGTTATCCGATACAATCCTGGAGGTCAAACACAACAAGTTTCACTTGAATATGATGAGATTCAAAATATTTCTTTTAGTATTGATAGGGATTCATATCCAAATAATGCTGAAGTCTTTCTAATCCTGAGTGATTTTCAACTAAATCAGGATCCTACTGATGAAGATTCCTGGACTTTTGCTGTAGGTGCAATTCCCTCCACGTTCTATCAAGCATTTGATAATTCCGGAAATGATGCTGCAAATGGAAATGCGGGACTGGTAGATTTAGTTCCCAACCTTTCAAATTTAGGCTTTGAAGATAATGGCAAACTTTCTTTAGATACTGGAAGTATAATGGAACTGAAAACAAACAGTAATCAACCTAGTACCTCCGTCGATGCTGATGGAATCTCAAACACTTATTCAGAAATTGTGACTCTTGTTGAACATGGACCTAATTCTGGACTTTTTGAAAGCTATGATTTCAGTGATCAATCTGTAATTGGAATCTTAAGTGATGCTCCTCGTGGTCAAACTGGACAAATCACATACAACAAAAAATCTACTTCTGTCTTGACAGGATTTTCAACCGCTTCAGTTTCTCTAAATAACGAACGTGTTCTAATCGTTGGCAATAATGAATCTCTGCGTCCTGGAACTGAATACCCTGTATCTTTGATAGATCCTGATCAAAATCTAAACACTGGTGTCCGTGATCACTTGGATGTTTTTCGTACGACAGCGATTATACCTTCAATCTTGATTGGAAATCCTGTAACTTTAGAGGATGCTCAGAATGTACTATTTCATGCAACCTCTCCTGATGGGTCTGGAGAACGTGTAAATTCATCCGTGCCTGATTCCAATTCTGACAGGTTGATAATTGATACATCCACTGTAAAAAATGACTCATTTGAAATGATTTCAGTTGATTTGGGGATTTCAACTTCTTCTTTATCTTCAGTTCTACTTGACGCGTCTGAATTAAACACTCATGGTACGAATTGGATAAATTATGATTTAAGATCCTTTGAAAATGATTTTGGAATTTCTGATTTTAGTGATACTTCATTTACTCTTTCTTTTGGGGCTTTGGGGACGTCTCCAATTACTATAGTCGATGCAGGTGATATTATATCACCACAAGGATTTATTCAAATTGATAATTCTGATGTGGTAGATATTTTGGCTGAAAATGGAACTGTATTCTTTTTAATTAATTTTGATTCTTCTGATGATGATGATGATGATGATGATGGTGTGTTAAATGTCTCTAATGAAAAAAATAAACAACCAATTATTTTTGATTTCTTTTCTTTTGGACTGAAAAATGATCAAAGCATAAACAACTCAATTTATCGTTTTGAGCTTGAAGAAACTCGTGATAACTCTTCTATTTTTGAAGGTACTTTTGAGTATGCAGTTGCTAATCAACTGAATATACTTGATCCTGATTTCATTCAAACCTTGCAACCAATTGATGATGAGATAAAAATCATCGTAATGAACAGATTAATTGATGAAGATGGTATCACAATATCTTACTCGGATTTAGATGAAGTCGGTGTGTCAACTACAACTTCCACAAAGTCAGATGTTAATACAAATTCGGGAATTGTTTCAACTTCTTCGTCGTTTTATCGATTTGGTCAACCCGTTACTCTTACTCTGAAAGATTCTGATCTTAATCTGAATAGTGATACCGTGGAAATATACTCCGTCATCAATGATCCAAATTCTCCTTACGTTGATACCGTTGGAAAAGACGGACAAATTTTGTTAGAAGTTAAGATTAAAGATATTCGTTACAAACGTTGTACAGTAGATGGTGTTGTGCATGGTGGTTTGGGTGCTACTGGATTCACTCTTGTTGAAACTGGACCTAGTACTGGAATTTTTGAAGGCGTGTTTAAAATGCCTTCAAAAATTTGCAACAAATCTGGAACTGAACTGATTTCTCCTGCAGGCGGAAGCCTTGATGCAAAATATCATGATTCGAGAGACAATTCTGGAAATTCAAACATTTACACTTTGTTGAAAAACAAGTCCGTATCCACTTCAAACAGTCCTCCCAGATTGACTTCATATGATGTCATTAAACCTCATTTGGGAAAAATTGAAGAAATCCTTCTTTCTGGAAGCGTAGATAATCATAGAAGAGGAGTTCCATTATCCATTATCGTTATTACCCCTGATGGAAAATCTCAGAATTTTGGTGCCACTATTTCAAATAATGGGAGTTATAGATCCATTATTTCGATTAATCCCAATTCTTTGGTTGGAATTTATCACATTGAACTGTCTCATAATAATTCGTACGTGAGTACGATCTCATTTGAAGTCTCAGATCCAAAACTTCCTGATTGGATAAAAAATAATGCAAAACATTGGTCTTCTGATACTGTATCTGATTCTAACTTCATTGATGGAATTAACTATCTTGTTGACGAAGGATTTCTTATTAAATCTGGTAAATCTCTTTCTGCATCTGAACAGAAACTTCCTGATTGGATAAAAAACAATGCGAAATGGTGGGCCAATGATCAAATATCTGATGAAGATTTTGTAAAAGCCATTCAATACCTGATCAAAAAAGACATAATTAGAATATAATCTGTCAAACATTCTTTCATTGAAAATATAAATACTCTTAGTCCATGAAAAAAATGAAAATGAAAGTAACCGGATTGTTAGCGTTTGCGATTTTGTCAATATCTGTTCTATCTTATGGTATAAGTGGTCCTGCTTTTGCAACTGCTGATCATAATCCTGCATTGCCTGTATCTTCTGAATTAGAGACTTATTCGAGTGGTGCACTAGTCAAGATTTCTGGCAGTATACCCGATTATGATTCATCATCTGGAAAAGGACTTACGGTTATCATCATATCTCCTGACAATAATATCGTAGGAATTGATCAGTTGATTCCAAGTTCCGATGGTTCGTTTGACAAAAATTTTGTATCTGGTGGTCCCTTGTGGAAACTAAATGGGGATTATAAAGTTGAATTTCACTATGGTCCAGATTCATCAGAGGTAACGATTTCTTATATTGGCGGAGATGCTGTCTCTACGACAGAACCAACGCCTGAACCAGAACCAACGCCTGAGCCTGAGCCAGAACCAACGCCTGAGCCTGAGCCAGAACCAACGCCTGAGCCTGAGCCAGAACCAACGCCTGAGCCAGAACCCACATGTGGGGCTGGAACTGAATTGGTGAATGGAATCTGCCAAGTAATTAAGAATAACGAACCAGAAGATGATGGTAAGGGTGGCGGTTGTCTAATAGCGACTGCTGCATATGGTACAGAACTGGCACCCCAAGTTCAGTTCCTCAGAGAAATTAGAGATAATACCGTCATGAGTACGTCTTCTGGTACGGCATTTATGACTGGATTTAACCAATTATACTATTCATTCTCACCAACAATTGCTGACTTGGAAAGAGAAAATCCGATGTTCCAACAAGCAGTTAGGGCATTTATCACCCCAATGGTTTCTACTTTGTCAATAATGACATTGGCTGAAGACGGTTCTGAAATGGAAGTCTTGGGATTGGGAATTTCTGTGATTGCATTGAATTTGGGAATGTATATTGCAGCCCCAGCATTAATTGGATTTAAGGTCAATAAGCATATCAAATCTAGAAAATAATCTAATGTATTTCTAGTAGGTTATTATACTCAAACACGTGGTGGTACGTCATGCATGTCGAGTATGAAGAATTTGAATCGACTGAAGACTTTCTAATGTATATGGCATCAGCTGCACCCCCAATGAAAAATACAATGCCCATTAATTCTTACAAAGGGTATGTGATGTCCTTTATTCCGCTTAGTCCTGCAACTGGAGAAACGTATCTTATGCTTTATGCAAGGGGGTCTCTTGAATCTGGAATTTATGAATTTGATGTAGCCTCAAAGTCTTTTAAAAAAGTTGAAAGTGTGGAAAGAGCTGACAAAATATATTTTATATCCATAACTCCCAAACGTAACACTATAGCAGATGTCGCTATTGAAAATTTGTTAAAATAAAACCGTATTTTTTGTACTTACGTTTGCAAAGTATTGTACGTTCTGATGGTATTGTCTGTTGACATCCTTCAAGATAAAACTTTCATCATTTTTCTGTAACAACAAAAGAAAACAATTGTCCATTGGAATGATCAACAATTAACATTTATCATAAAATTTTGCAACGCAAGTTACAATGTTAACAATCTATAGTTTTTTTGTCTGAATTTTAGGGGCAGATACTGATCTACTTCTTGCATACTTATCAATAATTTCGTCTGGAGTTCTACCGTTAAACAAATCCTTGCATAATCCCCTGAGATATCTCATTATTGCCCAGGTACCAGCTTTTAGAATTCCATACATGAAAACTTTCATTGGAGGTCCATATGTCTTGTTTCTAAGGATTATTGGAATAATGTCGTTAATTACCCGTAAATTATTCTCCCAACATTTCCAAAACAATGTGAATTGTGCTTCATTTAGGTTTCCAAAATGCATTGAATTCTTCTCACTAAAATCTTGATAAAGTAAAGGTGCGACTAGTCCTCTGAAATTCATTTCTCTAAAATCACTCATCATATCAATGGTGTATTGGACATCATCTGGTGTTTCGTCTGGCCAACCAATAATGATTGTCGCAGCTGGGAACCAATGATTATCATTTAGAATTTTTGCACCTTCTCTAACAACGCTTCCCCACTCTTCGGGGGCAAAAGGCTTTGTTTTAACGCCAAGATGCTTTTTTACCATGTTGGGTGACACTGTCTCAATTCCCAAGTTTGTAGCAAGCCATCTTCCTGTTCTATCTTGCTCATTAACATGCGAAATTTGTTGCATCAGTATCGGATCTGCTGCAACAGCTGAGAATGTCATATGTGTTGTGCCGATAAAATTTGCTCCTAGTCCCTTGAGTCCTTTCCACAAATCAACTATCGCATCTCTGTTTGGAATAAAGTCTCTGTTGTCACATCCATAAAGTAACATCTCATCAGAATGTAGCCAAATCGAATCGAATCCGTAATCTAAATTAGTTTTTGCCTCATGTTGCAATCTGTCTAATGGGAGATCTTTCTTTGATCTTTTGTTTACATCACAAAAGTCACAACCTCTTCCACAACCGCGCATTGCTTCAATAAGTGAATTAATTGTAGGACCCTCTATAACTGGAATATTTTCAAGATTCCTTACAAAACAGTGCATTAATTCTGGTGCATCATTTTTTTCTAAATCTTGGAATAAATCTACGGCCAGTTCATCAGCTTCACCTACAACCACAGTATCAATTCCATGTATCTTCATCCTATCTGATTTGGCCAATTCCCATGCTCCGTTGCCGCCTACAACCACTTTAAAGTCATATTTCTTTTTAAGCTGAATAATACTGGCACACATTCTTTTGAATTTCATCGCAACGTATGACAATTTTTCTGGAGACATCGTTGTTGTAACTGGAGCCATTCCTAGTGGATCCATTACATTAATTCCTACGACTTTGGTGTCTGGTCCAATTGATTTTTGTAGCATTTCAGGATGTGCCATAAATACGTCCTCTTTTTTATATCCTCCTTGAACTAATGAACTCTCAATTCTTCTTAAACCAATTTGAGCAACTTTGACTTCTCCTGTAACTGGATCTGTTTCTACTGAAGGACAAAAAACCTTATCAAAAACCCATTCTGGAAGTACCTCATACGGTCCACATGCAATGAACCCATACAGGAAATTTCCTCTATAATTTGTCATTAAACTACGATCAGCAGTAAGTACAATCCGTTTGCCAGCCAATTATCAAACATCGTTTAGATATGTTATATATCATTTACGAGATTGATTATCTTGTAATTTTAGTTAGAATTATTTTTTTTAATTGCTCTGTTGGCAATATTTGCTGCTATTCCGCCAGCAGCAATCCCGTTATCAATATTTACAACCGATAATCCTAACGAACAACTCTGAAGCATTGATGCAAGTGCGGCAATCCCTTTCTCTCCATAACCGTATCCTACGGATGTTGGAATTCCTATGATTGGTATGTCTACCAATGTAGAGACCAATGTAGCTAACGCCCCTTCCATTCCGGCCGCGACAATTATGCAGTCCACATCCTCGCTGATCATTTCTTTTAAAACTGGAAAAATTCTCTGTATGCCTGCAACGCCTACATCATAACTTGTAATGCATTTACAATTCATTGCTTCACACATCAGTCTAGATTCTTCTGCGACGCCTATGTCCGATGTACCTGCTGTAATGATTCCAATTTTTCCCCCTTGAAATTTGATTGGTTTTTTAAATAACAACAACGATGATGAATTTTTTCCAGTCTTGATTTTAACTTTTAATTTCTTTGCATATGCTGTGACTTGAGAATAATCCTTTTTTTTGACTCTTGAAATAATTATCGAATTCGTTTTCTCAAGTGTTCTTTTTATAATTTTTTTAATTTCACTTAGTTCTTTAGTTTCGGCAAATACTACTTCTGGAATCCCTCGTCTTTTTCTTCTATTGATGTCAATTTTGACAAATCCTTCTACCTCTTCAATTGAATACAATGACAAAAGTTTTTTTGCACTGTTCACTGAAGTTTTTCCTGACTTGACTGACTCCAAGATTTCATGAATTTCCAATGTTGAATTTTCTTTGTTTGTATAAAAAAATGCTTAGATCTCTATTCCTGAGATGGCACTTTTTACACTCTCAACTCCTTTTGAAAACACTTGTTTTTCTTCATCGTTTAGATCTAGTTCAATTATTTTTTCTACACCCTTTTTACCAATAATTGCAGGAACCCCTATTGTAACATCTGAATGACCATATTCTCCATCAAGATATGTTGCAACTGGAATCACTTGTTTTCTATCTCTTACTACTGATTCAACTATTGCAGAAATAGCATTTCCAGGTGCATGTACTGTGGCACCTTTTAACTCAATTACCTTGGCTGCAACTTGTTTCGTATTTTGAACTAACTCATCCAATTTTTCTTTTGGAAGAAATGATGATAACGGAATTCCTGATACTGATGAAAATCTAGGCAGTGGTAACATATTTTCTCCATGTTCTCCAATTACCAATGCCCTTATGGAATCGCGTGAATGTCCAGTTGCTTCATGAATAAATTGTCTAAATCTAGATAAATCAAGCATTCCTCCCATTCCAAACACTCTGCTTCTGTCAAATCCTGATGCTTTGTAAGTAACATAAGCCATTGGGTCTAGTGGATTTGTAACTGGAATTATCATGGAGTCATCTGCATATTTTTTTACATTTTCAACAACACTCTTTACAACTGATGCATTAATCTTCAAAAGATCCATTCTTGTCATTCCTGGCTTTCGTCCAGAACCTGCAACCACTACTACAACGTTTGAACCCTTCATATCCGCAAAATCATTTGAACCTTTCACTTCAACATCGATTCCTTGCTCAGACAACATGTGATTGATGTCCATTGCCTCTCCTTGTGGGAGTCCCTTAGCTACATCTAGCAACAAAATTTGATCATCTAATCGCTTTAATGCAGAAAATAACGCAGCATCTCCGCCTACTTTTCCGGAACCAATAATTGTAATCATAAAAATTTGCGTTTATTTTAGATAATTAAATCTAATGGAGATCACAAAATTAGTCGAATTTATAAGTATTTTTCATGATTTTTAATCATGGTCCTTGTCATTGATCCACAAATTGCTGGCGTATCTGGAGATATGCTTCTTTGCTCGTTAATTGATTTGGGTGCTGACAAACGCAGGGTTATTGCTGGAATAAATCAATCTGAAAAATTTCTTTCAAACTCAACTATAGAAAAAATTGACTTTGAAAAAATTCAAAAACGTGGAATTCAATCTTTTCAGTTGATTCTAGAAATTAATGAGAGTGTTCATGAGAGAAAAGGTTCTGAAATTAAAAAAGCCATATCCGATTCCGTTCTTGCTATGGGATTGTCACAAAAAGCAAGAACATTTGCTGAATCATGTATAGACACACTGGTTTCTTCAGAATCTGCAATTCATGGAATTCCTGAAGAATCTATTCACTTTCATGAAGCCTCCGGAATTGACACTCTTGTGGATATTGTCGGAATCTCCATTGCGTTGGATGATTTAAAACTATTTGACGAGAAAGTTTTTTGCCTTCCTGTCTCTGTTGGCGGAGGCTCTGTAACCTTTTCACATGGTACCATGTCAAATCCCGCAGGCGCCATTCTTGAGATTTTTAAAAATTCAAACTTGATCATTAAGGGAAATAATGCCAATGAAGAACTTACTACTCCAACAGGTGCTTGTATTTTAGTAAATTTGGTACATGAATCTGTAAAATTTTATCCTTCCATGAAAATTAATTCAATTGGATACGGTGCTGGACAAAAAGATTTTGACACCTTTTCAAATGTTTTAAAGATTGTTAGAGGTTCTGAAAATGATTTTGAAATAGATTCTGTAAAAGTGCTTGAAACAAATGTGGATGATGTTTCCGGCGAGGTTTTGGGAAATCTGGTTGAGAAAATAATGGCAAAAAATGCATTGGATATCTCTATCTGTCCTGGGATTACAAAGAAAGGAAGGCCTACAAATTGTATATCCATAATTTGCGATGACAATAGTATTGATGAAATTCTTGACACTTTAGTATTGGAAACTGGAACACTAGGAATTCGGATTTTTGATTCTAATCGATTCATTGTTCCTAGATCTATTCATGGTGTTGATCTTACTTTGAATGGTTTGCATTTTCAAATAAATTACAAAAAATTTTCTTTTAAGGGAAAAACTGACTTTAAGATAGAGTTTGATGACTTGAAGAAAATATCTAACATTCTTGATAAATCTATTAGGGAAACAGATGTTTTATTGAGAAAAGAGATTAAACAATTGGAGAATTATGACGATGACAAATCTGGATGATCTTGTGAATTGGTTTGAGAACAAAAGTAAGGTGATGGTTGCACTTTCTGGCGGTGTTGATAGCGCTCTTGTTGCATATGCTGCATTTCAAAAATTGGGTGATTCTGCTATTGCAGTTACTGCTGATTACAAAACTTTGTCTAAAGAAGAACTTTGTACTGCAAAACAGGTCTGCTCTGAGATCGGTATTCGACAACTCTTTCTAGATTACGATGAACTTGAAAATGAAGAATTTACAAAAAATGATTCTAATCGATGCTTTCATTGTAGGATGGAATTGGGAGATCATCTGATTGAATTAGCAAAAGAATATGATGTCAAGGTAATAGTTGATGGGACAAATGTTGATGACTTGGGTGAATATAGGCCTGGAATTGATGCACTAAGACAAAATGGAATTCGTAGTCCTCTTCTTGAGACAAATTTCTCAAAATTAAAAATTAGAGAAACTGCAAAATTGATAGGCTTGTCTGTATTTGACAGGCCATCTAATTCATGTTTGGCATCTAGAATTCCATGGGGCCAAAGAGTAACTGCTGAAAAGCTAACCAGAATAGAACTTGGTGAAACTATTGTTAAACAGCTTTCAAAAATAAGAAACGTCAGAGTTCGTGATATTGATGGATCAGCAAAAATCGAGGTAGATAAAAAAATGATTTCCGTGTTTGATGATATCGTTTTGAAACAAATAACTGAAAAATTAAAGATGATTGGTTTTGCTGCCGTTGAAGTTGATCAAGAAGGATATAAACCTGGAAAAATTAATGTGGTTGTGGATTGATATATCTAGATAATGCTGCGTCTACCCAAATCCATGAAGATGTCTTGGATTCGATGCTACCTTATCTTAAACAACAATATGGAAACCCCTCATCCATTCATAGATATGGACGACTGGCCCATAAGGCCATTGAGAAAGCTAGAAAACAAATTGCCGTTCTAATCAATGCGGATCCTTCTGAGATTTTAATTACTTCTGGAGGTACAGAATCCAATAATACTGTGTTGAAAGGAATATCTGGAAAAAATTCTAGCAACAAAATTATCACTTCCCAAATTGAACATGATGCTATTCTAGAACCTTGTAAAAAATTAATTCAAGATGGATTTGTTGTAGATTATTTAGCGGTTAACCGTCTTGGAATGATAGATCCATCCGAATTGGTATCTCATTTGTCTGATGACACTTGTCTTGTTTCAATAATGTTTGGAAATAATGAGGTTGGGACAATTCAACAAATTTCTGAATTAGCTAAAATATGCAATACAAAAAAAGTTCCTTTTCACACTGATGCAGTTCAAGCCGTTGGCAAAGTTCCAATTGATGTTAAGGCATTAGGGGTAGATTTTCTATCCATCTCGTCTCATAAACTTCATGGCCCAAAGGGGATAGGGGCATTATATATCAAAAATAATATGAATATCAATCCTGTGATTTTGGGTGGAGGTCAGGAACGTGGTTTACGTTCTGGAACTGAAAATGTTGCAAATATTGTTGGATTTGGTAAAGCGTGTGAAATTGCAAAAAATAACTTGGCTGAAAACGTTTCTTATGTTAAAAATCTTCGAGATATTCTGGTTGAAAAAGTACTGCATGAAATTCCTGAAGTAACTTTGAATGGTGATCCTCACTCAAGATTACCAAATAATGCCCACTTCACATTTCTTGGTGTTAATGGAGAAGATCTAATTATCAAACTTGATGAGTATGGGATTGCAGCCTCCACCGGTTCAGCCTGCTCAGTTAATACACAGAGGGCTTCTCATGTTTTACAGGCAATGGACTTTTCACATGAACAAATCACAGGTTCTTTAAGATTAACTTTGGGTATCTATAATAATGAGGAAGAAATCAAACAAACTGTTAATTCTTTAAAAATAATAGTTGAAGAACTAAGATCGTTTTCCCCATTCAAAGAAAAATACTCTTTTGGTGTTAAGGGTTAGATGCTAATTTGAAATTTGTTTCTAGCAAGTATGATCACACTGGCAATCCCTATAATTAAGATCATTGTCACGATTGCTCCAAACTCTGGAATCACATACGTTCCAATTATTTCAATTTTGGAATCGTCAGGTTCAAAATTAATTGTTATTATTCTAGACTCTGAATGCACTTCTTCTTCTTTATATTCAACCTCTATTCCGTCGATAAGAATGATAAAAGTGTCGTCTTTACCATCTTGTTTTTCTGCACCTATGAACTCCCTTGGTAATTCTAATCTGACAGTTCCTTCATCTGATGATTCAATTAACACTGTCAATCCAAATATGTCTGAATTTACTGCTATGTCTTTAATTGTAGCTCCTTTGATAGTATACTCTACATCAAATGTGCCGTGATTTCCGGCATCTACTTCAAAATTTGTCGTCTTTTCGATCACTGCTGATTTGGGGGAATATGCAAATTCTGATTCTGCAATATTCCCTTCTCCATATGAAACTCTGACTGTATAGTCTCCTTGGTTTTTCCATAATGGGCCTTCTGCAATAACTGTGTGAGAATAACTTCCATCTTGTGCTATGGTAATTTGTGCAATATCTACGAGATTACCATCTGAAAACAGTTGTAGGGTTGCTGGAGTACTGCCAACAATAGTGGTGACATGTCCTGAAATTACAATGGTGTCCCCCTCATCATATATTTTATCATCCGTTTGAACCGAAATTAGGGATTCTTGTGCAAATACTGTTCCCGTTGAAAGCACTAATAATATTGCAATACTGTAAATTACTCTAGGGTACACAAACTTCTTTGTGCATATTTGTATATCTCCTTTACTATCAAAAATGAAAAAATGAAAAAGTTGTGTGATTTTAGTATCTTGGAATAATGCTAAGTCTTGATTTTGCAGATACTGCAATTATTGAGATAACTGCTACTGCTAGAATCATGGCTGCGATTGTACCAAACTCTGGAATCACATAGGTACCAATTATTTCAATTGTTTCAGCGCCTGCTGGGAACATTACTGTTACTTTGTTTGCAACAATTTCTACATCATCCCATTCTTCTCCGTCAACCAGTACCATGAAGATACCTTCTTGGATTGTCTTTGATGGGCTTACTGTTAGTGTTCCATCATCTTCAGCGTTGATACTAATGACAATTGAATTATCATTAGTATTGAGAGTTGTATCAGTTACCATTCCACCTGAAATGCTAAATGGTATACATTGACCACTTGCAGATAGATCATTTGCACCACACTGTTTAGTCGGTGTAGGTGTTGAGTAATCTGGTGTATATCCAACTCCACCAGTTAGTTCAACCTGGGCCTTGTTGCTTTTTTCAGCACTGCCATAGTTTACTTTAATGGTGTAGGTACCGTCGTATTTCCACATTGCACCTGCTGTGTTTAGTGTCGTCTCAAAACTGCCATCTTGGGCTACAGTGATTTGATCCACTGTAACAATGGAGTTTAGTGGACTCACAACAGTCATTGTAACTGGAAATCCAGAAGCTACATTTGCTACTCGTCCTTCTACAATGATAATGTCATTGTGACCATAATCTGTTTTTTCTGTCCAAACAGATACTGGGATTGCGTTCATTAATGATTCTGATGCCATCATTTTTGCATCTTCCATGGTACAACCTACACATGCTGGCGAAGTAGATGCTCCTTCAGCGTATGCTGATGTCATGGTTAAGGTGCTGACTGCAGTCAAAAGGGCTAGTAGTGCGAACGACGTACGGCTGTTCATCTTGTAGCGATTTGCATTGGTCTCTATTTATGTATATTTAAAAATAGAAAAAAGTTGTGAACTTAGTATCTTGGAATAATGCTAAGTCTTGATTTTGCAGATACTGCAATTATTGAGATAACTGCTACTGCTAGAATCATGGCTGCGATTGTACCAAACTCTGGAACTACGACTCCATCTTTGATATCTACCTCAATTGAAGCAGTATATTTTGAATCGTCATATTGTTGTACAGTTACGGTGTAAAGACCATCTTGTTTCCATAATGATCCTCCTACCATAATCTCGGCAGCGAATTCCCCATCAAGATTTGGTGATATTTGATCAACGGTCATCACATTTCCATTTGGTGCAATTACAGTCAATGTGATATCTTGACTTACTCTATCTGTCATTCCTGTTACCTCAAACATTGTAGAACCATTTTCGACAATTATTGCATCGAGCATTAGTCCTGCATCAACTGTGACATTGTTTTCGTTTGACGTGAATATACCTTCCATGTTAGATTCAGTTACTGAGGTTCTTTCAGTCATACTATTTGTCACTTCAACAAGAACATTTAGTGTATACAAAGAATTCTTTCCTAGACCTTGCATTGCAGTGATCTCATAAAATCCATTTTCAGTCCATGTTGGTCCGACTTTGAATTCTCTTACAAAATTCCCATCATCATCTGGAGATGTTTGACCAATAGATACTACGTTATTTCCACTTGGCGATGTTACTCTAAATGTAACATCTGTAATGTTTGAAACTGTTTTACCTGTGACGGTAATTGTATCTGAGCCTTTATCGGCCATTGCAGTGATCATCATTCCTTGATTTTGCTGTGCAAAAGCATCTTGTTGAATTGAGGTCATTGAAATTAATGACAACGCCATAAATGCTATTGCCATTGATGTTGTAGAACGTTTAAAATTCATACTAATTTCACCCAGTATTATTGCTATTTATGTATATTTAAAAATAGAAAAAAGTTGTGAACTTAGTATCTTGGAATAATGCTAAGTCTTGATTTTGCAGATACTGCAATTATTGAGATAACTGCTACTGCTAGAATCATGGCTGCGATTGTACCAAACTCTGGAATCACATAGGTACCAATTATTTCAATTGTTTCAGCGCCTGCTGGGAACATTATGGTGATTTTTCTATCTGTTGATGATATGATCTCATCAAAGCTTGCTTCTTCCCCATCTATTAAGACGAAAAAGTCTTCATCACCATCATCACTTGTTGCATCCAATACCGATCTAGGAATAGTGAGTGTGAGTGAACCATCACTTGTTGCATCAATCGATATAATGAGTGAACTTGCATCCGTATCCGGAATGAGGCCTACTATTTTTCCACCCGTTATCTCATATCCTATTAAATCACTAGAACCTTGAACTGAAACTGTCGTACCAGTTATTTCTGATGCTTCTACAGGGGTTGTTGGTGTAGTTGTGTTGGTAGTAGCAGATGCAGCAAATTCAAATGATGTGATTGCTGAACGGTTTTCCGTCCCATATTGAACTGTGATCGTGTATGATCCCTCTGTTTTCATTAATGCTCCACCAGCTGTAACTTCAGTACTGAATTTTTTGTCAGCACCAACTGTAATTTGTGCGATTGATACCAGGTTTCCGTTAGGAGCCTTAACAATTACACTTACTGGGGTTTGTGAATACAGATCTCTTACTTCGCCTGTCACTAGAACTATTTCACCTTCAGAATATGATGATTTGTCCGTAGTAACAACTATCGAGCCTTGTACTTGTCCAAATGCTGGTGTCATGCCGATACTTACAATAAATATTGCAGATATGGTGAACGCCAATAGATGAGCTTTCATGAGTTTTACGCTCAGATTAATCTTATTTAAGGTTGTGAAAAAATTTGTTGACAAAATAGAAAAAAGACTGTTTTTAACGAATTTCAGATTAGATATATATTAACCAGAGAGAGAACTTTTGACAGTTTGTGTGTATTATTTTCTTTTACATCTAATGTTGAATATGGGAGAATTGTAAATGGCAACTAAGAAGAATCAAGTTTTAGTGCCTGATCATATCTACGTACCAAAGCATGAAATTATTCCCAAGCAAGAGGCTGAGGATGTTTTAAAAAAATACAATTGTAAGCCAACAGAATTACCATTAATCTTTGTTAATGATCCTGCAATTTTAGGACTGGGTGTAAAACCTGGTGATATGATAAAAATTACCCGAAAAAGTTCAACTGCCGGTGAGAGTCTCTATTATCGATATGTGGTGGAAGTCTAGATGGTACATCCTTCAACAAAGCGTTGGCCCGTAATTCAAGATATTCTGAAACGTGAAGGAATTGCACGCCAACATCTTAATTCTTTTGATGAATTTTTAGAGCGAGGACTTCAAAGTATCATTAATGAAGTTGGTCAAATTGACATTGAAAATGCTGAATATCCATATAAAATTCAATTAGGTAAAGTAAAGCTTCAACAGCCACGAATGATGGAACTAGATGGTTCTATCACTCATATTACTCCAGCTGAAGCAAGATTGAGAAATGTTTCTTATTCTGCACCTGTTATGATGGAGGCTAGTGTAATAGAAGATGGAAAAATCTTAGAATCTCGATTTGTACACATTGGAGATGTTCCGGTAATGGCAAAATCAAATGCATGTATTTTGCATAATTTCTCTACTCAAAAATTAATTGAGCATGGGGAAGATCCAAGTGATCCTGGTGGTTATTTCATCATTAATGGTTCGGAGAGAGTAATTGTGGGGCTAGAAGATCTTTCTTACAATAAAATAATTGTTGATAGGGAAACTGTAGGTGGAAATATTGTTTTCAAAGCTAAAGTATACTCTTCCATTGTAGGTTATCGTGCAAAGTTAGAACTTGTTATGAAAAATGATGGACTAATTGTTGCTAGGATTCCGGGGTCTCCTGTAGATATTCCAGCTGTCACGCTAATGAGGGCACTTGGATTAGAGTCTGATAGAGAAATTGCTTCCGTAGTTTCGTTAGTTGATGATATTCAAGATGAGTTAGAAGGCTCATTTGAAAAAGCAGGCGATGTACCGACATCTAAAGATGCCATTGTCTATATCAGTAAAAGAATTGCACCTGGAATGTTAGAGGAATTTCAGATAAAGCGTGCCGAAACTTTACTTGATTGGGGATTATTGCCTCATTTGGGTAAACATCCTGAAAATAGAAAAGAAAAAGCACAGTTTTTGGGTGAAGCAGCTTGTAAATTGTTAGAATTAAAACTTGGTTGGATTACTCCTGATGATAAAGATCATTATGGAAATAAAGTGATTAAGTTTGCAGGACAGATGTTGGCAGATCTGTTTAGAACTGCATTTAGAAATCTGGTTAGAGATATGAAATATCAGTTAGAAAGATCAGGCCAAAAACGTGGAATTAATGCAGTTGCTGCAGCAATTCGTCCTGGGATTATCACCGATAAACTGAATAATGCAATCGCAACTGGGAATTGGGGGAGAGGACGTGTTGGTGTCACTCAATTACTTGATAGGACTAATTATCTTTCCACAATTAGTCATCTTAGAAGAATTCAATCACCTCTTAGTAGAACTCAACCTAACTTTGAGGCAAGAGATTTGCATGCAACTCACTTTGGAAGAATCTGTCCAAGTGAAACTCCAGAAGGCTCGAACTGTGGTTTGGTAAAAAATTTAGCATTATCTGGAATTATTTCAGTAAATGTAACATCTGAAGAAATTATAGAAAAGCTTTATGATCTTGGAACCGTTCATTTCTTTGATGCGAAGGAGGACTTGAAAAAAGATGGAACACGAATATTTGTGGATGGTCGTCTAATTGGATATTACAAAGATGGTGCTGAATTAGCTGAATCTGTTAGAGAACTTAGAAGAAACTCAAAGATTCATCCTCATGTTGGGGTTTCATTCCATAAGTCTGACATTGAAGGCTCAACAACAAGATTGTATGTTAATTGTAATGCCGGTAGAGTATTGCGTCCATTGATTATCATTAAAGACAATAAATCATTGTTGACCTCAGAACTTCTAGATAAAATTTCTAAGAAATTACTTTCATGGACTGATCTCTTGAGAATGGGGATATTGGAAGTAATTGATGCAAATGAAGAAGAGAATTGTTACATTACCTTGGATGAAAAAGATACAAAGAAACATACTCACTTGGAAGTGTTCCCACCTGCAATTTTAGGTGCAGGAGCTTCTATTATCCCATATCCTGAACATAATCAATCTCCAAGAAATACGTACGAATCTGCAATGGCAAAGCAAAGCTTGGGATTTTCTACACCTATGATGAATACTAGTACGTATGTTAGACAACACCTTATGCTATACCCACAAGTTCCAATCGTCAATACGAAAGCGATGCATCTTTTGGGATTGGAAGACAGGCCTGCTGGACAAAACTGTGTTGTTGCAGTATTGCCTTTTGATGGTTACAACATCGAGGATGCTATTGTTCTTAGTCAATCATCCGTTGATAGGGGATTGGGTAGGACTTTCTTCTTTAGAATTTATGATGCTGAAGCAAAACAATATCCTGGTGGGATGCGTGATAGTTTTGAGATTCCTAATGCTGAAGATAACATAAGGGGTTACAAGGGAGAACGTGCGTACAGATTGCTTGAAGATGATGGAGTCGTTGCATCTGAGTCTCCTATTAAAGGTGGAGATATTTTGATTGGAAAAACTAGTCCTCCACGATTCATGGAAGAGTATAGAGAATTTGAGTCATCTGGCCCATATAGAAGAGACACTTCTATTGGTGTAAGGCCATCTGAAGCTGGCGTCATCGATACTGTAGTTATGACTCAGTCAAACGAAGGTGGAAAAATGTATAAAATTAGAGCAAGAGATATGAGGATTCCTGAAATAGGTGATAAATTTGCGTCCAGACATGGACAAAAAGGTGTACTTGGGATTTTAGCTAAAGCAGAAGATCTGCCATATACTACAGAAGGAATGTCTCCTGATGTTTTGATTAATCCACATGCATTTCCATCTAGAATGACAGTTGGAATGATGATGGAATCTGTTTGTGGTAAAGCTGCAGCATTTCGTGGAAAACGATTTGACGGTTCTGCGTTTGTTGGCGAAAAAATGGATGAAGTTAAAGAAGTTATGGATGCACACAATTTCAAATATTCTGGTAAAGAAATCATGTATGATGGAAGAACTGGAAAATCATTTCCAGTGGATGTTTTCATTGGAGTCGTATACTATCAAAAACTCCATCACATGGTTGCGGATAAAATTCACGCAAGAGCTCGTGGACAAGTTCAGATGCTAACGAAACAGCCGACCGAAGGAAGAGCTAGAGGTGGTGGATTAAGGTTTGGTGAAATGGAAAGGGATTGTTTAATTGCTTATGGTGCGTCTATGATTCTAAAAGATAGGTTGTTGGATGAGTCTGATAAGTCTGATATCTTTGTATGTGAAAGATGTGGACTAGTAGCATATCATGATGTTAAACAGAGAAAATATGTCTGTAGGGTTTGCGGTGACAAAGCCAAGGTGTCATCTGTGTCCGTGGCATACGCCTTCAAACTGCTTTTACAAGAAATGCAGAGTCTTAATGTTGCACCTCGGTTATTGATTAAGGAGAAGATCTAATGTCCGTTCAGGCAATCAAAGCAATTGATGGAATTCAATTTTCCATATGGTCTCCAACTGAAATTAGAAAATATTCTGTAGCAGAAATCACTGCTCCTGAAACGTATGATGAGGATGGTATGCCAGTTCAGGGAGGTCTCATGGATGGCAGATTGGGCACACTTGAGCCTGGTCAAAAATGTCTTACATGCGGGAATACGGCAGCAAGATGTCCTGGACATTTCGGACATATTGAACTTGCAGAACCAATATTGCATATTGCATTTATTGATAATATCTACAAGTTATTGCAATCAACATGTCGTTCTTGTGCAAGACTCAAAGTACCTCAAGATGATCTTAATGCGTTCCAAAAAATTAAAGATAAACATGCTGCTTATACTGCAATTTCACAAAAACGTATTCCTGAGCAGATAATAGAAAAAGCTAAAAAAGCAAAAGAATGTCCTCATTGTGGGAAAACACAGTATGAATTAGTTTTCACAAAACCTACTATCTTTGTTGAAAAAACAGAAATTGGGGAACATAGATTACTGCCAATTACAATTAGAGAGAGATTTTCACAAATTCTTGATGAAGATCTAAAATTGTTGTCATATGATCCTGCAACTGCTAGGCCTGAATGGTTTATTCTACAAGCATTACCTGTTCCACCTGTAACTGTCAGACCTTCAATTATTCTTGAAACTGGAATTAGATCTGAAGATGATTTGACTCACAAAATGGTTGATATCATTAGGGTAAATCAAAGATTAAAGGAAAGTAAAGAAGCTGGAACCCCTCCATTAATTGTTCAAGACTTGGTTGACTTGTTACAGTATCACTCAACAACCTATTTTGATAACGAAGTCTCTGGAATTCCACAGGCTCATCATCGTTCTGGGCGTCCTCTCAAAACTTTGACTCAAAGACTCAAAGGAAAAGAAGGCAGATTCAGAGGTTCATTATCTGGAAAAAGAGTTGACTTTTCAAGTAGAACTGTTATTTCACCGGATCCAAATTTGGATTTGTCTGAAGTAGGAGTGCCTGAACAAATTGCAATGAAATTGACCATCCCTGAAATTGTAACTGAGTGGAATATTGACAGAATGAGAAAACTTGTAATTAATGGACCTGAGAAATTCCCAGGTGTAAACTATATCGTTAGACCTGATGGTGTAAAAATCAGATTAGACTTTGTAGAAGATCGTTCTATTATTGCTGAATCTCTTGAGATTGGTTATTTGATTGAAAGACATCTTGCAGATGGTGATATTGTTATGTTTAACAGACAACCATCTCTTCACCAAATGTCAATTATGGCTCACTATGTACGTGTGCTTCCTGGCAAGACTTTCAGATTGCATCCTTCTGTATGCCCACCTTACAATGCAGACTTTGATGGTGATGAAATGAACCTTCACGTTCCTCAAAGCGAAGAAGCAAGAGCAGAAGCAATTCTCTTGATGAGAGTTCAAGATCAATTAATTTCTCCAAGATATGGTGGTCCGATCATTGGGGCACTGAGAGACTTTGTAACTGGTGCCTATCTTTTGACTAAGGATGATACCGTTTTGTCTGTTCAGGAATTCTCAAATTATGCAATGCTTGGAGGTTATGCTGAAGCACTTCCTAAACCTGGTACTAAAACAAAAGATGGCCCTGCATATACTGGAAAACAACTGTTTTCGTTGTTTCTTCCAAAAGATTTCAATTACGTGCTTACATCAAAATGGTCCAAAGGAACAAACGGTCCACAAAAAGATGTAGTAATCAAAAATGGTGAACTTATCAGTGGTGTTATTGATAAAACATCTATTGGTGCAGAAGAGCCAGAGAGTGTTTTACACAGAATAACAAAAGATTATGGCAATACTATAGGGAAAAATTTCCTGAACTCGGTTTTAATTATGGTAAAACAATTCATCACACATTATGGATTCAGTTATGGATATGGTGATCTTGAAGTACCTGAAAAGAATGTGCAGCAAATTTTAGATGATATCCAAGAAACTTATGATATTGTATCCGATCTAACTGATCAATATAAGAAAGGAACTCTAAAACTTACAAGGGGTATGAAGGCTGAAGAAGCCTTAGAAGCTTACATTGTTAATGAACTAGGTAAAGCAAGAGAAAAGGCAGGTTCTACTGCGAATGAATCACTGGATGATAGTAATGCTGGAAAAATTATGGCTACTACTGGCGCCAGAGGTTCAGCGCTTAATGTAGGACAAATGGCTGGTGCATTGGGTCAACAGTCAAGAAGAGGAAATAGAATGAATGATGGATATAGTAATCGTGCATTAACTCACTATCAAGAACATGATAGTAATCCTGATGCACATGGTTTTGTAAAATCTAACTATAGGACCGGTCTCACCACTCTAGAATTCTTTTTCCATGCTATGGGAGGTCGTGAAGGACTCGTAGATACTGCAGTTAGAACTCAACAGAGTGGTTACATGCAACGTAGATTAATTAATGCATTAGAACACATTAGACTAGAATATGATGGAACTGTAAGAGATCCGCATGGTCATATTGTACAATTTCTATATGGCGAGGATGGAATTGATGTACAAAAAAGTGATCATGGTGAGGCTTTCAACAGTGTCAGGTTAGCCGAATCTCAAACCATGATTGATTCTGGAAAGAAAGCCACGAAAGATGAGATTGATGTTCTGACAAAGAAATATACGAAGACGTTCAATCCGCGACTTACTACTCTTGTTTCTGAAGCATTACAGAAGTCTGGTTTGAGTAAGGGTGGTGTGGAATCTGTATATAAAAAAGGACTTTCACTTTACAACAAAGCAAAAGTAGAACCTGGGCAAGCTGTAGGAATTATTACTGCACAATCTATTGGTGAACCTGGAACTCAGATGACGCTGAGAACGTTCCACTTTGCAGGAATTAAAGAAAGAAACGTTACATTGGGTCTTCCAAGGTTGATTGAATTGGTTGATGCAAGAAAGAAACCAGTTACTCCAACAATGGATATCTACCTTGATGAAGAGTCAAAGAAGTCTAGAGAAAAAGCAATTGAAGTTGCGAGAAATGTGTTGCAAACTAAAGTAAGTGCATTGATTGCTGATACTGAAACAGACTATTCTACTAATATCAAATTAATTCTGAGTCCAAATAGGCTTCGTGAAAGAGGATGTTCTATTACAGAAGTGGAAGCCGCTCTATCCTCGAATAAGAAATTCAAAATGGAAATAATTGGAGATCTAGTTACTCTGAACTTGGTTGATGAGGCTGATACTGCCACTGCAATTGCGATTCGAAACAAGGTTCTTAATACTACTGTTAAAGGTGTTCCAGATATTGAACGTGTTACATTAGTTCAAAAGGATGATGAATGGGTAATTCAAACTACTGGTTCTAACATCGCAAAGTTACTTGAAGTCAAAGGTATTGACAAGAGAAATGTTAGGACAAACAACGTGTTTGAAATTGCAGGAACTTTAGGCATAGAGGCTGCAAGAAATTCATTGATTAATGAACTTAATCACACTTTGGGTGATCAAGGGTTGGAAGTTGATGATAGGTATATCATGCTAGTATCCGATTTAATGTGTTCTAGAGGTTACATGCAACAGATTGGTAGGCATGGTATAGCCGGTACTAAGGATAGCGTTCTTGCAAGGGCTGCATTTGAAATTACTGTACCTACAATTGCACATGCTGCACTTGCTGGTGATATTGAACAACTCAAAGGTATTACTGAAAATGTAATTGTTGGAAGTAACATACCAATTGGAAGTGGTACTGTTGACTTGTATATGCAAGTCAGCAAGAAAAAAAAGGAGTAAATTAGAATTAGGTAACTGATATGGCTGATGAAATTTCTACATTAATGAACGGTAGTAAAAATAAAGTAGTTTTGCTTAGATTAAGAAATACAAAAACTATCCAGGGAGTGCTCAAAGATTTTGACATTCATATGAATTTAACATTGGATGATGCAGAGGATATTTCTGATGAAAAACATGTAAAGCTTGGAAACATTTTGTTGCGTGGAGACAATGTCTTGGCAGTTTCTCTACCTGATGAAAAATCCTAAAATGTTATTCATCAAACATTAAATCTAATCTATATACCAATTTTCAGTATGTATGAATACAGTAGAATGAAAAGTATAATTTCTTAGTGGCCGTTAAATAAAAAATTTCATTATTATTCGTGTGTTAGGATATGTTTTAGGAGCAACCTTAGTGCTAGCTGTACTATCACCACTATTTTTCACAGAAACTTTTGCGGATTCATTTGTTGTGAATTTTGATAAACAATTTTTTGACGTTGGAGATTCTCTCACTATTTCGGGCGAAATTATGGAGATTTGGATGCCTGTAATTGCAATGAGCATCTATGATCCGGATGGGAAAATAGCATCTGCAAATAATTTGGAAATCTCATCTGAAAAAACATTTGTCAAGACCATTGTTCTTGACTCTCCAGTTTATGAAAAAATTGGGGAATATCAGATAAAACTAGATTATGGAAAAGTTTCTGAAAATTATTATTTTGTACTGGAAAACGAGTCGTTTGACTCTGAAACCATCGTTCAGTCTTCTGATGAAATCGCAGTAGTCCAACTCAATACTGAGAAAAAACAATATTCTGACAATGAAATTATTAAAATAAATGGTCTAGTTTCAGTATTGGATTCACCATCTGTTTTAATCGGAATTTATGATCCGTTTGGAACACCAGTCGGATTTTATTTTGGAATGGTTGATTTTGACTTAAAATTTGTCACAAGCTTTCTTGTAAAAGATGGGGTGAATTTTAGGGTGGATGGAACCTATTCTATAAAAGCTCATTATGCAGAATCTGAATTTGTTTCTTTTTTTGAGTATTCTAAAGATTCTCATATTGTAGTGGAAGACGTTGTAGTGGAAGACGTTGTAGTGGAAGACGTTGTAGTGGAAGACGTTGTAGTGGAAGACGTTGTAGTGGAAGACGTTGTAGTGGAAGACGTTGTAGTGGAAGACGTTGTAGTGGAAGACGTTGTAGTGGAAGACGTTGTAGTGGAAGACGTTGTAGTGGAAGAAACTAATGATAAAATCAAAAAACTAAGTGAACTATCTTTGAAAGATGTAGTAATAGGAAAATCACTAAATCAAATTAATCTAAAGTGTGATTCCAGTATTTACACTGACATAATTTCATATTATGATGGAATGGGTCCTGCTTTGTATCGTTTATGTGAATTTAGTAGTGCATTAGGTTTTTTCAACGAATCTCTATTGGATGATACTGATGACATTGAAATTCTTGTTAACAAGGGCTCAACTTTGGGAAAACTAGGCTATTTTTCTGAAGCGATAGTTTACTATGATTACGTTATCGATATTGATCCCAATTTTTTACCTGCTAAGAATAACAAAGCTAATGCTCTTGCAAACATGAAAAATCTTGATTCTGCCATTTTACTGTATAATGAAATTTTGACACAAGCACCTGATCATCAAATCGTTCAAAAAAATCTCATGATTGCACAATCTCTAATTGGTAGTCTCTCTGAAGATTCTTTAGAGTCCAATTTTCAAAATCTTTCTTATTCAAATTCACTAATGTCCGATAATTTCACAATGATGGATTCTGAAAAACAAAAACCTCGTGATTTTTTTGATGAGATAAGTATTGCATTTTCAACTTTGGGTTCTTTGTTTGATTTTCTAAATTAATTCATCATCGACATGAATCTTATTTTTCAATAAACCTATAAAGCCCTGTCAAGACGATCGACTTAAGGTAAACATATGAGTAAGATACTTGAAAAATCATTAAGAGATGCCCGCAAAGAAGATAAGCTTACAATGGGTACTAAACAAGTCTTAAACTCTGTTAAGAATTCCAAGCTGATTATCTTGTCTCAATCAATCAAAAAAGAAATGCTTGAGAAAATTGAATCCGATGCAAATATAGAAAAAATACCATTGGTAAACTTTCAGGGAACATCAGTCGCATTAGGTAGATTATGTGGCTTACAATTTAGAATTTCAACGATTTCGTTTACATCAATTGATGATGCGAGCATCAAATCAATTTTAAAAGATACAGAGGCTGAGAAAAAAAATGAATAATTGTTCTTTATTTAATGAAAGTTTAAATGAGACATTTTTCGTCGGAGATAAATAGGAATTCTAATGGCGCAATCAATTAAACTTTCAACTGATCAAATGCGTTTGATGTCTTTATTTCAAAACGTTACGGGTGCCACTGCTCGTGATTGTGTGGAAGATGAAAAGCAGGATAGAGTTATCTTCGTCGTAAATACTGGTAAGATGGGACTCGCGATTGGCAAGGGTGGTGTTCATATCAAATCTCTGCAGAATATTGTTAAGAGAAATGTTGAATTGGTAGAGTTTGATGATGATCCGGCAAAATTTTTGACTAACTTGCTTAATTCAAAATTTGTCTCTGAAGTAAAAATAAATAAACGGGCAGATGGAACGACACAGGCGATTGTTATGGTAGATCCAAGAAAGAAAGGTATTGTTGTTGGCAGAGAAGGTAGGAATGCTGAAAAGGCAAGATTACTAGCAAAACGATATTTTGATATTGGCAGTGTATTGATTAATAGTCCTGAACGCGCAACTTTGGAGATGTAAGATATGAGAAAATCACCTCTTGGATTATTTGCTGGTAGAGTTCTTACAAAGAAAAAGTTGAAACAAAGATGGGCGATCTCTACTTACAAGAGACGAAAATTAGGTATTGATAAAAAATCAGATCCTCTGGGTGGTGCACCACAAGGGCGTGGTATTGTTTTAGAAAAAGTTGGGATTGCCGCAAAACAACCTAACTCCGCTATTAGAAAGTGTGTTAGAGTTCAATTAATTAGAAATGGCAAGTCTGTAACAGCCTTTTTACCAAGAGACGGTGCAATGAATTTCATTGATGAACACGATGAGGTTACAATTGAAGGAATGGGTGCAACACAGGGCGGTGCAATGGGAGATATTCCTGGAGTTAGATTCAAAGTTTCTAAAGTTAATGGTACATCACTTCATGAACTAGTAATTGGAAAGAAGGAGAAACCAAGGAGATAGAGATATGGCTGAGACAAAGAATTTGTTACTGTTTAGAAAATGGGATTTATCTGATATTGAAGTTAAAGATCCTGGATTAAAAACTGCTATTTCATTAAGAAAACAAATTTTGCCTTACACTTATGGCCGTTCGGCACTAAAACGATTCAATAAAGCTGATGTCAATATTGTTGAGAGACTAATCAATAAAACGATGCATTTTGGAAAGAAATATGCGAAGAACACTGGTAGAATGACTGGTAAGAAAACCAAATTACTTAATACTGTAAAAACTGCTTTTGATATTATTGCATTAAAAACTGGACAGAATCCTGTTGAGGTTTTGGTCAGAGCCATTGAGTTTTCTGCCCCAAATGAGGATACAACCAGAATTGTCTATGGTGGTACAGTATACCATGTATCCGTAGACGTTGCTCCTATACGAAGGGTTGATTTGGCTTTGAAGTTTATCTCTGATGCAATCAAAGAGGCAACGTTTTCCAACCCAAAACCCATTGAAGAGCACATGGCTGAGCAACTAATGCTTGCGGCATCTAATGATTCCAATGCCCCATCTGTCAAGAAAAAGCACGAGTTGGAACGCATAGCACAAGCGTCTAGATAGATAATTTTTCAAGTAGCCCGAGGCAGATTCGAACTGCCGTCTCCGCCTATCCACTCTTGAGATCCAGAGGGCAGAATCCTTGATCTAAGTTGTATTTATTTGACCGCTAGACTATCGGGCTACCAAAATGAATTCATGTGTTTTGGAATATAATCATTTGCCGCCGTCATCTTATTCTGACTTCATGAATGGCAGTTGCATAATCACACATTGCCCTTAACCTCATGTATGGAATCAATTTGAAATGAATTGAATAGATATCCTTTTCTTTTAGAATTATTCCTTTTTGCATCAGTGAGACCAACCCTCTGGAAGGAACTGTAATTGTCACATCTTTCTTCTTGCATATTTGCTCTCGTTTTGCTTGAAATTGTTTTAATGAAAATGCCACATCATTGATTTCTAAAATTAAAGGCCAAATAATTTCATTCCATACAAACCTCCTGTTCTCTGTCGCTGATGCATACTTTCCTTTATCGCTCAACATTAATAATATCTGCAAATGATGTTATAACTTAAGAGTTGTCTCAAAAAGAAATTCAAGAATCATTAGACTTGTTGGAAAAGGATTGGGACTTTGATCCAATTCTAAAAAAGTTTGTGTTGGGAAAGATTACCGATGTGTCTGACTTTGCAATAAAGGTGAAGGATGTAGTTTTTCACATACCATATCTGAATTCTGAAAAAAAATACATTCTGTGGAAATGTTTTTGGCCAGACTGTCACAACTGCTGTGACAGGCAAGGTAGACTTCCTCTGACTTCGGATGATTTGATTACAATTGGAAAAGGTCTGAAATACAAAAGCACTTCCGATTTTATCAAAAATGAAACACTCATCGTTACATATGAGGAACCTGGCCCATCAGGACAGATGACGACAATTACTACCATCAATCTAAAGAGAAAAGATGATGAAACCGAAGCCGAAGATGGAACTCACATCTCATGTAGGTTCTTGAATGATGAGGGTGGATGCAGCATGCATCCTGACAGGCCTGGTGTCTGTTACCTGTATCCGTTTGCAAGTTGGCTGGAAAATGAAAAAGGTATTGCACGAGTACATGCAACATATCAGTTTACTGGAGATTGTCCAGGATTTTACCTTGCAGATAACCTAGATCAAATGAAAGATGAGCTAAAAGCATACTCTACAACCATCTATGGCTATAACATGACATCAAATCGCACCAATAGGGAATCTTATAGCTCTGTAAGTTTTAGCTAGATGGCTTCTAAGCCTTTGCCACTTTTAGCAAATCAGCAATCTTGATGTTCATTCCAAACCTGGTTTCGTTCTTCTTCATGTATAGAAATATTGAGATGAAATCAGGCAATGCTTTGATAAAACTGAAGTCTTTGTGAATTTTTGCTCGAACAAAATTAAATACTTTTGAATATACCTTGAAATGTTTGTCTACTGCTTTCTCATATGCTTCAAAATCATCCATGTTATCAACAAAAATATCTACACATTGCATTGATGGAATAATTCCCTCTCCTAGTAAAGCATAGACTGTTCCGATTGATTCTCCGACTCCAACAACTTTTCCCTTGTAAAATGGCTTGCACTTGTTTGGTGTTGCCAATCGAATCGGACGCCCTTTGGTCTTGAGTACCTTGCCTCCATGTTTCTTCAGAAACTCATCAGTTGCCTTGATGTGATTTTTGTTATAGTCTCCTGCCCCTATGTGGGCCCATTTCTCACCTAGTGGAAAATACCAGAAATATCCTGACATTCCAGGAAACGGTTCAATGTAAAAATCATCATATGGCAATCCGTTTTCATATTCTACCTTGTACTCGTAAGTCGGCAAGAAAAAGTCCTGCTCCATCTTTGGTAGATATGTCCTGCTAAATCCAGTACAATCAACTATCATGTCGTACTCTTTTTCAAGCTCCTCCAGTTTTGGTGCCTCGCCATAGACTACTTTGGAATCTTTGATAAAGTCCTTGATTAAGTTCAACTTGTTGTATGTGCACATTCCATGCAATTCTATGTCAAACTTTACATTGTCACTCATTTTAACATGCATCTTTTTTCCGTCATGGATCAAAAAGTCATTAAAATCCCTACCTGTCTTTTTACAAAACTCCTGCAGTACTTGTTTGATTGTTCCCCATGCACAAATTGAATCATGTCTGTCTTCTGTATTTCTCTCATATCCTGTAACATCATGGTCTGTGTCCTTTAGTCTTGCAAGCAGATAGGATCCAGCAACTCCCATTCCCATTACTGCTATCTTCAAGATGACTTTTGAACCCCTCATGCCTAATAAATATACTATCTGGAAATCTCCCTGGTGCCCGATTTTTTGATGATCCTAGTAAGTAGGAAAACGTAGTGCATTTTAAATATTACAAGTACGTAATTAGTTTAGAAAGGTGGTTTGTCATCTGAATACAAGCGTTTCAGATCTTAAGACCGTCGCTGTCATCAGGGAACAAACTTTTCTGATCTTAAGCGAAAGAGATGTCATCAGTCCTTTGGGGATTGGTCTTAAACTCTGGCCTTTCTGTTTTCTTTAATTCGGCATCTGGTTTACATTTTAAAATTTAATTTTCAATGCCAAGTTTGTATTCAAGTCTTAAAGTATAAAGACTGTCCACTAATTTGCATGCTCTTGATTCGAAAAGCAGATGATTTTATGACCGTTCGAGATATTCGAATCAAAATCTTCAATGAGGAATTGGGCTTATCAAACAGTGACATTTTTGATGAGGATGACATGGGACTAGATCAGTTTTTGATCATATGTGATGGCATCATTATAGGTTCTTTTAGGCTGAGAGGTGTAGGTAACTCTCATAAAATTGAGAGAATGGAATTTTATCAAAATATAGATCTAAAGGGTATGGAAAATTATCCCTGGATGAAATCAAATTATATTCCAAGAAAGCAAACAAGTCAAAAATCATTCTAGATTCCATTTATGATGTGAGGAATTTTTATGCAAAATCTGGATTCGTTGAGTTCGGTGATATCTATTGTAAGGTGGGAATGCCTCATGTGAATATGTATTTTGATGTGTAAATTAGATGTTAAAATTGTTTTATAATCTCATGCTATCTTAGATATTTTTTGAATTTTGTTGTAAGTTTCTAAAACAATCACATTTTCTTCTTCTCCAGAAGAGTGATCAGGGATTTGAATTCCAAAATCATAATCATATGATCACCATAAAAATTTCTAAAAACTGCTTCAGAAATCAAACATTTGCGAATCAAATTAGACATTGTTTCTTCACAAGAATTTGCATATTCTCTAATCGCATCTATTCTTTTTTTGTCATATTTACTTAAATTGTAGGCATAGATTATGATAGATCATTATAGATTATTATCAAATCTCAAAAATCGAATTTTAATAGATTAGAGTCAGTCTGAAAACTATTCGATTAAAATTGCTGGCTTGAATGGCCTTGCATGTCTTGCCTTTCCTTTTGGATCATAAATGTCACTATCTGACTCTGAATATACTGTAATGTCTACGCCAAACTCTTTCTTTCCAATACTGGATAGTTCAGATTTTAAAAATTCTTTCTCATCAAAGCTTTCGGATTCAAGCTTCATTGATTTGATTTCTTCAGACTCTGAATGCAAATCCTTGATTGTCTTTTGTACAAAGTCTGGCATCTTTTTGGCATCCGTAGTTTCAGGATCTGTGATGAGTTCCTTCATTACAACTCCCATGTTGTTTTGCCCACCCACCATTATACCCAACATCTTACGATAAATTTTGGTTTTTGTTTCATCCGAGCTTACATAGAGTACAATTTTTTTTGGAATAATTTTTGTAACTTTGAGAATGTTTGCAATGTCATCTATGGTTGATTTCAACAACACTTCTGATTGAATTGCAGAAATATCTACGTCTTCTTTGGAATATTCAGGCCAATCTGATTTTGATACTGGGGTTTCATTTCCAAGATTTTCCCCCATTTCTTCAGCTATGTGTGGTGCAAATGGAGATAGCATTGCAACTCGTGCAGAATTAATCTTGTACAGAATTCCGGAAACATTTCCTCGTCCTTTAGCTTCTACTCTTTTAGCATACCAGCTCAAATCAGATTCAAATGAAAATAGAATATCATGCAAGGCCTCACGCAATCTCATCTTCTCAACAGCTTCTGTAACTTCTCCAATCAAGCTTTGAGTTTTAGATAAAATCCACTTGTCTTCAGCCTGCAGCTCCAAAATAGGCTCGTTTTTGAGCCTAGAACATTCCTCAAGTAGAGATGCAAGCTTGCTCTGAATTCCTGAGACTGATTCCATGTTAAAATCAGCATCCTGCAATAATTCAGCTGATGAAATTATTGCTAGTCTGATTGGATCTGCACCATGCTCTCTGATTGCGGTTCGTAACGGAATGATATTTCCCATGCTCTTTGACATTTTAGCTCCATCCATCATTACACTGCCATTGACAACAATTTCTTGTGGCCACAATTTTTTATCAAATATTGCAACATGGTTCAAAACAAAAAATGACAAGTGGTTCTGAACTAAATCACGTCCTGAATGCCTTGAATCAACAGGATAAAAATATTTGAATTCTTTTTTCAACATATTGATTATCTCTTTAGAAAGTTTTGATGTAATTGCAGCTAAATGTATGTCACCTTTATCTAGAAAAATATAGTCAAAGAATTCTTTTGTAAGATTCTCTGGAGTAACGGTTCCATCATTTACAAATCGTGAAATTGTATAGTATGCCATGTAGATTACACTATCAGAAAGTGACTCTACGATCCAATCCTTGTCCCAAGGTAGTTTTGTTCCGAGACCTTGTTGCCTTGCACATGCTCGCTCGTGCAACCACTCAATTACCTCTTTGAATTCTGTTCTGATGTTGTTTGGTAAGATGTTCATCTCATCGAAACAATTGTGAGCTAGTTCTTTCCATTTCTCGTCACCGTAATTCAAAAACCATTGATTGTTCAATATTTTTACAACACATTCTGTTCCACATCTACAATGCACTGGGGCATTCTCAAGCACTGGGAATTTTTCTAGGGTATTGCTCTCTTGGAGCCATGCTCTTATCTTATCTCGTCCAAACTGGACCTTTTCGTTGTTGAATTTATCACATTTTTCATTTAGCTTTCCATCTGTGAATTCCTTTAGATACAATTCTTTTGTTGCCTCTTCCAGCTTTTCATCTGATTGATCCGATACTCCTAATTTCTCACAAATCTCTTTTGCAGGATATTCTCCATATCCTTCGGTAACAATTATCGGAACAGGCTCGATTTTGAGCGCCAATTCGTGATTACTAGCCTTCAAATCCATCAATGCCTGGTAATCCTTTGGCGCATGTGCCGGCACTGACATTACAAGTCCCGTACCCATTTGAGGCTCTACAAAGTCAGCGGGCAATATTGGAATTTTTTGTCCGTTGTAATTTGTTGCGTGTTTTCCAATAATTTCACTACCTGCAATATCTCCAACAATCTTGACTTCCTTTTCAAAGAATTCTATCTTCTTTGCACATTCTTCAGATACTATCCATGTCTCATTATCGACTGCTACCTTTTTGTAAATCGTATTTGGGTTGACCCATAAATTTGTAACTCCGAAAATCGTTTCAGGCCTTAGTGTTGTAACGGGAAAAACAAATTCACCAAATGAAAACTTGACTAGGAAATTTTTATCGTCAATCTTTGGTTCGACGTCCCCCATCGTATCATGCTGTGATACCGGGTTTTGATCCGCCGGACACCATCCGACTGGATGTGAACCCTGGATGATTTTGCCATTTTCTTTCAGAGTTGTAATCTGCCATTCGATAAACTTTTGATAGCCTGGAACTATAGTGGTGAATTCCCTCCTCCAATCAATGGAATAACCCATCTCTATCATTCCTGACTTTATTTCTTCATGGAAATAGTCTGCAATCTTTATTGGTTCAATGAATGTTTTGATGTCTTCTTCTGGAACGTGGTATACGTTTCTCAATCCGTCCAGGATTTCTTTTTCTCCCGCTTGAATTCTCTTTGCCATTCCAAGCACTGGAGTCCCTGTATAATGGAATCCCATTGGAAACAACACGTTGTATCCTTGCATTCTGTAAAATCTTGAATGAACATCAGCTAGTGTGTAAGTTCTGCCGTGTCCAATATGTTGAGGAGAGTTTGGATAGGGATATGCAACTGTGATGAACTTTTTTGGCAACTCGTTTGGATCTGTCTCGAAGTCCTTTGATTCGTTCCATCTGTTTTGCCATTTTGTCTCTATCTCATTCCAATTAATTGTCATAGTATCATCATCATCATCCTAAAATCATTGATTTTGCCTTGGCTATCGCCTCGTCTTTTTTAGATGTGTCTTTTCCTCCCCCCTGAGCAAATTTAGTATCTCCTCCTCCAGAGCCTCCTAGGATCAACGCTATTTCCTTGGCGATCTCGCCTGAATTCACGCCTGAGTCCTTTCCTGCATGTACCATTATTCTTATGGTTGGTCCTGATTCAAAAATTCCACAAAAGGCAGCTTTTGCATCTTTGCTGACTAGTTTTTTGCCAAAGTTTTGATGGAAATAATCATCATAATTATCGCTTGCAGTAAAGCAAATTTTGTTGTTAACTGTGACTTCATCAATTTCTCCTGATTCCACTCCTAGGATTTTTTCTAACAGAATTGGAATTTGCTCTTTTGTTTTTTGCTTGTTTTCTTCTCGTTGTTTTTCCAATGCTTGCTTTGCTATCTTTTCTTTAGCCTGTTTCATTGACTCCTCTTCTTGATCTTTTACGTATTGGAATGCAGTAGGGCCAGAGACAAACTCTATTCGAACCACTCCGTCTTGAATCCTTTTGGTCTTTGTAATCTTGATCAGTTCTATGTCTCCAGTTTTCTTTACGTGTGTTCCGCCACATGCTTCTATATCTTGGTTCTCAATTGAAACAATTCTAACTGACTTTACAGGAACCACTCCCCCCTGATAGATTCTAAATCCATATTTTTGTTCGGCAGTTCCCCTATCATAGTAATTGATGTTGACTGGAAGATCTTGTTTTACCATGTCATTTGCTGCATCCTCAATCTGTTTTACTTGCTCGTCAGTCAACGATGAATGATGTGTGATGTCCAGTCTGGCGTGATCATCGTCTTTGAATGCAGAGTGCTGCCAAATCCATGAACCTAATATTCCTCTTGATGATGCATTGATGATATGAGTACTGGTGTGATTCTTGGTAATGTTTGCACGGCGAGTTTCATCTACCTTGCATGATACTGTATTTCCTTCCTTTGGTACCCCTCCCTCTAGCTTGTGAACTATTATGCTTGCATGCTTGTCCACATTTACAACTTTGAATCCTGCTATACTACCATAGTCTGGTTCTTGTCCTCCACCTCTTGCATAAAATGAAGTTCTATCTAGAATCACTTGATCATCAAAGACTTTGATCACCTTGGCCTCAAACTCCATCTGGTCATCTTTGTAAAACAGGGTCTCAGTTTCAGGTAACTCCTCTAATGGAAGTTCTGTAATTGCTTTTTTCTTTTCAGACTGGTGCAAATCCGATAGTTTAGAGTAAAATGATGATGGGATTTCAGAAATTGCATCGATTTCCTTGAGATATTCAGGTGTAATGCCATCTGATTCGTACAGAGTAATCAGTTCATCCACGCTTGGCACTCCTTTCTCGCGAATCTTTTCTGCCTTTTTCTTCATATGAACTTTGGAATCCTCATATCTTGCTGATTCCAACTTTAGGATTTTCTTTACGTCTTCTCTTTTCTCATCGAGTTCTGGATATGTATCTCTGAGATAATCCACATGGGCATCAATTAATTCATCAATGTTTAATTTAAGATTCAGGCGATTCATCGTTCCGTTAATCCTTCGCAGCATCATTCTGAGGTTGTATCCTCCGCCGACATTGCTTGGCAGGGCACCATCAGTGATTGCAAAAATCAATGTTCTAAGATGATCTGCAATTAGATACATTCCTTCTAGCGGCGTTATCATTTTGTTTAGCTGATCATCTGTAATCCCCACATTTTTTACTGCAAGACGTCTAACCTCGTTTAGATCATCGAAATGATCAATCTCTTTTGCAATTTCTGTAAAATATTTTCTCAAAATTTCAGAATCTGAATCAATGCCAATCTTTTCAAATAATATTTGATTGACGGGACCAAAACAGCAGTCATATGCTGTAGGTGTTCCCATTGTAATCCATGCAAATCTCTCAAGGCCCGCACCCATGTCTATTACTCGTTGATCAAGTGTGGTGTGCTGACCTAGTTCGCCTTGAAATTCAGTAAATACTGCATTTCCAAGCTCCAACCCATTAACAAAATATTCCAATGATGGACCAAAAGATCCTCCTCCTGCCCAAACGTCTTCGACAAAAACAACCTCTTCTTTTTTAATTCCAAATTGATTTGTCAATAGTCTAAAATCCAAATTAACACATTCATCTTTCCAATATCCTCCCAGGTCCGGAACGCTGTGTTGTCCAATCATGCAGAAACTAGAAAAATGTCTGCCTGTGACTCCGACATTTTCCAAATCCTTGAAGCGCAGACATGTTTGTGGAACTACAAGCGGATTGGCAGGAAACTCAAAAACTACCTTGGATCCCATCACTCTTTGAAAGTCAACAATTGATGCGATTGTAAAATATAGGTCGTCTCTCCATCTGCAAACCACTGGGTACCTGCTAACTGATTTGTGATTATTTTTTACGAAAAATTCCTCCACTTGTTTCCATGCTTGTGTGTAGTCAAATCTTTTAGTTGTTGGCGGTTCGCCAATGAAAGAGTATGTGTCATCTCCATCGTCTGGACATAGATTCCTTCCCGCATTCAGAGTCCAAAAGAATCGTCCACATTTTGTACAGGATTTTCTGACAAATCCCTGTTCTTGAAATAGTTTAACGTTATAGTACTTGTCAGGATCTGATGAAAACTCTTTTAGAATCTCTTTTTTATTCAACGATGAGGCTGCTCTGATCCGATATTAAGAATTGTCGATTAATACTGTGGATGTTTCTGAATGATTTTTTTCTTTATTTTATTGTCATTTTGAAATAAAGCATGATGGCAAAAATGATTCAATTTGCTTCAAAAATAATTGCAATATGTGATGATCTTGGCACTGTCTTGAACAGATATGAAAAATGATACATTAAATACAATCCATAATACAGTCTTTTCATGTTTGGGCAAAAACCAAAGTTAAAAGAAGGAACTGCCGTTTTTTCCCTCAAAAAGAATGGTGATTTTAATGACTTTATTTTTGGTATTGTTACTGGAGTTGATGGAAGAAAAGTTGGAATCAATGGGGTAATTGTTAATCCTGTTGGCCTGAAAAATAAGATTGCACAAGGAAAAACCGGAGAGCGTTCACAAGAAATACTTGATCATCCTACTCCCGATAATGTCGTGTTGGCCTTGGTGCACAGGGTTGAACATGAAAATTTTGCCGAAGTCATAGATCTTGATGTTGACAAATGTGACATTCTTCCTCCAAAAATCTATGGAATGCTTGATGGCTGGATTCGAGAATCTTTGCCAGAATTCATCAATACTGTTTTGTCTTTGCCTCTTGGTTCTGAAAGAGATGAGGCAAAACGAGTCTTAAAAAATAGAATGGATACTTTGACTGATCCTACTTTGAAACGAACTCTATATGCTGTTTGCCGAAGTCTTAAAATCCTGAACTAAACTTCTAATTTTTTAGACATGACTTCTCCATAGTTTTATATTATGCCCTAAGAAAATCTCGACATAATGGAATATGTTTACGCTGCTTTACTTCTTCACAAGCTAGACAAAGAAGTTAACGAGGCAAATCTCAGTTCAGTTGTTAAAGCATCTGGTGCTGAAGTCAATGAAGCCCAAGTTAAGTCTCTAGTTGCAGCCTTAGCCGATGTTAATATCGATGAGGCAGTTAAAGCCGCACCTGTAGCCGTTGCAACAGCAGCCGCACCAGCAGATGCAGCAGCCGGTGGCGAAGAAAAGAAAGATGAAAAGAAAGAAGAACCTAAAAATGAAGAAGCAGCCATGGAAGGACTGTCTTCTCTGTTCGGTTAGAAATTTTTTCAATCTATTTTTGATTCTTATTTTTGTTAATCCAGTTACTCTTACAGTTCTATATTCTGCTTGATGGCTTTATCTTGTAGATTCCAGTTTTATTTTGACGGTGTTTGGTTGATTTCCATGCACTACCCTGATCACTTAATGAAATATTCTTGTCAAGGAAATCCCAAGTTTTTGTTGAAGATGATTGTATTGATATAAGTTTGATTGAACTTGAGATTTATGCTGTTCTTTTTTATTTGCTTAGTTTTGTAAACTGTTTGAACAATTGTAAATGTTGTCTACACGTGGTATATCAAGTCAAAACGAAATATTATTCAAATCTTGATGAACAATGAAAAATTTACGCAGCTTTGTAATCTTTTGCTTGACTGGCTATTGTCTTTGCTTGGGCGTCTGCTTTTTGTAATATCTGTTCCTTTGTGTCGTCAGTCATGAACCCTGATTCAATTGACACAGAACGTGCAGATTGGACTGCCTTGCTGAGAATTTGTGAAATGTTATCTGCAGTAACATATGCTGCCTCGATAGACAATGATACTGCCTCTTGGTGTGCTTGGCCAAACTGCTCCCTGATTCTCTCAACATCAATAATCATTTCTTCTTCAGCATATACGGATCCTTCTTCTAACGCTGAGTATAGCGAAATTCCTGCCTCGACTGGCTTGATGTCTAGCTTGCCTAGAATCGATGCTAATTTTTCATTAATTGGTTCGCCTTTTAGAACTGGGGTGGTATCCTTTGCAATCCAAATTGTTCCTTGATCAATCTTGGTTGGAATTCCGGCATCTTTGAATTCTGTAAGCATTGGTCCTGGTGCAATCCCTGTATTTTTCTCGGGAACGGTGATATCTATACTTGCGATGTCTCCTCCTCTTGCGGCCATCATAATTTTATTTTTGGCAAGAAGTACGTTTAGCTTGAATGGTGACATGTTGGTAAATAGAAACATGCATTGCCCTGTTAACTTGTCTGCAATCTCTTTGATTCCTGATACATCAAGCTTGTCAAGTGCTCTTTTAGCAACTTTATCTTTAATGCTGAAAAATTCCACGTCTCCTTTCAGTGCTTTTCTTAGAGGTAAAATTTGTGTAGAACGAACTTTGTTCATTTTGATTACTGCTAAAACTTTGTATTTTTTTGGAATCTCTTGAAGCTGTTGATACATTTCAGTTTTTCTTTTAGGATAAGACGTTCTATTCTCATGCATATTTCTTCTTAATCTCCTGCACCTGTTTTACTGGCTTGCCCATTGTAACTTTTACCATGATTTTTTTAATATTTTTCTCACCGTTTGGCAATTTCTTTTCAATTGCACTAAGAACTGTGTGTGCGTTGATTGCTAAATCTGAATCTTCCATGGATTCATCTCCAATCTTACATGATATTGACAAAGACGCTCTTGACCTGACTTTGATTGATGTTCTGAATCTTGCTAAAAATGATTCGATAGGTGCATCAAATGGAACTGGAGTTGGCATTTTTCCTCTTGGACCTAAAAGCTGACCCAAAGTTTTTCCTACTAATGGCATGACCTTGGTATCTGCCAAGAAAAAATCGTATTTGTTAATGAATTTTCGAGATTCTCTCTTGTTAGTTGCAAACCTGTCTAGTTCCTCGGCCCCAATCACGGAATCTGCATTTGCCTCATTTGCTTTTTGACTCATATCGCCTGTAGCTATGACACATACAGTTGCTGGAGAGCTGGTCTTCGGTAATTGTACAATTTCATTGAGTGCAAATCCTTTCTTTACATCGATATCTTTGAAGTTGATGATTAATTCTATTGATTGTTTGAATTTCCTTTCTTTTGTTGCTGTCTTTACTTGCTTAATCAATTCGGTAAGTTGTGCATCTGTAATCATTACAATCGTTTTGAAGAAAGCCTACTTAAAATCGTTTAGAGGTTGATGTTTTAAATAATCACTTATTTTAAAAAAATTACATTTTTTATCAAAATATTTGTAATTCTAAATGGAATTTTAGCCAAAACTTACATATATTAAATGATAACCATATTTTTCTAATACGTTGCACCGATTTGATGAACTAGATATGAAATTGCTTTATGAATTGACCTCTGATGCCTCTATCTCTGTTCCTACTTTGTCTAAAAAACTTGGAATTAATGCTTCAGTATTGTATAGCAGAATTAAGAGATTAACGAAGAAAAAACTCATTAAAAAATTCACTATCGAAATAGACTATTCTTTATTGGGTATAGGGGTGAAAGCCTCAGTTGGAATAAATCGAGATCCAAAGTTCAAAGATTCCATTCATAAAGAATTCATGGAGACCGCCGAAGTTGTCTCTATCTCAGAAATTACTGGAAGGTTTGACATAATGATTCAAGTCTATGCAAAAAATCTTGAGGCTCTTCATTCTGTGGTAATTGAAAAAATTGGAAAAGTTGAAGGTATTCAAAACACTGAAACCTTTGTAGAATTACAAAAAACTGATAAAAATCCTGTTTACTTGATTCAGTAGTTATTGGAATTTTTCATCCCATTTGCCTTCGTTGACTTCTACAGTGATTTCTTTTGGGGTCTTTCCTTCTACTTTTACTCCCAACGCCACACATGTGCCAATGATTGTCTTTGCAACTGACTTTAATGAAGAAGCATAAGATTTGTCAAGTTTGGTGTTTGCTACCTTGATAATAGAATCCATTGTGACATCTCCTGCCCATTCAGTTCCTGATGCTCCTGAACCTTTTTGGATCCCTGCCTCTTTCATAATGAGTGCTGCAGCAGAAGGAATACCGATCTCAATCCCATATTTCTTTGTGTCTGTGTCAACAATTACAGTCACAGGAACTTTCATTCCTTCGAAATCTTTTGTTTTATCATTAATTGCCTTAATGACTTCCATAATGTTAACGCCTAAAGGACCTAACGCAGGACCTAACGGTGGACCTGCTGATGCTCCTCCTCCAGTTACAAGTGATGATACTTTTTGTTCTCCCATGTTAAATCAAATCGATATGAAAATTTAATCCTTCCTAAGCCTCACTCGAGATCTTTAGGTAGTTTGCGTCAACTGTTACTGGCAATTGGTATGATGCATCTAACAAAACCACCGTTGCTTCTTCTTTATCTACATCTATCCTGGTAATTGTTGCTTTCATTCCCTTAAATGGACCGCCTGTAATTTCCACTACATTATCTACTGTTAATTGTGAAACTGTTGATTTCTTGATAAGGTAACCTTCGATGTCCTTAAACTCCAATTCTCCTCTTAGTTGACCGCGAATATGTCTGACCCCTTCAACTGCCATGTAAGCATCACTTGGGTTGATAGCTTCAATCACAACATATCCTTTAAGATTGTCCACTAGCAAAACTGATTGAATATTAATTTGATTGGCATTAGCTTTTGCTTCTAATAGTCGCATTACGACTTTTTCTTGTCCTCCAGTGGTTCTAATTGCAAATAAGTGTGATTTTATTTCTTCTGACAATTTTATCTACCAAACGTAATTACAGAGAAGACAAACTGAATAGTAAAACCGATAGCTCCCACACCAGCTATTCCTAATAAAACAAGTCTGAGATGCTGTTGATACTCATCTTTGTCTGGCTTTTTGGCCATTTTCATTGTATTGGCCATATTTTTAAAAGTCTGCCTAGGGTTCATTGCTGGGAATTAATAAGGTGTCCTTATATCTCTTATCGCATGGAGCTGTTAATTGCGTATCAAGATGATCCTGCAGGTCGTAACATGGCAAAATTTCTTTCAAAAGCAATGACTTTGGATGGTGATATCTTTCGTGGTAAATATTATGATCTTGTAATTATTCCAACTCCTGCCATTTCTGCTGATTGGTTGGAGGAAAAATATGATTATGACGGATTTATTTTTCTTTCAAAGCATGCAGCCGAATCTGGGGCATTAGCTCTGACTTGCCATAGTACTGGAAATTTTTCTGATGCAAAATTTGGTGGAAACAATAGACAAGTTGCAATTCCTAAACCTGATCTACAAAAAATATATCTTCAAACTTTGAAGAAAAATCAGTCACAATTCTCAGAATTTCAAATTACCATTGAGGCGACTCATCATGGACCTACAGCACTCACCAAGCCATCAATATTTATCGAAATTGGTACTACTGAAAAACAATGGACTGACACGTCATTGTGTACTTCTGTGGCGACTCTGGTACATCAGGTGCTGTCTCAGCCAATCAAAGAACATCCTGTGGCAATTTGTTTTGGCGGAACCCACTATCCTTCAAAATTCACTGATGAACTATTGGAAGGAAGATATTCTCTTGGAACCGTAGTACCAAAACATGCCTTGAATTTTCTAGATGAAGAATTATTTTCTCATATTCTTACACAAAACTATATGGCAAAAACTGCCCTTTTGGATTGGAAAGGATTGGGTTCTTACAAAGAAAAACTACTTGATCTTCTCAAATCAACAGATCTCGATGTGATCAAACTATGAATATCCAACAAAAGATTTTAAAAAAATTATTGGAAGTTCCAAAAGGCCAAATCACAACTTATGGGGAATTGGCAAAAGCTGTTGGCTTGAAAAACGGACAAAGAGCTGTTGGAAAAATAATGAATAGGAATCCGTATCCTGTCATCATTCCGTGTCACAGAGTAGTGATGTCTACTGGAAAAATTGGAGGTTATGCATATGGAGAAAACATAAAAACCAGCATGTTAAGCAACGAAGGCATTAAAATTGAAAATGGAAAAATTGTAGATATGGAAAATGCTATTTTTCGGTTCTAATCTTTTCTCTGATGTCATCCATCAAAGTTCTGAGGTGAGCTTTGTTTCTAACTGTATTTCCACCGACTTTTTTGTAGAGAATCCAAAATTCAGGATTAGTCAAATCCTTTCTGTCTTTTGCTATCTTTAGCAATCGTCTTAGTGCACGGACTTTTGCAACATATACTGTTTTTTTACCTACTCTGGCACCTTTACTTCCCTGTTTTGAACCTTGAGTTGTACCTCTCTTGTTTCTCTGAGCTTTCTTTTCATGTGCTCTTCCTCTTGACGTACCTGTGAATGATTTAATTTTGATTGTGTTAGCTGTGATGAGACTTCGAATATTTTCTCTGGTAATTGCATCGGCAATATCGTCTAAATGATCTGTATCAAATTTTATTCTATGAACTCCAACACCAGTGACTCTGGCTGCCAGTCTTTTTTTAGCCTTAAGATTAACTACCACTTGCACTCACTCTCGCATTGAAAATTTTAAATTTTCCTTCAATTGCCTTGACGATGATCTCTTTTCTCTTTCTAGTTCCTACACTGTGTCCAAATCTGACGCCATCTTTTTTTGGGTCTAACTTTTCCAAGTCTGTTAAATTGTAAACTAGGTTATCTGTATATCCTGATGGATGCAATCCTCTTGAATTTTTGGGTCCGCCATATCCTACTTTGACAAGACCTGGACGACCTCTGCTCTTTTGTTTTCGTTGATGATGATCAATACCTTTAGGTTTTCTCCAATTTGTTTGAAGTCTAACATAACGCCAACTTTCTGGTCTTACGAAATCTGGATTGTGTTCTTTGACCTCTTGTCTCTTTGCAATCTTTTCTTTGTTAATTGGCATCTGATTGACTCTTAAATTTTGGAATAAATACGTTCCTAGACAAAAAAATTACAGATCAGAAAATATAATAAGGAAACTTTAATCACAAACTTTGCAAATGTATGTTGCTAGAAAAGTGTCTAGAGGTATGTTCTTTGACTGAACTGTTAGGCAGTGCGGCTACAAAGCAGTTTCTATCACAATTAAACTCCTTTGGGGTTAAACCATCGAAAGTCCACCGAAACTTGGGTATGGATGAAATGGTGTCCATTGCCGTTGAAAGAAAAGAAGGTGTGGTGAATTCTACAGGTTCTCTTTCTGTTGATACTGGAAAATATACTGGAAGATCTCCTGATGATCGGTTCATTGTATATGATGATAAAACACATGATACGATTGATTGGGGAAAGATCAACCATCAGTTCCCACCAGGTAAATTTGAAAAACTATTTGAAAAAATGAAAAATTTTGTTGATAATAAAGAACTCTTTGTCTTTGATGGCTTTGTGGGCGCTGATCCTAAAACTCGTTTGCCAATTAGGGTGATTAATGATCATGTCTGGCAAAGTATGTTTTCAAGTAACTTGTTTATTCGACCTACGAATGAGGAATTAGACAATCATAATCCAGAATTTACTATATTGTGTATCAATGATTTCACAGCAGTTCCAGAAATTGATGGAACAAGAACTGATGTCTTCATCCTGATCGATTTGACGAGAAAAATTGTTTTGCTTGGAGGAACTGAATATGCTGGAGAAATGAAAAAATCAATGTTTGGCATAATGAATTTCTTGTTGCCTGACCGTGGTATTTTCCCAATGCACTGTTCAGCAAACATTGGTGAAAAAGGAGATACGGCACTGTTCTTTGGATTATCTGGAACCGGAAAAACAACGCTTTCGGCAGATCCTAATAGAAAACTAATTGGTGATGATGAACATGGTTGGTCTGATGAGGGAACGTTCAATTTCGAAGGTGGATGTTATGCAAAGTGCATTAATCTGAGTCAAGAAGCAGAACCCGAAATTTGGAATGCAATTAGACCTGGTGCCCTTTTAGAAAATGTTGTCCTACGTGACAATGTTCCGGACTACGATGATAACTCGTTAACTGAAAACACTCGTGTCGGATATCCTTTGGACTTCATTCCAGGAGCAGTCATTCCAAGTGTAGGTGGAAATCCTAAGGTAGTGATATTTTTGACTGCAGATGCGATGGGAATCTTACCGCCTGTTTCTAGACTTACAAAAGAAGGAGCGATGTATCATTTCATGTCTGGATATACTAGTAAATTAGCAGGTACTGAAAGAGGAATCAAGGAACCAAAATCTGTATTTTCCCAGTGTTTTGGGGCTCCGTTTATGCCTAGACCTGCTTCAGTTTATGCAAAACTACTTGGCGAAAAAATCAATAAACACAATACTGTAGTTTATCTTGTTAATACTGGTTGGTCAGGAGGTCCGTACGGGGTTGGAACGCGAATCAAGATCAAGTATAGTAGGGCAATGGTCACTGCTGCTATTTCAGGCGCACTTGATATTGTAAAGTATAGACATGATGATTTGTTGAACTTGGATATTCCAACCGAATTGGATGGAGTGCCTTCAGAGATTTTAGATCCTAAACATACTTGGAATGACAAAGTTTCGTATGATATTTCAGCCAAAAAATTGGCGCAGATGTTTGTTGAGAACTTTAAAAAATTCGAAAACATTTCATCTGATATAGTTAATGCAGGTCCTAAAATCGCTAGTTAGTCTGTCTTTTTTTAATTAGGCCAAACATTGCTATTCCAATCAATATTATCACGATTAGGCTCATTTGTTTTTCTGGAACTGTGATGATGTTTTCTTTGATGTAATTTTCTGGAATTGAATTAATTTTGATTGTATTGTATGCACTTGATGAGTTTCCATTAACTCTAATTTTTGCATCTATCCAATACTCTGAATTTTCCTGGATCTTAAAAGATGCTTTTTTGTTTGGTGTAGTTGTTATGGTGTTCTCTTTTCCATCATTGCTATTGATGATTGAAATTTTAGCAAAGCTCCATTCTTCTGGATGATGAATTTCAAAGAATATTTCTTGATTTTGCTGATCTACGGAGATAGAACCTTGAGTGTAATGTATTAAAATTGGAACGATGTATCTGGTATCTTCATGTATGACAATTATTTTTCCTTCATGTTCTCCGAATTCTTCTTCACTAACGTTGATTAAAATTTGTAATTTGTCCCCTTCAAGAGCATGTGAAAATTTTATAGATTCGGGACCTTCAAATTTGACATCTAAACTGTCTAGTACTCCACTGATTACTTTTAATTCAAATTGCTTTTCTGCAATCTGTTGTTTTGATGAAACGTTGACTACCAAATTTGGGGGAGTGATGATTAGTTTTGCATTGTATGCGTTTTCTATGTCCAGTCTTCCTGCCCCCGACTCGTGGACAGAAAATTCTTGGCCATATGCGTCTGAGACAGGCTCTACTGTAGTAAGTAACAGAGATTTAATTTCATGATTGTGAAGTTCGGGATTTTTTTGAAGTAATAGTGCTGCTGCTCCACTTACATGTGGTGCTGCAAAGCTCGTCCCACTTGTAAAGTTGTATCCCGCATTATTTTGTGTAGTATTGATGTATGCACCAGGAGCCACAATGTCAGGTTTAATATAAAATGGAGAAACTGGCCCTCGTGAACTAAAATGCGTTATAAAGTCTGGATTGTAAAATAGATGCAAATTTGCTTGAGAGTCCTTTTTGATTGATTCTATAATTCCAAGTCCTTCTTCTCTATCCATTGACACTACTGGGATTTGTGGGATGTAACCTAATTCCATAAACTCATGAGTCAACTCTCCCAAGAACATTCCCTGCAAGTTATTGTAAATGATTAGTGCTTTTGCTCCGGCGTTTGCGGCGTTTTTTTCTTTTACTGAAAAATATAACAGTTCCCCATCTATATTGCTACCTCTTTCAACAATTAGTATCGAATCTTCTACGTCAATTTTTTCAAGTTCTTCAATTTTTCCATAACCTCCAAAAATTATGTTTCCTGAAACTGGTTCTTCTAGTTTTGAAGAACCTACCATCGGTATCACTGTATATGGTTTTTCATCCACTTCTAATGTTGCAACAAGACTTGAAGTTAGATTGTTGTATGTTGCACCTACTGTAACTGAACCAAAATTCCTTCCTGGGCTGCCAATTGTTTTTAATTCTGGACCATCATTTCCAGATGCAGTGACGACAAAAATTTCTTTTTCTAATGCCTGATTAACTGCATGATCAATTTTTGAATTTGTTTTGTTAACTCCTAAGCTGATGTTGATTATGTCTGCTTCATCCTCTATCGCTTTTTCAATTGCTCTGATGATAAGTTCTGATGAAACTCCTTCTCCATCTTCTGAAACTTTGTAAGCAAGAATTTTTGCTTTGGGCGCAATGCCTGTGATCTCTCCGTCGGCTGCAATTACTCCTGCAACTTGAGTCCCGTGACCATTTGTATCCATGGGAGGTTGGTCTTCACGTAAGAAATTGTATCCTCCTACAACTTTTCCGTCATTGCCCCATCCAAACAAATCTGGATGATTGAAATCCACACCTGTATCTATTATTGCTACTCTGATCCCGGTTCCGTCAATACCTTCTGATCTGGGAACATCTGTTCCAACATATGGGACACTTCTTTGCAAATAAGTATGAATTTCATTTTCATGTTGCATTAGTTGAGAAACAACAAAAATTCCAAAAATCATCATAGATAATGAAAAAATTGTTGTTATTTTCACAAATATTTTCTCTTGTCTAACAAGTAAAAATGAATTGCTTACTAAAGCAATAAATTGAATAAATCTTGAAAGTCTCTTATGGGAAAATACACTCTTCCTGAAATGCCATATGCTTATGATGCATTGGAACCTCATATTGATGCAAAAACAATGGAGATTCATCATACAAAACATCATCAAACATACACAGACAAATTGAATGCAGCTCTAGAAACATGCTCACCTGATATTCAATCAAAAGATATCGTTGACATATTGTCTGATATTAAATTGGTACCAGACGACAAAAGAGGCGCAATTAATTTCAATGGTGGTGGTTATGATAACCATAGGCTATTTTGGAACAACATGAAACCAAATGGAGGCGGAGAACCTGGAGGATCCATTGCAGATGCAATCAATGATTCCTTTGGAAGCTTTTCTGACTTTAAAGAGAAATTTTCATCCACTACAGCTGTAATTCAAGGCAGTGGTTGGGGGTGGTTGGTATACAATCCTTCTTCTGGAAAGGTTGAATACAAATCAATGCCAAACCAAACCAGTCCTAGAACTGAAGGACTAGTGCCCTTGTTAGGCTGTGATGTATGGGAACATGCATACTATCTCAACTACCAGAACAAAAGACCTGTCTACATAGAGGCATGGTGGAATGTAGTTAATTGGGATGAAGTAGAATCTAGATTCTCTAAAGCAAAATAAATTTCTAATTTCTATTTTTTTATATTCCTTTTTTTGTTCATTTCTAATTTTTTTCTAAATCTATGAATGAATTTATAACCATCTGGAAAGTATTTGTTGTAAATGAGTGAGGCCCAAGCCGAGCAATTAATGCAACAAATGCAAATGCTTGAAACATATTTTTCTGATTTATCTCAAAGGGAAGGAACTTTTCTAAATATCCTGAGAGAGGCAACTGCTTCCATCGAATCTATAAAATCTCTTGGTCAGAAACCTGTGTCGGAAACTCTTGTTCAGATTGGAATGGGTACATACATCCCAACAAAAATTTCGGCTAATGCTAAGATTGTAATTAATATCGGTGCTGGAATTGCAGTCGAAAAAGATTTCCCCTCTGCAATTAACTACCTTGAAGCAAGAATAAAAGAAGTTGAGATTGCTTTACAAGACACTGCTGCAAAAAAACAGGATGCTGCAGGAAGATTAGAGCAAGGCAAAGCACAAATCAACCAACTAATGCAATCTGCATCTCCTCCAAATTCGTGATAGTACATGTTTGATAAACTTCGTAATGCATTTTCAAATGCAGCGAAAAGTCTTAGTGAAAAAGAACTTAATGAAAAGGATATTGAAGATATTCTTTTTGAATTGGAAATTGCTCTATTGGAATCTGATGTTGCCATCGAAGTAATTGATTCCATTAAATCTGATTTAAAAGAAAAATTAATTGGTTCAAAAGTTGATCGGAATGAAATTGAAAAATTTGTAAAAGACAGTTTGATTTCAAACGTCTCTGCAATGTTTGATACTGTGGAGAAAATTGATCTCTTAGAAAAAATAAATGAAAAAAAGAAACAAGGACAACCTTTTCTAATTCTATTTGTGGGAATTAACGGTACTGGAAAAACTACTTCTTTGGCCAAAGTTGCATATATGTTACAGCAGGCAAAATATTCTGTAGTTATTGCAGCTGCTGACACTTTTAGAGCTGGTGCAATTGAGCAATTGCGTGAACATGCAAATCGTCTCAATTTGAAACTTGTTGCTCAGAATTATGAGTCAGATCCTGCTGCTGTTGCAAGAGATGCGGTTTTATATGCAAAATCCCACAAAACTGACTGTGTATTAATTGATACAGCAGGAAGAATGCAAACAAGTAAAAATTTAATGGAGCAAATTGGTAAAATTACTAAAGTCGTAAATCCTGACATGAAAATTTTTGTGGGGGATTCTCTATCTGGAAATGATACTGTGAATCAGGCACGTGAATTCTATGAACATGTAAAATTCAATGGTTCAATTTTAACTAAAAGTGATGCAGATGCAAGGGGAGGAGCTGCTTTATCTATTGTAAAGGTTACATCTACACCTATAATTTTTGTCGGAGTTGGACAAGAATATCCTGACCTAATTCCTTTTGATAAAGATATTTTCTTGGAAACCGTTTTTGGATCCTTGGATGATGTTGAACTTCAGAGGATTGTAGAGCCAACGCCAGAACCAGAGCCAACGCCAGAACCAGAGCCAACGCCAGAACCAGAGCCAACGCCAGAACCAGAACCAGAGCCAACGCCAGAACCAGAGCCAACGCCAGAACCAGAGCCAACGCCAGAACCAGAGCCAACGCCAGAACCAGAGCCAACGCCAGAACCAGAGCCAACGCCAGAACCAGAGCCAACGCCAGAACCAGAGCCAACGCCAGAACCAGAGCCAACGCCAACGCCAGAACCAGAGCCAACGCCAGAACCAGAGCCAACGCCAGAGCCAGAACCAGAGCCAACGCCAGAGCCAGAACCAGAGCCAACGCCAGAACCAGAGCCAACGCCAGAACCAGAGCCAACACTGAAATCTTCTTCTGATGATCCTTTTGATGGCATTAGCGATGATGATATTGCAATTTATTCAGATCTATTTGATATTCCTCCTCCTGAAAATGACGATGAGGCAATTAAACTTGGAAACAAAATTCGTAATTGGATTAAAAATGACAGACCAAAATCTGAAATTATTCATGTTGAAAAGGATAATGATATCAAACCTGAACCTAAACCTGATGATGTGCCAAAGCATGATAAAGAAGAAAAACCTAAAAAGAAACGAGGACTATTTGGATTCTTAAGAAAATGAAACTCAAAACCAAAGATGTACTTACTTTAGCAGAATTGTCTTCAAAAGAATTTTTAGGACTAATTGATTCTTCCATAAAACTAAAAAAAGAACTCAAAAAAAATGGAAACAAACCAATTTTAAAAAATAAAACATTGACGATGATTTTTCAAAAACCATCTACTAGAACACGTGTAAGCTTTGAAATTGGAATGCTTCAATTGGGAGGCCATGCAATTAATTTGTCATCCAACGACATGCAACTATCTCGTGGTGAATCCGTTGAAGACACTGCGAAAACTCTTTCACGATATTCTGATTGTATCATGGCACGCGTTTACGAACATGAATTGTTGGAAAAATTATCTGAACACGCAAGTGTTCCTGTAATTAACGGACTATCTGATTCTTTTCATCCTTGTCAGATTTTAGCTGACTTCATGACAATTAAAGAAAAGAAAAAGAAACTCAAAGGGATTAAAATTGCATGGATAGGGGACGGAAATAACGTGTGTAATTCTATGATTTATGGTGCTGCATTGTCTGGAATTGATATGTCTATTGCAACCCCCCAAGGATTTGAACCCGAAAAGACGGTTGTCAATGAATCCAAAAAATTGACCAACATTGAATTGACTACCGATCCATTTATTGCGACTAAAAATGCAGATGTGGTTGTAACTGACACTTATTCTTCAATTCATAACGATGATCCAAAAAGAATGAAAAAGTTTCTTCCTAAGTATCAAGTAAATTCAAAATTAATGAGTAACGCAAAGAAAAATGCGATCTTTTTGCATTGTCTTCCAGCTAAGAGGGATCAAGAAGTGACTTCATCAGTTATTGATGGATCTCAATCTGTGATTTGGGATGAGGCAGAAAATCGGTTACATGCTCAAAAGGCTTTACTTGCTGCTCTGATTTACGCTTAACGTATATAAGAGCAGATTCAAACTCGGTTTCTATAGATGGCTTATTCAAAAATATTGCGAAGATTAAGGGAAGAAAAAACCAACTATAAGAAACGTGGAACCATGTTGACAGGTAAGCGTGACTTCATCACTGTAAATATAACTAATCAAAATACTCAAGTCCAAATCCTCACACCTGGAATGACTGGTGACAGAGTTGTTGCATCCGCACATTCTAGATATCTTCTTGAAAAAGGATGGAAGGGTTCCAGAAAAAGTGTACCTGCAGCGTATCTCACAGGATATTTGGCTGGCAAGAAAGCCCTTGTAAAGGGTGCGAAAGGTGCAATCATGTATACTGGTACTAGAAGATATACTCAAAGAATGGCAGCAGCTCTAAAAGGAATTATTGATGCTGGTGTTGAGGTTCCAGCTGATGAAAAAACATTTCCAGCTGATGAAAGAATCAATGGCGAACATCTTACTGTTAAAAATGAAGTTTCTAAAATAAAATCATCAATTGATAGTGAGGTCAAGTAGATATGAGTCAGGTATCACAATCTAAACCAGGACAAGGTGGCCGTGGAAGAGGTCCACCTGTATATGGCCGTGGTCCACCTGGAGGAGCAGCAAATGCGCGTCCAAGAAGACCTCGAAGAGAGCCAGAAGAAGAAGTTTGGATTCCAAAAACTATCTTAGGACAAAAGGTTGCGTCTGGAGAAATTACCTCTCTTGAGGAAATTATTGAATCTGGATTGAGAATTCAGGAAGCTGGAATCATAAAGAAATTGTTACCAGATTTGAAGAGTGAGGTTGTGGATGTGGGTATAATTCAAAAAATGACATCAAATGGTCAATCTACCAGGTTTAAAGCAATTGTTGCTGCAGGAAACGAAAATGGCTACTTGGGAATAGGTCAGGGAAAGTCAAAACAGATGAGAATTGCTATTGAAAAGGCAACTAGTCAGGCCTTTCTTAACGTGAATCCAATTAAAATGGGCTGTGGAAGTTGGGAATGCAGATGTACCCAAAAACATTCTGTCCCATTCAAGGTTAAGGGCAAGGGGGGAAGTGTTACAATTGAAATTATTCCTGGTCCTCGCGGATTAGGTCTTGTTGCAGGCGGTAAAATTAAACGATTATTGGAATTGGCTGGTCTTAAGGATGCATGGACTACTGCAAAAGGTTCTACTCCTACAATGAATTCGACTTCAAAAGCAATATTGGATTGTCTTAGACAGACATTCAGTCAGGGTTGATAAATTATGGTAAATGCATATCTTGTTGTTAGAATAAAGGGTCAGGCTGATTGTCCTTACTGGGCAACAACTACCATGACTTTATTGAAACTAGATAAAAAATATCGTGCGACAATTTTGCCAGCCAAAGATAACACTCTGGGGATGTTGAAAAAGGTCCAACACTACGTTTCATGGATTGAAATAGATGCTTCATTGGCAACAGAATTGGTAGATAAGAAGGCAAGAAAGGGGGGATATCAAAAAGTCACTGTTGATGATCTAAAAGAACTTGGATTTGCAAGTGCTGAAGAATTAGGAACGGCTTTGGCTGAAGGCAAGGCTACATTGTCGAAACTAAAACCTCTAAAGCCTTGGTTTGCTTTGGCACCTCCAGTTCATGGATTCAAAAGAAGTACAAAGAAGTTATACGGTCAGAAAGGAATGCTTGGGCTAAACAAAGAGCTTGACACTATAGTAAGGAGAATGATTTAACATGGCAACTAGATTACGAAAAACCCGACGACTTAGAGGTGGAAGACACATGGGGTGGGGACAAGTGGGTCAACATCGCGCAAGTGGTCATAAAGGTGGTTTAGGAATTACCGGAATGATGAAACATCATTACAGTACTTTGTTAAAAGAGGACCCAGATCACTATGGTCATGATTCTACTAAACCACCTCACCCAAATGTTACAAAAAAATGGACCAGTGTACGTGATCTAGACGACTTGTTTACTAAGTTTGGTAAAGAAGAAGGAGGGAAAAAAATTGTTGATCTTGAAAGCGCTGGATATGAAAAACTCCTTGGCGGCGGAAAACTCACTAACACATATTCCGTTAAAGTCCCTCGATTTACAGCCTCTGCAGAAGAGAAACTAAAAGCTGTTGGTGGAGAGGTGTTATCTGATAATGGCTGAAGGTAGCATTACTGCTATTATTCGAAAAGTTGTTTTTAAGGCTGAACCTTATCTTCCTCAGGTTCCAAAGCCCAAAAAGAAAATTTCTCTTCAGGTAAGATTGCTGTGGTGTGGCATTGCATTACTAGTCTATATGATTATGGGTCAAACTCCGTTATTTGGAGCCAGTGCACCTGCATTTGACTTTCTTGCATTTGCTAGAGTAATTTTTGCATCACAACAAGGTACGTTGGTAGAATTGGGTATAGGGCCTATAGTCACAGCTGGACTCCTGATGCAATTATTGAGAGGTTCAGACATTCTTAAATTTGATTTTAAGAAGCCTGAAGAACGTGGAATTTTTCAAACAGCTACTAAGCTAGTAACTTACGTTGTAATCGTTGCTGAGTCCATTGTATATGCCACGGCAGTTTATGGTCCTGGTGTCGCTGAACCTTATGTCTTGTATGTGCTGATTGGTCAGCTGATGGCGGCGTCAATCATTATCATGTTTTTGGATGAACTAATACAGAAGGGATGGGGCCTGGGCAGCGGAATCAGTTTGTTCATTATGGCTGGTGTTGCTCAGCAGATTCTTTGGAGTATGTTCAGTCCCTTGCCTGCAGGGGATGGGGGAACAATTGGAATTATTCCATATATCGTTCAATCTGTAATGGCTGGTGATATTTCACAAATTCTGTTCCGTTCGAATTCGCTTCCGAGTATCTTTGGATTGTGTCTTACTGGCGGTATACTGTTAATACTTGTATTCACACAAGGTATGAAAATTGAAATTCCAATTGTCTCAACAAAATACAGGGGCTTCTCTGCTGTTTATCCTATCAAATTGATGTATGTTTCAAACATTCCTGTTATCTTGGCTTCTGCATTGACTGCAAACGCTGTCTTCATTTTCCAAATGTTGTGGGCAAACATGAATCCGCGTAACAATAATTTCTTCATGAACTTTGTGGCACAATTTGATCCTACAAGTCCTTCGACTCCGATTGGAGGTATCATTTACTATATCACTCCTCCTCGAGGTTTGGATGTTGCGGCTTTAGATCCTATGCGTGCAGTTGGCTATATCTTGTTCATGATTGGAATCGTTGTCGTGTTTGGAAGACTTTGGGTAGAGCTAGGTGGTTTATCTCCAAAGAGTGCGGCACAGAATTTACTTGATGCAGATGTACAGATTCCTGGATTTAGAAGATCAAACAAACCTGTTGAGGCATTACTAAACAAGTACATTCCGTCAGTCACAATTATCGGCTCCATGATATTGGGTCTTTTAGCAGGAGTATCTGATGTCCTAGGTGTCTTTGGTTCCGGAATTGGAATTTTACTAATGGTTGATATTCTGATTAATTACTACACGCAATTGGTTAGGGAACAAGTCGAAGTCGTAATGCCGCGTTTGGGTGCTATGCTTGGCAGAAAGTAAAAAAATCGTAATGGTGGGAATTCCAGGTGTTGGAAAAACCACGCTATTGTCAGAAATGGTTGAAATTCTAAAGAACCATGAAAGAAATGTCTGCATGATTAGTTATGGAACCTTGATGTTTGAGGTTGCAAAAGAAAATGGCCTTACAGACAGGGATCAGCTTAGAAAGCTGCCTGTATCAGAACAGCAGTATTTTCAAAAAATTGCTGCTGAAAAAATCACTGCGCATGATGAAGAAATCATAATCATTGACACTCACGCCTTTATCAATTCCCCAGAAGGATATTATCCAGGATTACCCGAACACGTTCTAAAAATAATCAAACCTACAAACTTTGTCTCAGTTTCGGCAAAACCTGAAGAGATCTATAACAGGAGAATGAAGGATGATACTAGAAACAGGGATAAAATTACCCTTGCTAACATTAAAAAAGAATTAGATGTTCAATCAGGCATGATTTCTGCGTGTGCTGTGATCACCGGTGCCCCTGTCAGACATGTTTTGAATCATGAGGGAAAGGTTGAAGAAGCGGCTGCCAAAATCATTAGTGCGATAGGGCTGTAAAAAATGGATTTTAATTTTATTCTACTCTTCATTGATTCTATACCTCTACAATTTGAGTTTCTTAGCGGACAGAGAATGGCCTTGGGAAGTGATGATCCTATAGTTAAAGGATTAATCCTTTCAATGTTTACTGTATCTGGATTTGGAATTCTGCTAAATATTTTCAATTCCGCAGTTAGAAAGAAGATGGTTGATCAAGTGAAACTAAAACGTATTATGAAAGAAACTAGAGGATGGCAAAAAGAAAGAATGGCTGCAATGAGATCTAAAGATCAAGCCAAGATTGCTGAACTGAGCAAAAAATCATCATACATGAACAAGATGTCCATGGAAATGATGCAGATGAATATGCGACCTATGATGATTACCTTTGTTCCTTTGATCCTGATATTTTATCTTGTATTGCCACAATTGTTTGCTTATACGGTAGCTATATCTCCAATCCCACTAAATGTAATTCCTGGAGAAATGTTCCAATTAACATGTTCTGCGGCACAAGCTGTGGAGGAAGGACATGTTTGCTTTGGCAAAGAAAACGCGTTATATCTATGGGCCTGGTACTTCCTTTCATCCATTGCATTTAGTGGCATTATCATGAGACTTACAAAAACGTCAATGGATCTAGGTTGACAAAATCAATTGTTATCTCTGGTCCTCCTGCAGTAGGTAAAACAACTGTTGCCAAAGGATTGGCAGAAGAATTTCAATTACAGTATCTCAGTGGTGGAGACGTGCTCAAGGAAATGGCTAGTGATCAGGGCTTTGATTCTAGAGGCGATGATTGGTGGGATACAAAAGAAGGGATGAAATTCTTAAATCAGCGTGAGCAAAATCCTGAGTTTGACAAAAAACTCGATAAAAAATTATCTGCTTTGTTTGATCAAGGGGGAATGGTGATCACTAGTTACACATTACCCTGGTTGATCAAAGACGGAATTCGAATTTGGCTTGAGGGTTCTCATGAAAGTAGCACAAATAGAATGCAATCTAGGGATAACATGAGTTCTGAAGATGCATACAAAATCACCCAAGAAAGATTTGATAAGAATAAAGCATTGTACAAAAAACTTTATGATTTTGATTTTGGCGATGACAAGTCTGTGTTTGACTTGATCATCAGTACGGATAATCTTTCAGCACAACAGGTAATCGATGTTACAAAAGAGACTGTGAGAAAGTTACTATGACTCTAAAACAGCTTGAAAATTTGATTGAGATTGATCAGGATATCACTGATGATGCATACGGAACCTATTATGATAAAAGGACAGTTGAACAGATACTCAATTATGGGATAATTCTTCTGGATAAGCCTCCGGGTCCTACAAGTCATGAAACTGTAGCTTGGACAAAACGTCTTTTGAAACTTCCAAAAATCGGCCACAGTGGAACATTGGATCCACAAGTTTCAGGTGTGCTGCCTCTGGGATTGGGTGAGGCAACAAAGGCTTTGGGCGTTTTGCTTTACGGTCCAAAAGAATATCATGCATTAGGGCGAGTCCATTCTCTTCCTTCTAAGGAAAAACTCAATGAAATTGTTGAAATGTTTAAGGGTGAAATTTTTCAAAAACCCCCTCAGCGTTCAGCCGTTGTAAGGCAAACCCGAACCCGAACCATCTATGAGTTTGAAGTGCTTGAGCAAAAAGAAAGATTGCTCTTGACTCGAATCCTGTGTGAATCTGGAACCTATGTAAGAAAATTATACTATGATATCGGTGAAGTCCTTGGCCCCGGTGCAACCATGGTTGAGCTAAGGAGAACTAGAGTTGATCAGTTCTATGAAAAAGATGGGTTGGTAACTTTACACGAACTTGCTGATGCGTTTGCATTATGGGAAGAAAAAAAAGATGACACCAAACTGATGAAAATGATCAAGCCCGTTGAATCTGCTCTAAGTGAGCTAAAATCAGTAATCATTCGTGATTCTGCAGTTGATGCGTTATGTCACGGTGCACAGCTTGCAATTCCCGGAATATTGAAAATATCACCAAATCTCAAAAAAGGTGACATTGTTGGAGTTTATACCCAAAAAGGAGAGGCAGTAGCGTTGGCTGAGTCAACAATGTCTGAAGAAGAGATTCGTGATGCTGTCAAAGGATATGCTTTTGAAACAAAGAGACTCATTATGGCTCCAAACACTTATCCAAAAAAATGGAGAACAAGTCCCGCTTCTCCAAAGGATTAAAGAATCAAGAAATTGTTTCAAAATAATTGTTAGCAAAAAGTCTGGTATTGTTCATTGGGGTTGGAGTGATTGCAGGATTTCTTTTCGGTGTATATCTAATTGATGTAAAAAGTAACAGTCAGCTAGTTTTTGTCGAAGGTTCTTCAGTTTCTTTAGTCACTGAAAAATCTGATTTTAAAAAAGGTGAAGAGATAAACATTAGAATTGTAAATTCAGGCACCACATCATTGACTTTTTCTGATGACTCTTATGGTCTTAGGATAACTGGACTGTCTGGAATTTTGATGTATGCTCCTACCACTGTACAGGTAATGTCAAGTTTAGAACCTGGTGATGAAATTAGTTTCTCATGGGATCAAATTAAAAATGACGGTGATGTTGCATTAGAAGGTCTCTATAAGATATCTGCAAAAGGAATGGATGAACTGGAAAACAATGTGGATAATTCTATCACCGTGGCAATTTGGAAGTAGTTTTTCAATTTCATAATAACACAATATATAATCACATTTTACTGACTACTTTTGTCGTGAGACTTGTGCCGGGGTCGCCTAGCCTGGTAGGGCGCGCGCCTGGAAATTATTAACCATAAAGCGCGTTCTCGCAAGGGAACGGGAGTTCAAATCTCCCTCCCGGCGCTTTTTTTTAAAATTTGAGTCAATGTCGCAAATCCCTTTTACTGAATGCATTAGTTTTTTTACGAAAGAAAGAAACAAAACATATGAAAGATAGTTTGGAATCGTCTGAGGTCAGTCCTTCTGAATGGCTGTCTTTGAACCAATTCCTCTTTAAAATGAAACAGGTTAATTCTCCATGTGTATCTGTCTATTATCCATATGGAAAAGGTAAGGATATGATTTCTTTGTTACGCGAAAACAAAAGAAGTGAATCTTTTGAAAAAATAGAATCAAAAATTGAAAAAAGAATAATTGATCTTAAAGATAATCCCCCATCTGCTGGCAAATTTAGTCAGACACTCTGCATTTTTGGTTGGATGGAAAATGGAAAGGTGAGTATTAAGGAAATTGGAACTTCAAAAAAATTACCTTACCTCTACATGAAAAGTAAAAAACCATACATCAAGCCATTTCAGGATGTGCTCAAAATTAACTATGATGTATTGCTAATTACGCTTGATCAAAAATCTGCAAGAATACAGAAATTTCATGGAAATCAAGTTACACAAGAATCAAAACTTCGAATTGATTTACAAGGAAGACACAAGAAAGGAGGACAAAGTCAAGGGAGATTTTTACGAGCAAGGCAAACCAAAATTCATGTTTTCTTTAAGAAAATAGCTAATAAAGCAAGGGCCATGGATTCGAATTCTGAGCTTATACTCTTGGGTGGAACTGGCCAAGCAAAAACAGAATTCTACGATGAACTCAATTCAGAATTGATGAAAAAATGTAGATTTGTGGAAGATTTGTCCTTTTTAACTTCCGTCCAAGATATTCACAAAAAAATAATTCATCATTTGTATCTGTATAGAAGAAAATACGTTGAAGAATTAATTGAAACGTATGATAAGCTATTCAAGACTGGATTAACGGCTAAAAGAAATGATGTTATTTACAAGGCATTGGAAATTGGAGCTGTAGATACGCTAATTGTTTCTGCAAGCTATCATACTAATTCCAAATTCAAAAATATCATGAAGATGCTTGAGATTGCAGAAAACACTTCAAGCAAAATTGAATTCACGTCTTCTCCAAAGATCATTGAGCGATTAAAAATCAATAATTCTGTTATGGCTTTGCTTAGATACAAAATAAAATAATTTCATTTGATTCCGTATTATTTTGGATCTGATTTTTGATGCTAATCTAAGTTGGATTCATTTTTGTCTCGTTGTCTAGTGTAAATGTATCATTGTTGCAATTTCTCTATGATTTCTGTAAATTTCCATGGACCACATTGGGTATCTAGTTCTTCCATATCTAGTAGTCCTTCTTTGTTTAGGTGGTTTACAATATGTGCTGAAAAAGGCAATGCTCCTGTAGCTCCTGGTGAATTATAATTCAAAATATGGAATGACATTTCTTCATTTTCTAAAATTACGTCTGGTACGAATTTTCCATTCTCATCTATGATTGATGATCTTATTCCGGCTGTCCCCCTTTCGGTGATTTTGTCTGCATCAATACTTGGCAAGAATTTCTTCACTCTGTTGATCATTGCTGATTTTGACATCGATGAATGTATTTCATTTATTGCTAGCTCTTGAAACTGTCTATCCAGAATTGTCTTTCTTGCTCCCGAACCTAGCATTTCTAACATCTTTGGCAAGAATTCTTTGATGTTTTCTGATTTGCTGTATCCATACGGACTAAACACGGGAACCGCGTTTGGTCCAACCTCACAGCTTCCGTCTACTCTTATGATCCAATGTGGATCTAAAAACGGATAATCTGGAAATTCAGGTACTGAATATATGCTAGTTTTTGTCAAGTTGGCGTATTTTTTTGGGACTTTCCAATATTCTCCTCTAAAGTGTACGTCCGTGAGGTTTTTTACAACTCCTATTTCATGAGCAATGTCTATGGATTCACCTCCTGCCGCATTGATCAGATATTTTGCATAAATCTCACGGTCGTTGTTTAATGTGATGGTCCACATGTCCTTTTCTTTTTTGATTTTGCTCACTCTGGAACTTAACAGAAAATTTGTACCATTTTCTTTGCTGTCCTTCATTATAGAATTGGTGAGTGTAAAATAATTCGTTGAGGCGTCTCTGGAAACGTACAGGGCAGCTTGACATTTTATTTTAGGTTCTATCTTCTTTAATTCTTCACTGCTCATCAATTTGATGTCGCTGTCACTTAGACCATTTTGTTTTCCCCATCTAAGATATTTCTCAAGCACTCTGATACCTTTTTGATCTAATGCAACTTCGATCACTCCGTCTTTTTTAAATGGCAAGTTCCTTAGTTTTACATACTTTTCCCACATCTCATAACCGTGAAATGCAGCTTTTGCAAACAATTTTTTCTTTTCAGGATTGTACAGGTATGGTGCATGGACTTTTCCCGTGTTTCTTCCACTTGTATGAAATGCAACGTTATCAGCTTGCTCCACTACTGCTATCTTTCTTGACTTGTTTAGAAATGACAGAAAATATGAGATTGAAGTTCCAAGTATGCCTCCTCCAATAATTACAATGTCAAAATTGTGTGCCAAATGGTTTCAATCTTAATTCATCTTGGTTGATAATAAATTACATTTGTCACAATCAAGATTAATATCTGATAAAATTTCAACTCTAAGCATGTTGCCTGACAAGTGTTCTGTAACTGAAGAAGGCAGGCAGTGTGTAAACCCTCCTGAATTTATTGTATCTGTTGTTTCGGGCAATGACGAATACATGGTGGGATTGACATGTCAAAAACATAAGCATATTGTATCTGGAAAAATTGGAATTTTACAAAATGAGGGTAAAATGCAAGATGGAAATGTTAGTTTTTCACCTGTAAAAGCAGTTGGAACTGATTGCGTTCATGGGGATGTAGATGATTTTGTACAAATTGATATGACTCATCCAAAAAATTGAAATATTTTTGATTTTAACTATCTTTATTGCTTTTTGAAATATTGTCCGATTTGGTCAAGATTAACGATGTCTTGCTTATCGTAAAAAATGGTGCGGCTATAAGTGAGATCAGAAGTGATTCCATGAGTATCCGACAAAAAGAAAAGTGGATAACTATCGGCGACAATGACGGTCCGGCACACATGCATATTAATTCGGCATTAATCCGATCTGCAGAATTCGTTCAAGATCAAAAACCTGACCGTATAAGTTTTAGTATAAGATTTCATGATGAAAACGATGACCGTATTCTTGCTACATTTTTTACAAAAATATATGATGAAGACAAAAAATTGATTTCTTCTAGAAAGATGGATTATGATCAACTGAACCAAAAATACGGTTCCAAAATTCAATTTTAAAAAAAACCCTATCTGAAAAAGATAAGGAGAAAAATATTATTCTTCAGACTTTTTCTCTTTCTTCTCTTTTTCAGATTGTAGTTTAGCTAATTCTAATTCTTCGTTAGTATGTTTGAATTTTTTCATTCCGACTTAAGTTTATTATTTAGATATAAAAACTGCACATTTTATGGGTTCGTGGACTACGCGTGGGAATTAATATCCTACTGAATAGACCGGTTTTTTGCTATTCATTCCAAGATTCAAATTTCTTACGGTAATTTGCGCCATTTTGATCCTTGTCTCTTCTGTGGAGCTCCCTATGTGCGGTGCCAGTACCACGTTTGGCAATTTGACTAGTGGGTGATTTTTTCTGATTGGTTCTGTCTCAAACACGTCTAACCCTGCCCCGGAGATCATTTTTTTCTTTAAAGCTGTAGCGAGATCCTCTTCGTTGATCACTTTCCCCCTTGACGTATTGATCAAATACGCTGATTTTTTCATTTTTTTTAAAACTTTCATCCCAAACAACTTGTTTGTCTCTTCGTTATGGGGCACGTGAATGGAAATAAAGTCGCTTTGCGAAACCAATTCTTCAAATGACACATATTTTGCATTCAGCATTTTTTCTTTAGTTTTTGAAACACGCTTTCTGTTGTGATATGTAATTTTCATATCAAATGCCTTTGCTCTCTTGGCAAGCGTTTCTCCAATCCTGCCTAAACCTAAAATTCCAATCGTCTTATCCTTAAGGTCAACTCCTACATAATCAAACGCACCATAGACTTCTTTCCATTTTCCATCTCGAATGATCCTATCTCCTTCAGAAACTCTTCTTGAAATGTCAAGTAGCAATGAGAATGCCAAATTAGCTGTAGCATCAGTTAATACTTCTGGAGTGTATCCTACACGTATTTTCTTTTTTTTAGCATATTCTGTGTCTATATGATCAAAACCTACGCTATAGGTACTTATCACTTTGAGATTTTTGGCAGATTCAATTGCTTTCTTGTTGATTTCGTCGTATGGAAAACATATGAGCCCGTCAATTTCTTTGATCTTTGATTGTAACTTAATCTGAGGAATGGGAATTTTTCCAGAATGAACTTCAACCTGGTATTTTTTTCTTAATTCTTCTAGTGCAAAATCATGCAAAGTCCTTGTAAGGAACACTTTCTTTTTCATCCCTCTTACGATTTGTCTCAAACCATTTATACGATTTCTTTGTAAATTCTTCATGTCTGCTGAAACTCAAGACGAAGAAGAATTTGCCATTTGTGTGGAATGCAGGAATTCCATTGAAAAATGCGGTTGTGTATGTCCATATTGTGGTGAGCGTGACAAATGTGAATGTGCCTTGTTTGATGCAGCTACTGGTGGTTAGGAGAAATGAACCATCACATTATTAACATTCAAGAAACTGTTGATTGCTTATGAGTTCTGTTGATTTCACTTGGCTAATAGGAGGTCCACAAGGCAGTGGAGTTGAGTCAGGTGCTAACGTATTCTCAAAGGTTTGTGCAGAAATGGGCTATCAGGTATTTGGCAAAAGAGAATTTTATTCTAACATCAAGGGTGAGCACAGCTATTTCACGGTTAGAGTTGCAAATAAGAAAATTCATTCAAACGTAAATGATGTCACGTTAATGACGTCATTTGACGCTGAGACTCTTTTTCGTCATTATGGGGAGGTTATGTCTGGCGGAGGAATAATTTATGACTCTGATCTGGATGATACAAAAATTGATTCTGTACGTACGCTTGACGCTCCATTCAAAGAAAGACTGTACAAAGAGCTGGAATTAAAAAACAAACCATTTTCAATTACAGGTGTTTTGGATATTGCAAAAGAGAATGGTGTCAAGCTATTTCCAGTATCTTTCAAATCAATTCTTGAAGCTCTTTCAGAAGAAACAGAGAATCCTCGTCTAAAGGGATTGGTCAGGATGTTTAATGTGATCGGCGTATCCTTGTCTTTAGGACTAGTTAAGATGCCTCCTGACACGTTGCAAAAAACAATAGGATCTATATTTTCAAAAAAGCCCGAGGTCGCTAAAATCAATCAACAAACTGCAAATTATTCATATAACTATGCAACTGCAAAATTTGAGATCTTTAATCATGCATTGCCTAGGACAGAAAAAGAACCTGAAACAATTTTGGTCCAAGGGTTTCAAGGAACTGCCTTGGGAAAAATTGCATGCGGCTGTAGGTTTCAACCCTACTATCCAATCACTCCTGCCTCTGATGAATCCGTTTTCCTTGAAACAAATGAACTCCTTGAAGTCATTGATGAACGGCCAGGATCCGTTGCTGTAATTCAGACGGAGGATGAAATTTGTGCAATGGGGATGACTATTGGTGGCGCATTGACCGGAACACGTTCTTCGACATGTACATCCGGTCCTGGGTTTGCCTTGATGACTGAAATGTTAGGCTGGGCTGGAATGAATGAAGTACCCGTTGTTATTACCAACTATCAGAGAAGCGGACCATCTACGGGTCTTCCGACAAGACACGGCCAGGATGATCTGCTTTTTTCGGTACATGCGGGACATGGAGACTTTCCAAAAATCGTTTATGCCTCAGGTGAAATTGAAGAAAGCTTCTATGATACTGGTAACTGTTTTAACTATGCAGACGTTTTTCAGGTTCCAGTAATTCACATGATGGACAAGTTCCATGCAAGCTCAGTACTTACCTGCAAGAGATTTGACTCTCAAAAAATCTCAATCAATCGAGGCAAGCTATTGGATAAAGTGGATGATGATTACAGGCGATTTGAGTTTACAGACGATGGAGTGTCTCCTAGATCTAGATTAGGAATGGATAACGGTATATTTTGGAATACTGGTGACGAGTCTGATGAAACTGGCCATATCTCTGAAGACCCGATTTTACGCGTAAAGATGATGGACAAGAGAATGTCTCGTTTAGATCTAATTCTAAAAAATATTCCTGATATCGAACAAGCTGTGTCCTTTGGTGTTGAGGAATATTCAATAATCTCGTGGGGTTCTACAATAGGTCCTGTTCTTGATGCAATAGATCTTCTAAAAAAAGAGGGGATCTCTATTGGACTAATCCAATTAAAATTACTACATCCATTCCCTGGTGATTATATTGCTTCATTGTTAAAAGATGCAAAGATAATAATTGATGTTGAAGCCAATTATTCAGGACAGCTGGGAAAATTATTTAAACAAAATGTGGGACGCGATATCGATCACTTCATCTTAAAATACAGTGGTCGTGCTATGACTTGTACTGAAGTTTATGATTCACTTAAGAAAATTGTTCAGAAAAAGGCAGATAAAAGAGAGGTATTAATGCATGGCGCTTAAACTGGCTGACTACAAAACAGACGTCCATAATGATTGGTGTCCTGGATGTGGGGATTTTGGAATAGTCAATGCAGTCCAAATGGCATTAGCTGAAATGGGAATACAGCGAGACAAGGCTGCAATGTTTTCTGGCATTGGATGTTCTGGAAAGACATCTCATTACATCAACACTTACGGGGTTCATACGTTGCACGGGAGGGTTTTGACATTTGCACAAGGAGCAAAGATTGCAAATCCAAACTTGACTGTGGTAGCAGTTGGTGGTGACGGTGACGGATTGGGGATTGGTGCCGGTCACTTTGTTGCTGCTGGAAGAAGGAATGTGGACATGACTTACATAATTTTTGACAATGGCGTATACGGTTTAACAAAAGGACAGGCCTCGCCTACTCTGAAGCTTGGAGAAAAGACAAAGTCATTGCCTTCCCCAAACACGAATTCTAACGTTAATCCAATTGGATTGGCCATTGCAAGCGGTTTCACATTTGTGGCTCGTGGCTATTCTTATGACGTTCGACATCTGAAAGATTTGATAATTCAAGCAGTCCAACACAAGGGCCTTTCATTTCTTGATGTCTTACAACCATGTCCTACATACAACGATCTCAATACTAGGGATTGGTATGCTGGAACTGATCTAGTTGACGAAGCACAAAAGCGACATTCTAGAATTTACAAACTGGAAGATCAAGGTTTTGAACCTGTGGTACATTATAATTCTGAAGTTGAAGTCAATGAAAAGATGTCTCAGGCACTGATCAAATCCTTGGAATGGGGAAATAAAATACCTACAGGCGTATTTTACAAAAATGGACTCGTTTCTCCTTACACTGAAAGACTGAAAGATAAAATTCCAAATTATCTGGAAAACCCTCCTGCAAAACAAAATATTACAAAAAACGGTCAGTCAAATACTGATATCTCAAAGATCTTGGATTCTTTAGAAGTATAGATTAATGTGCCAATCTAAGATTGTTTAAGAAAGTCTGGTAAAAAATTTTCTTGCTTTTGAATGTGGGTTACTCTGACAGAATATTTCGCAAATCCTCACCAAAGATTTCTTTGAACTACGATTGATCTGCATGAATTTTTAAAAATTTGATTTAATGCTTGGTTGTTACAAAATTCTTGCCTTTGATAATGACACGATTTGCGGCACCATCGCGGTTTATTTGTAACAAATATGTTAATTTAAGAAACTTGCTGATTCTCTGAAATTCTTGGGATTAAAATACCGTGAATTAGATGCACAACTTGAATTATTATGGAAAGTTCTTAACTAATTTCTTTCCATGCATCTTCTAGAAATATGTATTTCTTTTTCTCTGATGAAGATGTATTGAGACGCCACCTAATTGAATCCGAATCAAATTTGTATACTATCTCGGAAATCTCTAATGGAATTTTTTTTGGATCTAAGTGATATGGCAATAGTTCCAAAACAAAATCAATTTTTTCCAATGCGTTATCAAACCATTGTTTATCTTCAATGTCTATGGTGAAAACAATTTTCGGATTTCCTGAAAAATTGATTCTGATTTTTAAGGCATTTCCACTTCCTCTCCTTCTTTTCATTTCTTTGAAAACTGCCTTGATCTTTTCCCAGCGTTTGAAACCAAACCACTGGAAAAATGCTTCATTAAACTGAAGAGGAATGTTGATGTCTAAGAAACTCACAAATCTTTCGTCATTCTGCTCGATCTCATCCTGAATGATGGTGAAATGGGAATTTAGAAATCCGTATAGTACTTCAATCTCCCAGGGTGAAATCCCGTAATATTGTAATGTTGTTTTCACATTTTCTGACAATAAACTGAGAACTTGAAAATTGTAATTAAATCTTCAAAACTAGGCAATCTGGTCAAATTTGTCTTAAAATTAAAATTATATGGAGAACATCACTATTCTAGATATGAAAAAAGAATTTGTAGTAAAAAGCATTGATTCAGCACCTGATGGGGCGCCATACGTGGTTGTCTCATTGTCATCTATTAAGGATCTTAAAGAAGGCAATCAAAATCCACCCGCTCCCTTTGGAAGTCCAAAAGTAATGGGATTTTCAAATATGAATGACATGATGAAGGATCTTAACAAAATGATGTCTGGTATGGGTGGCGGAATGGGAATGCAATCCGGAGTTACTCAACTAAAACTAGAAATGCACGAGTACAAGGATATGGGTCTTTCAGTTGGGGACAAGGTCTTTTTAGAATTAAGCAAAGCTGAAACTCTTGGTGTCTAGACTTACCAGATTGTGTTAAAATATTTCCAACCATAAAACGCCGCAATAGTTCCAATTACGAACAACATTGGTTTCCATGCAAACACAGGGATACTTGGGGTTGCAAGTTTTACCTTATAATTATCTGCAATGGCTTTGACATTTTTCTTAATCTTGTTATGCCAAATGCTGTAATCGACCTGATATTTTTTCAAAATTTCTTCCACTTCATATACTACAGGTGTTCTTTGTGAAAACAAGTGTTGCAGGTAATCCCTTGAAACTTCAACCTCTGCATGAATTCCTATAAGGCCTTTTTTCAGATCAACCATTCTGACATGCATTTCCCACGGCTTTTTCAATTTCAAATTTAAACCGCTTCCAATTTGATCTGGTTGTTTATGCTCAAGTTTGACTTTGGTAAATCCTTCTGCAGCAAAAATTTTGGTCAGTTCATCAAAGTTCTTTTTTACCACGATGTGAAGTTGCTCAACTCCATCTTTGCTGTCAATGTTAATTCTGTGTTTGATTCCGTCAAAGAATGAAACTGTTTTGGGATATGTGGTGAGATACTCCATCATTTTTTTCATCAAATCCCTCTATTTAAAGCAGAACCGGCTAATCTGCTATTTTCATGGAATTTGACAATCCTCTAACGTATACACACTGGTCAGGCGATATGGCCATCTCCGAGGGGCTGATTTTTCTGTCGGTAAGATCTGCATCAGAATTTCTTACTATGGCAAACGGTTTTGATTCCGCACCCTCACCCATTTTGTGATTTGCTATTGTTGCAAGATTGTCAACAACTGCTTGAAACGTAACCTTTAGCGGATTTCCATCTAGATCATCTTTTGATCTCATGTCCAAAACAGGTTCAATCCCTGCACATGATATTGCAACTCCTGACGTGCCGATTCTTGCTGGCATCAGTCTGCTGTCCACCAGAATTACCCCTACATGAATGAAAAACTCCAAGAAAATCTTTCTTCGAATTTGCTCTGCTATGAGATATGGACATGTTGGGTATAAGATGACTTTGCCCTTTTTTGCATTTGATTTATCTATTCCTGCGTTTGGTGCCATAATGTTATCCGATGAGGTAATTACAAACCCTCCAATTCCACCAAAAATTTTGTCAGATTCTCTGATTATCACCTCGGCAATTTCAGGTTTCAATCTAAATTCCTTTGAGATCTGAATGCCTTTTTTTGAGGCTCTGACATTTTCAAGATCTATGATTCTTCCTTGCGAGTTTGAGATATACTTTGTTGATATGACTAACACATCTCCTTCATTTAGTTCAGAATCATTTTTTTCTAAAGTTTTTAACAACGCCTGAAAAACGTCAAACTGTTTGTTCATTCTTTCTGCCAAGAGTGGCAAAACGGTTAATTGCACAATATTGTAAGCATTTTTTGCTTTTTTACTGTTCTGAAATTGGTATTTTTAAATTTTCACGTGTTAAAATTTGTACAAAGTGTCTGATGATGATCTGTTTTGCAAATAATGTAATTCTGCTTTATATGCACCATTTTTTCTACATTGGTGACCTGTCCTGTTTCTAAATCCGTAAAAATGGATTCTGAAAAGCTTTTAATCTGTATGAACAAATTTTTTGATTATGAACATTGTCGAGAAGATTCTTGCTCGTGGTGCCGGAAAATCTTCAGTTTCCCCCGATGATGTGGTTTTCGCTAAAGTAGACAAGGTAATGATGCATGATGTCTCAGGACCCGGAGTGATTAAGGTATTTGATAAACTAAAGAAACAAGGAATATCCGTTGACAAATTATGGGATCCTACAAAAGTTTGGGTAGCTGAAGATCACTTTGTTCCTTCAGCAGAAAAAGTGTCTGCTGAAAATATTGTAAAGCTATCAAACTTTACAAAAAATTATGGAATTGAAAAGCACTTCAAATATGGGATGGGCCAATATGGAATTTGTCATACCATCTCCCATGAGGAGGCTATGGTGATGCCAGGCGATGTATATGTTGGAGGTGATTCTCACACAAATACTACTGGGGCTTTGGGGGCTTTTGCTTGCGGTTTGGGACATACAGACATTGCCTATGTCTTACTAAATGGACAAATCTGGTTTAAGGTTCCCGAAACTTTTTACTTTAAGATAAATGGAAAACTACCTGATCACGTGATGGCAAAGGATCTAATTTTGAAGATTGTTGGAGAAATTGGAACTGATGGTGGGGCATATCAAACGATGCAGTTTGGAGGTAGTGGTATTGATGAAATGTCTGTGGAAAGTAGGTTGACGCTGTGTAACATGACAACTGAAGCTGGAGCAAAGAACGGAATTGTGGAACCTGATCAAAAAGTCGTCGATTATTTGTCTCATCGTGGAGCAACAAACATCAATTTGGTTAAGGGTGATGACGACGCTGAATACTCTAAGATTTTTGAATTTGAAAGTTCTGAAATGGAGCCAACCGTTGCAAAACCATTTTCTCCAGATAATACATGCGTTGTTCGGGAAGCGCCATCTGTCGAATTGGACAAGTCCTACATCGGATCTTGTACCGGTGCAAAATACGAGGATTTGGAGGCTGCAGCAAGAATACTCAAGGGTAGAAAAGTAAAGATTCGAACAGAAATCTTGCCTGCAGCAATTTCAATTTATCAGCGTGCCATGGAAAACGGATTGTTGAAAATTTTCTTAGATGCGGGCGTGACTGTCGGACCTCCAACTTGCGGAGCCTGTTGCGGAGCACATATGGGAGTATTGGCAAAAGATGAAATCTGCATCAGCACGACAAACAGGAATTTCCCTGGAAGAATGGGTCATGTAGAATCACAAACGTACCTTGCATCTCCATTGGTGGCAGCAGCCTCAGCAGTTACTGGAAAAATCACTGATCCGAGGGACTTGCAATGAAAGGAAATATTATAAAATATGCTCAAGACAATATCGATACTGACGTAATCATTCCAGGTCAGTATCTGAAAGTGCATGATTATGCAGAGCTTGCAACTCATGCAATGGAGGGATTGGATCCTGATTTTCATTCCAAAGTTAAAGAAGGGGATTTTATTTTATCTGGTAAGAATTTTGGGTGCGGTTCGTCTCGTGAACATGCGCCTATTGCATTATCTCATTCGGGAATAAAGGCAGTTTTGGCGTTGTCTTTTGCAAGAATCTTTTATCGTAATGCTGTGGATGGAGCATTTTTGCTACCTATAGAGATTGAGAAGGATGCGTATGACGGCATTTCTGAGGGTGATGAGGTAACAATAGACGTCTCCTCAAATGAGATTAAAAATGTCACAAAAAATCAGACATACAAGATGAAGCCGTTTTCGGAAATTATTGGAAAGATAATTGCTGCTGGTGGACTGTTCAAGTATAACCCAGAACAGGATTAAAATGGGAAAAACTCTTTTTGAAAAAATTTGGGAATCTCACATCGTTGTTGAAAAACAAAATGATCCATCTCTGATCTATATTGACCGACATCTTGTTCATGAAGTGACTTCTCCACAAGCTTTTGATGGATTGCGAATAAATAATAGAAAAGTCAGACGGCCTGATCTTACCATTGCCACGATGGATCACAATGTTCCGACAACTGATCATTCACTTCTAATATTGGATCAAACGTCATCTGTACAAATACAGACGTTGGAAAAAAACTGCAAAGACTTTGGCATAAAATTATTTGACATTACCAGTCCTAATCAGGGCATTGTGCATGTAATAGGTCCTGAATTGGGAATTACGTTGCCTGGTGCCACAATTGTTTGCGGAGACAGTCACACATCCACACATGGGGCATTTGGGGCATTGGCATTGGGAATTGGAACTAGCGATGTTGAACATGTCTTGGCATCTCAGACAATGTGGCTTGAAAAACCAATTCCCTTTGAAGTTCGAATTGAGGGCAAACGAAAAAATCCTGATGCAGTAACCGCGAAAGATATTGTGCTATCCATCATCAAAAATATAGGAACTGGGGGAGGTACTGGAACCGTGATTGAATATCGTGGCGAAGGAATCACTGATCTTTCAATGGAGCAAAGAATGACGATTTGCAATATGTCCATTGAGGCAGGTGCCCGTGCAGGTTTGATTGCACCTGATGAAAAAACCTTTGACTATCTTAGAGGTAGGAAATACACTCCTAAAAATTATGAAACCCTTGTTGACTCTTGGAGAGATGATCTTAAAACCGACAATGATGCAAAATTTGAAAAACAGTTTACATTGCATATTGATGACATTGCACCTCAGGTAAGCTGGGGCACCAATCCTGGAATGACTTGCGATGTTACAGAAACAATTCCATCTCCTGATGAGTTTTCAAAAGGTGATTCCAACCAAAAGAAAGGAGCTGAGAAGGCACTTGATTACATGGATTTGGAACCTGGAACTGCAATCGAAGACATCAAAATTGATCGTGTATTTATCGGTTCATGCACAAATGCCCGACTTGAAGATCTTATTGCAGCATCCAAAGTCATCAAAGGACAAAAAATCTCGTCAGCTGTCAATGCAATGGTTGTTCCCGGCTCTCAAATGGTAAAAAAACGAGCTGAAGAAATGGGCCTGGATAAGATTTTCATTGATGCAAACTTTGAGTGGAGGGAAGCCGGTTGCAGCATGTGTCTTGGAATGAATCCTGACATTTTATCTCCCGGTGAACGTTGTGCAAGTACTTCTAATCGAAACTTTGAAGGCAGACAGGGAAATGGTGGCAGAACACATTTGGTAAGTCCAGTCATGGCAGCAGCAGCCGCCATCAAAGGACACTTTGTGGATGTTAGAAAAATGGATTTGAATTAATATGGAATCATTCAATAACGTAACTAGTATTGTCACCCCTCTTGACAAGGTAAATGTGGATACTGATCAGATGGTTCCAAAACAGTTCTTGAAACTAGTCCAAAGGTCTGGATTTGGAAAATATCTATTTTTTAATTGGAGATATGATGAGAATGAGAACAAAAAACCTGATTTTGTGTTAAACGATTCAAAATATGAGAACTCAAAAATTCTTGTCGCTGGAGATAACTTTGGCTGTGGTTCTAGCCGTGAACATGCTGTATGGGCTTTGCTTGACTATGGTTTTTCTGTAATCATCGCTCCTTCCTTTGCAGATATTTTCTTTAGCAATTGCTTCAAGAATGGAATTTTGCCAATCACCTTGGATGAAAAAACAGTAGAAAGATTACAACGAGAAACTGGTGTAATAGAAGTGGATCTGGAAAACCAACTGATAAAGACATCTTCTGAGAAAATTCTTTTTGAGATTGATTCTTACAAGAAAAAAATCCTCTTAGAGGGATTAGATGACATTGATCAGACTTATCAATATGAAGAGAAGATTTCCGAATTTGAAAAAAAGTCTAAAATCCCATCTGTTTTATAATTTTCTTTACTATTTTCTCATTCCTTTCTAGAATCATTGGTGATTCTGCATCTATCCATTCCTTTTCACCAATGTCAAAGGCGCTGATTTTTCCTTCTTTTGAGAGGTGCTGTAAAATATCATATGATAGATTGATCTCTTTTTGTTTTTGCTTTGATTTTATTCTCTTAATAATATCTTTTCCAAGCATGTAGATCCCTAAACATTCTGACAGTTGCAGATTCATTACCGGTTTTTCTTTGAATTCTTTAATAATTCCATTTTCAACTGTTGCAAACCCTGTCTCCTCTTTTCTTCTGGTTCTGGTTGCAATACATGCCGAGCTGTTTTTCTCCCTAAATAAATTTCTCATTTTTTTAAGATCTATGGCACACAAATTATCTACAAACCATAATACAAACTCTGATTCATCTTTGAGACTGTTTACGATGTGTAGCAAGTCTCCTCCTGTCCCACTTTGAGAATCCTGAACAAAGATGATATTTTTTTGATTTCCAAAGTAGTTTTTTATCTGGCCCCCCAATCCTTTAAAATCTGAAATGATGATCACTTCATCTATCATGCTAAATGATTTTAGATACTTTACAACATAGTCGATCAATGGCCTGCCATTGATGGGGGTCATTGCTTTTGGAAAATATTCTGTGTATGGCTTGCCTCTGGTTCCCTTGCCTCCTGCAAGAATTACCGCCTTCAAAGTCTAACGGTATGATTTCTGCTTTCTTCTTCTTGCGCCCGGTCCACCAAATTTCTTTGGTTCCTTTCTTCTGGCGTCTCCGCTAACTAGGTATTTGTCAAAATCAGTAATTCTTTTTCTAAGATCGTCTCTGGTGGATTTAGGGAACGGATGATCTTTTGGCTCTTTTTTGGATTTTGTCCATCCTGTAAGTGCTCTTGAAATTCCAGTTGCAATTGCACTTGCTTGTCCCATAAAACCTCCACCTCTAACTCTTACAGAAATATCTATTTTATCTCTCAGATCTCCCGTAATCTCTAGTGGTACTAAGATGACCTCCCGAGCCGTTTCCTGCGGAATCATTTCTACTGGAACATTGTTGATTCGGATTTTTCCTTTTCCTTTTGTGATGTAAACGTGTGCACTAGCTGTTTTTCTTGTTGCAAAATAAATTTCAGTTTTTGGAGTTGTCATTCAGTCCACCCTATTACTCTGCATAGTTCGCCTAATTGTGTATAGTTTGATGCTGTTTTTCTGATTTTTGCTTTTTCGAATTGAATTTTTTCTATGGATTTAATTTCTTTAGGCGAACCAATGTATGTTCTTAGTCTTTGAAATGATTCTTTTCCTGATGGTTTTCTATCAAATGGAAGCATTTGACGAATCATTTTTGCCATTACTGTATCTGGTCTTCTATAGTGTTTTGGTCCGTGTTTGTAATTGATAATACTGTTAATTTCTAAAAATTCTCTATATTCTTGAATTTGGTTACTTCTTGTACCACTCATCATGATTTTTTCACAATTAACTACTGATACTCTGTTTCCTTTTATTAACAATTTAGCTACATTAGATGATAATCTTCCTGCGATGTGATCTGTTGCATCTACAACAATTGGCCTATCCGTTCTAACAACCGTCTCTTGTTTTGTGCTTCCAATGGATTTGTTAATTCTTCCATTAGCCAAGTAGAACTACTCCTTTACCTGTTGGATTCTGTTCAATTAGATCTAAATGACTTACTAATTTGCCGCCACTTTTTACAATTTTATCAGCTGCAGAACTCGAAATTGAAAATGAAAATAATGTAATTTTATGAGGAATATTGCCTGTTCCTAGAATCTTTCCGGGGAATACCACTGTGTCGTTTTCTTTTGTTAATTGACCCATTCTATTCAAGTTTAGATCTCTTCTTGCGGCAGATGGTTTTGATGCATATTCTGCCAGCTTTGCCCAAATTGGGGCGTTATTTTTGACAGATGCTTTTTTTAGATCTTTGGCCATGCGTATAACCACTTGATTAGTCATGTGAATAATACGCTTTGAAACCCAAATATAATGTCTATGCTTCGACTTGGTCAATCATTTCTTTGAATTGACTTATTCTATTTCCTACTTCGTCTACTCCTGAAATGATGATCTGATCCGGATTAAGTGCACCGGTTGATTCTACAGTTAGAATTTTTACATCTTCTTTATCGGTATCTGTGAGAGTTGAAATATTTGCAGAATTCCATTTTGCATGCTCTGTTCCGCGTCCAAGTCTGGCATAGCATTCGATCTTGATTCTTTGACCTGGCGCTAATTGGACTATTGGAATTTGTTCTGAAGTTGGCTTTATCGAATCATCTTCAGATGACAGCTCACCAGAAAGAACAGTTCTTGTAACGTCTGAATCCCCCGAATCTAAAACTAGCATTATTTTACAATTTGAACAACCTGTTTCACTCTGACATTCACATTTTGATGGCTCGTTAAACCTGGACAAGTCTGTTGTTAATGGAATTAGTCCCAATCTGTGTGCTAGACCTTCATCTTGAAGAACCGAAGAATTTTCAATAATATCTACGGTATCTATTGCAAAAACTGGAACTCCGTTCAGACATACTCGTCTAAGTGCATTTGCATATTGCAATGGTATGCCCTTTAGCTTTACAGCTATTTTTTGATTATCTTTGCTAATTACCTCTAAGGACGACAAATCTTGAACAGAATCTTCAAAGTCCACATAAAAATCTAGCTAGTTTTGTGTATAGATAAATAGCAAATCCTCATACCTATTTTAGAAATGACTGATGTCACACTGGTAAAATATTCCTTTGAAGGTGAAAAATTTGAAATCATGGTAAAGCCTGATCCTGCACTTGATTACAAGCTGGGGAAGAAAAAGGATATTTCTGCAGTTTTGGTTTCGGATGAGATTTACACTGACTCTGGAAAGGGTACGAGACCTTCTGCTGAGAAACTGCAAAAGGCATTCAATACTGAGGATCAAACAGTAATTGCAGAAATAATAATGCAAAAGGGCGATCTAAATCTTACGACTGATCAAAGACGAAAAATGATAGAGGAAAAGAGAAAGCAAATCGTTCATTTCATTGCAAAAACCTATGTGGATCCTAAAACCCATCTACCGCATCCTCCTTTGAGAATCGAACAAGCCATGAAGGACGGGCGAGTCTCAATTGATCCTCAAAAAAATACTGATGAACAGGTAAGAGAAATCGTTGATAAGCTTCGTTCTATAATTGCCCTGAAATCTGAGAACCTTCAACTGGAGATCATCATTCCTGCACAATTTGCATCTCAATCTTATGCCGTTCTCAAATCTGTAGGGTCTCTAAAAAAAGAAGAATGGCAAAATAATGGATCATTAAAAGCAATACTTGAAATACCCGCTGCGGCAAGGCCAAATGTGATAGACAGATTAGGTTCTATAACTAAGGGTTCTGCTACGGTTGAGGTAGTACAGTAATGGATAATAAGAGAAAATACGTAATTCCTGGTGATCTAGTCACTACTGGACCTTTTAGACCAGAACAAAATGTCATCCTTGAAGGTGATAAGATAATTTCTACGACTATTGGTATTTCTGAAATTTATGATGATTCTGTTAGAGTAATCACGTTAACCGGAAAATATATCCCAAAAATTGATGATCTTGTAATTGGTAAAGTCAACTCCCATACATCGTTGTCATGGGAATTGGATATCAATTCTTGTTATGTTGGATTCTTGCCTGCGCAAGATGTCTTTGGACGAGATTTTTCTGCTCATGTCGATGAACTTTCATCCAAACTAAAAACAGGAGATCTTGTGGCTGCTAGAATTGCCAATTTTGATAGAACCCGAGATCCGCTTGTAACTATTTCTGATAGGGATTTAGGCAAAATTGATTCTGGTGACTTGGTCAAAATTTCTCCAAGTAAAGTTCCACGCTTGATTGGAAAAAGAGGTAGTATGATTCAGATGATAGAGATGGCTACGAATGCCGCCGTAACTATAGGCCAAAATGGCTGGGTAGTGGTTTCATGTGAGACTCCAGAGGGATTATTAAAGGCTAAAAAAGCCATAGAAATGGTTAATGAAAAAGCACATGTTGTTAATTTGACTGATCAAATAAAAGAAATGTTAGACAAAAAGGATGAATCATAATGGGCGGAAGAGACGCAACAATGGTCCTATTGGACGAGAATGGTATTCGTTGTGATGGCCGTAAGGTTGACGAACCACGAAGAATTATGATAAAAGCTGGTGGACTAAAAAATGCTGATGGGTCTGCTTACATTGAATTTGGTGATAACAAAATCTTAGTTGGTGTTTTTGGCCCTAGAGACGTTCATCCTAAACATATGTCAAACACCGATACTGGAATTTTAAGAGTTAGATATCACATGGAACCCTTTTCTGTAGGTGAGAGAAAAAATCCTGCACCTTCAAGAAGAGAAATTGAAATTTCCAAAGTGATTAAGGAGGCATTAGAACCTGCAGTTATGTTAGAAAAGTTTCCAAGAACTGCAGTTGATGTTTTCATTGAAGTGTTACAAGCAGATGGCGGAACTAGATGTGCTGCCCTTTCAGCAGCTTCTGTCGCGTTAGCCGATGCAGGAATCCCAATGAGGGATATGGTTGCGGCATGCGCTTCAGGTAAAGTTGCGGATACTATTGTTCTTGATGTTAATAATGAAGAAGACCAAGCAGGTCAAGCAGACATGCCAATAGGTTATATGCCAAGTCTTGAAAAAATTACATTATTACAATTAGATGGTGTCCTAACTCCTGAAGAATACAAGAAATGTGTGGATGTGGGAGTTCAAGGGTGTAAAATTGTTTATGATATTCAAAAGAAAGCACTTAAAGACAAATATTTTGGAAAGGGAGATGATTAGAATTGACATCCGTTTCTGTTATTGACGAATTAAAAAAGACTCAAATCCTTGAACTGTTAGATCAGGGAAAACGAGTCGATGGTCGTGCTCTAGATGAACCACGTGAAATTTCCATTGAAACCAATGCAATCCCTAAAGCAAATGGTTCAGCAAGAGTTTTTCTTGGTGACACCGAAGTTGTTTGTGGAGTAAAAATCCAACCTGATAGGCCTTTTCCAGATACCGGAGACAAAGGTCTCTTCATCTGTACTGCTGAACTGTTGCCCCTTTCACATCCTACTGTAGAAACTGGACCGCCACAACCTCACGTGATTGAATTGGCAAGAGTTGTTGATAGGGGAATTAGGGAAAGTCACATGGTTGATGTTTCTCAACTAGTCATAAAGAAAGACAAGTCTGTAATTGGTGTGTTTGCTGATAACGTAGTCGTTGATTTTGATGGAAATCTATTTGATGCATGCTCATACGCTTCTACAGCCGCATTACTCACATCAAAAACTCCAAAATGGGACTGGATTGACGATAAACCAACACTTGTTGAGGGCAGTGAATCTCCATTACCTGTAAGTACGATTCCTGTATCTGTAACAATGGCCAGAATTGGAAGTCATATAGTAGTTGATCCTAATGGTGATGAATGGGCCAGTATGGATGCACGTATTACCATTACCAGCGATTCTGATGGCAATATCTGTGCTTTACAAAAGGGAGGCAGTGATGGATTTACCCAGGATGAAATTAATCAATGTGGTGAAATCTCTGTACGTGTAGGTGCAAAAATAAGAGAAAAATTAAAAGAAGCCCAAAAAGGAAGTCAATAAAATGGTTAAACACTCAAAAGCAAAAAAAGCCCTTAAAGGATTAGGTGCTCGTTATGGAATTAAACTTAGAAAACAATATTCAAAAGTCCATTTTACTTTAAAAGAAAAAAGAACTTGTCCTGATTGCGGTTCACAAACGTTTGGAAGAGATGCTGTCGGTATTTGGTCCTGTAAAAAATGCAGCTACAAAGTAGCTGGAACTGCATATGACATTAAGCTATAGTGCAAAAATTACTGTCGATGCAAAAGACAAATCAAAGGCAATTTATGATTCTGTTAACATAGACAATGATTTCTATCCTGAAAATCCAGTTAAAACTCTGATAGAATTCAATGAGAAAATTGTTATTTCCGTTGAATCTGAGCATTTGGCTCATCTTAGAGCAAATCTGAATTCCACCCTCAGGTTAATTCAAGCCAGCTATGATTCAATAAACTAATAAAGTTTTGAGGATTCTGCACATGTTTCAATTTCTATCTCTAAACTCATATAGATAATTTCATATTGAAACACCACTAACTCCAAGTATTGTCTAAATGGAATTGTAAGAAATGTGATATGCCTGTAACAACTATGGATCCAAGCAGTACCATGGCCTGTCCAAACTGTGGCAAGGGCATGGTTATGCTTGAAGACTTGGTTGACTGAATAAATTCTAACATTACTCAAATCAGAATTTTGTATAGCGGTAAAGATATAATGAAACAATTTTTTTAACTAATCATGTCCTCGCCTCAAATGCCGCCATGGCTTCAGGAACAACTTATGAAAATGCAACAGTCTCAACAGAACCTTCAATCAATCATGACTCAAAAGCAGCATCTTGAGATTGAAAAAGCCGAAACTCAAAAAGCTCTTGAAGAATTGAGAAAAATAACTGACGATGAAACGGTATTCAAACAAGCTGGAACCATTCTAATCAAGTCCAAAAAACCAGAATTAATCGATGAATTGGAAGAAAGAATTGAGATGACCAAAACACGTTCAACGGTTCTTGAAAAACAAGAAACGCGTCTCAAAGAAACCCTAAAGGAACAAGAAGCAAAAATAACTGAAATGATGAAAGGCGGTTCTCAAAGTACTCCGCCTACCGAAGACAATCCTAGAAAATAAACTTTCAAATCAATTCCATATGAGATATTAACAATTCGTTACAAGTATTGATTGTGAAGTTAGAAAATCTTCGAATCATCGTTGATGAACGAGAGCGAAAAAGCGGAATTCCTGATCTTCTGAAATCCGTTGGCTTGAATCTTGAAATGAAAACGCTTCCAATTGGAGATTACATTGTTGCACCAGAGACCGTTGTTGAGAGAAAGAGCATTCGTGATCTAATGGCTTCGGTTTTTGACGGACGACTCTTTGATCAGTGTTCTAGGCTAAAGGAGCATTTTGAATATCCTATCGTTCTTGTGGAGGGTAATGTTGATGAGATTGAAGAAATAGCTGAGAATCCTCTGATATTCTATGGTGCAATTTCGACCGTGGTGCTTGATTTCAAAATCCCCATAATTCCTACTCCTAGCGCTGTCCATACTGCAAAATTACTTGTATCCCTGTGTTCAAGGAAAGATGCTCCGAAGGGACCGTATTTGAAAAAAATCAAAAAATCCCCTGATTTAGAAAAGCAGCAGCTTTCTGTGCTTTGCAGTTTGCCTGGAATTGGGGAAAAATTTGCAATTAGGATGCTTGCAAAATTTGGGACTCCTTTGAAAGTTTTTAGTGCAACTACCTCTGAATTGGCGAAAGTTGAAGGTTTCGGAGATGCTAGAGCAAAAAAAATTAAAAAAACTTTGGACTCTAAAAGTAAATTTCTCAATATCACAAATCAAAAAACTTTACATGATTTATGATCCTGCTAAATAAATTAATAAATCAAAAATTTCATATTGGCATCATCAAAATGACTCAAAGAACATATTTCTGATTTGAATCTTGTAATTTAGATACTCGCACAAAAATAATGTTTGTCTATGAATATCTGTCCATGGACATTGTGCGTCCCATCTAATTTACAATTAAAATCACTGGTTTTAAAAAAGTAAAACTCTATGATGGCTCATTTACTGAGTGAAGTGGGAATAATTTTTCCTTGAATAATTTTCTTTTTAGTGGTGTTCCGCAGTTTGGGCATTCTTTTTCTGTATTGTGACTAGTCTTACATCCTGGGCAATAATGAATCCATTTTCCCACATCTTTTATCCCCTTTGTCATAATCGGAGATACTTTTAGGCCCAAATTCTTGGCCACATTTGAAATTGCAAAATCGTCGCTAATTATTTCACCGTTCATTTCAATGCCCAGTGCAATGATGGAAATGTCTTGTTTTGATAGCTGTGGAAAATCTCCTGTATCTTTAGATTCTTTTACTGCAGATTTCACCGATTTGATGTCTGGCTCTCTAATTTTTAGTCTGTTTGTTTCAAGCAATGTTCCCAAGGCATCATGATTTTTCTTGATATGTTTTATTTCATCATAAACTGAAGATGTAGTATAGCAATCCTCAGATGATCCAAATGGCACTCCTGCATAAAACGCACTTGCATCTAATATTCTAAAACCCAAGCTTGCTCATCTGTCTCAGCCCCCGTTTCTTTAATCTTACAAAGACTGCCGGTTTTTTGTATTTCTTAATTGTGATTGCTTCCTCATATCCTACTGATTTGACAACTTGTGCATCCATCGCAATGCTGCAATCATGAGAACATGTTATTTCGATTTTCTCATCTGGAACTATCAAGGATGCTAATCTATACACTGGGGCGACTGGCGTGATAATCAGGATGTCTAAACTTTCATGCAATATTGGACCTCCTAATGAAAATGAGTGTCCTGTGGATCCGCTTGGAGTCGCAATGATGAGTCCGTCCATCTTTTGTTTCACTATGTCATTTTGAAATTTGATTTTAATTTCTGCAGTTTTAGTCAGATTTGTTCTAGTAATGTAAATTTCATTTAATGCTGGCGGAAATTCTTTTCCTTCACAAGACGCAACAACTCTGATTCTTTTATCCAAAAAGAAATTATCTTTTAGAATCTGATCAATCGCTTCATCTATTTCTTCAATCGTAATTTCTGCTAATATGCCTCTATTTCCTCCCACGTTAATTGTCAAAATCGGCGTTTCATTTTCTAGACTCCTGAAAACTCTAAGTGTTGTTCCATCTCCTCCCAGAGTCACAACTAAATCTAATTTTTCTTTTTTTAATTCTTCTAGTGTCTCAATTTGCTCAGCTCCTTCGACCACGATTGGTGAAATTGTAAACACTTTTGATTTTTTTGCCAAGAATTTTTTTGTAACATTTCTTGCCGCTTCTTCGGAATTCTTGGAACCTACCTTGCTTACTACGGCCACTTTTTGTAACTTCAATGATCTCTTCTTAACGTCATTTACATAAAAATGATATTTTTAGTGTGTTTTAGAAAAACAATTAAGTATGAAAACAAATTTGTATTAATTATGAGTTATGCACATCCTGAGGTTTTAGTTGATACTGAATGGGTATCCCAAAATCCTCCTAATGAAAATAGAAAGTTAGTCGAAGTTGATTATGATCCAGTAAACGGATATCAAAAAGGCCATGTTGATGGTGCCAGTTTAATCTGGTGGAAGCGAGACATTAATGATCCCGTTACCAGAGATATCATTGGCAAAAAAGAATTTGAATCTTTAATGTCTAAAAATGGAATTACTGAAGATACTGAGGTAATTCTTTATGGTGACTTTAACAATTGGTTTGCGGCATTTGTTTTCTGGGTTTTCAAAATATACGGACACAAGAATCTAAAGGTCATGAATGGTGGACGAAAAAAATGGGAATTGGAAAATAAAGATTATACTACTGATGAACCTCAGATGGCACCAACAAGTTATGTTGCACAGCCTCCAGATGAGGGGTTGCGTGCATATCTGTTTGATGTAAGTAGGGCATTAGGAAAAGAAGACTCTGTGCTGGTTGATGTAAGATCTCCTGCAGAATTTACAGGTCAAATTACCGCCCCTCCTGAATATCCTATGGAACACGCACAAAGAGGCGGACATATTCCAGATGCCAATAACATTCCATGGGCAACTGCGGTAAATGATGCTGATGGTACTTTCAAATCCGTTGAGGAGTTAAAGCAGAACTATGAACCAAAAGGTGTCACTCCTGACAAAGATGTGATCTGCTATTGTAGAATTGGGGAGCGATCTTCACACAGTTGGTTTGTATTGAAATATCTACTTGGATATCCAAAGGTCCGAAACTATGATGGTTCTTGGACTGAATGGGGAAACATGATAGGAAATCCTGTGGAAAAATAAGTTGCTTCTTGACCTTCCTATTCTGAAGAAAGGCTCGTTTTATTTTATCAAGGATGGCGAGTCTGATATTGTCATGGAGGATAAAACAAAACGCGGTCTAGAGATTAAGGAGACATCCGTTGATGAAAAAATTAACGCCAAAGCCGACAAAGGGATGATTCATGACATGGATGGAATTGGACATTGGGTACCGATTCGTTGGTACTTCCCAAAGGGTTCCTATGATCTCTCACAGGTAGTTGTTCATGCAGAGGCAATGGAAAAAAAATACACTGAACTTCGTGAACTTACTTGCCCTGATGATGACTAATAACCTTTTTAAATTAAATCAAGTTACGAGATTTAGATGTCTTTATTGCTAAAAGATCGAGTTTGGTCAATGGAAGCACCTACTGTCAAACGTGGTGTGTATCCATTACATGGATTCAAACTAGGACTTTACAGGTTGCCAATTGTACTTGAAGATCCAGTAGAGTTGCAATCTGTCCATGATGGGCTCAAGAAGGCATTTGAAATGGACATGTATGCAGACAGGATTTTTGCAACCTATCGTTGGAAAGAGCAAAACATGGATGATCCTGATGAGAAGGGATATGAAGAAGTTGACTTGTCAGTTACAGTAGAAATCGTTACTGGAGAGGTAGTGGATATTATTTATCAAATTTTCCCAATCGAAAAGTTCGGTGATCCTAACTGGGTAAAAGATTACAGAAAGAAAGCCGATCATTTTGCAAAAATGGTGATTGACACAATTTTACGAAATACCATTTTGGCTGATAAGATGATCTCATACTACGCCAAAACTGAAAAGATTTCTGAAATTGCCGCCATTCAAAAACTAGAAGAACTAACACCTTTGGCAAAAATTGTTCTTGGTGCAAAACCAAAACCCATTGAAGCAACTGACGATGAAGCAGAAGAGGATGACTCTGAAATTGAAATTCCTGATGGTGCAAAGCCTGGACCAATTGACGTTGAATACAAATCAAAATTGAAGTCATCCGCATCATATGCAGCAGCTGAACATACCATCAAAACTTGGGGTAGAAGAGGTCAAAACAATGGTATCATGGGAGTGTGGGGAGAATTTGTTTCCGTAGATTATGATATCTGCATTGCTGATGGTGGATGTCTTGAAGCATGTCCTGTAGGCGTTTACGAATGGTTTGATTCTCCTGGAAATCCTGGATCTGATCAGAAACCATTGATGTCTAAAGAACCTGACTGTATTTTCTGTCTTGCGTGTGAAGGCGTTTGTCCTCCACAGGCAATAAAGATCTACGAGCAAAAATAATCTCGATTCCTTGCAACTATAAATAGCGATTGACGATTCTGTGAGACTAGGGATATGGCAGTCAATCCTTTCACCCAACTTGTTTTCGATTTGTTTATCATCTCAGCTATCATCATCACGGCATATACTGTCAACTTCTATTATCTTGCGTTTATTTCCAGAACTAGAAAAGAAGCTCATCCTACTGTTGATTGGGGTACTCCTAGCGTCACCATTCAATTGCCAATTTACAATGAAAAATATGTTGCAAAAAGACTTGTCGATGCAGTTTGCAATCTGGATTATCCACAAGACAAACTCCGAATAATGGTGTGTGATGATTCTGATGATGATACAGTTGAATTGCTTCAAGGTGTGGTTGATGATTATAAAAAACAAGGATTTCAAATTGAGCATATAAGGCGTGGAACGAGAAAAGGGTACAAGGCAGGTGCATTGAAACATGCAATGCAGACAACTGATACTGATCTTGTTGTCATTTTTGATGCTGATTTCATTCCTCCTGAATGGTTTCTTAAACGAGCAATCCCGCATTTTTCAAAATCAAACATAGGGTTGGTACAATGCAGATGGGGACATGTAAATGAAAATTATTCTACCATCACTCAGGTTCAGGCGCTCAGCATCGACTTTCATTTTCTTATAGAACAAAAAGCAAAAAGTAATTCTCATCTTTTTATGAATTTTAACGGAACCGCAGGAATTTGGAGACGTGAATGCATTGAGGATGCTGGAGGGTGGCATACTGCAACCCTTGTTGAAGACCTTGATCTTAGCTATAGGGCCCAAATGAAAGGTTGGAAGTGTCTGTTTCTGCCTGACATTGTTGTTGATGCTGAACTACCTGCCCAAATCAATGGAGCTAAAAGACAACAGTTTCGCTGGGCAAAGGGTTCCATCCAATGTGCAATAAAACTACTTTTTGATATTGGTTTGAAGCGCAATGTTGGAATTGAGGCAAAAATTCAGGCATTTATCCAACTTACCCGTCATATCGTTTACCCCTTAGTACTGATACAATTTCTGACATTGCCTATTTTGTTGGCAGCTCAGATCAATCTCTATGTGGTTAGTGTACTTCCCGTATTGACAATTGCTACATATCTTGCAATGGGCCCCGGTGCATATCTTATCGTCATACATGAAATGTATGACAAGTCATGGAAGTCGAAAGCAAAATTACTTCCCGCATTGCTTGTCTACAATGCCGGTATGTCCGTTAACAACACTGTTGCCGTTTTTGATGCTGTACTTGGCAAGAAAAATGTTTTTCATCGAACTCCAAAATACGGAATCGTAACAAAGCAAGATGATTGGAGAGACAAGGCATACAACTTACCTTTTACACAAACAACGCTCTTGGAAATATTCTTTGGTGTTTATGGGATTATGGGAATATTCATTGCCATATTTTCAAACAATCCTATTTTTGTACCAATCATTTTACTTCAAGCGATTGGATTTTTTTACATTGCATACTTGAGTTTGTCTCATACGCGGTTTAAAAGAAATAAATCAAGTAAAAATCGGTTGAGGACCAAGAAGGAAAAAATGGCAAATACTGTTTACAAACTTTCCATGTTTGGAATACTAGCAATAATCGTTTTTGGAGGATACATGGCTATCTCTGGTTATAACGCTGACATCTATCCTCTTGATAGAATTAGGGGAAATCTTGATGGAATTGTGTCTTCTTCGGATCCGGACGTAATTCGTAACCATCTGATGGCAATTCAGACGGATTTGGATATTCTCATGGTGAATATACCTGAGACAACCAATGCTGATGGTGAAGTTGTTTCGAGAAACCCTGTTTGGATCTTCGGTACAGAATCTACAAATTTCCTCAGAATACAAAACAACATAGACACCATGTTTGGAAGCGTTGATGAAATTTCATCTCTTCCAAAGGACAATTCTGCATATCATACTGGGATGTTAGACATCAATGATAGGGCAGGATTATTGAAAATCAACATCATGGATGCAACTCCATACATGTATGTCAGTCCAGAAAATATGATGCTTAGTACAGTTTGGATTGCTGCAATAATCGGAATCTTTGCTGCACTAAAAAGAAAGAAAGATCAACTGAACAAAGCAGATGAAGAATAGCCTAAGATATGTTTAGTTCTTTTCTGATTTCATCCACTGCTCTTATGCCGTAGATGTCTCTGATCTGTTGAATTCTTATTGATTCCTTTAACATGTCTCTGCCCATCGAGTTAGATAAAACTGAATAAACATCGCCGAATCTAATTTCCCATTTGTCGGCACAATCTAGAATTTTGCTTACTGCCCATTGTCTAACTTCCTGCGGCAGCGGAATTCTTTCTCCTGTCTCATCTGATATTCTGTCAAATAGATTAACAATGTCTCTAGTCTGTGACGCCATCTTTTCAATGTCTTTTGACACTCCGTACTTTGATTCTGAGTTCATTCTGATATTGGATTGATATTCTGAAAGCTTTAGCAAGGCCATCATTTCTTTTGATGAATGATTTGATGCTTTACTGGCAGAATTTCTGACTTGTTGTACTTCTTCAAATAATTTTTCAGATTTTTTGTGAAATTCTGCTGTTGATTTATCTTGCTTTTTTAGTGTGTCTGAAACTATTGATATTTTTTGCTCAATACTGTTTGTTTTGTCAAAAACATTCTGCTTGAAATTAGAAACTTCATCCTGAACTGATTTGAGCCCTTCTCCAACAAATGACGTGGATTCTGTTTTTTGCGCCAATGTTCCAATTTCTGTCTCAATCTTGTCAATTTTCTCTCCTAACTCGTTGATGGATTCTCGGCTCATATTATCTGCAGAATTTGCTTTTGACCATGTGGTGTCAAATTGTTGTTTGAGGCCCTCAATTACCCCTCCCAACGAATCAATTTTTGATGCTTTTGACGATATGGCGTCAATCGTAATTTTAATCGCATCTAGCTCTGCATTGAGATTTGAAGAATGCGTTACCTCTTCTGTAATGTTTTCAAATTCTTGTTTGAGACTTTCTACAATTTGAGTTCCTGTGCCTAGTTTTGCAGTTTTATCTGAAATCTTTTCAATGTCATGTCTTAGATTATCTATCTCTGCACTTATCTCTAAAAATGAATCCGTTTTACCTGAGACACTTCTGAGATCGTCTCTAACCTCGTCAATTCTTTGGGCAATTTTGATAATCATCTGAGAATTGTTTTTGATCGAATTCACGTTGTCTTCTAGCTGCTGAGCTGTTTTTTGCGGTTTTGATGCTTTCTGTAACTCTGTAATCCTGCTGATTTCTTTTTCTAACTTTTCTGTCTGACCATTTATTTTACTTACTAAGTCGGTCTGCGTTCTGACTTGACTTAGTCCTGCGTATAGTTTCTGGGTATCATCTTCTATTATGTTGATTTGTTTTGATTGTTTTTGTATGTGTTCTAGTGTAGATGCTAACGTATCGATCATTCCTTTCATTGAGACCAGGACTTTTTGGTTTTCGCCAAAAATCTTTGACATCACTTTGATTTCCTTTTGCAATGCCTTGTTCGAATCCGAAACCAGTGCTACTTTCTTAAGTACTGCTGCTGGAGTAGGTTGTTTTTTTGTTACTCTTTTTGTAGTTTCTGCTGTCTTTTTCTTTGCAGTTTTGATAGCCATGTAAACTAAATTAAAAAATTTGAGATAAAAAAAGTTAGGTCTAAAATAAAAAATGTAAAGAGTTACTTGTTTACAACTTCTGGTTCATGAAGTAATTCATGAAATGTTTTTGCAACCAGACCGTTTGCTGTATCTACAAATCCTCTTGGACAATATTCGCATTGAATCATATAGTACGGTATGGTACCGTACTATTAATAACTGGGTGATTACAATGTAACCGATTATGCAGTCAGATACCCCAGGTCATGTTTCTTCATTTCATTCAGATGACCTAATCATCACTCTGCAACAGAGTTATGATGTATGGGAATAAAGAGGTTAAACCGATGATCTCTCTGAGCCTGTAATCCATGTTCAACAATAACGAATTTTTGTTTACAATTTTTTTATGCGCAATGATTTTTAAACAAATTTGTTTAGTGATAACATGCAGAATACGTTTCTTCAGTTGGATTCTAGTGGAATTCAAAATTCTCTTAACAGTACCGTATCCAGTTTGATTGAACAAGTCACTCCTGAGTTACCTCACACAAGTTTTGTTACCGATTTGGCATTTATCATGATTATTGGCGCCGTGATCACACTTGCCTTTTTTAAAATTAAGCAACCTTTGATTATCGGTTATCTTTTTGCTGGCATGCTGATAGGGCCTCTCTCGCCATTATGGTCTTGGATCTTACCTAAAGGTGGTCCATCTGTTGATGTTTTGGAAGGTGTGGGAATATTATCTGACATATCCGCGTTGAATCTTTTTGCAGAAATTGGTGTCATACTGCTTCTTTTTGTTATCGGAATAGAATTCCCATATGCAAAAATCAAAAGCATTGGACGCGTAGCGGTCGGAGTTGGAAGTCTGGGATTGTTTTCAACATTGGGTGTCTTGTTTTACACTGCTAGTGCATTGGGTTTAGAATTTATGGATGCGTTGTTTATTTCTGCTGCATTATCTGTATCTAGTACTGCAATAATTGTCAAACTTTTGGAGGAGATGGGAAAGATCAAAAAAGAATCATCCATTCTAATTCTTGGTATATTGATTGTAGAGGACGTCATTGCGGTTATACTAATTTCCTCATTGCAGTCGATTGCTCTAGTCGGAACCGTATCGATAGAATCTGTTGTTGTGATAGTCTTGGTTGCAACTGCCCTGATAGTTGGAACGTTTACTGTAGGAACGCGCGTAATTCCTCCTCTTATTGATAGGGTTGCTGCAGCAGAACATCGTGAAATCCTATTGCTCAGTGTTCTTGGACTCTGTTTTGGATATGCGCTGTTTGCAAATATTGTGGGATTATCTGTAGCAATCGGCGCATTTCTTGCTGGAGTACTTGTAGCTGAATCCAAATCTGCTGAGGTTGCAAAATTGCTTTCGAGTCCAATTAAAGATATGTTCGTAGCCATCTTCTTTATTTCGGTTGGTGCCTTGATGGACGTTTCACAGCTTGGAGATTACATATTTGTGGCAATTGTCCTGATTGCGGTAGCTACTGGAATGAAATTCGGAGGAAACATGATTGGAAATATTATCTTTAGACAGAAACGTGGCAAAGCGTTACGTTCTGCATTTACATTGGCTGCTCCGAGGGGCGAATTTTCAATTGTAATTGTAAAGGTTGGAGTGGACATTGGTGCAGTCAGTGCTTTTATGTTCCCTTTGATAGGAATAATCTCGATTGTCACTGCGTTTCTCTCTCCATTTTTGATAAAGGCCGGTGACAAAATTGTTCCCATGTTAGACGAAAAAGAAAATGTCTGATGAGCTAAAGCAATTATTGGATAGGGTACATGATGGAATTACCATCTTTAATTTTGACGGGAAAGAAACTCCGTGCATAGAGATTGATGAAAAAAAATATGACGAAATGTTGTCTAAGTTAGCTGGACAGTCCTTTTCTATTAACACTGATCTGAACATTCTACAGGATGGATTGGGAAATGCTTTTGTTGAAATAAAATTGACATTTTCAAGAGGAAATATCGCTGAAAATTTTCTGGTTAATGCAAAAACAAATCTTAACTTTTTTGAATCTCTTGCAAAAATATCCATGATTGCATTATCATCGCCAAAATCTAATTATGGGAAAGACAATGTGTTTATGATCCAATTACCTCGTCCAGAAAAAGCTCAAGATGCACTGGATATAATTAAAAATGCACTGGTTACAAAGAATTAGGACTATGGTGCAGTTACCGTGTTGTGAACTCAGAGTTCAAATACTTGTGTGACTAAGAATGGTCTCATGAAGATACAGTCTCGAATCATCAAGCAAAGAGAAAACGACATTCATGGTTATGAGAAAAGACTGGCCCAGGTGTACAGGCTATTAGAAAGAGATTTGTCATCTGAGAATTTTCAATTGATTAAAAAATATGATCAGATGTTTGTACAACAATCTTTGGCAAAGGCATATCGTTGCAGAAATCTCAATGCATTATTGACACTGACCAGAATGCTGACAAGAACTGGATTGATGTAACCAAAAATGACATTGACAATCTGGTGTACAATGGTTCAGACATACAGTGATCACAAGGGAAAAGAAACCAACAGTACTGCAGATGCCAAAAAATATCTTAAGATGTTTTTCAGGTGGATAAAGTTTGGCTCAAAGGATTTCAAAGAGGTGGGTGACCCTCCTGAGACAAAGGACGTAAGAATCAGATTAGTATCTGACAAGCTGGTCAGAGAGAATCTTGTAGAAAAATCAGACTATGACCGAATAATTCATGCCTGTCATAATTCAAGGGATAGGGCAATGTTTGCAGTACAAGATGAAGCTGGAACTAGACCTGGTGAATTACTGTCAATGAAGCTAAAACATGTGAAATTCGATGACATAGGAGCCGTAATTGCAGTGGATGGAAAGACAGGTGCAAGACCTATCAGATTGATTAAATGCGTTCCATATCTGGCCAATTGGGTAAATCTTGATCATCCCCGCAAGAATGATTTGGAATCACCATTATGGCCACAACTTGAAGGCAAGAATGTTGGCAATCCTCTGAATTATTATGCTGCAAGAAAGGCATTACTAAAAGCAGTAGAAAAGACAAAAATTTCAAAACGAATAACTTTAAACCTGTTCAGGCATTCCGAAGCCACTGAGACTGCAAATTTTATGACGGAAGCTCAGCTAAGAAAAAGGCATGGCTGGTCAAAGACATCCAACATGCCCGCAAGATATGTGCATCTAATTAATCAGGATGTGGAGGATGCATTGTTGAAGCACTATGAAATCAAGAAAGATGATGGCGTCATACGACAACAACTGCCAGTAAAATGCGTGATATGTGAAATGCTTAATCTTTCCGAAACCAAACAATGCACCAAATGCGGAAAACCCCTTGACGTTCAGACTGCAATTGAGATAGAGGAAAAGGAAAAAGAGGAGAAAAATTCTGTGTTAGACAAACTGGACAGGATGAAAAATGACATGAAGGAAATGCAGTTTCGATACATGCAGGCAAAGAATCAGCCAATGTCAGATGACGAGCTGGAGAGGTTGGCAATGATTTGATTTACGGTGAACAAGGCAATGATACCCTTAATGGAAATGAAGGAAATGATCTGATTAGAGGTAATCAACAAAACGATTTCGTAAATGGCGATGAAGACAATGATGTGTTAAGTGGAGGATTAGGTGACGATGCATACGATGGTGGAACAAACACTGATGTATGTGTTGATGATAAAGACGTAGCCACTGACACTAAAACATCCTGTGGAATAACTTCTTAGACAAACACCAGTAAAAACAAACAAAACCCTTTTTTTTCTTTTTTCTAAACACTTCTCATTAAACTAAATTCAGTCAAATCATTATTTGGCATCAGCAGAAAAAAAGAAAACAATTTCCAAAAAGAAAAAGAAATTACAAAATATTTCCGTATCTACAAAATTACCTCAACCCAAACTACGGTATCCGTTATCCTCAAAGAAACCCTCACGAAAAATTAGAACAAATCCTTCAGCAGGGGTAATCAAAACAGAACAAGAATGGAAAAAATATCATAAGGGAGTATATGCACAATTCAGCCCAGAAGAAATTGCAACACACACACCGCAGTATAACGTAGTTCCATATTCCAGGGGAAGCAATCCCAAACCGCTATCAGCAGCTCAAATTACCCAAAGAAGAAGTAAATCAAAAACTTTCTTCCCTAAATTTTTCATGAATCCATATCAGGACTTGGATTACATGGTGTTGCAAGACATCTACGCAAATAGTATAGATGGCAGAATAATTGACAGAAAAGAGAGCTAAAGTTTGGAAACGGAATCAGACCAGTATTACGATTACGTGATCCTAAGAAAGTAGGAGACGAGGATGCACAGCAAAAAGAGTTGGAGGCCAATCATAAAATCATAGATGACCTGATGGCAGTAGATGATGCATTAGGTGATCCTGATGATGCAATAGATCCATATCTTGATGCAGACGTTGGCTCCAAGTTCCAGGCACTATCCAAGAATGCATCCGTATTTGGAAGGGCAATGATAATCAAGGAATTTAACAAGCCTCTCAAACTCGGAGATGGAAGGATAATTCTAGGCATACCAAACGTGCTCAAGGTAATACACCCAAGGGATATGGGTCTGGTGGAAATTGATCAGGATTCTTGGAAGTTAAAATCAGTCAACATCAGATTTACTGCACAGGATGTAGCCCCTAACAAAATGATCTACATTGAGCATGGTGCCGGTGTATAATGCGTTACACTACGGATTCTCAGAAATGCAAAGTGTGATTGGCGCATCTCGTAGTTTAAGACAGATGATTGAAGTTGATTTCCCAACCATTACAAAGCATGTGTGGGCAGGAATCGGCTTCATGTTTATCAAACCAGAAGGAACCACAGAGGCAGAAAAGAAAGAAGAGTTGGATAATCTTAATGATCAGTGGAGAGCAGGCAGACTGAACTCTTCGATAATAGACCCTGAACATGTCCGAACTGACTTTCAAGATTTCAATCCAAAGATTAACGAGCTTGTTAATCTGGTTGACTTTTTGATTCGTTACAACATTGCACAGACTGGAATGCCGTAAGCCTTGTTTGCACAGGAGCAAGACAGTAATCGTTCCACACTGGTTCAAAAGATTCGATTTTTCATGGATGGTGGAATGAAGAACCAGCAAAAGGAACTTGCACAACAAATTACCAAACAGTGGTACATGCCAAACTTTAAGGCATTATACGGAAAGGATACTGAAATATTTGAAAAGTTCAAAGTAGAAGCAGAGTTTGAACCGCTAAAGATAGAGGCATTTGATGATTCCGTAGAGGCCGTCATAAAGCTAAACAAGGAATTCCCACTACTTCCATCATCTGCAGGAGAACTGTTAGGCCTTGACAAGTTTGAAAACATAATTGATCCTGATATAGAAAGGCCCAACCCTAACAAGCAGGGATTTGGATTCAGAGATTCAGAAGGAAAGGAGATTAATCTAGAGAAATGAGTTCCAAACAGGTAACAAAGAAAACAGACTCTACACTGGAACAAATCCAAAAAGAGTATGCTGCAATTTTGGTATATGAAATGTTGAACATCAATGACGTTGCAGTTCTTGCAGATTCAGCTTACAATCTTAGACAGTTGGATTCCAAACTGAAACAGAAAGTGTATAGGACTACCATCAATGTAGGGACAAAAGATATGAATCAGTGCATTGACAAAAACTGCACTTGTAAGAATCACAAAAAGAAATCATACGATGGTGTAACTATTCATCATGACTATCATTAGAGTTTAGGATGAAAAGTTAATTGTGATAGATATTCATAATCTTAGATAGGATTATGAAATTGAACAACAGTATTATAAAAAAATTTAAAGAACTATCAATTATTTAACAAATCAGTTAGATTGTGACAATGCTGTCACAATAGTTATTACTCTTGGGCAACATAATTAATCAAGAGGTTGTTCCAAGTTATTCTCCCCAGAATACAAGGTTTCACAGCAACCTCTTGATACTTTTTTCTGTAAAAAAATAATTTGACTGCAGTGTATTACAGTTTCCATTTTTGGATGGATGGTGTTATAACCTAGAAAATGCACTGTATTGTTGTGAGACCTCCAGTGGGAATAATTGACAAGGATGTAATGCACGTTCCAAACTTTTGTGATAACTGCAGCAAGCATTTTTTGATTGATGCAGAATTTGAAGAACATGAAATAACGTGCAAGAAAATTCTAAACTGAATAACGGATTTTTGGAAATTTGGTATTAGAGAAGTATTGTTTAGAGTTCATAATCTTAGATAGGATTATTCCCTAAACAATACTTCTCAATAGATTATTCCCTCAAATTCTCTTCATGCAATATTTTGCATTCTTTGAGCCCTTTGAGATATTTGAGGAATTTAATGGCGTTCCGGGCACATACATCAAGTCATTTCTGATTTCAGATGTAATCAACCTAAACAAGTGGCAGGCAACCCATGAGGCTAACATTTCCAATTTAGACTCATTTCTAGGCAGACCAGGCATACATTACATCAATCCCAAATCAGGAAAACTTGATCATACAGGTGCCACATCTTTTGCTATTGAATAGTGTATTCCTCTTCCGAGAATTAGATGTTTGATGTGTATCTTAGTTTCTTTGCCAGTTCTTGTATGTTGTTTTTTGTATCTAGAATTTGTTCCACCAAATCAGAAATGATTTCAAAATCAGGTGCAATCTTACCCTCACTGAGAGTATCTACAATTTTATATAAAATGGCAAGCTGTGATGTGAAACTCTTGGATGCTGCAACCCAATTTCAGGCTCACAGTTTAATGGAATGGTTATCTCTGATTCATGAGCAAGAGTTGAAGTCATTAAATTTACTATAGATAATATTTTGGCATTTTTATTTCTGGCAATATTTGCTGCCTCTAGTGCATCTGCACTTTCTCCGCTTTGTGATATGACAACAAAGGCAGAATCAGGAACAATCAATGAAGATAAGAATTTGGATTCACTGGCAATAATAGATTCAACTATTTTACCTGTAAATTTAGGTAAGAGATACTTTGCTAATAATGCAACATGATAACTGGTACAGCTACCACAAAAGTACAGATTCTTGACGTCTTTTATGGTATCAATAAAATCATTTATCTCGTCATTTAATTTTTGAATCGTGTTTGATATGGTGTGTGTCTGCTCTGAGATCTCTTTTATGGTATAATGAGGATATTCTCCCTTTTGTACTGATGCAATATTTTTTGGCATCTCAAAAGTATCACATGAAACTGATTCTCCATGAAAATCATATATCTCCATGTCACTTTTGTCAATTATAACAAACTGTTCATTTTCAAGATAAATGGCATTCTCTGTATTTGTAAATCCCAGTATGTCGCTTGAGACAAAATATCCCCCATCATTCTCCAGACCAATAATTAGTGGCTCATGATATCTTATTGTTGCAAGTGTACCGTTACTAAACAAAGCAACAAATGCATAATTTTCTTTTAATTTCTGGGTAGTAAGAATAATTGCCTTTTTGATGTCATTTGTTTGGGTATGATAAAATGACAATAAATTTGGAATCACCTGTGTCCGTCTTGCTCTAAAATGTTATTCCCTTGGCTTCTAGTTGCTTTTTTAAATCCAGATAATTTCCAATGATTCCAATGCACTAGGGCAATAGAACCATCTGCAGATAAATATGGGTGTGCATTATTCTGGTTTACCCCACCATGTGTTGCCCATCTGGTGTGCCCAATTCCAATATTTCCCTGCAACGAATCCAGTTGAATTTTATAGTTTACATCTGATACCTTACCTACTCCTTTTTTCATTGTAATGTGATGGTTTAGATTGGTGGCAATTCCAACACTATCATATCCTCTGTACTCCAATTCGTTTGAGTGAATCTACCAGTACAGAAGAAACAGATTTTTTAGTGATATAGCCGATAATTGAACACATTCCTCACATATGTCATATGATTTTATAAAACTATTACCATAATATTGACATTTGCAAACACTTTACCAAACAAGATGATGTATTGGAATCTTTAGGATGAGTTAATTATCATAATATGATTTCTATGTCTAGAAATTCTTAATTTTTAAAAAAATAAGTAAATACTCTCTAAATATTTACTCTGTAGAACGTTATTGTTTGATCTTTACCACATTTTATCATCTACTAGATATAAATTTCGTAAATAATTCTGAGTTATGTGATTTTGATTTTTCTGTAAACAGAATCTTTTCTAGGCAAAATTTTATAGGCCGAATAACAGTAAAAGGAGTTGTAGAGTTATTATCAAAATTTGAAATTAAGTAAGAAGCATAATGATCAATATTTTTAATTACATCTAGAAATTGTGGATCAGACTCTAATTTAATAAGATGTTCCTCAGTCCAATCCCAGTTTGCTTGTTTATTACATGAAAATACTGTCCAATAATACTCATGTTTAAATTTCACAATATCAAATGGGAACATTTTACAATCAAAAGGCCTATGATCATAAATTGAACATTGATTTTTTTTACTATCCAAGAAAAAACATTCTTTGGAATTCTCTTTCTTTTTTAGAATGTTAACTTTAAAATTTCCCATATTTTTTTTCTCGTAAAATTGTATTGAATGTTTTATGATTTTTTCAATTTTTTGAATATCATTTGAAAAAACTAGTGGTGGGTCACTAGTACAACAAGACTTAGAATTGCAACTATCACATAGATTCTGATGACTAAACTTATCTAAAACCATAAAATCCACAGTGAAATGTTTGATAATTAACCTCTTTGACAATATGATGAGAACATTCTCTTAAGAATAAAGTAAAAATAGAAATATTTTCAAATAATTTTATATTCATTCCCAATATTGGAAATGAACTTGACTATTAAAACAATTTATTCCCAATTAAGAAAATTTTAAATAATTATTTTTACATATTTAATATATGAGTGGTTTTGACTCACTTTTGGCAAAGTCGTTGGATAATGTTATTAGAAATAACTTGGGAGAAAAATCAATTCATGCCATTGAAAAAAGATTATTTGAAAAATACGGAATTTCAATAATACAAGCAATTCAAGAATTTCATAAATTAGATGTAGTATTAAGGGAATTTTTCGATGTAGGTGCATGCGGTCTTGAAAAGAAATTCCTTGAATCTATTTGCAAATTAAAATCAAAAAACAAAAACGGTAATTGGTTATTAATTAAAGATAATGATGTTAATAAAACAATCATAGAGGCCTTTGGTGATGATGATAAATCTAATATTTTGAGTGTTGTTGGCGAAAATGCAAAAATTATTTCGGATATTTTACTAGAAACAAAAATACCACAAACCTCTGGATATAGAAAAATTAATTCTCTGATAAAAGACGGTCTTCTTGTTGAAGATGGTTTTATCTTTTTTCAAGACAGAAGAAAGATTACAAAATATCGTAGTTTATTTGATAATATCAAAATCGATATAATCAAAAATAAAATTTCTGTAAATGTACAGATGGAAAGACCAAAATTTAATGGAAGTACTCTACTTCAAGTTATTTGTGAAAACTAGTTCCAGAAAATCAAAAATTATTAATGAAATCGGAAAATTTTTATGGTAATAATGTCATAAATGATTTTTACTTATATCTATTTATGAAGATGGGCGTGTATAAATGAGAAATATAGTGCCAAATTTTGAGAAGGTGATTTCTAAACATCACTATGGATATATTTGCATAATTTTTTCAGCCGCATTATTTGCCTTAACGCATGTTATAAGCAAACCCCTTTTGGGAGATGGAATGTCCAATGTAGAAATTAATCCAATTGCATTAGCAGCTACAGTTTACATAATTAATGGGATTTTCTTTACTCCTTTTGCCCGAAGAAATAATTCAATTAAAAATATTGGATCTAGAAATTTAATTTTAATTGCACTAATTGGAATTGCAGAATTAGCTGGACTAATCACTTATTTTTTTGGTATGAAAGATGCATCAGCAGTTAACGCATCAATTTTTAGTAATGGGGAAATAATTTTTTCATTATTAATTGCCATTACAGTTTTTAGAGAAAGATTGAGGAGGTGTGAGATAACTCCAATGTTTATGATAATTTTAGGTATGATGATACTTCCAATTGTTTTTGATTTTTATCAAAATGGTTACACAATGTCCAATATTGTATTTGGAGATATACTGATAATTACAGCCGGTCTTTTTTATGCAATAGATATCAACATTTGTAAATTTGTCAGTGCCAGAGTAAGCTCAAATAGAATAACTCAATTATATTCATTTTTTGCAGGAGGACTTGCTTTAACATTACTTGGTATCTTTCAAATTCCTTACAATATTGCCATAGAACAACTAGCACCAATTTCTTTGCTTGCTATTTTTGGAACAGGTTTAGCTACTGTTTTCTTTTTGATAGCGCTTAGATTAATTGGTGCAGTGAAAACAATTATGATTTATTCAACAACTTCTGTTTTTGGAATAATTTTCTCAGGTACTATATTATCAGAAAATGTGACATCAGTTGATATCATTTCTATCATATTAGTAATTTCAGGAATCTATTTTCTTAGAAGAAGATTTGATAGAAAAGAAAATACTACCCAATATAACCATGTAAAAATAAAAAATAAAACATGGATAATTATCTCAAAGAAGCAAAAGCAAAAACTACGGACATTTTTTGGAATTAACGCTAATTAAAATTTGAAAACGCAGCAACTCAGGAAAAACAACATTAACACAAATTATCTTAAATAATGAAAAACAGTAGTTTGTTGTGTGTAACATGCTAAAAACTGTCAAAGAATTGAAAATACATTTGCAATTTTGAGAAAAATGATTAAAATTTAGAGTATTTTCTTGTGACTGTAGAGAGCATATAACATGGTAAAGCTTGCTATGTGCCATATAACAGTAACTGGATGTGCATCAAAATAAAAACCAAAAATTTCCAAAAAGTAGTACCATGTATCAGCAATGGCATTCATGGCAATCCCAATTACCAACAATAACCAAGCCACACCCAAAATACTTTTTCTAAATATGGTAACTCCTAGAATTGCAAATGATAAAGTGGTAGTAGCTGCAAATATGAAAATCATTCCATAAAAAAAGTCAAAATTTGGTTCTTCTAATTCTTCTAAAGCCGCAAATGAATAAATGCTTACAAAAACTATTGGAATTATGACTAACAAAACCTTTGTTTTGTTTAAAATTTTAGATTGAAAGAATCGTATATTCAGAATTAGGTAAATGAGAGAAAAAGGATAGAGTAAAAAATAAAAAATATCGGCCATAGAAGGATAAGGATCAATTCCCAAATAGAAATCAAATAAGTAATATAGCAATTCCCCCAAAAAGTAACAAATATACCCTATACCGTATGCCAAATATGCTCTACCAAAAACTTTGGTTGATGCATATCGTTTTGAAATGAAAAAAGATGCAATAGCCACTGTCAAAGTACTTGATAAAGAAATTGTAAGAGCTAAATTTCCAGAATCATCTTCAGGTAAATTAAGAAGTGAGAATTGAATTACCACTCCTACCAACCCAATTAATATTAAAATCTTAAAATTTATTGGATTTTTTAGCTTATCTGGAACTATATTTGGATTCTCCATTAACATTTATAGTATATTTCATGTTTCAAATAATCTTTATTCATATGAGTATATAAAATAATCAACTTATCCTAAAACTCTCCAATACCTCATAATTGATGCAATATTGAAAAATCCAAGATAATTCTCTGCCATTCTTTCATATCTAATTCTAATTCTATGGGTCTATTCTTCAACCAAACAAAGAATTTTTCTACAACCACAATAGGTTTTGTGGAGTCATGCTGATTTATAGCACGATTATAATTGATACGGGTAATCTATTATCATCTACTGCGACATATATTTTTGTGACGGTATTTTTTTTATTAATCCGTCACATCCAATTATATAACCATTTTTTTGGCAAGAATTGTAGGTAAATTAACTGATATCTTTTACAGATTCAACGTTCTGGATTTGTGAGCAGATTTGAACATACAAGATAGAATGTTTTCCAATTCCCTTTTACTGTCATTTTACAGTCTGAGATATGCCGTAGATTTTGAACAAAATTGTTTTCGTATCTTGCTTCATCTGTATCCTGCAACCAAAACGTAAATTTTTCCATTGATAGTCTTTCTATCATCACATCTAGGCCTTCTAGTATATGCTGATTTTGGAATGTGTCATTTATTGCATCTTACTGATGATCGGATAATTCTTTAAATTTCATGAAATAAATTTTATTTCAATGCAGATAGATCCAAATGATAATTAATTATTTACTAAATGATCAGTTTTGAGATGGGTTGAACGTTTCCATCTTTATATTACTTTTTATGAACCATAATAACATTAAAGATAGTTGTTATCACAATCTAGATCTTGTCTATAATAAAACAAAAATGATATTTATTCTGTGGGCATTATTATTTTCAAGTAAAAATAAATTATTCTAATCAATTTCCAATTTTGGCAGGATCGTATTATTAACTACATTTGTAGTAACATTTTGAAGCAAAATATGATTATACTAGAATATAATATCCAAGAAATTATAATTCATAAATTATCCTCTATTAGTTTAAACACTGAACAACACCATGGCCTTGTGATTTTTAGACATCTTGATAATATTCCTAGAACAAATTTTTCAAAGGGGATATTTCTAAATTGAAGATTCAGCTTATTCGGACCATAGGCGATAATAAACAATGTCTAATTCGTTCATTTACTCATTCAGAAGAGATTATCATACAACGTACCAGAGTCAAAATTATTGACATGCATTCTAGGAATATCTTAGAGGTATTTCATCTTGAAGGACTAGGACAGTTAGCTTGGGTGCCAATAGAAACGACAGGAGATCATGAAGTCTTTGTTCAAATATTTGTTGGTCCTAAGATTGATTCTGATGAATTGAGTCTTCAATAAAAGAAATGAAAAATGAACATTCAATTCATTCTAGACGTAGAGCATCTAATCATTAATATATCTGCTATACGATCGTCATAGAATAATTCTTACAGTTTTTTAAATATGCAATTGTTGCGCAAAAAGATCGAAATTCTCATCAGAATCTGCTGTAATGTACAGAAAATCCATCTTTATTAAAAAATTCATCCCAATATGCCCATCTTTTACTGTCATGGAATATCTTACTTTGCCTAATTGTTCTTCAAAATCTTTTCACATTCTAACTCGTAAAGCCAATTTCATGAACAACATTCCCTCATCTTACTCATTGATGGTACTCACAACAATACACATTACAGGACCAGTAAAACAACACCATAGATAAGAAATCTCCAAAACAGTTGATAGTATTAGACATACGGGGTAAGTGATGTGGTACAGATTATTTCTGAATCAGGAAAACTCTGAGATTAATATTTGAAGATTAGAATTTCCATGGCTTTTGAATTTCCCCCAAATCAAGAACTAGATGTTCTTGCTCCTACGGTGTTAACTTTTGAAAAAGATAATGACACTTACAAATTAATTGGCAAAAGATAATTATTGTTTTTAGATAATTTACTTCTCAATTAATCAAAATATCATTGCTACGATACATCTACGGAGAAGATGTGTGATTTGAAAATATCATTTAATGCAGAATAATTATGATTAGATCGTGTAGCTGTACAAGAACGAGTTAAAAATGAAACATGTGTAATGATGTAGAATAAAAATGAAACAAATCTTAAAACGAAAAATCAATCCGGATTCTTTTGACCTGGAAACTGTTCTGATGGGTAATTGTAAAACACTCCTCAACTAGTTTTTTTATAATAAATTAGTTCTCTTTTCCTTTCAGAAATTTTTACAATCATTGCACAGATACATCTACGGAGAAGACCCCGCAAGTCAGGCGGATTTCCACGGAATTGTAATTCATGAGCTACCAGAAATTGAGATAGATAACCAAACTCCGTTGCCATTACTTCGAGATATCTACGCAATCAGAAACACGTCATTTGACAAGATTCTAGACTTTCATACGGATGTATTATTCAAGAAATTCCCGCCATTTTACATGGTATTTGACTATACCAATGAGAGAACATTCACTGACATGATGATTAGAGATTTTGGGCAGGACAGAGTTGAGAAGGTAAACTTTACTGCAGGAACCTCAGACACAAAACTGCAGCTAAAGCAAGACGGACTGTCAATTCTAAAACAGGGATATAGATTCCCAAACCCTAACACCATTCGAGATCCAAAGAAATCAGAACTAGTCCGGGAACTAGTAGAGGAGCTAAAACATGAAGAGATGATACTGACAAAATCAGGTCGAGAATCCTTTGATCATCCTACGGGAAGACATAACGACAAGGCAATCGGGTGGGAATTGTCAATAAGAGGATGTCTTAGATTCATGCTAAATGCAAATTATGATCCTGTGGCCTTTGGGGATAATAGAAGGTATATTCCTGACGAAAATGAATATGGCATAATTGATGAGTTAATTGACAACCCACACATAACAATTACAGACACTGCGGAAATGAATACTTTAGAATAATGAAAACAATTCTAAATAATTTAGTTGTCTCCTAGTTTACAGAATTTTATGAAATCTTTACCAAATCGTGTAACCCTATTTTGGACATCTAATGTGGTTGTGTTTAGAGCTACCTGTGAGTCTTCTTTTGAGTATCTAGCGTTACTCCAACCAGGATTATTTTGAATATTCACTATGACTTCATTATCACTCAGTCTCTTTAATGCTCTTTCATAAACATCTGGATCAATTTTTAAAGTTTGACCAATTTGATCCTTAAGGTTATGAGTCCGTGTTATGCCTGGTTCTAATATTCGTTCTAAGATTTGTTTAACAATTTCACGTGGTTGATATACAGTTTTGAGAATCTGTAAATCTACAGGTTTTGATGAAATTAGTGTGTCCAAATAATCCTCAGTCCTCACTCTCTCCATGTCTTGTTTAGTATAGGTACTTACAAGAAATGATCTTAGGTATTTTCTTCTCACTTCTTCAGTTTCGTTGATTATTTCCTTAAGGACATCGCTTAGTATTTTCATTCCTTTATCACTTTGAATAAATTCAAAATCAAGTGAGTCCTGAAGTTTTTCAAATTCTTCAGAAACTTTTGTAATCTCACTGACAAAGATTTTCCTCTTGAGAGGATCATACAATTCCATAGCAAATGCAGTACACACACCAATTACAGGCTCAAACATGCCTAAAGTAGCAGCAAGTGAGGCAATGGAACCTTTCACCACTATTCCTTCATTGCTTTTAGTCCAGTCTAAAACACTGAAATTTTTCTTCAAGTGAATTACCAATTTTAATGATAAAGTTCTCTTTTTTTTCACCCTCTTCAAGATCACCATTCTTATCTTTATCATCCTCCGACAATTTAATTAATAATTCAAAGTTAGGAATTAAAACACTTCTCATTAGAATATTTCAAAGAAATCATTCCATGCAGTATTTTGCATCCTTTGAACTCTGGGATATTCAAGGAATTCAACGGTGTTCCAGACACATACATTAAGTCATTTCTAATATCTGATAAAATCAACCTAAACAAGTGGCAGGCAACATATGAGGCCAATCTATCAAATCTTAATTGAAACTTTTCATAGTGATTTGAACTGAAAGTAGAGTGCAGTTACCGGGATTTGAACCCGGGTCACGTACTTGGCAAGCACGAGTACTAACCAGACTGTACTATAACTGCAACAACCCTAAGGATTGAATTTGGATATTAAACTGTTTTTAACTATTTTAAATAAAATACATCATGGATGAAATCCTTCTCAAAAAAATTGAACAAAAAATTCAAGACACTGTTTCTAACAAAGATGAAGTCAAACAATTGATTGAACTACTTTCAGATGTCGATGATTCAAATTCCTTTGTTTTGGGAATTGTTGTGGGAAGAATTTACAATACCTTTTTCTATCAATCCAAAAGAATTTTGGGTCGCGAACCTACAAAACATGAATTCGAAGAATTTTTAGAATTTGTGAAAAATAAAAAATCTACTTTAGAAGATCTATGGTGATGCTTTGTTCCAATCAAGTACTTTGATCAATGGTGTACCTGGCAATTTTACGCATGATCCGTGTAATGCCTTTTTTGCAGCTTGCAAATGTGCATCTCCATTTACGTATAACTCCATAATGCATTGACCTTGTTTAACCCTGGCACCTAGACTGGTAGCTTTACCCCATGATCTTCTCATTCCTTCTGAAACTCTATCTGCACCTGCAGTAGCAATCTGTTTATTTTCTCTAAGTAAATTATGTGGATAAATCCTGAGTCTGGAATAATAACCTGTTTCACCAGTTGTTTTTTCTAATGTCTTATTTGCTGCTAGTCTTGTTGATTCGATAGCCATATGTCTAATCTGAATTTTTTCATTCAGTAGTAGTTGAACGCAGTACTCGTATGTCCCTCTTTTACCTCCTTGAAATTTTGCAATTTTGATTTGTGGTTTTCCTTTGATGTATTCCTTTCTGGTAAAAACTTGACCTCTTCCATCTCTATAATTTGCCCCATGCATGATATCCTAAATTCAGAATGCCCATATTTTAACGGTTAGCCGTGTTCCCTTCATATTTTCCAATGCTTATATGGAAATCCACTGATTTTCATTTTATCATGGAAGATGCCCCTATAGTAAATGGCGAAATGATTTCAGGTGTGGCGTGTATCTCTGATAAGAGCATGATCCATGAACTTGCTCAAAAAGGATTTGGGGATATGGAAAAAGAAAAGTTGTTTCTTAAATCGTTTGAGACTCTTTACTTGTTATATGTGAATAGACTGGTATTGAAAAAGAACAAGAATCAAATTGATTTTAATTCTTTTATGGGGATTTGCCAAAAAACTGATTTTGAAATTTTAACAAAATTTCTGATATTTCGTGATCTACGAAATAGAGGATATGTTGTAAAAGATGGTTTTGGGTTCGGTTCTGATTTTAGAGTTTATGAGAGAGGTCATTATGGCGAAAAAGGTGCAAAATTTCTTGTATTTGGTCTTAATGAGGGACAGCAAGAAAAGATGGGTAATCTCCAAAAAAAGATAGCGGAAATTACTCAAATGGGAAAAGAGCCAATCATTGCGGTAATTGAGCGTAGGGGTGAAGTGATTTATTACAAAATCAACAAAATGAATTTTTATGAAAACAAATCTGGATTGGAAGAATCATTTGACCTGTAATTTAAAAAATCCAATCTGATGAATATTTTAAAAGACTGTTCTCCTCGGCCTTCATAAAATCATACACTTGAACATATTTTGTTTTGTTTTCCCAAAGGTCTTCAAAGTCTTTCATCTTTCTTTCTACTCTTGACTTGTCATTCCACGATGTAAAAACGTCTACAGATTCAAAATCCCTTGTCTGGGTAGAAAATGATTCCTTGGATGTTCCGGTAAATGCAACCTTTTGATCATGCTCGTCTCTGAATATCCCAATTCTCTCTGAGAATGAATCTGCAATTTGCTCTGAATTTGGAATTGCAATTTTCAGTTCTATCTGACACATGTCTACGATTCTCTGGAGTTGCTGAATTTTAGAGTCTTTGATCAGCTTGCCTTTAAATGATTTAGTGGATTTCTCAGAAAATAGCTTTGTGAAAACATTAAGATCGCTGGTTCTAAACCTGTGCCCCGTTATCATTCTTAATTTTGCTTTTCCCTCCGAAAAATTTTCAAATGCCATGGAGATTGTCGCCAATGTCTGAATGGATAAAAAATCCACACATCGGTTATACTCTGTACAATTACTCAGGCAAGGATAGAAAAATTCTGCAACAATGTCGTCTCTATCTGAACGATATTCTTCTTTCAATTCAATTTCTCTTAATCCCAATAGCACTCAGTCTTGATTTTGTTATTTAAAGAAATAACTTTAATTCACATTGTCAATTCAAAATATAATTCTTTTATTTTATTAGAATAATTGAATATTTGTCATTTCACAAATTAATGATTATCTCGCTTGAATCAGAAATGACATGCTCCCATCGGGATTTGAACCCGAGTCTTTGGCTTGAGAAGCCAAAATGCTTAACCGGACTACACTATAGGAGCTTGATAAAAATTCAATCCAATCTCAATTTAAAGGAAATGTTTTGACTTTGTATGATTTTGTAAAACTTTGTGAGTTGATTCATTTATAGAAAAATCTTAGGCAGTAAATATCATGGATGTTGAAAAATTTATTGAAGAGAACAATCTGTCTGATTTTCCAGTTGGGTTGGGAGGGTGTAGAAATTCCAATCTTCATTTCGACTCTTGCGATTATGATGTTGTTGTCTTTGATGAAAAATCAGAGCAAGAAAAAATTGTCCAATTTGAGAATGATCTGGTTATGATTCATCATGCATCGTTATCTGAAACTAGATCACATAAACTTCTACAGTATGATAATTTGCAAATCATACGAGACGAGTCTTGGGATTTACAAATGCTTCTTTCCAAAATCAATAAAAAACATTCTTCTCTTTATTCTGATTTTGCAAAAAATTGTTTGATAGAGTCTCTGTTTTGTTGTCAAAAAACCAAAGAATCAATTTTAACTTCTGATGTATTTGCATTCTGTTGGCAAAAATGTTCGATCTATTATCTAGCTGATGCCATTTCTTCAATTAATCATCAAAGATCCAGTCCCTCTCACATGCTTGATTCACTTCGAAGATTGGAGAAAAGTCCAATCAATGAACATCTTTCTGTTGTTACACATACTGTTGGAATTGAACGTGCTACTCCGACATTGCTTGAGCGTATGCTAAAGTCAACAATTGGATTCTCTGATTTGGTTGAAAAAAATAATCATTCTGCAACAATTCGGCAAAAGCATGATTTCTTTGTAAAAAATTCGATGCTCTCAGACTGTTACTTCTATTTGGGCTATTTGAACAAAGAAAATTTTATCAAAATCAAGGATTCCCTAAATCGAAAACAGGATATTATTCACATTCTAAAAGTTGCTTTTGATGTTGAGGCTGACATGACTCTTCTTCAACAACAATCAGAACTTGTTCAAAAATCATGCAGTGATGTGCTGGAGATTGTCTCAAGTGCGTAATGTTCTACACGCATGTACTAACCTTTTAAAACAAGTAGAATCATTGGTTTATCATGGCCTGTCAATGTGAAGCCGGTAGTGGCGATCCAGACTATCAATGCGATTGTGATATGCAAAGTCATTGTACCTGTTCTGAAGGCGAATGTGCTTGTTCAGCAAGCGTTTGTAAAGAAGCTACTGGACGATAACTATTCAGTAGTATCTTAAAACCTATTTTTATTTTTTAATTATTCGTCTTCTTGCTCAAAGCCCCATGACTTTACAAGTTCTTTTTGAAACTTGTCAGACTGTTTTTCATCTAATGCGAATCCACAGTTTTTATGAGTAGGAACTACTGACATTCCGTCAAGCTTGAACTCCACTTCAAACAAGTGAACTTTTGAGCATTCGCACATTTCTGGAATTTGTGTGAACAATCCTCTATATTTGCTTATTTGAATGTCGTATTGTAGCATATTTTACTTGTTTTTAGCATTCTGAATAAGGTTTAACTATTCGTTTTGCCAATTTTTATTAGATTTGAATAAAATATTTCTAATTCTGCCCGTTATCGCTGTATTGCTTTTAGGCTCGTCGTTAATCTCGTCAGCATCTGCTGCTCCATTCCAATCTGGTGGTGTCGACATGGAAGGTTCATGGTATGCCGGCGAAGGTCTCAAACAAGGGGATTTCTTTTCTTATTCAATGTGCCATGTGGATTACAAGGAGTGTTCCAATTTTGAAATGGATATGTGGATTAAGGGTGATAAGCAAGTTGGGACTGAAACCAAATGGCTGGCTGAAGTTGTAGTTTATGATGGGAATAAACGCATTGTAGGTGAAATGGAATTGGGAAAAATTGCACCCGAACCAACTGGTGGTAGTGAAGAACTAGGTCTCTACCGTGGGGCATTCAAGTCTTCTGTAGTTTGGCTGTCTGCATTTGCAACATCTGATGATAGTGGTAGAGGAAAAGGACCAAAAAATTTCAGTGATGTATCTTGGGGAAAAATTGGAAACATTGGTGGTGAGCAAGTTATTCCAATGACAGTTGAAACAATCACTGTTACTGCAGGTACTTGGGAAACTGTTCAGGTAGGATGGCATACTGGTGGAACTGCAAATAAAGTTTGGATTGTTGATGATTTTCCGTTTCCAATAAAAGCTATTACTTACACACATGTATCTGAGGGAATTCCTCCTACCGAATATGATTTTGAATTATTAAACTACAAGGAAAATGTACAAGAAAGTCCGTTCGTAGGAATTACTTCTACTGCTGATGAATTTGCAGCTGCGGGTTGTGATACAAATTTTCAAAAGGAAGTTAGTATAAAAAAGCCTACACACAACTTTGATTACCAAATTCACCTATTTTATGGTCCAGAAGATCCCGTAGAGGGGTGTGAGATGCAGTGGCTTGTTAATTTTATCAGCAAGTATGATGACACTGAATTTCTAAATCAAGTCCAATTTGATATTCTAACTGTGGATGATAATTTAACTCCGCTCAGGTCTATTGCACAAGAAGAAGGTAGACAATTCCTTTATTCTCCTTCGGGACAGCATCTCGTTGATATGATTGTCAAAGAAAAACCTGGTACTGCAAAATATGTGATATGGATTTATGGGTTGTCTCCTGAAGGAATTGCACCTTCAAGTGCTACTGATTACTTGGAGATAGAAATTCCAATTTATGCATCTGATGGAACAACTCCAGTTGAAAAAATTCCTGACTGGATAAAGACCAATGCCGGATGGTGGGCAAATGGTGCCATAGATGATAATTCCTTCGTTCAGGGAATCCAGTACCTGATCAAGGAGGGAATAATGAAGATTCCGCAAACCTCTCAGGGTTCTGGTAGTAATACCGCCGGTGGTGGTGTACCTGACTGGATAAAGACCAATGCCGGATGGTGGGCAAATGGTGCCATAGATGATGATTCCTTCGTTCAGGGAATCCAGTACCTGATCAAGGAGGGAATAATGAAGATTCCGCAAGCCACTCAAAGCTCAAGTTCATCTGGTTCAGAGCCTGAAGCTTGGTATCAATAAATCCTGTCTAAATGTCCTACATTCAAATTATTGATTTATTCTTGACTATCAGATAAGAAAATGGTAGGTCTCTTCAAAAAGCCAAAACGTCATCTTAAAAAATTACTCAGGGACGGTGAATATAATGAGGCCGTAGCATTTGGAAAGAGTTTAGAATCTGAATATTCTGATGATGCTGATTTCATGTTCATCATGGGCAGTGTTTATTTTATCGTGGATGATGCAAAAAAGGCACTTCCCTATTTTGAAAAGGCTTTTCAATTAGACAAAAATGATGTTGAATTGCTGACTTTGAAGACTAATGTACATCTGGCTTTGCAACAAAAAGATGAAGCTCTTGATTGCTGTACGCGCATAATTGCTCTTGAACCAAAAAACATTGAAGCTCAACAATTACGTGAAGAGCTTGAGAGCATATAGTTACTAAATCACTTTATTCTTTTCATCTGATATGCATTCTCCATTAGCCAGTTGCAAAATACTGTTACATTATCGTCAAATTCCGTCCAAATGTGCACTGAATGAGGCAGGATGTCTATCTTCCAGCTGTCTGTAAACACTCTGACTCCTTCCTTGTTTTCGTACATGTATGCGTCTTCAGTTTTTATGTCTCCGAGTAATTCTTTGGCCTTCTCTTTGATTATTTCTCTATCTATGGGGAATCTCTTTCTGTCATAATCCACGATTAAACTCAGGTCTCTTTTTCCATACATTTCAAAATCTTCTATTCTGCCTGCTTTTGGAAAGTTCACGATTAGTTTGATGTTGTATCTCTTTCCGACTTCTTTGCCAATCTCTACGATTCTTGCGTACCCCCTTCCTGGATCCTTTTTTAAAAGAAACCTTATCTGTGCTAGGTCTTTTTTTAGCTGATCCTGCAGATCAGAAACTAATTCTGAAAATATCATGTTGTCATTACGAAAAATTCCTATTATAATCATTAATTTTGTCAAGATTGGTTTTTTTAGACCTCTGGGCAGTTCAGAGTATGGCAATGCCAATGGACTATGACGGAATGAGATCTGATGATGAATCCGAAAGAACTGACAACGTAAATGAGTATCAGCGAACTTGCATTGACTTTATCGAAGACATATCTCATGATTATGAGGCCTGGGTTGATTATTACAAATTGCCTGAAGATGAAGACAACAGAAGAAGATCGGGAATTCGTGCCACTATTACGAGAACAAATGAATGGATTGCAAAAGTTGCCCAATCCATCAAGGCAGTTGACGTCGTAATGAATGATGGGATTCAAAAGATGGCTGAATCCACTGCTGGCAAGCCTCTTGAAATTGGGGTCTTTGTAAACCATAAATCGGGATACACCGAAACCCGCCCTGGCGTTATTGACGTAAACGTAAAAGGACATGGGAGAAAAGGTAGAAAAATGAGGTTTGGATTTCATTTTAAGGATGATCGGTTTAGAATAGAGTCTACTTGCAAGGCATATGTGGATGAGGGTGATTTACCCACTCAGGAATTTGAAACGCTGGACATCCATCTAAAACTACATGCGGAGAATGCAAAACCTCGAGATGTGATTTCTTTTACTGTGACAATCTGTGAAATTGAAAACGACGTGGAATGTGACAAGCGGGGTGTTTCAACTATTGTACATTTGGTGTGACTTAACGTAAGACGTCTTCTTCAAAATAGTTGATAAATTTCCCTGTGTTTTCAAGTTGAATTGAATTGATTTTTTCCAAATTCTCTAGGGAGTTCATTTTCAAATATTCTTGAGATACCGTGTACAATACATCTTCAATATAGAATGTTCTTGCGTTATTCATTCCATAGTATCGTGAATCTTCATCTGCATGGGTGATTGTTCCTTTACTTTCAAACCCACTTGATTCATCTACATCAAATACATAGAATCCGCTCCAACGTGTATATTCTGGCGCAAACTTTTTTGAACTAGTATCTAGGCTTTCAATATCCCCACTTATTGGAATTGATAATGTTCCGCTTGTTTTATCAAAGAAAAATGACTTGTGATTGTATAGTGCCTCTGACTGGGTGGATCTGTCTCCAATGATTGTCTCATCTGCAACTCTTGGATTGTTGACATCTGCGACGTTGAACAGTGCAATTTTAATTCCTAATTGCTGTACTCGGCCATTTTCAATTTCTTTTGTATCCCTTCCTATTCCTATGACATGTTCCTCATCGTATGGATGCAAATAATTTGAAAATCCTGGAATTTTTAACTCCCCTAGAATTTTGGGAGTATCTGATGACAAATCAATCACAAAGAATGGATCTATTTGCTGGAATGTGACCAAATACAATCTGTCACCCATGAACCTTGCAGAAAAGATACTCTCTTCTGGTGCAATTTCTTCTAATTCTCCTACCCTGTTAAGATGTTCATCTAAAACATAGACCGCATTTGAGCGGATGGTTCCTTCGTATTGGGTGTAAATCTCAGTGGTTGTGGCAACTCTGAATCTGTCTCCACTTTCGTCCATGGAGAATTGATTTAGCAATCTACCTGGAACGTAACCCTTGGCAACATATTCAATTTTGTCTTCGTCAATTGATATTTTGTGAATAATTGTTTTTCTGCTATCTTCTTGTATCCTTACATCGTATTCATTTAATGATTCTCTTATCTTTTCAAACAATTGCTCTTTTTGATTTTTATCCATTGCATTGTATGACTTTTGTAATATGTCTGAGATCTTTGCCCATTGTGCAGATGCATTAATTGACAAATCGTCTTGAATTTGCCTGATATCATCTTGAAGGCTGTTTGGTAGCAGTGGAACCACGACATCAAAGAATCTGTCCCGTGATGAGTTTTCATAAAATCCAAATGGCATATTTTGCTGATATGTCAAGTAAAAATTATCTTTTGATACATAGAATGTTCCTGAATATCCCATGAGAAATGTTTCGGAATTTATCTTATCTCCAAAAATATCAATTGCAGTCAATGTGTTGAAGTTTGAAAACTGCTCTATATTGTCAAAATAGAATGCATCGGGAGTCATGATTCTGATTGAATCCTCCATTATTGATGGAAGTTTTGGATATTGATAGTCAACATTGCTGTTGGTCACGAAGTATGCATAATTTCCAATCATTCGTGCATCTCTGAAGTTACCGTCAATGGAGTAATCTTTGAGAATTGTTGGATTTTCTTTGTCTGATACATCCACAATCAATGCATGTGTAACTGAGCTGTATGATCTTCTGGGCATAAATTCATACTGTGGGATGATTTCTTCATCGCTTTGTCCATTGTAAAATATTACCAGTCTGTCGTCATTTAGAAACATGTTCTGAATGTATTGTGATTCGATATCTAATGCAATTTTGAGAATTAATTTGGCAGAGTCAGCAGGATATACATCAATTATTGAAAGTGTGTTTTGAGATACTATGTAGACGTATTTTGAATCATTTTTGAGATAGTCCGGCTCATCTACATTTTCAACCTGGACGTTGGTGGTTGAATAGTCTGAACCTCCGGATTCTGCTTTAGATACTGTGTTTGAAGGCATTTGTGCAACTGAAGGTGAGGTGGACCCCGAAGATTCAGCACTGTCAAACATTACTGCCTCATCCACTGCCATACTGGTCCTAAACATTCGATCATCATAGAAATTTCCAGAAAATAACGCAGATTCGTCAAGAATGTTTTTCAGCTCTTTTGATGAGTCTATTTTTTTAATATCGTTAGTACCTTCAAAGTATTGTGTTGTTGATTTTTCAACATAGACAATTTCTGGTTCAGAAACTTGTGAGACTCTTTGGTCCTGTTTAAAATCAATAGAATACATTATTCCTGCTGTAACTATTACAGAAATGGCTATTATGATTGGAATTATTATTTTTGTACTCATTTTCTCTCTCTTCATTTTATTTTGTAATTGTCTTTTTTGCAAACTTCAATTTCTTGATATCTGTTATTCATTAGTTTGAGATAAAAGGTTTAGTGAAATCCAGTTTTTACCAATCAACTTACATATGCTTGATATGCACTATAAACTCTAATATTTCTAGATAGGTTCTCTAACGATGATTTGACTGAAAATTTTAAAATTCTTGCCACGGATGATGAAAAAATAAAGTCTTTTGGTAAGATATTTACCAATGATTCCAGTCGTGAAATTCTCCAATTACTCTTCAACGAAGAATTATCTGCAACACAGATTGCTCAAAAAACCAATATTTCTCTTCAGCTTGTCAAGTACCATCTTATCAAATTACAATCTCTTGATGTTGTCCAAATCTCAAAGATTGAGAAAAATTCAAAATCTCAAGACATGAAAATCTACACTGCGTCAAAGTTTAGCATTGTGATTGTTCCTCCCACACTCTCCGAAAAAACCAAAGAAAGTAAGTCACTTGCTCGTTCTTTTAGACATATTTACAAAGTTGCAGGGCTGGGAATTGCAGCTGGCCTTTCTGGGGTATTTTCATTATCTCAAATATCGCATGACAAAAAAATTACAGTTGATGATGTGCCCACTAGAGAATTAATGATTTCTGGAGAATCTGGCGCAGCAGATGATTCATCAAAATATCTTTCTGACGAATCCGCGTCATCCATATCTGAATCTTCACAGATGATTGAATCCGAATCTCCGATGAATTATGCGGGTTCTAAAGATTTGAAGCAAGATACTTTGGAAATTGTTGACACAACGCTCACTTCAAATGATCTGGTTAATTCCACATCTGAACTGTTTATTCCGCTGGTAATCATTACTATTATTCTAGGCGGATTGACCGTTTACTATTTGTACAGGTTTTTCAAAAAAATCTAAATTATGCAATTTAATTTAGTGTTACTTGAATTGTGACTCTTTTCTCTTTTGCTCTTTCCTCACCTAGATACTTTAACATTGAAATTTTTTTGTCAAGTTTTTCATCCGTAACTAATTCTGCCTTGCCTGTGAAAACTTCGTTATCATATTGAATTTTTACGTCTGCATTTGCTATTACGTTTTTGAACCAATCCCCATCAGGTCTGTGTCTTGAAAAATAGATTTTTCCATTATGATTTACTGCTCGAAGCATAACTGAATGTTCCTTGCCTGTTTTTCTTCCTTTCGTAGTTAGGAGTGGCCTGAACAGTTCTTCCTTTATCCTCATGCGTAAATTCATTCTGTCAAGTAATTTAACCTCATTGATGGAAATTTCTGATATTTGTTGTGATAAGCAAATCTGTACATTCTATGCCATGTCTGTTAAACTTGAAGGAATGCCTGCCAATACAGCCACTGCAGATACGTTTACCGGAAAAAAAGTGATCGATAGAGAGGGAATTGAATATGGCAAAGTCAAACATATTCACATTAATCAAGACACGCTTGTTGTATGCGGTGTGACAATCCATAAGGGATTTCGTAGAGACTATTTTTTGGCTGAGGATTTCATTGACAAATTTTCTAAAGAAACTTTACTTCTCAGTAGACCTCCGGTGAGGGCTGGAATTCCTGTCACTGATTTGGATCGTCGCAAAATTGGCAAAGTAAAGAGACTAAACAAAAATTCTGAGACAAACGAACTGGAATCGATAGAGGTCAGTGATGGCTTGCTGCATTCCAAAATTCTGTCCAAATCTGAAATTTGGGGAGTGGGAGAAAAAGTCATTTTAAGAATGACAAAAGAAGAATTCAAGAACCTTGAATGAATTTTTTGATTTTCCTTTTTTAAAACAATTCTTCTAGCTGTCTGTCTTTTTAGAACATTTTACACACACAGGAATTCCTCCCTGAACTGTCACATCGACGTTTGATGAGTGGCATTTCTGACATAATCCTTTCATGCATGATTTTCTTTTTCGGTCTTTAAATTTTTTGTGAAGGTTGATGCATCAATACTTAGTAATTTATAATTGCCACCTGCGATCAATGTGTGTATTCCATAGAAACAAAATCTCTTACAAAATCATTTGGCGATGTAATTGCTGTAAACGATATTTCCTTTTCAGTTGAAAAGGGTGAGATCTTTGGTTTTTTGGGACCAAATGGAGCTGGAAAAAGTACGACCATGATGATCTTTACTACTTTACTAAAACCCACATCTGGACAAGCTTTGATCTCTGGATTTGATGTGACAACTAATGCAAAACAGGTTAGAAGCAACATTGGATATGTTCAGCAAGAATCAACAGTTGATGAGTACCTTACTGGGCGAGAAAATCTCCTATTGCAAGCCAAACTCAATCACATCCCGAAAAATGAAATTAGTGCAAGAATTGACGAAGTCTTAGAATTAATTGAACTAGTCGACAAACAGGATCAAGATGTGGTAACATATTCTGGTGGTATGAGAAAAAGACTGGATATTGCAGGTGGTTTACTGCATCGTCCAAAAGTATTGTTTCTTGATGAGCCTACGGTTGGATTGGACATTCAGACCCGTAGAAAAATTTGGGAATATATCAAGAAAATCCACACAGAATTTAACATGACAATATTTCTGACGACCCATTACATGGAAGAGGCAGACAAATTGTGTGATAAAATTGGAATCATGGATGATGGAAAAATTCAGGTGATTGACACTCCAGAAAATATGAAAAATGCAATGGGCAATGAGGTAATTTCGCTTACAATTGAAGAAAGTGCAAATCGTGACTCCTTCTTATCCGAAATTAAAAAAATTGAATTTATAAAAAAAATAAATGAGGATGGTCCTAAACTCACCCTCTTTGCATCAAACGGTACCACAATTATCCCTTCCATTTTCCAAATTTCATCCGAACTTGACATAACAATCACATCCATTTCTCTAACACAACCCACACTTGATGATGTTTTCATTTCATATACTGGACATGAAATAAGATCTGATGATTCTGGATTCAACAGGAAGCGTGAACATGCAAAGATGAAGAGGTTACGTGCATGAATGTTCTGATGAACGACATTTATACCATTTTTTGGAGGGAGCTGAAAAGATACAAGAAATCTCGAAGCGGTGTATTGATCAGATTAATTCAACCTGCAATCTGGATCATTGTAATTGGAAATACATTTTCTGGAACTCAACCGTTAATCCAATCTGTGGGTTTTGAAGGTGAATATATTGAATTCATGGCACCTGGTGTCATCATACTTACGGCGATATTTACCAGCATTTTTGGCGGTGTCAACACGTTGTGGGATCGACGATATGGTTTCATGAACAAGGCCCTGTCTTCTCCAATCTCTCGTTCATCTATAGCATTGGGAAAAATGGCCGCAATTTCCTTGATTGCTGCAGTACAAGCCAGCTTGATTGTGGGAATTGCCTTAGCTATCGGTGTTTCTTTTCCAAACCCAATCATGATTGCGCCGATCATGGCAATCGTGATTTTATTCTCATTGGGATTTTCTGGAATTTCTGTGATAGTTGCTGCAACAGCAAAGTCTCAAGAAACTTTTTGGGGCGTGATTAATTTTCTTGGAATGCCGCTGTTCATGCTAAGTCCAGCGTTATTTCCATTGGAATTGTTGCCTGACTGGCTTGCAGTTATTGCAAAACTAAATCCAGTTACATACACCGTGCTACTTGTTAGAGAAATGATGACTGGTGTCTCTGAAGGTGGAATTCCTGTGCTGCTGAGCCTGGCAGTACTCATTGGATTCGTACTTGCCATGGTTGCACTTGCAAGCTATGTGTTTACGCGTGAAGTGAACAAGCCATTTTGACATAAAGTTGACAATAATTGTAACAATAGCTAACTCTAGTGATCTTTCTTAAATTTTATAATTATAGAGCGTTGAAACTACTTTCTATAATTGTCGCTTCCGTATTGTTATTGTCCACTTCTCTTTCTCAAAGTTCATTTGGTTCTGGAGATTATGATCCTCTCTATCAGTGGGGATCATTTGGAGTCATAGATTCTAGCGAGTTTGCCTATCCAAGATCCGTTGCAGTAGGTGATGATGGCAGTATTTTTGTCAATGATTTTGGAAATAAACGCATTCAGAAATTTGCAAGTACAGGTGAATACATAACAGACTGGGGCAAGGGTGGAAAAGGCCTTGGAGAGTTCTCTACTCCATCTGGAATTGCGGTGGATGGAAATTTTATTTTTGTTGTAGATCGTGATGGGAATAGAGTTCAAAAGTTTTCGGTTGATGGAGAATTTATCACAACATGGGGAAAACGAGGGGTTAGCGAAGGACAGTTTTACTTTCCGACTGCAATATCCGCAAATAATGGAATTGTGTATGTTGTTGATGCAGGAAATAGCCGAATCCAAACATTCTCTCCTAATGGGGACTTTGTCTCTTCATTTGGCTCAAGTGGATTGGGTCCTGGCCAGTTCCTTAATCCTGCTGGAATTGACATTGATGATGAGGGAAATATCTATGTGACTGACAAAGGGAATCATACTATTGAAAAATTCACTTCTGATGGAGAATTCATTAAATCATTTCCATTTTATTTTCCAAGCTATGTGTTTGCACCTGAATCTATAGTCGTTGACCATTCTGGTAGTATGTTTGTTGTAAATTCCAATGATGGACGAATTTTACACTTGTCTCAGGACTCTGATTTACGATTAAGTCAAGTTGATCGAGTCGGACCGTTTCTTGATTCATTCAAGTCTGTAACTGGCATGGCAATCGGAATCAACGGCGAATTGTTGGTTGTCGATTCTCCAACGCACAAAATCCAATCTTTTAAAACCGAGTTTTATGATGAATCAGAAATATCATATTTTGTTGCACCAAAAGTCTTGGTTCACGTACAACGTGATCAGACCAAACCTGTTGTTGTTGCTCCATCTTCAATGGTGATTGAGGCTGAAGATCTACTAACCCGTGCCGATATAGGTGTCGCAACCGCTACAGATGATAGCGGAATCAAGGTAATCATTAACAATGCACCTGAAGCATTCTCTCTTGGAATAACCAATGTTGTTTGGATAGCATTTGACAATAATGGGCATAGTGCAAGTACATCTCAAAGAATTACTGTGAATGCATGCGGTCATAACTATTCTGATTACTATATGATTCGAGGAAGCATCGGGGATGATGTAATTCAAGGTACTGATGAAAATGATCTAATATTTGGTTTGGCCGGAAATGATATCATTTCTGGTGGTGGAGGAGATGATTGCATCTTTGGAGGTGATGGAGACGATATTGTTTCTGGTAATGATGGAGATGACACAATCAAAGGAAACTCTGGAAATGATGTATTGAAAGGCCAATCTGGAACTGATGTAATTTATTCAAATTCTGGTTCTGATGTGATTGATGGCGGGTCAAATATTGACAGATGCTATTTCTCGAATCCTAATACTGATTCGTTGTTAAACTGCGAAGGATGATTTTTTTGATTGGTTGTTGGTAATACCATTGAATTCCTTTAACATCATGGGTATCTGTTTGACGTAAGATGTCTGGACAATTATGTTTTCATATTGTTGCGATTCCCATCTATGTTCCAATGAGAACTAAATTCATTCATCTGATTCATCACTTTGTTTGACTTTCAGTAATGTCTTGATTTTTATTTCAGCAAATTTTGTTTTGTAATTATCAATGGATATATTGCAATTAATTCAGTCGAATCTACTTACTCCTGTAATTCTATTTTTTCTGTTTGGAATTATCGCAGCTAGAATAAAATCTGATTTAAAAATTCCTGAAGCAGTTTCTGAATTTTTACCCATCTATCTTCTTGCCGCGATCGGACTCCATGGAGGAATAGAAATGAGAAATACCGGATTTGAAAACATGTTGATGCCGATGCTGGTAGCGATTGGTTTGTCTTTGTTGTTCACATTAAATCATTATCAGATTTTACAAAAATTGGGAAAGTTCAATATTTTTGATTCATATGCTCTAGCATCTACATATGGCGCAGTCGGTGCGGTGACATTCTCCGTGGGCTTGTCATTCCTCAAAAATCAAGGAGTGACATCTGAGGGATATCTTGCAGCTGTCTTAGCTGTTTTAGAACCAGTTGCATTCATCCTGGCAATATTTTTGACCAACATGGCGGTATCAAAACAAATTCGTAAGAAAAAACAATCGTTCACCAAAAATGATCCTTCTGAAATTGATGTTGGGCTACAAGAAACTAAAACAAACCTCTCTCATGTATTGCGTGAATCAATTACTGGCAAAGCAATTGTCATTCTCTTGGGAAGTATTGTAATTGGTTATGTCATAGGTGAGGAAGGGTTTGGCTCTATCAAAATTGTTTTTGATGAGATGTTCACCGGTGCAATTGTTATTTTTATGATTGAGATGGGAATAATTGCAGGCCAAAGATTAGAAGATATCAAAAAAGTTGGACCTTTTCTAATCGCATTTGCCATTGTCATGCCTACTTTCAATGGGATTGTTGGAGTTTTGGTGGCTACGGCCATGAATCTGAGCCTGGGAGGTGCTGTGATGTTTGGTTTACTGTTGGCTAGTGCTTCATTTATTGCGGCTCCTGCAGTATTGCGTTATGCTATTCCACAAGCCAAGCCCAGTCTTTACATAACATCTGCTTTAGGAATAACTTTTCCGTATAACATCATCGTTTTACTTCCAATCATGTTTACAATTTCCACCATTGTACATGATGGAGAAGCATCGATAGACTTATTCAATTATGTGGTTGGAAATTTGATGTGAAACTTTATCCCGTAAAATTACTAACGATCACCTGTGAGATTCTTGCACAAAAAAATATCATTGAAATCTTAAACAAACATGAGATTACTGCTTACACAACTTATGAGGTGGATGGAAACGGTGCACGTGGAATTCGAGGACAAGGATTAAAAAATGAAAAAAATATAAAAGTTGAAATAATTATGCGCGAGGAAAAATTGCAAACTATTGTTGAAGAAATTTCCAGAACATTGTTCGCAAATTATGCAATAGTTCTATACGTTAGTGATGTTGGGGTAGTGCGAACAGAAAAGTTCTAGCAGCATTTATCGTCTGAACACAAAACTGGGATCTTCTTGCTGGTCTTTGTAACGTTTGATATTAGTTCTGATAACTGATTGTTTGAAATTGCATACATTGATTTTTTACCTTGATCTCTTGATTTTACAATCCCACATTTTTTTAATGTCTTTAGATGATGTGACACCAGCGGTTGATTCTTTTCTAATTCTTCTACTAGATCATTCACACACAATTCTTTATTTTTTTGTAACAGTTCCAAAATTTCAAAACGTGTCTCGTCACAAATGCATTTTAGAAGACTAATTCCATTCATATCAATTTAAATTTATATAAATATTATTTATGTGATTAGAAGAAATGACTGAAGATATTTTGTTCGTATGCGTAGAAAATGCAGGTAGGAGCCAAATGGCTGAGGCATTTTTTAGAAAGTTTGCTCCAAACAAATTCAATGTTTCTAGTGCTGGAACAGTTCCTTCATCTCAACTAAATCCCATAGTTATTCAGGTGATGGGAGAATCTGGAATTGATGTAACAAAACAGATGCCAAAACTACTGTCTGATTTTATGATTGAGACTTCTTTCAAAACCATCAACATGGGATGCATGGACAAAGAATCATGTCCCTCTTTGTTTGTCAATGATGTTCTTGATTGGAATATTTCTGATCCAAAAGAAAGATCGCTTGATGAAGTACGAATAATCCGAGACGCCATAAAGTCTGAAATGATGAATCTTATCGACACCCTTGAGGAGAAAAGTTAATGGTATATTCTAATTTACAGATTTTCACTGTTGAGCTAGTCGGAACTTTCATCCTAGTAATTTTTGCAACTGGATCAATAGTTTTTGATGCCGAAGTTTTTGACGGGAAGTTGGGAATTCCATTTGCAGCTCTTGCTCCTTTCATTGCGTTACTAATAGGTGTGTATTCGTTTGGAAAGGTATCTCTGGCCCATTTCAACCCTGCTGTGACAATTGGCTATTACATCACAGGCCATATATCAAAAATTCAGATTGTGTATTACTTTGCAGCAGAAATAATCGGCGCACTACTGGGCTCTCTTTTTGTCTTAACCTTCATTGGGGATAAAGTGAACCTTGGAGCAAATGCCCCTAATCCCAATTTTTCAATATTTGTAATCTTTCCGGTTGAAATTCTAGCTTCTGCAATGCTTATGGGGGTTATTTTTTGTGTCGTATATACAAAAGGTCTGAGAGGATTCAGTGGAGTTGCAATCGGAGGAATTGTTGGTCTGGATATTTTATTTTTGGCCTTTGTTTCTGGAGCATCAATGAATCCTGCTAGGGCTCTGGCTCCCGCATTGTTGTCTGGAACCTTTGATCATCTCTGGCTATATTGGACTGCACCGTATATCGGAACCATGATGACTGCTTTCCTATTTAGAAAGAAATTTCAGGCACAGCGAGCAGTAAATTACGAATAATAATGACCCAAAATACCTTTGAATATGTCTGAATCAAGGAAACTGTTCAATATTGCCAAAAAAGTGATCCCGTCTGGAGTTAACAGTCCCGTTAGGTATTTTGAGCCTTATCCTTTCTTTACAAAAAAAGCAAATGGGGCACATATTTGGGATGCTGACAATAATCGCTACATTGACTTTTGCAACGGCTATGGGGCATTGCTATTGGGACATCGACGCAAAGAAATTATCAAATCTGTTTCTAATCAACTGTCCAAGGGAACGCTATACTGCACTCCGACTGAATCTGAAATTGAACTTTCAAAGTTAATCATTGGAAATTTTCCGTCTATTGACAAAGTGAGGTTGATGAACACTGGCGGTGAAGCTACGATGACGGCAATCCGACTGGCACGTGGATTTACAAAAAAGAAAAAAATAATTAAGTTTGAGGGATGTTATCACGGTGCACACGATTCTGTTTTAGTTAAAGCAGGATCGGGATCTGTACATAACGGAATCTCTGTTTCAGATGGAGGACTAGATGAGGTTTCAAAAAATACGTTGGTTGTAGAGTATAATGACATTGAAGATTTGCAAAAAACAATTCAAAAAAATAAAGACATTGCAGGTGTCATTGTGGAACCCATTCTTGCTAACATGGGTCTGATTTTACCTGAAAAGAATTTTCTTTCTGATTTGAGAAAAATCACCAAAGAACATAACATTCCGTTAATTTTTGACGAAGTTGTTACCGGTTTTAGGGTTGCACCTGGTGGGGCTCAAGAGCATTTCGGAATTAAACCCGATATCACGACAATGGCTAAGGCACTGAGTAACGGATTCGCGATATCTGCAGTGGGAGGAAGAAAAGAAATCATGGACTTGCTTTCTCCTGGAGGTAAAGTATACCAGGCAAGCACGTTTGCAGGCAATCCAATTTCTGTAAGTGCTGCCATCAGTTCAATCAAAACAATTAACAAAATTAAAAATAAGCTATATTCAAAACTTGAAAGATACAATCTGCTATTTTCAACTGCGTTGGATGAAATAGCTACAGACATGAAAATCCCTCACCAAATCAACTTTACCGCCTCAATGTTCCAGATTTTCTTTACAAACAAGCCTGTTGTAAACTATGAAACATCCAAGAATGCAAATGCAAAGAAATTTCAGAAATTGTTCCAAACACTGTTGAAAAAGGGGATTTTCATCGCTCCATCCCAATTCGAAGTGGTATTCCTTTCTGATGCCCATACCAAAACTGATCTAAACAAAACTCTTGATGCGTATCATTCTGCATTAAAATCGGTGAAAAATTGAAGTACATAGTAGGAGCTCGAGGAAGTCAATTATCCGTTGCGCAGACTAGATGGGTAATATCTGAACTAAAAAAAGCAAATCCTGATTGTGAATATGAAATTAGACCTATTACGACAAAGGGTGATATCGATACAAGACCCCTATTTACCATTGAACAAAAAGGAATTTTTGAAAAAGAAATTGACCGGGCTGTTGCTCAAAAAGAAGTGGATTTTGCAGTACATAGTCTAAAAGATGTTCCGTCTGAACTGGATGCGAATCTAATCCTTGCGTCTATACCAAAACGTGAGGCAGTCAATGACGTATTCATTTCTTCAGACGGTTTGACATTGGATGAAATCAAGGAATGTTCAGTAGTGGGAACAAGCTCCTTGCGACGTGCGGTTCAGATATCGAGAAAAAGACCTGACGTAATTGTAAAACCTATTCGCGGAAATATTGAAACAAGAATAAAAAAAATATCTGGTGATGATTATGATGCTATAGTTCTTGCTCAAGCTGGAATCTCGAGATTGGGAGTCGATGTAAACTATACTCCTTTGACCATTGATGATTTCTCTCCCTCCCCTGGCCAGGGTGCGATTGCGATTGTTGCAAGAGCAGATGATGTCAAAACAATCTCCATGCTAAAAAAAATCGAAGATGGTGACTCTCGTTTGGAAATAGAGGCTGAACGCTCTCTTTCAGACTATGTTGACTCTGGTTGTCGATTTCCATTGGGTGCATATGCCAAATCAAATGATTCTGAGATGGATTTGACCGTGTCTGCATTTTCTGTGGATGGAAAACAATCCATTCAGGTACATAAAACCGGAAAAAAACGGGATCCAAAATCTCTGGGAAAAAGTGTCGGCGAAGAATTGCGTAGGAAAGGAGTCAATGATCTTGCATTAAATTGGAGAGAAAAGGTGGAGGAATGGAATAAGACATGACTGGAAAGGTGTATCTTGTTGGTGCAGGTCCTGGAGACAGCAAACTAATCACATTACGCGCAGTTGAATTGCTTGAAAAAGCAGATGTTGTTTTGTATGACCGATTGGTAAGCAAGAAAATAATTTCAATGATTCCAAAAAAAGCAGAAAAAGTCTATGTGGGCCGTGCAGTAGGAGACGATACGACCCATCAAAATACCACAAATGACTTGATGGTACAATATGCAAAATCTAAAAAAAATGTAGTTAGACTAAAGGGCGGTGATCCCATAATTTTTGGACGCGGTGGTGAAGAGGCAGAATTTCTTAAAGAAAACAAGGTAAAATATGAAATTGTTCCTGGAATTACTTCTGGTATAGGCTCTGCAACATATGCAGGAATTCCACTAACTCATAGAAAATATGCGTCGTCAGTAGTTTTTGTAACGGGGCACGAAGATCCAGAAAAGAAAAAAGAGATTGTCAAATGGAAAAATCTTGCCAAGTCTGTTGACACCATTGTAATAATGATGGGTCTTTCGCGCATCGATGTAATCTGCAAACAGCTTGTCACTGGAGGAATGGATAAGAAAACCCCCGTCGCTGTAATTCAAAATGGCACTACTCCTAAACAAAAAATGATCAAAGGTACAGTTACAAATATTGCAAAAAAAGTCAAAGAAAACAAAATCACCCCTCCAACGAATATTATAATTGGAAATGTGGTGAACTTGTCCGAAACTATTGGGTGGAAATGATGCTTGATGGAAAGACTATAGCAATCACTCGTTCAAAAGACGATGCCTCAGAATTCATTTCACTTGTTCGTGCAAATAATGCAACGCCAGTCCCATTACCTACAATTGAGCTAGTCAGCAAGGGGGAAAAAATTGTTGATGAATTTTTGGAATCTGTAACAAAGTATGATCCTGACTATTCTGTTTTTATGAGTTCAAAAGCTGTCAAATTATTATTTGAAACGGCAAAGAACGTCGGAAAGTTAGAAAAACTGCAGCTTGCAGTTGCCAATACCGTGGTGATGTCCGTAGGTCCTAAAACTACAATTGCACTTGAATCTGAGGGAATCAAGGTAAACCATCAACCAACTACATATTCTTCAGTCGGCGTAGGTGAAGAATTCACAAAAATTCACGCAGTAGGTAAAAAAGCAATTGTTCCTCGTAGTGGTGCATCCACTCCATTTCTAAAAGAATTGCTAAACAAGATTGGAATTGACGTATTGGAGATTCATCTGTATGATGTTTGTGCATTTAGGGATACCACTCAGTGGAATGGTTTTCGTGAACTGTTTTCTCAAAACAAAGTGGATGGTGTTGTATTTACCAGTGCATCATCTGTTCGTGGATTCTTTGAGATAATGTCAAAAGATTATCAAATGAATACCTTGCTTGACAACCTTGAACAATTGTCTGTAGTGTCCATTGGACCTTTTACCTCTGATGAACTGAAAAAACTCAAAGTCAAAAATACTGTAGCCGAGGTTCATACTGTTGCCGGTGCTTTTGATGCGATAAAAAATTCACTTACTGCCTGATGGAAGTCTGTTTATTTTAGAACTATTTTTGATTATTTAATGGATATTTGGTATATGTCCAAGTACAAAATTATATGTTGATCTTTTTGGCTTAACTCTAAAACTAAGCTAAAGCTATTTAGCTATGCCTATTTTTCCTCATGTATTTATAATATAACGGGGTTATGCCGAACATGACTACTGAAAATCTGGATATGGATTATTCAAAATATGATTTTAAGGACTCTACAGAGATGTACGTCCACCTTAGCAAGAAAGGCCTGTCTAAGGATACCGTAATTGAAATTAGTAAAATGAAAAAGGAGCCACAATGGATGCTTGATTTCCGGTTACGATCTTATGAAATTTTTATGCAAAAGCCAATGCCAACTTGGGGAGGGGATCTGAGCACAATTGATTTCCAAAATATTTACTATTATGCAAAAGCATCTGACAAGGTAGAGAAAAACTGGGATGATGTTCCAGAAAATGTCAAAAATACCTTTGAGAAACTCGGAATTCCAGAAGCTGAAAAGAAATTCTTGGCTGGTGTTGGTGCACAATATGAGTCTGAAGTCGTATATCACAGTCTAAGAGAGGACTTGGCAAAGCAAGGCGTTCTCTTTTTGGATACTGATGCGGCCTTGCATGAGCATCCTGAACTGTTCAAGAAATACTTTGGCAAGATTATTCCTCCAGAGGATAACAAATTTGCCGCATTAAACAGTGCAGTTTGGAGTGGTGGCTCGTTTATCTATGTCCCACCGGGTGTTCATATCGACATGCCATTACAGGCGTACTTTAGAATTAACGCAGAAAACATTGGTCAGTTTGAAAGAACCTTGATCATCGTTGATGAGGGTGCAGAAGTACATTACATTGAAGGATGCACAGCTCCTGTCTATTCCTCAGAATCTCTTCATTCTGCAGTTGTAGAAATTGTTGCACTCAAAGACGCAAAAATGAGATACACAACAATTCAAAATTGGAGTGCTGACGTTTACAACCTTGTAACAAAGCGTGCCTATGCACATGAAGGTGCAACCGTAGAATGGATTGATGGAAACATTGGAAGCAAACTAACAATGAAGTATCCCGGAGTCTATCTGATGGGAGAAAGAGCCTATGGTGAGACCCTTTCCATCGCATTTGCAGGAAAAGGACAGCACCAAGATACCGGTGCCAAAATGATTCACCTTGCACCAAATACAACTTCCAAAGTCACATCGAAGTCTGTAAGCAGAATGGATGGACGTTCTACGTATAGGGGAATGTTGAATGTAGTGAAAGGCGCTACCGGTGTAAAGTCCACCGTAAGATGTGATGCATTACTCTTAGATGATACATCCAAGACTGATACCTATCCGTACATGGAGATCAATCAGGAAGATGCAACAATCACTCACGAAGCAACCGTCGGAAAAATTGGCGATGAACAAATCTTCTATCTTATGAGTAGAGGATTTAATGAGGAAGAAGCATTGTCTCTAATTGTAAATGGTTTCATGGAGCCATTCACAAAAGAATTACCGATGGAGTATGCTGTCGAACTAAACAGGCTCATCAAACTAGAGATGGATGATTCGGTGGGATAAAACACCCGACACATTTAATTTTGATTAATCATGTCTCAAGAAACTCTTTCCAAACTTAACACAAGTCTCATAGATGAGATCTCCTCGTCGAGAAATGAACCTGACTGGTTAAAAGATTACAGAAAAAATTCATTGTCAATATATGATAGTCTGCCAATTGAGTTGTCTCCTCTTTACAACAAATACACTGATGCAAAAAAGATGGATCCAGATAAAGTATCTATTTCAACATCAACAACAGAAACAGTACCTGGCTTTTTGACAAAACGATTGGGCGAATTGGATAATGAGATCTGCATAATTCAGATTGGAACCAATATTCATAAAATCAACCTCCCTGATGAATTAAAATCAAAAGGATTGGTGATTTCTTCCATCTCTGATGCAATAGAAAATAACTTTGAACTTGTAAAGAATGCACTAGAGGCTTCAAACTCCAAAGATGATAAGTTTACGGCACTAAATAATGCCGCCTTTAATTCTGGAATATTCATTCACATTCCTTGTAATTTGATCGTGGACAAACCAATTTATTTCCTGACTTGTCTTTCTGAAGACGGTCATTCTACAATTTCAAGAAATGTAATCTTTGCAGATGAAAGCAGCAAGGCCACTCTTGTTCAAGAACTGTATTCTCCAAACATCCAAACCCAACAAGCGTACCTGGAATTGATGAACACCACTCTTGGAGCAAACGCACAACTAGATGTTACCAGTTTGCAAATGATTGATCAGCATGCCGTAGCCTTTTCAACAAGAAGAACCGATTTGGCTCAGGATGCCAAAGTTAACTGGTATTCAGGAATATTTGGCTCGATACTGTCCAGATATAAAATCGAATACTTCCTTAATGGGACTGGTGCATCATGTAATGATTCTGAAGTAATTTTTGGAAACAATGAGCAATCCTTTGACATTCAAACTAACGTAAACCATGAAAGTCCGGCAACTGAAGGCAGAGTAGTTGAAAAATCAATTCTTCGAAACAAGTCCAAATCTCTTTTCAAGGGAATGATTAGGATTAAAGAGAACGCTGCAAAGTCAAATTCCTTCTTGTCTGGCCGCTCAATTTTGTTGGATAAAGATGCGAAATCTGATGCTATTCCGGGACTGGAAATTTTTACAAATGATGTAAAGGCAACCCACTCGGCGTCAGTTGCACAAATTGACGAAGAACAAATATTCTATCTGAAAAGCAGGTGCCTTACTCATGAGGAGGCAGAGCGAACGATTGTTGAAGGATTCTTGGAACCTTTGTCGCGAAAAATGTCATTTCAGGTCAGGGCATGGATTGCATATCTTATAGAATCCAAGTGGGAAAATAAGGAACTTACAATTAACACTGATGAAGAACTAGCCAAGTTTGTTGAAATTGAGGAAACTCGTTACAACGAAGACTCTGAAATCGAGCAGCATTATAAGTATCGGTGATATTTTGTCTGAATGGATTAAAGCTTGTAGCATGGAGCAGGTAAAAGAAGGTCAGCTTTTTGGATTTGTACATGAGGATAAGAAACTCTTGATAGCCAATCTTAAGGGAAAGATACACGTAACTGACTTGATCTGCACGCATGCTAATGCTGACTTGTCTACCGGTTTTCTAAGTGAAGATGGCGTCAGATGTCCGTTACATCTCTCTGTTTTTAATTTGATAAATGGCAAACCTCAAAATCTTCCTGCTGAAGATCCTCTCAATGTATACAATGTTAAAATAGATGCCAACGAAATTTTTGTGGAGATATAAGAGATGCAAAGTACAGAATCGTTGTTTGAAAATATACGAGATGATTTTCCAATCCTAAAAAGAACTGTCCGAGATAACAAGCCTCTTGTTTATTTGGATAATGCGTCTACGACTCAAAAACCGAATCAAGTAATTGACTCTATTACCGATTATTATCGAAATCACAATGCGAATATTCACAGAGCCGTTTATGCCCTGGCTGAGGAATCCACTGAGGCTTATGAGGCATCAAGGGATAAAATTGCAAACTTTGTCAACATAAAAAATCGACAGGAAATAATCTTTGTCAGAGGTACCACTGAGGCAATCAATTTGGTTGCATATGCATGGGGTAGACCACATATCAACGAGGGTGATATTATTGTAACCACCGAATACGAACATCACAGTAACATTGTTCCATGGCAGCTTCTAACCCAAGAAAAACGTGCTAAACTGGAATACATTGGAATGGATGATAACGGGGAGCTGATTTTAGATGATCTTGACAAGTATCTTGCAACAGGAAAAGTCAAACTTGTTTCTTTTAGTTTAATGTCCAATGTCCTTGGAACTATCACTAATGCTGAAAAAATCGTTGAAAAATGCAAGGCCGCTGGCGTACTTACGCTGATTGATGGTGCTCAGGCGGTTCCTCACATGAAGGTGGATATTGAAAAATTGGGCTGTGACTTTTTTGCATTTTCTGGACATAAAATGCTGGGGCCTACGGGAGTCGGAATTTTATGGGTTAGAAAATCAGTACTTCAAACAATGAGTCCTTTTCACGGTGGCGGTGACATGATTAGAGAAGTTCACAAGTATGAGACGACGTGGAATGATTTGCCTTACAAGTTTGAAGCGGGCACTCCTAACATTGCAGATGTGATAGGGTTGGGCGCTGCAGTTGATTATCTGACCAAAATTGGGATGGATAACGTACGTAAACATGAAGTCAAATTGACGCAATATGCAATTGATAAGCTATCTGCAGTTAAGGGACTTCATATCTATGGCACCAAAGATATTTCAAAACGTGGTGGCGTGATCTCATTCAATTTTGCAGACGTTCATCCGCATGATGTTGCTCAAATAATTGACGAGGAGGGAATTGCGGTTCGTTCTGGTCATCACTGCGCACAAGTCCTTATGGAACGATTAGATGTCGCTGCAACGTCCAGGGCTAGTTTTTACATCTATAACACCAAACAAGACATTGATATTCTGGTAAATTCATTAAACATTGTGGCAAAGGTATTCAAGTTATGAGTAGCAACGCAGACATTTATCATGAAATGATAGTTGACTATTCAAGAAATCCGATTAATTACGGGGAAATTGAGAACCATGACGTAACATTTCACGATTCAAATCCTCTTTGTGGAGATAGCATTGACATTGATATGAAAATTGACGAGAACAAAGTTACCGATATTAAATTTCATGGAAAGGGGTGTGCAATTTGCATGGCATGTTCATCAGTCTTGACTGAAATCACAAAAGGTAAGAGCATTGATGAGGCAAGAGGCATTGAGAAAAATGACGTTCTAGGTGAATTAGGTCTTGAACACTTGCAGGCTGTTCGAATCAAATGTGCCTTACTCTCTCTTAAAGTGCTGAAATCTGCCCTTTATACCTACATTGGAAACAATATCAAAGATGAACAAGATGTGGACAAACTAAAAGAAGAGGCAGAAAATCTGTACTAGCATGAGTGATTTTATTCCTACTACTCCGATTTCACTTCAAATAAGAAAGATAATTTTTGAAAAGTTCAATGATGTTGATGTCAAATTCACAAATGATGAAATTTTTGACATGATGAAAGAAAATGGCGATGTAGATCCTTCATGGATAATTGACGATGCTGAATCTTCTTTCAACGATATTTGTGATTCTGGTCTTGCTAGAAACATTGCCCAGAATTTAACTACTATCTGGATGAAACTGTTTGATCCTGTGGAGAAATTTCACTGCGGTGCATGTGATAATGACATCTATCTTGGAATCTCAGAAAAAAGAATCTGTCCTAACACTTCTTGCAAATCATCTATTTAGTTCAAATCCGATCTTCAAATGTTTAATTATTGCTATTTTTGTTCCAGCAACATAAAGTAAAGTCGTGTCAGTTCTTCATTTTAATTACACATTTTTCGTTAAATCAATCATGCGATCAAGTATTTTTTTGTTCCACTGTAATTCGTTTCTACAAAACTTATCTATTGACAAAAATTAAAAGACACGTTCTTGAGGTTCAATTAATTGCAAAATTGGATTTTTAATATTAGATCACGATCTTTCGTTTTACTGACAATCTCTTTTCTAATCATCACTGTCATTGTTTATTCCGGATTGACCGAAAATTTTGATCAGAGTGTAGTCTTGTTTTTCTCTGAAAACGTTGGAAATCCAACATTGGATATTCTTGTGCAATCTGTCAATGAATCTGGTGATGCATTCACCATGCTAATGTTTGGAATTTTGATCCTCATAATTCCAAAAACTCGAAGAGTTGGAATCACTTTGATGATATTAATTGTGATTTCTACATTGCTTACTGGTTACATAAAATGTGGTGTTGACCGTGATAGGCCTGATTTTGAATATGAGGGCACGCCATTTCCACTATCCATCAGTCAAGATACCTATGCGTTATTTTGTGAAGGTGGGAACAACGCATCATATCCATCGGGTCATGCCGCAAGATCTATGATATTTGCAATTATATTTGGATATGCATTGTCAAACAGATTTCCGCGTGGAGCATATCTTATGTTGCTATACCCTGTAGCTATGTCTCTGAGCAGGATCTATGTTTTACAACACTATCCAATGGATGTCATTGGTGGAGCTGTTATTGGAATGATGCTTGCAGGAGTTCTGGCAAAGAGAACTAAACTTTACAAGATGTTTGGCAGTTCAAAAACCTAATTCTGTCAGAGCACTGTTGTTTATCAGTACAATTGCGTAATGCTCATCATCGTGATGATATGTCCAATATTTGATATCTCTATTTTCTTTTTTTTGCCTTAGTCCTGCAGTTACTCCTGTTGTTACAGTATAGCCTATTCTTTTTGCCGTCCTTGTCTCTTTTGGCATTAATACCTTGAATCCTTCTTTATGGGTTTGAAATCCAATGGACACCATGTCTTCAACTGCAATGTTTGCATCTTTTTCATCTTTTAGATCATACGTCTTGAAAATTGGCAAATTTTTTGGATGAAATTCCATGCATGTTGTAAAATCTCTTAACTAATATTTTTTAAAAAAATCATTTTGGTGTTAAAATTAAGTTAATTTTCTTAACTGGAAAGTCAAATCATGATCATATTCACTACTTAACCGACTCTTTTGTCTTGATTACGTTATTGGCATCATTAGAAAATTTGGTAATTAAATTACACAAAGAAAAACAAGAAGCAAAAAAACTCAAAAAAAAGGCTGAGATACAAATCAAAGAGTCTCAATCTGCGGAAAGACGTTCATCCTCGAGTCTTCATTACATTGACAAAAAGATTGAATCCCAACGTGAAGAGTCCTCTGGTGTTTCAGCAATACTTGCTAGAAAAACCTCTCAATTGGAAAGCATTGAAAGATTGATAGGAATGGCACAAGAAAAACTAAACCGAGAAAAGGAGAATATTGAGCAAACCCAGCAGGAAATCGAATTCGCTGAAGGTTCAGACGAAAAACAATCAGCTGAGGCTAGATTACACTCATTAAATGATCGTGCCCAAGAACTCAATTCTGAAATTAAAAGCAGACAAAAAACTGCAAAAAAGATTTCTGATGATGTGAATAACTATTCTAATATTCAATCAAAAATCAATTCACAAATTCAAAAACAAATCAAATCCAAACTATCTCTACGTGAAACAATGATTACAAGTCGTAAATCTGCTAAAAGTCTAACAGAAGAATTAGAAAAACAAATCAAAGCCGAAGAATCTGCCAAAAAATCATTAGATGGAGTATTTTTAAGATTACAGAAAATAGCAAAGAAGACTGCAGCCAAGAGAAAGCCTGCAAAGAAGACTGCAGCCAAGAGAAAGCCTGCAAAGAAGACTGCAGCCAAGAGAAAGCCTGCAAAGAAGACTGCAGCCAAGAGAAAGCCTGCAAAGAAGACTGCAGCCAAGAGAAAGCCTGCAAAGAAGACTGCAGCCAAGAGAAAGCCTGCAAAGAAGACTGCAGCCAAGAGAAAGCCTGCAAAGAAGACTGCAGCCAAGAGAAAGCCTGCAAAGAAGACTGCAGCCAAGAGAAAGCCTGCAAAGAAGACTGCAGCCAAGAGAAAGCCTGCAAAGAAGACTGCAGCCAAGAGAAATATTTGATATTAAAAAAAATCTTGGAATTATCTACATTGTCTAAAATGGGATGAAAATACTTTTTAATTTATAATTTTTAAAATTAGCCCATCTAGAATAATTATCATGATTGTGAGTTTGGTTTTCACTGGATTTGTTCATGATAGTTTCTACTGTCTTTTGTGTTGGTTTGATGGTATTTCGTGACTGTGAATTTAGAGAGAGTTTGATGGAATTTTAATTTAATTTTTAATTGAGATTTTAATCTTGTTTGGTGTGTCTGTCTATGCTTTATGTTCAAATTCTTAGAAATGCACGTGTTTGATTTTCTGGATGGGGCTCAATTGTTGATATGATTTTCAAATATTTTTGAAGATGATTACAAGTAATTTAGAAACTGCAATGCAAATAAATCTGAAAAATAATATAGATTTAAAAAATTGTTAAGGATTGATATCCATCTTACCAAATTTTCCTTTGGTTAATGATACTTCGCCTTTGAACTCATTCGTGTATCCATTTGTAATGACAACTTTATCTCCAACATTGACTGCTTTGATATCGTCACCCCACAATGTGAGTTTCATTTGGTTGTCATCAGTTCCATCGCCGTTAGATATTACTGCATCACAGACATCCACGGTTCCTCCGCTTTTGAGATTTACAGTTCTTGGTTCTCCTTTACTTTTAACTTCGGCTTCAACATTGACACCACTGCGCATTTTCTTTGCGTCTGAAATTGGTATAAATTCTGACATGTAATTTTGGGTCATGTTTTCACGATTATAAGCTTTGTTAAAAAAATTAACAAAATAACTAATCAGATTTTTAATTTATTCCAATAGTAATTGAGAAATATCGGTGAATACACCATCTTATTGCAGAGGTATCGAAGCCCGGTCAACCGAGAGGGACTCAAGATCCATAAAATAGGAAATCCCTTCTCTCAGGAGTTCGTGGGTTCGAATCCCACTCTCTGCACCAAATTCTAATTAAAATAATGAATTTTGTTAAAATTATCACAATTATGCAACAATTGATTTTACTTTGGTTACTGAATGCTCTGAAATATTTTTATGCATTTCAGCAAGCTGGTATTCTTTAAACGATAAATTGCATCTAAAACATTTCCAAATCATTTCAGACATTCTTCTAATAGGTAGAAATTGCTTATAAGGATATTGCATGATTGATCCAATTTATTACAATACCTAATCATTGTTTTTAAAAAAGTGTAATTTTTATAATTTTTTAGAATAAAATGAAATAATCTCCTGACTGTGGAAGGATACAAGGGTTTAGAAGCAAAAAAATGATATGATTTTTGAAAGATGTTAGATATTTTTGAAATATTTGGAGAGTTGTCCTATTTTGGAATTTTTCTTGTATTGATTGGCGTTAATGCATCTCCTATCCTGATGCCTCCAAGCTGGATTGTTTTGACCTCCTTTTACCTAATTGATCCAAGTTTAAACGTGGTATTTCTTGCCATGGTCGGAGCTACCGGAGCAACCATTGGTCGATTTATACTCAAAAAAATCAGTGGGTTGTTTAGAAAGTTTGTTTCAGATGAACAAAAATCAAATCTTGACACAATTGGAGATTATCTGAATCGAAAAAAAAATGGTTATGTCATTGCATCTTTTTTGTTTGGTGCAACTCCTCTTCCTAGTAACATGTTGTTTATCACGTATGGGTTAATGCGCGCAAAAAGTATTGGAATTTACATCGGATTTTGGTTTGGTAGAACCATCTCTTACATAGCAATGATCTATTTTGGTAATGCTGTTTTGACTCCGTTTTTAGAAATGTTTGAAGATCGTCTTACGGGAATTTTATTAATTGATGGTGTCGGAATTTTACTGATTGTTCTTTTTGCATCAGTTAATTGGACAGTATTGATTACTGAACGAAAAATAAAATTGGTTAGGCCAAAAATTTGGAGATTCTAAATGCATGATATCGATTCATTGAAAAAGGAGGTTGAATCGATGATGGACAATGACACTGCACATGACTTTGAACATGTGATGAGGGTGTACAAAAATGCAAGAAAAATATGTAAAAAAGAAAAGGTGAATGAAAAATTGGTTCTTAGTGCTGTATTGTTGCATGACATTGTGTCCTATCCCAAATCCGATAAGCGTTCTAAACTATCTTCACTTGAAAGTGCAGAAAAATCAAAACAAATTCTAAAAAAATATAATTTCTCTAAAGAAGAAACCATGATTATTTCTAATGCCATTCGTGATCATGGTTTTTCACAAGATAAAGTGCCAGAAACTGTTGAAGGAAAAATTCTTCAGGATTCTGATCGGTTAGATGCCTTGGGTGCAATAGGGATTGCTAGGGTTTTTGCCACGGGGGGCTCACTTGGGAGGCCATTTTATAATACCCATGATCCTTTTTGTAAAAAAAGACTTCCTAATGATAAAATATGGACTGTTGATCACTTTTTTCAAAAACTTCTCAAATTAGAGTCTATGATGAACACTAAATCTGGTAAAGTGGAGGCAAAGATGAGAACTAATGTGTTAAAGGAATTTTTACACCGTCTAAAACAGGATCTTTCGTAATAGGTTATGGGTCTAAAATAGACAAAATAACAATTAAACTTTATTCTTTGCTCAAAATTTGACCCCAAATCCATAATCTTACATCAAATAGATCATAATGATGCACTACTTTCCAGAAGTTTTATCAACATCTCTTCTTTTACTTGTCCAGATTCGGATCAAAGCCTGTGTCCTTTACAATAACGTGCAAAATCTTACTCAAACGGATTTATTTTCTGTTTTTTCCTTTGGCACGAATTAGAATATTCAAATTATTATTTAACTCTGAGTAATCATTGAACTTTTCTAATCATGATCTTTTTTTCAGAGTCTGGCATTGCAGCAACTAATCTTCAGGAACAGAGATTGCAATGATGTTATTTCCACGTAAAAGGATTTTTCCAAGTTTCACTGTCTTGGCATCTGAGACGTCTTCTACATCGTCTAGTATCAGATTCTGGCGTATATCAAAATCTTGAAGAATCCCCCTGATTGTTTTGTTATTTTTTAATCTTAGTTGGATCATTTTGTTTTTGCTGTTATTCAACAAAGTTGGGATTTCAATTGGCATTTTATTTCACATCGAGCATCATTCAAAGTCTCTTCGGCATCATTAATTTCATCATCACTTGCCTTTTCATCTTCAGAAGTGACTTCCATTTCTTCTAATTTCCATTGACTGATATTCTTTTTCATGGGATTCACCTTCAATTTTATCTACGTTCCATATTATTTTTTTGCGTGTGATTTCCATGCAAGCAAGGTTCACAGATAGATGTTACAGTGAAGACACTTTTTTCACAATTGCATTTCTCACACATGCATCCAATTTCAGATCCCATATCTACAAATTATAATTGAATTTGTCGAGTTGTTATAGATTGTGATTGATTTTCAAGTGCCTTTCTGTAGATGTATGCTGCCTTTTCAACTACGGCCTCAGGCAAAAACAGCTTTTCCTTCATCTTGAGAAGATCGTTTAGTGCTTGCTGAAGATTTCTATCCACGTTCTTGGTTGAGCGACTTTGGCTATCCAGCATCCTCAATTGCTTTAGCGATGACTTCATGGATGAGGATAACGGGTTTCCTGACGAATCCTTGTTAGTGGGACCGATTACCGTGCTGAGACCCTTGTCATGTCTGGTTAAAGATATCCGGTCACCCGTACGTGCCTTGCTTATCGTAGAATCTGAGAATGTTCTTTCTGGTCCATAGTTTGATATTCTTTCGTCAATTACGAATCCGCATTTGCCGCAAAATAGTTCTGCAGATTCGGCATCCGTGATCAGATTGTCTTTTCCACATCTTGGACAATTTTTATTATTTTGAATCTGTTGTTGAATCATGATGTCATCACTAAGTGATATTATGTGTTTTAGACAAATAAACTATCATCAATTCGCATGTTGAATTAGTTTAATCATACAGCATCAGGTCCAATTCCTCCAGCCTGCTGTGAAGATTATTCACTGAGTGATACGCACATTCTAAGTTTTGACTGCAGAATGATAATTACAATTAATGTTTGATTTTGACTGGGCTTTATTCAACGTCTCAATCATAATGATTATGAACACACTTCATATTCTCACCATACTACTTGTTCCAATTCTTCCAAAAATCAAATACGCATTCAATCCTGTAGATACGGTAAGTATGATTAATGTCATATTTCTTGCAGATAAGGAGGTATTGTGCCAAAGAATCTATTCCGGAATAGAATTATTTTTAGTTACAATTATTCATCATGTAGAAAAACGGACCCGACCGGATTCGAACCGGCGACCTATTGCTCCGCAAGCAATCGCACTATCCAAGCTATGCAACGAGTCCAAATAATTTTGGAAATTTATGCTTAATTTGGATTGCTATTAGTTGGATTGTGCAAAGATGTAAGGAGTGTCATCAGATTCATGAAATGTCCAAGTAGTGGGCAAAGAAATTATTTTAACAATTTTTAGATTATTTTTTTCAATCAGAGTACCCCATCCAGCCTCATTTTTCGGATCTGAAGCATATTTTTGAGACAAGGTACCTGTAAATACCCAGCCAGAATTATTCCACAAACCAGATATCGAATTAATTTTTTCTAAAACTCCAGAGGCCAAAGATATTCCACCCATTTGTGCTAAACCTCCAATGAAAAATATTGGTTGTTCAAGATTCAATGAGAGGTAATCAAATTCTCCGGCATCAGAACAATAAGGATTAAAATTCAATGAAGAGCACAGGGATTTTTGAAGATCTACCAACACATCATCAATCTCTATACTGCATGATTCCATTCCAAGAATTTTGGCGCAAAATGCTATACGTCCATCCCCAGAACCTATATCGATGACTTCCGCATATCCAAGATTTTTTGCAAACAAACTGCCAACATATGCGGACATGATCCACGTAGGGGAAAAAGGTGCATGACTCGAACCGTGCTGAATGCTATTTAACCAATATTCGTTAATGTCACCTTCGTAAACAATGCAAGATGTGCATCCAATTGTTTTCTCATATGAGTTGTAATTGATAGGATTCACAGTAGCAAACTGATGCATCAATTCTAGATCTTCAATAGGTATTGGAAACAATTCAGATTTTGAAATTGGAATTACTTCCTGAATTTGACTATTCCCGTCATAGACAGATACGAATTCTTTTTTTAAATTTGCAAGATTTTTAACAAGTTTCTCAATCATGATACAATCTTTTGTCATATTGCTCTACGAATTCCTTGGTACTCATTTTTTGACGCAGGTTCTCAAACAGTTTTGCATCCAATTCAATTTCTTCTTTTGATTTTTTACCCGAACTTATAGATTGAAGTTTTTTTGAATCTGCAAGAATAGAATCAGACAGAATTTTCATAATTTGTGGATGGGCCTTGGAATTGAATTGCTCAGAGATTAATTTTTCAGTTTCATGAATTTTGTCCAACAATGATTCGGACTTGGATTCAGCCTGTCCCCTAAGCATGGTGGACATGGAAGAGACATTCATGACCTGATAGTATGTTTCAACGATTTCATGAATATTCAAGTTGGGTTTTGACCCTGCAGTATCAACCAAATTCCGAAGTTTTTGTGATTCAATATCAAACATTTGAAATACGTCTTCAGAGGAGGCCATATGCAAAAACAAACTTCAAATTTTTAAAAATGTTAGGATTATGCTTCTTTTTCGGCCTTGTTGACATAGACATAATTCATTATCAGACCTGCAATTATTCCGCCCAAGATTGGTGCCGCCCAATATAACCAATGGAATTCCCAGAATCCAGAAATCAATGCCGGACCAAATGTTCTTGCAGGATTGACTGATGCGCCAGTTAGGGGTACAGCGATCAAGTGGATAAGGAATACCATTCCGCCGATGGCAAAGCCATGTAATCCTGGAGATGCCTTCTTGTGAACGGCAGTCATAAAGACCACAGTTACAAGGAAGAATGTCAAAATTGCCTCTATTGCAAATCCAGATCCAATACTGTTATTGATTAAATCGCTTGGGCCGCCTTGAGTTGCAAAGTTAACTTTTGCGCCAAGTTCAGGAAGCATTACCGAGAGTGTTGCTGCTGCTGCTACAGCACCGATTAATTGTGAAATTATATAGGCAATCCCGTCAGTGATTCCAATTTTTCTTGTTATCATCATAGGAATGGTTACTGCAGGATTGATATGAGCGCCAGATACATGGCCAAATGCATAAACCATCAAGGCAATTGCGCCACCATGTCCAAGAGATATGAACAATACAGATTGCGTAGTTAGTTCCTCACCGAAAGCAGAAACAGCCAAAATTACGGACAAAGGGCCAAAGAACACCAAACCAAAGGTTGCAATTCCCTCTGCAAGGTATGCTCTCGGATTAACCATAATGCAAGAACCCCGTCAATATCCATATAAAAGATTCGACATGGTTTTCGGATCACATGGTCTCAAAAAGTAATTAATTATGGATGAATACTGACAAGCATATGGTCACCGAGGGAGATTCTGTTCCAAGGTTTGAGGTAGATGATGCAAACGGTGTCAAAGTAAAATCAAGTAGTTTTAAGGGTAAAAAGCACGTCATCTACTTTTACCCAAAAGATTTCACCCCAGGATGCACTACAGAGGCAGATGAATTTTCAAAAGATTACAAAAAATTTCAAAAGGAAGAGATCGAGATTGTAGGTATCAGTCCAGACGACGTAAATTCTCATAAAAAATTCTGTGATAAAATGGGAATCAAATTCCCACTGCTAGCAGACGTTGACAAGGAGATCTCAAACTCGTTTGGGGTGTGGGGCAAAAAGAAATTCATGGGTAGAGAATACATGGGAGTGATGAGAAGCACGTTTCTTGTAAATGAAAAGGGAAAAATTTTCAAGATATATCCCAAAGTAAAACCCGCAGGACATTCCAAAGAAGTCCTACAGGACTTTTTAAATTTAAAATAAATAAAGAAAAGGTAGTAAAAGAATTAGAAGCCTTTTGGAAGCGTACCTCTAGAAGGTTTTGCGGGTTCAGGTTCTGATTTGGGTTCAAAGCCTTTGGGTAACGAACCACGTGTCTTTTGTGCTCTGGATTTTACCTCGGCTTCAATAAGTTCGTGATACGCTTTTTCGTCATCAATTTTTAGTTGATTTAGTCTTTGCAGGTAGTCATCTTCATAGTCTTTTAGTTTTTCTGCCTTAGACTTTCCATCAGATTCAGCATACGTGGATTGTTGCTGAGGAGGAGCTTGTTGTGTTTGTTCCATTCCTTTTGGTAGTGTGCCTTTTGGCTTTGGTGCTTCTGCCGGAGGGGCCTGTTGCTGTTGTGTTTGTTTTGTAGCCCCTTCAACGGTAAGATAATTACCACTAAAACTTCCAAATGTTTTGTCAGCAGGATGAAATGCACTTCTTGCTCTTGTTGCAAAGTATTGGTCTGATGGTGCTGTGTAACCAGTAATTATTCCCTTTTTATCATGCCAACTTGTAGTCGGAACTTTTCCTACAGGAGCAGTTTTTCTGACCCAGTATCTGTTAGGAGCCGGTGAATAACCTGTGACTCTTGCTCTGTAATCGTGGAATGAGGTCATCGGAGCAGTATAGTATGCATCCTCTAAAGCTTCCTGTATTGTTACGGGAGGTTGTGCCTTAGTCTCAGCAGGTTTTGGCTTTGGTGCGTCCTTTGGCTTTGCAGCTTCTGCTGGTTTGTCTCCAAATCCTTTTGGCAAAGTGCCCTTTGGTTTTGCAGGTGTCTCAGCTGGCTTAACCTCTGCTGGCTTTGCAGCTTCTGCTGGTTTGTCTCCAAATCCTTTTGGCAAAGTGCCCTTTGGTTTTGCAGGTGTCTCAGCTGGCTTAACCTCTGCTGGCTTTGCAGCTTCTGCTGGTTTGTCTCCAAATCCTTTTGGCAAAGTGCCCTTTGGTTTTGCAGGTGTCTCAGCTGGCTTAACCTCTGCTGGCTTTGCAGCTTCTGCTGGTTTGTCTCCAAATCCTTTTGGCAAAGTGCCCTTTGGTTTTGCAGGTGTCTCAGCTGGCTTAACCTCTGCTGGCTTTGCAGATTCTGCTGGCTTTGTCTCAGTTGGTTCTGATACCAACTGGGTGGAAAGTTTATTTAATTTTGCTTCTAATTCGGCAATCTTGTCTTCAAGATCTCGCTTATTACTAGATTTGCGTTTTGCTGCCATTCATTACAATAAATAATACATTGTTTATTTACATTTTGATTGTTCAAAAACTTTATTACAATTAATCGGTAAAATTGAACGATATATTGTAAAAATTTCAGGCATTTCTGACTGATAAGATAGAAGATAATTATTCATGCCAACCAGTTTCCAAAATTGAATAACACATAGACAGTTATTGCATAATCATACATGAATGACACATCATTACTGTAAGATATTATTAACAATATGGCAAAATCATCCCATGAAAGAGAATCTACGTATAATTTTCTAATCATCATTAACATGACATTCAAACATTTAATTTTTGAAAATATTCAATGCAAAATAAAAAAACAAAGTAGAAGACACTAATTAAAAATAGGAAATAAAAGATATTTTTTGTTGAATTAGAAACCTTTTGGTAGTGTGCCTTTTGGCTTTGGTGCTTCTGCCGGAGGGGCCTGTTGCTGTTGTGTTTGTTTTGTAGCCCCTTCAACGGTAAGATAATTACCACTAAAACTTCCAAATGTTTTGTCAGCAGGATGAAATGCACTTCTTGCTCTTGTTGCAAAGTATTGGTCTGATGGTGCTGTGTAACCAGTAATTATTCCCTTTTTATCATGCCAACTTGTAGTCGGAACTTTTCCTACAGGAGCAGTTTTTCTGACCCAGTATCTGTTAGGAGCCGGTGAATAACCTGTGACTCTTGCTCTGTAATCGTGGAATGAGGTCATCGGAGCAGTATAGTATGCATCCTCTAAAGCTTCCTGTATTGTTACGGGAGGTTGTGCCTTAGTCTCAGCAGGTTTTGGCTTTGGTGCGTCCTTTGGCTTTGCAGCTTCTGCTGGTTTGTCTCCAAATCCTTTTGGCAAAGTGCCCTTTGGTTTTGCAGGTGTCTCAGCTGGCTTAACCTCTGCTGGCTTTGCAGCTTCTGCTGGTTTGTCTCCAAATCCTTTTGGCAAAGTGCCCTTTGGTTTTGCAGGTGTCTCAGCTGGCTTAACCTCTGCTGGCTTTGCAGCTTCTGCTGGTTTGTCTCCAAATCCTTTTGGCAAAGTGCCCTTTGGTTTTGCAGGTGTCTCAGCTGGCTTAACCTCTGCTGGCTTTGCAGCTTCTGCTGGTTTGTCTCCAAATCCTTTTGGCAAAGTGCCCTTTGGTTTTGCAGGTGTCTCAGCTGGCTTAACCTCTGCTGGCTTTGCAGATTCTGCTGGCTTTGTCTCAGTTGGTTCTGATACCAACTGGGTGGAAAGTTTATTTAATTTTGCTTCTAATTCGGCAATCTTGTCTTCAAGATCTCGCTTATTACTAGATTTGCGTTTTGCTGCCATTCATTACAATAAATAATACATTGTTTATTTACATTTTGATTGTTCAAAAACTTTATTACAATTAATCGGTAAAATTGAACGATATATTGTAAAAATTTCAGGCATTTCTGACTGATAAGATAGAAGATAATTATTCATGCCAACCAGTTTCCAAAATTGAATAACACATAGACAGTTATTGCATAATCATACATGAATGACACATCATTACTGTAAGATATTATTAACAATATGGCAAAATCATCCCATGAAAGAGAATCTACGTATAATTTTCTAATCATCATTAACATGACATTCAAACATTTAATTTTTGAAAATATTCAATGCAAAATAAAAAAACAAAGTAGAAGACACTAATTAAAAATAGGAAATAAAAGATATTTTTTGTTGAATTAGAAACCTTTTGGTAGTGTGCCTTTTGGCTTTGGTGCTTCTGCCGGAGGGGCCTGTTGCTGTTGTGTTTGTTTTGTAGCCCCTTCAACGGTAAGATAATTACCACTAAAACTTCCAAATGTTTTGTCAGCAGGATGAAATGCACTTCTTGCTCTTGTTGCAAAGTATTGGTCTGATGGTGCTGTGTAACCAGTAATTATTCCCTTTTTATCATGCCAACTTGTAGTCGGAACTTTTCCTACAGGAGCAGTTTTTCTGACCCAGTATCTGTTAGGAGCCGGTGAATAACCTGTGACTCTTGCTCTGTAATCGTGGAATGAGGTCATCGGAGCAGTATAGTATGCATCCTCTAAAGCTTCCTGTATTGTTACGGGAGGTTGTGCCTTAGTCTCAGCAGGTTTTGGCTTTGGTGCGTCCTTTGGCTTTGCAGCTTCTGCTGGTTTGTCTCCAAATCCTTTTGGCAAAGTGCCCTTTGGTTTTGCAGGTGTCTCAGCTGGCTTAACCTCTGCTGGCTTTGCAGCTTCTGCTGGTTTGTCTCCAAATCCTTTTGGCAAAGTGCCCTTTGGTTTTGCAGGTGTCTCAGCTGGCTTAACCTCTGCTGGCTTTGCAGCTTCTGCTGGTTTGTCTCCAAATCCTTTTGGCAAAGTGCCCTTTGGTTTTGCAGGTGTCTCAGCTGGCTTAACCTCTGCTGGCTTTGCAGCTTCTGCTGGTTTGTCTCCAAATCCTTTTGGCAAAGTGCCCTTTGGTTTTGCAGGTGTCTCAGCTGGCTTAACCTCTGCTGGCTTTGCAGCTTCTGCTGGTTTGTCTCCAAATCCTTTTGGCAAAGTGCCCTTTGGTTTTGCAGGTGTCTCAGCTGGCTTAACCTCTGCTGGCTTTGCAGATTCTGCTGGCTTTGTCTCAGTTGGTTCTGATACCAACTGGGTGGAAAGTTTATTTAATTTTGCTTCTAATTCGGCAATCTTGTCTTCAAGATCTCGCTTTGTATTCTTTTTACTAGCAGATGCCATAATTTTGATGAATAGTTCGGGGTTTATGTACATTTGGGTTAATTCTCACAGTTGATCTTGATCAAGTTTTATATGTTAAAATCCAACACTAATCATCATGGATGACTTTGAAAAAGAATATCCTGAATTTGACTGGAAAAATATTCCAGCCTACAAGCATCCAGGAGGTAAGAATTGCCCATGTCCAAAACATGAATACATCCGGGAACAGATCAACTTTACAAAACAGGTTAATGAGAAAGGTAAAGAGCCATCTAAAGTTACACTAAAGTTTTGTCCCGATCATTACAAAGTATACATGGAAGAAGTAATTCCCGCAATGCCACTAAAATACAAACTTCTCACAAAGATTGCACTGAAGCTTGGAGCAATTCAAGTAGAGCAATTAAAGTACATGGAATCCGAATTATGTTTTTACTGCAAATTTGGATCTGGCGGTCATGACAAAAAAACAGAGCTGCCACCAATGTGAATTATTCTGCAGGTTTAACAAAAATTCAACATAGGAAAAAAGATCTCTTCAAGTCTGTAAAATCTGATAGAAATTTTCAACAGCATTTCAGAACGATCATTCAAAACCGAACAAGCCAGTGGTTTTAATTTCTGTTGAAATAGATATCTTTCATCATCACTTTTCAAAGTGAGAATGAGAAAAAGATGAAACAACTTCAAAAAAATTACAGATATGAAAATCCAGTTAAGCTTATACTTGATCTAGTCAGAAGATAGATGTGGGAATAGAGGACATTCATGATTTTATAGCAGAACTTGAAAAATATGGAGAACTAAAAAGAGTAAAAACAGAAGTTGATTCAGATTTAGAAATTGCCGAGATAATGAGAAGAGGTATGTATTCTAACGGACCTGCAATTCTTTTTGAAAACGTAAAAAATTATGACATGCCAGTTTTAGGAAATGCATTTGGTTCCATGAAGAGATTGGAGATAGGACTTGAGATGACGGACTTCACCGAAATTGGTCAACGTATAACGGATATGACAAAGATGGATATTCCATCAGGATTACTAAATAAAATTAAAAAGCTTCCTGAACTCTCAAAGATGACAGCATCATTTCCCAAAGCAGGGACAAGTGGACCCGTAACGGAAATAACGTCAAAAGATGCATCGTTTGATGATCTTCCAATCCTTAAATCATGGCCAAATGACGCAGGTAGATTCATCACACTTGGATTAGTGGCCACAAAACATCCAGAGACAGGAGTAAGAAATCTAGGAGTCTACAGAATACAAATAGTAGACAAAACTCATGCACTAATGCATTGGCAAAAACACAAAAGAGGTGCCAATCATGGCGACATTGCAAAAGATAACGGAGAAAAGGTTCCAACTGCCATAATCATCGGTGGAGAACCTGCAACAATATTTTCTTCAATAGCTCCAGTTCCTGAAGGATTGGACAAATACCTATTTGCAGGAATTACAAGGAAGGAAGGCATAAAGACCGTAAAATGTAAAACTATCGATTTGGATGTACCTGCAAATGCAGAGATAGTTTTGGAGGGTTATGTAGATCCTGCAGACATAAGAGACGAAGGACCATTTGGAGACCACACTGGCTACTACACACCTGTTGAGCCATATCCAACATTCACACTAACAGGAATCATGCGTAGAAAAGATCCAATATATGTCACAACAGTGGTTGGAAAACCAATTCTTGAGGATGCATACATTGGCAAAGTAATCGAACGTTCATTCTTACCATTAATCCAAATGTTTCATCCAGAAGTAATAGATTTCAGCATGCCAGCAGCTGGATGGTTTCAAGGATTTGCAATAATATCAATCAAAAAAAGATATCCAGGTCAGGCCAAAAAAGTTATGATGGGACTGTGGGGGATGGGACAGCTTTCTCTAACAAAGATGTTTGTCGTGGTAGATGAAGACATCAATGTGCATGACATCAATGATGTAATTTGGGCAATCACAACAAGAGCAGATGCAGCACGAGACACTACAATCATTAACAATACACCTACAGACACTCTTGATCCAGCATCGCCACTTGTCAATCTAGGATCAAAAATGGGAATAGACGCAACACAGAAAACAAGAGAGGAAGGATATCAAAGAGAAATTCAAGAGGTGGTAAAAGCAGATGACAAAACAAAAAATCTAGTAGATTCCAAGTGGTCCAGTTATGGACTATAGTACATTGACAGGATTGTAAAAATTATCTCTTTCTACTACCTGATACCCAATCTGATGAATTGCATCAATAATTATTTTATCAGTCAGTTCAGTCGAACGTGCCCCTGTACATGAAACGACCTCTTCTCCAATGAGGGTACCACCAAAGTCATCAGCACCATATTGTAAAGCAAGCTGAGCCATACCAACACCGTTGGTTAGCCATGATGATTGAATGTGCGGAATCAGTCCATCAAGGACAAGTCTGGATATTGCAATCATTTTCAACAATTGAATTCCACCGGTTCCATATTCTACGATGCCTTCTTCATGCATCAGAGTATTGTTGGGTTCAAAATTCCAAGGAATGAATGCCATGAAACCGTTAGTCTTTTCTTGAAGATTTACGATTTTAGAAAAATGCTCAACAATGTCATTGTTGTTTTCCACATGTCCATACATCATTGTCGCAGAGCCAGGAATGCCAAGCGAATGAGCCTCATCCATTATTCGAATCCAATCATCACTGGAAATTTTTTTGGGACTGATAATTTCTTTCACAGAGTCAGTGAGTATTTCAGCACCAGCACCTGGAATGGATTGTAGGCCCGCATCTTTAAGCCTAGATAAAATTTCTTTCGTAGATGATTTTTCAACTCTTGCAATCATATCAATTTCAGACGTAGACAATCCATGTACACCAACAGTCGGGAATTTTTCTCGAATCATTTTAAATGCATCCTCATAGTATTCTATCTTCAAATTGGGATTATGTCCACCCTGAATCAAAACCTGACGAATCTTAAACATGTCATAAGAAGTTTTTATCCGAGATTCAATTTGATCAAGGGTCAAAGTGTAAGAGTCTTCAGCACCAGGAGATCTATAAAATGCACAAAACTTACAATCGGTAATGCAAACATTGGTATAATTCAAAATAATATTATTTACGAAAGAGGCCTTTTTACCAAATTGTTTCTTTGCAAGATACCCAGAAACAAGACCCATGAGATGTACGTCATCAGATTCCAAGAGTCTCAGACAATCTTCAGGTTCAGGCCTTTTCCCATTAAGAGAATTCTCCAAAATGTCTTTGATATCGCTTTTTTGTATCTGCTCTGTGGTTTGACTCAATTATCATACATCATCTGGAATTTCTATTTAATCCTTGATAGAAATAATGAGAAGAAAATAAATAATTAAATGAAACAGGGATACACAGTTCTTGAAAAAATAAAGTTTGAACGTTCACATTAATTTTAAGTAAATTCAATCACGAATACACGATAAAATTCCAAATATGAAAATGAGTATCTAAATCATGACAAACGATATACAGATTGAATATTCCTGACTAATTCACAATGAGATCATCTGATTGTGATGATGCATCGAAATCAGCAAACATCTAATCCACACATCATCATGAAGAAAGGTAAAGGAAGCAGATTAGAACCAAATTATTACAGACTGTAAGAAATACAAAAGCCGATGAAATATTTGCAATGTTTCTTAAAATTTTCTAAATAATTTCAATCATTTATCATACAAATCCATAGACATGTTTAAGTTTCAGAAAGTCCTATTAAATGTTAGAACAAAGTTCACCTCTACCCCCTGAGTTCGAAGTACTCTAAAGGAAACCAAACGGGATTTTGCATGGGCTTGGTTCTTTTTTATCTTTAAACAAAATCTACATTATGAATTGTGAAATTCTCTGATGAAAATAAAAATCATCAAAAAAGCAGAATGCCAGACTTGCCAAATTTCGCCATCATCAAAAAGCATGATGGTTAAGATGACGCACTAAAAAAAGGTACACCGCCATAGCGACAAATGCGCCCAACCAAATCACAAATCTTATTTTGTTCACTACAACACTTGAAATATTTAAGATCAGATATAATCTTATTTGAAAAATAGAATTTTAAAATTTTCTACGAGTTTAATCATCACAAATAAAACACATTCTTACATGTAATAGAACCTAAATTATTCAAAGGGAGATCTTTGAAGTCAAAAGATATTCCAATATTATTTAATACTTCTCAAAATGGACTTGAGTGGTATGAAAATAATAAGATCATGTTACTCATTAAATATATCCAGTAAGATAATCAGATCATCAAAATGTTTCATTCCGGTCTTCCAAAAAACTACCAGGTAAAATAAACAAATTTCGACAATTGGATTTTTTTTGGCCATTTCAAATGAGTGCAGGTAGAAACGTAAACAAACAGCAAAGTTTTCGAATGTGATTTTTGTTAAGGCATTAAAAATAGAGTATTTTTTCACATCTTGAAAATGTATGGCATCATTCCCAGTTATCATAACTAGATCGATGTGTATTTTCATCAAAAATATCAATTAGAATATGATTGACACTTGAACATTCACATTAATTTTAAGTAGGGCACAAAAGTAAATTCAAAACATGGTATCAGGTAATCAAATCAGATTAAATAGAATTCTCAGAAAAGGAAAAATGCTCTGCATTCCAATGGATCACGGAATTTCAAACGGACCCATAGAAGGCCTTGAAGATCCAATTTCTACAATTTACAAGTGCGAAGGACACGGATTAACAAGCGTGATAATCAACAAAGGAATAATCAAAGCATTACCAAAACCAACCAAGGTCGGAATTTTGGTTCATTTTTCAAGCAGTACATCATTATCAATGTCACCCAATCGAAAAATGCTCACAGGAACTGTGAAGGAAGCGGCAGCAATGGGTGCAGATGGGGTTTCACTTCATATCAACATAGGAGGCAAAGAGGAACCGGAGATGTTGGAACAGCTTGGACTGACAGCAGATCAATGTCACAAATGGGGAATGCCATTGTTAGCAATGATGTATCCAAGAGGCGAGAATATCAAAGACCCACATGATCCAGAAGTTATAGCGCATGTTGCAAGAATCGGAGCAGAATGCGGCGCAGATATTGTTAAAACACTATACACAGGAGACATAGATTCATTTGCAAAAATCGTAAAGAGCACTCCGGTCCCAATTGTCATTGCAGGCGGACCAAAAGCAAAAACAGATTTAGATATCCTTCAAATGACTGAAGATGCAATGAGTGCAGGAGCAAAAGGAGTCACATATGGCAGAAACATCTTTGCACATAAAGCACCTGAGAAGATGATAGAGGCATTAGCCGAAATAATTTTCAGAAAAGGAACAGCAAAGGAAGCAATGAAGAGAATTGAATAAAACAAGAGAACTAATAATTTCACCCAAAGTATCTCAAACCCAACTAGCTAAGTTTCTATCTCAATTAGAGGAAGAAGGAGTAAAGATGGCATACTTAGATCCGAAGAAAATAGGAAAAACGAAAACGAAACTTAAAACAGTCTTTTCATCTAGCACTTCAGATTATGTAGTTCTTGAGAAAGATGGAACAAAACCAAGAGGTAAGAAGATAGGAAGAAAATTTCAAGTATTGTCAAATTCAGATATTGATGACATTCTTACAGTCGCCAAAAAAGGACTAGACTTTGTAATCATCGAGGTAAAAGACTGGAAAATAATTCCCTTAGAAAACATCATTGCGAAATTACACAAAATTCATACCAAAATTTTTGCGATTGCAAGAACACCCGAAGAGGTGAGAAAAATGTTTTCAATCTTAGAGGTAGGCGTAGATGGTGTAATCTTTAGCACATCTTCAATTAATGAAGTCAGAGAGGTCATGGTATACCTGGGAACTAAGAGTTTTGACATGAAGCCTGCAAAAATTACAGAAATCAAAGAGGTTGGAGATGGCGAAAGGGTTTGCGTAGACACAGCTTCAATGTTACACAAAGGCGAGGGGATGCTAATTGGAAACAGATCAAACTTTTTGTTTTTGGTACACAACGAATCCGTAGGATCATCATTTACCTCACCAAGACCGTTCAGGGTAAATGCCGGTGCAGTTCATTGCTATACATTGTCACCTGACGGAACAACAAACTATCTCTCAGAAGTGGAAACAGGTTCCGAAGTATTAATTCTAAATTCAAAGGGAAAAGCCAGAAGAGTCACCGTAGGAAGGTCAAAAATTGAGCGCCGACCAATGTTAATGATTAAGGCCACAGCAGGTGGAGAAACAGGAGGAATCATAGCACAAGACGCAGAAACAATTCGCTTTGTAAAATCAAACGGACAGTTAGTGTCAGTCACACACCTAAAAAAAGGAGACACAGTTATGGTACATGCAAAACCTGCAACAGGCAGACACTTTGGAATGGAAGTTTCTGATGAGTATATTTTGGAAAAATAAAATCCGTGTAAAGTATATCTAAAAATTTAGAAATGATGAAGTCCGTCACTACATCCCACGAGTCCCATTACCAGGTCTATGTCAACAAGGCAGACGATTAGTACCAAGTTTGGACTGATAAAACAACAAATATCTTCTTGATCGCTTTTGCGAATTACATTCAATCTTTACATTTTTCACAAACAGCAATACTGGTGATCATTCCGTTTTTCTCTCCAAGATTTGTTAATGTGATCTCAATCCCTGAAGCATAACATTTTTGGCATAATCCTTTCATCGGCATACTTTCTCCCTACACGTGTCACATAATGGAATCTTTGTATTTTCTGTAATGGTTTGAACATTACTCTTAACCTCAGTTAAGGTAACTTTTACACTTTGAGAATAACATAAATGACACATTCCTTTCATGGAATCTTTGTAATATCAAAAGTAAATTAGAATTATCTGATTGAAAATTTGTTAGATCATTGTGAAATGTTGTCTCGATCACAATGAAGAATTGCATCGATTACGTCGTCGGCCCGCGGGCCGGCTGACACACAATAGATATTTCCATCAAACTGGAAGGCCGGATGACGCATTGCACGGATGCAACTATGCAAATATTGCGCAGGACATCTCAAAAGATGGAGAGATGTGGTGGTTTAGTGCATAAAATCAAATGTTGTTTTTCTGATTTTATTGTCATTATCATTTAAAATTTTACTTGGTAATTTTCTACTTAATTAAACTTGTTATTATCCAAAATTCATACGTCTAAAATACAAATGCTTAACCTGTAATGATCATGTATTAACAGAAGGATGAGTAACTTTTGTTGCGGGATTTGGGCAGGTATTGAAAAACTTTAACTCCTCCGAAGAAGGCATTGTTTATTTACTTAATCAAGCCACAAATGACAATTGGGCTCTAATAGAACAATCATTAAACATTGCAAAAAATGATGCTCGACAATCACTAAATCAGGATTTATTTGATTCGTTATATTGGCCTACAGATAGATATTCTTATCTCAATTACTTAAGGGCATTTGTAAGATGGGCTCCCGAGCAAAGTGGTGAAATTGCTTGGAGAAAACCTGGCACATCACATAGTCAGGAAGTGTATGATAGATTATGTCACTATTATTATCTGGTAGATCAAAAAACACAAAGAGGTATTTTAGCCCAAAACATACCATGGTTCAGTTCTTTTCTGGTAGATTACGCTAACTGTTGGGGATCTTTCTTAGATACTCCCGAATCATTTAATGAATCTATTTTACTATCATTCATTAATTTTTCTCCTCAATATAGAATGAAGGATTATATGACAAATGGAAAACCCACCCACCCACCGTGGAATACCTTTAACGAATTTTTTTCAAGAAAGTCAAACCCAGGATTACGTCCCATTACTTCTCCAGATGATAATAGGGTGGTTACTATGCCAGCAGATTGTACTTTTAGAAAAAAATATGACATTAATCAAAATTCATCAATTCCTGAAATTGTTATTAAACAAACACATAGATTTGGAAATATTGGTAAATTGTTAGATAATAGTCCATACGGCAATAGCTTTGCAAATGGAACTTTTGTACATTATTTTCTAGGTCCGTACTCATACCATCGCTTTCACGTTCCAGTATCTGGAATTGTTAAAGAATGTCGTCCTGTTCAGGGATTGACATTTTTAGAAGTTAACATTCCTACTGAGGGTCCTTCCAAGGGACAATTTGATGCTCCAGATAATGCAGAAAATGGTTATGAATTTTTACAATCTAGAGGAATTATTACAATTGACACTACGAGTTCGCTAGAAGGAAATATGGGGGTTGTTGCAGTAATTCCAATAGGCATGTGTCAAGTCTCTTCTGTACATATGACTGCTAAACTTGAAAGTTCCGTTTCAAAAGGAGACGAGTTTGGTTATTTCCAGTTTGGTGGATCAGATATTATAATCCTCTTTCAAGAAGGAAAAAGTCCGGCGATAGATGAGTGTACTAATTATCGTCATTATGGCAACTCTGTGAGTACTTGTCCACCAGTATACTAATCACCAAATTCTATCCAATTGATTAAATTCTGATTTCAATTTGTGGATTAGTTTTTTTAATTTAAAAATTTGAAATGAATCTCAAATCAACTTGTTTTGTTTATTTCATTGTAAGCATCATACAGATTTTTTAGAATGTCTTTCCGATATTTCACATACTTCCCATTCCTTGCCTTTCGTGCCACAAATAAGATACGTAAGACATGTACATAAAATTAAAAAGAATCACGACCCGTAAGCCGGCTCTAAAAGAAACAATCCAGCCTTACCAGATGAGCCACATGCCACATGCATTTCCTATGATACCAAGCTCATTACTGATCCTGCATTCGTCAAACGGAAGGTGTTTCTTGCATAGGATGCAGGTAATGATCATGGCAGAGTACTTGATAATGATTAGTGATTTTAGCTTAAGAGATTCAGGTTATTGTGGTATGAAAAAAAGAAAAAGAGAGGTTATGCTGGTGGTTGAATTGTTACTACTGCGTTTCTTGGAAATGTAACAATTGGTAACGTACCACTTGGTCCAATGGCGACATCGGCAATTGCAATCAAATCTGTTGAAACAACATTTAGTGGTGTTCCTTCTATCGTACAACTTCTTAGGTTTTGACCAGCTTGAACGTCTTCTATTTTACAAGTAAAGGATGTAGGTTGACCATTCTTGTAGAGTGTGACAACAATATCCTTTTCCGCAGATCCTGAAGGAGGGACATTTGTCACCCTACCTAATTTATAAACAAGATTTGTTATTTGACCATCTATTCCTACCATAGTAGAACCATGTGAACTCGCCTGATCTCCATGATTGAAGAAATTTGGCTGGCCTGGGAGTATCGTTCCATGACCTCCACTACTGAATCAAATTATTTGAAATCCAGTTGCATCGTTTCCGGGCAGTCCTTGTTCTCCTGGAGATCCGTCTTCTCCATCAATACCGTTGGTTCCATCAATACCGTCTTCTCCGTCCATGCCATTCATTCCGTCTTCTCCGTCAGATCCTGGCATGCCATTTTGTCCGTCCATGCCATCCATTCCGTTAGTGCCATCTATGCCGTCTTCTCCGTCTTCACCAGGAGGTCCTGAAGTTAATTCAATATCATCAATCTGCATTTGTAATCCTTCAATTGCATCCCAAAGGGCTTGAAATGGTTGTCCGTTAGGTTATTCTTTTGCAAATGCAGTTCCTGTTGTTATTGTCCCTGCAACAAACGCTGCAGCTATAGCTAGTACTAGTATTGTTTTACTTGTCATTGATTTGCAGAGGGCGTTGTATCTATTTACTTTGGGGGTTGATTGTCGGTTAGAAAAAAGAAAAAGAGAGGTTATCGATTTGGAACTGTTCTTATGTCATCACAGCCTACAATGGTAATTCCATCAAATGTATTTCCAGTTATACAAACTTCAATGTCTCCACGGGCAATTCCAGTTTCTTGAATTTTATACTGGGTTAACAAGTCCTTGAATCCGTCATGATTTACATCGACTAAATGTGCCCTTAGGTTAACGGGTGCTGCCCCATCTGGTCCAAAGACCAAGGTAGTTACATCAACATCAGCGACATCAAATGACTCACTGCCTAGAATGGCAACAGGAATTACTCCTCTACTGTCTATAGTAATTACTGGTCTGACCTCTAGCATCACCCCTTCTGTAGCATATGCTGGAAGTATCGTGCCTCCAATCAGTACTGATACTATAGCTAGTATCATGATTGTTTTGCATTAAATCACCTTACGACATTGTTTGTGTTAAACTTTAGAAAAAATAAAACTAATCATCCGTTAATCACATACCTTGAATGAACCGTAGAGCCTTCTGGTGCACCTGATCCAAACTCATCCTCCTCACTTAACGAACCAAAGATTGAATCAGTTCCGCTTGTGTAACCTTTCATGAACTCCTGCTCTGTATCCATTGACGTGTCGGCAAGTATTTTTTCAATCACTCTTTGGAACTGTTGTGTATTAATTCAAGAACTTTGTCAATAACACTTGCATGATCTGTACTGATTTCAGTTGCGAGTAATAGCAGATATTTTTCATTTATTGGAAATGTAATTCGTTTTAACTTGTCATATTCTGCCATGGCATATTTGGTATTGCCCAGTCTGTGTTCGATATTTTTCCTAGTTTGCCATCTTTGACTTGCATAATAATGCATCATCTTGAGTTCATCACCACTAAGGATCGGGTTGACATTCTCCCTAAAACCCCCACAAATCTTCTCGCCATTTCTGTTTTGAATAGCAGCAAAACGAATGGTAGAATCTATCTCCATTACGTTAACATGCAGTTTATCAAAATCCAATAATCAGTAAATCCAAATACCCTATTAAAATTTGATCAATTTCATATTAGATCATTTCCACTCATCCACACTATCATCTTCATCTTCTTCACTTAACGAACCAAAAATTGAATCCCTCCCGGCAACATACTCGTTGAGATATTCCGGCTTTGGATCCTCTGCCGTACTATTCAGCAATGCATTAATCTCCTCAGTGGAATAAAGATTCCCTTCAGTTGCCCAAATTGAATACTTTATCCTCAGAAAGTCATCGTCGTCGTGGTTCTCTCCGATATCGTAAAAGAATCCGCGCGGTCCCTTTGGCGTACTAATCATGAACAGGTCTGATTTATTTGAACGGACAATCGGCATGACAGAGTTCATGACAGGCGTGTCATCCTTGCGGTTCCATTTGGTTGATTCATCCAAGAGAAACGCCCTGATTTTGGTGAGCCCCGTGGTGGCCTCAGGCTGTGCGGGAAGGGGTATTATCTCAATACAGGTTGTCAAGATGATGCCGGTAGGTCCTGCAGAAACTACCAGTGGTCTTATGTTCTGAATCAGACTGAGTAATCTCTGAAAGATATCCTTGGTGGTATCCAGTCGGGTACCTGCCATTATGATTATCTTGCCTGGCGGATATTTTGTGCAGGCGTAGAATAACAAAATGCGAATCACCAGCTCGGTGAATCCCATTTGACGGGCCTTATTCAGGTGATACATGTGCTTAGAAGACTCGTCAATCTGCCTGAAGAAATCCAACTGGTATGGTGTCAGCGGCATCTGCTCCTGTGTAGCAGGATGTATCGGGTTCCCGATGAATTCATTAAACTTTACAAAATCTTTTGGGATGTCTATGGCGGTGGTGGGGGCATCGGGTCTTTGCATAACTGTCTTGTACCCCAGCATCTTCTTTGACGGCGCAAACGGATCAGCACGGTTCATCTATCTCCAACTCTTGGAACATTTCACACAATACGTCTGCTCTAGTAACAACCATCCAAACATCTTACGGATTATCATGACCTTTTGAAATTCTGATTTTAGTAGTGAATCATATGCCTTGATTAGTTTGTTGTGACTGGGATGGCCGTATGCTTCCTTTAGTTTCATTGCTCCTCCAGTTTCCGGTCATCAGGCAGTGTGTGCATGTACGCCTGCAGGGCCTGAGTGTCATGCTGAATTGCCTGCATGAACTTTCCTTGTGATACCGAATGTAGCAGAATCTCAGAGAGTGCGACCTGATCCATGATGATTTTAGACTTTAGCTTCTCATCTTTAGTCGACTCCAAAAGTACCTCCAGTTCCCGTTGCTTCATTGTAATGTAATCATGATGTCTTGTGTATTCTCCTATGAACTCCAGTGCGCTTGATACTGCCAGGTTCTCGTCGTTGCGTTTGGTTATGTTGTTGTAAATCTGTGATACCCAGCCTTGCGATATTCCGAATTGCCTTGCCACTAAACTTTGTCTCTTGCCTCTTAGAACTTCCTTGTAAATCTCCAGTTCGCCTTCCTTGGTTATCTTTTGGTAGGTCAACTGGTATGAGATATGCAGAAATTACTTTAGGGAACTAATCGTCGACACAGTCGACTAACCGTTAGCCCCACTGATTTCTAATGAACCCAACGCCGTCGCATATATGACACGGCTTGTGTTCCACACCGGGCTCGCGCGTCTTGCCGTCGCAGTTTGGGCAGTTCATTGTTGCACCATCATTCAAAATCAAATATCCCATCTGATGTCGTCAGACTTTCGTTTAGTACAATGTCCTCATGACATATGCATCCGCAGTCGAGAATGTTTGCCAATGTAAATTTTATCAGTTCATGCTCGGGATTGCATTGGTTGCATGTCATGGATTGGAATGGTTCAGAATAAACTAAGAGAAGTTAATCAATCCTCTTCGGTCTGAGCTTGACCCTATTGCAGTATGAAATTGATTCTGTACTGCAACGTAGCTATACTGGAAGATTGTATATATGAAAAAGGCATAATTACATTGAAAGCAAATGAAACAAATTTTAAAACGAAAAATCAATCCGGATTCTTTTGACCGGGACACAGTTCTGATGGGTAATTGTAAAACCCTTCTCAACTAATTTTATTTCTAACTGATTACAAAAACAAACTAAGAGAAGTTATCATCTGAAATCAAATCCCCTGATTCTTCGATTAATAAAATAGTCAAGCAGCCTTTGTGATATGTTACGCTGGCCATACCTTTCCTGAATACGTACAATATCACGAGGTCCAAGCGTGTTCTTCTTCTGACTCAGACTGAATGACGGATACATAATTGATTCCCGATGATCAGGATCATGTCTTAGTCCAAGCGAGTGTCCAAACTCATGAATCAGTATTGGTACCAACGGAGGAGTTGAAGAGTTCTGCAATGCCGAATGGGTAGTCCAGTTCCATTCATCGTTTATGTGACAGTCCCCTGAGATGTTGCCCTGTCCGAGAAAATATGCATGTGCCAGTACACCTTTCTTTCCATCAAAGTGTGCTAGTGGTTCAAACGATACGTCAAAGTCAACTGGTGTGTCTGGATTGCGTTCGCGTCTGAACTTTAGATTGCTGATTCTTAATTGCCACGCTCTCAACGCAACAGTTACTGCGCGGTCCTGGAATTTTGATTTGTCAATGTCTGCGGTGTGATTGTTTAATCGATAAGATATCTCACCATCAGGCCAGGAGTGTGGCCATTGCAATGCAGACAACTGTGATCATATCATGACGATCAGAGTGTCAAAAAGCGGAATTGAACTGCATGATAAAAAGGTGGAATTCCTAGAAAGGATGCAAAAAGAATGGGAAGACGAACAAAGTCATGAAGCTGCAATGGAAGCAGGCGTTATTTAGTTCTCAATGATTCCCTGTTTTTTCAAAATACCCAGAATCATTTTTTGAGTTGCTTTCTTGTCTAGCTTGCGCTGCTCGTCAAGCTTGGCTTGCAGATCATTCTTTGCTGTTCTTTCAGATTCAATCTCAATTTGCTTTCTTGCGAAATCATCAATTGTTAATTGTGGGACAGCCTTGACAAATTCCTTAAAACATTCTTCTCGTGTCGGTTGCAGATACGTTCCGTCAAGTCCTTTCTTGTGAGCCATTAATTTCTCGGCAATATTTAAATTTACATCATTGTCAAGCTTCAAAATTGTATTGAACCTTTTTCGGAACATATAGACCAGCGCCTTGTTGTACCTGTTGCCCTTCTTCTCCCGGGGTAATGCTGAACGCTCAATCAATGAACTAAATATTTGCTTGATGCTGTTATCACTGAGTGATTTGTTCTTTGCATGCTTTGCAAACGTTGCAAACACCGGCACGTCATCACCGTCAATTTTTTCCTTTCTGGTGTTCTTTCTCCACGCATGATACTGCTCCAATGCCTTTGTCGCTTCGGGGGTAAGAAAAGCCCAATATGCTTCACGGGATTCGTCATAAATCCTGACGGCATAGCACCATCTTGTTTCTCGGTCAGGGTTTGCAGGGTTTTGCATGTATACTAAATGTTTCATTTTCAGTACAGGATCAAAGATTGCAGCCGGACGGGCACCAGTTGACGCAAAGAAGTGAATCAATGCAATGTCACGTGGGTGCTTTGCAACTTTCAACATATCCTGTATCTCATCAGTTGTGATAGGAGACTTTCCAGATGGTTCTGCATCATCTTTGTTGATTGACTTTCTCACAAGCTTCTTGTGCCATATCTTTCGGTTCATCTCGAAAAACAGCTCAGGAGCTGCAATCATTGACATAATACCACTTGGCTTAATCTTGGAATTTAGCTCAATTACAAAGTCCTCAAGATGGTCGGTAATTTGATCAGTATCAAACTTTAGCAGGCTTTCATAATTTTCAATATCAGAAATTGTCTTATCGTCTGTCAGGAACCGCATAAAGCGATTTATGGCATAAGAGTAATTGGATCTCGTGGCATCAGTCTTTATCGCATTGTTGAAACGCCGATATGCCTTTGATTGTTTGTACATCCCTTCGGCATACTTGACCCACTTTAGACTCAACATTTTAACAGATTACATTAGACCGCATCTTATAAAAAAGGTAGACTTTCAATGGGTATTAGAAAAATGAAATACAAAACATGCGTGTCAATTGGAGAGAAAACACCTGCTGCAATCAAAAAAACATTAAAGATTGCACTGAGAAAATCGGACTTTGCAGAAGTAAGATTTGATTTTTTAAAAACAGAACAAATTCCAGTCACATTGGAGATGATCAAGAGAGATCTCAACAGAATTGTATGTACTTTAAGACCAAAAACAGAAGGTGGAAAATTTTCTGGAAATGAAAATGAAAGAATTGCAATTCTGAAATTGATTGCAGAATACAATCCATTTCTATTAGATATAGAGTTCAACACGTTGAAAAATAATTCCTCATTAGCAAAATATCTAAAATCTACAAAGACAAAATTACTTGTTTCATGGCATAATTTCAAAAAAACACCAAGTTCTTCAGAACTCAAAAACAAAGTTAATCAAATGAGTAAATACTCATCAAATGTAAAAATTGTATGTACCGCAAAATCAACAGATGACTCAACTAGAATGCTTGAACTGTATAGCGAGAAAGGAAAAAGTAACCTTATTTCATTTGCGATGGGGGACTTTGGAAGAATTTCAAGGATTTTGTGCCTGTATCTAGGCAGTCCGTACGCGTATGTTTCTTTAGGAAAAGCGATTGCGCCAGGACAATTTAGTGTCGATGAAGTCAAAAAAATTATCAATTTAAAAATCAAGTAAACAAGCAGTTGAGAGTTTAAATCGATCTTATAACTCAAAAATTATGATGGGCAAATCGTTTGCAGTGATTGGAGATCCCATTGATCATTCACTATCTCCAAACATCCATAGCGCAGCATTTAGAGAAATGGCTTTAGATTCATCATACATTGCATATCGCATTCCAAAGGGAGAATTGGAAGAAGGGATTGAGGGATTAAAAAAAATCAACATTTACGGATTTAACATCACCATTCCGCACAAGATAGAGATGATGAGGTATCTAGACAAAATGGACGAAGCATGCAGCTTGATTGGTGCAGTGAATACTGTTACAAACAAAGACGGTATTTTGAAAGGATACAATACGGACATGGACGGATTTCTAGAACCGTTTAAAAAAAGAAAATTAGCCATTGCGAATTCCAAAGTGTTACTCATCGGAGCTGGTGGCGCCGCAAGAGCGATAGTTGCAGGATTTGCAAAAGAAAAAGTGAAAAGCATTACAATAGCAAACAGAACATTAGAAAATGCCATCAATCTTTCTGAGTTTGCAAAGATGATCGGATTGAATTCAAATGCCATGGAAACCAAACAGGTGAAAGATACTGCTAAAAATTACGACATCATTGTAAATGCCACATCAGTAGGACTAAGAAATGAGCCAAGCCTGATTTCTCTTCAGGGGATTAATGAAAAAACAATCGTGTATGATATCGTATACATGCCAATGAATACAGATTTTATCAAAAAAGCAAAAGAAAAAAATGCCATCATAATTTATGGTTATGAAATGCTTCTAGGTCAAGCTGTAAGAGCATTTGAAATCTGGCACGATATGGAAGCACCTTATAATGCCATGAAAAAAGCACTGTTGGGAGGATTTTGACGACAACAACAAAGGCTACTGTCCATGGCGCAGTCTCATTGGTAAATGCTATAGCCAATCAGAAAGGAGCCACTTTGGGAATCTCATTGAAGGTAGAAGCGATAGTTGAAGCAAGTCCAGGCAAGGGAATTTCAATTAAATCTGAAAATAAAAGTCTGAGTTCTCGTTTAATCAATCAGACAATTGAAAAAATCATTTCAAAGAAAGATTTGGAGCATAATAAGATCACAGTCACATTAGTATCAGAAATCCCAACAGGATACGGACTCAAAAGTTCAAGTGCAATATCATCAGCTGTTGCTTTAGCATGCGCAAAGATATTCAAACCAAAGTTTACGGATCAACAGATACTCCTTGCAGGTGTTGAAGCATCAATTAAATCCAAAGTTAGCATTACAGGAGCATATGATGATGCATGTTCCTGTTATTATGGTGGATTTAATGTTACAGATAACGCAAAAAAGAAGAGAGTACAATTTGAAAAAGGGCCATCAAATCTAATCGCAGTAATATTCATTCCAAAAGATAGAAAAAGAGGAAATTTGAAAAAGCTGAAAATTTTTTCATCAATATTTGGAAACGCATGGGAATTAGCTAAAAAAACAAACTATTGGGATGCAATGATAATCAACGGGTTAGCAACAGCAGCAATCTTAAATTCAAATTCCAAAGTCATCGCAGAACTAATTGAAAAAGGAGCACTTGGCGCATCAGTTTCTGGAAATGGACCATCCATAGCTGCGGTGACAAAGAAAGAAAAAGAGGGTGAAATAAAAAAAATATTCTCTACATTAGAAGGGAACGTAATAGTCTCAAAAATTAGCAACAAAAAGGCAGAAGTTCATGAAGTGTAAGGTTGAAAAGTCAAGAATTTCGGGTAAAATAGTTTGTCCGTCAAACAAGAGCTACACACACAGAGCAATTTTTCTTGCATCACTTGTAGGAAAAAACAGCATTGTTAAAAATGCGTTGTTTTCTGCAGATACCAATGCGACAATAGAGACTTGTAAGAAATTTGGTGCAGAAATTGAAATAAATGATTCCAGCATAATTGTCAAGAATCCAATCAGGATAGGAACAAAAATGTCGGAAATTGATACAGGAAACTCAGGAACAACAATCAGGATAGCTTCAGGAATTGCCAGTTTGTTTTCTGAAGAAATAACACTGACAGGGGATTCAAGTTTACAAAAAAGACCAATGCAACCACTCCTAGATGCGTTGTCAAGTATAGGCGCGGAATGTAATTCTACAGATGGAAAACCTCCAATCAAAATTAGAGGAAAGATTGCAGGAGGAGATGTAAAAATTCCAGGAAGTTTTTCCAGTCAGTTTATTTCCTCACTGTTAATTAGCGGCCCATTAACTGAAAAAGGAATCAATCTCACGATAGAAGGAAACCTAGTATCAAAACCATATCTGGATGCAACCATTGCCACAATGAGGAAATTTGGGGTGTCGGTCCAAACATTAATTCCCTACAAAAGATACAACATACCACCACAAATCTATAAAGAATCTGTATTTACAGTCCCAATTGATTTTTCAAGTCTTGCACTTCTTCTGTCATCGGCTGTTCTTAATGGGGAGGATGTTACAATAGAAGGTAGATTAGGAAACTTGCCGCAAGGAGATGAAGTTTTTATTGACATTTTGGAACGGATGGGAGTAAATGTTACAATAGATGATGAAAAAATAAAAGTTAGAGCACCTGAAAAACTAAAGGGAGGAAAATTTGATCTAAGCAACTCTCCAGATCTTCTTCCACCACTATCAATTCTGGCATTGAATTCATCGAAACCGATTGAAATCTTTAACGTGAAACATGCAAGATTAAAAGAGACAGACCGAATTGCAATCATAGCAAGAGAGCTTGTAAAAATAGGAATCAAAGTTTGGGAAAAAGAAGACGGGATGATCTTAGAATCCCCTGAAAAAATGTCAGGTGCAGAATTAAATTCTGAAGAAGATCACAGATTATTCATGGCATTTTGTATTGCAGGAATGTATGTAGGTAATTGTACCGTCACAGATCCAGAATCAGTCAAAGTATCATATCCAAACTTTATCGATGAAATGAATCGTCTTGGAGCAAAAATTCAACTTCTGTAAAATATTTTACAAAATAAATCAAAATTGAAACGCACAGAGTAAAATAATGCACAATCTATAATTTTTTTATATAAGCGATATTATTACTAAATGGATTAAATTATTCATAATTTTTAACAATTATTTCATATATAATTATAATAATTAAGAAATATATTATAATTATTTGACATAATGCTTTGAAAATATATAATTTTCATTCAAGATAACAAATCACCAGATATTGATGATTGACTTATTGTAATTGAAAAAAATTTCATAATGAGGAATTATAAGCATCATTTAGCTTTGACAATATGTTGCCTGGAAGTTCTATTGGTCAGCATCTTGTTTTGACAAGTTTTGGTGAAAGTCACGGTAAGGCCATCGGCGCGATAGTGGACGGGTGTCCAGCAGGATTGGAGTTAGACGAAAAAGATATTCAAAAAATGTTGGATTTACGAAAGCCGGGTCAAAATCTAATCTCCACTCAAAGAAAAGAAGGAGACATAGTAGAAATTATTTCAGGAGTCTTCAGAGGACACACTACCGGCGCGCCAATCACCATGGTGATTCGAAACGCTGATCAAAAGTCTAAAGATTATGAAAATTTAAAAACAAAATTACGTCCTGGCCATTCAGATTATCCTGCCATGATGAAATACAATCATCTAAATGATTATAGAGGGGGTGGAAGATTTTCAGGAAGATTAACTGCAACTCACGTGATGGGAGGAGCCATTGCAAGAAAACTACTCAAGGTAACATTAGATATTGAGACAAACTCATTCACGACACAGATTGGAAAAATAAAGTTGAATGAAGAGTTTAATGAAAAAATGATTAATAGGATTTACAAAAACGAAGTCAGATGCCCACATAATGATACCGCAAAAACGATGAGGGCAAGCATTTTGGATGCAAGAAAGAAAGGGGACTCACTTGGAGGAATTATCGAATCAATCACGACCAATGTCCCGGTAGGACTAGGAGAGCCAATCTTTAATTCATTAGAATCAGATTTGAGCAAGGCAATTTTTTCAATTCCGTCAGTTAAAGGAATTGAATTTGGTTCAGGGTTCAGAGGTTCAGAATTATATGGTTCTGAAAACAATGACCTGTATAGAATTAAAAAAGGAAAAATAGTTACAGAGACAAACAGGTCAGGTGGAATTCTGGGAGGCATCTCCAATGGAATGCCAATTACAATTAGAATCGCATTCAAACCGGCATCATCAATTGCTCAAAAACAAAAAACAGTAGACATCAAAACAAAAAAAGAGACTTTTCTTCAAGTCAAAGGTAGACACGACCCATGTGTCGTACCAAGGGCGCCTCCAGTAGTGGATTCACTTGTATCATTTACCATAGCAGATCATGCTCTCCTTACAGGAATGATAAAGCAGGTATTGTAAAAAATGTCAGGAATAAATGATCTTCGAAACAAAATGGACGAGGTCACTCTAGAGATGATAGAGTTACTAAAAACAAGAACCGACATTGCGAGAGACATAGGAGAGATCAAAAAGAGTACAGGCAAAGGAATTACAGACGAACTACGAGAAAATAATTTGCGTGAAAAAGTGATTTCACTATGCAATGAAATAGGACTGGATGAAACTATCGCAACAAAATTTCTAAATTTTCTTTTAAATGAATCCATCAAAGTTCAATCAACAGACAAACAAAACCATCTTTCAATATTCCTAAAAGCAAAATCACTAGAACTGCAAGGAAAAGAGATCATTCACATGGAAGTAGGCGAACCAGACTTTTTGCCACCAAAGATTGTAAAAAAATCTTTAGAGGAAGTGTTCGATAAAGGGTTTTTAAAATATGGTCAGGCAAAAGGCATGCCAGCATTTAGAGAAGCACTAGCAAAATACGTATCTAAAAAATTCAAGGTGGATATTTCACAAGACAACATCATAGTGAGTCCGGGGGCAAGATTTTCAATCTTTACCGCAATCTCAACACTTCTCAATCCAGGAGATGAGATGATCGTCATAGAACCTGCATGGCCAGCATACAAAGACTGCGCATTAAATTCAGGGATTAAAGTCAGGACAATCAATACGACTTTTGAGAGCAAATGGGAACCATCATTAGAGCAGATCAAAAAAATAATTAATTCGAATACAAAAATGATTGTACTGAATTATCCAAATAATCCTACAGGGAAGATTTTAGATGAGAAACTACAAGACAACATTATGGAACTGGCACAAAAAAATAATCTCTACGTGTTAAGTGACGAGATTTATTCACAGTATGCAAAAAAGAAGTGGAAAAGTATTCTAAGTTACAATTATGAAAAGAGTATCATCACTCAGTCATTTTCAAAATCTCACGCAATGACAGGGTTCAGAATTGGATATGGCATAGCAAATGAAAAAATTGTTGAAAAAATGGCGAAATTAGAGGCGTTGTGTCTTACAAACGTCTCTGAACCAATCCAATATGTAGCAATGAAGGCATTAGAAGCAGATACATCCGATAACTCTAATACGGTACAAAACAGACTAGACATATTGGCACAAAAAGCATCTGAGATAGGACTTGATTTTGTCATCCCAGACGGAGCAATGTATATTTTTGCCAGAATTAACAAAGAAGGCTTTGACGGAGTCCAGTTTGCCAACAGCACATTAGAAAAAGGTTTGGCAGTAGCACCAGGTGAAGGGTTTGGAAATTACAAAAAATTTATCAGGATTTCTGCATGTCAAAACGAAAAAATACTGGTAGAGGGAATGAATATGCTGAGTAAGATAATGAGTGAAGATCAATGAAGCAGATCACAGTAATTGGTGCGGGCGGTCAGATGGGTCAATGGTTTGTAAAATATTTTTCAGGTAAAGGATTTCAAGTAACGGGTTATGACTCCGAAAACAAAGTTTCTGGCAAAGATGTCATAATATCAGAATCATTGGTAGGTGGAATTTTAAAAGCAGATTATGTTGTTTTATGTACACCCACTAGAAGAACGCCAGAGATCATCAGATTGATTGCAAAAGAAATGAAGAGAGGCACATATCTGATTGAGATCTCATCTGAAAAATCCAAAGTAGTATCATCATTATCAAAAATGCCAGCAAAAATTAATCCCATATGCATACACCCAATGTTCGGTCCAGGAACTAAAACAATCAAAGGTCAAAATATAATTTCAATCCCAATTAAAGATGCTAAAAAAGAATTGACAGTTACAAAGGAGTTGTTTGTAGGTGCAAACTTTGTAACAATTGATGCTATTGAACATGACAAAAAAATCGCGGTAATTTTGGGATTAACTCATTTGATGAATGTGGTTTTTGCAAATATCATTTCAAAAGATGAAAAGACGAACCTCACTGAAAAAATGTCAGGGACGACTTTCAGAATACAAAAAACGTTGTCTGAAAGCATAATGACAGAATCCCCAGAACTGATTGAAACAATCATCACAAACCCTGAAATTCGTAGGGGTGCAGAAGAACTTTGGAAAGACATCGGAAAGCTCCTCACAGCAATCCAGGAGTCCAAGTCAGAAGAAATATTGGACTACATTAATGAATGTCAAGAGAGACTAGCCAAACATACAGACACCCATGAGTCATACAAAAGGCTAACAAAAATGGCCAAGGCTATTGAAAAATAGCAGTCATGCGTTCAACAAAAATTGTTACATCTTTCATTAGAGATAATGACAACTTGTTGATTCTAAAAAGGAGTAACAAAGTTAAAACCATGAGAGGTCTATGGTCTGGAATTAGCGGAATCATAGAAAATAATGAAATGCCCCTGCAAAGAGCAAAAATTGAAATTTTTGAGGAAGCAGGCATAATGGAAAATAAAATCAAATTAGTCAAAGACGCCAAAGAGATGAGAATCAACTCCCCTCAATACAAAAATCACGAGTGGGAAATATTTCCATTTTTGTTTGAAGCGACAAATCCAACAATCAGGCTAAACTGGGAAAATTCAGATTTTAGATGGATACATACAGACGAATTAAAAAATTATGAGACTGTACCAAGCCTTCAAAAAGTGTTATTCAGCCTGTTGTAAGTTTTTATTTTCTTTATCGTATTTTTTTTGCTGTGGCAACATCATATACACACAAGCACCACCACACATAGTACATGGCACATTGTTACCAGGATGTTGCCCGGTTCTACTATGGATATTCGCAGCTTCTTCAGGATCAATTGACAATGCAAGCTGTTTTTCCCAATCCAAAGTACGTCTTGCTTCAGTCATTTCCATATCCCACTTTATTACCTTGTCACGAATTTTGACGAGATCACCTACATGGGCAGCTATTCTGTAAGCAATCAATCCCGCCTTTACTTCTTCAGCATTAGGCAATGCCAAATGTTCAGAAGGAGTAAGATAGCACAAAAGATCTACACCTTCACTCGCAGAAACAGCGGCTCCGATTGCACTTGCAATGTGATCATGTCCTGAGGCAATATCAGTTACCAGTGGGCCAAGTACATAGTATGGAACATCACCGATTAGTGATTTTGCCAGCCTTACATTTGCAGCAACCTCATTTAATGGGACATGTCCGGGACCTTCAACCATTACTTGAACGTCATTTTCATGCGCACGTTTTGTGAGTTGGGAGATATTGATCATTTCTTGAACTTGTAATTCATCATGAGAATCTAAAATTGAGCCTGGTCTGAGTGCATCTCCAAGACTAAATGTCACATCATACTTTTTGGCAATTTCCATTAGGTAATCATAATGGGTCAGATATGGATTCTCTTTATCATTTTTTAACATCCATGCAGCAGTAATAGTTCCACCTTTGCTTACAATACCACCATGTCTCTGAACCTTAAGAATTCTTTTTGCGATATCCTTGGTAATTCCACAATGAATTGTTGTATAATCAACACCATCCTTAGCATTGTTCTCAAACGCATTAAGATAGTCATCCTCAGTTAAATTCAGAGGATTTTTGTGAACTTCCACACCGTAATTGTACGCCTCATAAATGGGAACGGTGCCAAAAGTTATGGGAGCATGATCCATGAGAGTCTGCCTTATTTTTTTAACATCCCCACCATCACTAAGATCCATTATTGTATCTGCATGGTATTTTATTGCAATTTTGGCTTTTTCAATTTCTTCTTCAATGTTTACATTAAGAGTAGAAGTTCCAATATTTACATTGACCTTGGTCTTTAGGCCTTTACCAATTCCAACGTTGTGAATTTTTTGTGGCCTAACATTGTTATTTGGAATAATAATTGAACCACGTGCAATTTTTGGAATCAACCATTCGAGTGAAACATCTTCATCTTTGGCAACTTGTTTCATCTCATCAGTTGCAATACCGCGTCGTGCAGATGTCATTTGAGTTGCCATGACATATTCTAACTTTTGCCTGATTTAAACAATAGTGGAAATCAAAAATGTTGAATCCACTAAATCTTTTACCACTATATTAACAAAGATCATCTATCTTTTATGTTAAAAACGCGTATGAGATGTATGAGATCAAGTAGAGAATGTAGACATTGTGGTAGGGAATTTTATAGCATGAAAGATGAATTTTGCTCTTTTGATTGTGTCATTCAAACATCCACATAGAATTATTGTTTAGTCAAGTTTAGTTTATTTTCCAAAACTTGTTTTTCAGATCTTATTTTAGAAAGTCTATCCGAAATGGGTACCATTATACGCTCAGATTCGGAAGGATTTGCAAAATTTTGCTTTATTTCAAAAATTCTTTGCGTTAGTTGGATTTCTGCCGAAATTAGTGAAATATAGTTTCGAAGTTTCAGATTTTCAGATTTCAAAGAGTCGATTTCGGACACCTACACGGATTATCGAGGAGGACCCCAAATTTCCTCCATTGAATTATCGCCCATATTTTTAGAAATTATGTATTTGCTTTCCACACTTGAAACACTGCCACAAAAATTTATCATATCTCATGGTTTGATATTGCATTGGCAACAGGCAATTGGCACATTGCAATATTTTAGAAATTACATCATTCACAATTGAAATTTCAGTCATTAAAGAAAATAATGTCATTAGAGTATAAAATAGATCTCATTAAATCCATTGGAAGTAAGAAAATATAATTTAAAAGAAAAACAGATTAGTGCTGAAAATTACAAAAAATTATGAATTTACTTTCAATTGGCGGTTCTGATCCATCCTCTGGTGCGGGGATTCAAAGTGACGTTAAAACTTTTGCAGAATTTAATGCACATGGACTAACAGTGATTACGGCAGTTACAAGTCAAAATACATCAAGTTTTGGAATGGTTGAGCCGGTCTCACAAAGAATTTTAAAAAATCAATTGGAATCTGTATTATCAGATTTCAAAATTGATGGAATTAAGATTGGAATGGTTTTCAATTCACAAACCATCAAAATAGTATACAGCCAGTTAAAAAAATTGAAAGTACCAATAGTTGTAGATCCTGTAATCCAGTCAACTACTGGAGGCATGCTCATAGAAAAATCAGCAATTGTCGATTTTCAAAAATACATAATTCCCATTGCCACAGTTATTACTCCAAATAAGTTTGAGGCAGAAATATTAGCAAAGACCAAAATTTCTTCAAAAAACACTCCAGAAAAAGTTGCAAAGATAATCCAAAAAATGGGGGCGGCGAATGTGATTATAACAGGAATAGAAGAGAAAAATGACAAAATATTGGATTTCGTGCTAGAAAAAAATTCAAAATACATGATTTCAGGAGATAAAATTACAAGCATCAATCATGGTAGCGGGTGCAACTATTCTGCTGCCATGATATTTGCAATTGCAGAAAATAAAACAATGCGACAATCAGTAAAGATTGCAAAAAAATTCACATTTGATTCGATAAAAAATGCAAAAAAAAGTGGAAACGGAATTATGATTACCGACATTGCAAAGAAAGATGACATCAATACAGAACTGTCACATGCAATTAACAAATTTGTAGAGATTAAAGACATTTACAAAAATATTCCAGAATGCCAAACTAATTTCGTATATTCCAAACAGAAACCAAAATCAATAAGAGATGTTTTAGGCATATCTGGAAGAATTGTCAAAGCTGGAAAAGAAGTGATTGTTGCAGGAAGTCTAGCATATGGAGGTTCAAAACATGTCGCAACCGCATTGTTAGCTATCAACAAAAAATTTCCAGAAATTAACTCTGCAATAAATGTAAAATATAAGAAAAAAACAATATTAAAAATTGAAAAATCTAAAATGTTAATTTATAGTTATGATAGAATCGATGAGCCCAGAATTGTAAAAATTGATGGTTCAACCATAGAGTGGGGAATTAAAAAAGCCATCAAAGATCTAAAAATTCCGCCAGATGTTATTTTTCACAAGGGCGATTTTGGAAAAGAGCCGATGATCATAGTTTTTGGCAATACACCAAAAATTGTTTTAAAAAAATTGTCAAAAATTGTATGAGACACTAAGCAATACATAAAAAAATATATCAATAACATGAAGGAACATTCAATGAGATCTGAAAATTAAGATGAGTGAACCGATAATAAGAGAATTACAAAAAGAAGACATTTGGAATGGATTTCTAAGATCGTTAGATTCATTGGCATCAGCTAGTGATATTGACAAGACTAAAGCAGAAGAAGTCTTTGACAAAATTAATTCAAACCCAGATTACATCATAGCAGTTGCAGAGACTGAAGGAAGAATAGTAGGCACCACTACACTTTTCATCGAATCTAAATTTATTCACAAAGGCGGATTTGTCGGACATATTGAGGACGTGTCAGTAGACAAGGATTTTCATGGTCAAAAAATCGGTCAAAAAATCATGAAATACCTCTTGGAAGTTTCAAAGAAGAGAGGATGCTACAAAACAATCCTAAATTGTACAGAGGATGTAAATCTATTTTATGAAAAACTAGGATTTAGACAAGTGGCAAGCGAATTAAGAATAGACAATATTTAGAAGAATTCTTTTTTTGGACGCTTCTTTTTCTGTTTTGTCAAATATGCACCAACAGCTATTACGACAGGAGACAAAGTGATAAACAAAATTGGAACAAATTTAACCGCATCTGTCAGGTAAATATCATCAATTTTTTCGATCATGGAGTAACAAACTAACATTCCTACAAGTAAGATTATACCTCCAACCATTATCAGTCCACCTATTTGCCTTGAACCGTACCGCTTTGACATGATAAATGCAACAGCAGCTAAAATTCCAGCAGGACCGACGCCGATTGAAATAAATTGAATTATTTTCGGATTAGCATCAAAGGATCTTGCAAATTCAAAATCTTCTTCAACAACAAGCATAAAGTTGTAAACTGAGATCATCTCTCCAGCAAACATTGCAAACAAAGCGACACTAGTGACTGCAAGCCATTTCTCAATTGCCATATTTCTAACAGATTTTAGTTGATAAATAAATCATTCAAAAAATCACACAATACCAACAAGGTTGGCTAATTCTTTCCTAGAAGCTGCACCGAGTTTCTCAGCAGCCTGCTCAGGGGATATGTCGTTTAAGAAAACACCATATCCACGTTCCAATCCAGACCAAGACTTGGTAATAGGGTAAACCTCAATGTGCCAGTGGATCTGTCGACTATTTTTCTTTTCAGGAGAAAGATGAAAAACCAGATTATATGAAACGTTTTTGACAGTTTTTGACAAACCTCCCAATGTAGCTCTTAGAATTAATGACAGGTCATTGATTTCTTTTTGAGTGATTTTTGAGAAACGAGTGACATGTTTTTTGGGAGAAATCCAAAACTCGTAAGGGTATGAAGGAGCCCAAGGACAGTATGCGATAAACCCTTCAGTTTGAAGGATTTGCCTAGGACCGCCAATTTCCTCATTGACAGTCTGGCATATAGGGCAGACACCTTTTTCATTCAAAATTTTATGAGAAGATTCGGCCTCAGATTCAATAACAGGCGGAATAGTAGAGAATGTCAAAAGATTGAGGTGAGGGTGAGGATTACTATTACCAGCCAATTCACCGTGATCAGCATAAATGGAGACGTATGTTACACCTTTCTGCGTGTAAAGCCATCGCAGCCTATCCTGAACAACTACTAGAACGTTTGACCATTGTTCAGTATCTATTGTCGCAAAGGTATCTTTTTCGTTAGGTGATGCAACCACAATGAAGTGGTATCCGTATGCAGGTTCACTGTAGAAAGGTTTGTCACTGTAAGAATTTTCTGTATCTATTGAAACTATAGGATTTTTACTTTCAAAAACTCGGATTGCCCAGCCTTTAACAAAATCTTCACCTTCATTATCCTGAAGACGTTGGAGCATTCCATCTTTTGCAACAAGCGACAAAACAGAGGGGTTGGTCATGGTTTCATTACCGGGAGCAAATGGAGATTTTTTTGGATCAATTACTTTGTCATCTTTTTTAGAGACAATCATGAAACGCTCAGAAACATAGTCCTTGCGCATGTCGCCCATAATGGTTAGTGACCGTAAATGTCTGTTAAAACGTTTACTGAAAACCATAAAAATAAAAATTGAAAAATGTTTCTGGATAAACTTTCACAAAATTAAGAAAAGCATAGTTCACGCAAAAGGATAGACGGACAAAAAACAATTTGCCAGAAATTTTATTTTGATCGTTAACTTTATTGCAAGACTTAAAACAGAGCACTAGATCTGGATTAAACAGGGATTGTTTTGGATAATTCAGACATTCACATAATCTATGTTCTTTTGGACGGAGTGGGCGATCTTCCACATCCAGATTTGGACGGAAAAACCCCGCTGGAGGCTGCAAACACTCCAACCCTGGATAAAATTGCGAGTAACGGGGTAATTGGAGAGGTAATCTCAGTCGGAAAGGGAATAGCTCCTGAATCAGACATTGCTGTTTTTAACATGTTGGGATACAAATTTGATCATGCCGATTACGCAGGCAGAGGGGTAATTGAGGCGATAGGGGTAGGAACTGACTTCAAAGATGGGGATTTGGCATTAAGAGGCAATTTTTCAACATTAAACGAAGAAGGTTCAATCATTGACAGAAGAGCAGGCAGGCAAATTGCAAAAGAAGACGCAGATGGAATTGCCAGAGAGATTGAAACAAAGATGGAATTCTCAAATCCAAATACGTCAGTAGTGGTTTCACCCACAATAGGTCACAGAGTCACAATAAGAATTAGAACAGACTCTCAAAAGTTATCATCAAAGATCACCAATACGGATCCAGCATACAGCAATGTAGGAGGCATGGGAGTTGCAAAAAATGTCGGGGACGTTTTAAAAATTGAAAAATGTTTACCGATGGAAGACACCGAGGACTCCAAATTCACTGCAAACATTGTAAATGAATTTTCAGAACAATCGACAAAGATAATGAGAGAAAGTGACATTAACAAAAAACGTAAAGAACAAAATAAAAAAGAACTGAGCTGCATTTTACTTAGAGATGCAGGAAACAAATATCCAAACGTGCCATCAATTAATGAAAAACATGCAATGCAATTCTCATGCATAGTAGACATGCCCGTAGAACTTGGAATTTCAGACGTTCTCAAGATGAAGGCATTTGAAGCAGGCGGATTAACAGATTATGAAGAAAAGGCAAGAGTCGCCGCAAAGGCAATGGAGACTCAAAATGCAATTTATGTTCACCTTAAAGGACCAGATGAGTTTGGCCATGACGGAGATGCTATAGGTAAAATGAAAAATATTGAGGAAATTGATCAGCGATTTTTCAAAACTCTTGTTGAAAATATAGATTCGAGTAAAGTCGCAATCATGATTTCAGCGGATCATTCAACTCCATGCATCAACAAAGGACACAGCGATGATCCTGTCCCAGTTGTGGTTTCAGGTGATTTTATTAAAAATGACGGGACCTCACGAATGACGGAGGCACAAGCAAAGAAAGGCAGCATCGGTTTGATTCAAGGTGCAGAAGTAGTATCAAAATTAATAGAGATAATCAAATCTCAAATCTAGTTAGTTTTTTTACTTGTTGCATCTCAATTGCCTTTGCCCTCATCCTATCAACATCAATTGAATGATACACGGAAGGCGAAGTGCCTAATTTCTCCAATGCCCTGCTCAACATCCCAATACCTATGCTCTCTTCATTTGCCTGCTTATGAGCAAATGCAACGGCAACTAGAATGATCCCCTGAACTAGTTCTTTTTCACGTCCATAGCACTGATTCCAGACACCTTCAAACGCCTCATGACATTCCCAAAATCTTTCACGGTTATAGAAAAATATCCCATCTGTAATTCCCTTCTCTTTTTCAATATGCTCCTCAAAAACATGTCGCACGTTGTCAACATCTCCGATAGGAGATAACTTTTCAAGCAATTTATCCAAATCTTCTTTTTCCGCAGCTACATCAAATTCAGTGAATTTGGTTGCAACTCTTGCAAGTCTAACTGAAACGTTCTTCATGTCAGATACAAGATCTCTTGCCTTACGGGCAAGTTCTCTGCAGTTTTTTGGTGAATATTCATCATTTTTGAAATGTAGAAGATATCGTTCCATGAGATAGATCAAAAGGAATTTCTTAAATTTCTTCTGAAATAACAATCAAGGTTTATATGAAATATCCAGAGATTTTTGATACATGTCCATAATAGAGACTCTTACAGATGTTGATAACAGCTTTCTATCCAGAAGGGAATTGACTTGTAATTTTGCAGGGTTGGGAGGCAAATTAAAGAGCCTTGAGGCTGCAGATATGGTTACAAAAGAATTCAAACTGGATGGCAAATTTGTAATTCCAATGAGATTGAAGACTCATGTAGGTAAATCTCTGATTACAGGGACATTCTATGTTTATGAGGATGAAGGATTGGCAAAAAAACATGTCAATCCAACAATATTTTCAAGATTAGAAAAATCCAAGGCAAAAATTGCCGAAGCAGAAGCAGAGTCACCTGTAGAAGAATCTAAAGAAGAGGAGAAATCAGAGTAATGCCCGTAGAAAAGAAAGGCAAGAAAGGATCCAGCCCCAGCATAGCATCATATTACAAAGTTGATGGGGATAAAGCATCAAGAACTAGAAAAGTTTGTTCAAGATGTGGAAAGGGAATTTTTATGGCAAAACATAAAGACAGACACACCTGCGGCAAATGCGGGTTAACAGAATTTATCCAGTGACGTTCTATTAGTTAAATAAATTTTGAATTACAATTTTAGTTCATCATCCATCTTTAGTCACCTAATTAACGGATGGAAAGTGATACTTGGAGGTGGTAGCAAAAGACAAAGGAATAATTGCATGTGTCCAACCAGAAACAGTCCATGAACTCATTGAGAGGAGTCGAATTCATCACAATCTACCTAAAGATAATGTAAATAATAATAATAATAATGAAAAAAAGAATCTGTTGTCCTATTTTCTCAACTGTAGTGCCAATTTTGCAGCAATTGCCCAAGAGAACAAGGTCATTCCAATTGGAAATATCCCGCTTGTTAGGATTTGCGGCACTTGTTCTAATGATACAGTTCCTGAACTGTACATTGCTGCTGCTACTGGTAAGGCTACCAGTACGACTACTCCGAGTTTTCTTTTGGTCTGCTCGGAGACGTTTTGCTGTATGTTGTATGTACTCATTGTAATCGTAGTGTACGGGGCCTACAGTACTTAGAATAGATCTAACTTTCAAAGACGGTTTTATTCAGAAATGGAATAAGGATAGTTTTACAGTTCAATTGCTGAACTAAAATACAGATTGGTTATAGAAAAAGGTCGTACAAAATTTCATACTGTGAAGATATTCTCCATTCCAACAGACATCATCCTAACTTCTATATTTTTTAATAAAGCCTCTTTTTGTGAATTTTAGAACTCTTTTCTTCGAATTGTTCCATTTTGGAAATGAGATCAGGATCAAGATTTATTTTGGAAAGAGATTCGGCAGATAATTTCACGGTGTTTTCATCTAAAGAGATATTTGATTTAGGGAGATTACGGTCAGCCCAAAATTTCATAACTTTATCTTCAAGCTTAAAATCACGAAAGCCTGCAGGAAATTTTTTTGTGATATGATTTAGCAGCGTTCTGTCTTTGAATAGTACCCGAGGTTCAAACAATCTAGTCTCATCACTGTAAACATTTTCAAACAAGTTACCGGAAATCTCATCAGACAATAACTCCATTTTAGATATTTTTCTCATCAAATCCAAATAATGCAGAAACTCATGAGCCAAAATTGCATGAATAGTACCTTTTAGACCATAAGCAATCAGCGGAGCAGAAATTTGTATTACAACTTGAAATTTTTCTTCAAATAAAATAGGAATAGTTCTGGCAAACAAGATTCCAAACTCATACGAATTTTGACTAGGAGACGTCAATACAAGTGACGGTTCAACGTAAGCTATTGGATATCTAATTCCAGATGTCTTTTCGACGCGATTGATTCCCGCAATAACAATTGGAAACCGTCTCATCGTCAATTCAAAAATATCATCAGGAATTACCCCTTTGGAATGCGCATCTTTGAAACGAACTAACGGATCCAATATTACCCCTCGACAATTCTTAATGTAAAAAGGTTGATTAGATCAGGAACGGGGTTTACCGGCTTTCTTTATTTTGCGTCTATTAGCAGTTTGATCAGCACGTCTCACATGTTTACCTTTTTTTCTCATTGGCATAAACATATTCTATACTTAACGCTAGTTAATTGTTATCATTATACCTCGACATCTAAAAAATCAAATTCTTGACATGTGCACCTAACATCAAGAATTTTAGAAATTCCAGGAACCACATTATCGCCACTTACAAGTCTCTTAATGGGCAAACCGCCCTCAGCCCTTATTATCAGAGTAAACATGTTTTTAGAATTTCGCCTATATCGGACATCAAAAACCTTCTTCTCAGATCGTTTTCCAAAATTATCATACACCACCACGGGATCGTTAGGAAGATCTTTTAGTTTTTTTAGATTTGTCGAATTGATTTCTGATTCTGTAGAAATTCTTATAGATATAGAAGAATTGAATCTGACAGCTTTTCTAGGAGATTCATGAACGAGATTAAGATGATGAAGTTTTAAAGAATCAAGATCAACTTCAGACAACTTTAGATTTCGTTTAAGAGGATTTTGAATTTTAACAAAAAATGGCCTTCCAGTTCCCAATACGAGGCTTGATTTATCCTCACCTCCAATCCAAGTAAATTTAGCTATGGTTCCACCAATTTTTGCAAAAATGAACTTTGAGATCATACCCTCAACACTGTCAAATTCTGAAATGCCATGAAAATCACAAGTTCTGCATCCTTTTCCAAAACAATTCTCACATGATTTTTGTTTTTGTGGCAATCCCCTCAAGGTTTTTACATATCGGCCAGAAAAAGTCACAGATTTTGAACGTAATTGACATAATTCATCTTTTAAATTTAGTGTAAAAGTAATTTCAGAATCAAGATGATCGACAAGCTTGTGAGTTTTCTTTGAAAAAGATCTTCCCAATTCTTTTGTTACATCCGTCTTTATGCTATCGATTCCCCTAAGTTTGTATTGAGAACGAATATGATCATCCCTGTCAACAATAGACGGTTTGATAATTGCACCAACACTAAATGTAGAGTACCAATAGTTAGATGAAGCTTTAATCATTAATTTTAAAAAATGTTCTAAATTATCAAACAAGTTTTTACAGATATAGCATTTTGCTGAAGAATGCTGACTTTTATTTAATTTTTTTCCGAGAAGCCTATTTGATGACAAACTCAGTTGTTTTGAAAACAGCCTACCCATGCAATGATCACACAAACCATATTTTTTTATAATTTCATTTGCCATAGGAACAACGGTTTGATAATTAGACATACTTGAAGGAAATTCGTAACTAAAACTATCCTAATCCCATTTTTCTAAGAGTGCCTTGCATTTGACGTCCTTTAGAGGCCTTCATCATATTCTTAGAGTTTTTGTAATTTTTTACAAGTTCTTTAACTTCACCTTCAGGCCAACCAGATCCGCGAGAAATTCTCTTGATTCTGGATGAGTTTAGTAGATCAGGATCAGCTTTTTCGTCTTTGGTCATACTTTGAATAATGTATCTCCATTTTGAAACTCTGCCCTCCATTTGATCCACTTGGTCATTTTTTACCATTCCAGAAAGACCAGGCATGCTATCAAGCAGTCCTTGAAGAGAACCAACTTTTGTCATCTCTTCTAACTGATAAAAGAAATCATCCATGTTCATTTTTCCGCTAGAAATTCTTTTCATCCTAACGTCATCCCCCTCATTTTCCAATCGCTTAGCCAAATCCAATACAGCTTGAATATCACCCATTCCAAGTAGTCGTCCTACGAATCGCGTGGGAGAAAATTTTTCTAAATCATCAATGCGTTCACCAGTACCAATGTACATTATTTGTGCTCCAGTAGCAGCAGATGCCGCAAGGGCCCCGCCGCCTTTTGCAGAGCTGTCCAACTTTGTGATAATTACACCTCCAACTGGAATGGTTTTATGAAATGCTTCAGCCTGACTGAAACATTGTTGTCCAATTGTTCCGTCAATTACAAGTAATGCCAAATCAGGATCTGCAGCTTTGTTAATTCTTGACATCTCTTCAAGTAAATCCTGCTCTTCTTTATGACGACCTGCAGTATCTATCAAGATAACATCCAACGGTTGGCCAGCAAAATGTTTTAGTCCATTTTTTACAATATTGGGAGAATCCTTATTGTTTTCTTCACCATACACTTCCACATTGGATTTTTCACACATCGTTCTAAGCTGAACCAATGCACCAGGTCGGTATGTATCTGCACCTACGACACCGACTTTGTATCCCTGACGTGTTAAAAATTTGGCAAGCTTGGATGCCACAGTTGTCTTACCACTGCCTTGAATTCCAAGTAGAATTATTTTGTTTTGTTTTCCAGGCTTAAAATCAAACTCAGACTCGTTTCCTAGTAATTTTGAAAGTTCATCGTATAGGATCTTAACTATGTGATCCTTACGCGAAAGGCCAGGAGGGGGAGTCTCATTTAGTGCACGTTCCTCCAAGTGTTTTGTAATTTCAAGAACCAGACGTACGTTAACGTCAGATTGCAATAATGCTCTTTGAACATTTTTAGATAATTCCTTGATGAGTTCTTCATCTACACCTGAAGATTTGACAATTTTTTTTATTGCGTCTCCCAGACTAGTCTTTAGACTATCAAGCATTACAATTTAATTCCGCATCCACTATTTCAAACCTTCCTCTGTATCCATCCCAATTTTTTTCAGACTGTATAATTTTAATTGGATGTGTAAAAAGAGGACAGTCAATTACAAACGTTTCAGCCTCCCCGCCTTCAAAATTTAAATTAAATCCAAATTTTTTGGATAGCTGATTCAATACATCGATGTCAGAACTAGAGATCAGTTTTCCAAGCCATGAATCATCCAAACCACCAGAAGAAACAGTTGTCATTATGAAATTAAAGTTTGAATCAATTAAATTGTTCATGTACTGATGCGAATCAGTTTCCCACAGAGGAGTAAACGGTATCAAATTTAGTTTAGAGCAAAGAGTTTCAAAATTATCTTTTTGGAAATCACTTTGGATTCCACCATGAACTACTCCTTCAACACCGAATTGTTTTTTTGCCTTTTGCAACAGTATTTCCAAAGCAGCCAATTCCATATCCAAGTCATTAGATCCAGATGAAATTGACAGTTGTGGAATTTTCATAGACTCGGATTGTAACTTTGTCCATTGCATGTTTGGATGATGTAACAGATGACTTTCATCAGACTTTGGAAAAACACTCAAAAGGCATACAACATCGTGGCCTTGATTTTGTACTTGATAAATGGCAAAAGTACTATCCTTACCGCCTGAAAAAAGAGAAGCAATGTTCATAATCTGAAATTACACATCAAACAAATTCTTTAAATTGATTGAATAAAAGATGCTTCAATACTCATAATCATCATCACAAATCAGATGGCTTTTCCGCTCATCATCAGCACCTATACTAATTCTTAACACGCATGATTTTAGTTTTATCCATAACTACCCAATACTCAACATTTTGTCCATTTTCTAACTTGCCTTTAACTTCATCGTCAACCATACCTACATCCAAAGTTTCAAACGTTTCAGAATCCATAATTTGTATCACATCCCCATTTATAGAAATTATTTGACCAACTTTTTTGTTGATCATTGGAATATGAATTTGCATACTGACGGGTCCTACATGGGGTCTTTTTTGACCATCAAAAATGCCTTCACCAACAATCCTTGCTTTCGCCGCACCGTGTTTTCCAGGCTTTGACGTATCATATTCTACAATTCTACATGGTTCACCACCCGGTTGATCAGAGTGAGGTAACAGAATGTAAGAACCTATTTTCAAGGAACCAAGATCAGAGGGCTTACTCATGAAAAATGGTTTTTGCTCGAATATTTAACGTTTACACACGTGACACAAATAGAAAATAAACTGAACACGAACAGACTTTTTTCAAAATATGTATCACATAGCATAGATTTTTTAACATTTTTTATCAATTAATCTAATTAATGAAAATAATATCAAATACCTTACAAACAGATAAAAAATATTTCAACGAATGTAAACACTGTAAAATATTAAAAAGAATCTTTTTCTATCTTATCTGATCTAAAACTGAAAGATTCAGTAGATTGGTCATTTTCAATCCTTTTCGATTAATATCACGTCTCGTTTGATCACAGTATTTCTTGAGACTTTGATAGCTCTTTTGACTTGCAACTTCAATCACCACTATATTTGCAGAGTATGGGAATGTGAATTTGGCAGGATTCAAGCAATATGTATTCATACTACCCATCCATGCAATCTCAATTTTCTCTCTTTTTAACAAAAGATTTGCAATTTGTTGCAAGTCATCACCATCATCGACATCTTCTAAATAATACACCGAAACAAAATTTGTTTCACCTTGAACTTCTCGTTGAAAGAGATCATCACTTACACTAAACATGAAGGACGTTTTCTCCTGATTAAAGGTGGCAAGATCTTTAGACATTTGATCACTATCTTTGAATTTTGCTAAGAGATAGTGATTCGTAGAATCTGAAAAGTAGGGTATGCTTTCATTTGAAAACGTACCAGTAACAAAAAATAATGTTTCAATATTTTTTGAATTAGTCAAATATTCTTTAAGTTTGACAGAGTCATCAGTATGCAGATACGGCACACATACATACCCAGAATAAGACATGGATAATTCAGACAATAAAACTAAAAAAATGCCTAGGCTATTTATGCATTGAAAACGGTCATTCTCAATAATCAAAAGTCATCTACGATGGTTTTTTAATAGCAAAAAGCTTGGTTTTTTTGTCCCAAGCTAGCTCAGCCTGGTAGAGCTCCCGGCTGTAGTTGTTGGCTTTAGATGGCTGACGAAAAACAGCAAATCAGGCATACAGAAACCGGGTTGTCGATGGTTCAATTCCGTCGCTTGGGACTCTCAATTAGGTTTAAACCCTAAACTACACATAACTTACTGTTGAAACAAGGACTTGATGTAACCAGTAAGAAGAAAACGGCTGTAAATAAGCCATTGAAGCAAAAGCTTCAGATTTACAATTATGATTCAAAAATAAACAATATCTGGGCCATGATCAACAAGGAGGTTCCGGAATTTGCTAAAATCTATGAAAAATACGAAAATCTTCTAATCAATCAGTCATTCTCCAAGTCAGCCAGGGTAAACAACATCAGGGCACTGCTATCGCTTGGAAGGATAGCAAAGTCCGAAAACATATCCTGGGAGCAGATAACAAAGGATCAGGTAAACCAGATTATATCATACGTCATGAAGACATGGGCAGATCCCGATGGTCAGGAGACATGGCACACCGCAGATCATAAGAAATTCCTAATGCTATTTGTCAGGTGGATAAAGACTGGAAGGAGGACATTTTCAAGAAAATACCCAGAACCCGAGGAAATCAGAGACATTGCAATCAAGAAGGTACCGCAAAAGCTGACTCGGGAAGACATGATAACACCCGAAGAGGAAACGGAGCTGCTCAATGCATGCGGTGAAAACATCAGGGACAAGGCATTCATTGCAGTTCATGGTGAATCAGGTTCAAGGCCAGGCGAGATACTTAATCTAAGATTGGGGCACGTTGATTTTCTGAAGAATGGCGGAGTCATCATTAATGTGGATGGAAAAACAGGAGACAGGCCGATCCATCTGATAAAGTCAGTTCCGTATCTGGCCGCATGGATGGAAGCCCATCCATACAAGGACAATCCGGCATCGCCATTGTGGATAAGCGTTGCAAACGGAATGTATGGACAGAACATGACATATTCAGCAGCCAGGGCAATGATCAGAAGGCGCTGTGCGCTTGCAATAAGCAGGGCAAAGGTAGACGGTCAAAAGAGTTCCATTGACACCAAGCGAATCACGATGCTGGTATTTCGTCATACTGAGATTACAAACGCATCAAAGTGGATGCCTGATGCGATACTCAAGAAGAGACACGGATGGTCCAAGACCTCAAAGATGGCCGCAAACTATGAGCATCTGAGCCATGAGGACGTAGGCAATGCGGTGTTTGGAAGATTCGGAATGGATGAGAAAACCGAGCAGGAAAAGGAAATTGATCAAAAACCCGTAAGATGCACCATATGCGACAGAATGAATCCGTATAACGCATCCATGTGCGGCAAGTGCGGCAAGTATCTTGACCTAAAGACTACAATTCTGCAAGAAGAAAAGGAAAAGGCCGAAAAGCAAGAGGTACTTGACAAAATGGACCAGATGCAAAACGACATGAAGGAGATGCAGTTCAAGTACATGCAGGCAAAGAATCAGCCGATGTCAGATGACGATCTGAATAGGTTGGCTAAGAAAATTAAACAAAATTCAGACTAGTTGCAAATCTACATAAAATCATACGCTTCAGAATTGTACGGGGCATTAGTACTCTCTTCAATCATCAGCCTGGTCCACGTTTCGGCATAACGTTCCATGTGAGAATATGACTCACTTAATATCAAGATAGCCGTATTCTTTCCAACTTTTTTAAGTTTACCATGAATTTCTTTTTTGAACGGTCGTGTAAAAGTCTCATACACATCATGTTCTTCCCGGGTTTTTGAGTCGTCCTCATAATGCTCACTGTCATCAAAAGATTGCTTGACTATTTTTTTTTCTATACTCGAAAAGATATCCGCCATGTACAACCATCTCAAGTAGTAATCCGCTACAACGAATGGGTCATTTTGACCGTAATACTCGTATCTTATAGACATCTTACCTCCAAGCGCCTGACCGCCTATCTCATCAAGTCGCTGCATCTCATAGGGGGTAATTCTTAATTTGTCACGATGCATATAATTTTCAATTACAATATCATCATCAAGTCGCTCATCAATTTCATCAGGTTTTATTGTTGACTGTGGGAAAAAGACAGACACGAATTTTGTGATTGTTTTCTGCTGTTCTGATGAATCAATTCTCATGACATCTTCTCCAAAACCATAACTCATCATAAAATAATATCTTCCAAGAATTTTTAAGAATTCTGCCTGTATGTCATTCATTGGAAAAGCCTTGCATAGAAATACACCGTCAACTTTTCTTTCACCCAGTCCAGATTCTTTGCATGAGTCAGAAAAATCTTTTGCATATGCATCTGTATAGTATGGTGAAATGGAATAATCACTTTGTAGCATATCAACACATTTTGTTACAATTGGATTGATCATATCTCTCGCATATTTTTTCGTACTTTCAGAAAAATTCAGTTGTGGTAGATTGATAAAATGAACAAGAAAAAGGGGCAAGTTTTTTAGAATATCATATCTTGCCTGGAAACATTTTCTATGTTCGGGTAAGCCCATGGGAGTTTCATAGGTATGAAACTCGGTAACAGCCTCACCATGAAACAGCATTTGATTGTGGTGATACTTGTCAAGTTTTGGAATGTTAGAACCTTCAATGATATCTGCACAGTCTCCATGTGCAGGATGTTTTTCTAATAAATCAAGTAAGTTATCAACGTGTTTTATTCGCTCTTTGAAATCAGAAATCTGATTCTGTTTTGAAGAAATTTGTAAAATCCATATTTTCTTTCGTATGTTGATCCTTGTCAACCTGGCATCTTTTTCATTGTCAAACAATTCCTCAAAAAGTTTCTTGTAGGTGTTTGTAGATCCTCCGATTTCAGACATCACGGCATTCATGACCTTTGTCTGTGTTAACGGAACTTCGATACTTTTGTAATCATCTCCAACATATTGGTTATTTTTTACATAATCCAATATGGCTAACTTTATTTCTTCTTCTCGTTCACTCATAAGTGTGACACCATGACATACTGACATATTGTGTATAATATATATCATTTCTGGCATTCATATGATATGAAAACAGGTAAGGCAATCACTCTTGAAGAATCATTGTGGAAAACAATTGATTCGAAAAGAGGATTAATTCCCCGTAGCACATATTGTGAAAAATTATTGCTAGAATCAATTCAGGTGGCTAAAAACTAATGTCTAGTCTCCAAGTTCCATCTTTTACTTGTCATTGTAATTCGATTAAAACCCATAGCATAACATGTGACGGAGGTATCAAAAACGGAACCTATTCTCTGATACTGTGCGATTCATGCTATGAAAACGAAGACAATAGAAAATTTATGATCTCAGAGGAGATAATTTCATTTTGACCCATTTTATAATTAATTCAATAAAAAAAGGAAAAGAGTCTGAAACTTTGGACGGCTTCACTCTTTTCCTAAATTATACACATCAAAACCCACTAGAACTAGGAGATTTTGATATACTTTGAGTAGTCAACTAGAAGTAAATAAAGCCGTTGCGTCATTGCACCCACGATACAACAGAATTAGAATAAGAGATGGTATCTTTTGCGCCAAATGTCAGGCAGAGACAAGACAGGTTACAAAGAGGTTTGATACGTGTGCATCATTATTTCAGCATATCACGTATGCCCATTCGCATCATGACAAAAACATTCCTCCGACAAAGGAGCAATGCATTGACAGACTGAAAAAACTCTCAGATAGAGTAATCGAGGAGGCTTCAAACTAATGTCAGTCATTACAGGATATGATCATTTTACCAACAATGGAGATCTGTCAAAGCAGGTTGTCGCACCAAAAACATTTTGGATAAAATATTGTCTGAAGAATATTTCCGGGGTAGTCAAGATAATCATAGAAAATACAGCCGATGACAAATGCGTCATTTGCAGTGAAGGATATTCAAAGAACTTTGATAACAAATCGGCATTATTCTCACATTATAGAAATCATGGCCTAGAGACAGTTGAATATTATCTGAATAACCTTGTATCAAAGCCGCTGTACAATCTGCAAGTATCTGGGAGTGTCACGAAATAATGTCCCGCCTTGTGAAAGTACATGACAAATTCGTGTTCTTGCATTGCCTGCAATGCGGCGGCTTTATTTCCGGCGTGATTGGAATTGCAGGAATTCAGTGTCTAGGATGTGGTGAATCTTTTAAAAATGCAGTTTCAAATGATGCAACTCAACATAACGATGCAGGTCAGCAGACGCCAAAGGAGTTTGTTTGGAATTGATCAGGGGGCTTGATGATTGCTTTAGAGAGAATCCAGAATATTGCAAACAGCAACTAGAACAGATATTTCCAGACTGGCAGGTGACGGATGACTTGGAAATAATGCAGAGTCAATCAAGCAAGTACGTAAGGATCATCACGGAATCACAAATGGGTCGGGTGAAATCAATGGGGCTCTTTCCATCGGCAATTAGCGTGGACCAAAAGTCGATATGGATAAAGTTTGCAATTATTGGTAACAGCACTGGCGGCGGAGGCATTTTTTAAGATGACTATAGCATGCAAGGGCATCTGTGATATCTTTGAGAAATGCAAGATAGACTCCAGGGTCAGTCGATATGAACAGGGGCAAAAATACTGCGGCATTTGCAACAAGTTTGTCACTACGAATCAGGTCCGATGCGACTGCTGTAAAGTGGTTTTGAGATCAACGACACGCACGCACAAGAACAAGAATCAACGACAGTTGCAGCAGCAATCATGTGGAATGTCGTGAGGATGAGGATGAGGAGGACAAAATGATGAAAATTACCAAATCAGCATGCGTTTACTGCAAGGATGAAATGGAATGCGAATTTGAGATTCCCGAAGGATATCAACCTGGAATGTCAATATGCATTGATTGCATAAAAACACGCCATCTGGAAAACATGAATGATGGAAAAACAATACTGATTAACCCAACCACTGATCCTCATGAATTTCAGCTTTGGAGTGACTTGACCAGACGAGATGCCGAGAAGTTTCGAGGGTGTCAATGCAATTGGTGTACAAAAAAATCAATCGCAAGAATCAGACGATACAACATGGATGGGGATTTGAGGGATGTCAGGATCATTGCGGCATGCGCCAAGCATCTGAAAAAACTAAGGAGGATTGTCGATGTTTTGCGATGATTATGAGGATTACATATGACTTTGCAGGACAATATCCCGCCTCACAAGTATCAAATTATTCCTCGTGAACAATGGACACCAAATGACTGGGCAGACTTTCAAAGATATTCTACCGGGCTTAATCTGATACCTGCAACAAACAATCACAGCGATCCTAAAAAATGTAAGAAACCATTTTGGACAGATGAGCAGGGATTAGAACATTGGATTACTTGGAAAGAATCCGGATATCAAACTAATTCAATTTCAGAAGAACAACACCAACAATGGAAGGATAGTAATGCATTCAAGGATGGCATGGCACTGATATGTGGACAAGTATTTCACAATAAAACAACCAAAGGATTATGGGGTAACGGAATTGACTGTGACAATCTCCTGGGAATTCAAGAGTTCTGCGGAGAGAGAAAAGACGGTTCACCCGTTTCACTTGCAGAGGTTGCAAAAGATACAGTGGTGGAACAACACGCCAACAAGGAAAAGTGTCACATCATCGTTAACACAAAAGAACCGATTCTAAGCAAGGCTCCATTGCAAGGTGACAACATACCAAAGATTGAAATCAAATCCGGCGGTAACAAGCTGCTTTACTGTGCAGGTGGCTATCACAAGGATGGTTCACTGATTGATATTGTCGGTTCAGAACAGGTTGCAGAGTTTCCAAAAGACAAGTTAGAAGACAAACTCAATAAAATATTCAAAAAGTATGACATTCCATATCTGGAGACTGCCGCTGTTGGACTGTCTGATTTTCAAAAACCACACTATGAGGTCGATGAAAAAATACATGAAGGAAGCGATAGAGGCGGACACATTCTAAGCTATTTGGACTCAAAGAAGATTAAGAACCAGGAACTAAATGAGGATACTCTCTTTCAGATGGCTAGGGAATACGAGAAGAAAAATTGCGTGGGGCAATATGACGATTCCAAGATCTGGGGTTTGGTAAAGCAGGCCATAAAGTATGGCGAGGAAAAAATACTTGAGAATGGCAATCAAGGAGGAAACAAGGCTGGCAAGGACAATTGTATCATAGAAAGAACAGCAGTAATTGTAAAGACAAATCATGATTTCGTTACGGTTAGAAAAACCGATGATGTTCTAATTTACAACGGTAAAATCTACAGCAAGGATGACGCTGAGAGTATCATCAAGGAGGAAACCGAGAAGCTGATTAAAAATTGCAGCACTCATCAAAGAAACGAGGTCGTAAACAAGATCAAGGCTCAGACCGGGAGGAGTATCGAGGAGTTTGACAAGGATCCAAAGGAAAACACGATTGAAAATGGCATTCTGAATCTTAACAATCTGGAACTAAAAGATCATTCACCAAGTAACCTAAGCCGTGTTTTACTGCCTGTTCAATACATTACATCTCAATATCCTATTGACAATGACAGTGTCTTTGATGACCTTGAGAAAAATCTAAAGGATACATTATTCTGGCAATCCTTGAAAAAATGCTTTGCTGTTGGGACCAGATTCCAACAAGAATCTTTTGAATCAGTATTGGAAATGATAGCCAGTACCTTTGTCAAGAAACACATTGATGCAAAATCATTCATAAATTTGGGCGGTGGTGAGAATGGAAAGTCGGTATTTCTTTCATACATTACTGCAATGTTGGGCAAAGCAAACATCTGCGGAATCCCCCTTCAAGAAGTTGAAAATGACAAGTTCATGGCGTATAACCTGCTAGGTAAAATGGCAAACATCTTTGCTGATTTAAAAAATAATGAGTTAAAGTACACTGGAAAAATTAAAGCCATAATCTGCAATGAGGGTATAGAGGTTCAAGCCAAGCACGGTCAGCCATTTACTGGCTATCCGTTCTGCAAGATGATTTTCAGTTGTAATAGATTCCCCAAAGTGTTTGATCAGGGTCAGGGATTCTTTAGAAGATGGATTATCATAAAGTGGGAACGAAATTTTGAGAATGATCCTGAAAAGGATTCACATCTTTTAGAAAAACTTTTGTCAAACAAGGAAGAAATGAGCCGAGTGTTTTCCTGTCTGGTACATCTTGCTAGACGTTTGGAAGTCAATGGTAGGTATAGCCACTCAAAGGATTGGAAGCATGTACAAAAAGAGTGGAATGAAAATGCTGACCCGCTTGATCAATTTGAAACAAAACACATTGTAGAAAGTGAAAATCACAAAACCAAGCGAGAGACATATAGACTATACAAAAAAATTATGTTAGAAAAAGGTGAAACCCCGCTTGGGATGAGGGGTTTTGGAAATGCATTTGCAGAATATCATGAGGAAGACAGGGTTGAATTGGATGGTCGTACCGAGAGAGTTTGGCTCAATATTGGGTTTAAGGTGTCTGTTCAGGCCACATTGAAGGAGTCATTGTGATGAATCCCGACATAACGACTAAACTTTCTTTTTCCTTGTATACGAAAATCAATGATATAGTAAAAAAGAAAGTTAACACCTTGTGTCGGGAAATACCCGAATTTCCAACAATGGTTGTTTAGCTATTTAATAACCACTCACAAGAGGTGACAATTTCATGAAATATCCTCACTCCGTACAGATAAAGTCACCATTCTACGTGATTCAAAAAGAATTTGAATGGATTGGGTATATCCGTCATTCAAGAGAGCAGTCCCTGAGCATACAAAGTACAAGCATTTCTATCGTACTCCTACTGAGAGCAATGTCTTACTCCCATCAGTATCTGAGATGCTATCAAAGACTTCACCTGACTCAGACAATATAGGACTCATCAGATGGCGTAAAAAAGAGGGTGAGCAGGTAGCGAATCACATAAGCCGAGAGGCAATGTATGAAGGTACGCAATCCCATGAGGCAATGGAAAAGTATCTCAACAACAAGCCAGTAGGACATTTATCATTACCTGTCAGGGCACATTTCACTCAATTGGCGGATTTAGTACAGGATGTACAATCAGTCTATACGACTGAAATTGAACTGTACAGCGAGACAATGGGTATTGGTGGGACGTGTGACGGTGTATAGGTATCATAGACGGAAAGAATACAATCTTTGACTACAAGACAAAGAGATCAGTCAAAAAGGAATCATACCTAACTGGTTACTATCTTCAGATGTCATCACATGCCAGAATGTGGACCGAACTAACCGGAATGAAGATTGAGCAGATTGTATTGTTTGTATCGACAAAGCCAGGATTCTCGCAGGTGTTTGTTAGAAAACCCGAAGACTTTGAAGACGAACTGACAAAGAGAATCAACCGATTTCATTCTATGACTGCAGTAGTTGCAAAGTGCAAGCATGGACTGTCAGGCGGTTCAGAATGTACCAGGTGCCTGACTGAATCGGATTTGCTTTTGCAATAAAACTGCACTGAGAGTAATTAATGCCATAAGTGTTGGTTGTAGATGTAAGATCAATGATGACAACGGAATGCTCAAAGAGGATTGTAAGTACCACGGTAAAGGGAACTTTATGAAATAGAATTTGTTAAATCTATGTATTATATTATGAAATTGTGGTAGAAGATGAACTAACATCTGAGGCAATCATCCAGTTAGCAAATGCTACAAACAATCTTGCTGATGCTATACGACCTTCTGATTCATCATGGGATCCTTCAGGGCTCATATCCATTCTTACGATATCTGTTTCAATTATTGGACTTGCAGTGACAATATACAAATTTTCGACATCTCAACAACAACAAAATAAGGATAGAATAAAATCTCAAGAGAAGCATGACGCCACACTATTAAAATCTCAGCAACAATATGAAGAAAAACAACTTCAGCATCTTAACGAACAAATAGCTATTCAAAAAAGATTCAATGAAAATCAAGAACTATCAAAAAATTTGGAGTTTGTAAAACGGTTAGCACATTATGATGATACGTTTACTAATATCACAAATAAGTTTGGAGATTCTGTAGGAACATATAATGAATGTAGTATATTTGCAATAGAACATCTATTGATTTTAGACAGACTATCTTTTCTTAGAAGCAAGGAAAAGTTTGATGATAATTTTATACAATATTTTCAAAGAGATTTTGATCTTGGAAGAAGTTTTATGATATGGTTAAAGTTTGTATCTGAAAAGAATTCAGTTGATAAGAATTATCCTCATTTCCAAAAACTAATTTCTGACGGTGTCGTGAATTCTATTATTGAAGAAAGACTTGATGAGGAGTTTTATTATTATGCAAAAAAAATAGATACTAGAAAAAATCCTGATGATGATTCAATGTTATACAAAAAAATGCCTACCACATATCATTCCACACAAAGTGATCGTGACTTAATATACCCAGAATCATAGTCTTGTTTTTTATTTTAGATACAGAGTAATCCCATCAATATTTCTCCAATTGACTCTAGATCATTTTTAGGCACGATAAATCGAGATAAATGACCCGTCAAAAGAAACTGCAAAAACAATCAAATTACAAATGTCTCAAAACATGTCTCAATAGGCGTGATTTATGTCTCAAAAATGAAGAAAAATCTAGGCATAACTCGTGCGTAAAAGAGGGTCAGTTTAGAGTGATTAGCTGCACTTTTTCATGAGTTTTATGCCTGTTTTGTCAGATCTTTTTAGAATTGAAATGAGCTAGTTACCCCATGTTAGGCACCAATCAAGCTCATATTATGCACATTTAACACACTCGCTGCTAAAATACCACATCAGTTCATAATTGTATCATGATGATGATTGATGGGGTTCAATGATAATGTCTGTTGTAAACAGCATTGAACCGTTAAGAGACATTTCCCAGTTATCACGTAAGGAAAGAGTAGACATCAGAAACCAAATCATCATCAGCCAGGTATACTCGGGCGTAGACAAAGAAGACGTAGCCAAACAATTTACGATATCTGTGCGCCAATTGGACCGCATCATCAGGCAGGTGGAAGAAGCCAATAAAGAGTGGTACAACAACCTGCTAAGAAATGGAATGTCCGCAATGTTTCGCTATAATTCCATGCAGGTGTTTGACGAGATTACTACGTTAAAGTCACTGCGAACTAAGACTGCTGAACCGGGAAAAAAGTTTGACATGACACAGGGGATCATCAGTTCGATAATAAGTTACAACAAGATGCTTGCAGAAGGCCCGACATATGCAAGAATGATGGAACTGGTGAAGCAAACTGAGTCAAAATCTCGATGCTAATATTCCATAACTGAGTCATGACAAGTATCATGATGATTGAGGATGTAACTATTCGACGAAGGGAGATAATGAAGATAATCACACAACTAAGAAAAAACAATCAGCAAGTAAACAGATACACCGTAAAGGAGCAGCTTGACAAATCAGGATTTGATATGTCAGTATCCACCGTATATCGTGACATGACAGCAATCAACAGGGAAAACACGTGGGTAAGAGACCTGGCAGAATCAAACTATTCAGCATATCAAGAAAATATCTCAAACACGTTTGACTGGTTGGAAATGCAAGCATCCACACAGTTTGAATCCACGCATGATCACGTGTGGCTGAACATCATCCTCAAGGTTCAGGATTCCAGAATAAAGCACACCAGTGGTGAGAACATCAACATATCCGCTGCGTTGCTTGGAAAAAAATTCAAGGAACTTACAGATGACATACAATCCATCACGCCATTACAAGAAAAAACTTTTGATAATGATGTGTCATCATCACCGCCGATGGTTGATGTCATCAAACTTTGCAAACAGCAAAACGACAATGAGGAGGAGGATGCACAATGACCAAGACACCCTGGACTGACAACAACTATGAGGGAAAGGCATTGCGCAGGGTACTTGCCAAACTGATCAAGCGATTCGAGAAACTTGACAAGGAGGGCAATGCAGACGAAGAAAAACTCATGAAACTTGCACATACAATATCCATGATAGCCAACTCCAAAGGGGCACTTGCCAAAGAAGAAACGGGCATACTCAGAAAAATCAAGGAATTGGAACAGAGACTTCCACCCAAACTTAAACCCGGAACTATTTTGGATGGGGTACAAGACACATGCAAGGATATACTGAGATTTTCTAATTGATACATTCAATTCGTAAATTTTACGAAAAACTAGGCACGTCAACTCGTAAATTAAAGAATTTTTCAGAACATCTGTATTCTGATCAGACCATCTAAAGATATTTTCAAATCTTTATAATCAATAATTTGACTTTCATATTGTTGTTACTCAGATATTTCTTCATATTTTCAATACTGACGCTCATTACAATTCCTGCTGGTCATGACATAAGCGGATTTCATCTAGATGACAATGGTACCTCAATTGATGAGAAAAAATATTACAATGATAATTGTACATATTTTGATTCAGATGCATCTATAACGAAATCTGAAATGGAGTCATTTGATATTCAGGCGAGTTTTAAAGGTACAACAAAATTGGATACAGATACAACGCTTGGAATAACATTACAGGGAAATGCCGAGAAAGCCAAACCTACACTAAATTTAAACACTGAAAAAATAGTCATAACAAAATATTACAACGAAAAGGATCCCATAATCGAATTAAAAGCAACATCAAGTGACGGCATAACAATTCCTAAAATTAAAGACATCATTGCAAGTGATTTTTACATATCTGGAAAAACAATTGGTTCTATCGCCGCAGATAAGATAACACCTGTTGTAAAATTACACGTAACTCACGAAAATGAGGAAAAAAATGTATGTCATGTTTTTATTGACAACGAAATTCCCACTAATTCATTTGGAAAATATACGGGAAAGTTTACCATAATTACTGAAAATTTTGAACCAAAGCAAGTCGATGTAGAATACAAAATCCAACATAGTCCGGGAGGATTGATGCTCTATACTGCAATAGGTGTGGTTTTTTCTGTTGCACTAGGCGCAGCCATAATTAAATTTGATAATGCCAAGAAAACTCGAGACACAACTGCCAAAAATAAAGTAATTTTAGAGCACTTGAATATTCATGTTGAACAATTCAACCTATTGGAAAAAGATGATAGGAAAAATAGTGGTTTGATTGCATATCATAAAATACAAGTAAAATGGGTGAAAAGTTTCCTAACTCGTCATCCAGATGGAGATCCTCCTCAAGATAGGATCACTGCACAATCAGTATTGGTAGTTGACAAAATTCCAACAGGTAAACTTGAGGATATATTGAAACATTATGAAGTATTTGTAAATATCCGTCATGATTTTGATCCTGCTCTGAATACAAATTTCCTTGAACTGTTTCCCGTGGAAAAAAAATCAAATGCTACTGAGACTGACTTGCACGATAAGATTGAAGAAGACTATCAAAATTTTGAACGTGATGACATAAAACCTCTCATAATAGAATTCAAAAATAATATAGACACCATTCTTGCAGTTGATAAAACAAATGATGATAAGAGCATTACAAATGAGATGCAAGCAAGGGCGGGAATTACTTTTGTAATTGCATTATTTGTTTATTTGATTTCAATACCTACTACATTATTCTCAGCCGCATATTTTACGGGTCAGCCCTTTTTTGATGCATTATTTGCAATAGGAATAGGGTTTACAATATACAGAACAAAAGAGATTGGTAAAATCATCCAAGGTAAAATTTAGAAGATATTTTCATTTATCATACATATAGATATTTTCTTATAATTTAATTTCTCGCTGCTTAAATTCCATAACTTTCCACATCATAGTACATGGCAAAACAATTCGTTCCCATCATGATGCCTGAATCTATCAGAATGCAAATCAGGACAAACAAGGGAAGTCAGATCTATTCAGAATATTTCAAATCATTAATGGATAAACGGCAATGAATCTCTTTGAACTTCAAAAGATCTTTGCAGACTCCAAGATGGCTATGGAACAGTCATTCAAGATTCTACTTGATGAGCTTCTGAAACAACAGAAGATCATACAATCATTGCAAAAACAAGTTGAGGATAAAAGAATATCTCTGCCACCATCAGATCCAGCACTCAAAAAAGAAAAGGATGTATGACTGATTCTATTAGCGTGCAATTAAAGAATCCAAGGTATCTTGGCTATGGAACAACCTCCAATTCAAGCACATCAATGAATTATTTTCTTTAGAAGTAATTGTCGCATACTCAGTTACAGAGGCGCAGAGAAAAGTTTCATTGTATTTACCCGAATTAAAACATGCATTAAATGACGCAAAAGGATGTCTTGAAACACACCCCCCCAGACCCTGCCGAAGTAATACAACAAATTGATATGGCTCTTAAAAAATTACCTTCACATGAATCTATATGAACAAATAATCCCCCTATTCTACAAAACCAATCTCTGATACTTCTCTTAGTTTTACAAATTCATTTTATCAGTATTGACGTAAAACGTATCATTTGGAAACTTTACTGACGGAGCATATTCATAATTCAGGTCAGCGATAAGGGACATCCTAAAGGGGGTAGCAAATAAATCTGATGACGCCAATTACAATATTGACATCCAATTATCAAATGTAGAATTCAGGATATCAAGACCAAGAAATAGAGATAACTGGAACCATTGACTGCAACATCGGTAATTGCTGGAGGGATCGAATCCCAAGACTTGCAAATGCCAACGGAACAATGCTAATTGAATCACTCTCGAGAAGATCTTCAGATATGATTTACAAGATATTTGAGACGTAGAATCTGAAAAAGAACGTGGACGAAAACTCTACAATGTCACAATTCAAAGTTCATGAGATTCCTGCGACCATGGCAGTGGATGCTGGGCTAATCAACGACGAGTTCCTTGATGCCGAACGAGATAGGCTGGGACCGATGTATGCAATGTACTACGAGTGTGATTTCTATAATTCCTCAAGTACGTGGTACAAACCCGAGATGTTTCAGTATGGGGATTACGGGGAGGACATGTAGATATGCCAATATTTATTTAAAAAGACGAGATTATCAATTAAGAATAAACTTGGATTCTGAACAGATAATTGATTTTGTAATGCACTTGCCTCAACACACAATCTCTTTTGTAAAAGGAAGAAAAGACTATGTTTCTGAATATAATCTGATGCCAAATTCAAAAGTAATTGTGGAGACTAAACCTAAAGAATATACCATATTTTTTTCAGATAAGGAAAACAGTGTTCAGATTATACGTATTCCTAATACGTTGTACGATCGGCTAGTAGACTTAAAAAAAGCGAAAGATGAAGAACTAATTTCTGAAAATCAATTTTTAGAATCTAGACAAAAATTAATTGATAATTTTTCTGAATATTTTAAAGAGTATCTCCAACCCACAACCAATCAGTTTATCATACCACCTGAAAAAAATGAACATCACGTACAACTAGATAAAAATTTACTTCGCTTTGAATCTGAAAACATGATTCCTGGAAGACAATACCCAATCACATGGGACGGTGAAGAGATGATGTTGATAAAGCCTCAAAGTGACAGCAAAAACGTTGAACTGTACAAGTTAAAAGAGGAAAATCAAGATGACTAAGATTTCTGGTGATGTTACATCTCCTGATGGAACCGGCGGTGGACTGGAGTTTGTATCGTCTTTTCCAATTAAGATTGAAGATGAGAAGTATGTAGTTGACAAAGTAAGATGCAGTAGAAAAATTAGTAAATTCAAAACCCAGAAGACATTCAAGTATGTTGCTCTCTATAAAAGAAAAAATGGGGAGCCCGCTTCTAAGATACTTAATGAAGTTGACAGATGATTTACTTCTCAATTAACCTCCTCTGACAAATTCAATCATACATCATGTCACGCTACATCTACGGAGAAGATCCTGCATCACAAAACGATTTCTTTGGAATCGTAATACATGAGATGCCTTCCTCAACACAGGAGGATCCAAAACCTCTGCCGTTGCTGCGAGACGTCTATGCGTTGAATCACACCTCATTTGATAAAATAATAGAGTTTCACACACGAGTACTGTTTCCAAAGTTTCCACCTGCACTGATGGTCTTTGATTACACCAACGAGCGGACATTCACTGATCTGATGGAAAACAGATTTGGCAAGTCAAGGGTGTCTAAAATCAACTTTTCAGCAGACACCTCAGGCACAAAAAAGATGCTAAAAGACGATGGGTTATCTATTCTAAAACAGGGGTACACATTCCCAAATCCTGCAAACATCAAAGATCTAAAAAAGGCTGAATTGATCAAATCTATTCAGTATTGAGAGAAAATAGAATAAATGATGTCATGATTGTTTTAACTGCTCTAAGAAATATGTTCTAGTGTTACACTGATCTCACTGTCTAAAAGCTTGCGTTTTTTCAATAATTCATGATAGTGTTTTGGAATAATTATGATCTTTTTGTCCCCCATGCTGGATACTTTGGTGACAAACTCGGTGCCTTTCACAATCCATGTAAATATCAGTATACTAAAAGTATATATGAAAGAGTATACTAATAGTATACCATATTGATATCAAAAGATAAAACTTGTTTTCATAAACAATAATGAATTCCTCTTTTTGTGATGGATCATACAAAGTGAAGAATCAATGAAGATCACACAAACCACTACAAGCAACAGAAATTCCATGATAAGAAAGATAAAGCAACTGGAAAAACAAGGCTACAAAATTACATCATGGCATGGCAAAACATATGCCCAGGCAAAGATTGTATTTGACTTTAATAAGGAAATAATTTATACTATGATACCTGATTAATTATTAAACGACATCTACTTTCTAGTCCTTTTTGGAAATATTCTTTCCTTGTTCCAGTAGGGGCTCTTGCATTTTGGATTGGCACAGGTCTGAGGCTCTTTTGTCTTACTTGCCCACTCATATCCACAACGATTGCATCCGTGAAGCCAAATTTCCTTGGATATCTTCCGTATCATTATTTTACACTGGAATTACGATGTTTTTTACATTAATCTCATTCCATATACTAAATCAGTATATACTAATACGGTATATTATGATATAATATCATGTTTTACAGAAAAGACAAAGGTGCAATCAATTGAAGATTCAGCTGATTCGAATACATGAGGATGGAAAGCAGACACCAATCAGAATCTTTTCTCACTCCGAAGATGTAATCATACAAAGAACTAGAGTCAAGGTGATTGACACAAACACCGGCAAGGTAAAGTCAGTGTATGTTCTGGAAGGGTTGGGTGCCACTGGATGGATGACCATCGAGACTACGGGAAACCAGGAACTTTTTGCTTACATCTATGTCGGTGATGAGATTATCAATAAAATTGAATAAAAGCATATTCAACTAATTATACGGAAAAACTCAATGACATGTAGATAAACAAGACAAAGGTGAGGAGGTAAAGTAGTCAGACATCTCTCTTGTGATTTTTTGATTTTTGAGGTATTGTATTTCTTATCATCATCATCATCATCTTATCAAGTCCTAATCATTCCATGATTTAGCATCCACTGGATTCCTATGGAAAATTCATCGTTGGATATTTCTCCTTTTGTCCATTTCTCAGCGTTGGTGTTTATCCAAATTGGTATTATGTCAAAACCTGAATTGTCTCTTGGCGATTTGGTAAGAGGTACATGGATTATTTGTTCATGCAATAAGAAACCCAGTGTATGGATATATTCATCATCAGACATATTTTGAGATGTCCAAAATTCTGTGGTTTGTTTAAACCATTCTGGAATTTGTACTATATCATACCCTACAGTTACCACAAAAGAATTTCTTGCTTCGTTTCCTGAATCATCATCTGTTGCCATACATCTTACTGTTGTTTTTCCCACTTTGAATGTTGAATTGGAGATCTTATCGCATTGTACTGGTATCTCATTATTGGAATGGTCTGTGGCAGTAACATCAAAGGGAACCTGAGTAGGAACTTTGGATTGGACATACAAGTCACCATCTGTTATTATTTTGATGATGCCTGGCTCTTCAGATGCCAGTATCTCTTCTGCAGAGGATGCAAAAAGAGTAGTAATTGATATCATTGCAAAAACAATTAACATTTCTTTTTGCATTAAGATACCATGCTTTGCAGACAATAATTCAATCACAGAGACCAAAAGCAGTTAAGCATTGCTACTTTGTTCTATGATTTGAAAATGTGTTTTGTAATGTTAGTGGAACTATGTATGTTCTCTTTATAATTAACGCACTAAAGCATTTATGATCTACTGCTAATGTCTGAATTGTAAAGTTGTATTTGTAATGCATTGAAAGTATATTTTATCATGCCATGACTAAATGTTACTACTGCAAAACTGGTAAGACAAGAAATTTTGAGCAATATGCGAATCGAAGGCAAGGAAGGATACCTAGTTCATCTCAAAACTAATCATTTAGAAAAACAATAGCAATCATTTACAGCTTATCCAAATACTCTCCAATACATCATAATTGATACAAGATAAACAAATCCTAGATAGTTATCACATTTCTTTTCATAATGAATTCTAGTCCTGTGAAATCCGTTCTTCAACCAAGCAAAAAATCGTTCCACAGCAAACCTTGTCTTGTTGTAATTATTATTTTGCACATTATTGTTTGATAAACTAAATTTAGAATTTGTTTTGTATGAAATGCAACATACAATGTTTCTATTCATCAAATACATTGATATATTTTGCATCAATCCTTTGTCTGCATAAACTGTAATAATCTCTTTTATCATTTGGTCATCTAAATATTCTGAAACAGATTCCATCACGTCTACAAATTTTGTAGAATCATGATTGTTTGCAGTACTGATGATATGGATATTGGTAATCCATTATTATCCACTGCAACATGTATTTTTGTATCTGTAATTCTTTTGAAACCATCATATCCAACTAGATCACCATTTTTTTGACAGGAATTGATGAAGAATCAATTGATATTTTTTGTAAGTTTAGTTTTCCAGATAAGTGAATGGATTTGATTGCACATGACAGAATTTTTTTCCAAATTCCTTTTTGCTTCCATTTCCTTAATCTTAGATTGGAAATTGAATCATCTCCATATTTTTCTGGCATTTCACTCCATCTACATCCAGTAATCAAAACGTAGATGATCCCATTGAGAATCATTCTGTCTGCAGCTCTAGGTCTGCCAGTTCTGGCAAGAGGTGGAAGATGTGGTTCTATCATATTCCATTGTTTGTATGTTAGTTCAGTAAATCGCATGAATTGGTTTGTGAAATAATAGTGATTAGATCAGAAAGATCTTCAATTATTCACTAAATGATCTGTTTTAAGATGAGTTACCGAATTATCTGACTCTACCCTTTACTACTATATCGTACATTCCATTAGTGGCATGAATCTCCGTTACCAGATCCAATGATTTCAGGGCTGAAATTACAGAATTTATCTCACTTTTATCATCTGTACTAATCAGAACAAACGCACAGGAGATATTCATTTTATTTCAAATTTATACAGTACTAATTAATCAATTGATTCACGATATGGATTCATTTTAGCGATTCTGCCTCTGATTCCAGTGCAAACTCGTTGATAATCCTTGATAGTTTTCCAGATAATACTCTGGTGTTGATGTTCACTTTACATAGCACTAGTATTATTCCCTTGCAAAACGGGAACACAAACTCTAGCAATTTTTCTCTTTCAACTAGCATGTACTTTGATGCACCAAACTTGTTATCAAAGTCTCCAAGCATTGATCTTTGCAACATGTACTGCATATACAATATCTCTTGTTCTTTTTGAGTTAGATCCTCTATGGTAGTAACACCTTTGTTATTCTGAACATTTATCTCAATTACTCTGCCAAACTTGTTGATTGCAACTGCTGCAAATATTCTTTTGTATGTAGATATGATGTTTTGGCATAGATTAATAATTTTCATGCTGTGTTGTACGGTTAGAAAAGATGAGACAACAAAATTTGATTTCATGAATATTGAAATCTATCATAGTATAGATAAGAGAAATGATCATAGTATCAGTAATGGATATAATCTATGTAGATCTTGTCTCGTAGAATGGTTTTTCTGATCATACATCTTTTTCCCAAACATATACAAGCATTATTACTCATGTACATTTGGCCTAAAAGATTGGATCTAATCCAAGTCATAATGTCTGATGAAAGCTTGTATGTACTGGTGCAAGACAGAGTAGTATGTGTATAGTTCTGTCACCCAGTTGCATACTATTTTGGAAGAAAAGAGTTTGATGATTTATTATGTACTGATTCCAGAAACGTAATGCAGCTCTTTATACGTATCTTTTTGGTGTTTGGATAAATGCTAGAATATTCTATAATTTTTTTTGGTTTTAATTGGATTTGTAGGGATTGCTTTTGCACTTGATGATAAATCTAATATTCCTCAAGTTACCAGTACCGATTCTGAATACGCATCAGACAATGGTCACCATTTTGCGATAAAATTCCATGTCAATTATTCAAGTTAGATAAAATCTGAGTTCACTGCTTAGATGAGGATTCCAGTGGGAATAGAAACATAAAGTCATTTTTTGTGTTTGTTGGATTTGAGACTAGATATTCCAGATTGAATAAAACAGGTAACAAAATTCTAGATAGATGAGAGTTGATGATTTTGGATTTAAACAGATGATAAAATATCTGATAAATAACGATATCATTAACATTCATAAATTGTGAATATTAGAGAGTAGACTACAAAATACAGACTAGTATTGCTTAGCGACAGGAGGATATGCTCTATTAATTACTGACAGATTAAATCCTGCAATAGATGAAACACTGGCAATTATCATAAGAACAAAGATCCAATCAATGTCTGTCTGTATTTGTTTTTGTGTTGTCTGTATCATTTCTTGCTGTGATGTAATGTCCTTGGTTAGTGTCTTGTATTCTATTATATCTTTTTGAAGCTTTATTATCTCGTTTTCAGGATCAAACTCAAGTATTGTATCGTATTGTTTTCTTGCATCTTCAAACATGTTCATTTTAATATACACATCACCTTTGCTGCTAAGTACATTAATATTTTCAGGATCAATTTCTAGAACTTTATCGTATGTATCTAGTGCTTCATCTAATCTTTCAAGTCTGAAGAGTGTATCTCCTAAACTTGTAAGAATATCAATATTTTTTGGATCCTCTTTTAAAATTGTACTATAATACATCAGTGAATCATCATATTTGGCCGTATTGTATAACGAGTCTGCCAGATTATTGATAATATCAATATTTTCAGGATCAATTTCCAGCACTGTATGGTATGACTTTATGGCATCATCATATCTCTCAGTGAAATAAAATACATCGCCTTTTGCTTGCCATATATGGGCTTGGTTGGGATTTATTGCCAACGCATCATCATAAAATTTCAACGCTGTATTGTATAGTTCCCTGTGGTAGTTTGTCAATCCTATCTTGTAGAGTAAATCTAAATTTTCAGGCTGACCCATTAATACAATCTCATATGTTTCTGCAGCTTTACTGTATCGTTTCACATCAAAGTATGAATCACCTTGTTCAATTAATTCATCAACATAACTTGCAGCCAATGCAGGTGACAAAATTGACAGGTGCATCAAAAATACTATCAAAATAATAATTGTGATTACTTTCATTTGTTATTCTGTTTTTATGATATTTTATTTACAAAGTTCTGATTTCTTATCAGTACAATTTTTATGTAAATGCAGAGTATACTCCGAACATAGAAACAACTATCTGATTGAAATAGTTCCAATTAGAAATTTCATATGTAAAGATCAAAGTAAATGTGGCATTTCCATAAGCAAACAGAATCAACTGTAATTATCAATTCAAAAATATAAAATGTATGCCATTGATCTATCACTATACAATAGTACAACAGCTAGGTAATATTCAAATACAAAAATCATTTTACAAAATTGTGGGATTTTCTTTTCTGTCTTGGAATATTAAACAATTTAGAGGAAGTTCATCTAGAACCAAAAAAGTTGAAAAACTGATAAAAAAATATAATCCAGATATTTTTGGCATACTGGAATTCTCAGACAAAAAAGTAGCGAGGAAATTAGCTAGTGAGAACTTTAGGCAGTATAACTTTGGCATTACAGAAAGCAGAGGACAGATGGAAATCACTATAGCCTACAAGAGAAGAAAATTTGATCAAGTATTATTCACACAAAGACGAGAATTCAAAGCAGGCTCTATACATCTAAGACCTGGGGCTATACTAAGCGTAAGACAAAAGAGACAGAAATCCTTTGATAACATATTATTTTTACATACTGACAGTGGCACAAAAAACTCTGACTATAAAAATCGTCAGACAATGTTCACAAAGATTTGGCACCTAAAACGAGGACTTGAAAACCTTCCCATACAGAAAAGAAAAGCAAGATTGTTAATAATTGGTGATCTCAACACCATGGGGAAAAATGGAATTAGTGCGAAACAAGAAATTACAAAATTGAAAAATGATGCACAAAATAATGGAATGATATTTTTGGACAAATCCCACAAGAAAACGTGGAGTAATTCTAACAACAGACAAAGTGACCTTGATCACTGCATGATTAGTGATGACTTGCAAACTCAACAATGGTATTTTCAAGAGAACCCAGATGTATTATTTCCAATAATTGTGGATGGGTGGATTGATTTAAAGGACTCTGCAAGAAAAAACTTTATAAAAAATATCTCAGATCATTCACTTCTTTACGGAGAGATACTATAAACTAAAACATTTCTATAAACAAAACATTTTTGGATTATTTCATGTCATAAACAACATAAAACAAGGTAAAGTATGCTATAATTAACCCGACATAAACTAACAAGTAAAAACAAAACAAGAAGAATCATAAAAACTATAACAAAGAATCTCAATTATTACATGCCTCAAGCTAGTTAACATGATGAGATGAATGATAACAAGTTGACAAGTGTTTGTAAAAGATAAATCAGAATTTATTGATATTTTTAGAACAACAAAAAACCTCCAAATTTATACTAAATTATCTCTAATCTTTGCCAATCCCTCAACTTGTTTCCAATTAACTTTTTCTTCACAGTCTTTCTTGCCCATTTCAATCAATTCCTCTATGGTCTTTTTTGAAAAGTCAAAAGATTTGCCAGCAATGCTGTTGACATCATCTGTCTTTTCTATACGATGCACGTAAACCCTGAAACGACCTTTTATGAGGTCTTTGTATCTTCTTTTCTCACCTGAACGCTTTGTACTATTCTTTACATATTCCTCTTCTATCTCTTTGATTTTATCTATTATTTTTTTGTCACTGCTATTGGAAGCCATATTCTTTATTTTATCAATAAAGTCCAAATAATCAGTAATCATATTTGCTGATTTTTCACCATACTGTATTTTATCATAAAATATTATGTCCCAAAGTCTGTCATTGATAAAGTCATTATCCTCAGGAATTTTGCTATTTGCCAATTCTTTTGGTCACAATCCAACTATGAAAATCTCAAGATCAGGTATTTTTTGGGATTTTCTAACCTTGTGCCAATAATGTCTGTGGTGGTGTATCATTTCCCTTAATGGTGTATTACTCAAAAAACTACCATCCCAGAAAATCCGTGTCTTTCCATCTACGTCCTTTATCTTATGATGTTTGGAATTTTGAGGAAGTGAGGCACTGCTCATCAAGTGTTTTTTCTCAATGCCTTTAGGATATTCTATGACTATTTCAAGATCATTTCCATAACTGGTCTTTGTATTGTAACTATCAAATGTTACAACATCACCACTTTTCACATCTATTGTGGTCAAAAGAAATCGAGGCTCTTTACTGTCATAGCTTGTAGTGATGGGAAAATCTATAAATTCCTCATCTAGAAAATTTCCCAAAATGTTGTTGTTTGTGCGATATTGCACGTTAAATGACTCCATGAACTTTTCATCATTTTGTAAATGTGACGAAAACATGTGAGGTACCCCATTTGTTAGGAATTGCCTTGCAGAGTAATAGCGCCTTGCAGCTTCCCCTGATGCTGTTTCTCCATTTGACATTTTATTCCAATAATCCCACCATCTTATGAAACCTGGAGTTTTTTCTACCATTGATTCAGTCTTTACAGAATTCCAAAACTCTTCTAGTCTTTCTCCAGATTTAACCCAATTATTGGTTTTAAGAAAACTGCTTATAAGTATGGCACCATTTACTGCACCAATAGATGTTCCAATAATGATATCAAAAAGATGTTTCTTGGAATTATAATCAATGTGTGATATTTTCTTGGATAATGTGTTAAAAACCCCTGCTTCATATGCTCCAAGTGATCCACCTCCCTGAAAAACCACCGCTCTTTGTATTGATGGAATGCCATCTTTTGTATTATTTTGAGTTGAGATTATTTCAGACAATGCACGTTTTACTGTTTTTGAAAATTTAAGTTTTGAGGAATTTTAAATTCTGCAAAATTTGCATCAATTACAAATTTAATCAAATTATTTCATTTGATCTACTCAAACAAGAAATCAAAACTCATTCACAATATTAAATAGTGTAAAGAATCTTTTTGAGGTAGTAAAACCAAACAGAGTACATGCAAACACATGAACCTGAATGGATGGATGATTATTTGAGGAATACATGCAATTCAAGTCTTGAAAATCTAGCATACAGATGGGCTCCGATTCATTATCAATATGTAATGATGGATGATGAGAATGATGACTTTACAATCAAAACAGACTTGTTATGTCCTGTAAATTTCGGATATTATGGATTTGAAAAATATTGGAATGATGCAAGCAAGGTGGATCAGAGAACTGCGTGGAATACAAAGATTGTCAAACAAAGATTAGAATCTACCTCTTATGAGAGTCTTGTACCAGTATCGTATTATTCTACTGCAATAACTGAAACACATTATTTCATTTTATATTCATATTACCACGGATGGGACAGCAATCATCCAAATGATCTGGAAGGATGTCTAGTAATACTTGAAAAAAATGGTAAAAACCCCACACTACAGGGAATCATCACAATTGCTCATTATGGATTCTTTCCATATGCCGTAAAAGACGAATCAAAAATTAATGAAAATACAAAACATGTATATCCCTATGTGTTTTTTGAGACTGATAATGATGGTCATCATGTCATCATTCAGCAATCTAAAGGCAAACATGCACTGTATGGTTTAGGTCAAAATATCGGAAAATTGGAAAAATTTCTCAGATGGATAAGATCAACAAGTGGAAGATCAGAGAACATAATTGTATATTATCCGGGAGAAATTTTGGATCTTACGTCAAAAGAAAACATTACAAGGTTTAAAAATACACCACACTACGTCCAATTTTATTACAAACTGATTGATATTCATGACAAGCAAGACGGGTTATATCCAAAATATAATGATGCCAGAAAAAATGATGGCAATGACACTTTTACAAAAGATGGAGAATTTCACAATTCCCAATCAATATCTACTAAAGCAGAGGGACCATGGCTATGGCAACCCAAATTATATGCAGATATAAAAGATGATATACGCAGAGGCGAGATATGGGAAAATCCTTCATCAGTAATAGAGAAAATTTTTACTATGAGTGGCAAAGTCAGCAATGAATACAAAAAAACTATGGCTGAATCAGAACACACGTGATTGAAATAAAAGTGTGAAATGGATGTTTAGTATATTAAATTTATGCTGTACCTAGATGATTTGGAGTTTTGTTGCAAAAAATTAACTATTCAAAAAGAAAATAAGACAATGATTGTTTCAAATAGTGTTGTTTGATCTCATTCAAAGAATATTTTTCATGCGATGGCTTTGGTCACTGTTTTCTTCCTTTTACCTTATAGCATATACATTTTGGATACCAACCTTGTTTGATAATTCACTAATCATAATACTACTATCATCTGTAACGCTGATTGTGGGTGGAGGATTATTCTTGGAGGGACTATGGCGTGTGTTAGAGCTAGAAAAAAATAGTAGCAAAAATATGCCAGTAATTCCACGAATAAGAGTTTGGTGGCTGATAGGAGGAATTCTCCTGATTGGATATCTCTTAGTTTACATTCCGCAAGAAGGACGACTAGTAGCTCACTGGCCGCTTGATCTGGCCATAACAGTAATAGCAGCAATTATCATGTTGAGTTATTCTGTAATAAGCCTTAGAAAAACCAACAAATAAATTGATTCCATAATATCATTAATTCATTGTAATCTTAGTTGGTTAACTAAAACAAGACAAATTTTTTATTACGCAATGATAACTCCTGTATTTATTCCAAATACATCATAAAATTCCAACCAAAACGTATTTAGTAATTTCTACTCAAAATGAACCTTATGTAAAATCTTCTATCTTGATCTCTTTTCTCAACACTTATGAAACTAAAGTCAAGACCCAAAGGAATTCTCATCCAAGGAGAACACCATTTCCCAACTGCAAAGTCCCCAGTTACAGCCTTTATCTCACTGTGCCAGTTTGTAAAGTTGTAGGTGTTTACCTGTTTTGGTGTTAGTATAACTTTGGATGTCTTTTTTAGAATTTTTCCAAAAAAGTCACCCATGTACGATTTTTCATCTTCTTTGGCATATGTAATTGTCTTAATTACAGGAGTGACTACACTGTCTGAAATCAGTTTTATCTGCCATATTCCTGATGTATCTTTGTCTTTTGATGAATATCCGTAATCTTTAAAGATTGTTTCATGGTCTTCCTCATTCATAAAGTCCGCACGGTATTTTTTTGACATGCTAAAAGAAAAGAGAGGATTGCCATCTGGCGGAACTCCAAAGAATGCTCTTCCTATTATTGTATCTTTATCTACAATTTTTAGAAGATCATAAATTAGTCTGTATTGTATGTCAGTATACTTAAGATGTATTACATCTCCAAACCCTGTGAAATTTTTTAATTCTGGGATGTTGCATGCATCAATCGGAATTTCATAGGCATGTGTGATTCCCTTTGTATGTTCCCCGTTTCTGAAGAATCTCTTCCAGAATCCACCAAGATATCTAATTATTGTTAGTTTTTGATCTGTTGGAAAAAAGCCTCTCCAGTACTTGTTGTTGTAAATCATCAAAGTATTCTTATCAAATGACCATCTATCTTCTGAATTATCATTTACATTATCATCAGAATTAATTAGTGTGTTAATAGGGTACAAGTTCTTTGATTGGTTGAATATAGTTTCGAGTCTATCTGAAGAACAATACATGGGTTGATTAATTGAACATGTCTCTCCAAATTCGGGTTTGAGTGACAATGAAGCGTACTCCTCATCCCATACCTTATTGATGTGATCTGCAGTCATAGTAGCTATGGCCATAACAGTAACTTGGGGATTTACACCTATTGATGTTGGAAAAACGCTTGCATCTGACACGTACAGATTTTCAAAAGAATGAACCTTGCAATTAGAGTTGACTACACATGTTTCTTTATCTTCCCCCATTTTATTGCCTCCCTGTGGATGTGCAGATGCCACAGCTAATCCATCAGGGTTTGTCTTTATTGCTTCTACCAGCTTTGGAATATCGTTCTTGGTGTTTAAAGTGACACAGTCTTCATGTCCACTTATTACTTTTTCTGCTCCAACATCAAACCACATACCAGCTAAAGTTTCTACTCCTTTGGCCAGATTTTTGATGTCTTTTTGAGATAACTCATAATGAATTTTGGGGTTTCCTTTATCACTTAATGTTATGGTACCGTTGGATTCATCTCTTATCATAACTCCTGCCATGGTATAATGGGTAAAGTCTTTCATGAGCTGAGCATGTTCTGTTAAAAACGAAGGTAATCCTATAGAAAAAGAAAAGATTGGAAGAAATACACTTTCAATCAAGAATCCTCCATCTTTAATTCCATTTGGAACTCCAAATTCCTCACATGTATAGGCCATTGGTATTCCATTATGTGCATTGATTTCTTCAGTAAACTTTCCTAACAGTGCAGGTGCAGGATGCAGCGATAATCCTTTTCCTGCATTACTTGTGGCTATTCTGTTTTTTAATAAAATTTGTGATGATGCAATTGAACCAGCAGATATAACTACAACTCGGGCATTTACACGTATTGCAAACATTGCCTTTCCACTTTTGTCTATAAAATTTCCCTCAACACCATCAGCTAACCCATTTGAATACGATATTTTTTGAGCATCACAGTTACAATAAATTCTAAGATTCGAATTTTGGATTGCCTTACGTATGTAGGTCACCAACATATCCTGTTTTGTTTCATAATGGCAACCCAGGTGACAGAATCCACATCTCATACAGTCTTTGCAGTTTCTGTTATTTTCAGTTGATTTGTAGTGTTTTATTTGACATGCCTTTTTTAACATCATACTATTCTTGTTTAGTTCTTCAGGGATTACACGACTCACATTGATGTTGCTCCAAACTTCATCTGTGGCCTTTTCCCATTTCTCATCAGATATGTCAACACCCATATCTCTCCATTGATCTTTTACTATCTGTGGTGTTTTGAAGCATACTGCATCATTGATCACAGTAGAGCCTCCCAGACATTGTCCCTGAGCAATCACTATTCGTAAATTATCAGTAAAATTTGCACCTCCATTCTTCCAAAGCAGTGGAATCATGTCCATTTCCCTTTGGTTCATATCTTCAGCATCATAGTATCCTCCCTTCTCCAATAGTATCACTGATTTACCTGCTTCAGACAACTTTGAAGCAATGATGGCACCAGCTGCACCAGAACCTATAACACACACATCTACATTTTCCACTATATCATGCGAGATTAAAGAATAATTTTCTTTTCTTTTTTCTATATTTTCAGTGCCAAAGATAGTTCCTCCCATATCTTTCACTCCTTAGGATTCCAAGGAAGCGTATGTTTATGGGGTGTTGTTTTTGAATATCTTGGGACTTGAGGTCCATGGTAGCCATGCATTTTCATTATTTTGGGTCTTGTATAATATGACCAACTTGTGATGGCTCTAATCATATTGGTCATGGATCTCCTAAAGTCAACTTGTGATATGTCAACAGCATCTTCCATTAAATTGAACGAAGACAACATTCTCTGAAGAGAATCAGCATATGGATCTTCATAAGATGCTTCTTTGATTATTTTGACATCAAAACACTCGCTATTGCTAGATTCACTGCGAATCTGAGTTTTATGTAAAATGCTATATGAATCTCTTATGACCAGATACTCGTCTGGCTTTCGTTCAAATAGTCCTTTAAAGACATCATCATCAAACACGATTTCAAACTGACCATCTGAATTTGATTCTGTAACGCCAAGAAAATCATCTGCACCTATATCACTATCATATGCCTCAACAAAAAGACCTGACAGAGGCTCATTCTTTTCATCTGTTATCCTTCCATTAATTTTATATTCCAACTCTCATCACATCTTGAATTCAAGAAATAATAAAGATTTTGCAATATTTCAAAAAAATTACACACTAATATCTTGACTGTTTGACTCTCTAATTGTATGTTATATGATATGATGATCATTGTTCTGTAATGACTAATACTTTTTAATTTTCAATGTGAGAGTAAAACCATAGTAAATATAGTCAACTAGGTTACAACACTCTTGAATTGCAACAATCTAACTTTCTTAATGGCATAAATATAGAAGGAAATGACGTTCGGGAATTTCCTGAAAAGATTGTTGAAACTCTAAAACCAACACCAATATCTTGGATACGTGTTCACTTACTTCCAACCAGAAGACTAGATGAAAAAGGTAAGAATGGAATGTCATATATAAATGGAGTCGAATATTTGTGCAAAAATGGTTATAATATTTTGGCCCCAATTGATGTAGGATACATGTCAAATGTTGGTTCTATCTCATATGATGATATTGACAAATTTGTTGATGAGTCATATGACAAATCATATGCTGCTTGTAAAAAGATCTCAGAGATTGCAAAAAGATATAATCAAGAGATAATGTTTGGTGTTGAAAATGAGATTGATCCTAAAGCATGGATTCTACAGTCTCTTCCTGGAATTAAATGGAGAGCACAGTTTGAGACATGGACTAAACAGGCATTAGATTCTAAATTAAAGTACAAAAGATTGAATAATATTCTAAAAGGTGTACATGATGCCGATCCTGATGCCAAAACTATGACAAATATTGTAGCTGAAGATTTGAGAGTGTTCTTTAGTAACTTTAGAAATGAATTAGGTAGATTTTCTACCATACTAGATAGATATTCTCTTTCAATAGATGATTTAGTTGATAAGGCAATAGACTGGAAAGAAGAGCTCAAACGTATACGAAACAACCTTAATGTTGATTTTGTTGGTTTGGATAACTATGCAAACTGGGTTTTGAAATATCCAGTATATGGAAACGAGATAGGAATGAAAGTAGATGAAGCTGCAAAGATCACGACAAAACCTATTATTAATGCAGAGTTTGGATACACTACATATAGAACTTTTTTTGGAAATTTTCTTTTCATGCTATTTGGAAGACCATCTGCAAACAGAATGCAACTAGACTTTTTTCAAAACTCTTTGCAATCAATTAAAAACTCTTCTTCGGTAGGAACTTTTCCATGGGTTCTTTTTTCCCATCCGTACAGACATGCCATTCCACAGCAGGAAAGTCATTTTGGATTGATAAAGGTGAATAAAAAAGGTACATTACAAAAAGAGCCTGCCTGGGAACATTACATCAAATGGCTACAAACTGTAAATTAAGACAAATTTCTGATGAAATAACATAACTTCACAATTCTAATTTTTTTGAAAATCAGATCACAAATAAAAGAATTTTATTTTGACATATTACAAGATTTCATATTCTTAGACTGGATAATTATATCTCAAAATGTAATATGCAAAAATATGACTAAATCAAGGTTGTCTTTCATTAATTCTTTTACTACTAAGATGGAAGTGTTAATTTCAGGACGTACTTGTTTTGTTTGTTTTGCAGTTAACTTGGCAACATCAAAATAGATTTCTCAATTTGCCATGATCTCTGATGAATTTTGTTTAAGGATAAAGCATTTTCAATTTGTTTATTTCTGATAGAATGAAGATATGCTAAAACTGGGGTCCTGCAATAATTAAGAAAAACTTATCAAATAAACTATCAATGTGTTCGTCTAGTAAAGATCTTATAACATCTAGTGTTATAAAAAATATACTTAGTTTTTATTAGTGACTAGCACATACCTATTCCCAGACATTCCTATTTTAAATAACCTTAATATCAAATGGTATTTTTAACAGTGATATCAATTGTTATATAATGATGTTATATTCAGGATTGATATATTAGAGCATTTTATTATTTCTATGAGAATAATCAATTCAGAGTTATTATGGATTACTTATCAATCATTCCAAAACGATAAACCATTCCTTACATTTTGTAAAATATCAAATTGATATACAAGAGTAAACAATCATCAACTATTCTTATTTTATCCCTAGGCTTCATTATTTTAGCTGGTAGTTCGATGACAACGCTGATCTTTGGACAAGAGGTAAAGGGAGGAGAGATAATCCCAGGACAATACATCGTACTTTTAGAAGAACCAGAATTTGCAGAGCTTGTCACACAATCATATCAATTACAAAGCATAACAATATACCAGTCAGTATTCAATGGAATGACAATTACTGCAACTGAAGGCCAACTGGAACAATTAAGAGAGGATCCACGAGTCATTGCAATAGAACCAGACAGAGTCGTAGTGGCCTTTGCACAAGATATTCCAACCGGTATAGACAGAATCGATGCAGACCTGAATCCAATATCAGGTATTGATGGAATAGATGAAAGAGTAGATGTCGATATTGCAATACTGGATACAGGAATAGATGTTAACCATCCAGACCTGAATGTCATAGAATTTGTGAATTTTGCAGGAGGCAGTTCTGATGATAGACAGGGGCACGGCTCACATGTTGCAGGAATATCTGCAGCTTTGGATAATGATGAGGGCGTTGTCGGTATAGCACCGGGAGCCAGGCTGTGGGCAGTCAAAGTACTAGGGGATAATGGACAGGGAAGTACGTCATCCATTATTAGTGGAATTGACTATGTCACCCAACATGCTGATGAAATAGATGTTGTAAACATGAGTCTTGGTGGAGAGTTTTCAAGTGACATTTTGGATCAAGCAATATCAAACTCAGTTGCAGCAGGAGTGATCTATGTGGTGGCTGCAGGAAACGACAGCAGGGATGCTGCATCATTTAGTCCTGCCAGTCATCCAGAGGTGGTTACCGTATCTGCAATGGCAGATTCAGATGGAAAGCCCGGTGGCTTGGGCTCATCAACCAATGCAGGAAGAGATGACTCTTTTGCAACTTTTAGCAACTTTGGTCAGGTGGTTGATATTGCAGCTCCTGGAGTGGATATCCAATCCACCTTTAGGGATGGTGGATACACCAGACTGAGTGGTACCAGCATGGCAAGCCCACATGTAGCAGGAGTAGCAGCACTGTATGTTGCACAGGAGGGAAGGGACATAAATGGTGATGGAACTATTAACGGAATGGATGTCTCTCTATTTAGGGATCTGTTAGTCATCAATGGAGTACCGCAAAATGACACTGACGGATTTTCAGGAGATACGGATAATTTTCCTGAACGATTGGCTAACGCAGAGCAAATAGAAGCTGGGCCTAATCTAAAAATTTCGGCAACACCATCAGCAGTAACTCTCAATCCAAAGGATTCTTCGCAAGTCATACTAACTTTATCTGCAATTGGCGGCTTTACTGGTGTTGTTACGTTAGATGTATTAACATCTTCTAATGATATAACTACAAGTCTGTCAAACACTACAGTGGTTCTTGATTCTGATGTTACAAATGTTACATCCGATCTAACTGTAACATCAGATGAAGAGGCTAGTGGTCAATTTACTATAACAGTAAACAGCTCAAGTTCTGATGGAATGGTATCGGGTTCTATTGTTATTCCAGTAAATGTCCAAGTGGATAACGGTGGTGGCTGTCTAATCGCAACAGCAGCATACGATACAGAACTAGCACCACAAGTCCAATTCCTCAGAGAGATCAGAGACAACATTGTAATGAGCACGGCATTAGGAACTACGTTTATGACAGAATTTAACCAATTTTACTATTCATTCTCACCAACAATAGCTGACTTGGAAAGAGAAAATCCAATGTTCCAAGAAGCAGTCAGAGCCTTTATCACTCCGATGATTTCAACTTTGTCAGTTATGACATTGGCGGATAGTAATAATGAAATTGAAGTGTTGGGATTTGGAATTTCTGTGATTGCCCTTAACTTGGGAATGTATATTATAGCACCGGTAGGAGTATGCTTTACAGTAAGTAAACGACTAAAATCAAGAAAACAATAACTCTACAATATTTTAGTATCTTAAGAGATAATTTGAATTACATTGCAGAAAATGGTACTAAAAATGGTTTTTTCAAACCCTAGATACATTACATCATCTGATATAATTTTTACTGCAATGTTTATTCCACGTTCATACTTGAAAAATATGTATTCTTCCAACCTCAATTTGTGTTGTTGTTTCCATCTTTAATGAATTGAAAAAATAATTATTCAGATGTGTCAACTTTACAATTAATCAAAGACAAAAAGATGGTTATTGAAAATAGAAACAGCCTCACATGGATTTAAACCTTCATAACCTAGTGTAATTATTATTATAATTTAACATCGTTGGTAATCTCATCTCCGACATAGATGTAGGCAAAAAGCTCCTGGTTTCCTGTCGTCTCAATGGTCATCCATCCCATGGCACCCAACCCTTCCATGACGTACATTGACTTTACCTTACCAGAATATGTATCAATCACCTTTACTCTGGTTCTTTGTATGATTATTTCCTCAGAGTGAGAAAAAATCCTGATTGGTGTTTGTTTTCCATCCTCATCCATCTTGATTATCCGAATCTTCAATGTTTGATTTCTCCTATCTCTTCCAAAGCCAAGTATTCATATTCATTACTTATGATCACTATTACTTACTTTCACTCACTCCTAGTTAAGTATTACTTTTGATTACTTAGGATTACTTTCACTTTGGAGATTGTACAATGAATAGAACAGCAATGATTGCAATATTTTATGGAGAATACAGGCATTGAAAGACAAATTCAGCATTTCAGTTGACGAGGATTTGTTGCAATGGCTAGACTCTCAGATAAAGAAGAAAAGATTTGCAAGCAGATCTCATGGTGTCGAGTATGCGTTAAACGAGTTAAAGGAAAAATCATGATTTTAGGAAAGCAGATAAAAGATTATGTTTTATCAAAATTCCTAGACTGGTTCATTTTGAAGCCTAGATTGTGTCTGAGGAAAAGTTAATCTTTGTTATTCTGGACTTGCCAAACCTATTCTCCATCAGATCAGTGAAGGTTCGCTCGTTGGTGTAGTCAAATACCATTAGACTGGGAGGAAATTTTGGGAATAGCACTCTGGTGTGAAACTCTATGATCTTGTCAAAGGATGTGTGGTTCAATGCATACACATCTCTTAGTAACGGTAATGGTTTCGGATCATGCTGTGTTGGGGAAGGCATCTCATGTATTACTATTCCAAAGAAATCGTTTTGTGAAGCTGGGTCTTCGCCGTAAATGTAGCACGTCAATACTAAATCATATTACTAGACAGTTAGAAGTATTAATTTAAAAAAAGAAAAGAGAATATCGTTCTATGTCAGGATATTATCAAGTATGTCCTGCAATGCATCTGACAGGTCCCTAAATACTGATGCCCTTCCAAGAATGTCTTGTGCTTTCTCTGTCAGTTCAGCTGCTCTCTCTGTTCTTCCGTTGTCTTCTAGAATTGCTGCCTTGTCAAGCAGATCCATTGCCTTTTGCTCCAGTGTGTCTGCCTTTTCGGACCATCTTTCTATTTTCTCTTCAAATTCTTCTATAGCCTTATCAGATAGTGAAAGTTCTGATGGGCATCCATCCAATCTCTCAAGTGAAATATTCAAGTCTGTCACAGCTGGTGGTATTGTCAAAGAATCACTTTCTGTAGATATGTAACCCAATTTTTCAGCAAGTACCTTGTAATTACCGGCTGTAACGACCCATCCATACATGCCATCAGACAGTGTGGTTTGAGGGTTTACTGCAGGTATTAGTGGTGGTGTGGATGCAGGTGCAGGTACAAAGAATCCTGGATCAAATAAGGGGTCAATTTCAACTAGTATGGTTACTGTAGCATCTACTAGTGGCTCATCTGTACATGCATCAAGGATTGTTCCACTTGGATCAATGTAGATATTGCCGCCCTTCTGTATCTCGTCTTCTCCAGATATTAGACTGATATCTTCAGGGAAGTCTGTGGTATCTGGTGGACAGTCAACATAAAATATCAAAGGTGCTGTTCCATGTGCGGGAAACAACGGACCAAAGTTAGCCTCCCATATTTCACCACTTGTATTGCTCATCATCATTTCTACGGGTTCAGAGCCAGGTGTTTCAGAGAAGGGTCCTATCACCAGCTTTACTGCCAATGGCATGTCAGCACCACAGTGATTAAATCCATCGGGTCCTACATCTTTTGTGTATGTGGTTTCACTTTGCCAGTGTATTACTGGTATGCCACCAAAGTCAAAGTTTGATGGCGATACTGTAACCTCATCAGGTGGAGGCAATGCTATCTTGTTTCCAAAGTTGACATTTTGTACTATTTGACCGTCTCCAACTGTGACTATCTGAGATAGTGGAGTTGTATTTGTACTACCTTCGGGCAGTACCTCAAACACAGTATATTCATTTGCTGCTAGACCCGTAATTTGGTAGCCACCATCTGCATCTGTAAATACACAAAACTCAAAGTTACCTTCATTTGCTTCGGCATCATTAATCAAAAATGTATTTGTTAATAATGTTGTAAGAGGTTTAAGCCAAGAAGAATCATCTTCATTAGCTGTTGTATTGTCATAGTTTGTTGGAATAATTTGCTCGTCTTGAAACTCTCCATCATCTGGAAACTGTCCATTTACTAGACATATCTGAACATCTGGAACTCCTGATTCGCCGGGATCTTGGACTCCGTTACCATTGGTATCATCAAATTTGATTCCTTGGATTTCACCGGTCTGTGCATATATTGGAGGAATGGTTAGACTAATGATAAGAAGAAATATTGGCAGTACCGTTACAATTTTTTTTGTCAGGCATGTTTATTATTTTTAAATTTTAAAAGGATTACTGTCTAATTAGTAATTTTTATTTCATTTCATGATTATATCTCCTCGTCATAATCCCCAAACTCAAAATACTCTGGCTTGTACCAAGTAGCTGATGAATTGTAAAAGTCACACTCGTAATACGTTGGATACAACGGCCCTAGCCTTTCTCGTTCTGCATCCAAGAATTCCTGATTAATCAAACCTGCCTCTACTGCCATAATTACTGGAATCTCATGAATCTTGAACTGTGAGATTACAGAGTTTTTGAATAAATATGATAAACTTCTATTTTTGATTATACCTGTGATTTACTAAATAGAAAAATACAGGTTAGATGGCCTAATGATAATGGTAAACCCACCTGATGCAACACTTGAAGCACTGCAGAACATACAGGATGCAATAGATGAAATAAAGACGAGGAAAAACATCACAACAGAAAAACAGATGCTTTCAGATTATGACAATATTATAAAACATCTAGAGAATTCTGTGTCAGATATGATTAATGCTGTTGTGATATTTCAGGGGGGCATGAAAAGGCTTTGTGAATGACTCTATCATCCCAAAATAATTACAGTTTTTGCACCTGTAAAATGCAGATCCACTTGAGTGTATTGCAATCTCATCAGGTTCGTTCTTTGAGCAGTTCTGTTTGAAATAGTCATGCTTGCTTGCCATACTTTTTCTGTGCAAAATTTGTATTTAATCTTATTATAATCTACTGAGAAGTGTTTTAGATTATTTTTGGATCTTTTCTGGCAAGATATAGGGTTCTCCGATTTATTTCATCCTAAACTCTTTTTCTTCTACATATCCTCGCCATAATCCCCATACTGGAAATACTTTGGCTTGTACCATGTACTGGAAGAATTATAGAAATCTCACTCGTAATACGTTGGGTACAACGGCCTAAGAAGTCTTTCTTATTCTGTATCAAGGATTCCTGATTGAACAGTCCTGCCTCTACTGCCGTGGATGCTGGAATCTCATGAATCTGAAATTGTGACATTGCTGAACTCTCATCTACATCTTTTTTTAATAGCTTGGACATCTCATAGATTTTGTATATTCAACTCATCTCAAAACTCTACAATACATCAGAAATGATACAATGATGAATAATCTCAAATAATTATCCACAATCTTTTCGTATCTGATTCTAGTTCTATGGAATCTACATTTGAGCCATGCAATGAATCTCTCTACAAATCGTATCTTGTTGTAATTGTTGTTTTGATTTTCTAATTTATTGTTTCTTGTTTTGTAATTTCTTTTTGGAATGCATGCAATGATGTTTCTTGATCTAAGATACTCTCTAATTGATTTTGAATCATAACCCTTGTCAGCATAGATTGATACAATCTGTTTGGTATAATGATCATCTAGATAATATGAAATGTTTTCTATGACATCAATCAGTTTAGTTGAATCATGATGATTAGCTGGACTAATTACAATAGATATTGGCAGACCGTTTGATTCCACTGCAACATGTATTTTTGTACCTGTTATTATAGTGGCCTAAAGTCTACATCTCTTAAAACCATCATATCCTATACAGTCTCCCTTTTTTTGGCAGAGATGCTTGAGGGATCAATTGATATTTTTTGTAGATTCAACTTTCTAGATTTGTGAGCAGATTTGATTGCATCTGACAGAATCTTTTTCCAAATTTCTTCTTGTTGTCATTTGTTTAATCTTCTATTTGCAGCAGAATCATCATCATATCTTTTTGGCATCTCAGCCCATCTGCATCCGGTTATTAGAACGTAAATGATTCCATTAATTGATGCACGGTCATTACTTCTTGGCCTTCCAGTATCATCTGGTTTTGGAAGATATTTTTGTATCATTTCCCATTGCTTGTCTGTTAGTTCAGTAAATTGCATAAAACGATTGAAAGGTTAATTACAAATAGATCCAAATGATCGTTATTCTTTTACTAAATGATCAGTTTTGAGATGAGTTGTATATATCATCAAAATCTACATTATATTTCAAGTAGGTATCTTTCAAGTCATAAAAAGTGGCCATGTCTTGATCCAACAATTACTAAGCCAAAAATAAGAATAATTGAGTATAAAAATAATAAAATCACAGTAAACATGTATGAAATAGTTCTCTTTTCCTTTCATAATTTTTTACAATCATTGTTACGATACATTTACGGTCTCGATCCAGCCTCCCAAAACGATTTCTTTGGAATCATAATACACGAGATGCCTTCTCCTACAAGAACAAACCCTAAACCCATTCCATTACTGCGAGATGTCTATGCATTAAACCACGCCTCATTTGATAAGATCATAGTTTCACACGCAAGTACTATTCCCAAAATTTCCCCCTGCTTTGATGGTATTTGATTATGCCAACGAGTGAACTTTCACTGATCTCATGTAGAAGCGATTTGGCAAATCCCGTGTAGAGAAAATCAACTTTTCAGCAGGCACATCAGGCACGAAAAAGATGCTAAAGGATGATGGGCTGTCAATTCTCAAGCAGGGATATCGTTTCCCAAATCCTGCAAACATCAAGGATCCTGCCAAGGCTGAACTGGTACGAGAACTAATCAATCAACTCAAACATGAAGAGATGCTGCTGACTCCCTCGGGACGAGAATCATTTGATCATCCCACCGGAAGACACAACGACATGGAAATAGCATGGGAGTTGTCAATTCACGGATGCATCCAGCTGGGATTGAAGATTGACATGCCTGGAGTGAGAGTGGGCGGAGGATTAAATCACAATAATACTTCCTTAATCGATGATTTTCATTCAATGAATAAACTTGGATTCTCGACCTATCAAGACTAGATATGATACAATTAACTCTAGAATTAAATCTTCAAAAATTAATCTAAAATCAAAATCAAACCAAAAAGTCCCACTAACTATAGATGGATTCAATCCATATCTTGTAAAGAAGGAATCACAAAAGATTGGTGCCACTACTCAGAACAAAACAAAAATCTCTCATGCATCAGGTCCGATACCCAACAATTCTCGTACACTAAAACAATCTTTTTTGAATCCCAATGCACAGTATGATGAGGATATCGTATCTAACTGGATTCCTCACATGGGAATATCAGTAGTAGATGAAGGAACCGGACAGCCGTTATCTGCTGCAGAAGCAAACTCTAGAAGAACAGAACAATAATGGATTCCTCATTTCTTTGTCAATCAAATGCAGGATCTAGATTACATGGTGATTGAGGCTCTAACTCGATTCACATTCATCGGTCCACTAATGGATGCATTACTAAAATTCCTAATGGGAACAGGATTCAGGCCAGAACTGGAATTAATCAATCCAAGTGATGATGATGACAAAAATGAAAAACAAGTTCAGGAAAATCAGGATATTATAGAGACACTAATTCAGGTCGATAATCAGCTAAACCAAGATGATGATCTAAATCTGGATACATCATTTACTGAAAAGATTGCAGCACTAATCTCTGTAACTAATATTTTCAATCGTGGCGCATTGATGTTTGGGTATGATAGACCAATTGAGATTGATGATACAAAGTACAAGCAAATTCCTAGTTCCCTGAAATTTGCACATCCAAGAGATTTAGGAATAATTGATGTGTCTCCTGGGACGTGGCGTTTACATTCTGTACAATGGAGAAATGCCTATTTCATGGTGCCAACTAAAGACATGATATATCTGTGGAATCCACTGATTTCTGCCAAAACCAGAAACTCTTGGTGGTATGGTGATTCGATGATAATGCTTGATGCTAGTAGGGTAATCCGAAAAAATATTGGTGTTAATTTCCCTGCAATGGCTGAAACCAGTTGGGCTGGCTCCTACATTCTAGCAGTCAGGCCTCAGGGAACAACACTGTCAGATAAACAAAGAGAGTACGGCCAGATTGTGGATAACATGGTGACAGGTGCTGGAAATATTCTAATGGAGGATCCTGCAGATATTTCGTTTAACAACATTGACTTTAATCCAAAAGTAAATGAATTCAAGGAGTTAACTGAAGCCTTGATAAGATATTCTGTAGCCTCTACTGGACTACCTCATTCCATGTTCTATGATGAATCACAATCAAATCGTAGTACAATGCTTGGAAAGATTCAGCTAGCAACCAGTACTGTAATTAATCCCATGAGGCGGTGGATTTCCAGAGAAATTAGTAACCAGTGGTATCAGAGACGGTTTAGACTGATTTACAAGGATTCTGAAAAGAAGGATTTACTCAAAAAGTTCAGTATCAAGATGACATTCAATGACCTCAGAATTGAGGAATGGTTTGATAAAGTTGAAGCAGTAAACGAGCTTGATTCGAGAAAACAACTAACAGATGAGGCATACGGTGAATTGATTGGTGTTGAGAATTACAAAAATAAAGTAAATGCTGATGCTGATACCATTCCTGGTGGGAGTGGAAAATCTAAATTTAATTTTGGTGATGAGAAGAATTCATTTGAGATAAAGAAGAAGAATAGAGAATTTTAGATTAACAAAATCCTATACGTATTTGAAATGATTCCTGTTGTTGATGTCACAATTCTGTATTTCTTTTATTGTACAAATCAAGAATGACCCCCACATGATTCTATTTTTGTTTTTATCTTCTAATAATCACAAAAAAGGTTTCCAGTTTAAACTAGCTTCTATGAATCCAGTTGAAATTCCAGTAGATACAATGAATATGATTAACCATATCTTCATACTTCCAAAATTTTCTTTTTTTCTAAATACAATATACAATACAAACCACATTGCAGCCCATAAAATATAACAGTAAAGAAATATTCCGCCATAATGACCAGTTGGATCATACACTACTAACCAATCATTGCTTTTTCTAACGTATGTTAATACTCCTAATACAATCATCGAAATTGATGTAGCTGCAAAGATTGCAAATATCTTTCCAGATACTTGAATTGATAAATTTGATTTGTTCACTATCATATCATTCTATCATCATCCTTGCACTGAGGCAATCTTTGCTGGAACTATTCCCATAAACGAAATGAATAATGCGTAGATAATTGCATACGATATTAATATTGTCACAGTATTTCTTATTGCAGGTTTTCTAAAAATCATTTTTCCATAATGCCATGTGATATACATTATCAATGTAGCCCACATTGGACCAAGTAATCCTGCATATTCCATGGTTTCAAACATTGGCTCATGTGCAAATGGAAACACCTCTTTAATTTTGGATTTAGGGCTATCAGGATCAGATGATCTGTATTCAATATAGCCTATCGTGCCAGTAATGTCAATGATGAATACCGAAGATACTGCTACTAATGCCAAAATTTTTACTGCTTTTATGGAGTCATTATAGTGTGATCTGGAAAATAATAAAATTCCAACAAATCCTGCACCTGACATTATTGCAAGAAGAGTAAAATAATCGTGCAATAACATCACACTTTCAATCTGTTTATCAACAATTTGGCCCATGGCAAAAATTCCAACTGAAACAAGTACTGAACCGATAATCACTGCTAGTAAAAATAAAAAATAGGGGGGAAGATTATTTGATAATAATCTTGTTCTAATCTTCGTCATCTTCCTCTTCGTCATCTTCCTCTTCGTCATCTTCCTCTTCGTCATCTTCCTCATCAAGATCATCGTATTCAACTTCTAAAATTTCACCTGTATGAGGATCAATTTCTACTGAAACTTCTTGATTTTCGATTTCGAATTCTATTTCGTAGATGAATGATTCATTATTCTTTTCCATTCCAATTTCTATGATATTTGATGACTCTGTGTTTAGATGCGTAATTGCAATTGCTGCTGCTTCCTCTACTGATATTTCAGCAGATAGTATGTCAGACAACAAATCTGTTGCATAAGCATTGTCAACAGAAATTATTCCAACAGCAAACACTGCAATTGCAGCTACAATTCCTAATTGTAGTTTTTGACTTTTTGTTTGAGTCATAAAATCAATAACGTGATTTTTGTATATTATATTTGAGATACAAATGACTAATTTTGATTTATGTTACATGCACAAAAAAATATTTTTTTTAATATTCAATTAGACGTTTGTACTATCTTCTTTTTACAATTGCTACAAAAAACAATATGAGAATAACAAATGTAATTAATGGAATCATGACATCTTCTATTTCTTCTAAAAATTCAATATAATCTTCTAATGGTTCTATCAATAACTGAATACTAAACAGACCAAATGCCGCAGCTGCAAATAAAATTTTCTTAATACCTGTATTTCTATATGCAGTAATTGATAATGCAAATAAAATTAATGAAAATATGACTATTCCTATCTCTAATCCATCACCTATTCCAAAATGCTCAATTTCTAGAAACAATTTTGAAAACATCTACTTTTCCTCCTCTCTTGATATAGATAAGAACATTTCAGCCAATCTGTTACTCCATTTATTCCAAATATTTGGATGATAACTTTTCATTAAAGAAACAATATATTTTGTGTCAATTCCAAATGAATATCGTTTGAATTTACCATCTTTACTTTCAATAACTAATCCTAACTCCAAAAGCCTTTTGATATGCCAATTAATTGATGGTGAGGATAATTTCATTATATTTGCAATATCTGTTTGAGTGGGATTCTTTTTTTCTAAAATTGACAACAGTATCTCTCTTGCGGTTTCCTGATTGAGAATTTGTAGAATGGATTTTTCATTTTTTTCAAATAATCCCACTGGAAAGTAATATTTGTGAAGATTTTGTTTCTCTGATGAAATTTTTCCTTGTTTTTCAAGTAAATTCAAGTGATATTGTATTGTTCCCATGGCTAAATTCAATTCCCGTTTAATCTGGCGTAAATGGCAACCTGGGTTTTCTTGTATATGCTCCAAAATTCTGGTATCATTTCCAGCTGAATCATCATTCACAATACACCAAACCTATCTCTACTCCAAAAATCTTGGTATTATCATTATTTTTAATCATCCACTTAAATTTCATCTTGGAGGTTAAATTGATTCTAGTACACTTGTCTAATCTACTAAATAATATAATTTTACACTAGTTTATCTTTAGAACTATGAATCAATAATTCTCATTAGTTTTCTTGCAAATAATTCCGTATGCTATACCTCAAAGCCAGTACCGGTATCGAGATCCTAGATGAATTCAAAGGAGAGCAAGGCAAATTCATCAAGACCTTTGCATTTAACACAAAAAGAAACAAAAACGGCTGGCGTGTCATATGGGATTCAATCAAGAAGAGAATATCTGACTTTTTGGATAAACCTGGAATTAAATTTGTAAAGTGTGAGGGGACAATCTGTGATCTGGATCATACTGAAGGTGCAACTCTGAATGTTTCAAAACATGAAGGTCAAGCTATCATGATTGTGTATGAAAACATGGATTCAGGTTGGTTGTATAATTCTAGTATATCGTACATAGCAGGTCCAATTCTTTCAGCATTGGCAGAAAAAGTTTTTTTTAAAGAATACGGATGAATTTCATAGCCATGAAATAAAATGAAAAATATTGATACCATAATAATTTAATATCTGTTGGTTAGAAAAAATATTTCAAGTACTATTATTCAAAAGTATAAAATTATTTTTTAAAATTCCTTGAAAATTAACATATTATTTTTTATATTTTATCAAGTTAAATTATGTGATATGAAATATCAATATCTTGAATTTTATCCTGAAATTTCCAATAAAAAATCCTCAAAAATCAATCCTGCATTTTTAAAATACAATACTATATCCTCTGGAAGAAAATTAATCGCTGGAGGAATAAAGCCCGACAGAGTAGGTTTTCCAGATGTAATTTAATCTACAAACATAATAGAATCTTATAAAAGAAAAAAACAGGAACTACCCGATTATTTGGAACAATGGAAACATAAATTGGATTTTCATCTAATTGTGTTTTCTTGCATGTTAAAAAATGAAGTGAAAGCAGAGGGAATTAAACGTTTTAAAATTAAAATTGAAATAACATCTGATCAGAGTAAATCAAGTGTTCAAGTAATTGATGTAGGTCCCAAAACTAAATGGGTAAAAGGTTCAATGTCTTTAAATGCCTCCATTAATTTTGGTATCGATTTCAGCCAATCAATTCCACAATTAAAAAAAGATCCAGATGTAGGAGGAAAAATTCTTTTTAAATATAATTGGGAACCAAAAATTGCAGCAGTTATTACTGGAAATTCTAACAATAAATCTGAATGGACTTTCAAAAAATCCGAAAATGAATATCTTGATGGTAAAATCAACTTGATAGTATTAATTCAAAGGAAAAAAAATGTAAGTAAACTGAATCTGAATATAATTAATGGAGAATCAATATATGATTTTTCATGGGGGACATGACAAAACAGCATTGAAAGAGCAAGTTGCCATTCCAATAGAATTTCAACCTTCAAGAATTGAATAAAATTGGTTCATGTATTTACAATATTCTTTTTCAGAGATTCAGGTTAATACTCTTAGTGATTTAATGTTACAGATACGGTCATAATCATTATTTTATGTTTATAATGAAAAGGAGGTAATTGGAAACCGCTAGATTAGTTCTATTAAACTTACAAAATGTGATCTAAATACTGCAGAATTAATTTTTCAGGAAATGAAGGATCTTAGCCTTGTTGTTTGTACTCATTATATGATGCCAGGATATTCAGTCAGAATGTTTGCAGAGATGCGAGGATACGTAATTAATGAAAAACTAAAACTACACAATTCAAAGAAATATGGAGATGATGAAGCACAACAAAATAAATTCTAGTGATCCACAATCTACGACTAAAAATTAGGTAATTTTATCACAAAAACAAAAACTTGTTAGTTTTTCAAAACCACATGCTTGAGTAGATATTTTATCTTGTCTGATTCAATCAATATGTACTACTTTAAACCATCCTGTAAATCCACGGTTTCAATGGATTTTCTTCCTAGAATATCTGCACAAAGCGAGGTTTTATGCGTGGCCAATTTTCTCAAAAAACATCTTGGCGTGCAAGCCAATCACCATCATGTGAAATTTTATTTGTCAACAAATTTTCTTTTTATATCTATGAAGTCCATAAAAACATGTCAACTTTAAGCATGAAATCTATGTAAAAATATGGTGAATAAAATCAATCATTCATAAATTTCAAATACTAGATCACTTTAGAGCCACTGCGTGTTTTCGGTAACGCCGGGACTAATCTAGATAGGTTCCAAGAATAAACCGACGTTTCTTGATTATTGATTGACTGTAGGGAAGATACGTGTATGATCTTGATAGGGTCTAATGAGGAGTAAGAAAATGCATACATGTACTGCTTGCAGAAGAATAGACAGTTTGATATCCTAGGGGTTCATCTATTTTAGATAAATGACGACGTGGAACTGTAAGTATTGTGATATGCCGATGACGACCAAGAATCCCGGCAATGTCATGAACTGCCCTCACTGTCACAAGGCAATGGTTCAGGTTGAATAACCGAGCCTAGAAACCGTGATATAAACTACTAATAAAATGCAACCCAGTTAGTCTAATATGCCAACTTTTTGCCATAAATGAGAATTTTTAATCAAAAATCAATGACTCCTAAAGAGCGCAAACATTTGAAAAAATTAGATGACTTGGTTCTCAATGCATCATCTGAGGAATTAGAAAAAATTCAAGTAATTGATCATATGACCCAGATGGAAGGATTGTCATTTTATGACATCTATCTCGATTCCAGTTCCTTGGTAAGTCAAAGTATCAAAAAATCTTAACTTTGCATTCTTCATTTAAATGAGGGTTTGTGATCTCTCAATCTGTATTGGCATTATCTAAAACCACAAAACCTTCTAAGAAAAAAGATTCAAAATCAAGTTCTGTAAAGAAGACGGCAGCTAAGAAGGTAACCAAGAAGACGGCAGCTAAGAAGGTAACCAAGAAGACGGCAGCTAAGAAGGTAACCAAGAAGACGGCAGCTAAGAAGGTAACCAAGAAGACGGCAGCTAAGAAAGTAGCTGCCACACAACGAACAAAGGTGATTTGTATTTCTCACAAAGAAGACTGTGATGGAATAAGCTCTGCTGCACTAATTAGACAAGCCTTTGGAGGTGATTCCATTCTTGTAGACTATCCTGGCCAAATGGAAGCATTAAACCAAGTAGTTTTAGATGAAAAATTAAAATCATTATTTATCTGTGATTTAGGATTAAGCAAAAAAACCCAGGATGAATTTATAGATATTTTGACAAGACTTAGAAAAAACAAGGTTTCAGTTACTTACATTGATCATCATGACATTGATCCTGCAGTTGTCAAATCTCTGGAGAAAATCAAGGTCAAAGTCATACATGACATAAACGAATGCACCACCGTTCAAGTTTACAGCGCATATGCCTCCAAACTAAATGATCATGCTTCATTTGTCGCTACATGTGCTGCAATTACTGACTACATGGAGGATAGACCAATTGGCTCAAAACTACTCCAAATTTATGATAGACAGTTTGCATTAATCAGCGCGACTGTAATGACATACAATATCGTTGGACATCAGCGAGAACCTGACTATCTGCAGTACCTGGTTGAGGAATTGGCAGATTCTAAATTCCCCCATGACATACCAAACACGTTTGAGTTTGCACAAATTCAGGTGGAAAAACTATCTCAGATGATTGCCAAGGTGAAGAAAGGAATGAAGACCATGAGTAATCTTGGCCATATGGAAATCTTGGATGCAGGTGCAAGTGGCGCTGTCAATTTCGTAATGGGACTGTCTGGAAAGGATGTGGGAGTCGCATACAAGGAAAGAATTGATCATGAAATATATGCCGTTTCTGTAAGGGGCTCTAAGAATTGCAAGGTACACCTGGGCAAGATTGTAAATCTTTTGGCTACCAGTCTTGGCGGTTCTGGCGGAGGTCACGATAAGGCATGCGGCGCAGTTGTTCCAAAACCAAAAATAAAGAAATTCATCACAGAATTAAATAAAAAAATCAAGTAATCACTGTAAGAATCTGGGAATTCTTTTTGCTAGATGTGAGATTGATGCTCTTCCTGGACCTGCTGCGATTATTGCAAGAACTACTGCGAGCATCACCAGATCCCATTCCCATCCGCCTTTTGAAACAAAGAATCCGTTTTCCCATCTGATGTGAAAAATGGCTCCAAGTAGTATCACTGCAAATACTGCACCTGTAATTCTGGTTAGCACGCCGATGACTAACAAAATTCCTCCGATGAATTCTGCTAATGCGATTGGCATCTGCAATTCTGGAGGAAATCCTATGCTAATCAGCCATTCTTGCCAACTGGGATCAAACTTCTTCAAACTGTGAACGATGAATATTGCACCAATTGATGCTCTGATTCCCCAGTGAGTAATGTCATGTAGTGCGCTTCCTCTTAGGTTTGCCCGTGCATCCATGAACAAGACCTTTCCAAATTCGTTAAAAGGCTTTATCCAAATCAAAACAAAGTTGGAACAATTTTTTAATATTCTGAAAACAAAAACTGCTTGTAATTGAATATAAAAATCATCATTCCTATCGTGATCATAGGTATTGCATTTGCAGCATTGCTTGTGGCGTTTCAAGGTCAACTTGTTGGTTCTGAAAATGCCATTGCATCTTCTGATGAGTCTGCTCGTGTTGATCCTTTTGAGCTTGAACTCATGGAAACTGACGGCGTTAAGCATCTGATTCCACTAGACAAGGTAAGGGGTGGAGGGCCTCCCAAAGACGGAATTCCATCCATTGACAGTCCAGTCTTTGCAGGAATCGATGAGTCAAGATTCATGTCTGATTCTGATACCGTAGTCGGAGTGGAAATCAATGGAGATGCCAAGGCATATCCCATCTTTATCCTGGTCTGGCATGAAATAGTAAACGATAGGATTGGCAATGTTCCTGTCTCTGTAACATATTGCCCGCTTTGCTATACCAGTCAGGTCTTTGAGAGGGTGATTGACGGACAAGAAGTCGAATTTGGAACCTCTGGAAAATTATACAACAGCAACCTGCTGATGTATGACCGACTCACTGAATCTTATTGGAGTCAGGCGCTTGGATTGGCAGTAACTGGAGAACTGTCCGGACATCGTCTGCATCTGATTCCCTTTGACATTATTACCTGGGGCGATTGGAAGTCTCTTCATCCTGATACGTTGGTGCTGACTACTGATACGGGACACATTCGCTCATATGCTACTGATCCTTATGGAAGCTATTACACTGAACCGCAAATCATGTTTCCCGTTGAACACAGTGATGATAGGATGCATCCAAAAGAGGTGATTCTCGGATTCAATCAAGATGATGTCTACAAGGCTTTCAGGCAAAATGACATCGAATCCAATATTGTGATTAATGATTCCGTTGGCGAGGTTCCTGTAATGCTTGTCTCATTATATTCTCAAAATTCCCGCGCTTTTGAGAGGACTGTAGAAGGTGAAATCCTGGACTTTGCATTCTCTGATGATAAAATTCTTGATTCTCAGACAAACTCCGAGTGGAACTATGACGGTTTGGCAGTATCTGGATATTACGAAGGAATGCAGTTAAAGCGCATGGCAATTGAGCCGGGATTCTGGTTTGAGTGGGTTGCGTTTCATCCAAACACCTTGGTCTTCGGTGACACGTAGATGAGGCCCATCGCAAAAGCAATTCTTGTCGGAATTGCCACCGTCATCATATATCTCTCGGTGGTCGTAATCACCACTCCTGCTCTGGAACCTCTTGCAGCAATCAGTGCAGCATTTCAGCTCAATTCCATAGTGATTATAGGAATGGGCGTCGGTATTGGCTTGCAAATATTCCTGTCTGAAAAAAGCAAGCAGTTGGGTTGCAAGCTTGACGTGAAGAAAAAGGCATTCGGGGCAAATACAGGAAGCGCCGCTGCCACATCCTTTTTCTCGTTTTTCTCCTTGGTTCCGCTTGGATGCTGTGGCTGGTGGCTGTACGCGTTATCCGTTCTGCCTGGAATAGTCGGAACTGGTGTGTCTGCGGTACTGATAGAATACAGTCAGGTCATGGCCTATGCCGGATTGGGAATAATTTTTGGGTTTGCAGGATTGACAGCTTACAAGCTAAAGCGAGAACAAAAGTTGCAAAGATCTCCTAGTCTATCTTGACTGATATTGCCACAAGATTTCCCTTGCCCTTGGTTAGAAATTTGGCGACCCTTGAGAAAAATCCATATTTCTTGTCTCTTATCTTTACCGCCTTTCCAGTTTCTTCCTCTGTCAAAATCTGGCAATCCCTGGGATCATTGACATCGAGGTTTTTCCTTTAATAGAGCATGTTGCAATCTTTACTTTTTGATTATTTCTAAGACGCTTTATTTTTCCGGTCTGATCCCTTGTGACAATTATTATCAAATTATTTTTTATGACAAACCATACTGGAGTTCTTACAGCTTGATTGTTTTTTCTGTATGTCTCAATCGAAATATATTTCTCTGATTTTATTTGTTCCAGGTTAAACATCGTATGTTAATTCCTCTGCCATTAGTATCTGGAAAATATGCTGAGTCTTGTCTTTGAAGAAACCATTATGATTGACATAATGGATATTGCCAAAACCAATGTCGCTATGATTCCAAACTCCGGTACCACTACTCCGTCTTTGATTTCCACCTGTATTGATTCTTTGAGTTCCGATGAGTTTCCTTGGGATGCGGTAACTGTGTATGTTCCGTCTTCTTTCCACATCGAACCGCCTGTCTTGATTTCCACCTCAAAGTTGCCATAAATGCCAGGCGATGCCTGTGCAATTGTCACCAGGTTTCCGATTGGCGATTTTACGGTTAGTGTGATGTCAGAACCTCTGAGGCTGGTGTTGCCTGTAATGGTTATTGCATCTGAGCCGTTTACGGCATCTGCTGAGATTTCGATTACGCCTGTGCTTGCTGGCATCTGCGCTTCTCTTGTGACTGTTTTTTCTGGAATTGTCTGAGCCATTGGGTTTCTTGGAATCTCCTGATACGTGACTGTAAACTGTGTCTGGGCAACTGATTTGACATCCTCGTGACTTGCAGTAATCAAATATGTCCCTTCGGCAAAGCTTGGGATTGGGGTGCTTAGCAATTTTCTAAATTCGCCATTTCCTTCAATTGGAACTTGAGGGGCAAAAACGAGTGCTCCGTCAGGACCAATCACTCTGAGTTTTACTGGCTTGAACTGCGATACGTCTGTGATCTTTCCCGTTATCCATATTGAATCCAACGCTTTGATTTCTTCTGATGACGTATGGACTTCTATTGCAGATTCTGCAAAGGCCGAAGCTGAAATCATTGATATTGTAATTACCATAAACAGGGAAATCTTTAGCATCCCTTCGATTCCTCATCACAGTATATGAATTGTCTCTTGGATTTCTGCTGGAATCAACTTGTCAATGATGTTATTTGCTGTCGTTTCTTTTTCGCTTTCTCAGTATTTTTTTTAATCTGCCTGTATCCTAACACCGGAAGGACGCAGTAGATGCATCCTATCTGTGAGATTGAGCAGCAGCAAAGGCATTCGCATTTCCCCTTTTCGTGATTACATTCTTGGCAAGTCATACTTTTTACTCCTTGAACTAGTTCTTAGTCTTGTCTTGCAGCAAAGACAAGAGTTTTCTTTGGTGAGAAAAAACAACGCGCACAACGAACACCATCTCTGACCCATCTTGTAACGCGAATTGTTTGTAAGCTCCGTCGGTTTCAGACGTTCGCAAATGCCTCTGCATGTTTGGGCCATGAATGAAATTGCGTGGAAAATCTATTTAAGAAAATTTCCAAATTGGATGCTAATCGGAAAATTCTACTATCGCATCTATTTCCGTCATTGAATCCAGCGGCAAGCATGCCACTCCTACTGCAATCCTTGAATGCTTTCCCTTTTCGCCAAATATCTCAAAGAACAAGTCCGAAGCTGGGTTGATGACTTTTGGATGCTGTGAGAATTCTGGTGCGGAATTTACGAATCCTGACACCTTTACTATTTTGCTAACCCTGTCAAAGTTTCCCAATTCTCTTTTTATCTGGGCTAAAATGTTGATTGCACACATTCTTGCTGACTTTTGAGCGGTTTCCAGGTTGTCATCAGACACCTTTCCCGTGAAAATGACCTTGCCATCCTCCATGGGTATTTGTCCTGAGATAAACAGCAGGTTTCCTGTCTTTACTGCCGGAACGTACGATCCTGCGGGAGTAGGTGGATTTGGAAGCCTAATTCCTAGGGCTTCGAGTTTTTCTTCTATCATGATTCTAATGCTGAATTCTTGTCTGATTTTAATTTTTACTACTGGTTTGAGATTGTCTGCTCTGAACATGAACCTCGTTTTTCTTTTCTCTTTGCATTCTAATCTTTCAGATATCCTGCTTTTGGAATTCTGCTGCTGAAATCCTTTTGCAACAATATCCTCTCGATGGTCTTTCTCTCACTTAGGATCTTTTGATTCGTCTCGTCCATGAATTTGCTGATCTGGGCAAAGCCTTTCTTCAGCTCTCTTTTCAATTTGTCATCATGACTCTCTTCTTTGGTCAGTGCGATTGAGGATGCCAGTTCAAACATGCTTAGCATTCCTTCTAGCAGTGACTCATAGTCTGTCTTTGTGTACTTGCTGAACTTGTATGAGTTGAGATCCTTTGATACGTCCAGAAATATTTTTCTGCTCTCTATGTTTCTTAGTGCCGCATTAATTTTGGACTCGTAGGTGAACATGAGGTTGTTGATGAACCCTGCATGATCCTCAAATGATCTGTGATAGTTTTTTTCGTAGAAAATGTCACTCTTGCGACCGTATTTCTTGACGTATCCCAGCACCTCCATCTTTCTTAGTATCTCCTTTAGCTTGGTCCTTACGAATCTTTTTTTGTTTTCGTTGAGGCATTCCTTCCAAATGTCGTCAAAATAGTTTTTCTCTTTGGGCATGCATTCCAGAACATAGTTTATTGAAATCATCTGCATGTCTTGTCTGACTGTTTGGAATTATTTATCGGTGATAACTGTTCTCTTCGATGTCTGCAATATTTCCCGTGTGATGTATTTTTTCATCTTGATTTTCTCTGAATCGTTTTCATTTTTTTGAAACTGATTATTTTGAGTATTTTGTGCACGTTGATCAGTTACTAAGATAATGAATGGGTTGATTCAGTATCAAAGTCAGACATGCTATTTCATGATGAAGAATTAGACAAGGAGGAACTTTCCAAATGTCTTAAAAAGTTGGCACCTGAAACCGTCGAGCTAATCCGAATAGAATATGCTACCTCTGACTGACGGAAAATGCTGAAAAATATCTCTATTTGAGTTGAGAGAGGCATATTTTGGGTGAAAATTGCTGCTTTGCTGCGTCTGATCTATTCTGCATGCGACACGTAATGAACTGAAAACAACCCAAATCGCATATCATTGGAATTGACTGTCTATGGACTTGCTAGTCTTTGCTTATCTTAATGTGCACTTTCTCGCCCTTGCTGGAATTGTTCTGGTATATCGTCCTGGTATCGTATCCCTGTTTCTGAAGGCATCCGTCAAGAATGGATACCCATGGAAGCGAATGTCCGCTGTTCAGTTTTGATTCTACCGTGATGTTTTTTGTATTTGCCTCAAAGTTGACGTGTCCTGAACACGTGATCTGCATGATGGCATCAGTAATCTCAATTATGTCATCAAGCGTTTTTGTCTTAAGGGTGACTCCGTTTTTTTCCAACAGCTTTAGCATGTCAAGCTCACCTTTCTTTGAGATCATCGAAGAGTTCAGAATGTGCGACAGTCCTGTCTCGTTTACTATTTTGATAATCTTGTAAATCTCCTGCGCTTCTGTCTTTGTCATGTCTGCAAGGGCCTTGGTCTTAATGGCGCTCTTCCATATGCTTGAAAATATCTTTTCCTGGTTGAATCCTAGAACGTCAGTCGATGAGAAAATCGCACCCTTTCCGTTATCATTGCTTATCATCAGCAGCTCTGCCTGGTCAAAGATAAAGCAGTTCTGAGTAATCTCTGATGCCCTGATTTCTATTCCGTCTGGAATCACCCTGAATGACTCTGAGCATATCTGCGATGGGGGGATGAGTATCTTGACGTCCAGGTTTCGACGTGACACTGACAGCAGCTGTTCCTTACATTCTGCCAGCAATCCGAATCCCCACTGGTCTGTCATGATCTTGATTGATGACTTTGAGCCTTCTATCATTGTCTGAAGCTGAGATAACACGTTGTTTGCACTCAGGTGAAAGTATCTCTTTTCTTCTGAACCTCTGGTCTTTCTAGATTCCTCGCTTGCCTTTTTCAGATTGGACACAAGAGAATTCATTGCGTTTACCTTATTGATTTGCTCGTGAATGATGCCATCAAAGGCATCTTCTGGGGCAATTGCCGTGCACATTATCGGCTTGCTCTTTGAGATTATTGCAAGTTTCTTGTTTTCTAATTTGAGTAAAGTGGGATAGATTTTCGTTCGTGGAATCTCTGAATAGTATGCCAGTTCGCTTGCAGAAACCGTACCCTTTGCAATCAGGGATACATACGCCTGTGCCTCGTACTTGCTAAGTCCGAATTCCTCCAGACTGACAGTCAAGACATGCTCGTTTACCATGAACTGTCTTGATTTGTTATTAGGTAAAATCAAGAGCTAAATTCCTTTATACAAATGCTCAAAAAAAATCAAAACTGTATCTGCAGATGGGTGTAACTGTGGTTACTAAATTAATCGTTACACAGGCCTCAAATACAAAATCTCAAAGTACCACACATCATGTTGGTAAAATGCAGTGCGGATTCGCCAGAAACTGAAAATATTTCCCATTCTGTGACGCTTGTTCCACGGTTGAAGTACTCTGTAAATCTGCTAAATGACGCAATTGATATTCTTGACTGCAAGAGAAATGATCTCAAAAATGCCAACAAGGATATGGTTTTTGATTTTGCTGAGTCTGATGAACTCCAAGCCAATGCCCTGAAACTTGAGTACGTTGTGACATTTTCCTTGGAGACTCTCTTATACATAAAAAAGAGCATGGAAAAAATCTCTAACGTAGGTAGCATACCTGAAATCCTTCCATCTTCGGTTCCAGTGATCAGGACCATCAGTGCCAAGCTGTTTGATGTCCTTCCAAAGTGCAGCCAAAAATTATCTGAACTATCTGTACATCTGGGAAGTATTGTGCTTGATTCTGCTGCATTGACTACCGCAAGATTTGATTTCAGTCAGTCCAATACTGAATCCTCGATTATTCTTGATGAAGTAAAGTCTATGGTGAACTCTAAATTTACTTCGCGGTATAATCTTCCTCTGGAGAAAGTACAATTTTGGTAAAAGATGCTCCTTTGCTAGAAACATTCTGATGTGAATTCTAAAACGATGATGTCATTATCCTGAAGGCAACTCATACCTGGAGACATGTTGGAGTTCCGCACTGACTGATATCCCAAAACATGAATGATGTTCTTTAAAATTTTCAGACACAATATTGATTTCTGGTAAGAATTATTTCTGCATCCGCTCTAAATTAAGTAAGCAGTACCCTAATCTTGATTTTTTCAAATCATGCAATACTTGATATCATTAGGCCAAAAGCGAATCTTTTCAAAAGACGTAGACCGAATCAAATCGATTTCCTCAAAAATCGACAAGAAACTGTCGGAGCTTAATCCTTCTGACGAATCCAAAATTGACAAACTCACCTTGGAGGAATTGCAGGATTTAGACAAGATTGTGGGAATTGCAGATTTTATGATGAGCAAGTACGCTGACAAAAAGGAGATACACTCAATCCTGAAGCACTTTACGTCAATTATCGCTGAAACTGCAAGCTCTTTGGAAAATCTGGATGACGAGGTATCCATGCTGATTATCTCCGCTGAGGATTCCATTGGAAAGGTCAAAGAAATGCATGCCAGCATATCTGACAAGTCTGATTTCAAGCAGAGATTTCATGACGGGCCTGATTATGATGAAAAAGAAACAAGTGCAATTAATTTAACCAATTTTGCGACAGAGATTAACACAGTAGGATACCAACCAAATTCTAAAGGTAATGCTGATTAGGTATTCAAGATGAGTCTGGCCCCGCAAGAATTAGAAAACACAGCAAGCAAATACGCTTCTGAAGCCATAAAGTTTGATTCCCAGGGTGCCCGAGGCATGGCCATTACTCACTATCAGCAGGCAATTGATGCCCTGGTAAAATTGCTCCAATTATATCCAAACAGCAAGCTAAACCAAATTTACAAAGAAAGATGCAATTCGTACCATAACAGAATCGGTGCATTGCAACAGGCACACGGCGTGGAGCCTGCAGTAGATCCAAAGGCTTCTGATGCAGATCAAAAGAAATCCGTTCAGAGACAAGAAAATGAGAATGATTTTGAAGAACTGGTAATGAAAGAAAAGCCTGATGTCACCTGGGATCAGGTAATCGGTCTGGATGATGCCAAAAGCGCATTGCGCGAATCAATCGTGTATCCTACTAAGCGACCTGACTTGTTTCCCCTTGGATGGCCCAAGGGAATGCTGCTTTACGGGCCACCTGGCACGGGAAAGACAATGCTTGCAGCCGCCACTGCAAACGAGATGGACGGATATTTCATTAACGTGGATGCCTCATCGATGATGAGCAAATGGCTGGGAGAGGCAGAAAAGAACGTTTCAAAATTATTTGCAATGGCAAGGCAGTATGCCGAGAAAGAAGGCAAGCCTGTTATCTTATTCGTTGACGAGGTTGATTCTCTGCTTGGCTCTAGAAACAGCGAGGTCGGGGGAGAAGTTCGAACCAAGAACCAATTCCTGACTGAAATGGATGGCGTTAACAGCAAGGGAAAGCAGCTGATGCTGTATGTGATCGGGGCTACAAACAAACCCTGGAGTCTTGACTGGCCTTTTCTTAGGAGGTTCCAAAAGAGAATCTACGTTTCGTTGCCTACGCAGGAGGCCCGGGAAAGTCTGTTTGATCAATACACTGCTCCTCTGAGTAAAAATCTTAATCTGAACAGTGCTGAACTGGCAAAAATGTTTGATGGCTATAGTGCAAGTGACATCAAGGATGTCTGTCAGGCAGCACAAATCAAGACCGTACATGAAATTTTCAATGCACCTGACTATCATGAACCAGTGGAAGGCGAGACTCCTATACAGCCAAGAGAGCTCACTACTTCAGATTTCAAGGATATCATGGCAAGAAGAAAACCCAGCGTTTCAAATGAAATGATCCGGGCTTATCACAAGTGGAGCGACGAGTTCCAAGCCCTCTGAGAGTATTACAATCAATGCGATCAGTTTTTAGAAATTTTCAATGCGCATAAACTTAAATTCATAATAATTTGGACTCAACGAGGGTCACAATTACTACAAAGAAATCAAGTCACGCAAAAAAATTTGGAAAACTAATTTTTGATGATGGCTCAGTTCTTGATGGCGAAGGTTTTGGTTATTCTACTACCGTATTTGGGGAAATCGTATTCAATACTGGCATGGTAGGATATACTGAGGCCCTTACTGATCCATCCTATAACGGCCAAATCCTGACACTGACATATCCTCTGGTTGGAAACTATGGAGTTCCGGATCCTTCAATTAAGGATGAGGATGGAATTCCAAAGTTCTTTGAATCTGATAAAATACAAACTCGCGGATTGGTGGTTCATGAGTTGTCATTGACTGCAAGTCACTGGAATCTTCTGATGACCCTTGATGAGTGGCTTTACAACGAAAAGATACCTGGAATCTCTGGAATTGATACCCGTGAGCTGACAAAGAAACTTCGAACAGGCGGTGTAATGATGGCCGCATTGGTGGTTTCTGATTCTGAAATTGATGTTGAAAAAATAAAGTCTAAGCTCCAGTCTGCCACTCATTATGATTCTGAACAGTTCATGGACGTCGTATCCACAAAACATGAGCAGGTATTTGGACAGGATGAAAAGTCAGTTGTAGTTATTGACACCGGTGCAAAAAATGCAATCTTGAGAAACATTCGCGAGATTGGTTACAATGCGATACTGGTTCCGTGGAATACTCCTTTTGATAAAATAATGTCTTACGATCCTGCGGGAGTCGTGCTGAGTAGCGGTCCTGGTGATCCTCAAAAATGTCCTGACACAATTGATACTGCCAAAAAGCTGATTGAAAACAACGTGCCAACATTGGGAATCTGCTTGGGTGCTCAGATTATAGGAATCGCTGGAAATACTGAGACTTACAAGCTAAAGTATGGACACAGGGGACAAAACAAACCCTGCGTTAACCTAGAAAACAATCAGGTATACGTTACGAGTCAGAATCACGGATACGGAATAACTCCCGAATCTCTTGAAAAATCTGACTTTGATTTATGGTTTACAAATGCAGACGACAAAACAGTCGAAGGAATAAAACACAAAAAACAAAATTGTGTTGCAGTGCAGTTTCATCCCGAAGCCGCACCCGGTCCTTATGATTGCAAGTTCGTCTTTGAAGAGCTCAAGCACCTTATGGAGGGAGGAACATCTGCCAAAGAATGAATCGTTAAAAAAAATTCTTGTACTTGGAAGTGGGGCAATAAAAATTGGAGAAGCCGGCGAGAGTCGCTAAAAACGACCGCTAATTTGACTACTCCGGAAGCCAGTGCCTCAAGGCCATACATGAAGATGGAATCAACAGTGTCTTAATCAATCCAAACGTTGCTACCATTCAGACTGATACCAGGTTTGCCGATCAGGTGTATCTGCTTCCTGTGAATGCAGAGTATGTGGAATCCATTATCGAAAAAGAAAGACCAGACGGAATCATGCTGGCCTATGGGGGACAGACCGCTCTTAACTGCGGGGTCAATCTGGAGGATTCTGGAATTCTCAAAAAATATGGTGTAAACGTGCTTGGAACTCAGATTCCAGGAATCAAGAGAACTGAGGATAGGCAGCTCTTCAAGGATTCCATGAAGGAATGCGGCATGCCAGTTCTAAAGAGCAGCACCGTTACCAATTTTGAGGATGCAAAAAGGGCAGCAGAAGAACTGTCATATCCCGTAATCATTAGAGTAGCATACACCCTTGGAGGCCGAGGTGGAGGCGTTGCATACAATGAGATTGAGCTACATGAAATCGTGGAGCGCGGTATCAAGGCAAGTCTTGTAGGCCAGGTACTAGTTGAGGAATACATCGGACATTGGAAACAGATCGAATATGAGGTGATGCAGGACTATGACGGAAATAACGTGATTGTCTGCAACATGGAAAACGTTCTTTCTATGAAAGCCCATACCGGCGACAACATTGTCGTTGCCCCATCGCAGACCATTGACAACCACGAATACCACATGTTGCGTTCTGCCGCATTGCGTGCAACAAAGCACGTCGGGATTGTTGGCGAATGCAATATACAATATGCCCTTGCTCCTGATTCTGACAGATACGTTGCAATAGAAATCAATCCGAGACTTTCACGTTCATCTGCACTGGCAAGCAAGGCTACTGGATATCCGTTGGCATACATGTCCGCAAAAATTGGTCTGGGTTACAATTTGTCAGAGCTTGTAAACAGGATAACGAAAAACACGACGGCATGCTTTGAGCCATCCCTTGACTACATCGTATGCAAACATCCTAGATGGGATTTTGAAAAGTTTGAGCTTGTAAATAGAAGGTTGGGACCTACCATGAAGTCAGTTGGAGAGGTAATGGCAGTTGGCAGAACATTCGAGGAGTCATTTCAAAAGGCGATTCGAATGCTGGATATTGGAAATGACGGGTTGGTCTTGAATCGCGCAGACAATAAGACATACACCGAGGAAGAGATCGAATACGCTCTGTCTCACCATGATGATCAAATTCTGTATGCCGTTGCAGTTGCGTTAAAGATGGGAATCTCAGTTGAGCGAATTTACCAACTTTCCACTGTGGATCCATGGTTCATAGAAAAAATTAAGAATATTGTAAACGTCGAAGAAAGGCTAAAAAGTTTGGAACTTGACGAATCTCTTCTTCGAGAAGCCAAGAAAATGGGATTTGCAGACAAGCAAATTGCCCGAGCAAAAGACCAGACTCCTGATGAAATTCGTACCTTGCGAAAGAAACTAGGCATAATTCCGGCTGTAAAGCAGATTGACACCCTGGCTGCAGAGTGGCCTGCGGTGACTAACTACCTCTACTTGACATATGGCGGAAACTCAAATGACGTGGTAATTCCGCAAGATGAAAAAGGAATTGTCGTACTAGGGGCTGGACCGTACAGAATTGGAAGCAGTGTAGAATTTGACTGGGGCACTGTAAACATGGTATGGGGACTGCAAGAAAACGGAGCAAAAAGCGTCTCTGTCGTAAATTGCAATCCTGAAACAGTTTCCACAGATTATGATATCTGTACGAGGTTATACTTTGAAGAATTGACTCAAGAAAGAATACTGGATATTACAGAGTTTGAACATCCCAAAGGCATCATCACATGTGTCGGCGGGCAAACCGCAAACAATCTCACTCCCGGTCTTGCACAACATGGGGTAAACATTCTGGGAACAAGTGCTGTTGATGTTGACAGGGCAGAAGACCGTTCGAAGTTCAGTGCAGAACTGGACAAGCTGCACATACAGCAGCCTCGATGGCAGGCGTTTACAAATCTAAACGAGGCAAAATCATTTGCACAGGAAGTAGAGTTTCCCGTAATCGTCAGGCCTTCGTATGTTTTGTCTGGTGCGGCAATGAAGGTCGTTTGGTCTCAAGAAGAATTGAAAACATATGTCAAGGATGCAACTGACGTATCACCTGATCATCCCGTCGTGATATCAAAGTTCATGCTAAATTCGCTTGAGGTTGATGTGGATGGCATCAGCAATGGAAAGGAAGTTGTCATTGGGGCAATTGTCGAACACATTGACAGTGCTGGCGTTCATTCCGGGGATGCCATGATGGTCATTCCGCCTTGGCGTTTGAATAACAAAATCATTGAAACGATAAACGAATACTCTAAAAAGATTGCGCTGACGTTTAATGTCAAGGGACCGTTTAACCTGCAATTTCTGATCAACGATGATCATGTCTATGTGATAGAGCTAAACATCAGGGCATCACGTTCAATGCCATTCGTATCAAAACTGGTAAAGACAAATCTGATTGCACTTGCAGCTAAGGCCATTTTGGACAAGCCGTTGCCCAAAATCCCTGAAAACAAGTGGCAAAAGATTCCAAACTATGGGATAAAGGTGCCTCAGTTCTCCTTTATGCAGCTGGAGGGTGCCGATATAAGATTGGGCGTCGAGATGCAGTCCACTGGCGAGGCTGCGTGCTTTGGAAACAGCTTCTATGACGCGTTGTCAAAGGGATTGACATCAGTTGGGTATAACCTTCCTGACAAAGGGACTGCCCTTGTCACAGTTGGCGGTGCTCAAAACAAGGAAAAGCTGCTGCCTACAATTGGAAAACTCAAGCAACTTGGGTTCAAGATTCTTGCAACTGAGCATACCGCGGAATTTTTTGAGGAAAAGGTAGGACAAGTTGAAATCGTTCATAAGATTTCAGAACCTGAAAGAAAACCAAACATTTCAGATCTTTTGTACGAAAGAAAGATTGACTTTATCATAAACATTCCAAGCACGTCCACGCTGGAAAAATATGTCGGAATGCTTGATGACGAATTTCAAATTCGACGAAAATCCCTCGAATTGGGAATCCCTGTTCTTACAACTATTGAGTTGGCCGATTCGTTTGTAAAAACATTGGAGTGGCGTAGAGACAATGAGACTACAAAAGAACCAATTGAGCCATATGACAAATATGACTGATTGCAAGCAACGTCGAACTTTTTGAAATCATTTTACAAGACTTGCATTGACGTGATCAATTTTTAGCATTGCCCATTTTTTTGCCATCATGAATTTTGCTTTCCTTTTTTGAAAAGCAATGATGAGAAAAGCTTTGTAAAAATAGGCATTTGAAAATTGCCGTGAATGCATTTTCCTGTCATTTGATAAAATTACTCGTGTCAAAAGAAAGATGATGCCAAGCATGCCTGATCAAATCACTTGATCAAGATTCGATTCATTTCCTATGATGGTTCCATCCAATGTGATGATTTTTGCTTTGGATACCGTCTTAATCCTGTTGATTATGGGGGATATTGATTTTCTGTACCGCCTTCTGTGCGTTGCGTAAAAGTACCTGTTAAAGGAAGGCAAAATCGTTATTTCTATTTCTCCTACTTTGTTTGGAAATATATTTTCCTTCTCTGTCTTGATTGAGACCCATACCCTCTGGCCGTTGATTATGGAGCCTTCCTGAAAAAACACTGGATGAAGATGGCCCATGATTATCTTATCTACATGTGAAAAGTTCTCTGATGGCATCACATGCCCATGTGTAAACAGTATGTTCTCCTCGACCATTCCAGTTGAGCTGATCATTGAGATGTTGTCTGGCACGAGCTTCTGAATATTTGCATCATGGTTTCCTGGAACCAGTATCACATCGCATTTCTCTCTGATCTTTTTAAAAAATAGCGGAACCTCGTCCCACTCGCTTCTTGTAATGTTTTTTATGCTTGACTTGACGTCTCCCAACAGTATTATCGAATCAGGTTTTTCCAAATCTATTATTTCTGTCAGCTCTCGAATTGATTCGTTTGTCGTCGAGTTCTTGCCTATGAAGATCTCGTTTGATGCCATGCTGTTTTCAAACCCTATGTGGATATCTGCAACTACAATGCTCTTTTTTTTGCCTTCCAAAACCAAGACTGGTTTTGTCGGAACTATTCTTGTCTGCGGCATCAAAGTTATACCGTACATATCTGATTAAATCCTTGTGAGCAAAGACTTGGACCGCATTCAAACTATGGTTTCTGAGAAACGCGTGAAGCTGCACGTGTTTGAGCCCTCCAAAAGAAAAATCTGGACCGTTGTGGGAAAGAACAATGAGCATTGGGTTGATCCTGACAGCATCTATTGCTCTTGTCCTGGATTCTATTTTGGAAAACTAAACGGGAAAACCATTTGCTATCATCTAGAGTCTGCACATCTTGCGATAAAAGAGAACCGTGTTGAGAAGATTATTTTTGCTGATGATGAATTTTCTGATTTTCTTTCTGGAATTATTTCGGATTTGTGATTGTCAGTTATTCGAACATGTTAATAACTAGAAATTTCTTACAACGACATGGATGATGACGAGCAAAATTTAGAAATTGAAAAAATTGCAAATTTGATGCTCCATGACGACATATCTTTTGACGAGCAAGATGTAACAAAATTGGAAAAATACAAAAATCAAATCAAAGAGGACTGCAATCTTGATGATGATGATGCAATGAAGTTGGTTTATGAAACGCTACTGTATAGAAAACTAAAAAATTCTGATTCAAGCGGTGTAATAGAAAAAGGCACTGATTTTGGTGCTGGTTTCAGCTAGCTTATTCTAGTGGCGCTGTATCTATGTCGTCTGTTGAGACTCCCTTCCATAGACCGATCATTCCTTCAGGTTCAACCTCTTCGACTTTGGTAATCTGCTGAATCTTTATGTGATCCGGGTTTGGGGGCATCCATAGCATTGCCATATAGTCTCCAACGCTGCCAACCTTGGTTGGTAGGGCCATGGTGATCTTGTCTGCTGCAAATCCTTTCGCAGTCAATGCGTTTGTTGCTTTCTCTTTAAGATCCATTTTTCCATGCAGGAACAAATAGACGTCTTTTTGAGTGTCAATTTCTGCCATAAGTCTGCTGGTTTTTCAAACTAAATCAATCTTTCCTGATCTGTTGCCTCCAAAAAGGGTTAAATTAGAACAAAAAAAATTATCAACTGTGAAAATCTTTACTGTCGGCAGCAAATCCTTTGTAACCAGTTTTCAACTAGCCGGAATTCCTGGAAAAATTTATGACGATCCTCAAAAGGCTTTGGCTGAAATTAGGATGCTTACTGATGATTCTGATGTTGGTCTTGTTTTGATAAGTGATGACATTACGGAATCCATTAATGACGAGCTAACTGATCTCAGGGCTGAGAAATCCACCTTGGTGTTTGCTTTGCCTGCAACTGGAAGCGAAAAGACCGAAATTGACTATAGGGTAATGTTGAAGAAAATCCTCGGCGTATAATCTTCTTATAATCAAATTTTTAATGCTGTACCATGAAAACCGCATCTGTCAGGGAACCATCAGTAATTTCTGTTGATGAAACACAAAATCCTAAGATAGGATCCGGCGATGTCTTGGTGCAGATGCAGGCTTGTGGGATTTGCGGATCTGATTTGGAAAAGGTGTTTGGAAATTATGGGCAACCGTCGATGCGTCTGGGTCATGAACCATCTGGAATTATAATAGATGTTGGTTCTGATGTAACTGAATTCAAAAATGGTGACCGAGTATTCACCCATCACCATGTTCCTTGTTATGATTGTCATTTGTGTCTTCACGGAAACGAAACAATGTGCAAAAAATATTCTGAAACAAACCTGTCTCCATGTGGCCTTTCAGAGGAATATGTGGTTCCAGAATGGAATGTCTCACATGGTGGAGTTCTAAAAATTCCTGATTCTGTCAGCTATCCGGAAGCTGCAATGATTGAACCGCTGGCATGCTGTGTCCGGTCTTGGACCAAGTACACGTACAGTGAAGGGGATTCTGCGGCCATCTTCGGTGTGGGGCCTACGGGAATGATGCATGTGATGCTTGCACAGGCCAAGAAATTTTCAAAAATATTCTGTTTTGACATCAATGAATTCAGATTGGATTTTGCAAAAAAATTCAACATCACTGAGTCCATACACTCTGCAGACGAGAATAGAAAGCAAAAGATTCTTGATCATACTGATGGAAGGGGAGTCGATGTGGCAATAGTTGCTACGAGCAGCCTCGGGGCATTGGAGGATGCAATAGACATGGTGCGAAAGGGCGGAGCCGTAATGATGTTTGGGGTTCCTTCAAAGGGTGCAATGATAAATGTCGACATGAGTAAAATATACTCCAAAGAGATTACTTTGGTCACAAGCTATGCTGCATCTGACAAGGATACCAAAGAAGCACTTGATCTTTTGAAATCTTCAAAAATTGACGTCAAGCAATTGATTACTCATACCTATACTATTTCTGATACTCAAAAGGCATTTGATCATGCGCGAAGTGGTGACAATGCGATGAAAATTATCATTACAAAATGAGAAAGGCTTAAGAAGGGATTTTCATTGCTTCAAAATCGAAGAGATATGGACTGGGGATTGCAAAACAGGATTTCTAGAATAATCAAACCTCACAATAATCGCGCACTAATGTTGGCAGTAGACCATGGATACTTTCTTGGTCCAACTGAAAAACTGGAGAATCCAAAAAAAGTCATTGCCCCTATTTTGAAATATTGCGACTCTTTGATGGTTACCAGGGGCGTTCAAAGAACGTCTGTTTCTGCAACTTCTGATACCCCTATGGTACTACGCGTATCTGGAGGCTCAAGCATCATTGGCGATGACTTGTCTCAAGAAGACATCACTGTCTCCATTGAGGATGCAATCAGGCTAAATGCAAGCGCCGTTGCAATGTCCATTTTTGTTGGTTCAAAATATGAATATCAAACTATAGTTAATCTGGGTAAACTGGTCAACGAGGCTGAAAAATATGGAATTCCTGTTTTGGCAGTCACCGCAGTTGGCAAGGAATTGGGAAAGGATGCAAGGTATCTTTCTTTGGCGTGCAGGGTTGCAGCTGAGCAGGGTGCACACATTGTCAAAACATACTATTGTGACGATTTTGAAAAGGTCGTTCAATCCTGCCCGGTTCCAATCATTGTTGCAGGCGGGAAGAAGATTCCTGAGCGTGATGCATTGCAATTAACATACAATTCAATCAAGGCAGGCGCTGTCGGGGTTGACATGGGTAGAAACATCTGGCAATCAGAACATCCCGTTGCGATGATTCAGGCAGCAAGATCCATAATTCATAACAATTCAAACGTTGAACAGGCCTACAATCTTTACAAAAAATTGGCCGCAAATGATTCAAACAAATCTAAGAAGAATCCTAATCAGAAGAAATCAAACAAACCAAACAATCCTAATCAGAAGAAATCAAACAAACCAAACAATCCTAATCAGAAGAAATCAAACAAACCAAACAATCCTAATCAGAAGAAATCAAACAAACCAAACAATCCTAATCAGAAGAAATCAAACAAACCAAACCCATCTACAACTGATTCATCAAACAAACCAAACCCATCTACAACTGATTCATCAAACAAACCACAGGATACTAAAAAATAAAATCACACGTCAATTTTTGATAGGTGAATGTGTGCAATTTTCCATGTTGGCTGTTTTACCAGTACAAATGTCGCACGTCCGGTAATTTTCATATACTCTCCTGTGTATGATTTGGTATCCACCAACATTCCCTTCTGAATTAGTTCCAATGCTACAACTGCGGTATTTCCAAATAAACTAATTTTTGGATTTCTTATTTCATAGGAATAGTCTGATATGCTAATGAATCGCAGTTCCTCAAGCTCAATTGTTGTTTGATAGTCCTTTAGATCGTATGGGGGCAAGTCGCTAAAGCTGGAAAACTTTGAATCATTAAGATGGATGTCCCTGAGTTTTGACAGATCTTTTGTCACTCCAGACTGAAACAACGTTTCTATAACTTTGATGATCTCTTCGCTGTCATTCAAAATAACCAATTCAAAATATGAAAATTATCAGTTTAAGTCTTCTGCATTCGTATGATGCAAATCACTAGTTGTTTTTTAGAGAATCTTTATTAGTTGGGAATTGATATTTTTCATGATTTAGATGGATACAAAATTTTTTGGAACGTTTGGCAAAGATTTGTCAGTTGTTTTTCTGCTTTAGTGTGTCCAAAACTTACATGATTAAAATTATGGAATGAGATTTGATGAATAAAATGGAAACTATGACAGGTGCAAAGGCCTTGATGACGGCTATGGAAAAAGAAGGCGTCAAGCAAGTATTTGGGTTACCTGGAGGTTCAAATCTTCCAATGTATGATGAATTTGCCCGTTGCGATATCCGACATATCTTGGCACGACACGAGCAATCAGCTGCACATATGGCCGATGGGTTTGGAAGGGTGAGCAGAAAACCAGGCGTTTGCTTTGCCACTTCCGGTCCTGGAGCTACAAACATTTTGACTGGAATTGCAACTGCGCAAGCTGATTCTGCACCTATGATTGCAGTGACAGGACAGGTTCCTGTCAACATGATAGGCAAGGATGCGTTTCAAGAAAGTGATATTATCGGAATGGCAAATCCAGTTGTAAAATATGCGTTTCAACCACGTTCGGCTGCCGAGATCCCCGAAGTTGTAAAAAAAGGATTTTTCATTGCAGAAAGCGGCAGACCTGGACCTGTATTAATTGACATTCCAAAGGATGTCCAAATTAATGAGGCGCAAATGGATTTTCTATACGAATTTAAAATTCAGGGATATCATCCTTGGGCTGATCCTGACGTTGTCAATGTTGAAAGGGCAATTGACATGTTACTTCATGCTGAAAAACCCATTATCCTAGCTGGTGGCGGTACCATCATCTCATCGGCATTTGCTGAATTGCAAGCGGTTGCCGAGACTCTTATGCTTCCCGTGGTTACTACTTTCAAAGGAAAGGGCGCGTTTCCTGAAAATCATCCTTTGTCATTGGGTCCAATTGGAATGCATGGGCATGCAGAAGCCAACAAAATGATGGCCGAAGCTGACTGCGTTTTGGCAATTGGAACCCGATTTTCTGACAGGTCTGTCGGAACCTTTGAGGCTTTTGAAAAGCGTTTAAAAATTATTCATATGGATGTTGATCCTGCAGAGATTGGCAAGAATCAAAATGCTCAGCTTGCAGTTGTCGGTGATGTAAAGGTAAACCTCAGAGTGATGGTAAAGTTACTTTTGCAAAAGGCAATCAAAAAGACTGACGAAACCCCTTGGCTAAAGCATGTCAAAGAAACAAAAGATTACTGGAAAGAAAACTTGAAGCTCCATCCTGGTGAAATGGGTGCAGCAAAAATTCTACGTAAACTCCGTGAATTGCTACCAAAGGAATCAATCATAACTACTGAGGTGGGACAACATCAGATGTGGGCATCATTATTTTATGACGTTATTCAGCCCGGCACTTTCTTCAGTTCCACCGGACTCGGTACCATGGGTTGGGGCTTCCCAGCTGCTATTGGTGCCAAAGTTGCAAAACCTGACGTTCCTGTGGTAGATATTGCAGGTGATGGAAGCTTTAGCATGACTGAAAACTCTCTTGCAACGGCTGTATTGGAGGATATCCCGGTAATCGTGTTTATACTAAACAATTCCATATTGGGAATGGTGGCCCAATGGCAAAGAACCTTCTATAATAGAAGAATGATTGGCGTAGAGCAGCACAGTTGTCCTGATTATGTTAAACTAGCAGAGTCTTACGGTGCGCAAGGAATTCGTGCACAGTCAATGGATGAGCTTGACAAGGCAATCAAGAATGCATTGAGCAGCGACGTTGCAACAGTCATTGACATTCCGATTGATCCTGAGGAAGACGTATTGCCATTTGTAGCTCCTGGAACTTCGCTATCGGACATGATCTTACCATCTTAGGTGATTTGTGATGTGGGCAATACTTTCTATCCTAGTTGAAAACAAACCTGGAATTCTATTCAAGGTCACTCATTTGTTTAGGGCAAGAAATTTCAACATTGATAGTATTTCTGTAGGAATTACTGAAAATCCTGACTATTCTAAAATGACAATTACCACATATGGTGATGAAAAACAAATTGATCAGGTGGTAAAGCAACTCGATAAAATGATTGACACCGTAAAGGTTGAGCGTTTGGATGAACAAAAGACAGTGTTTCGTGAACTTTGCCTCTTTAAGATAAAACTGAGTAATGCTAATGATAGCATGGAAGTCAACAAGTTGGCAAACGCATATGGGGGAAAAGTCCATGATGTAAAGTCTGATTCTCTTATGGTGGAGCTTACTGCAACCCCTGATCAGATCAAAGCATTTGAGGAATTGGCAAAACCATTTGGAATAATCGACGTTGCAAGAACCGGCGTTGCAGCCTTGCAAAGGAGTGGGGCATGAATGTTCGAATATTTGATACCACTCTGAGGGACGGAGAGCAAACCATCGGGGTTTCCCTATCCCCAGATCAAAAATTATCAATTGCAAAAAAGCTTGACGCGTTAGGCGTCGATGCAATCGAAGCTGGATTCCCAGTAATCTCTGAAGGTGAATTCAAGGCAGTAAAGATGATCACCGATGAAGGATTGTCTTGTGAGATTGCGGGATTGACTAGGACGATAAAGAAAGACATTGATGCGGCAGTTGATGCGGGACTAAACTACATTCACACATTTATCGCAACCTCTGACATTCACCTAGAACACAAGCTCCGAATGACTCGAGAGCAGGCACTTTCAAAGGCAATCGAGGCAGTAGAGTATGGAAAGTCTCGAGGATTGCAAGTTGAATTTTCAGCTGAAGATGCCACGCGTACTGACAGGGAATATCTGAAAAAGGTGTTTGGCGAGGTTGCCAAAGCAAAGGCTGACAGGGTAAACATTCCTGATACCGTCGGATATTCTACTCCTGAATACATGGCAGAATTGACCCGTGACACAATAGAGGCGACAAAACTCCCTGTTAGCGTGCACTGTCACAATGACTTTGGATTGGCTGTTGCAAACGCGTTGGCTGGAATTCATGCCGGAGCTGCATGCGCACATGTGACGATTAACGGAATAGGGGAGCGTGCAGGAAACGCATCGTTGGAGGAACTTTCGATGGCATTACAATGCTTGCCTTACGAGCAAAGATACGAAACCAACATCAAGTCGCAGCTAATCTATGATACTTCCAGATATATCTCAAAAATAGTGGGAATCAAGGTTCAGCCAAACAAGGCAATAGTGGGAGACAATGCGTTTGGACATGAGTCTGGAATTCACACTCATGGCGTGTTGAGCAATCCTCTGACATACGAGCCCATCAGTCCTGAATTGGTAGGACGAACGAGGAGTCTTCGCGTAGGAAAGCATGCGGGGATTCACGGAATGAATGCAATGCTTAAGGAGTTTGGCGTTACGACAACTGATGATCAATCGCAACAGATACTTGAAAAGATCAAGGTGCTTGGTGATCAGGGAAAGCAAATTACAGATGTGGAACTGCTGTCCATTGCAAGCAATGTCTTGGGAGAAAAGGGGATCAAGAGGATTGTAAAGCTAACTGGATTTTCAGTATCGACTGGAATAGGAACCACGCCTCATGCGATAGTAAAGCTAGACATTGACGGAAAGGAATTCGTCGGAACTGATCATGGCGTAGGTCCTGTAGATGCTGCACTAAACGCAATTCAAAAGATTACTGGAAATGTTTCGGATCTTCGAATTACTGATTATGGGTTGGCATCAATCAGCGGTGGATCCACTGCACTTTGTGAGGTGACCATCAGCGTTGAAGACGCGCAGGGAAACCATGTCTCATCAAAATCAGTAGGTGAGGACATTGTAACTACAAGCGTTCGGGCAGTGATTGACGGAATCAACCGAATCATGCTCAAAAAGACGCTCAAGGACAAGTAACTTCACATCTAAATCCTAAAATCTCCCTTTTTGTATCGTGTTATTATGTACAAAATTTCATTAATTACTGGTGACGGAATAGGTCCTGAGATATCGGAATCTGCAGTTTCCGTCCTTAATGCAATCCATGATAGGTTGGATTTGAAATTTGATATTGCAAGATTGTCCGCAGGAGACAAGGCCTTGGCTGAAACCGGAAATGCGCTTCCAGACGATACAGTTGATGCGATTAAGAATTCTGATGTTTGCCTAAAGGCCCCCGTAGGTGAGAGTGCAGCTGATGTCATTGTTGTATTGAGACGAATGCTTGATCTTTATGCCAACATCAGGCCTTCAAAATCATATCCTCACATGCCGGCATTACGTGATGACATTGACATGGTGATAGTACGAGAGAACACCGAGGATCTTTACATTGGAAAGGAATTCAGCCTGGGTGATTCTGCTGTTGCACTGAGAGTAATTTCGGAAGCTGCTTCCAAAAGAATCGCAAAATATGCATTTGAATCTGCGACACAGCGCAACATGATGAAAAAAGTGACATGCGTTCACAAGTCAAACGTCATGAGAGTCACTGACGGGTTGTTTGCAAAAGCGTGTACTGAAGTGTCTTTGAATTATCCTGATATTAAATTTGAGGAAATGTACGTTGACGCATGCGCGATGAACCTGATTCGTCAACCACAAAAGTTTGACGTGGTGGTAACGACAAATCTGTTTGGCGATATCCTATCTGATGAGTCCTCTCAAGTTGTCGGGGGATTGGGAATGGCTCCCGCTGCAAACATTGGGGATGACTTTGCATTGTTTGAGCCGGTGCACGGTGCTGCGTTTGACATTGCAGGACAAGATATTGCAAATCCGTCGTCATTTTTACTGTCAATTAAGATGATGCTTGACTGGCTTGGAAACAAACACAATGACTCCAAATGCATTGAGGTTGGAGCAAAATTGGAATCGACGATCTTTGATCTGGTAAAGTCTGGCGTTAAGACCAAGGACATTGGAGGCGACAAGAGTACTGTGGAGTTTACCAAACACATTACTGATAATCTCTAAAAATAGAACCCCCCTTTTTTGTGACTGAGTTTGTGCTATGTTTTGAGATGTCTAAATAATTATCCAAAACATTGATTACGTAATAACGTACGTAGTGCATGTGCTAAGAAATGACCAAAGAATTGAAAGACGTATTTTAGCATATTTGGCAACATCACCTAAGGAGGGCGGATGGACTGGTAAGACCATCAATCCAAATAAAATAATACAGATATGTGTCCCGTCTCTTTTAAAAGAAGAAGGAATACAAAGCATAGGACAAATTCATGAGGTTCTTTTTTCTATGGAGGGTGCAGGTTTGATAGAAAGACTATATCGTGAAGACTATCGCTTAACTGATCAAGGATTTCTTCAATTCAAATTATTTTTAGAACCATTTGAACATATAAATGAAAACAGAAAATCATTTCTCAAATTTGCAGATTCTAGTTTAGCTTCTAAAGAAATTAAAAAAGAGGTGAAAGATTTTCTAAAATCACTGAAAGGAAATTCTTCGGAAATTGTCAATGGAGTAATTCAATTTGTCAGACAAAATCCTGAGTTATTACATGAAATAATTCAAATAGTCGAAATGTCCATAGGCGGATGAATAGAAATTTCAATTTTTAAAATAATTTAGCAATAAAGGCATTGATTCATTCATTAACTCGCTTTTCATATTTTCAATTCTTCCCAACCAAAATCTCTTCCTGTCTGCATTCAGATTAAACTCTCTAATCTCTGATTTTATTTTTCCAATTTCAGATATCTTATCCTGAAGTATAGATGATCTTAACCTACTATTTCTCAAAATATTGAAACTATAGTATAATCTACCATCTTTCTCAAATGTATTCAGATGTTCTATTTCTCTGGTTCCTAACTTGCCAAGGCCTCTCTGTTTCCATTTGCCATTAAATCGATAGAATCCATTCTGTAGCACAAAGACATCTTCCTCCTCATTATCAAAGGAAAAATTGCCCAAACAGGCTGAATTTACATCCAATTTCTTGGTCATACAGATAGAATCAGTCGCAAAGAACACCACATCTCGTTCAAGATCATGCTTACGCACAAAATCATACAGTTGGGCACGACAAAAACCCGTAATGAATGCAAAAATCACGGGATTAAACAGATTGCCTATCTTATGATTAACACTTTGTCCTGTCTTACCATAGATTGAATTTAGAATTATCTTGATTGGTAACTGTAATGAATTGTTTTCTTGTTTTAGTTTGAGGCGTTTCTTGTACAAATTGTAAACAAATCAATAATTGACAATTATTTTTTTGATTTTTTATACACCCAAACGGATACTGGAATAACAATGGTTAATGTGGGCAAAATAACAGTTACAGTAAAAATTATTGAATCATTAAACACAGAAGGTGCAATACTGTAATTGACAATGATTGTAGGTGAAGTGGCATGTCCTAATTGTTCTGATTCTGATGAAGCAAGAAATAAAACATGAGGATTTGTTACTGAGTATTTCAATGAATGGAGTTTATCATTAGTAAAACCCACATCAACATACTTCATGTTTAACAATTCTTTAGCAAGATAATCTTTCCATATGCCATTGAATTCTCTATCTACTTTTCCCTGAAAAGTTTCTTTTGTTAATGATTCTTTATTTACACTAAAATCGGATCTGTGAATATTATTCCAATTATCTTGTATGTAATTGGTAACCTTGCCGATGTCGGATTTATCATATTTTATATCAAAAAGAATTGGTTGTGCGTCTAAAGCAAGAGTAATCTTGGATTTTCCTTCTTCCTTTACTTTGCTAATTGCACCAATAATATCTAATTCTACAAATCCTGGAATGTTATCCTCATTAATTATCATGGTATCTACTGCTTCAAAATCATCCATACACGGTCGGGCGTCCCAAGTTAGATTCTCTTCTGTCCATTGATTATTTGCGCAATAACTAACGGTAAAAACATAGAGTGTGGCATCAGAATCATCTGGAGATGTGAAAAATAATTTCAACTTGGAATCATCTATACTCACCGTCTCAAATAGATTTGATGAAGGAATTGTGTTTAAATCAAATTTGAGATAAGTCGTTATTGGTAACACATCATTAGAAACAACTCTTGGTTTCTGATTACTTTGCTCACCTTGCAAAAGAAATTCTGTTTTTGTTCCACCAAATCCGGTCATCAATGATAGTGATCTTGGATTATAGAAAGTGGATTTGTCTGCAAAAACATCTTCTTCGACTGGAATGACAACTCTGGATGAATCTGCAAATGCCATGATTGTAGGACTAGAAATTAAAACATGGAGGAGATAAAAACACCATCTAGTCATTCTTAAGATGTGTGTGGAGGAATAACAATATCTGTTTTATCTCCATCTCCCACATAATTCCATCCTTCATCTCCAATAAACGAAATTATTTCCATTGTTATGGTGCCTCCTCCAATTCCCGGGTCTATACCATTAATTTCACCAGTGTATCTATTTTCATCATCATGTTCTGCATTTACAGTATCTGTTACAATTCCTGACATTTCAATAATAAAACGGCCTGATGGAGGCAATTCTGATTCACTTTCATCAATAGAATACGTCCAAGAAAGATAGATATTTTGATCTCCCCATCCAGAGTTTTCCCAATCAATGTCCACATTAGAAATGGTTAGGGATTTATCTGGTAATGGCACCGTGTCTGGACATCCGTCTGAATCCTCAAACTCGTTGACTGTCTCAGCTTGGGTCGGGCAAGCATCAACGTCATCTAATATCCCATCGCCATCTGAATCTGCAACCGGTACCGTATCATCATTATTTAGTACAGTGTTTTCATTTGAATCATTCTCACTATCTATAATCAGAATATTTGGAGACTGAATTATTTTTTCTTCAACCATATATTCGAGTCCTAACACAAAATCTGAATCTGCAATTATTCCCTTTGCAAACCATTTTGCATTGTTTTGAATCCAACTTGGAATTTCTATTTCCTGTTCTTCATCAGTATCTTGTGTATCAATATTGGCTCCATCAACAATTGATAACCTTTCAGAGGTGATTATCTTTGATTGTATTAGATATTCTATTGCAGCTACAAATTCTTTATCCGATATATCTCCATTAGACCAAAATTCCCCCAGTCCTTTTATCCAATCAGGAACTACGATTTCTGATTGTGCATTGGCAATTTGAGTTGTTTCAAAAACCCCTATTTGAAAAAATAATAAAATAGATAAAACCCCTACTAGTAATTCGTTTTTATTAATACTCAATTGTATTTCTGGGAAACAATATTCTTAAAATGATTGAAAAACTGTTCAATGTGTTGGCAATAGAATTGGCAATTTGTTCAGCTCTATTGTTGCAAGTACAATTACAGGTATGACTAGGGCGATGCTGTATGACTTTGTATCTGAGCATGATATTGAGAGGGATATTGTTTCTTTTGCCACAGATTCTATCTGCACAACCAAGAAACTAGAAGTAAATTCAACAAAATTAGGCAATTTTTCCTTTGATAATGAGGAGGAAGATGTCTTTGTGCTACAGAATGGATTCTATCGATTTAATGGCAAATGGAAACAGAGAGGCCTTGGCAAGTTAGGAACCAGAGAAATAGAACATCTGAATACATTTGAGAAAAATGACATCTCCCCGCTTTGGGAAGGAAAACGTGCTATGGTCGTAAAGCTTTTCGTTAAGATCACATTACAATAAATGTGAAAAAAGATCTAGTCATCGGAATGGGTGTTGGAATTCCAGTAGTAATTCTTATGATTTTCATTGGAGGAGGGGGATACTCAGATTTTGAATTTGAAAAAGAATATGGAAAAATCAACATGAATCCTGAACTATCTGAATGTGAAATGCTTACAGATCAAATGATCCAAGCAAGAAATGACATGAAACAATATGTTCTTAATCCAAACCAATTCTCTTTTGAAGAATCTGAAAAAATCAACAGAAAGTATCAAAACGAATTGAATCGAATAACCCGAGAATTCAGCATAAAAGGATGTGATGAAAACTTGGATGAATGGATTACTCCTGAAATAACTCAAAGAGTAATAGACCAAACTGGAGGTTGATTGACTCTTAGATGAAAAAAGAATCATTACAATGTAAAATTATTGAGAGATTATGGAGTTTTAATTTCCCTAAAAAATTCAAAAATAATTTTAAAAAATGGTACTCATGATGTTACGGGCAAATCTCAATCTCCATTATGGTCTGTTTGTTAATAATATTGTTTTGACGGGTTTGGTGATTACTATCTATTTTGATTGTATCTTATGATAACTCGACATATGTTTTTGTAACGTATCAAAATCATCAAATTCTTTATTGCATAATTCACATAGTTCTTTTTTCAATGACTCGCAATCGCACCCAATGGTCAAATACCTACCACATATTTGACAAAGTAATTCATTTCTCATGTTTACACCTCGTAGGGTGATGACGATATTTACCGTCACCTATTGCAAATGAATAGAAAAGACATGGGTTTTCTAACTTGACTTTGACGATAAACTCAATCATCTCACTTTCTTTATTTTTTGTCATGTTTGCTTCTCTCCTTATCCATCATCTTGTAATTATCAGCAAGTGCTTCTCGCATCATAGCCACCTTCAGGTCTAATTTTTGCCTCCTTTTAGGCGTAGGATTCGCTGATAGTTCCTGAAAATGTTCTTCCAATTGTTTTTTCATTTTTTCCCTAATGGCCTTTAACTGTCCAAGTGTGCCGTTGTGATTTTCTTTATTTTTTGTCGTCATTCCATTAAATCGCCTTCGTGCTCTCCGTCACATGTAACGAACCACATATGAGATTCCTCATGATCCTCAGATAACAGGCATTGATATCTCTGATTTTTCGTGGGAGTGAATATGGCTGTGCATGGGTTTTTATTTTCTGTCATAACTCTTCAAATCCCTTATCGCATAATGGCATTAAAACATCATCCTAAATGTAATGCATTTTTCAAATTCAATCTGAATACTGATAGGAAGAGATTTTGGTTGGGGGTGGTTGAGGGTATGGATAATGTAACAATGAATGAGGTATGAACTGATAACCTTTAAGAATCCTGTAGAAGTTAATTCCTTCACCAGCTTGAAGTTCTGCTAGTGTAACATACGTTTCAAATTTTCCAGATGGAAAAAGAATATCTGTTTTTGATCTGAATGGAAATGGTGGAACGTATTTACAATCCGGAATATTTACTCTATTCTTAAAGAATCCCAGCAAAGCATATTATCTTCAAACTTGACACAAAGTTATGCCATCATTTACGGTAAATACTCATAGAACAGATCCTTACAAGAACTTTAAGTTTAGAATAAAGTGGAATGGCAAATACGTTGCAGGAATCTCAAAAATCTCCCCACTAAAAAGAAGTACCGAAGTCATCGAGTACAGAGATGGGGCAAACTCAAATAACATACAAAAAATGCCCGGATTTACAAAATATGGATCTATCACATTAGAGCGCGGAGTCACACATGATACAGAATTTGAAAACTGGGCAAATCAAGTTTTCAATCTTAGTGGAGGTAAAGGCTCAGAGATGTCTTTGAAGAATTTTCGCAGAGACATTGTTCTTGAAATGTTCAACGAGGCAGGAATGTTAGTAATTTCATACCTCATTCACAGATGTTGGATTTCTGAATATGATGCATTGCCCAACCTTGATGCCAATTCCTTTGCGATTGCAATCGAGAAAATCACTCTAGAAAATGAGGGGTGGGAAAGAGACTTGTCAGTAACAGAGCCTTCTGAATCATAATTTTTCTTCAAAATGTCTGTAAAAAGAACCACAAGCAGGGTAAAAATTCTAAAACCCAAAAGAAAATCAAAATCTGAGACTAGAAATCTGAAATCAGGAAAAAAACTTCAAACAAGAATAAAAAATATGACGTCTGAGAAAAAACCTAAAATTCCACTGGGTATTCTGTCGAAGAAAAATCCTGATGTGATAATAGATTTTGAATATGATGATGATGATGATGATGATGATGGGCTACTTTTCATAGTAATTGAAAACACAGGAGATGATTCTGCATATGATGTAGCAGTTAAATTCAACAAGAAGATTTTAGGAATACAAAAAACATTTCTTCACTTCAAATTTTTCAGTCCTTAAAATTTTTACCTCCGGGAAAGAAAATCAAAATACTTGTAGATTTATTTCAATTCTATTTGGCAGGAAAACAGCCACTATTGATAGGTGCCCGTATTTTTTTTAGAAACAAGAAAAAGCAAATGTTTCAAAATTTAATACAACACGATTTGTCAATATACCAAGACATTGCAGCAATTTATCATGTTAAAAAAACTATCTAACAAATAAACAACCTATCTATTTTATTTCAAAATGTACATCTTCAGTTACAATTTCTAATGTTTCTATCACAACCTCATTACCTTTGGCATTTAGTGCTGAACCATTATATTTTGTAGGACAACAGTTTCTTAATTTCCATGTTGCAAACGGCTCTTTTTCTTTATTTAGAATATTAATTGTGATGTCTCTTCTTTCAATGCTTCCTTGTTTTGTTTGCTTGAACCAATCATATAGTTCTGATGACTTTGTCAGACCACGTTTTAGAATCAGATTCGTGTATTTTACACGTCCTGGTATTTTTCTTACATTTGATAAAACATCCGAACCATCCCTATACTCTATGACTTCAATTTCTGATTCTGGAAGAATCACTTCTTGAAAAGTAGTGCTTTCGCCTCCAAAATTTACTGTAAACTGAAAATTAGTTGTCAGACTATTCTCAGAACCACCCATAGTTCGGTTATGTTAAGGTATTAAATAAATCTAGAATAATTAGAAATCATCACGATAGATTCTATGGCATTCTTTTTGAAACTTGTTTTGTTCCAAAAATATAAGATCAAATACCATTTTTACGCATCAAATACCCTGAGAAGATTCTGGGGCAATACAAGAGAAGAAGAGAACTCTGAAGACGATACAAGAATAATTGACGGTAATTTGGACTGTGAAGAGTAAATAATTTTCCTTAGCAAATTTTATCCTGATGAAAGTAGGAAATACGCGCCCATAGCCATAATCACACCACCAATAATGAATGACTTGATGGCTGCTGTACTCATATGACGATCCATTGCTATTGGACTAATATCAATTTTCATGATTTATGAGCCTGGTACACCTAATGGAGTAGTATGTCTTAAAAAATTAGAGTTATGAATAGAATCAGTGTTGACTTGATGTTATCAGTCAGTCAAAGAAACAACTCATTTAGAATTTCTTCTCAATGTAATCAGAATCACAAATGAACGAAACGAAACAAACTCAAATCAATATGGGTGATTACAACAAGCCGCAAGAACAAACCAAAGCGATTGGAATCGGAAAGATTTTAGGCGAAATCATCAATATCAAGGCCTTTAAGACAAACAGAGGAAAGCCCTCCCCATACACTCCAAAGGAAGCAATTGGAGAAGATGGGATGACTGACTATAACGTCATAGATACCGTGGAGACATTTGATGTCAATGGCCAACAGGTACGTTCTTTTTTTGTAACGTCCGCAATAGTCAAGCAGATTCAGAGGGTTCCTAACTATCAGTCAGAATTGGCTGCGGGAAATGTATTTGGGCCATGCAAGGTTGGGCAAAAGATGTCTGCAAAAACTGCTGCAAACTATTGGTGTCTTCTTTTCCCTGGAGAGGAAGGCTACTAGTCTTTTTTACAAAATTAAAAATATGAAATAACTTTCAGATCTGCTGTAAAGGGTATGTGGCATGATAATGAATAACAGTGCTTGGAATGACATGTCATCCCAATATGATGACAACGTGGAGAAGAATTCTGATCCTGTGATATCTGGCTACATCTCAGAAGAGATTAGGATCACAAGTGATCTTTGCAAGAAAATCATGAAGCCCGATGTGACATATACCATTGTCGACATGGGTTCTGGCACTGGCAGAGTCTTGTTTGCACTGCGTAAAATATTTGGTAATTCTGCATCTTACTTGGGTCTTGATGTCTCTGAATCAATGATCCAGTTGGCAAAAAATAAGCAATTTGAAATGAATGCAAACGATGTTTCATTTCTAAAATACGACACGACAAATCCTGAGATAGATGATCTCTTTGATGGCGATGATTCTGTGAAGATTATGATGTGTATGTACAATACGGTTGGAGTAATAGATGCAACTAAGAGACAACGATTTTTTGATGGCATGACAAGGCTGGCAGGAAAAGATGGGCTAGCGATGGTTTCTGCGTTTAATGGTGATGATTTTGCATTCGCTGCTCCTAGGATGTATGTGCCGATGAAGGAAATGGTCAAGCAAATAGATGGGGATTCATTTGACGGGGAAAAACTGGCATTTAAGAACAGGCTTGGATATTACAGTCAATGGTTTACGCAAAATCAGATTTTGCAATTATTGCGCTCTGTTGCAGAACCTGTTCCGATTAATGTGACTCAATGAAAATATGCATACATTTGGACATGTTTTCTCAAATCGAACAGTATAGATTGCAAAATCGCTTTCACTCAAAAATACTCCATATTCTTTCATTGTGTTCAAATTCTGGAATTAATGAGCAATCTGATACTGAGATGTATCTTGTAAAGAAGGATCATTGAAAACCATACTTTTGATTTGGAATCTTTTAATTTTAAAACAACGAGGTACGTGGAAAACACGCAAAACAGAGGACGTATTCCTAACATGATGTGTTTTCCAAACCTGTCATTCTACGACGCAGAACAAAGGCTTCTCGTTAGCAATACTACGTTCAAATGATATTTAACAATGATCCTGGTTTTCCATTTGTGGCAATTAAGATCGTATCTAAATGATCCCATGTGATTTCTGTTACCACATCAGTTTGAAATCTTTTCAACGTCTATCAATTTTTATTAAATGCTGATAGTTCAAAACATCATGGTAAAGTGCTGTATCTGCAAAATTGTTGAAGCAACTTCAAAAATTACTGATGGCAATCCTCAATACAAGGGAAAGCCTATCTGCAAAGAATGTGCTGGATATCGCAAGCTGCTCAAAGAGACAAAATAGATTGTTTTGCTATTTCTTCTGATCTGAGTCTTTGGTTTTGTTTTTAGCTGCCCAATCCTCGTACATCTTGATTAGCTCATCTACGTCTTTTCCTTCTTCAGAATAAGTAACAATCACCCCGAATGTTCCCTTCTTGTCATGACCCCTTGCAAAGTATCCCCAAAAAGAATCTGGCAGCTTTGCAAAGCTGCTTGAATCATGTGACACTCCGATTAGGTTGTTGCCAATCACTTCTACCACCTTTTTCGCATCATTTTGCTCTATCATGGAGTGATCAATCCCTGATGCAATAAAAATCTGAATGTGTAGTGAGAATCAATTGACACCTTTTCTTCTTTTCATCTTTTCGCCTGTCAGTACGACTGTCTTCTTAAAGTTGTCAATCTTGGCATCCATCTCGTCTTTTTCTGACTTTGTACGTTCCCTGATGATTACGTCTTTAGGATCGACATAGTTGTCACACTTCTCGCAAAGCCACAGCGTGAGATTTTCTGTGGGCTGAAATATGGGGTATCTTCTCTCGTTGCATTGTTTGCAGAATAGCGGCATGTCTTTTACATCTCCTCTCTATGGATTTAACCTATCTGGATCCCGCGGATACAGGACTACCTCGCGAACGTTGTCTATTCCAATCAACGTAGTCATCAACCTGTCCAGTCCCATCCCCCATCCCGCATGCGGTGGCATTCCCCACTCAAACGTCTTGAGATGATCTGTGAACTGGGCCGGATCCAGTCTCTGCTCCTTCAGTCTTTCCTTTATCATCTCGGGATTGTGAAGTCTGGTTCCTCCTGAGGAAAGTTCCAAAAATCCGTACTGTAAGTCAAACGAGCGAGACAGTGTCGAATCCTCGTCTTTTTCCCTGATGTAAAACGGCTTTAGCTTCATCGGCCAGTCAGTCAAAAAGAAAAATCCTGGATGGTTCTTGCCTATGATTCTCAGGTGCGAGTCAAGCAAGTCGTCTCCAAATTCCACCTGCTCGCCTTTCTTTTTTAATTCCTCTATGCATTGCGTATACGTTACTTTCTCAAACGGGGTCGTTGGTATCTCTATCGTGTGCTCTATTGCTTCTTGCTCTTTCTTGCAGTTCTCAGAAATGTCTTTGTATACTGCGACAACAAGTGATTCTAAAACGTCCATGACATCGTTGTAATCCATGAATGCCGCTTCGATGTCTATGCTGGTAAACTCTGTCAGGTGACGTCCCGTGTGCGAGTTTTCTGCTCTGTAAAAGTTTGAAATCTCAAAGACCCTTTCCAATCCCAATGTCATCTGTTCCTTGTAAAGCTGTGGGCTTTGTGCAAGGTATGCTGTCTTTCCAAAATATTCTAGCGAAAACAAATCCGCCCCGCCTTCGCTTGCACTGCCGATGATCTTTGGCGTTGTGATCTCCAAAAATTTCTTTTCTGATAGGGTCTTTCTTAGTGATTGAAGCACGTGGTGACGCATCTTGAAAATCGATGCGGTCTTTTGGTTTCGCATGTCAAGCGCACGATGATTCAGTCTCGTATCGATGTTGCTTTCCATCCTTCCAATTGGATCTACTGGCAATGGATGAACCGCTTTTCCAAGCACTTCTATATTTTCTGCCTTTACCTCAAATGAAAAGTCGCGAGCTTTGGTCTCTTGAACTATTCCCGTAACGCTTACGACGCTTTGGCGGTTGATCTCGCCAAGATTGTCATTTAGTTCTCCCTTTACTATGACCTGAGAGATTCCTGACACGTCGCGCAGCGTAATAAATGACATTTTTCCTAGTTTTCGAAGATCCTCAATCCATCCTCCCAAAACCACCTGCTTTCCGATCAGTTCCTCGTTTAATTCTGAAATATTGTGAGTTTTTACAAAAACCATTTTGCTACCTTTTATCCTCGAATTCTATCTCAATGTCAAGGTTTCGGGCATCCTTGACTATCTGTACCACTTTTTCGGTGTCTATTGGAAACTTTGGGGTCCATTTGCCTGAGATTACTGCCTTGGTCTTTTGGATGCCTCCCGGTGCCCATACTGCGTTAATTGACAGGATCTTGGTGGGGAAAAACAGGTCCTCTATGAATCGCTTGTCTGTCTCGTCGGCTTCCACCAGCCAGATTTTCCCCTTGAACTCGTCTTGCAATGTGCGATACAGCGTGCGGCTTTGCCTAATTATCCTAATGTCTTCTTTTTCCAATGATAAGATGAAATTCCCGTCAAGTTCCTTGCAGGAGTATAGCGTAAAGTTGTCTATTGTCTTGTTGGATTTGGCAATCTTTGCCAGGTTCATTGATGCATCAATGTCTGCCTTTGTCAATTCGCCTGACTCCACCTTGCTTTCGCACTTTGGACATAGTACTGAATTTTTTGCATCAAAGCCGCAGATTGGTAGTTCCATTTGAATCGACTTTTTCATTCTGACAATGTTGTTTATATCCCTTGGTGCAAAACAAAAATCCTATCTTGGATTTGATTCAATCATGACATTTCTGACAGTTGACGGATTGTCCTCAAGGTATGTCTCATCAAAGGGTCCCGTCTATGCCGTTGACGATGTCGATTTTGATCTGGAAGAAGGGGAATCCTTGGGAATCGCAGGAGAGAGTGCATGTGGAAAGAGCACTTTGGGCCTGTCACTGATTAGGATGCTTTCTGATGCAAACGTGCAGGGCAAGATTACCTTTGACGGCGATTCCCTTTTGGATATGCAACATTCAACGTTTGACGATGAGTTAAGGTGGAAAAAAATCTCGATGATATTTCAGGGCGCAATGAATTCCTTGGATCCAGTGTTTACCGTAAATGAGCAGTTTGTCGAAATTTTAAAGCGGCATAATTTTGATGGCGATTTCAAGAATGCGATCTCTGATGCGATAACATCCGTAAGCCTTGATGAGAACGTTCTGAAAAAATATCCACATGAGCTAAGTGGAGGAATGAAGCAGAGGGTAATCATCGCAATGGCATTGCTGCTAAAGCCAAAATTAATAATTGCTGATGAACCCACTACCGCACTGGATGTTTTAATCCAGGCCCAGATTGTAAACCTGTTCAAGTCTCTGAAAAAGGATGGGGTATCTTTTATGCTAATCACGCACGATTTGGCAGTTCTGTCTGAAATTGCAGACAAGATTGGGATAATGTACGGTGGGCAGATGGTGGAATTTGGTTCTGCACAACAGATATACAAAAATCCAAAGCATCCATACACTCAGGGACTATTGGAATCAATTCCCACGCTGAACGGGGGTGCTCCAAAGTACATTTCGGGCGTTCCTCCAAGCCTGCTTGATGCGCCCACGCAATGCCGATTCATAGAAAGGTGCCCTTTGGCAGTTGAGAAATGCAAAAAACTACCGCCAAAGTTCAAGACCGAATCAGGCTATGTGATGTGCTGGCTATACGAAGACGAAAAATGACTTTACTTTGAATTGAGAAACTCATCGTCAATTTTTTTCAAATAGATTTCCTGTATCCGTGCGATTTCTCTACCTGCTGTGTTCTTGCAAATCATTTTGGCGTACTGGGACAAGTCTGCATTCCTTTCAATTTTTTCAAACCTCTCGATTTTCTTAAATGACTCTTGCTCGAATCTCATTATATCCCTGAATTCCCTGCTTAACTCCTCTGCTTTCATTCTATTGTAATTTTTAGGATTTGATTCTCTAAAGTTAATCTCGTCTACGATCTTTTGAATCTCACTTGGCTGTTCCATGTTCTTTTGTTTTATAATGACAATAAATTATTTTTGACTTTCTTTTTTGTGTTCTAAAATATGTTTCAGTCCGCCTGGCATGCTTAACGAATCCAGATCAACTTCGCAGTAGGGACATTTCAATTTATCATGAATATTTTTTTACGATTGGCAAGCAGGAATCTATGATTCTTAGCGCTTCGGATCTGATCACCTTTTTATCAATTGATATCCACACTCTTTGTTTCTTGACCGCAAAGGATATTGTCTGAACTTTCTTCCTTTCTTCCCAGACAAATTCAATTTCTCCAAGATTCTTGTCAAAGAAACCTTCAAGATCTGTCTTCATTGCAATGTGGGAGAACTGGTATTGGGTATTCTTTTCGTTTAGAAGCGGAATTAGATCTGGCCTTCTCTTGTATGCCAACAGTTCCCCACTTTCACCAATTACTCCTGTAAATCTGATAAACGGGCTGATGGTTGCGATTGCATCACAAATCTTTTCAAAATCTTTTCTTGCCATACGTCAAAGTTCCAAAAAGATGATATTTTAATGAATTGCATGTTTTTTGTTCAAGATTTGATTAAATAATGCCTAGAAATCAGTTTGATTTATGGAATTTGGTGATATCCTTCCATTTGCAACCGATGATGGGTATCTAATTCTAGCACTAATCAATTTCTTTGGTTCACTGGTCCCATTTGTTCCGTTACCTGGATTCTTGTTTCTTGCCACAATGTCTGTTGGCAATGAATACGACTTGCATGCCTTGGCATTAATATCCGCCGTGACAGCTACCGTTGCAAAACAAATCATATTCTTTGTAAGCTTTGGAGGACGTAAAATCATGAGTGCAAAAACCAGAAAAAGAATGCGTCCCTTTGAAAGACTGGTAAAAAAATATGGTGCGGCAGCTGCGTTTTTTGCCGCGGCAACGCCGATGCCTGATGATATCATATTTGTCCCGCTAGGTCTTGCAAAATATAATCCGAAGAGATTCTTCGTTGCAACCCTTGCAGGCAAGCTTATTCTTAGCTATGTCATAGTCTTCATCTCACATTACATAGGATTGTCTTTCATAGAGCCGTTTTTGGAAAATGTTGACGATGCAACTCCTGTATACATAGGAATCGCAGTTTTTGCAGCGATGATGACTGCAGTCATCGTGATCCTGTTGAAATTGGATTGGGAGAGAATAATGGGTAAGTTTGCTCCATGGACCTTGGATGAAAATAACAAGGATGAAAATAACAAGGATGAAAATAACAAGGATGAAAATAACAAGGATGAAAATAACAAGGATGAAAATAACAAGGATGAAAATAACAAGGATGAAAATAACAAGGATGATTAACTCTGCATTTTAAAATTCCATAACCTGTCCGTCGCCTTTTTTATTCCTATTCTTGGAGATGTGATTATTTCTTTTGGTTTGATTCCTTCTGATATGTGCAGTATGGAATCTTTTGTTAGGTCTAAACCATAGTGCTCTTTTGTGATTGCAAGAGCCTGTGTAAGTTTTGCAGGTCCATTTACAAGATTCTTCAAATTGACAGTTCCTCTGTTTTCTTGCATCATATTGATGCCGTTTTCTGGTCTGATTGCGCGAATCAGTACGGCACCTGCCGCAACATCTGTGTTTCTTGCAACAACATTGAAGCAAAAATGCATTCCGTACGTGAAATAAACATATGCTGAGCCAACATTCCCAAACATTATCCTGTTTCTTTCTGTGATTTTGTTATACGCATGACTTGCAGGGTCATCATGGTGCCTGTATGCCTCTGTCTCTGTAATTATTCCTGTCACTTGGCGTCTTCCTATTTTTCTAATGATCTTTTTTCCCAAGAGATCTCTTGCAACTTCAACCGTGTCTTTTGAATAAAATTTTCTAGGAAGTATAGTCATTGTTGTAGAGAATCACGATGTATTTATTATTAATATGGAATTTTGTTAGATAAAAGATTCATGCGTTAACCTTTTGTAAGATCTTTCGGGCATAGGATCATGGGACTCTGGAGGAAGGCAATCCTCATCGCAAGCATTACGGTAATGGTTGTCGGCGCCGTTGGTACCGTGTGGGCTGCGGACAACAATTCTCAAATAATCTGTGGTGCGAGTTATGAATTGGTAAACGGTGAATGTGTCGCTGCCTTTGAAGAAGAGACAAAGGATATGGTGATTAAGCAATTGATCGAGGAAAACAATAGAATAATTGCCGAGAATGTGGAATTAAAAAGAGCCAATCATGATATGGGTGTATTGGTTACGGACTTGCAAAACAAGATTGCAGGACTTGAGGCGATTGTACTGGAACAGATTCGCGTGATAATATCTCATTTCAAATAATCACTCAGACACCTTTGCGCCCAACATTCTGTGTCTTATTCCTAACGTTACGCTTAGAATTGTTTCATTTGTGTACTGACTAGTTGACAGGATCCTCAACGCTTTACAGAAGAAGATCCACAGCCAAAACCACATTGATTTGACAAGATCAAATTTTCATATTGACAATGATTTCATTATGATTCAGTTTTAGAATAGTCAAAGTCTATCTGAATGTCCTTCCCCTCTTTTATTTCTGTGATCAGATGAAACAGTTTTACGATATCACTTTCTAGAACCTTGATAAGCTCTTGATTGTAAATGGTAGCAGCTGGATGAATGGTCAGAAAATACAACTGTTCTTCTTTACGTACCATTCTGCCTCTATGTTTGATGATCTCAGAACCGCCTAGCAGTGAATTGAACGCAGTATTTCCAAGAATGCAAATTATTTTTGGTTTGATGATTGATATTTCCTGCTTCAGATATTCCTGACACGTGCTTCGCTCAGTTGTATTTGGAACTCTGTTCTTTGGAGGCCTGCACTTTACAATGTTTGTAATGTATACGTCCTCTCTTGAAATGCCTGCTTCATCCAGTGCCATTGAGAGTTTTTTCCCCGCAATTCCGATGAATGGCTCTCCATTCAGATCCTCGTTTTTTCCAGGCGCTTCTCCTACAAAGATCACGTCTGATTTAAAATTCCCTTTGCCTGGAACTGATTTTATTCTGGTCTTTGAGAGCTCGCACTTTGTACATTCGATGACTTCTTGTCTTACTGCTTCCAACTTGGCACTCATTTCAGTTGACACTCCTTACGGTGGCAGTTCCTCTTACTGTCGGTCCACCGTTTCCCATGATCATTGACTGCATGGGATCCCCTTTGCCACAATTGGTAATTGGCCTGACTGTGAAATCGTTTCCACAAGCATCAATTGACTCAAAAAATCTGGGAGCCGTTCCCATTACAATTACGTCCCTCAACAAGTCCGTGATTTCTCCGTTCTCGATTCTTTGCGCATACTGGCACGATATGCTCCAGTTGTATCGTTTCATATCAATTGACGGTATTTTCATGTTTGAGATTAGGTATCCGTGCTTGACCTCCTTTATCATCTCGTCGACGTTCCAATTCCCGTTACCTATGCATGTGCATGCCATGCGAATAAGTGGCATGAATCGATAGTTTGTCGCCCTCATGTTTCCTGTCGGTTCTGAGTTGAATATTTGAGCAGTCTCTCTGTTTTGCATGTGATTGGTCAGGATTCCATTTTCGACAAGCGTTGTCTTTTTGGTTTCTACGCCCTCATCGTCAAAATGATACCATCCCAGACTGTCATTTATCGTGGGATCGTCAAACACGTTTAGGTTTTCTGAGCCGATTCTGGTTCCGATCTTTCCTTTCCACCATGCGCCTCCTGCCCATGCCATTTCCTTTCCTAGTACCCTGTCTGCTTCAGATGGGTGTCCAAGTATCTCATGTGTGAGCAAGGATACAAAGTCTGGATTCATTATGACTGTTGCTTCTTCCCCTTTTGCTGGTTTTGCATCAAGCAGTTCGGATGCCTTTGTTGCAATCTCTCTTGCACTTTCAAAAACCTTCTTGTCTGCAATGATCTGTTCCAGTCCTCCCCTTCCCCCTTCGATGATGTTTGCTGACTGAGTAAGTCCGGATTCATGTGCTGTTGCAACCATGTCGATGATTGTGTCTGTGTGATTTTGTAGAATTTCTGAACCTTCGCTGCTTACAAAGTATTTTGAATTAACTGTATACCATGGACTGATGACAGATTTGATAATTCTTGGCACGTTTGAAATGATTTCATTGCATTCTAATCCTATTCTTATTATCTCATCCAGTTCGGGCTTTTTCAAAACTGGAAAATCAATCTTGGCTTTCTTTGCAATGTTTGGATAAAGATCAATTTTATTTTTCATATTGTGTGTGACACTCTTAATTGAATTGTCCACTGCGTCTTTGATTTGATCAAATGATTTGGGATTTGTAATTGAGCAAAAACTCCATATCCCGTTTTTTACAACCCTGATTCCTATTCCCTTGTCGTCGTTTGTTCTGACATAATCTATCTGCTTGTTTTCTATTAGTGCCGATTTCTTTTCTTGTTGCTCTGCTCTGGCATCGCAGTATTGGACTCCTGAATTCTGTGCATAACTGACAGCTTTTTCTGCCAGATCCTGTAAAATTGAATCCATGTGCTATGGTATCCTGAGGGGTTCGTAAATCTTCTGCTGTCTACTGATTTGATATTGCAGGCATGGTAAAGTAGTATTCATCTTCAAAATCATAGTCCGGGGAACCGTTTTTGCGTAAAAATTCAAAATACTCGGTACAATTCTCGTAAAATTCCTTGTTTTTTGGATGTTCGTTTTCCATGATATTTCTATCAGTATCCGCATTTTTTCAAGAGAGTGAGAGATTTTAGTTCTAAAAGTTCGTTTTCTTTAAGCAAAATTTTGTGCATATTTTATCTGCCCTGATGGTTGCTTGTAATTGCAAATGATGTCTGTCTGTCAACTTTGATAAGATTTGTCTTTTATCATGCAGAATCGTGAGTATTGGTTGATTGAGAAATTTAAGAAAGCAATTTAGGGTATCAGGTTACTCAAAAATTGATTTAAAATTTGTCAAAAATTGTATCTGATACAAGCGTAATCATTAACGGTAAGCTGGTATCTCAGATTGAATCCGGGTCAATTAGGAACTGTGAAATTATTATTCCCCAGTCCGTTTTTGATGAGTTGCAATCACAAGCATCAAAGAAAAGAAAAGAGGGATTTGTAGGTCTGGAAAGAATTGGAAAACTCAAATCATTGTCTGGCAGCTATGGTCTGAATGTAGTCGTGGCTGGTTTGCATCCCTCGTCTGATGACGTAAAGCTTGCCAGCAGTGGAAGAATTGATTCTCTGATTGTAGACATGGCCAAGCAAAACGATGCAATTCTTTATACTTCTGACAGGGTGCAACATCTGGTTGCACAAGCTGAAGGCATAGATACCGTTTTTCTAAAAACTGAAATTAAAAAAGAATCCTTGGAATTTCTAAAATTCTTTGATTCTGAAACTATGAGTGTTCATTTAAAAGAAAACCAGTTTCCATTGGCAAAAAAAGGCAAACCTGGGGCATTTCTGTTGACTAAGATTGCCGATGACATTCTTACCCATGATTATCTCGAAATGATTTCATCTCAAATCCTTGATGTTGCAAACATCTCAGATTCCACTACTCTGGAAATATCTAAAACTGGCGCATCCGTTGTCCAGCACGATGATTACAGGATAGCAATCACGTATCCTCCGTTCTCTGAATCCTTTGAGATAACCATAGTTCATCCGATTGTTAGCCTGTCCCTTGATGACTATGATGTTTCAGAAAAGCTGATGGAGCGCTTTTCTGACAGTGCCGAAGGAATTGTGATTTCTGGTACCCCTGGATCAGGAAAAAGCACCCTTGCGTCTGGCCTTGCAAATTTTTACCATAACAAGGGGAAAATTGTAAAAACATTCGAGTCTCCTCGAGACTTGCAAGTTGATCCTGGAGTAACCCAATACGGCAAACTAGACGGCAGCTTTGACAATGCTGCGGACATCTTGTTGTTAGTGAGGCCTGATTATACAATTTTTGATGAAGTAAGGCGAAGGGAGGACTTTGGCACGTTTGCTGATTTACGATTAACCGGGGTGGGTATGGTTGGCGTGGTTCATGCAAACTCTCCGCTTGACGCGATTCAGCGTTTCATAGGAAAGATTGAGCTTGGAATAATTCCAAATATTTTGGACACTGTGGTTTTTGTGATGGACGGTGCAATTCAAAAGGTCTATGACCTGGAATTAAAAGTCAAAGTACCAACTGGAATGACAGAGTCTGATCTTGCAAGACCTGTGATTGAGATAAGAAACTTTGAAGACAATGTTTTGGAGCATGAAATCTACACGTTTGGAGAAGAAAACGTGATTGTTCCGGTTGGAAAAAAAGTAGACAGGATAGGAATCGAAAAGCTTGCAGAAGATAAGATAAGGGAAACTTTCAAACGGTATGATCCTGGGGTGGACGTTGAGATTCTCTCTGATAACCGAGTCAAGGTGTCTGTAGAAGAACGATGCATCGCATCCATTATCGGGAGAGGAGGATCAAACATCAGCGAGCTTGAAAAATTCCTAAAGGTGCACATTGACGTAGTACAGAAAGACTCCAAAGAGTCCTCATCAATGTCTAACGATATTCCGTTCTCTTTTTCAGAATCAAAGACATCTCTGCTCCTTCTTGTAGACCGTGATTACACTTCAATGCATGCCGATATACTTGTCAATGAAAAATTTGTTTCATCTGTTCGCATTGGCAAGAAAGGACAAATCAAAATCCCAAAACGCTCAGACCTTGCAAGGAATATCCTTAACAGTTCGTCTTCTCAAAATGACATCCAAATAGTCCTCAAAGATTTTTAAAATCCTCTATGATCTTCGGATTTGCCTTGAGAAAGGTAATGAATTTTCTCAACTGCTTTATCGTCTTTGGATTCAGGTGATGCTCTATTCCTTCGGTATCCTGATTTGCTGTATCAAAGCCTACTCCCAAAATCTCAAAAAATTCTAGCAAAATTCCGTGCTTTTGCCTGATGCCTTTTGCAATTTGTTTTCCTTTGCTTGTCAAGTTTATGCCGTGATATTTTTCATACTCCAAAAACCCGTTCACGTCTAGTCTTTGCAGCATTTTGGTAACGCTGGGTGCGCTCACATGCATGTACCTTGAAATGTCAAGCGTAGTGGCATACCCTTTTAGTTCAACCAACTCTGCAATTATTTCCAGGTAATCCTCTTTTCTTGTACTTGAGCGAGTCCTTTCTAGCTGATGTGCGGCCTTGATAGAATCCAATCTTTTAGAATTTTTAATTTTCATATGTCTTTGTAACTACGTTGAATCTAGTATAATTGGATGTCTTTTCAGTTGATTTTGGTTACTCTTTGTTGACCTACATGTGACCGTAGTTGATCTTTGTTTGTTAACTATTTTCTTCTGAATCAAAAATGTCATGGTTGATCTCCTAAAGGAACGTCTAGATAATCTGAGAAAATTCTCCGAATCCGCTAAACGTAGAGCTGATCTGTATTCTGAAATCACCAGTTTTGATGATAAGCACACCGTACGTTCGTTGGGTGCACTGCGAAAGGCATCTGCACCAGGCAAAAAGCTTCAGAAAGTAGGGTTCTTGATGCTGTGGATTCCAGAACCCACTGGCATCACATGTGCGATTGGAGGGCCTATGATAGTAGCAGGAAGATATCTTGATAAAAAATACAATGGCTCAACGTTGCATGATGTAGGCCATCAGACAAAAAGCACCATCTCGTCAATCAGTGACTTTAAGAAGTCCGTATTGTAATCTCCTTTAGTTTTTAAAAGGATTGAACATAATTCATTTATGACTACCAGGGCGCAGGCACTTATTCCTGTCACCATTGCAGCTGTAATTATTGGCGTTGTTGGAATGATGACTCTTCCAAGCGATAGCAAGTTGGAGTCAGTCGAATTTCCACGTGGTACCATAATGCTGGATGATGTCCCAATTGAAGTGCAAATTGCCGATACCGAACCAAGACGTGTTAGGGGATTGATGTTTCAAGATCAGTTGCCATTAGATCAGGGAATGATTTTTATGTTTCAGGAACCCGGACTCTATTCGCTTTGGATGCTCAACATGCAGTTTTCTCTGGACATGATTTGGTTTGACTTTGATGGGAACATTGTTCACATGGAAAAAGATGTCCCGCCATGTAAGACTGCATTGGAGATAACTACCTGTCAGAGCATCGTCCCAGATGGCGAGGCACAATACGTTCTTGAAGTGACGTCTGGCTTCATTGATCAAAACAACATCACAAAAGATTCTGTATTGACCATAATCTCAATCTGACATTACAAAGCCTTATGTTGGAATATTTTTCCAAAGTTTTTGATGAATAAGGTGATATTGATTTCGTCTGTGGCAGCCATGGCAATAATCATTTCGCTTTCATATGCATTGATGTCTGATAACGTTGATGGCGTTTCACCCCAGTCAAATTCACTTTCTATATCATATGTTGATACGAACAAGGAGTTGCAGAATGATTTGCAATTACTTGACATCAAGATGTCATCATCTTTAAAATTAAACGGCTTTTCTATTGACACATACTGTACATTTTTTTCGGATGTTCTGATTCAGGACTCTATAGAATACTGCACCTCTACGGAATTGCTGGATTCAAAAGATCAATACCTGGGAAATATACAGATGGTTGGCAGTAACGCTTTTCCTCAGCATGTAATCGGTGTTATTCAAACCGATGCCTCTGTTTCCCAACTTGAAGATGTCAAGATTGTCGTTAATTCTATGATCAAACTGATTGTTTGTGACTGCTGGGAAGAGAAAAAACCTGGCAATTTTGAATCTGTTGCCATGTGGATTGATGCCGCAAATTCGCATCATCTTGAAAACATGTCTCCAACTAGCAAGTCCACGATTAACGGTTTGACTGAAAAATCAATGTTGCTTGAAATAACTACAAATGAAAATGGGTATCTTTGGAAATTTCTAATATCAAATTAACACAAGATGTAATATACAATATATCCATATGATTTTTAATTATTATGATTGAACATTTGTGGATAGTTCTGTTGGGATTTGTCGCTGGAATTCTGGGTTCGATGATTGGACTAGGGGGAGGAATAATCGTAGTACCCATCTTGACTTTTTTGGGATTTCCTCCCACCGCTGCTGCAAGCAATAGTCTTTTTGCGGCGCTAAGTAATGCAACTGCATCCACCATTTCATATTCTAGGCAAAAGAGGATTGATTTTTCATTGGGTATTAAACTTGGAATGTTCTCAATTCCTGGAACCGTCTTGGGTGCTATTGTATCGACAGATGTTGCGCCTGATATTTTTAAAATATTGTTTGGTTTTGTATTGATTGCATCATCTGCCTATATTTTCTTAAGAAAGAAAATTGAGACAAAAGAAAAAACTTTGTCAAAACAAATGGCAGTATTTGCTGTATGTGCCAGTTTCTTTGCAGGAATAATTTCATCCTTTTTTGGAATTGGCGGTGGAATAATCTTTGTTCCTCTGATGGTAGTGGGAATGGGAATGGCTATGAAAAAAGCCGCACCCACATCCCAGATGATACTGTTTTTTGCATCACTGTCCGGGGTTGTCGTACATAGCATTTTGGGACATCCGGACTTTCTTCAGGCTGGGCTGTTGGCTGTTGGCTCTTTCTTTGGCGGATTGGTTGGTGCAAGACTGTCTTTGCATGTTAGGGAGAGGTATCTGCAAATCCTTGTAACTGCGGTACTCTTAATTGCCGCTGGAAAGATGTTTTTGGATTCCATGTCTGGAAATTCTAATCTGCTTGGATTCTGATTTCGATAGTTTCCCGTCTTTTTCTATTTGTTTCTGAATGGGTTTGCATGAAGGATATTATGATTGTGGGAATTGATTTTTTTCTTGCCCTGCTCGGATTGCATAAGTATGATTCCTACGTTTTGGTTAAATACCAATTCGACAAATTATCTTTATGACGATATTGTATATCCCCATAAGGCCATCACGAAGAAATGATGATGAAATTGACGATCAGTAACTAGTCTTTTTTACATCCTACCTTGGAGGCTCTTTCTTGATTCTGTAGATATTTTTTTTAGATATCACGATTAGTTCGTCATCTTGCGCTGTCCCCTCATATTCAATCACAATTTTTCCAAATTCCTCATCTATGTCTTCTTTTTGTGAAACTGTAAATTTCAATTTCAACACCTGATCCGTGTAAAACGGTTTGAGAAATCTGGTGTTCCTGTTTTCCCATTCGGAATCTCCGTCGGTTCCAAGGAAAATTATGTCGTTTCCATAAATTTGATTTAGTCGAGTAAATTCACCTTCCATCCTGGACAGAATTGCCCTTCCTGAAACTAATCGCTGTCCCCCTTTTTGCTTGTCTTTCAAGAATGCGTTTTTCACCCTTGAGAACTTCAAATATTCTTCTAACTCTTTATCTGATATGCTGCATGTGGAATAAAATGAATCTCCTACCCTAAGTTCTGAAAATTTTTTCATTCTTACCTTGATTCATCAACACAGAACACTATTTCTGCTGATGAAGCTGCATCATCTGACACAAGGAAATTAATTGCATCTGCAATTTTTTCATTACTTGGCTCTCCACCTGTTACAGTACCTGGGAAAACTGTAAACATTCTAATTTTTGATTTAAGAACATCACTTAATTCTTGATTAACTGTAGTTGTAAATGGTCTTAGTGCTCCCCTGAAAACTTCTACTTGAGCTCTCTTTGTTCCTGAAACTTTTCTCCCACTTGGTAAATCTGGACCAATTATCATAATTGCACCTTTTGTATCTTTGTAAAGCCGTGGGTCTTTAGCACCACCTGGTACAAACTGTTCGAGTGCTCTTTGTGCTACAGTAGCTGGAGTTGAGATGAATTTTGCAGTAAGTGCGTCCCATCCTGCCCTGTCTAATTCAGTTAATTTTTCAACTTCTGGAAGTTTACCTGTTAAGTGAATAATTGCTAGAATGTCCCCAATGTTTGTTTTAGCTGTGTTTAGCCACTTTTCAACCTCATCAGGATTTGTAATATCTACTATGTGAGAATGGAATTTTCCACTAATTTGCTCTTGGATCTCTTTTGGGGTTGATTCTGAAATGAAACATGCAACCTTTCCTCCGTTTTTCTCTACATGTTGTGCCAAAAATTCTACTCTTTCAGCATCTACCTTGTCAGTTGCATCAATTGTAAATACAATTGCTTTTCCTCCAAAGTCTGGTTGATGAACCCCTGGTGTTACATTTCCAATATGTGCTCTTACAGGATAAAAGACTCTGTCTCCTGGAATTACTTTTCCGTTTAGTATTGCAGCAATCTCATCATCACACAAGTTGAGAACTGATTCTGAAACTTGTGATTGTTTTAGAAACTCTTGATCTGCAATCATATGTGATGTATTGTTTTGAATTTTTCCTGCAAGCTTTTGAATTTGTTCTAATAACCTTGTAAATGTCTCAGTTAATTTGGCAACATCTTTTCCATTTGCTAATTTTTCTGCTGTTTTTGCAATTCCTTCAGTGTCTACTCCATCTGCCAGTATACATTCTAACAAATCATCTTTTGCTTCTTCAACTTCAGTTGGACTTAGATCTTCAAAACCACTGACTCTCATAAATTCTGATGCAGCTTTTGGATAAACTGTCTTGTAAATTCTGTCAGAGTGTACTGGTCCTGGGTTTGTTGCAATGGATATGATTCCTTTATCTGTTAATTCCCATGACATTGCTTCAGCTAGTCTATTCTTTGCACCTTGTGATGCAGTGTAAGGACTTCTGAATCTGTATGGTCTTTGCTCTAATGGTCTCTCTTCAGTAAAGAACGTTGAAATTGTAATAATTTTTCCACCTTCTTTCATTACTTTGAGTGCTTGTACCGAACCCCAAAATGTGCCTGTTAGGTGTATTGCAATAGTACTTTTGAATTCATCTAGTGGTGCATTTGCAAAACATGTAACAGGTCCTGAAACTCCTGCATTGTTAATTATGTAATCTACTGTAACGTTATCATTTTTTAGTGAATCAAACATGTTATTCATTGCAGTCTCATCAGCTACATCAACTCCTGCAAAAATTCTAACTGATGCTCCACTGTTTTCAGGAATTTTTCCTTCAAGTTGTTTTGCTGCTGCTTCTAACACTTCTTTTCTTCTTCCAAGGATAATCACACTTGCTCCATTTTCAACAAATTTTGTGGCAATGGCTAAACCTATTCCAGTACCACTACCCGTAATTAGTGCCGTTTTACCTTGAAATTTTAGCATAGACATACTCACGAAACTTCCATGATATTTATTTCCATTGATCTTTATTTCAGATTTTTTCTTGATATCTTTATTTGTGGGTATGGTTCATGATTTTTAATGCATGATGCCGAATCTGATACGTTTGTCTATCAATCATGGCCTGAAAAATTTAGTGCAATGCTAAAAGAAATTGGCGTTGACTCTGTTTCCAAGGAAATTGGAACTGATGATGTTGAAAATGATGATTACTACAGTAGATATTTTGCCCAGACGCCTAGAATGGTAACCAACAAGGGATGTCTTGATATTCAAAACTCTAACATTGACACTGTACAAATCATTCAAAAGGGATAGATATGCAAGATCCAAATCCACTTCCATGGGGCGCTTTAGACAGGTTTCAAGCCCATTTTATTGTAAGAAAGGAATCTGGATCTAGTTATGGGAATTATGTTGCAAAAACTGTCCTGACCACCAATGGTCATTTTGCTGAAAAAACTGTGTCAAAAGTTCAATGGACTGGTCCTGGAAGCCTTGCCTCAAAACTAAATGATGATGGCGAACTAAACGAAATGATTGCAAGACAATCCATCAAGGATGCTACAATATACGTAGAACCTACTGATAAGGCTATTAGGATTAGGGGCAAATGGAACAATCATATCGCTTTTGGAATCACCAAAGAACTCTTTGAAATTTATGATAGAATAGCAGGTCACATAAAATCTGTTTAAGCTTTCCACCAATCCAAGGCGAGAAAGTCTACATTGTTCTTGCCTTTTGGGATTGCAAGAATAAATTGTTTTCTAACTGTAGTGGCAAGTCTGCCTGCAAGAACAATTGCTGTGGATGTGATTGCTTCGCTTCGTGTATAGACTTGAATTAGAAAAGGTGCATGATCAATTCCTGGGCCTTTTTGATATACTGCAAAGTCACAACCAAATTTTATTCCCGGATTTATTATGTATCCCTTGTCTCTGAAGTTTTTGTAAACCAGATACTTTTTATCAAATTCGTGAACCTCTTTTTTACAAATCTCATTTAATTTTTCTATAGTTATCTTTTGTTTTGACTTTGTAATGGATATTCTTTTGTTTTCTAATAGATACAATCCTTCAATAAGATCCAAAATTAACGGCGCGTCAATTTCTTCAATTTTTGGTTTTGGAATTCCTATGGGTTTTCCATAATATCCTTGACTGAAGAGCTTACGTGAGTCTTCAATATTCCATACGATGATTCGGTTTTCAACCAACTCACATCTCATCATTTGACTAAAATTTCATGCGTATATGAATTCTCTATCTAGATTGCGTTCTTTTTCAGATTATAGAATAAATTGTATGATGTGTATTTCTGATTATAAGCTTAATGCTAGCAATATGAAAGAATCCGAAACTCTTTGACACTTGTCTGCCATCTCTTCTATTCCTTCAATGACATCTTTAATCAACAATAATTCCTTCACGTTTGTTACTTCTGATAGAAGTTTTAATGTAGCTTGTCTGTATTTGATGTCTATTTCTCTTTCTATCGTTTGTGTCTCTTGAGCTAATTCAATTGCATTGGCAGTGTTTGTATTGAGACTTCTGATGATTTCGTTTAATTTGTAAACTTGATCTACTACCAATTCAATCAGTTTTGTAATGTCCTTATCCAGTCCTGCGCTCTTTAGCGTTGCTATCTTTACGTTTGCAAGCTTGAATGATATACCTGTGATGTAACCTGCAATTTCATCCATCGTGTATGCTGTATTGAGGAGATTTTCTCTGTTCATGATTAATCCTCCCACATCTGCCACTTCTCGGGTGATTTTTCTTCTTAGGTTCTCGACCTCTTCTTCTATGGTTGAAATTTGTGCTAATGTACTCTTGATCCCTGCCTTATCTTTTTTCATCATGAGATCTGGCAATGTTGCTAGTTCCCTTGATGCGTTGAGGATACGGTTGATTTCGTCTTGCAATACTGCAATGGCCTTTCTTTTTGCTTGAACTTCAAGCTCTCCGCTATACATGACAAAAGTTAAAAAACTCTGAGGTAATTTAAATCCTCTATGTTCTTTGATATTTTTTAAGCAATATTACATTAGGTTCTTTTCATGTGCTACCTTTTTTTGTCCCTTGTACAATGCAATCACCTCCTCATTTGTGGATGCGTCTTCTACATCTTTCTCTATTCTGATCTTTCCGGTAAATTTTGGAAATCTCAAAGCCAGTCCTGCATCTTTTCTGATTTTATCTTTTGCCGCCTTGTGAATTGGACTGAGTGTGATTTCTGATGCTACTACTTCTATTACCAATTCTGGTTCAAACCACACGTCTGCCTCCATTTCACTTGTAATGCGTGGATTTTTTTTGATTGTGACTTTTGGATTTAGGATCTGATATATCTGATCCAGATCCTCATCCGTAAATCCTGTGCCCACTTTACAGATGCTGGTGAATGTATCTTCGTCTTCATCATATGTTGCTAGCAAGAGCGTCCCGTAACTTCCAGTCCTTCTGCCTTTTCCAAAGAATCCTCCTATCACCACAAGATCCAAACTATCTCCCAATTCATTTTGATATTCTCGTTTTAGTTTTAGCCAATGACTTCCCCTTGAGCCCGCCTGATATGGTTTGTCCAGCATTTTCAACATTAGTCCTTCGCTTCCTGCGTTAATGCTGTTTTCCATGAATTCTTCTATCTCATTTTTATTTGTAATTATGTCCATTGGGATATATTTTGTAAAATTGTCTTCTCTGACATTTTTTTCTAACTTCTCTCTTCTGTCTTTATAGCTCAACTCTAAACAGCTTTTTCCGTTACAGTACAAAACATCAAACAAATTCACAGTTATCGGATACTGCGTCATAGCTTTCTCTATTTTGTATTTTCTTCTTCGATGCATCAATTCTTGAAATGGTAAAAATTCCCCTGTATTCTCGTTAACGGCTACTGCCTCTGCCTCTAAAATTATGTTTTCTGCTTTGATGTTATCTGGAATTTTTTCTATGATGTCTGGGTAGTAGCTTGAAATATTTTCCAAACTTCTGGAAAATAGTGCCACTTCTTTTCCCTTTATGTGAAGTTGCACTCTTTCCCCATCTAGTTTGTATTCCGCTGCAAATTCATTTCCAAATTTTTCTATTGCTTCCTCCGCACTCTTTACTCTGTCTGCAAGCATGGGTCTGATTGGATTAAATAGGATTATCTCAAATTTTTCAACCCCATTCATGCCGTCCGTCGCAATTATTTCTGCAACCTTTCCCAAATCACTTGAGACGTTGTATGCATGCTGCAAAACTTTTCTGTTGTTCTTGTCTCCTGAAAACACTATGGCTAATGCGTCCATTACGGTATTTTCCGCAATTCCTAGCCTCAAACTTCCCAACAAAATTTTTAAAATATATTTTGCCTCTAGCGGGGTTGCATCGTTTAGAAGGCTTGATATGTATTTCATCTTCATGTCTTGCGAGCGAGATCCTTCTAGGTTTGCAATCCTGAACAGCGTTTCATACACTCTTTCCACTGTGATATCTTCTGCAAGAAATGTCGTCTGTGTTTTCTGTTCAAGTATGACCGAAGCTGCATGTCCTAGATCTCCACTTTTTCTATACTCGTCTTCGATTTTTTTTATTGTGATTCCTGATGACTTTGATATTGATCTTGTCGCAATTTTTTCCGCAACCCCTATCTCGATTCCTTCAAAATCCGGTCTCAGTTTGCCTTGTATGAGATACACAATTTTGGAAATTACATCGTCAGGTGATTTCTCAAATAGTTCTACAAGAAGTTGTGTCAGTTCCAACCTTTTTCTGGTACTCTCCATTTTGTAAAACGAATCCGCCAAAATCGAAAATTCCATTCTAGTTCTTTGTCTGTCTTGGATAAAAATCTGAATTTATGTGTGTTTTTTACACGATTTTATTACTTGATGTCGAGGTCTAAACACATGATGGAATTTCCAGACCCTTTGGTATGTTTAACCGATTAACGAAATTACGATGTTTATGATTGTTGCTTTATCTGCTTATTTTCAAATCCAACATGATTTCTGCAGTGTCTATGTCTTTGGCTTCTAACCATGACAATTTTTTTTCAATCAAGTCATACGTTTCAAGACGTATTCCGTTGACATCATGTATTTCAACTTTTTTGGCCTCTGGCTTTACCACTACGTTCTGTGGCGCGTGATATACTCGAATGACTTCATCGTTATGAAATATCCTAATCTTCAATGTTATGTTGTCATCACAACATGGTAAATACTTGACTATTTGAGATGTATCCTTTTGTATGTGTGATGGTTGTGTTGGCACTTGTGTTTTTCTGTACGATGATCATTGTTTCGTGAAATCTGACTCATTCTACGTTTACCGTCTTATCTCTTTTGGCATCTGTATCTGATTTTGTGTCTTAAATCTTCTCTATTGCTATTTATTAAAAACAAATCTTACATGTCATATTTTATTCTAATATCTGATTTGGTAATTTTTGACATGTGGTCATACCTTTGTTAGTATGTGTAAAATCCATGATCTTTCTATTTTTGACATGTGTAGTTATCTTCAAATTGTTTTCTGTATTGTTGATGGCATTTGGTTATTGCTTTGAATTGGATATTTTAATTTACAAATAATTCATTTGAAACTATATGTATTTGACAATCGTTGGTTTGTCTGATTTTAAAGTGCTCGATTTTGGAGAATCCGAAACTAATGCAAAATTATACAGACGATATGATTTTTTATACTGCTTCATGAAGCTCCATGCTACATCCAATGTTTTGAATTCTGTTCTGATATCTTCAATCTGACTTTTCTCTCCAAACACATCAAAGATCACTAGCGAATATTTTTTAGTCTTGTTGTGAGGTTTTGCTTTAAGCAACCATGTGAGTGCAAAACCACACACCGCACCTAAAATTAAATATTCTCCTGCAATTTTGAAAAATGCTATGAATATTCCTGGTATGGTTTGTCCAAATAATATCACTACAAAATTTGAAAACGAGATTACTGCGAGCGCTGTAACAATATATGTTTTCCAGTCAAAGATCTTCTGAACGCTACTCATAATACATTTTCTGTACAGCTTATTTTCTTTTAACTATTTCTGTAATTGAAGATTTTTTTTAATCAGGATCTTCGTAGTTTTCTTTCTTTGCGCCGCTGGGATCGTTTCCTCCGGCACCTGCAATGGGCTTCATCTTCTCTTCAAGTACTGCCATTCTTGCCTTGTATCCTTCCGCATATTCAAGCTCCGATGGAACCAACGTTGCGGGATGAATGAATCCCTGGCTTCTGATGGTGATTGCCTTTTTGGTTGCAATCTCCCTGATATAGTCCCAGTCCGGAGTCGAGAATCCGTCAAACGGACCCGTGAACTTTCCATCATGCATGCTGAATACCAGTGACTCGACAATTGGAATGCAAAAGTTGATGGTTGCAGCTGAGTTTAGCTTTACTGGCATTAATGGCATGTTGTGACTTCCACGCGTATTTCCTGCGACAAAGTGAGGATTGTTAAAGACGCTGCCTACTTCCTCTGTTGCCGGGAACAGCTTTTGGGTCCTGACTAGTAAAATTGGATCGTCTTTTCCGACGTACGTCCCTGCGATATTGTGCAGTCTGTCAGTTGATGCCGCAAGGATTGGCTCTCCTTCCTTGGTTGTAACCGTATCAACGACGTATCTTCCTGGATACATCAATGCCGCTTCCAGAGTTGGCTTGTCCTTCCACAGCTCCATTGCTGCGACTTTGCCTTCCTCAACATCCATGACGTTGATTATCACGCCGTCTGCAAGGTTTGTGTTTACGATTAGTCCCGTATTGCTTAGTGCGTCTACGAACATTCTGTAAATTGGATAGTTAAATGCCCCTGGTTCCGTCTTGTCTGCTGCAAATACCGTAAATGCCTCGTTTTGCCTTTCTTCAAATTCCATTTCTGCGACTCCGGGACCCATTCCCTTGATGTTTCCTGAGAATGAATCCTTTAGCAGATCCTGTCCTGCGCCATAAAGTCCCTGCTTCTTTGCGACATTGGTTCCTGCCATGAACGCATCCCATGCCATCTTGTGAATTTCCTTGTTGTCCACTCCGTGGGTATGTGACATGACGATGTGAACGTCATCTCCGCAATATCCGATGTAATAATCAACAAGCAAATGTTTTGAATTGTTTACCGTGTCTCTTACTGCCTGAATCAGGGCGTCACTTGGTCTTGTATGGCCTCCGATTCCTCCAACGTCGGCTTTGATGACAGAAACTGTAATCTTCATGGGTGTTGTTTTTACTCCCTTGATTTATGTGTACTTTTTTTTGAATCTATTCCTCCTGATAGAATTGCATGATCTATTCATTTAATCGAAATGTCTTGTTTTGAATAATTATTACGTGCACTACGTACATAATCTACAATATATTGCGTTTTATTGCCTAAGTTTGAACATCTTATTTGATTTTGAATATTGGCTCCTGCCATATGAGTTAATTAAATAATAACAGTAGTCTAAAATTCCTGTTGTCGAGTACACGAAAAATGAGAGCTTTGATTGTTGATAACAATCCTACATTTTTGAGCATATTTGATAAATTATTGACCGTAAAAGGGTTTGATGTCACTTCTGAAATTACGTTCAAAGCTGGATTAAAACATCTTAAAAATAAGTCATATGCCGTTATTTTCATTGATATCCCTTTAGATGGATATACTGAAAAACAAATTTTATCTTTTCTTACAAAAAACAATGTCTTCAAAAAATCAAACGTACTTCTTTTCTCTTCTATGGATCTTAATGACCTAATGATGAATGGAAAAAAGAGGGACTTGAATTAGATGAATGGAAAAAAGAGGGACTATATTCATATTTAAAAAAACCCGTAGAACGCAATATCATAGTAAAAACATTAAATAATATTCGTGCAAAGATAAAACACCCTTCTCAAGTTTTGCTAAACACATCGGATGCACCTGCAGACGAAGAGGCTACTCCTGAACAGCTGGAAAAACTAGATCAACTACAAAAGCAAATCCTCGAGTTGGAGTCCAGACGCGAAGAGGATACGCAAACATCGGATGCACCTGCAGACGAAGAGGATACGCAAACATCGGATGCACCTGCAGACGAAGAGGCTACTCCTGAACAGCTGGAAAAACTAGATCAACTACAAAAGCAAATCCTCGAGTTGGAGTCCAGACGCGAAGAGGATACGCAAACATCGGATGCACCTGCAGACGAAGAGGATACGCAAACATCGGATGCACCTGCAGACGAAGAGGCTACTCCTGAACAGCTGGAAAAACTAGATCAACTACAAAAGCAAATCCTCGAGTTGGAGCATGTTCTTTATTCATTGAACCAAAAAGATTCATCGTTGAAACAATCAATTTCTGTTGAATCTGAGTCTGTTACAAATGATCTTCCTTTTAAAAATATAATAAATGATTTAAAATATTTGCAATCTAGATTTGAATCTTCTAAGCAACATGTGGAAGAACCATCTGTCACTGTAAATGTTGAAAAAAATGAACTGATAAAAAAAAAATTAGAAAAATCTTTATCTGATTTATCCAAATTAAAAAATGAAATTCAATCCTCTGACAAGAGTAATGTTTTGGAATCAAAGTCTGCATCTGATTCACTGATCAATAAAAAAAAATCTAAGATGACAAAAAAATCTGCTAATGCCAAAATTGGAAAATCTAAGATGACAAAAAAATCTGCTAATGCCAAAATTGGAAAATCTAAGATGATAAAAAAACCATCAAAAACTAAAAAATATTAAATCTTTTTTGAAATTATATAAAATCTTTTTAGCAATTATTTCTAGTGTGTTATTAAAAATATCTCTTTTGTTTATCTTTAGATGGCTGAGTAAATTTTGTGTTTCATCCTTTACGTCATATCCCGTACGTGATGACTTGGTTTCTCAACATGTGGATTTTGTATATTTAGATCTTACCTAGTTTTTTCTTAAATTCTCCATATGCTTTTTCATATGATTTCATATCGCCTACGTCTGTGAATCCTTTTTTAATGGAAAAACTACTCAGCTTCTTCTTCTTTGACATCGCTTTTTCAATTACCTTGTCCATTCCGTAAGGTATGTCTTTTGGAATCAATGGAAATACTCCTGGCTCCATAACATAACAGCCTGTGTTGATGTTTGACACGATTTCTGGTTTCTCTCTCCATGCTGTGATATTATCATTTTTGTCGGTGTCAATTACTCCATACGGTAAACGGGATTTGTATTCGTAAAGGCACATGGTGGCAAATGCTTTTTCTTGTTGATGTTTCTTGATCATGCTCTTTAGTGAAAAATCAAATATTGAATCTCCATACATGCAAACAAATGTGTCATCGATAAATTCTTCTGCTGTTTTAAGCTGACCTGCAGTTGCTAATGGTTTATCTGAAATGGCATATTCTATGCTTACCCCAAAATCGTTTCCTTCTTGGAAATATTCTTGAATGTTTCGTCGTAGATAACTCACGCATAATACAATTGATTTAATGTTATTTTTTTTTAGCCAGTTAATTGAATGTTCTAGTAATGGTCTATCTCCAAGAGGGAGCATTGGTTTTGGGGTGAATAATGTGTATGGTTGAAGCCTTGTTCCGAGACCCCCGGTTAAAATTACTGCTTTCATGCTGTGGTTTTTTCTTGACGTATTTATGATTGTTCGTTTAATTAAGAAATGATCTTGTACATCTGTATGTGCTGTGTTTTTACATGCTTTTCTGACATAAACCTACAATGATCTGATGTTCTGGTCCAGTTTTCACAAGTTGGGTTTTGCTGATATCCTATTTGAGCATAAGGTTATTAACTGCAGTTCCTGATGTTTTGAGGATATAGAATTATGTGTTCAATTTTAGGTTTGTCAGGTGATCATGATATTGCTCCAACTTTGATTGAATCTTTGAAGAAAATGGAATATCGAGGTTATGACAGTGTTGGTGTTGCAGTTAAGAATGAGTCTGAAATTACAGTAAAGAAAGGTGTTGGAAAAGTCAATGCTGTAAACCGTAATTTGGATATCGACAAAATGTCTGGATTTACTGGCATTGGCCATACTCGTTGGGCTACACATGGCAAAGTGACAAGAGAAAATGCACATCCTCACATGTGTAACACGAATTCTATTGGTGTTGTACATAATGGGATTATTGAAAATTATGTTGAATTGAGAAAAGATTTGGAAAACAATCACGGTGTAGTTTTCAAGAGCTCCACAGATACAGAAGTCATACCAAATCTCCTGCAAATTTACTATGAAAGATCACATGATGTAAAAAAGGCCATAATGAATACGATAAAAAAACTAAAAGGTCATTATGCATTTGTAGCACTTTTTAAAACTGGCGAATTGGTAGGTGTAAAGAATCATGAGCCATTAATACTGGGAGTCGATGGTGTCAATCTATTGTTGACAAGTGATGTTGTAGGGTTGCCTGAAAATATTTCTTCAGCAATATATCTTGAAAACAATCAATTTGTAATTATTAAAGAACAGAAATACAAGATTTTTAATTTTGAAGGCAGCGTCGCACAATTCACTGTTAAAACAATTCCAAAAAACTATCTAAATGTAACCAAGGAATCACACAAGTATTTTACTGAAAAAGAAATTTTTGAGCAGCCTGATACCATTCTTGTTGCCGGTAATGACGAAGAACATCTTGACAAAATTGCAGATGTTATCCAAAATTCAGATTATGTGTATGTTACAGGTAGTGGAACAAGCTATAACATAGCAGTTATTGCAAAATATCTTTTTTCACGGTTTGCGGGAAAAAAAGTAGAACACCTTATGGCTAGTGAGGCAAAATATTCTTCTCAGTATCTTATTCCCAATTCCACTCTTTTTGCAATATCTCAAAGCGGGGAGAGTGCAGACGTTCTTGAAGCTGTTTCAATTGGCAAAAAGAAAAACTCCAAGATACTCTCCATGATAAACTCTGAAAACTCCTCACTTGCACGTGAATCCATTTTCTCAATTGGACTTAATTGTGGACCCGAAATTGGTGTTGCTGCAACAAAAAGCTTTACTTCACAAATGGCTATTCTATACAAAATTGTAAATAAATTATGTGATGGATGCATCAATGTTGATTTTAAAGTTATTTCTGATGCATATAGCACAATTTTATCAGACATATCTGAAATTCAAAAGCTAGTAAAAGAAATTAAAGACATCAAAAACCTTTTTGTCATTGGTAGGGGAATACATTACCCTATTGCAAAAGAGGCAGCTTTGAAAATCAAAGAAATTACGTATGTTCATTCAGAAGCAATAGCTGCTGGTGAACTCAAACATGGGCCCCTTGCACTTATGGATGAATTTGCATATGTAGTTGTAATTAATCCTGACGATGATTCATACGTAGATAATATGTCCACTGTAAATGAAATAAAAGCACGTAATGCCCATGTGATAGGAATCTCTGACAAACCTAACCCAAATTATGACTATTGGATTCAAATTCCAAAGATCGATGCTGCTCTTTATCCTTTAGTTGAAATAGTTTCCTTACAGCTTATTGCATATTATCTTGCATTAGAGAAAGGTATTGATCCTGACTATCCAAAAAATCTTGCCAAGTCTGTAACTGTAAAATAATAATAATGTCATTCACGTCAAATTTGTTATTTTATTATTCAATATTTGGATCCGAAAATATATTTTCTTGAGTTATGGGATAGGTTAATTTTTTATTAACACCATTTTTAACATAATCTACAAAAGGGGTCTAATCATCTTAAAGAATTTAACCAAGTATGATTTAGGAAAATTATGAAGGTACTGACCTTGGATGACTTTTCTCTTGAGGGCAAAACCGTCTTTCTAAGGGTGGATATGAACTGTCCAATTGATATGAATACCATGAGTATTTCTGGAACTAAACGTATTGAAGAGGCTATTGAAACAATTAAGGCATTAAAAGAAACAAAGTTGGTAATTACGTCTCATCAGGGCAGGGTAGGAAACGATGATTATACTGGAATGGACAAACATGTTCCAATATTGGAAAACCTGTTGAATAAAAAAATTAAGTATGTGGAGGATGTGATTGGTGAATCTGCACAACGAGAGATACGGAACTTGCAAAACGGTGATGTTCTACTTTTGGATAATCTTAGACTGTGCGCAGAAGAAAATTATGAATTCTCCCCTGAGGATGCTGCAAAAACGATCATGGTAAAACGCCTTGCACCTTTGTTTGATCTATGCGTATTGGATTCATTCCCAAGTGCACATAGATCACATCCATCAATAGTTGGATTTCCACATGTTTTGCCTGCATGCGCAGGACGAATTGTTGAAAGAGAAGTTAGAAACCTCGATGAGATAATGACTGTTGCAAAGGCACCGCATGTTATTGTATTGGGAGGTTCAAAGGTTCCAGATAGGCTAGAGGCAATTAAAATGCTGATTAAAAATGGTCGTGCTGATCATATTCTATTAACAGGATTGATTGGTAATGTGTTTATGCGTGCACAGGCCAGAATAAAATATCCTCTTGGAATCAAAAGAGAAGATGAGGTTGTTGCAAAAGCCCATGCTTTGATTGGAGAATATCCAGATGTTTTCACAACTCCTGTGGATGTTGCAATTGATAAAGATGGTCAAAGAATGGAGATGGATGTTAGAGACATAAAAACGGGAGACAAGATTTATGACTTGGGTCCAAAAACAGTGGAGCATTATTCTAGAATAATTTCCAGTGCTGGAACCGTTTTCATTAGTGGGCCTGCTGGCTTTTTTGAAAAAGAAAGTTTTAGTTATGGGACAAGGAGATTGTTGGATTCGATTGCTAACTCTATGGCAACCACGATTGTTAGTGGAGGTCATTTGACGACTGCGCTAAAGGAACAAGGATTGGAAGATAAAATTAATCACATTAGTACAGCTGGCGGTGCACTTGTATTGTACTTGACAGGTGCTAAACTCCCGATGATCAAAGCACTGGAATCTGCGGCCATAAATTATCGTTCTACCATATAGAATAAATTAGAATGTGCCTGTAATTCGTATCTTATTGTTCTAAACTATTGTTTTACAAAATTCTATTTTGTCCAATTTTAATATGCTATATCCTACATAACACATATTCTTAAAAATAGGGTAAATACAAAAAAGCGAAAGATTTGTTATACTTAGTTAGTATGTCATGATATTGAAAAATGTGCTTGTTTTGTGTATGATGATCTCCCTTTTGATTCCAGTCACACACGTATCTGCATTGTCCGGAGATGCTGAATTGGTTTTGGAAGATGTTGGAATATCTCCATCATATCCAAAACAAGGAGATCTTGTATCCATAACTGCAGACATCTATAATGCTGGTTTTGTAAATACTGATTCTGTTGCTAGTATTGTCACGATTGCATATTTTGTTGATGGAAATTTGCTTCATGTTGATGAAATTGGTGATGTTACACCTGGCATATCGAATAAAATAAGAATCCATTCCCCTCCTGTGTGGAAATACGACGTGGGCGATCATGAAATAAGAGTTGTGGTGGATTATCACAACACTTTAGGTGATGAATATGATTCCCCTCTTAATAATTCTGCAGATAAGATTTTGTCTATTACTAATCCTAGAAATACACATATTTTGCTTGAAGCATTTCCGCAGTATTTCCTTCCATGGGAAAAAACATCCAAAATCACTGTGTCTCTTTTTGATTCTGACATTGGTGAATTTTTAAATGACAGAAAAATTATTCTGAACTTTGATGGCAATAATTCTACTTTGATAACTGACAAGCAGGGTAAAGTTTCATTTTCAAATACTGTCTCATCATCAAATCCAATTTACATCGAAGCATATTTTGATGGTGATGATGTATATGCGTCTTCACACTCTTCCTTGGTTCTTTATTCGCTTCCAAAAGAAACATCTTCTTCTTTGATACTGCAAATATCTGATTTGAATGCATATGATTTTGAAAATAACTCGTTTGAAATTCTCATTTATCAAGATTCTTATGAAAAATTAATAAAAAAAATACAACCTGACTCGATGATGTTATTTGACTCGAAAACATTTTGGATTTCGCTTCCACCTGGACATGGATATTTTGCAGAGGTTTATCTTGATGGCCAATTTTTTTCTGTAATTGATAAAGAACTGTTGCAAGAAAATAGCATAATTGTAAAAAAAATACAAATCCTTGAAATGGGAAAAATAAAATTTGTGGTCAAAGATGCTAAAAACCAATTAGTGCATGGGGCTATCATATCTAATTGGATTTATGAGTCCTCTACTGATGGTGGTTTTACTGAATGGATGGATGTGCTTCCTGCTATTAGAGATCCATATGTAGTAACGGCAATTTTCCCAGATCAAAGTATTGTAAAATCAGAACCTTTCTTGGTATTTCCTGGAGAACAAAAAATTATTGAGATTGCTGTAGGTGACATATTACCAAATTATGAAATTCCATCTTGGATAAAAAATAATGCTGGTTGGTGGTCAGATGGACTGATTGATGATGATTCATTTGTACGTGGAATTCAGTTTTTAGTTCAAGAAGAAATAATATTGGTTCCGCTGATGAACTATGATTATGATGAAAGTTTTGATGAAATTCCATCTTGGATAAAAAATAATGCTGGTTGGTGGTCAGATGGACTGATTGATGATGATTCATTTGTACATGGTATCCAATTCATGATCAAAGAAGGGTTGATGACGATATCTTAAATTTATTATTTACACTCTCAGAGTTTTTATTTTTTATGTAAATGTTCAATTTTTATATTCATTGGGTTTGTTTGTGTTTTGAGTATTAAGCATTCATAATTCATGTTCAATTTCTTATATTCATTTTTTCGCTATTTTGTTAAATCTTGATACTCAAATGTCTTTTTTGAGATATTGTCTCCATACGTAATTTGTATTTCATACTTCCCTTGACCATATTCTAAGAATCCGTTGTATTCTCTTGATAGATCTTGAATTGAAAAATTTGATTTTATAGGTATTGTGTATCCTTCTGGGGTGATCAACCTAGTATTCACCAAATTGTAGCGAGCAAGTTCAATAAACTGTTCAGGATTTTCTGTAGTCACTCCATATCTTATTTCATCTGTTGCTTGAGAATCATCTATCCACATGTTGAAACTATTCTCTTTTTTGGCAATGTCTCCAGTAGTGAAGTCATATGTTGCATGTGTTCTTGGACCTCCTAGTGGGACAGAGTCATATAGCAAATAGTCTACTGACAATAGATTATTTTGATTGGAAAAATGATATCTGTCGTTAAGATGGAAAAAAGTCACAAACCAGCCATTATCGTGCACTGGTATGTTTTTTAATATTTGTCTTCCATTTAGTTGGATATCTATATCCAATATTGGACTTTCTGAAATTATTTTCCCTTCTTGAATTGAAGTACCCTTCACTATTCTGCCCGTTTGCTCAAATTCATTTTCTGAAGTGCCTTTTTTAATGGAAACTTTTGAAAAATCAAATTTGCCATAAACTGTGACTTTATCTCTGAAATTGTAGTGATCCTTATCCGTCCATATGATTAACGGTAAAATTGAACTATCTGGAGAATTTTTTCCAAGTTGAGATGTTTGCTCAATTTCATTATGATGTATTTCTAAATCATCTCCGATAAATCTACAACAGAAATCTTGCTCTCTAATCGTTATTTGTTTTTCTGGATCTGGTTTATTCTCACAAAGCTTTTCCAAGTCAACATAATCACAAAACCAATAATTGTAGCTGTCTGATATGGCCTCTGTTCTCCATCCGCTGCATTCTGAAAATGCTGGAAATACTGAACAAAAGTTATAACTTCCTGTCGTGACTGCTTCGGCAACGTCAAAATTAAAAACTGTGGAAAAAAGAACAGAAGAAAAAACCAATATCATTATGGTTGATCCTTTTCTCATGGGTCGTAATCCCCTTTAACTATTGTAATTACCTTTTTTTCTTCAGATTCTACCAGAAATGGTTCAGACCAAACAATTGTTCCGTCAGGAAAAAATGCTTGTGCCACGTATGGTTCTTTAGATGTGAATGTGGGGAGTATTTCAATCCATTCGGTATTGCCGTTTTCATTTGACTTGCCCGAATATGTCCAAGTGTTCACAATTACATTATTTTGCGGCTCTCCCAAATCGTTAATGATCCTAAATTGTATTTGCGATGATTCCAGGATGGATACCTCCTTTTTTATGACTGCATTACTTGGAAAATAATTTTGAAATGCATCTAATATCCTGCCTTCTAGATATATTTCTACAATATACTTGTGATCTGACGGTAAAGACATTAGGAATATATTTTCTATTCCAAGATTTTTATCCTTGTAGTCCTTTGTGGATACTTTTTCAAACACCTTGTCATAATTATCTTGAAACAATACGATCGTTAACGGTAAATTTTCTAGATTGTTTTCTGATACCTGTGAATTAATTTCTAAAGCTAGCGCTGATTCATTTTTACTCATCTTGATTGGAAAAATCTTTTGCGTTTGGCTGGTCACAAAAGAACTTTTGTCTGTATATGTTGTAATTTTAACTGGTTTGTCTTTGAATGGTATTTCTGTCTTAAATGAAAACTGTCCATTGGCGTCTGATGTCACTTTTTCTTTCATTAACCCTTCTATGTCTATGACGATTTCATGATTTTCTAATTTATCTAGAATGACATTTGTCACTTCCCCTTGTATTACAATCTCCTGTTTTTCTGTTTGATGATTATAATGTTGATATGTGCTAAAGTCCACTACTGACGGAAGTCTGTCTCCGACTTGAACCCTTTTTTGAATAATATTGTTTTCTGGGTTATCTCTAAGATGTGATAGTGTATCATGATAATTAATTATTGTCGTAATTGTGTATGTTCCAGGAGTCGCACTAAATATGGGTCCTGAAGAAATTACGGTTCCATTTTTTATTCCTGGCAAAACATTCACCAGTAAATTAATTTCGACAATTTCGCCATTCACGATATATGCTATGGTGACTGCATCTGAAACTTCTTCTGTAGATACTATGCCTGCATTGTACACAGAGCCGTATATTGATACCATTTCCCCTTTTTTTGGATTTTGCGGCTCTATCCAAATGTCATTTAATACTATGTCTGCCGAATTGAACTCTCCAGACAAATTAATTGATTCTGTTAAACTGAATGATGGGGTAATTGTAAATGAAAATAGAAAACAAAATACTAAAAATATTCTTAACATATTTGTATTGATCACAATGACTTGGTATTCTAAAGTTGAATTTATACTACACTTTTTTCTAAAAATGGCTATACAATTTGCGATGACAAGACTTGTGCTATTTTTATAAATCTTTTAATTGTTAATATTTCGATTGAATCTATGATTCTTAGATATGTTGTAATTGCCTTAATGTTGGTTGTAATCTTTACTGTTTCTTTGGCTGTGTCTTATGAGGGGTTCCAAATATCTCCCAATTTACATACTCAGCGCTTATCGTTAGAAGATGTTCTCTCCACATGTGACCAAATGACTTCTGTTTTACAATCCAATGATATTTCATATGAGCAGATGATCAGACTATTGAAGGGAAATGAAATTAACTCTTATCTTAATTCTAGAGACATTCACATAGTTGAGCAGTGTTTGCAGGGGAAATTGCCTGAACTTAGCTCATATCTTATTCCACAAAAAGTAGGATTTGTAGAGGGCTTTGGTATTCATGACGCTAAAGGTAAGGCCAAAATCCTTATGATTGAAAAAAATACCTATCTGAGACTTGAATCCTTTGAAATTAATTATGAATCTAAAGTGGGAGAAACTTTCCAAATACCTGAATTGCATGTGTATTTGAGTCAAGACTCTACGTTCCTTACTGGTATTTACTTGGACAAACTAAAAACTGGTACGGGTGGTAAAAACTACAAATTACCTGACGATGTGGATCTTGCCTCATATAATTCGGTGTTGATATTTGATAAAATTAAAAATGAGCCTTTTGCAAAAATAAGTCTCAGAGATCCTTCTTACATTCCAGATTCACTTTATGATATTTTAGACAATTTCAAAACTGTTGATTCTCCAAAAGTTGTCTCGCAAATTATCTATGACCGATATGGGTTTTTTGAGGGCGTTGATATCTATGAGGCAAAAGGATCCGCCACTGTCAATTATGATGAAGATGAAGGGGAATTAAAAATTACAAATTTTGAGATTTCCATGGGTGATGATCTTGGATTATATCTTACAGATGATGGCAAGGTAAAGAAAAGTGGTTATTGGACTCTTGATTCCTCTGGGTTCATTTACATCAGCAGTGGAAACTCCGATGAGATTCTTCGTTATGCGCCTGATGGCACGTTCAGGGATGTGTTCGTAAATGCAGGCAGTGGGGGACTGGCATTGCCTACGGGAATTACCTTTGGCCCTGACGGGAATCTGTACGTCAGCAGTGGAAACTCCGATGAGATTCTTCGTTATGCGCCTGATGGCACGTTCAGGGATGTGTTCGTAAATGCAGGCAGTGGAGGGTTAGATGGTCCTAAAGATCTCACCTTTGGCCCTGACGGGAATCTGTACGTCAGCAGTATAGATGACATATTTCGTTTTGCAGGACAATCTGGCAAGTTCATGGATGTCTTCATCCGACATGGCAGTGGGGGACTGGCATTGCCTACGGGAATTACCTTTGGCCCTGACGGGAATCTGTACGTCAGCAGTGGAAACTCCGATGAGATTCTTCGTTATGCGCCTGATGGCACGTTCAGGGATGTGTTCGTAAATGCAGGCAGTGGAGGGTTAGATGGTCCTAAAGATCTCACATTTAGTTCTAACAAAAAATATCTTTATGTTGCAAGTTTTTTGACAAATGAGATACTTCGATATGATGTAGTTGGAAATTTTGTCGATAATATTGTAAGTTCACATAATGGCCAGATTACAAATCCCAAATATCTCACCTTTGGCCCTGACGGGAATCTGTACGTCAGCAGTATAGATGACATATTTCGTTTTGCAGGACAATCTGGCAAGTTCATGGATGTCTTCATCCGACATGGCAGTGGGGGACTGGCATTGCCTACGGGAATTACCTTTGGCCCTGACGGGAATCTGTACGTCAGCAGTGGAAACTCCGATGAGATTCTTCGTTATGCGCCTGATGGCACGTTCAGGGATGTGTTCGTAAATGCAGGCAGTGGAGGGTTAGATGGTCCTAAAGATCTCACCTTTGGCCCTGACGGGAATCTGTACGTCAGCAGTGGAAACTCCGATGAGATTCTTCGTTATGCGCCTGATGGCAAGTTCAGGGATGTGTTTGTACATTCAGATGAAGTTGATGCTCCCAGAGGAATTACCTTTGGCCCTGACGGAAATCTCTATGTTGTAAATAGCATGTTTGACGAAATTTTACGTTTTGATAATAAAACCGGTGATTTCATTGATGTGTTTGCTAGTGGAGGTGGTCTTTCTAATCCTATAGATATCGCTGTTGATGAATTTGATTTTTTTTACATCAGCAGTGGAAACTCCGATGAGATTCTTCGTTATGCGCCTGATGGCACGTTCAGGGATGTGTTTGTACATTCAGATGAAGTTGATGCTCCCAGAGGAATTACCTTTGGCCCTGACGGAAATCTCTATGTTGTAAGTGGTGAAACAAATGAAGTTCTCACGACGAAAATAAAACATGGTGAAAAATCTATAGTTGAAAAATTTGTAACTGCTGCATCGTCTGCTCTATATCAACCGAAACACATTGAACTTTATGACAACAAGATATGTGTTAGTAGTTATTTGACTAACGACATTCATTGTTATGATGATGAGACTGGAAAGAGTTTGGGTAAGCTCACTGTATCCTTTGATCGTGCATTAATTAGTAGAGAAAATTCCATAGCTGGCCCTGATGGAGAATTATATGTGTCTGATGATCTTAGAAATGAAATCCTTCGTTATGATGGTGATACTGGTCTTTTTTCTAATGTTATCATAAATACAGAAAATGATCAATTACGTAGTCCGTCGTATCTCACCTTTGGCCCTGACGGGAATCTGTACGTCAGCAGTGATGATAAAATTTTTAGGTTTAACGGAAACAATGGGAATTTCATTGATGTTTTTATATCTCAAAACAAGGCCGGTCTGAGTAATTCTCAAGGGTTGTCCTTTAACGAAAACTATCTTTATGTAAGTAGCTATGACAATAACCGAATTTTACGTTATGATTCCCAAAATGGTATGTTTATTGATGAATTTATTGCGAGTCGAGACAATGGTTTGATTCACCCTATCGGAAATGTGCTAGATAACAATGGTGATCTATATGTAACAAGTCAGGGAACAAATAAAATATTACATTATGATGGCGAAACTGGGAAATTTTTAAGTCAAATTAAATTACAAAATTCTCCACGCGGATTATTTTTGGGTCCTGACAATATTATGTACATCAGTCTTTTTGATTCAAACGAGGTCATATCATATGATCTTAATTCTAAACAATCGCGTTTGTTGTTAACCGAGAAGGATGGCTTGAACGGTCCTGAGAGTTTAACTCTTGACGTTGAAAATCATCTTCTTTATGTGAGTAGCAGTATGAATGACAAGATAATTGTACATGATATGGGTCAAGATACTGCATTTGACATGCCTATTAGTTCGGGAGATGGAATATTACAAAAACCAAAAGGATTGACTATGAAAGATGGCATTTTGTTTATTTCAAATAACAATAACAATGAGATCCTAAGATATGATCCGCAAAAAAATGCATTGGATACTTTTATTGAGGATACTGGCGGCCTAATTCGACCTGGTGGAATTACCTTTGGCCCGAATTCAAATCTTTACGTAATCAACAAGAATGATGATCGAGTGTATCAGTATGATGCTCAGTTGGGCCGACTACTTGGTGTTTTTACAGGATCTAATGATTCTGTAGACAATGATCCTCTGAATATTGGATTGAGAAATATCGTTTTTACCAAAGACGGTGAATATCTATTTGCAAGTAACCCTTCAGCAAATAATATTTTGGTTTATGATGTGATCAATGGTGAATATGTAGATGGTTTCTTTGCAGATGATTTAACTCTAAACTATCCTACGGAACTGACTTTGACTCCTGGTGGTGAATCTTTTTTGGTTATAAATTATGGTGATAATACAATATCCAGTTTCACTGTTTCCGGAAAATCAAACGGGGTATTTGTAAATCCTGGAAATGACGGTATGACAGAACTAAGAGAAATTAGATTTGGACATGATGGAAATTTGTACGTTATGGGTGGTACTTATGGTGATATATTCAAGTATGATGGAATTACCGGTAATTATCTTGGAGAATATGACAATGGTGGATCTTATCTTGGAAAAATAGATCAAAACATACTTGGTCAAAAATACCTGCTAAATGAAATTGATACTAGACAAAGCAACATTGTTACCATATATGACCATTTTTTGGAACGCCCCTTTGCCAAGATAGTTTTGTATGATGCCATAGAAATTGTAATTCCTTTGAATGTTGCATGGAATTCGCTAACATCCAGTTTTGATACAATTTCCGAACCTAAGATAAAATCTAAAGAAATGATGAAAAATACTGGATTTTTTGTTGGTCTAAACGATGTTACTGCATATGGTCAAGCATTGACTAAAAGTGTTGATTCTACATCCTTAATCACAATTGAGAATTTTTTGTTGGATTATGATGCAGATGAGTATATTTCTACATTAAACTCTAACAATGTGTTTACATCCGGACCTAACCTCGTATCCTGCATTGTCTCATCTGAATCTGATCTGATCTGTGATGAATCCCAAAATTCTATCGAATTAGGTAGGTTGAATGTAAATGCCGGTGATAACCGATATCTGCTAAAAGATGTTGATCTTGGAGAATATGACACGATCGTGATATATGATAAAACATCTGGAAAGTCCCTTGCAAATGTTCCATTACGAGATTATGGTACGTTGAGGATCTCTGGAGAATCTTTTGTGGATTGGCTGTATAATGACTTTGCTGTGGTTCCGATGATCTCTATAATTATGATGATATTTCCTATAATTTTTGATTATACACGTGGTGCATTTAAAATTCTATTTTTCACGATTCATTTTATTGTTAAAAAACGTAATCATTTTCATGATGTGATAATGTCTAACAAAAAAATCACCATTTTGATTCCTGCTCACAATGAAGAACTTGGTATTAGGGAATCTATTGAATCTGCACTTGCAACAAATTATCAAAACAAAGAAATTATCGTGATTGATGATGGCTCAATAGATAATACGTGGATTATTGCAAATTCTTTTGCTGAGAAAGGACTGATAAAACTAATTCATCGTGATGCTCCTTTGTCTCCTGCAAAAAGCTCGAAAGCATCTGCATTGAATCACGGAATAAATTATGCTACTGGAGATTATGTATTGTGTATGGATGGTGACACAAAATTAGATTTTAATGCATTGAAAAATGCGTCTCAGTATTTTAGTAATGATGAAATTGTGGCATTTTCTGGAAATGTCAAAATACTTGCAGGCGATGGCGGTGTTGAAAATTTGCTGACTAAATTTCAAAAATATGAATATATGATTGCCATTGAACTTGGTAGAAGATTTACTTCCATGTTTCAGGTATTACTAGTAATTTCCGGCGCATTTGGAATTTTCAAAAAAGATTTGATTAAAGATGTTCATACTTTTGATAAAGATACTCTTACTGAGGATTTTGATCTGACACTCAAATTTAGAAAAACCCGTGGGAAAATTAAATTTGTTCCTGACTCTATAGCTTACACATATTGTCCTGCTGATTGGTCCACCTGGATATCTCAAAGAAATCGTTGGGCATACGGACAATTCCAAACACTATCAAAAAATAAGAATATACTTACGTCCAAGTTCCCACTAAAAGATAAGATTTCTTTTATTGATATGTTCATTTTGGATGTAATCGTAAGTCTGATTTTTCCAATAGGGCTTGCAGTACTTGGAATTATCTCTGTTGTAATGTTCATGGGTGATAACCTTCACGTCTTGGTTTATCCTCTGGCATTAGTCATGTCAATATTTTTGATATTGGAGATAATTGTCTTTATGTTTGCAACATTGTATTCTGGCAAGTATGGCAATCTTAAGCTAATTTATCTTTCTCCTCTCATGACTTTCTTTTACAGGCCTTATCTGAAGATGATTAACGTTAGAGCATATTTGAGAGCGTATCTTAAAAGAAATGCTACATGGGATTGATGTGGTACTTTTATTTTTGAATCTTGTAGAGTTTACTTTTTTTCCATAATGCTAGCACGTCAATAAAATTATTGCCACAATCAAAACAAGAAAATGTGAACAGAGGTCTGTCAAATCGTCCATTACAGCTGGAACAGATATGGTATCCTGCAAATTCTCTATAATCCGTACCTACAGAACCTATCTCTTTATTGCACTTTGGACATGTCTTGTAATCTGTTTCTTTTGGATAAATTTCCCCACAATCATAATGCTCTACAAGATCTTTTTGGTCAAAATTTGTTCCATGACATTGTGGACATTCTGACGTGTATGTGATGTTTGTGGAACTACACTGATTGCATGCGGCTTCTGTTACCTCTTTATCTAAAACTATTGTTTTATTGTTTAGCGCTCTTTTTATAATCTCATCCAGTTTTGATTTCTTTATCCTATGAATGTCCTTGAATTTATTATCTGTTATATGCTTATGTGAAAGTAATAGTGATTCAAAGTCTTCCTTGATGTTCTCTTCTTCTGGTAGTCTATGAACTACTTCAGCTTGAGATTCTAATTCTTGGATTTGTTTTTGTAAATAATCTACTCTCTCCATCTGCTCGGAAGTATCTTCTTCTATATTGTAAAAAGATTTTTTTAAATCTTCAAAGGCAACTGGTTTTTGCAGTATTGCCGATATGCCTGTGTCAAACAATTTTTGTATTTCGGGATTTGTTTTATCTTTTGATGTTGTGATTATTAGCATTGCGTTAGGCTGAATTTCTAGTATCTCTTTTATTATTTTTTTAATATTTCTATTTGTTCCGATGTCTATGATCAATGGAGTGTTGATGTCATTACTTATGAAATGTGAGAATATCTGTATGCCTTCTTTTGTTTCTTTGCATATCTTGATATTTTCAAAACCTATCTTGACGAGAAATTTACGTATTGATATTGCGATTGTACTGTTTGACTCTACGACAATTATATCTTTTTGTGAAATTACTAGATTTGAAAATTGCTCAATTTGTAACAAATCTATGTTCTCTTGCTTATTTTTTTCAATTAAGTTGGCTGACATTTCTTTCTTATTTGCTAATTCGAAATTACTCTAGTTTAAATATTTCATTAAATTGTTCAAAAACTTGAATTCATGATGTTCTTATCGAATTTATTTTGAACTGATATTCATGCATCACTAATGTTTTGATGTGGCTGAATTTCTTCCAAGCCATAGTTTCCGCCTTCTTTTAATTCCATACGTGTGCTTGTAGCTGATTTGAAAAGTTCTTTTGAAACCGTTGTTATTTCGTCATATGATTTGATGATCTGTTGTGTAGCTATGGATACATTGGCTATGGCTTTTTCAGTCTCGCTTATCTTGTTTAACGTATGTATTTTTAATCTGTTAAAATCACTCTTGACAGTTTCTAGTTTTTTGAATGTTATTTCTTCTATTTTTTTTGTTACATTGAGATTGCTTTGTGCTTTTTCAGATTCTGATGTTATTTTGACAAGGCTGTTTACTAGATCACTCTGTGATTGCTCAAGATATTTCTGATCCAAGCCTTGTCCTATTTCTCTTATTTTTTCTATGGCGATGCTTATTTTGTTAACTTCTATTTTTAGTTCTGATACCTTCCTATTGTCTAATTCCTCTTGCTTTTTTGCTTCTTCTAATCTCCCTTCTAGTCTTTCCATTTCATCTTCTTTTCTAGACAGTTTGATCTTCGTTTCGTCTGTTGAAATCTTCATTTCATATGTGATGTTGTGTGCATTCTCCATGGCCTTTGCTGTTTCATCTATGCCTTTTTTCAATTTTTCAATAGATGTCACTATTTCTGATGAATTGCTCTGATGTACTACATGCGAGATCCTATTTTCATCAAACGTCTCTTCTAGTTTCTCTACTTGTTCTCTTTGTTGTAGAGCCATTGCTAAAATAACCATTTTTAACTAATATGTGCTTTTCTAAATAATTATGACACATTAGAAGGAATACTTAATTTTTTCACGATTAATTGAAATTTTAATCAGGATCTTCGTAGTTTTCTTTCTTTGCGCCGCTGGGATCGTTTCCTCCGGCACCTGCAATGGGCTTCATCTTCTCTTCAAGTACTGCCATTCTTGCCTTGTATCCTTCCGCATATTCAAGCTCCGATGGAACCAACGTTGCGGGATGAATGAATCCCTGGCTTCTGATGGTGATTGCCTTTTTGGTTGCAATCTCCCTGATATAGTCCCAGTCCGGAGTCGAGAATCCGTCAAACGGACCCGTGAACTTTCCATCATGCATGCTGAATACCAGTGACTCGACAATTGGAATGCAAAAGTTGATGGTTGCAGCTGAGTTTAGCTTTACTGGCATTAATGGCATGTTGTGACTTCCACGCGTATTTCCTGCGACAAAGTGAGGATTGTTAAAGACGCTGCCTACTTCCTCTGTTGCCGGGAACAGCTTTTGGGTCCTGACTAGTAAAATTGGATCGTCTTTTCCGACGTACGTCCCTGCGATATTGTGCAGTCTGTCAGTTGATGCCGCAAGGATTGGCTCTCCTTCCTTGGTTGTAACCGTATCAACGACGTATCTTCCTGGATACATCAATGCCGCTTCCAGAGTTGGCTTGTCCTTCCACAGCTCCATTGCTGCGACTTTGCCTTCCTCAACATCCATGACGTTGATTATCACGCCGTCTGCAAGGTTTGTGTTTACGATTAGTCCCGTATTGCTTAGTGCGTCTACGAACATTCTGTAAATTGGATAGTTAAATGCCCCTGGTTCCGTCTTGTCTGCTGCAAATACCGTAAATGCCTCGTTTTGCCTTTCTTCAAATTCCATTTCTGCGACTCCGGGACCCATTCCCTTGATGTTTCCTGAGAATGAATCCTTTAGCAGATCCTGTCCTGCGCCATAAAGTCCCTGCTTCTTTGCGACATTGGTTCCTGCCATGAACGCATCCCATGCCATCTTGTGAATTTCCTTGTTGTCCACTCCGTGGGTATGTGACATGACGATGTGAACGTCATCTCCGCAATATCCGATGTAATAATCAACAAGCAAATGTTTTGAATTGTTTACCGTGTCTCTTACTGCCTGAATCAGGGCGTCACTTGGTCTTGTATGGCCTCCGATTCCTCCAACGTCGGCTTTGATGACAGAAACTGTAATCTTCATGGGTGTTGTTTTTACTCCCTTGATTTATGTGTACTTTTTTTTGAATCACGATCCGGGGATGATGACTTTGATGAAAGTTTTTTTTAAAATTTATGCTCTTCAAATTATTTAGAGAATGCATTTTTTAAAATTTATGCCATTAAAATTATTTGAAAAATATATATTTTTTTCAAAAATTCATAACAGTAATAAATGCCCTTGGAGGTTCTGTTGATATGGCAGATAAACAACATTTGAACCTGATCATAACAGGTCATATTGATAATGGTAAATCTACAACTATGGGGCATTTTTTGATGGATCTTGGAGTTGTCGATGAAAGAACAATTGCAGCACATGGTGTTGAGTCCGAGAAAACTGGAAAAGGTGACACTTTCAAGTATGCTTGGGTTATGGATAACATTAAAGATGAAAGAGAAAGAGGCATCACAATCGATCTTGCATTTCAAAAGTTTGAATCTGCAAAGTACTTCTTCACCTTAATTGATGCTCCTGGTCACAGGGACTTCATTAAAAATATGATTACTGGTGCATCCGAAGCAGATGCAGCTATTCTAGTGCTTTCTGCAAAAGAAGGTGAAACCGATACTGCAATTGCAGCAGGTGGTCAAGCTAGAGAACACGCATTCTTACTAAAGACACTCGGTGTTAGTCAACTCATTGTCGCTATCAACAAAATGGACGCTGTCGAATACAAAGAAGATGCATTCAAAGCAGCAGTAGAGAAAGGTGAAAAGCTAGTAAAATCTGTAGGCTATAAATTGGATAATGTGCCATTCGTTCCAGTTTCTGGATGGAAAGGTGACAATTTAGTTAAAAGATCTGAGAATATGGATTGGTACAAAGGTAAGACACTACTTGAGGCATTTGATGACTTTACAGTAGCTGAAAAACCTATTGGTAAACCGCTACGTGTTCCGATCCAAGACGTCTATACAATTACTGGTGTTGGTACTGTACCTGTTGGTAGAGTTGAGACTGGTGTCATGAAAGCAAATCAGAAAATCATTGTAATGCCTTCTGGTGCGCTTGGTGAAATCAAATCCATTGAAACTCATCATACAGAAATGCCATCCGCAGAAGCCGGTGATAACATTGGCTTCAACCTGAGAGGCATTGAAAAGAAAGATATCAAAAGAGGCGATGTTCTTGGTACTCCTGACGCACCACCAAACGTTGCAAAGGAATTCAAAGCACAAATCATTGTAATTCACCATCCAACGGCAATTGCTCCTGGTTACACTCCAGTAATGCACGCACACACCACACAAGTTGCAGCAACTGTTACTGAATTCCTCCAAAAGATTAATCCCGCAACTGGCGCAGTTGAAGAAGAGAATCCAAAATTCCTTAAAGTCGGAGATTCTGCAATTGTAAAAATCAGACCTGTGAGGCCAACTTGTATTGAAACTTTCAAAGAATTCCCTGAAATGGGTAGATTCGCCCTTAGAGATATGGGTGCCACTATCGCAGCAGGAATTGTGAAAGAAATTACTGAAGAGTACAAACCATAGGCAGATTTTATGACTCAAACTGCCCGTGTTAAACTCACTTCAACCAGTCTTCCTAAGCTGGATAACGTATGTGGGGAAATCATGGGCATTGGCAAAAAGACTGGAGTTAAAGTCAAAGGTCCTACTCCTCTTCCTGTCAAGAGATTACATGTTGCTACTAGAAAATCACCTTGTGGAAGTGGTACTGAAACCTATGAGAAATGGGAAATGAAAATGCACAGAAGAATAATCAATATCAACGCTGATGATAAGGCAATTAGACAACTGATGAGGCTCAAAATCCCTGATGACGTTTACATTGAATTATCTTTGACATAATTTGGTATCCTTAAATTATAGAAATCTTGATGATTAACATGGTTGAAGAAAATATTGAAGAAGAACTTGAAGAGACTCCTGTTGAGACTTTTGAAGTAAATTATTCTTGCTTGAGATGTGGAACTAGCGTTTCTAACACTGAGTTATCCAGGCTACCTGAAATCAAATGCATTTGTGGGTTTAGGGTGTTTACCAAGGATAGGCCTCCTGTAGTAAAAACTGTAAAGGCAATTTAGCTATCTATCTTTCTTGTAACTGTGCTCTCTTTGCAAGTGAGTCCTCATGTCTTCCATGTTTGAAAAATATTTGTTGCATTCCTTGCAGTCATACTGTAGGTCTTTTCCATGAACAATTTGTTTATGATTCATGATCTCTTCTTCCTCTGAAAATTTTTTCTGACAAATTTCACATTTGATTTTTTTAAAAAAGCCCACTTTTATCCAAACTCTGCTTTCTTATTGTCCCAGCACTTTCTGCAAAGCTGACCCTCTATCTTCCAACCATCTTTTGGATTGTATCTGATTAATCCCATTTTTGCACCACACAATGAACAAAAGTTTTTCTTTTTGCCGTGATCTTCCTCCTTTTTGTCAAAACATTTCTTGCATAACAGCCCTTCCATGTCCCATTGCCATCTTGGTTCCCAAAGATCTGTGATCTTTTGCGTTATTCCGCATACGATGCATGGTTGTCTGACTTTACCTTCGTAATATTCCTTTGATTTATCAAAATGACAATCTCCGCAAAGCGAACCTTTGAGGTTCCATTCTCTTTTTGGTTTATGCTTGTGAGTTAGTTCTTTATTGCAAACACTACACAACGATGGCTTTTTACTAAATAATCCCATTTTCTTTGATCTATGAGATGCGGCATATTCTATAAATGTAAATAAAATAAAAATAGCAAAAATGCTTATTCGTTTAAGATTTTTTCAAGAGCTTGACTTGCATTAATCATGCCGTTTCTCTTGGCGAATTCTTCGATCATTTTGAATTGTTTCTCAGTGAAACATACTGGCATTGAACGATTTTCCATAAATATAATCTGACTTTTTTTACTAATATCTTTTTCTCTTGACAATTATTTATTCCACAACCTCAATCTTGTTTAATCTGACCCCATCTCATGGGTTGTAGTTTCATGTAGCATGCTAAAGATCTTTTTTGTGAGCAATTTCTTAGATTTGCTCAAAATGCCTATTGCTTACACGAATGTCCCATGAACTCTAAATGGGATCAATCTTGATCGTCAATTGCCGTGATCTGATTTCACTCCATGTCTTTTTTGCGATTCCCCATATGCCGTCTACGGTCAGGGATACTTGTCTTGATTTTGTATTTGATTTGTTCATGATTGTATGACGCGATTTTTACTTAAGAGCAGCGCGTAGGACTTATCAATCGTTCACGAATACTCATAATTCAGATCTTCCATACGCTGTTAATTCTCTTTACACTGAACTCTCTTTTGACTTTGAGAAAATTGAATTTTATATACTCAACTTAGTGTTTTTGGTTATGACTAATTGGGACATTGTATTCGGATTAGTTTCGGCATCAGTTCTTGTCATCGTCATTTTGTCGATTTCGTTACCTGGGTTGATTAAATATGCAAATGATGAAACGCAAAAGAATCTGTTTGAAAAAATTGATGATTCCCAAAAATTCATGTGCGGCATGCCTGATGAACTCGGTGCAATCTTTGATTCGGTTGGAGTGGTATCGCCTGAAAAATTAGATAATAGGGCAAAAGGAATTTACCAACAAATGCAATGGGGCATTGATATTGAAAGCTGTGATGTGGTCTATTTCTACAAGCAATTGGATATTGAGCAGAAAAAGAAATTAAACTGGCTTGAATTTTCTTGCAACGTTCCTCAATGCTTGTCTGATTGAAATTCTGTGTAATGTGTATTTCTGCACTTTTACTATGCCTTATTTTAGGCATAGCTGATCTCATTTCTTAGTGGGATGCTTGATGAATTAAAATACATGTAAAAAATCAATTACCTATTCATGAAATTTGATGTGCTGAATTTTCTTTTTTAATTTTTACATGTCTTGTGAAGTTTTGACTGAATTTCACTTGTCGTTATGATTGGAAGAAAGATATTTCAAGTCTTTTTCTTCATCAAGTGCATGGTAAAGAAACGACAAATTTTGGTGATAGGTCATAATACAAATGGGTGCACTCCAGAACATGAAAAAGTTGCATATGATGTTGGAGTTGAAATTGCAAAATCTGACTCTGTTTTACTGACTGGTGGTTTAGGCGGCGTTATGGCTGCTGCCTCTCGTGGAGCAAAGGATGCAAACGGTCTGACGATCGGTATAATTCCTCAAAATGATGCATCTTTGGCCAATGAATTTTGTGATATAGTGATACCTACAGGAATGGGATTCACTCGTGATTTTCTGAATGCGCTAAGTGCGGATGGAATAATTGTTGTGGGTGGAGGATCAGGAACTCTGTCTGAGGTCTGTGCGGGGTATATGCATAAAAAACCGATGGTTGCAATTAGAAATCTAAACGGCCCTGTGGCACAATATATTGATGGATATTTGGATCACAGGGAAAATGTGAAGCTTGTGGGGGTGGACAGCGCACAAGAAGCTGTAAAAACAATTTTAGAATTAATCCAAGTGTAGATAAAAATCAAATCCATGTTCTTTGATCCTGTCGATGCTGACTTTTCTGATTGTTAGCAAAGCAGGGTGGATGGGCTGCCTTTTTTCGGCTGTCGATAAATGCATCCATTGCTGAGAATAGTTTATTCTTAATCATCAATTTTAAAGTATTGTGTTTTTCAGTCTAGATTGCTGTCAATCTTTATTTGCGAGATCTTTTGAGTTTAATTATGAGACATGTGAAGGTGGTACGAGAGATGGAACCCGATATTATGGAGGCCCATCTTGAAGAATTGCTTGTGTAGTTACAGTCCGCAGGAAATAAAATCGTCAACGTGTCCGTTGGCGGAATTGGAAATGACTTTACACATGATGAAATTGCAATTGTTTTGTACGATGATAAGAAATGAAATTAATCCTCCTCTTTAATTAAAAGTGTGATGATACTATTGTGTGGCAATACAAAGTGATGAAGAATGTAGAAATCTAATTCAAACTTTGGATAAGGGATTGCCTCCAGAAATGATTGACGAAATCATTACCTATCTTGAAAATACTGACAGTTCTGAATTTACTATCAAACTGATAAAATACTTGAATTCTCAGAATATACAGTCACGACATTCCCTTTGGGCTCTCGGGAGTCAAATTGCAATGATTGGTGAGGACGTTGGAAAAATAAAGCAGCACTTGGGAATTTGATAAATAACTTCATTGAGAAATTAAATAAATTATGATGAATCAGATCTCCTATCTCATTATTGCTTTTACCGTGTTATCATAACCTTGATTTAATGTGCCGTGATTATGTGTGATCTTTCAATCTATTGCATTGATACTAGCAATGGATCAGGTCTGTAAAACTCTCCATGCTCATCAGCAAGCTTGTTTAACTCATCTACGATATTCTTGATTCCTATCTCCTTTGCAGTTTCAAATAATGGTTTTTTTAATCCCAGACCTAGATGCGCTGCCTTTTCAATCTCTTCAATGTCACTGGCACCATTTGAAACAAGCCATGCCGCATTGTTTAAAATATTGGCTACGATTTGAATCGGATTGCATTTTGCTGCTAATTCTTCTGAAAGTGCAACTCTCTCATACTTGTCATCTGAATACTTGTAGTAACCTTCTCCGGATTTTTGCCCTAATTTCTTTTCATCAAACATCTTTTCAACAAGAGGATGTGGGTAGATGACCTTTTTATCGCGTAAGTGCATTTCTGAAGTGGCCTTGTGAATTACATCCATGCCCGTAAAGTCTGCAAGCTCAAATATTCCCATTGGAAATCCCAGTTTGAATTTTACTGCAGAATCAATCTCCTCTAGTGTTGCGTTGGTTCTGTCTTTTACAAAGCATGCTTCATGAACCATTGGAATAAATAGCCTGTTGATTATGAACCCTGGAACATCTTTTCTGCATAGAACAGCCTGTTTGTTGACTGATTTGACATATTCTTGAGTAATGTCTGTAATCTCCTGTGATGTCTTTTCTCCTGGAATGATTTCTACCAGTTTCATTAGTTGAGGTGGATTGAAAAAATGAATTCCTATGAATTTTTCCGGACGTGATATCGTATTTGCAATTTCGGTGATTGGAAGCGTACTTGTATTTGACGCAAAAATCACTTCTGGCGCTGCGGCTTTGTCTAGTTCAGCGTAAACCTTTTTCTTCAGATCCATAATTTCTGGGACTACCTCAATTACCATTTCTGCATTCTTTACTGCCTCATTCAAATCCACTATTGGCGTAATTCGTGCAAAAATCGCATCACCCTCTTCCTTGGATATTTTTTCTTTGGATACTAGCTTGTCTAGACTCCATTTTACTTTCTCCATGGCCTTGTCCAAAAATTCTTGTTTGATGTCTCGTAACACTACGTTATATCCTGCAGTTGCTGAAACCTGGGCAATTCCATGTCCCATTACTCCAGAACCTAAAATTGTGATGTTTTTTAGTGACATACTATCAAAAATCTGGTATCCTTTATAATGTATTTCAAATATTTTGTATTTTCTTTATAATCTCATAATGTCATGGTCTGATTGATGTCAAAAATTTTGCTGTATTAAGGCGAGTGTGTGTACCTTCAAGAATCCCGTAAATATGAAAAGATTGTTCGCATCACTTTTAATGTATTTCAAACTCTGATTGTTTTATGGGGTTATTCAAACGCAAGAAAGAAGATGAGAATAAAACAAAGTGCGATGTATGCGGAACCGAGTTACATGATCCTGAACGTTTGAAAAAACACATGAAAAAGGCTCATGGCAATATACCTGAAAAGAAGTTGGATCCAAACGCAGGCGATGGCGGCACTTGGTAAGATGGAACTAAACTCAAGCCAAAAAAATAGCTTGATTGCCGTTGGCGCATTTGTTACTGCGGGAATCGTTTTGTCTACCGTGATTTTTCCATTTTGGAATCTGATTCGTGAGGATGTATACGAGGATGTGATAATTCTCACGAACGATGGCGGTATCTGTTATGTTGAAACATCTGATAGCATCCCGAAAACCATTGAAAACTGCGCTTTTGATGCGGGGGATGAGGTCACCATCAAATTTGGCGATGGGCTTGCATGGGCCACTGTCGTGAATCCTTGACAAACGATTTAATATTTTAAAACCTGTGGTGCATTGTGATGGATTGTATATTTTGCAAAATCATTACTGGGGATGTCCCTGCAAAAATTCTAAGTGAAACAGAACATTCTATCTCCTTTTTGGATGCGTTTCCGTTAGCAAAAGGACACGTGCTTGTAATCCCAAAAAATCACCATCAAAAAATTCAAGACATGAGCAAAGAAGAAAATACTGATTTGTTTTCTCTTGTTCACACGGTGCTATCCAAGGTTGATTCTATGACTGGTGCAACATTGGTGGCTGCTCATAATGGAAAAGATGCCGGACAAGAAGTGCCACATGTGCATGTGCATCTGGTTCCTCGTAGTATCGATGACTCTGCAGGTACTATTCACAGTATGTTTAATTCTGATTTAACCCTGTCAGCCTCTGAATTGGATGAACTATGTGATAAACTGAGAGTTTAATGCGGGAACAGTCTTTCTCTGGTACTTGTATTCTCTACTCTGATTGCCTTTGTTGGACATGTTTCTGCGGCATTCAGTATTTTGTTAATTCCTGCTCCTTTTTGATTGATTACTGATGATTTGGGATTTGATCTGCATGATTTGTTTATTTTAAAAACATCCGGTGCAATAATTTCACAACTGCAACAACCTATACACAAACTTTTGTCTACGTCTACGAACAGGTTTGGTTGCTCATCTGGCTCTTTTGCTTTTTCATATTCTCCGTTACGTCCATCTGGACGAACGCGCGCGTTATAGTCCTCCCAAAACTTTCTCTCATATTCTTTCCAAAACGTAGGATCTCCCTCTTCAAATTCGCGAGTATATTTTCCCCAGTCCTGTTCTGGTATGCTTCCGTCTTCAGGTGCTCCCCATTGGGGCCTTCTTTTAAAGTCATTTTTTGGCTTGGTTTCAGTTGTCTCCTTATACCCTGAATTATTCTTTTGATGTGGGTTTTTCTTTAGATACGTGTAAGCTTCTGTGATTTTCTTGAATTCTGAATCCTCATTTTTATCTTGATTCTTGTCTGGATGCACTTCTAGTGCTCGCTTTCTGTATGCTGCCTTGATCTCCTCCTGAGATGCATCTTGGGCTACGTTCAATACTTTGATTGCCTGATATGTGTTCACTAGCAATACAGGTTCGTCATATGTTAAAAATAATTTCACATAATTCTGGTTTCAAATATCTTATTCTAACAATATTTCGTCATCCGGTTTCCATGCGGGTTCAACAATACATAAAAATTTTAAATCCTTCTTTCCTGAGTTCTCGATGAACTGTTTGGAATTTGGCGGGACATATGCCGAATCATTTTTTTCCATGACGTATGTGTTTTCATCAACATTCAGGCTTCCATTTCCTTCCAGTATGTAGTAAATTTCAGATGAACTAATCTTGTGAAGTTTGGATTTTTTTCCGGGTTCTAGTGTGAACTGCGCCAGGCTGTAGTTGATTCCGTTTAATGTGTTGTGAGGATGAAAGTATTGTTTAATTTTGGTTCCTTCATTGCCATCAATCGAGTCTATTTCAAAATTTCTACGTAATGACATTTTGTCTAAATGATTTTTGAAACCTTGGTTTTAAAATCTGACTCGTACCATTCCGTTTTGTATGTAGAATTTTTTCTCGGAAGGATGTTGATTGCAATATGGGAGAATTCCTTTTTCTTGTCGATTGATCCATGTGTGTGAAGTGTTTTTGCTGGTATGTGCACGATGTCTCCCTCATTGAGAGAAATCTGTTCAATTTTTTTGATCTTAAAGTCTGCCTTACTGCTGCCATATCTCTTGAAAATCTCCAAACTTCCTTTTCCCTTTACTCCTATCAGTACTTGATTTCCATTGTGTTGGTGAATCTTTGTCCTTGAACCGTTTTCAAAATGAACGTGATAGATGTCCTGTTCTTTGGATTGAATTTTATCTGATACCACTTTCATCCATGTTTTACTTGTAAACCAGTTTGGATTTACATCTCTCTTGTTGTTTGTACCATGAATGTTTGATTTTTTCATGCTATATTCTGTCCAAAATTTTCTTTTTCTTTGCCTTAAATTCTTCTTCAGTAATCACATCTGTTTTTCTTAACTTTCCAAGCTTTTTCAATATCTCCAAGTCATCATTAGTGTTTGACGTTACCTTCTTTGCAGTTAATAGTCCGTCATTGATCTTCTCTATTCCTTTTTTCTGCAACGCCTCGCTTTCTTTTTTTGCTTGACTGTGTAATTCTTTGCTTGTTTTGGAAGCTTGCTTTGCTGTCATTGAGCCCAACTCTACTGCTTCTTCCAACACTTCATCGGCTTTTTTGACTCCTTCTTGAATTGCCTTGTCCGCCTTTTTTAGAAACTTATCGATGTATCCGCCTTTTTTCTTTCCCATGTATCATTACTTGATCTTAAATGTATTATTTCTTTCTTATCAGAACTGATTAAATAGATAGAATCACATATTTTGTATAATCTTGGCAAAAGTAACTCACGATGTAAAGACTGTCGTTTTACGAAAAAACATCGATGATGAGGATGCCCTGGAACTGGTGGATCAAAAGAAAACAATTCAGTTTAAATCCTTGCTGTCAAGGCCAAAAAAAGCAGATGTCCATGTCCATTCTTTGAAATTATACTATGAATGCCTCCTTATGGTTTCTGGAAAATACCTTGCAGATTATTTTAGAAAAGCAACCCATTCAATATCCGTTGATTCAAACGTAAGTGAAGTTTCTTTTGGGGATGGAATTTTTCCCGTACGGACTAAATCTGGAATTCAAAAGGCATTTGTTGGTAAACGAGGAAAAAATAAGATTGACTTAAAATTAGAAGAACACGTTTTTGTCGAAGAAGAGGATGAATTAACGTTTGATCATCATGGAAGGGATATTAAATTCCCATTCAAAATTAATTCTAAAACCGTTGAAAATTATCCTAAACGACTATTGGAACAAAACAAGTTAAACGTAAAAAAATCAGAAATCACTCATGATGTTGCGATTTCCAAACTTCAATTGCTGCTGAAAAAACCGATGGAATCTGATGTCAGAGAACTCCATGACGAGTTTGTCTTAAGGGATATCACCGAGGTTTTTGTCCCCATATTTGAAGCACGGTTGGTAGGTCCCAAAAAGAAAGTCGGTATAATTCGCATAGACGCAGTTAGGAAAAAAATCCTATAACTTTACCATTTTTTTAAATTGTTCATTGTCGTGTAATTTTGTAAAGATTGGTTCTTCTTTTGCCCATGTTCTGATGGTTTTGGGGTTTTTTGATATTGCTTGTTTTAGCAATTCCAATGATTCTGGATACATTCCCAACTCTGCCTTGCTTCTGGATTTTGCATAGATGATGTTTACATTGTCTTTGTGTTTTGATAAAATTTTGTCAAAAATTTCCAATGCTTTCTCATGTTTGCCCAGCTCTGCCAGTTCAATTCCCTTGTGAAAAAATGCGTCCATGTGACTGGGGTGGTTCTTGTATACCCTGTCAAAGCAATTCAGTGACTCTTCATGCTTTTTCATTTTGCCTAGGATGATCCCCTTGTAAAATAATGCATTTGGTTTTCTTGGTTCAATGGTTATGGCTTTTTCCAACACTTGTATTGCCTCTTCCCTTTCTTGCAGTTTGTCAAGTAGTACTCCTTTGTTAAAATATGATGCTGCATTTTTTGGATCCACTTCTATTGCTTTGTCGTAGCATTCTGCAGCTGCCTGAATGTTCCCATTTTCTGCCATCGCTATTCCTTTATTGTTGAAGGCTTGAGAATCCTTTGGATTGATTTCCAATAACTTGTCAAAGCATGTGATTGCATCGCTGTATTTTTTAATCTGATTTAGTGCTAGACCTTTGTTGAATAACGCTGGAGTGTTTCCTGAATCCTGTTTTAGAACTTTGTTGAACAGTGGAATGGCTCCCTTTGGTTGATTCTTTTCCATTAGGGACATTGCATTGTACATCAAATCTTCTGTGTTCTCTTTTGATCCAAACAGGCCCATGATTTCTTTAAATTGCTATATCTAATGAAAGTTTGGCTTTTTACAAATGTTTGATCGTTATGTTAAGTTGTTTGTTCAGGATTTGGATAGTCTGAAAAATAAAAATTTAAAATTTTAAGATAGGCTTAATTTGAATTAGATTCGTTTTGGTTTATTGCCTAATTTTGAAATTGAATATTTAGCTGACAAGGTTCATGTTCATAGATGGCCTCATGACACTCCCCTCTGGGATGACTCCACAAACAAACAGCTAGATAATCTGATTAACAAAAATTCTCAAAAAAAAAAAACAAATCATTGTCAAAGATGAATCTGTTCAAATTGAAAACATTTTGTTTGGCTCATTAAAAAAAATTGGAATATCGATTCCTTTTTTTAAAGACGAATGTACGATGATCTTGGAGGGAAAGTTTGGTGACTTTTTTGCACACATCCACATCACAACAAGGTCTGATAACTTTCTTGAAATTTTTAATCAACTGATCTCGTGGAGAAAAAATATCCCTAAATAATTTTAAAAGATCAAGTATTGGAAGCTGATACCATTTTTTTGATATCTTGTTTTGTATGGGCATTGGAAATTGCGCCTAATTTTCCGGGCAAAAAGAATATTCCGTCACGTGCTATCATTTTAAAATGATGTTCATGTAGTGCCTTAATGTCACACATTGATGCTTGAGACGCATTTGTGATCTCTGTAATGCCATCCTTTACAAAATGAGTCATGAATAGCGAGCCCTTACCTGTGACTGTCACTTTGCCGTCAAATGATTTGCTCAACTCTTTTCTTGCGTAGTCTCCCAAATCATTGATCTTTTTATATATTGAATTCTTGTTTTTTAATTCCGTAAGTGTTGCGAATCCCGATGTCATGGATGCTGGGTTTGCAGAAAATGTGCCTCCTCCAATATAGCTTCTTTCAGACTTTTTCTTTTCGTTTGTATCTGCATGTTCCATGATCTCTGTCTTTCCACAAATGACTCCTATTGCCATTCCTCCTCCTACGATTTTGCCCAATGTGACGATGTCTGGATCTAGTTTCATTGTTGTATATATGCATCCGTATCTGAATCTGAATCCTGTAACGATTTCATCTAGGATGAGCAATGATTTGTTTTCATGGATGAACTCTTGTATTCCTTTAAGATAATCCTGCGTAGCTGGAATGCATCCTGCCCCGCCTAAAACAGGTTCAATGATCACACCTGCCAAATTCTTTGCATGTTTTTTCAAAATTTTCAAAGAAGCTTCCAAATCATTGTATGGAATCGAAACAATTTTTTCATCGTTGATGATTCCACTGCTTTCCGATTCTGAAAAAGGCCAGTTAACTGATTTGAGTAAGTCCGAAGTGTATCCGTGCCATCCGCCATCAATCTTTGCAATAATTTTTCTCCCTGTTACAGAACGCGCTAATCTTACTGCATACATTGTTGCTTCAGTACCTGATGTGACATAGCGAATTTTTTCAGCTACTGGAACTGCTTTTGAAATCAACTCTGATAGCTTTATTGTCTGCTCGTTTACAGTACCATACATCCAACTTTTTTCAATTTGCTTTTTCAGTAACTCTTTGACTTTTTTTGGACCGTGTCCTAATATCAAAGACCAATGACCCATCCAGTAATCCGTGTATTCGTTGCTATCTACATCTACCAAACTCTTTCCTAGTGATGATTTTACAACGAATGGATATGGATCATAGTATCTGATGTTGTGACTGACACCATTGACGTGAAGTTTTAGGGATCTGGCAAATATCTTTGCCGATCTCTTTGTTTTCTTCTTGTATTCTTCTTGATAGTTAAGCAAAACCAACTTTCAAAAAAGGATCTGCAATTTTAATCATTGAAAAGTACCCAAGATCTCCAATTTCAATTTTTTTGTAAAAACGAGTTGAAAAAAACATGAAATTTTTACAATTTTTCAGTCGATCAGGCACAATTTCACGTATGGTTTATATGGATTCCTCATTCTTTGAACTCTGCATACGTAACGCAATAGGCGGCGCTTGTGATGAAGTATGGCAATGTGCCATTTTGTGATTCATGGGCCTCCAGTTACGCATACAAGATGAGGATCTAATTGCAAAATTAGATCTGAAATGTGAAGATTATGTGCATCCGTCAATTCCAAATATAAGTACAGAAGTACTTCGATAATCAAAAATAAAATTTACAATCAGAATCCGGTTGATCCTGCCGGACCTGACTGCTATCGGATTGATACTAAGCCATGCGAGTCATTGTAGCAATACAAGGCAGACGGCTCAGTAACGCGTAGTCAACCTAACCTATGGATGGGAATAACCTCGGGAAACTGAGAATAATGCCCAATAGAACACTATACCTGGAATGGTTTGTGTTCCAAATGATTTATCGCCGTAGGATGGGACTGCGGCCTATCAGTTTGTTGGTGAGGTAATGGCCCACCAAGACTATTACAGGTACGGGCTCTGAGAGGAGTAGCCCGGAGATGGGTACTGAGACACGGACCCAGGCCCTATGGGGCGCAGCAGGCGAGAAAACTTTGCAATGTGCGAAAGCACGACAAGGTTAATCCGAGTGATTTGTGCTAAACGAATCTTTTGTTAGTCCTAGAAACACTAACGAATAAGGGGTGGGCAAGTTCTGGTGTCAGCCGCCGCGGTAAAACCAGCACCTCAAGTGGTCAGGATGATTATTGGGCCTAAAGCATCCGTAGCCGGCTCTGTAAGTTTTCGGTTAAATCTGTACGCTCAACGTACAGGCTGCCGGGAATACTGCAGAGCTAGGGAGTGGGAGAGGTAGACGGTACTCGGTAGGAAGGGGTAAAATCCTTTGATCTATTGATGACCACCTGTGGCGAAGGCGGTCTACCAGAACACGTCCGACGGTGAGGGATGAAAGCTGGGGGAGCAAACCGGATTAGATACCCGGGTAGTCCCAGCTGTAAACTATGCAAACTCAGTGATGCATTGGCTTGTGGCCAATGCAGTGCTGCAGGGAAGCCGTTAAGTTTGCCGCCTGGGAAGTACGTACGCAAGTATGAAACTTAAAGGAATTGGCGGGGGAGCACCACAAGGGGTGAAGCCTGCGGTTCAATTGGAGTCAACGCCAGAAATCTTACCCGGAGAGACAGCAGAATGAAGGTCAAGCTGAAGACTTTACCAGACAAGCTGAGAGGTGGTGCATGGCCGTCGCCAGCTCGTGCCGTGAGATGTCCTGTTAAGTCAGGTAACGAGCGAGATCCCTGCCTCTAGTTGCCACCATTATTCTCAGGAATAGTGGGGCGAATTAGCGGGACCGCCGCAGTTAATGCGGAGGAAGGAAGGGGCCACGGCAGGTCAGTATGCCCCGAAACTCTGGGGCCACACGCGGGCTGCAATGGTAACGACAATGGGTTTCGAATCCGAAAGGATGAGGTAATCCTCAAACGTTACCACAGTTATGACTGAGGGCTGCAACTCGCCCTCACGAATATGGAATCCCTAGTAACTGCGTGTCATTATCGCGCGGTGAATACGTCCCTGCTCCTTGCACACACCGCCCGTCGTTTCATTGAAGTGAGCTTTTAGCGAGGTGACGTCTAATTGGCGTTATCGAACTTGAGGTTCGTGACAAGGGAAAAGTCGTAACAAGGTGACCGTAGGGGAACCTGCGGTCGGATCACCTCCTTAGACATGGAAAGTGTACGGGTGTACATAATCTTCGCATTAAACCATCGATGCAATGCATCACGAAAGTGGTGTATGAAGGATGTAGTGGGCCTTAACCTGAGGCTTGCAATGATCGTCGTGCATAGTCGTGTAATATGTGGCTGAATTTACTGGTGTAAAGACGCCAATAGGTGGATTGCTAGGCTTGAGAAGAGATGAAGGACGTGGCAAGCTGCGATAAGCTCGGGGTAGGCGCACGCATCCTATGATCCCGAGATGTCCGAATGAGAATCTTACACATTTGTGTATTCCAGTACATTGGTATTGGAAGTCGAACCGTGGGAATTGAAGCATCTTAGTACCACGTGGAAAAGAAATCAATTGAGATTTCCCAAGTAGAGGCGATCGAAAAGGAAAGAGCCCAAACTGAATCCTTCGGGAGATGTGGTGTTTTGGTATGATAATATGGAATCCCTGAACACAGCTGAAATGATCTGAAAAGTTCTGGCGTAGAGGGTGATACCCCCTTAGGCGAAGTGGGAAGGGTCCTATTCATACCCGAGTAGTTGTCCTTGGTAGTGGGCAATGAATATGGGTGAAAGTAGCATCCGAGGCTAAATATTTCTCAAGACCGATAGTGGACTAGTACCGTGAGGGAAAGCTGAAAAGTACCCCGGAAGGGGGGCGAAAAGTGCATGAAACCTATTGGTTACAGACGTGCGTGGCATGGAAGGTGATTTTTTCAGATTGGAGATTCTAGCAATAGAGTTGAATGTTTGATGTTCAAATCATCAGTGTCACGCGTTCCGTCTCGAAACACGGGCCAAGGAGCTAACTGTCATGGCAAGCTTAAACCTGTAAAGGTGTAGGCGAAGGGAAACCGAGCTCTCGCAGCTTCGCAAGAAGTCAGGAGAGGCGTGTGAAAGTGCGTAGAGTCATGGCAGCTAGGCTAGAAGCCAGTCGATCTATTCCTGAGCTAGATGAAGGCGGGCGAAAGCCCGCTGGAGGTCTTAAGACGTTCTGACGTGCAAATCGTTGTTGTGACTTGGGAATAGGGGTCAAAAACCAATCTAGACTGGCGCTCGCTAGTTCCAACCGAAGCGTCTCGCAGGGCGTGCTTTGTGGAGATAGCGTTTCCGGTAGAGCACTGATAGAGGGGCGCGGGGGAGAAATCCCTCACCCCTCATTCAAACTCCGAACGGATACGCATTGTAGAAGCAAGGACACGGGTTCATGTGGCGTAAGGCTCATGACCGAAAGGGGTTTAACCCAGACTGAAGTTAAGGTCCCCAAATTTTTGCTAAGTGTCAAGCTAAAGAGCGTGTTTTCGCCAAGACAGCAGGGAGGTAAGCTCAGAAGCAGCTATCCTTTAAAAAGTGTGTAACAACTTACCTGCCGAGGGGAAATGCCTCAAAAACGGACGGGGCTAAAGCAAAATACCGATACTTTAGATAATCATCAGTTGGATGATTCGTGGTAGGTTGGCGTAGTGATTGGGTCGAAGCAGGGCGATGACGTCCTGTGGACCGATTTCTATTGCAGATCTTGGCGGCAGTAACAGCATAGTATAGTGAGAATCTATACCACCGAAAGCGCAAGGGTTTCCAGGCAATGCGTTATCAGCCTGGAGGTAGTCGATCCTAAGATGTGCCTCAACAGAGTACACCGAATGGGAAACTAGTTAATATTCTAGTACCTTGCATCAAGCGTTTGATCTATATGGTTCGCTTCCGGATAGGGGTTGTACAACTATCGTTGTATCTAACTATTCAAGGGCGGAGGAGTGTCGTAATGACGAGAACTCGCCCGAGGTAGGAATGGCTTCGCGTTAGCGGAGTTTTCTCGAATCCAGGAGACCATGAAAGACTGTGTAGTTAGTAAGATGCAAGTTCGTACCCAGAACCGACACAGGTGCGCTGGCTTAGTAAGCTAAGGTGCTACGGGTATACCGTATGGCGAGGGAATTCGGCAAATTAGTCCTGTAGCTTAGGTATAAGGGATGCCTGCAATCTTCATGAGGAATGGGGATCGCAGGTTGCAATGACAAGGGGGTTTCGACTGTTTAATAAAAACACAGGCGACTGCTAGTCCGAAAGGATTTGTATAGTCGCTGAATCCTGGCCGGTGCCGGTACCTAAAACTTGGGTTCAACCGAGCTAAGGGCCGGTTAACGCCGGGAGTAACTCTGACTCTCTTAAGGTAGCCAAATGCCTTGTCGGGTAAGTTCCGACGCGCATGAATGGAACAACGAGAGCCCCACTGTCCCCGCCTACAACCCGGTGAAGCCACATAAGGTGGACGAACAGTCCATCAACTTCCATCGGGGAGAGAAGACCCCGTGGAGTTTTACTGCAGCTTGTGCTTGTGGTATAGTAAGAATTGCACAGGGTATCTGGGAGCTATGCTTTACATTCCCCGGGATGTAAATGAAGCAACGATGTAACACCAGACTCTTTTTGCAGTACCACTTATCCAGTGAAGACCGGAGACACGTGCAGGTGGGCAGTTCGGCTGGGGCGGCACCCCTTTGAAAAGATATCAAAGGGGCCCAAAGTTGAGTTCAAACGGGGCAGAAATCCGTTGAAGAGGGCAAAGCCAAAAACTCGACTGAATGGGATTCCAAACGCACGGATTCCATAGACGAAAGTCTGGCTTAGCGATCCTTCGTGTGCCCACTATTGGGGCCCGGAGGTGACAGAAAAATTACCCCAGGGATAACAGGCTCGTCGCGGGCGAGAGCTCCTATCGACCCCGCGGTTTGGTACCTCGATGTCGGCTTTTCCTATCCTGGTCCTGCAGCAGGGGCCAAGGGTGAGGCTGCTCGCCTATTAAAAGGGAACATGAGCTGGGTTTAGACCGTCGTGAGACAGGTCGGTCTCTGCCTGATGGAAGCGCGAATAACTGAGGGGAAGTTGCTCCGAGTACGAGAGGAACAGAGCAGCGTGGCCACTGGTCTACCGGTTGTCTGATAAGGCAGGCCGGGCAGCTAAGCCGTTTAGGCTAAGTGCTGAAAGCATCTAAGCACGAATCCTATCCCGAGACAAGTTATTCTTTCGTAAGATGAAGGTCTGCAGCAAAATACTGCGTTGATAGGAAGGTGGTGTAGATCACAAGCTTCGGCGAGTGGTGAGCCAGCCTTTACTAATAGACCAACACATCAGTTCAGCCACTTACATAGAGACTATGCGCGATGATCATTTACATTCATCAAGTGGACAACAACATATACACGACTTGTACGATGATTTCATTTTTAATCATGCACAGCGTAAGCTATGCATTTCTTTAATCTGATTTGAAATCTGCACAGCGTAAGCTATGCATTTCTTTAATCTGATTTGAAATCTGCACAGCGTAAGCTATGCATTTCTTTAATCTGATTTGAAATCTGCACAGCGTAAGCTATGCACAACGATGAATCAAATTAGTAATATTCGCTCAAGGGGAAACAATATTTTTTATCTGATGGATGCATTTCAGTCATTATAGATATTCTATGACGTTCAAATTTTACTGAGAGCACAACGTGCATGGGGATATAGTTAAAGAGTGAAAAATCAGACCCACGTGGAACTACTTGAAAAGAAGAAAAGTTCTCATTGGATAAACTAATTACAAAATTATGCAATTTGTTCCAAATTCTCAAATTAAATCAAAAGAAAAGATTATCGAATTTCTAAAACAAGAGAGAATTGGCAGAGTATCTACAATTGATAAAAATGGATTTCCCTTTATTGCACCCATGAATTTTGTATACCACAATGATGCAATCTACATTCATGGTTTTCCAAGGGGAGAAAAATATGAAAACATTCAAAGAAACCCCAAATGTGGTTTTGAGGTAGACGAGGAACTTGCATTTTTACCATCTTATTTCTTTGAGCGACCTACAGATGCTTCACTTACAGACACGTTATACATCAGTGTGGTGATCAAGGGAATTGCAAAAACAGTTACAGATAATCAAGAAAAGACAGATGTACTAAATGCACTCATGGAAAAGAGTCAGACAGAAGGATGTTATGAGAAATTAAAATCAGATATGCCATCAATACGAGGAGTCAGGCTTACGAAAATAGTTCCAGAAACAATTACTGGAAAGTACAAATTGGGCAAATACTGGAAGCCAGAAGAAAAGATTATGATTGCAACAAGAATTATGGAAAGAGCTGTAAATAATTCGCAACGGACCTTGGAATTGCTCAACATTATGGGACTGGACAAACTTGATGAAAAAACAACAAGAAGCCTAGCATGGATTCATGCAACTGAATTGGTAAAAATGATGGGATATGAAAACAAAGCAGAAAACTATCCAGACATATCGCTTTCTGTAACAAAAGATGTCGATTGGTAACCAACAAATCCCAATCATAACCACATGGAAATAGTTAAGGTTTATTCATTCAATCTGGATAGACGTAATAATAAATTGAATTTGCTATTGCAAGAATCGTGGCACTTTTTTGAGAGCGTGAGATGCCGAAATCCTTCCTGGACCAATCACTATAATCACCAGCAATGACGCCAACAATAGGAGATCCAGTTCCACTCCTCCCTGTCCTGTAAGACTCTGGGCTCCCTTCACCACAAATATTGCACCAAGCATCACCATTGACAGTATTGATGCCGAAATTCGGGTCAATCCACCTATGATCAAAAGTATTCCTGGAACAGATTCTGCCAAGGCTATTGGAATCTGCATCTCTGGAGGCAATCCCTGCTTTGTGAGAAACCCTGCAAACCCAGGATCAAACTTTCCCAGTGAATGCATGACAAATATCATTCCAATCGTAGTGCGCACTCCAAAGTGAGCTACATCATGAAGCATTGACTGTCTGATTACAGATTCTGCCATGTTTAAGATGAATAGATTGGTTTTACATAAAATCCATTTGGTACAATCATGAACAATCCTTAAATTCAAAGATGTTGTATCTTACTACGAATGAACAAGACAACTATAGCTTTTGCCGTACTTGCATTGGCAGCAATATTTGCACTTGTAACCCCAATGGATGTGGCAGTTGCTCAGACCAGTAATGCAATGCCAGATGGTGATGGGGAATACAAAGACGGTGAGCATGAAGGAAAGTCTTGTCCTAGTAAAGAAGGAAAGATACAGAATACAGAACAACTGACATAAATCCTGCAATTTTTTTATATACTTGTTTCTATCAATAGTAGTTTTTTTGAAAAGATGATTAATCAGATAACGGATATAATTTAATATCATATTGTCCTACAAAAAAATAACCTTGAAAGATTACAAACTTGGCATCATTTTTTAATCATGGTAAAAAGCCGCCAACACTGTCATAATTTCTTTCTTTATTACAAAATGTACAACGTTCTTCCCCTTTCTCATTTTCCTGATAATTATGAAATAATCTATATTTGCATAACATACGAAATAGTTTTTCTAACATTTTTTATTTATCCTTGACTTCACTTCTTTTTCCTCTAACTATCAATCCAGTCATTATCAAAGAGGGAATTATTACAAGAAAGAAAACAAACCCAACATGATTACGTAAAATAGTGTAAAAGCCGGGATTTTCCAATAATTCTGCAGTTCCGGTCCACGCACCGATACCGTCTCCTGCATCCCAAATTGAGTTTGTCAGAGTCACTAAAACAACTGTGATCAAAACAGAATATGCTGCAACAAGGGTTATTGTGGCAATTATCAGAGATTTGTTTTCTGCAGGATTTGTTATCTTTTTTTGTAACATGAATGCTGCAAATCCTGCTACAACTCCAACAACGACTCCTGCCATCGGTCCCAGAACTTGAAGGAATGGAATTACTAAAGATGCAGACATAATTATGCTCAGAGGGATTCCTGCAAATTTGATGTTTTTGGATGCCCATGAAAAAAGAAACCATGACACCAGAGAGAAGATGATGGTGATTATCATAACAGCAATGGCACTTGTTGTGATTCCATCTACCATTACTTCGTTGTTTGCCCCAATATCGAATCCTTGAAACCATGGAAGCAGTACTAGAAATGCTGCAATGATCATCAAAAATCTAGTTTTCATTTTACAAATCCCGAACCAAACCTATTTTTTGAATTGTAATACTCAAACATTGTCTCAGACACTGCATTCTCACAATCAACCTTGACTGTATAGTACCCGTTTTCAAACATGAACGGCCCACCACATGTAAACGCAAATGTCTCAGTAATTTCGGCATCTGTTTTTAATCCAGAGGAATCTATCTTTCTGCCAGTTGGGCTCAGAACAGTCAAGGTGGCAGGCGAGTAAAACGAATGGTTGAACCATACATGGATACGAATCTCATCATCGTCGCTGTAAAACTGCTTGTCGATTGAAATTATAATCCGAGAGTCTGTTTTCATTTTCTTTGCTCAATTAATTTCAAAAGTTCCTCTGGCAAAGGACCAAACAGATTGTTGTATTTTTTGATTTTTTCTTCAATGTCTTGCTCATCATCTATTGCCATCACATACATGCTAGAAATGTCCCCTAGCAGGTCTAACCGGCTGGATTCTAACTGGTACGCAGACACAGATTCATAGCTTTTGTCGATGACTTCAATTGTTGGCAAATGATCTTCTAACTGTTTCTTGATTTTTTGATTATATTCATAGACTGACTGACGCCACGAATCAAGTGGAATCGTACAAAAGTCATGATGAGCCAGACTTGCTAGAACGTCATCTTTGTTTATTGTTCCAAAGACCTTGTGTTTTGCATCATCATGACATGATAGATAATATATTTCAGAGTCGGTAATCTGATTTGTGCAACTGTTTGCATGGAAAAATGTCAATGCAGTTCTTCCGTCATCAGAGTTTGCAATCAACCCGTAGTGGAACGATGAATCATTTAGTCGTTCATCTTGCAAAAATAATTCTATTGGATAGTCAGAGTATTTTTCAGCAAACAATCGGAATTTTTCTGTTTTACCTATATTCTGAAGATGGATTGGAATGTTTTCTGCAACATTGCAGATTTGAAATGACTCTTTTCCTTTTGGAATTTCCATTTTGGAGCCATCTGACAATGGAAAGTAAGCCTGAAAAACATCAGACGTAAAGATGTTTAATCCAAGTGAATTCTTTGCAATAGATGCAATCTTTTTTTGCATCAAAGAACCATATTCTTCGAGTTTTTTCTCGTTGTTTGCTTCTTGTGCAAGAATCCCCCGTTGATTTATCTTGGATATCTCAGTGTGAATAGGTATATCGCCTGGAGCAGATAGAATCAACCCAAAAATTGTAAAAATCAAAAGCCCTGCAAAAATTATTGTTCCATGTTCAAGTTTCATTTTCTAATCACCTGAACCACGAATACCATCGAGGCTCTGGATGGCAAACAGTTGCACAGTAATAATTGTCAGTTGCATCTGGAGGGATCATGCATGGTTTACACACAGTATCAGTTAATGACCAGAGAACAAATCCAGTGAAAGAGAGAACCAATATCAACAGGATGTATCTAGTTTTCATTTTCTATTCCACAATAGTAATAATCCAATGGAAGTCTCTCGTATCCCGAATCTCCAATGATTAGATATCTTCCTTGTTCTTCACATATTGGAAAATTTGGAAAATCAGATTCATCCCAAATCCTTAGAACGTCTGGAGGGGGAAATGTGGGCATATAGAACGGACAAGAGTATACAATACGATGTTTATAGACTAAATCATCATCTGTATGATCATTTCCAATCTCCTGTTTCATATGATATACTTCTAACGTAGGAGAAGTACAACCATTTCCCCATCCAGATTCTACTACAGTAAATGTTGGTGAAGAACCAAGTTCTACATTTCTTGTCAGGTCTTCAAGTTTGATATTAATCCAAGTTGGGGCAGTTGTACTTTGAAATTCCATAACATTGACATCAGATATTGTATAAGAGGAAATTTCAAAACATCTGTCTAGAGTCATACCACTAACATTTTCTCTGTCCTGTAAAGTTGTATTTTCTATTACACAAAAATTAATGATTTCATCATCAACCATTGAGAAATACTTGATAGTCCCTTTTGGAATTTCATCAGAGGGCTCAAGTACGTAAACACATTCATCATTATAGATTACTTGATTTGGAAAACAGTGGACTTCAGTAAGTGTATAACTGGGTTCTGGTATTGGTGCAGGTTCTCCCCATCCACGTTCAATTAGTTTTATTTTGGTTTCTGATGTCACACATGCAGGGGAATTATTACTTGTTTTTAGTATCAGTTCTAAGTTATCTTTGCATTGAATTTCATTAATTGGTACTCCTGTCTTGATTTGCTTTAGTGGTGTCCATCTATCAGGGTCTGGCACTATAACAAATTCTCCACCCATTCCTCCATTCCAATATGTTATCTCCCACGAGTAGTTTCCAGGAATTTGAAATTCATCTTTGCTTTGGAACATAAACTTGTAACTGCCATCTGGAGATAGAATTAGTTTTTCAGAATCCATTTGTTTTTCTTTTTCATTTAAAATTGAAATATGAAAACTGGAATCAATTTCAGACTTTCCCAGATCATACAAATATCCCTTTTTGATGATGCCTGAAATTACAATCTCATCTCCTTGTGAAAAGAAATGCCCTTGTGGACCTGTGGGTCCTATCACAGTTGGCGGTCCTGCAACTGCTTTCTTTTTTATCGTAAATGAGTATGGAGACATCTTGAATGTACCTCCGTCCAGATTCAGATAAACAAACACTTGATTTCCTTCTTCAAAGTATGGCTTGTTGTAGTAATCCAGAGGATCGTTAGGAAAATCAATAGGCCTTACATCATCTAGTATTGCAGTTATCATGTCAAATGATCTTTGGCCCTTGAGGTATTTCTCAACTTGGATGTTATACTCTGTTTTATTCTCTAAAATTATTGAATTGACTTGGATTACTTTTCCGATAATCACCAGATCATTGTTTTCAAATGGCTCCATAATAGACTCGTCAAATTCTGCATATGCGAAATTAAAAATCACAGATATGAAGATCAACAATATGATAACTGACAAAGATTTTGTTTTCATTTTCTAATCACCAATCTCAAAGATCAATTTTGTATAGTATGCATGTGTTGCATCTTCTCGTATATCTTCCATAATACACAATATAGTTTCATTTTCAATTATTTTTGCATCATCTGGAAACTCTACATCTGTTTCAAACAGTGAGACAAATCTTAGGGTGTAAAGTCCATTTGAATCCGGCAAATATCCCATCTGCCCTGATTTTACAATGACGGTTTTAATTTCAGGCTTTATTGGTATTCCAGATGGATGTGCAGACTCACCATTAACTCGCTCATCTCCACAAATTACGGGATAACCATGACCATCTGCAGGAATACCATAATTGTCCCTAGGAATCTTAGAGTCATCCCATGCATCATTTCCATCTTCATCAAAGAACCCCCATCCTTGACGATGAGAATCCGGCAAGAAATCCCATGTCTTTCCTCTATTGTCGCCATCATGTTTTATTGGTTGAAATTGCCAAAAAGTAACCATATCCTTTATGTTCTCAGATATCTCAGTAATGGTAACTGGTATCATTCCTCTTTTGTTTATCGCATCACCAATTGTCAAAATTATACGCGATGTCGGACCTGGGGAGTAATCATGAAAAGTTCCTTGATTAGGAATATTCTTCACAAAGTCTTGACCTATCTCGTCCCAGACACCATCAATTATTGCAGAATGGATCTTGTTGATGTTGGTAACCTGCATTGTTATTGTCCTGTCTTCATGTGTTTCAAGTACAGAAGAAAATGGTCCTGAACGTGGAATCTCAGTTGCATTTGAAAAGACAAAGGAGCCATCTATTGTGACAATTGGCGGTATTGATTTTCTGACATTTGTAATTTGCAAATCAAGCGATTCTTCATTTTCACCAGAAACAAAGGTTGGCGCAGTCAGGACAAAATCCTTGGCAGCATTCAACGAAAGTACTTCCTGCCCATCCTTTGCAAGCCATCCGCGTTTTACCAAATCATCATAACTTGTTGTACTGACACATACTGGAAGTCCGTCCCGCTCCCGTAAGGACAAGATATATCCTGCTGAGCGGTCTTCATTGCACATTATATCGTGATTTCAACACCGTCTGTAACTTGTTTTAGAGGAGACTGAGTGTCTAGTGGCATACCCAAACATTCATGGTCGTCTCCATTGGGGCTGAGATTTATTACATTGTCAAATGACTTTCCTCCATTCTCACTAAACAAATAAAGAATACAATTATCATTAGTTCCAGCCTCTGTTACAAAATGAACATTGTTGTTATCTGATGCCAATTTTGGCAGCCACCCTACCTGAGTTTTGATATCTTTTAGAATGTCTATTGGCTGTTGCATCATACCAGATTTTGTGACAACATAGTATGCTGCAGCATCATCATAGGGTGGATTTTTTTAAGTTATGACAATCTGTCTTAGCTCATCGCCTTCTACGTGCGACAAGATAAACCCACGTTCTAAAATTTTGTCATTTATCTTTGCAGGATTAACTGTAAAGTCTTCTCCTTTGTTTTGACTGTATGCAAGAAACGTCTGAAATTCCTGAGTTTCTCCGTCCCAATATTCAGATTCCCACAAGACATAGAGCAAATCACCACTGGCCAAAACAAACTCTCCCTCTGCTCCAACTGTATCAATTGAGTTGGGATCAGAGTCAAGACGCACCGAATCTCCAAAGGTGTTTCCTTCATCATGACTCTTTGCAAACACTTGATACCATCTTTCGGTGATTCCAAAATTACCTTTTTCATTTACTCTGTCCCTCCATGAAACATAGACATCATCTCCAGATACAGCAAACTGTGGATGTGTTACTGTTGTTTTGCCGCCATTGACATTTACAATTTCAGTCAAAGTTCCATCTGGAAGTATTTTTCTTAGATATAGCGAACCTTTTTCATCAAAATCTTTTCGGTCATCAGAAAGAATGTAAACCGTGTCATCATATAGTCGGACAATTATTTCCTGGTCTGATTGCTCATGGTTAAACAAGGTAACAGGTTCAGAAAAGGTCTCTCCAAAGTCATCACTCTTTACAAATATGACGTTGCTTTGTTGTGTATCTCTGTTCCAGTAATCTCCAAACACATACAGGACATTATTTACCTGAAACATTGCGGAAGAGCGGTATATTGTTCTGTCATTATCTACAGGATCAAGTTTTTTTGGCTTGCTAAAGGTCTCTCCAAAGTTATCACTCTTTGCAAAATACATCTCGTCGTTGCCATTCTGGGATGTTCTGTCTTCCCACAAGAGATAGACGTTGTTCTTGCTTGTGTGAATGTATGGAGTAGGGTACAGTGAAGTACCTTCAGTGATGTTTATGGGATTGCCAACTGGTTTACCGTCAGTTACTTTAGCAAAATATACATCGCTGGAGTCTTGGTCAACACTTTCGTTCCATACAATATATGCAGTGGAATCGTTTACCGAAATTTGAGGATCGTTGCTGCCTCTTGTTCTGTCATCTTGATGATGTCCATTAGCAGAATTAATTCCATATGAGGTAAAAACAACAAGTAATGCAAGTGTTATCAAAAGTCTATTTTTCATTTTCTTCTCCTGTAAATAACAAATCCAAAAGCAATTCCTCCAAATATTGCTAGAAGTATAATCACATACAAAATTCCCTGTGACTCTAAATCACCTACAGGATTGATAAGTCCGGTCATTGTTTGAGGTTTACACAAATCAGGCAATATTGCAGTTGCATTGTCAGCATTACACATTGTATCTAAACTATTTCTGTGCACATCTAGTTCCCCGGTTGTTTTGTCTATTAACTGCTGGTCATATACAAAAAAACAATTCTCAAAGTGTGGACTGTTTAATATGCTGATTATGGCCTTGTGTTTCTGACTTTCAATTACTACAATGCCTGTCTGAGGATCTGTTGACAGCGTTACATCAGTGGTGATAGTGTAATCAGAGTCGTTATCCCTTAACTTGTTAAAGACGTATACATTTTCTGCAAACAGTTTTTCTGCGTGTTTCAAATCTGTCTCAAAGTCACATGAAAAACCATGTTCTGCTTTTTCATTCATGAGATTATTTAGAAAATCATTTCCTCGATTAATCTGGCTGTACAGGTTCATTTTGGATTCTAGTTGTTTCATCTCAAAGCTTGAAACTAGATCATAGAGACGAAATACATTGTTGTTTGTTGTCTTGCCTTCCACATAGTCATCCAGAAACTCTATGATTCCTTTTGCTGCAATATAGTCACTTACACACAGATCCCTGTAGTAGTGATCTTCTTCCTTGTCTGCAAACAATACGTATTCTTCGCCTTCACGGTAATAGTCATCCCAAGACAAGTCAGCCTTTACCGTAAATTTGTCCTGATATTCCCCCTTGTAGACATTGATTGTCTCAAAGACCAAGGTGGTTGTCTTTGTGACCAATGGAGGGCTGTTTTTTTCAATTAACTTTCCATGCAATAGCAAATCATGTCGATTGTATGCATCCTCAAAGGGTGGAATTCCACAAGACAAGGCAAAGGCTTGGTTTGGCACAACCAAAACAATACTGGCAATTATGATAAAAACCACAAAACACTTCATTTAATGAATTTCCTTGAATCTGTTCATAAGTTCTTCTGATGTTTCATAAGAATAGAAATAGATGGTTGTGAGGTTACTACGGTCAGGAAGAAACTCCAACCTATCTATTATGATGTTGTTTTGCAAGTTTTGCATAAAAGCAACGCGTAGAAATTATTCATACGTCATGTTGTAGGTCTTTGCAACATTCTCACTTTACATTTCTTTTTGTTTTTGGAATTGTTTAATCAACAAGTATAATCCATATCCTCCTGTCACTATTACAGACACAATCAAGATTGGCATAATTATACTTCCAAGATTAAAGTTGCCTCCAATGTCTACTCCCTTTGTTTCAAGAATGTATTGTCTAACTTCCTGATGTGGTTTGTTTCTGAACTGCGGTAGGTTCTTCATTGTCTGTAATGGAAAATTTCTGGATTTTTTGTCCTTTCCTCTTTCCCTACTGCGCTTTTTTCTACCACTTGCAGTATGTTCTACCTCATTAGTTTCGGTTATCATTCCGGTATTCTCTTCTATCAATCCGGTAGAATTTTCTATCATTCCGGTATTGTCCTTTATCATTTCGGTATCTTGGTTTATCATTCCGGGAGTGTTTTCTATCATTCCGGTCATTATTTCATTATCACCTCCTGTTCAATCATGGTTCCACTATCATTCCGGTCATCATTCCGGAAATTTCCCGAAACAATGTTAAAAAATGCCTTTTGGAGTTTTTTGATGGTGCGTTTCTGGAGTTTTATTTGAGAGTCATTGCTTCTGATTTTCTTTTGGATAGCAATCAAGTTGCTTCTTGATATTCCAAATCTGTGGGAATCTCTCGGCCTAATCTCAAGTATCTTCTCTTTCAAATTCTCGTAGACGGTACAACTCTCCGAGTCCTCAGAAACTCCCAGTACATTGGCAGCGTCAAGATTTGATACCTCCTTTCCCACATATTTTATCTGATTCCTGTCTATTTTCATGCGTAATCTGGGCAACAAGCCAACATCCCCTCCGGACTTTACCTCCTTGTGATTGGCATAGGCATCCAACGTTTCACTCAATGGCTTCCAGTAAGACACAGTATCTATAGAATCAAGATATTTTTCTCCAGTGGTATAATTTGTAAACGGCATGTATTGGATACATTCTCTCTGTCTTACATCAAGAAATGGTAAAGTAGGAATTACTACATTGCCATTATCATCAGTTTCACATCCTGCACCAACAAGTATTTTGTTGAACGATTTAAGATTGGAAAATCTTTTCAACACATTTGGTGTTGTGATGCTCATCTGGGATATGGAATACTTGGAACCATACTTGTCAAGTATCTCTTGTTTATTCTCTGGATGATAATGCATTGCAAGTATGTCATACCACCATTGTTTTTCGTCTACATCAAGCAAATGTCCTAACCCATGAGACGTAAACTTGTGAATGTTGAATCTATTTTTTGCATTATCATATTCAAACAATACATATCTCTTGGATGAAATTCCAAAGAACAAGACATTCTCCAATAGTTTTCCGTCATCTGATTTTTCAATCTTGAAAATTTGCACGTCCTTGTTTCCATACGGATTGAGTCTCTGGAAAAATTCCTGAATTTCTTTTGCATGTTTTGGCGATATCATGATGGAATCAGTGTCCATGTAAGCGATGTATCCGTCTCTATGTTGCACAACTAAACTTTCAGCTGCTGCCAAAACCAATCTGGCAGCTGCAGGCAAGAACACCCCCAATATTGGATTGAAATGCTTTGCTGGAATTTCCTTTCTTGACATTGTGTTTCGATCCACTGAAAATGATTCATCAATCCCATAGACCGTTACGGGTTCATTTTGTTTCTCAGATTTTTCAGAGTTTACCTGAATGTGAATCCCGTATGATGCGGTGTTTGCAATTATCTTGATGGTGTTCTGTATTGTTTTGTCTATTACAGAATTAGAAGATGACTGCTTCATCTCCAATCTCTTCTCAATTAGTTGCTCGATGAAATTCTCCTTTCTTGGATTGACTGTCACTCCCTTGAAAATATCCAAATCCTCATCAGGAATATTTTGCTGTATTCCAATTGGATTGAACGTAATTGCCTTCTCAATGATAGGAATATGACCTGTAAGCAACTTTGAGGCTATCAAATCAGATAGCGTATACCATAGGCTTGCTCCGTCCATACTTTTGAGATAGTTTACGCCTATGTTCTGGGTCTTTTTGGAACCGTATCCACAACGAACAGGCACAATCATGGCACCGTCTGGGACCACCTTGCATATCGTGGCAAGGCTCTTCCATGTCTCTTTTCTGGAAATATCCTGTAGAATAATTTCATCAAGAAGTTTTTGGGTCTGTTGTGTGGTATTTGATCTGTCTATTTTTTCTGCTGCCAAAAACTGGTACATCCCCATCAATGAAAACAAGGTTGGGTAGGTACTGGTACAATCTAGATAGGTAACTGGTACTGGAGTTTTTCTGATTCTGGTTTCGACTCTGCCGCCATAATATGCGCTCATCAAGTTTCCCAAAACTTCTTTTGAAAAGTCTGGGTCATTCTTCAAGAGTGGCTTGATGTTTAGTTTCTCCAAGTAGAGTTTGCCAATAGAAGCTGGAGAGTACAACTTGTTTGCATTGTTTGGTTTTACCAAGAATGTATCCTGTAACACAAAAGTAATGTCACAGTAGAGTTTGTGCAACACCAATGTCTTCTCTACACTGTTTCTTACTGCATCCTTTGTTATTCCCCTCTTGTTTTGCAAGTTTGCATCAATACCAAATGTCCTTGCAACATGACTAATTCCATCAAATGATTCGTTACTCATGGCATATCCTAAAGTCTTTAGGTCAAGAAAATATCCTCGGTATACCTTGTGGGTTGGAACTTTCTTTTTCTCACTCTTTGTCCTTAGCGGAGTTGCAAACTGGATGAATGCTGCATTGCCGTTGATGCTATTTATCCTGATTGCAGGGAGACGAGGAATACCATCAACTAGTTTTATGGAAAACGCATCCAGGATTTTTCTTGTAGTACCCCATGATGCTGCAAGTCTGCTCAATTCGTATGGCAAGTCAAAGCTAATACATTTTGCCCTTGCTTCATAGACATAGGGATAGAAGATATTTGTAACAAATTCGTCCTTAGTTGACACTGTTACAATGCAGTCTTTTTCTTGCTGTAGTGTATCTCCAACTTGTCTCATCACATCCACTTTCTTGGAGTCTAGACTCTCATCATGGAATAGGCAAATCTTGTACAATGTGCCGTTAATCCAGACTGCACAAGAGCCAAAGGTCAAGGATTGTTGTTGGTCTTGAGTTGTCTCAGTGGCAAGAGTTAACACCATTCCATTGTTGGCATTTTCATTGTGGGAATAATGTGAGGCAGGCTTGTAGTTTCCAGTATAGCATCTGAGGCTGATTGGCTCTGCATGAGGTGAATTGATCGCGCCTATTTTGCCCAGTTTCATGCGTATTCTTCCTCCGTGTTTAGTGACTGGTAGATTCTCTGGCGTAGTTTCTGGGCCAAATTTTCATATGCCGTACATCCTGTCTTTTTGCCCTTTAGCATCAAAACATCATGGATGCCCATGAGCAAGAACCCGAGACGGACATTCTCTGGCTGGTCCTTTTGCAACCAACGAGCATCCCATGTCTTTTGGGATTCACTCAACTCATAGTGGCATTTCTTGTCTACCGTGACGGTGCGATAGTCGTGCTTTCTTCCTGTAATGTGATGTAACTCCAAATTGTATGGCTCTTCTTTGGAATTACAAATCTCGCATCGATTCTTCTTTTCCTGCATTGACCTGTTCTTTGATTTACATACAATCTCGTTTACCCATGATTCAATCTCGTCAATGGTATCAAGAGTATCGTCTCTGAGTTTGCCGATGCAGAATCCAAGCAATGTCTGCAAACTGACAATTTTGTTTACTAGGGTGGTTTGGTTGGCAGTCATCTTGTATTGTACACCTCGTAAAATTCTGGCTCTTCTATTCTCTGATTGATTTTGATTATTTCATCAGGATTAGTCTCTAGTTTGTGTAGTTTTCCTTTGCTGTCCTTTACTTTCTTGTTTCTGAACTTGGATAGTTTGGTTTTGTCCCCTGTGTTTAGGAATTGCTTTACTGCATTGTGGTATCGTCCTACTATTGATGCAGTCCTGGAGTCCTTAATCTCAACACTCTTTTCCTTTCCACCACTGTTGACTCTCATCACTCTTTTGATTCTGTCCCATCTCTTTACAACTGGTTTCCCATTTACTTTCTTGAAACCGTTTGTATGTTTGATGACATTCTTTATGGTGATGTTGTTGTCATTTGCTGCTTGTGGCAACGTCTTGCTTTTTGTACTGCGCAATTCACTAATTACGGCAAGTGACTTTTCACGCAACATCTTTTGCCGTGGAGATAGCTTTCGCCAAGGTCTCCGAAACAATGCGTTATGAATACGGCAAACTCCACTTTCCAAAAATCCTGCGGTTAAACTCGTTTTGAGACGAGTGACACATAGGACAGCGTATTCTGTATCTGGGCTTTGTAGCTACAGAATAAATCCAATCATGGTTGCATCGAAGGCAACTGATTCTTTTTCCAATTGATTTGTTATAACTTTGCATTCCATAATATAAGAAACGTAAACTCAAATATAAATCATACTCATCTGAGTATACTATAAAGAGTAGTATTGGTTATATAATTCCATGCCTAGTAAGATATATGGTCAAATCAGGATATACGGCACAGCAGAAAATAAAGGAACTAAACAGAAGCGGCATAATGACCTGTCTAAAAGATGAGGCAAAGAGATTCAAGGACATAAAACAGATTACGGGTCTCTCCCCAATGGGACTCACAAAGATCCTTGCAGGATTGGAAGAAGAGGGACTGATTGGAAGAAAGACCGAAGGGCGCTGGTCAAGCTATGTCCTGACAAGAAAAGGGGAAAGGATGCTTTTCAAAATGACAACACTTGACATGATTATTGGAAAAATACAAGATGATGGTGGAAAGTATCATCATGACTATTCGAGTGCAAAGGCATCAATGGAACTTTCTGGATTGGTTTGGGGAGTTCAAGATGATCTGGTTATTGACAAAGAGATTGGAGAAAAAGATAATCCGTTATCTCCAGGTACTGTAAGATCGATTCAATCACACATGTTTCAGGAGATAAAGTCAGATGTCAAAAACAATCTGATAAAACTGGATGAAAAAAAGAAAGGTCAGATAGTGTTGGGATTTGTAATTGATTATGATGATCTGGTAAAATCAATCAGTGATGATTCGCTTGTACAGTATCGTAAGATTGCAGAGAAGGAGACAAAGAAGGGAAAATGGAGCAAGGCAAATGATGAGATAGAGGAGTTTGGTCCAGCAGTATGAATCCTTTGTTGATTACAGGCTTTGGAACATCAATCAACGTGGATAAACGAAAACTGATCATCACAAACAAACTAAAAGATACAAGATTTGAATTTTATCCTCACAAGATTAGTCATGACGGAATCATCATAGATGGTCATACTGGCAACATTACGTTTGAGGCAATGAGATGGCTCTCAAAGCACAACATTAACCTGACTTTGCTGAATTGGAATGGCCAATTACTAGCAAATATCATGCCTGAGCAGCCAAAATCAGGAAAATTACGCATAAAACAGTATCAAAAATATCTTGATTCTACAGATAGGTTTGAGATTGCTCTGAAGATCGTACGTACCAAAGTAGAGCATTCATTGAACTTATTGGAAGAATTATCAAAATTCTACGAGTTTGTAGATTTTACCAAAATTAGAAAAGCAACAGAAAAGGAAGATTTGTTTCTGTTAGGAATAATGAAGAACAGTGAGAACCAAGACATTTCAAAATCCATCAAGCAACTGATGACGTATGAGGGAAGAATTGTAGGAATCTATCTTGACAATCTAACTAGAATATTCAATCAATTGAATCCAGAGTTTCAATTTACAGGAAGAAAAAACAAGTCAAATTCTAGAAATTATAATGCATCTGATGAGATCAATGCATTGCTGAATTATGGCTACGCTATTTTGGAATCCGAAATTAGAAAGGCAATCAATGGAATAGGGTTGGACTATTCAATAGGATTCTTGCATGAGATTAGCCAGAGCAGAACTTCATTAGTCTATGATGTACAGGAATTGTTCAGATGGCTAATCGATGTGTCTGTAATCCAATTACTGGAAGAGAAGAAGATCAAGAAATCTGATTTTATAGTTACTGAGAACTATCATACTAGACTAGGGGAAGACGTTGCTAAATTACTTATTGAGAAAATTAATTCAAACTTTAATGCTAGATATAATTACAAGAATGGTAAACATTATTCATATCAGATAATCTTGCAAGATAATTTACAACAGTTATCTAATTTTGTGGTAGAAAAGAAATTAGAATTTGATTTTGTTATTCCTAAGATGAGTCTGAATAGAAATGATAATGTTGAATTAAGAGAGAAGATTTTGAATATGACTTCAGATGAAAGAAGGAGATTGGGAATTAATAAATCAACGTTATGGTATATCAAGAAAAATCTGTCAGAAGGAAAAACTCCTAAAATTTATGAGAAAATTATTTTAAAAATTTAACAGAACTATTGAAATTTTCAGATATTTTTAATAAAATAATTGTAAATCAGACGATTGAATTAATTCATAAATTTCCATGAATGAACTGAAATTACATAAATTGCATCAAAAACGGATTAACTGAAATACTCCTAGAACTGAACTAGACAGTTGACTGACAAATTTTCAAAAGAAACTAGAAGCAAGATCATGTCATCAATCAGGTCAAAGAACACCAAACCCGAATTAGAAATCAGGAAAAGAGTCTGGGCGCTTGGAAAAAGATACCGCATACATGACAAGACAGTGTTTGGCACGCCTGACATGTCCAATAGGTCAAAGAAAATAGCAGTTTTCATAGACGGTTGCTTTTGGCATGGTTGCAGTCGATGTTACATCGAACCCAAGACAAACATAGAGTTTTGGAGAGACAAGATTGAAAGAAACAAAGACAGGAGAAAAAGGGTCAAGAAGGAACTGAGAAAAGAAAACTGGAAAGTGATACAGTTCTGGGAACACCAGGTTAAATTGGATTCTGAAAAAATATCACTAACGATTGCAGACCATCTATGATTTTGTGGGAATTTTCAGCTCAATCACATTTTTGATTGACTCTGCAATTGCTTTTGCAAACAATGGGGGCACTGCATTGCCAATCTGAACATATTGTTTTGTCCTTGGCCCCTCAAAGATATACCGGTCAGGAAACGACTGCAGTCTTGCAGCTTCCCTTGGGGTGATACTTCTGTTCTGTTTTTTGTCGGGATGAATGTGCATAAGGCCATCCTTTGATAGATGTGCAATGATTGTGTGTGAGGGAGCATCCCATGGAAGTTTCTTAAACCTGTCCTGGAAGATATCCTCACGATATGGATTAATTCCCTTTGGAAGATCCTTGATCCACTGTCCTGGTTTGAGCATACTAAATATCTCAAGATCTCGCCCATTGTGGGAACGTGTAACATGTTCATATATGCCGTCAGAATCTTTTCTCATTTTCTTTTGGTATTCTGAAAGAATATTTTTATTTTCATATGGGGTAAAACTTTTCCCTTGCAAGATTTTTAGTTTAGGTAAATCGGAGATTGCATCCATTACAGTAACAAAAGGATTTTTTCCATTTTGTTTTGCAATATCTGGTGTAAAGTGAGTATGTTTCAATTCTGGGTTTTCAAGACCTAATCTGTTGCCAATTGCAAGTACTCTTTTCCTGAACTGCGGAACACCAAAGCTTACAACATCTTCCTTGTAAAATGAGACATGATATTTTCCTTTCAGTTCTCTTTCTATTTCACTTTTTACAATGCCGTCATCAATTGAAAACATCCTTGGTACATTTTCCATCACAAAAAACTTTGGCCTGATTCCCTTTACCAACCTGAAAAATTCCTTGTATAGTACATTTAGCGGATGACGCATGGTAGTCGAGCGACCCATTGAGCGGAGCTTGGCGCACGCAATTGTGCTAAATGCCTGACATGGCGGTCCACCTGTCAACACTGTAACTTCCCTACCATGAATCTCCTTGATTATTTTATTTACTGAAATGTCCTCGATCTTGGAGCAAATAGCCTTGCCATGATATCGCTCAAATGTTTTTACTGCCCATGGTTCACAATCCAAACCCAATAGTGTCTCATACCCTGCCTGAGAAAACCCCTCAGACAAGCCTCCGGCACCGCAAAAAAGATCAATACTTGTTAAATTTTTGGCCATAATTAATGTGGTAATTTTAGTTTTGGAACCCAATGAATAATAAAAATGACAAAGATGAAAAAAAAATTGAGTTAAATTAGGATTTTATTAGAAAAACCATTTTGGTAATATCATAATTGAAATACATTGCAGCTTGATTATTATTAATAGACAGGTAGTGATCAATTTTTTCATCAAATTTCTTTTTGGTGATTCCTTCAATATCGGTTAATTTACATTTTCCAAGCAGATATTCTTGAATTCCGCTTAAACAACAGTCAACAAAATCCTTACTTTGATCAGAAATAAACCAAAATTTCTCTACAAATCCAATAAAAGCAATTGCTCCCTGATGGATTGCTTCGGGACCTAATTCTTTTCCAGTGCAGCAAGAGAGAAAATAACACAGCCTATCTTTCAACAATGAAGCATTGTTTATTTCAAATACAGGCGCTGTATCAGAACGAATTGTAATTCCAGTTTCATTTCCATGTCCAAATGCCAAAAAATTTTTCACGGAGATCTCTGTAAGGGATGTTATTACATCGTCAACAGTGATATTGTTTCCAGTCAATTTACCAAATTCATGTTTTTCTATTTGTAAGTATTCTACTAATTCTAACGCACATGTTTTAGCAAATTTTAAACCTGCATCTGATTCATCTTCTGGAAATATTAATAATGATTTCATGTACATTACACTTTATCTTTTTGCAATAATCTTATAGCTAAAAGAACTAATGCTTCTATTTCCTTTTTGCCAATCTCTGAATTCATTTTTACTTCATTCAGCAAATCTTTTGCTGTCAAACTTTTTCCATCTGCAATAAAGATGGGTTTATCTTCATCTGCATTTCTAGCATTAATCCAGGATTCAAGCCCACGAATTATCATGTTTCTATTTTGAACAACTTCGTGTATTCCTGACTTAAGATGTTCAAAAAGTTCAGGATCATCTTTAAAGAAACATTTTGAAATTCCATTATTGATCACTCTTGCCAATTGATGTATGTCTCTCAAAATAGCCGTGACCATTACTACACGGATATGATAATTTTCTTCCCGTATCTTTTTTAATATGACTCCCGCATTATCTTTTCCAACAAAATCATAATCTAATAGAACTACATCATACGCTATTTTTTTTAACTCTTCAAGGGCTTCATATGGATCTGATATTATATCTACATCAAATTTAGATCTTAACATATTTAAAATTCCATCAACTTCCTTTGGCCGATCTTCAATGTAGAGAATTCTTAATCTTTGTTCAGTCATGTTTCTTCACCCTTGGGAATTCTTATGTAAAAGGTTGCTCCATGGTCTAATTCACTATTTGCCACAGAAATATCGCCTTCATAGCCTTTAACAATTTCATTTATGATTGCTAACCCCAACCCAGTGCCCTCTTTTTTACTAGTCCAAAAAGGTTCAAAAACTATACTTCGATTAATTTTTGGGATTCCTTCTCCAGAATCACTAAAAATTATTACGACATCATTTTTGTCGTTATGACAAGTAATCTTGATTTTTCTACCCCCTTCCATTATTCTGAGAGATTCAATTGCGTTGGTCATTAAATTTATCAACAATGCTTCAAAGTCAACTTTGTAACCCCATATTAGGTGAAGATTTTTTTCTGCGACAGTTTCAACGGTTATGAAATTATCTCGTAAAATTGAATGATATGCATCAGAAACAATCGTAATGATGTTATTCACATTCACTGCAGATTTTGTTCTTTCTTCTGCAGATGTGAAAACTGCGGCGAATGAAATAAACTCACGTATTTTTAATATGTCATCCCATGTATTTTGACTGACTTCTTGGATTTCATTAAATGAAAGAGGGCGCTCTTTCAATACTTCAAGTGAATATCTGGTTCTTTGCAATATACCTCCTATTGATTCTCCAATTTCATGAGCTATTGCAGCAACAGAAATTCCCAGAGATGCTAAGCCTCTATACATGTTAATTTTGTCTATGACTTCATCTTGGATTTGTTTTGCAGTATCTTGAAATTCTTTCTTTAGTTTTTCCACAGTCTTTTTTTCTTTGTCAGTTGAAGCTGCATTGCTGATTTTCTGAATTACATGCTCCATTTTTTTTAATGCGGGATTATCATACAATTCCGGAATGTGTTCCTCATAGTCCCTAGAACGTCTTTTAATCAAAATTCGCATACAATGCTTTAACAATGTTTGAAGATCATAAAACGCATCATTTTTTATGAGTCCTTCCCTTGTAGTTGTATCGATCAATTGTTCATTTTTGTCTCTAGTAATTTCAGTAATGCCGATTACAGTGTTGTTACTAAATGAGACATCCCTTCTAGCAACAATCATTTGATTTAATCCAAGCCAATCATTGCCTTGTTCCCCATATGGTTTAACCATAAATCCATCTCTGAAAATCTTTATTCCGTGATTTTTTTTCAATTGAGTTCTTAAAATTGGTTCTTTAAGTACATAGGGCTGAAGTTTTTTATCTGGACCTGATGCACCAAGTGGAAAATAGTAAAGAGTGAACTTTACTGGACCACAACTTAATTTTCCAAGATCATGACTTTCATCATCCAAAATATTCTTGTCATGAAGTTTTTTACCCAATAGTATTTTGTATGCTAACTTACTTTCCCCATCATAATTACAATGTAACTCATATGCTGAAAAATCAAGCAAGGCTGAATCTAATTTTTCATATTCAATACCAACATGTGGAGCATGAACAATAACAGAAAAATTCTTTTCATCCCACGATGGAGGAACTATTAATTTTAGTTGTTCAGATAAATGCTGAATATTAGATTTTGTCCAAAGATCTCTAAGATTATTCATAACAAGCGTAATTCCACTGTGTTCAGATACATTCGATTGAGAAATACTCAATGAATTTTCAATCTGATCAAATGTTGCACCAGGTTCTCGATATTTTGACCAATCAATTTTCAAAGAAAATTTTTCATGGTTTTCTTTGGATATGCTAATAAGTTCTAGTTTATCGCCCAATCTTTGAACTGCAAATCTCCCTATTCCTTTTTCACCAACTTTTCTTCTACCTGTTTTAGAAATTTTTTCAAAAACTTTGATATCCGTTCCAATTAACATCCATCTTTCCTTCAAGTCACGTATGGACATACCATGACCGTTATCAATTATGGATAATCTAAGATTTTCATTATTTTTTTCAAATTTTACTTCAACTTTGTTTGCATCAGCATCATATGCGTTTTTAACTAATTCTGTTACGGCAACAATGACATCTGAAACAGACTGTTCTCCTAAGAGTTCAGCAATACGTCCACTAACTTTGAATTTGATTGGTTCGATTGTCATAATTTTATAATCTTACACATATTCAAAAGGTATTCGATTTAACTTTTCAGAATTTCAATGTCATATCTTGCAATATGTTTTCAGGGGGTCTGACCATAAATTTTATCAGCTCACTAATGATGCTCCGACCATCCAACTTCAGTAATTAGGTCATAATTGCAGTTGATCTTTTGATAGCCAATAGGGTGTGCTAATTTGTCTTGGAACATTTCACTAATGAGACAATCCCACTTAAGAGAATTATCTGAAATTATTTTATAGATAGTAATGTTGAATATTTTTTACTAATTTTTTTCTATGTACGCATGATTCTTTTTTTCCACGTGGGTCTTAAAACAATAACACTAACTATATCCCCAGCACAACGTGCATGGGGTTATAGTTAATGGGTTAAAATAGGACCCACGTGGAAGTGTTTTTTATTAAAGTGGTTTTTTTACTCCTGATCTCATTTGTTATTTTGAAATCTTGAGAAAATTATAAGAGCCACAAGATGGGAAGTCTTGACATGACATTCAAAGTTTTAGGAATTAGTTCTAGTCAGGGGGAATTCTAATTTAGTGCTGCAGGGTTAAAGATAACTCTGGAAAAAATCAAGCAAAATGGAACGGATGTAGAACTGTTGGATTTAAAACAAACAACTCTTCCCCTATTCTCTACTGCAAGTAACAAAAGTGATACAATTGACATAGCTACAAAAATGGTAAAAAATGCTGATGCATTTATCCTTGCAACCCCTGATTACCATGGTTCCATGTCTGGTTCGATGAAGAATTTCTTGGATTACTATTGGTCGGAATTTTCTGGAAAACTTTTTGGATACATCTGCGCATCTCATGAGAAAGGATTGACTGCAATGGATCAAATGAGAACTGCGATATGCCAATGTTCAGGTTGGAGCATGCCCTATGGAATTTCAATAAATGGGGATGAGGATTTTGATGAAAATAGAAACATCAAAAATGATCAACTAATTTCTAAACTCTCCATGTTGGCAAGGGATCTTACCGTGTATGGAAAATTGATCAACGAACAATTTACTGTTGATCTGAATTCCACGGATTCTGACACTTTTGCATCAAACTATCGAAGTTGAATTCCTTTGAATTCATTGAATTAGGACCGATTTGACAACATAATATCTGAAAAAACATTCGAATGCTTGACTGCATATGTAGGGATTTCAAATTATGCTCAGAATCCTATTTGTAAAAAACACGTGCACTGCATTCCTGCCTTTTACATATCATTTCTAAAAAAATATCACATGAAAACTGCGGAATTGCCAAAAGATGAACGTAGAAGACAGAAAAACAAACCGAGAAACAGCATCATAGAAGCATATGACATTTCATGGAATGTTGATTAAAAGAAACAACGATGCAGACAAGGAAGCAAACATTACTGAAAGAAACACACTGTCAAACGCACCATATGCACAGGTAAAAAGTGACAGATAACAGTAAATTATTTAGTGCATTAATGATTTCCCCAGTTGTGAATGAATTGGTTTTTGTTGCTCAACATATGTTTGCAGCAGTTTCTTCCAAGATCTTTCAAAATCCCTTTTGAATCTGTCAAATCCCGTTTTAGATGACAGTGGAATTTTTTTGTTTGGGATGTAATTCATATCATCAATTGAGACGGCATGGCCTAGGGCATTTCGCACCTCAAATAATCTGGACATGTCCCGTGTGTATTCCGGAGAGAAGACCTCCCAATCCAAAAAAGTCCTGATTTTCCGATTCAACGGGATCAAATTCAGTACATAGAGCAGCTCATCGCTGTTTTTCCCATGCTCGATTACGCGCATTCGAATAATCTCATCAAATAGAAATCCCATCTTGGAAAATGCAGATAATACGCTGTCTCGATTTTTGGTCATCATGATCTTGGGTGAGAATCCTGGCTTGATGTGACCATTGTTTATGAAATAGTGCTTGTTTTTGCAGATGAAATAGAATCTGATATCATCAGAGAGATCTTGTTTTTTAATCAGCTGAAGGAATTTGGCATCGTTCACTATTCAGAATCTCAAAAAAATCACTAATTAATAGTGCATCTGATTCTCATGTGCAAAAATCACCGGCCAAACTTAATTTATTTTTGGAAGCCGGAATCGATTGCCCATTTCTTGGAATTGGTATATTGGCAATTTTCTTATCTGTATTGGGAACACGATTTTACAAACGCCGATTTCAAAGTGAAGACGAAATTTCACATGTTCAAAAGATAATTCTAGATAGAATTAATGATTTAGAGAAGAATCAAGAAAAATTACAAAAAGATCTTAGAGATTTAATTGAAAAACTAAAAGACAATTAAAATTAATTTCACGCCTATCTGCATCTATTTTAGCTCCAGCTTGCTGGTTGGATCCTCATACAGTGAACTCAAGAGTAGAACACTTTATGAAGTTCTTTTGTTGGATTTACTCAAATTATGAATTTTATGAGAATAGTTGGTTTCGTTTTAACTGTAATTATTGTCACAACCTTTTTTGTTTCTGCTGAAATATTAAAGGAACACATCGAAGAAGAAACAGAAAAGCCTAATCTTGATAATCCTTTTTTGCCTTATGCTGGTTTGTTTTTGTTTGGTTTGCCTCCGTCTGTTGCGGGAATTATTGTATCTTTCTTCAAAACCATTAAATCAAAAATCATAGGTTTTAGTGCAATAACTGGCGTATCTTATGTTGTAATTTTTATCATTGCAGTTTTGATGTTAAATTATCCAATCATGTTTGGTATTCCAGAAACGTATTGGGAAATTGTTGAATAAAGAAAATGAAAACCATGCTTTTGATAATTATTACAATTGCAATCATTGCCTCTTCTACAGGTGTTGCTATGATATGGACAGAATATGGGTCCGTTTGCAATAAAGCAGTTACAGACCATCTTCAAAAATATTCCAATTTGTTTGATGAATATTTTGATGGAACATTTTCGATGGAATGGATTAGCCTTCCTTTCGGAGTAAATGAATTAAGCATACAAGAATGTGTGAATCACGTACTTGAGAAAAGAAAAACAGACAAAAATTTGGAGACAATGCTTTCCTTAAAATCTACTAATATGGACGATGTTGGTAAACTGCTCACTCTGAACCAGATCAACTACAATCCTGACACTCTAGTTGTTACTGGCGGTCCTGCGTTTGAGGGAGATCCTGGATGCGGTGCAGTAATTGACACTGATTTGCAGACTAGATGGTTTGCAATAGACTCTATCTCAGAGCCCAAAAAGATGACTGTTTATTCGGAAAACCCGCACCCATGCCAAGTAAACACGACATCCTGCTTTTGTAATGCACAGACAGAGTTGACTTTTCTGACACTTGATGAGTTGTCTTATTTTACTCCTGAAGAGGAAGAAATGTATGCGACAATCTTACTAAAATACATCAAAAACAATGCAGGGATGAAAAACATCGAACCAAAGTTCAAGATTGGAAAACTGAATCTGGACTTTACTGATCCTGACGCAATAGGTTATTGTGGAGAAAGACCAGGGGATAACAGAAATGACTTTTTCAGTGGTGCAATTGTCAATAACTATGTCAAGGATTATGGGTTAGACTGCGAACTTCCTTTGTTGTGTGCAATTTCTGATGGCGCAAAGTGGTGGGAAAATGAAGACTAGACTTTTGATAATAATACCTGCAACTATCACGTTACCGATACTAGCAGTGCTTGTTTATGATTCCGTGACTCTCGATAGGATATGTCAAGACAGTGGAGGAAAACGAACTGGTGACATTTGTCTTGTTCCAATCGCCATCAACTCTGCAAAAAATGATTCTCAGAGTGTAATCAGTCAATCACAAATCAAAATAATGAAACCAAATTCGATGGAATATTTCTACTATCCAAATCCGGAGGATACTGTCAATAGAGACGTCTTTCAGAAATTCATCCTGATTCGTCTTCCTGAAGAATTGGGCGGTGATGCAGACGATGTCTCTGCATTTAGGGCATACAGTGCATTATCCGTAGGCGTTCACTGTCAGATAAAATATTGGCCCCATGAAGAACGAAAAAGAATGGAGGATTCTTGCTGGGGTTCTATATACAGACCACTTGACGGATTGATGATAGCAGGTGAAAGGCCTGTTGTAAACAATGCGCCTGCAGCATTGCCCTACCTTGACTTGTCAATTGATGAGAACGGATCTCTGCATGTAGAGCCGCCAAAATGGACTCTGGATGAAAACGGAGTGATAGGGGAAGGACGAGATATCTCCCTTCAGCAAATCCGTCAAGGCTCTCAGGTGATTATTGACTCGTATGAGCAAACAAATCCGAACCATCCAAAAATCCCTATGGATTTTGCAGGGCAAATTCTGACTCAAATTAATCCGGGTAGTAACAGAGTGGAGGCCCTATACCACGATTTCTCCTCACATGATTGGCATGGAATTACTATTCACATTGGCAATGTTTCTGCACAAGATCAGCAACACTTTCTGAATCTTGCAAAATCCAATTCGGAATTTTGGCAGGTGGATGACACCGCAATTAGAATTTGGGGAAGTGCACTAGATGTAAACAATGAACAATCAGAAGGATTCCGAGAATATAATGTTGAATTCATCCTAAATGGATTCAAGATTGCCTTTGAAGGACAAAATCTGGTTCTCATGAAAAAAAGCAATCGTTGCAAGTTATTTCCCAGAGAATGATTATGATGACATGTTCTTGGTTTCCAGCACGGTGAAATAGAAAATGAAGACTAGGTTTTTACTCATTATTATCACTGCAATTATTCTATCATTGGGTATTCCTAATGCTTATGCATCTTGTGATGTACTACTTTTTGAACCTTGTTTTGATTCTTTTTCAGTGTCTCACACATCACTAAATGAGAAATCTATCATGGAACAGTATGCTAGAAACATTGAGTTAAACTTTGGAGATTGGGAAATACCTAATAGAAATTGGAGTACTGAAGAAATGCAACTAAATTTACCTGCAACACTTTGTACTGAATTTATTTCAGATGGCCAAACTCATTATAGAATGGCAAAATGGATAGATACTAACAAAATATCTTCATGGGAAAACCATTACAATCCATTACTTTGTGACAAATGGCTTGCACCAATTGATGATGGAATTAAATTGAAATGGGATAAAGAACTCTATCCCTCAGATGATATAGCTCAAATCCAAGTTATTGACAAAGATATGGATCTGGATCCTACGCTTATAGATTCATTTGATATTCACGTATTCTCTGATACTGATCATACAGGTATTCAACTAACTGTAACTGAAATTGAACCGAATGTTGGATATTTCAATGGCAATGTTTTTTTAACTCCTACAGATGAATCAAGTGGCACTAGACTGTTAGTAGAAGATGCTATTTGGGTAGATTATAAAATGAATAGAGTATATTCAAAAATAATCAATGAACAAAGAGATTCTTATGAGTTAGAGATTATATCTGAATCTAGCATTATTACTTGTAACGTACTACATATTCCAATTATCAATTATGCCTTAGATGGTTGCGAGAATATAGAATTTTTCAAATCAACACTGATTGCTCTAATTATCATAATTCCAATTGCACTAGTTATCATATTCAAGTACAAAGGAAAATTCTAATCATGATTTCTGAATTTAATTTTTTATTAAACAAATAATTATTTGTAAAAACTTTTCATTGATTTAGTTTCCATGTGGGTCCAGAAATTACCTAACTAACTATGACCCCGGCACAACGTGCATGGGGATTTAGTTAAGATGTTCAATGAGACATCCACGTGGAATAAGAAAACAAGTTATAAGCACACCATCCAAGTTTATCACATGCGCAAGGAATTTGTAATAAAAAGAATCGACGCGTCTCCGGACGGTGCCCCCAACGTGATAGTCTCATTGACATCCTCAAAGGATCTTAAAGAGGGAAACAAAAATCCCTCCCAGTTTGATCCTTCAAAGATGATGGACCCTGCCAAAATGGGAGACATGGTAAAGGATCTAAACAAGATGCTTTCAGGCGCGGGTGTAATGATGCCGGGAGAAGGTGGAGGCACATCGCTAAAGCTTGACATGCACGAATACAAGGAGATGAATCTTTCAGTAGGGGACAAGGTCTATCTCGATCTTACCAAAGACGAAAACACCGGTGTTTGAGTTAAAAAAAGACCCGCGTGGAAATTGAAATTAATAAAAAAATTAATCTTTGTGTAAATTATGTCCATCAAATTACAAGGGTTGCCAAGTCATTTGAGTGAAATTAGATCCCTTTAATGGACTAGATTTTAGAATCATAAATTATCCACAAAAACGGTTTGAATCCGCACGGGTTCATGGACTCTTTTTTCTATCAGATCTAATCATTGAGTCTAGTGTAATTCAGTCATGAATCCTTTAATTCTGGATAAGGATTTGTTTTGATGTGAAATTAGTTATTTTTGCATTGATTCCTTTAATTCTATCCGTTGGAACTGCACCTGTATTGTCATTTGATGATGTGTTTGCAGAAGAGATTCCAGATTACTTTAAGCCATATGCGCCAATCTTTACAGACAAGGAAGTATACACGTGGACTGACAAGGTGCACATAACAGTAGTTGCGCCAAGCTGGAATGCAAACAAAAACGGCATTGACTCCATAGGTACTCAGGAGAGGCACTTCGTCAAGATTCACACCGGCGAACATTCTCTCAAGCCATACAAGTTGACTGAGACTGATCCAAACAGCGGCATATTTACAGGAGAGATAATTCTTACGGGTTTTTTGCATGACGTTGATGATGATGGTAATCCTGACACCAATCCGCGTACGACCGGAGGCGGTCCGACTAATGGCTATCTGGAGGCTGAACGCGATGGGGGGCTGACAATATCCTTTGAGTTTGTAGACGGCGTGGTTCTGACCACCTCTGCAATGATAAGCTGGAATGTTGGAGAAATAACTTTTGACAAGCCTGTATTCCTGATTGGGGATGCTGCCAAAATTCAGGTAATGGATCCTGACATGAATCTAAATCCGGAGGCAGTAGACCGAGTTGAGGTAGAAATTTCATCTGATTCTGACACGGCAGGAATCATTGTCAATGCGATTGAGACTGATGATGGTTCTGGATTGTTTGAAGCTGCGTTTTCTTTTACGCAGACCAGTGCCTCAAGTGGGAATCGGTTGTTTGCCCTGCCTGATGATTCCATTTATGCAAAGTATGAAGACAACACGGTTCCTTCCCCCTATTCCATCGTGGATGATTTGGACGTTCAAATAGAATCCAAACTCGAGTCTGAAATTCCCCCTATCCAAAGAATTTCTATTGGGGATTCTTTGTTTACGGATAGTTTTGGCATGTCCGTAGAACCTGCAATCAACGAAACGAATCAGATTGTTGGCATGATTAGCAACAATCAAGATTATGTTCAGCCGTTTGTATATGTCATACAGGTAAAAGATGATTCCGGGTCTGTGGTATCGTTGTCTTGGATCCAGGGAGAATTGACACCAAACCAGAGTCTGGAGCTGTCTCAATCATGGGTTCCAACAGAGGCAAATAATTATTCCATCGAAACTTTTGTTTGGAAATCACTAAATGATAAAGTCCCTCTTTCGCCAAACTCGGTATTTTCTTATCTCATTGACTAATGATATTATTTGACACAAGCTAAACAGATAATCTCGAATTAACACCAAAAAGGATTCAAGCATTTAGAATTCAGTGGCATGCTCTTTAAATCTGATTTACAATTATCTTATCTAATGAAACTTGTACTTTTTGCGTTAATCCCGTTAATTCTATCCATAGGAATATCTCCCGTAATTCCATTTAGTGATGCTTCTGAATATTCTCAAATTTGTATAGACAAAGTTTGGATTGAAAATACTAAAGGCAGAATTGCATGTGTAACTCCAAGCACTGCCGATAAATTAGTAGAACGTGGATGGGGAACTATCCTATCCGATGATGTATTTGATGAACCATCAGAAGCCACATCTTTTGAACTTCCACCCTATCCTGATCAGCCATCAGTTCATCCAAAACTATTGGCGACAAATGATTTTTGGTCCCCACCCGCAGTTCACAAAGTAACTGATAGGGTTTATTCCGCAGTAGGATTTGATACTGCAAACAGCATAATGATTGAAGGTGATACGGATTAATCATTATTGACACTCTAAGCACGTATGAAAAAGCAAAACAAGTAATTGCAGAATTTAGAAAAATCATGGACAAACCAGTAAAGGCAATAATCTACACGCATGGCCACCTTGATCATGTGCATGGCACAGGTGCATTTCTAGAAGAAGGAGAAGACATTGAGATTTACGCACATAATTCTCATGTTGATTTTTACATTAATGAAAACAGTGTATTGGGACCAATTGCTTCAATGCGTTCAGCACATGCAGCTGGTGCATTTTTGCCTGATGACGGACCTGATGCAAGAAATCTGGATATTTTCCCGCCGATGGCTCCTGGAACCATATCTTACGTTGCACCGACTCAAACATTTTCTGATGAACTAGAAGTTGAAATTTCTGGAGTGAAACTAAAAATGGTTTTTGTAGCTGGCGAGTAATCTGATCAAATCTATGTTTGGTTGCCTGAAAATGAGGTTTTACTTATTGGAGATAATGCATATGCGATTATTCCAAACATCTACACATTACGTGGGGCAGTTTATCGTGACCCGATTAATTATGTTAATGCCCTAGACAAGATGATACCCCTTGATGCGGAATACCTTGTTGGGAGCCATCTAAAATCCGTATCTGGCAAAGAAACCATTAAAGATATTCTACTTTCGACAAGGGATGCCACTCAATACCTTTATGATCAGACCATACGTGGAATGAACCAAGGATATACCGCAGATGAATTATCAAGAATGATTCAACTGCCTGAACATCTTGACAATCACCCGTGGATTACAAAGACTAGAAACAATGTCTCAGCACATGTAAAACAAATCTACTATGGAAACCTGGGATGGTATGAGGGAATCCTGTATCTCTAAATTCCATTTCGTCTGATGATAGAGCATAAAAAGTCGTTGAAGGACTTGGAGGAGTAGAGAAAACTATGTTGATGACAATAGATGCAATTGATAATGGGGAATATGAATGGGCTGCGGAACTTGGATCATTTACACTTTCAGTAGAACCTGAAAATGATCAAGCTAAGCTTTTACAATCTTTTGTCTTGAGAGTTTTAGCTCAACGTTCTGAAGGAATGGATGAAAGAAATTGGCTACTAACTGACGCACGAGTCCTTGAAGGAAAAATTACAATCGTTCCAGGAGCATTTACACAAACCAGTCCTGAACAAATGGCAGAGCTTCCAATTGGAAAATCACTAAAACCACTATCCACCAAACTTGATCCTCAAAAGGCTGCAGGAATTGATACGGTTCTAGGAATTACCTATTCTGATATTGGAATGGACTTTACATTACATGTCAGAAACAGCATTCTTGCAGTAACGGATGGTGTCCCAAATGATCCCGATATGACAATTATCCTTGATTCAGATACACACAAGCTGATTGTTGGCGGTCATCTGAACATATTGGATGCTATGCAATCAGGACAAGTAGAACTAGACGGAGATGCCGATGATCTAGTTGATTTCATGTATCTCTTTGACAATCTATCTGTTCAAACCCATGGAATTGGTTAATTTTATAGCAGTTAGGCCAAAAAAGTCTTTTTGTATATGTATGGAGAAGATTGGAGTATGACAGGTAAGTTGAACCCAATATTTGAAGAATAGTCATGAGTCACAATTTTTATCTAATTTTACCCATATTGTTTGCAACTGTTTTTGTCACTAGTGCGTTTGCAGAACAAGTGCCAGCTTCAGTTGTTGCAGTTGAAGGTGATCCCTATTATTTTTCAGAAGGGGATTTTGAAATCAAGATTCTGAAATACTTTGATCGTTCTCTTGAACCTTATCTCGTACCGGGAAAAACCACTGACCAATCAAGCATTCAAGAAATATCCACAGCATATGAAAAGTCAACTGAGAGTATCAAACAAAAAATCATCGTATCTGATGAGGATAGGGGCGCAATTTTTGCAGTGACTTTTTCTGGCGGTGAAATCAGTACACCTCAAACATTTACAAGTTTTTTTAAAATACACTCATCTTGAATTCGATAGGGGAAATACGCTTGCACCAACAAACCACCAATACCTTAACTATGGATTGGAATTGGAATCACTTCCAAGCAAAGACAAGGAACCGTTTTACAAATCTCTGGTAGGCAAGTACATCAATGAATATTATTCTGCTGAAAGGTTTGATGTTACAGTAGATGTGATGACTGGAGATGGCCATACATTGCAAAAATGGATGTATTCTAATTGTGAGTTGATTAGCTATTTCCCATTTCTTGATGAAAATCTTGCCAAGTTAAAATTCATAGGAGAATTTGTATCTGAAATTCGGGAAAAATCTTCCTTTGAATGTGATGGATTTTCAGTTGATTTTAAACTAGAAAAACCTGATAAAATCCCTCAAAACATACTCAAATTGTCCAATTTTGTGCCTGATGACACAAAGAGTGACTTCCTTTGCAGTTACTTTCTCGGGAGGGGAGATAACGAGGCCGCAAACATGGTTCACCTTTTCAAAATTTGTCCCTGTGGAATTTGACGATTCACTGTAGATTCTGCTTCCTGGCTATGCGATATATGACAAACCACAATTCACTTTAGAATCTCTGCCAAGCGATGATAAAGATCAATACTATGAGTTTATCGGTAGACATCTTAATCTTGGAAAGGATCCTGAACCATTTGATGTCACAGTTGATCTTGTGACGGGAGATTGCACGGTATTGCAATCTTGGATGTACTCTGACTGTGATGCTACAAACTATGCGTTGTTTTATTTTGAAAATCTGCTTTTTTACAAATTCAAACAAACCTATGGTTCGGAGATTCGTGACAAGGCATACTTTGAATGCAATGGAATTGAGTTCTTGACTGAATCAGAAATTTCTAAAAATCAAGAAGACGCACCGTCAAATGCTTTGATTCCTGGTGATCAACAACGGGCGCAAGTATTTGCAGTGATCCTGGGGGGAACAGAAATCTCTCCGTTACAGTTCTCGTACAATTTCACAAAATTTGCTCACATTACTAATGAGGATCTTCGCATATTACTTCCAAATGCTCCATTTGATGAAACATCAAAGTTCTACTTGGAATTTTTGCCAAACAAAGACAATGAATGGTTCTACGAGTTTACAAGCAGATATATCAATCCTGGAAAGATACCGGAACCTTTTGAAATAACAGTTGATGTCTTAACTGGAAATGGCAATGCATTGCAGACATGGGACTACAGTAAATGTCAAATTATTGATTACAAGACAATTATCGCTGACAGCCTGATTACCCGAATGTTTACAGAACGGTTCCAGCCTGAAATACGAGACAGAACCATCTTTGAGTGTGTAGGCATCTCTCTTGTTCCACAATTGCAAGAATTCCTTGAGCCAAAAACAACCCGGCCACTCGATTTTATTCCAAAGGATGAAGACAGAGTGATGGCTTTTACCGTTGAGCTTTCGGGAGGAGATTTTGAAAGACCACTTACAATTTACACATTTGATGATTTTGAATTCACTGAAAAAGAAAGAGGTGCTGCAACCCATTCTGACTTTGAGCATCTTGAATATGGTTTGGAATTAGGCTCGCTTCCTAGCAAAGACAAGGAAGAATTCTACAATCTGGTTGCAGAGTATTACAATTCTGGAAAAGTTCCTGAACCATTTGATGTCAAAATAGATCTTCTTACAGGTGATGGAACAACTCTGCAGACGTGGGATTATTCCAAATGTGATATTGCAGATTATCAGACATTCTTGTTTGACAACTTATTGTTTTACAAAGGTCATGGTGGGCAGGGCCCCGAAATACGTGACAATACTGTTCTTGACTGTGTTGGATTTGGGGTTGACTTTACGAAGAGAGATTCCCCCGGAGAAATACAAAGTTTTGTCCCATCTTATGAAGACCAGGCAATAATGTATCTGCTTCATCTATCTGGTGGAGATCTTACGCAGACTCGAAGCACGGAGTTGACTCAGAAATTCAATTCCATGGGCAACCAGCAATTTCTTTTGGAATCGTTGCCAAACAAACAGCAAAAGGCAGGATATGATTTTATCAGTGGGTATCTGAACCCTGGGAAAATCCCACAACTGTTTGACGTTAAAGTTGACATGATAACGGGGGATGGAACGATACTGTATTCAATTGATTATTCAAAATGTGCAGTTACAAACTATGCGACACATCTCAATGAGAACATGGGATTTAACAAATTCCTTCCACAAATGAAATCAGAAATTCGCGAAAAAGGCGTTTTGGATTGTACAAAAGCAGATGGATTGGTACTACCAGAAAAATCCCAATATTCTCGTTGGCATGTCACGCCAAAGACGCAAAGTGACATTGGAATGCCTGCAAATGAGATAGTCTGTAAGGGAAACTTTGAGTTGATGATACGACTCCCGTCAGACACTTCAGCTTGTATTTCTCAAGAGAGCGTTTCAAAACTAGAACAAAGAGGATGGAAATTCCACTTCAACATGACACGGTGTCACCTACAATTCGACCCATTGTTCCAACAAATGAAGAGCGTGCAATCTCGTTTGTAACCTATTTCTAGGGGACCGAAATTGCCCCGCCACAAACGTCTTACACATTTTCAGAATTCTCACCGATTACAAATAGTGAATCTGTAATTTTAAAACCTGACAATCCTCTTGATTCTTCAAGTAAGCAGTTCTATCTAGAGTCATTACCGAGTAAAGACAAAGCATGGCTCTATGAGATAGTAAGCATGTATATCAATCCGGGAAAGATCCCTGAACTCTTTGAGGTTGCAGTTGAGGTAATTACAGGGGATGGAACAATCATACAAACATGGGAATACCGCAACTGTGAGATTACAAATTATGATATTTATCTTGATGACAGTCTACTCAATTACAAGTATCATGAAAGATGGCAATCAGAAATCAGAGAAAGAACTTTTTTTGATTGTGACAGATTGAAATTTACAACATAATTTCATGGAATTTAGTAAATTTTTGGATGCGAACTTAATTGTCGCAGTTACGGTCGAGTCTATTTACAATTATTCACGAATCATCTTTCATATGCCTATGATCGTAATGGCATCTCTTATTGCAAAACCAATTCAATCCTCCTAAATATTCCACATGATCAGATTTGCCACAAAATGTACATTTTGTTAAATGCTTGATGCTTTTTTCTTTTCTCATACCGTTTGTTTTTCCTATCTTGTTTCTATCCCACTGTATCATTTACCTCTAGTGATTCTAATTAGTACATGTTCAACATTTTCTGCATGGTGGAATGGCCTTGCTTGTGAATGTAGGCATGAATCCGATGCTTCTGTATTCTGCACATATATCTTGGTTTGTTCTTGTTTTTTTTCGATGGTTCACCGTGATTGAAATTACTGCTGCAGCTAGTAATATTCCCAGAACAGTCCATACTCTGAGATTATAGTTTACGATTGCAGATGAAAAGTGCGGTTAATGAATTTCTCAATTAAAATCTGAATCCTCACGTATGTTTGAATATGAAAACCATGGTTCGGAATCAGATCGCATTCCTATATAGTCGCATATAGTTTACGTGTGTTAGTTTTTAATCCCACAATGATTTCTACGATATTATGGGACAATGGCTGTCGTGGATAAAGTCAAATGAAAAAGAGCTCCTGACGATTCTTGATAACCTGGCAAAAAAAGCAGTTGAGACATCCGAAGAAGTAGTCGTGCTGTTTTCTAATCTAAGTGACGCAGAACAACCAAAGAAAATCCATAGACTGGAAACAGAAGCTGATGTCCTGACACGAGACATTTTCACGGAATTAAACAAGACGTTCATCACCCCCCTTGACCGAGAGGATATGCAAAGAATCGCATCAAAGATAGATGACGTGATTGATTTTATGGATGGCATTGCAGCCCGAGTCGCCAGCTACAAAATTATCACTCCTCCTCCATACTGTGAGGAAATGGCAAAAGAGCTTGTCAATGCCACAAAGGAAGTGGAATACATGATATCAAAACTGCAACGAATCAAAAATCCCAAAGACATGATTGATCACTGCAGAAATACCGGGGACATTGAGCATAAGGTTGATGAGCTGTACAGAGAAGCAATCCGAGATCTATTTGAAACCGACGACGCGATTCAGATTATCAAACTAAAAGATATCTATGAGACAATGGAGACCGCATCAGACAGATGCGTAGACGTAGCTGATGTCATCGAGGATATAGTTTTGAAATATACCTAGGGTGAGATTATGATTGAGATAGCGATTGGTGCAATAATAGTCGCGCTAATCTTTGACTTTGTAAATGGTTTCAATGATTCTGCAAACTCTGTAGCTACCGTAATTGGCACGCGTGTCCTAAAGCCGATTCATGCCGTAACCTTGTCTGCGGCCATGAACTTTATCGGTCCTTTTATTTTCGGTGTCGCCGTTGCCACCACCATTGCCAAGGGAATCGTAAGTCCTGATGACATTACCGTATACATGATTATAGGGGGACTTGCAGGCGCCATAGGCTGGAGTACCATCTGCACGTATTTTGGATTGCCAATATCTAACAGTCATTCGTTGGTTGGGGGAATAATGGGTGCTGGAATCGCAGGCCTGGGCTTTGAAAAGCTGGTTTATGGGGGCCTGACCAAGATCTTTGCGGGAATAGTGATTGCCCCCGTCGGAGGATTAATTTTTGGTCTGCTCTTGACTGGACTTATAATTACCATCTTTGCAAACAGGAGGCCTGCTGTCGTAAACAAAACATTTGGAAGGCTGCAGATAATTTCGTCAGCATGGTTTGCTTTGACTCACGGGGCAAACGACGGACAAAAAACCATGGGAATCATTGTCTTAATCTTATTCTCGGCAGGACTGATTCCTGAATTGGAGATGCCACTTTGGGTAATCTTTGCAGCCGCTACCGCAATGGGACTGGGCACATTTTTTGGAGGATACAAAGTCATCAAGACATTGGGGGTAAAAATAACAAAGCTCAAGCCGTACCAGGGATTTGCAGCAGAAACCGGAGGGGGTATGATGCTTGCAATCTTTGCAACTCTGGGAATTCCCGCAAGTACGACACATGCAATTACGGGTACAATCATGGGTGCAGGTTCTGCTCGCAGAAAACGTGCTGTACGCTGGAAGGTTGGAAGGCAGATAGTATTTGCTTGGGTGATTACCATTCCTGGAAGTGCGGCAATGGGAATAGGGTTTACTTATTTGATTCATCTGTTTGTCTGAATTTTTCTAAAAAGTTATTTATCAAATTTTTTTTGCTATTGCTTTACTAGACATGCGGATCTCCTGACTTATTTTATTCAGATACTTTTTAGCAACCTTTCACTGCAATGCTTTTAGACGGTGCTGTAATCTAGGATTCCCTTATTTTCTTGGCCAAATCCATTATTACTTTCATCTGTTCCATTATGATTGCATTCTTTTGTTCTATCTCACTTTTGGCAAATTGAAGCTCACTCCTCAGGACTTCTGCCTCTTTACTGTTTACAGATGCAGAATCAAATCGTCTTGTTCTATATTTCATCCAATTCTTCATTCGTGTATAGTGTCCTGGATGCGGCCATTGTCTGCTTCCGTATTTTGTGACAATTCTGTCGATGTCATAGTCCGTAAGATCCATCTGCCCATTGTAAAATGGATACATTACTGTCTCTTTCAAGCCCGAACCTTCTGAATGTGACAAACCCATACTATGACCGATCTCGTGAATCAGTGTGTGAAGTAGATTATACGTCTTGAACTTTGTTCTGCCTGTGGGATCATATGGTGCAGGCACAGACTTACCATCAAGAGACCACATGTGCTCATCGCTGAATCTTATGATTCCTTGCTGCGATGTTTTTGGATAATATGCATAAGCCAAAACACTTGGACGTTCTTTAAAGAATGGATCATTTTGCTTATCTGCAAACTCCAAAGTGATGTCTGGGTTCTCGCTCTTTTTTACCAAATCTAGGACTGTCGGAATTTCAATGTCCCATGTAGTCATTGCCAAGTTCAAAGCAAGGCTTTCCATGGAATCTCCTGGAAGATCCTCTGTTCCCCTGATCAAAGAATAGGTTACTACTGGCTTGTCCCATTTATGCGGATATTCTGTTTGCTGTGTTTCGTAATATGCGTCATTGTTGGTTTTAGAAAATATGTCCTTTGCAACAAGGATGCAGCCCAATTCATGTGTGTTAATCGTAGACATGATGTCTCATGGTGATAACTAAATAATAAGAATTTTTGATAGCGTGTCTGTAATTATGCAGTATTGAATGGTACTGCCTTTAGGAGAATCTTGTCTTTTCAAGCAATACATGTCATGGTTTTTAAAAACAAGTAATCATAATTTGTTAAGAATACTATCAAATCGTTAGAAAAATAGAATCTGATTTAGATATTCATCAAACAATTTAAGATATGTTTTATCTTATTGGTTTTCCATACTCTTGGATGTAATTATGATGTTGAATCAAAATCCATTTAAAATACATTTTTCATAAAATTCCAATCACAATCTGTCAAGAGTATGGGGATTCTGGATGGCTCTAACATGGCATAATATTTTGATTTAACTTTGTATGTATTCAAAATATTTTTTCTAAATGTATGATTTCATGATTTATCATGTTATTTTTTCTAAATTAATTTCATGATACATTTGGAACAAAAATTATCAATAACCCCATTTTTCTAGACTCATGAATAAAGTAGTGCACTTTGAAATTCCATATGATGATCAAGATAGAGCACAAAAATTCTATCAAGATGTAATTGGTTGGCAAATTATTAAATTTCCAGGCATGGATTATCATATGGCACAACTACGCAAAGCGATGAGAAAATGCATCCTACAGAACCAGGTGCCATCAATGGTGGATTATTACCCAAATATCCTACTGGTGAACACCCAGTAATTGTAATTGACGTTCCTTCAATTGAAGAGCATGTCAAATAAGTGGAATTTGCTGGTGGAAAAACTGTAATGTCTGCAATCAAAATTGGTGAATTTGGTTTGTACGCCAGAGTGTAAGATACTGAAAATAATATTATTGGTATTTGGCAGACTTTGGAAAAATGCTGACATCTTTTTTTATTTTTTCATATCCGTTTCATCTCTAATCTGTTAGATGAATTCATACGTGTTGGATTGTTTCATGTTTATTCCGTACTGTTTTTTTATTGAAATCATTATGCATTTCTTGTAATTACAACATTGAAGAATTCAAATAATCAAAATTCTGTCATTCAAACTCAAAATAAAAAGTGAAAACTGGAAAGTGAAATAACCTGATCTTATTCTAAGTGCAAAAATATTACACTCTGTCTGATAGAATTTTTAGATAAAACATTTTTCAGATAAAATTTTGGCATGCAATATTGTTTTAGATCCCAGTATCAAAGAGACGTAATGATTAATAATGTCTGATTTGGTTCGAGAACAGTGAATCTTTATCTTTTATTACCTTTGATCTTGGGAGTTTTAGTCATCGCCAATGTATCTGATTCTTTTGCTGAAATCGAATCCGTTGATGTAGTTGAAAATAAACTGGTGACTCTGATTGGAGAGGGACATGACTCTGATACTACAAATCTTACGTTTGAATGGACTCAGGTTTATGGTGAACTTGTCATGTTATCCTCCACAACTGTTCCTGAGCCTTCGTTTATGGCTCCTGGTGTCCAAAATGGCGAAATCCAGGTTCTTACTTTTGAATTACTGGTCACTGACCCTCAGGGTGAAAGCAGTGCAGATACTGTTGAAATTATCGTAAATTCTGTAAATAATCCGCCGCTTGTAGATGCTGGAAAGGATCTTTTTGCGGCCAAGTCAATCAATGTAATTAGTATCATTCCTCAAACTACGGATAAAGACGGAGATGTCCTGACTTACAAATGGGAGCAGATTTCTGGACAGAAAGTATACATGTCTTCCACTACAAAAAAACATTTATCACTTCAACCAATCGATTTTGATTTTTCACAAACTGATCCTTTGACGTTTAAAATTACTGTTGATGATGGATTTGGCGGGGTTGCCAGCGATACAGTAGATGTGATATTATTTTCTAGTCTTATTAATAATAAATCGATCTCAATTGACGCAGGACCAATTCAAACTGTCTTTGAAGGTGAAACAGTAGTACTTGATGTTACTGGAAGTACGTTGAACAATCAACCTATCAGCTACACTTGGATTCAGTTCATTGGAACTCCAGTTCACCTTAGTTCATTTAACGGGGATCATGTTACGTTTACTGCTCCTTCTATAGGTGATCATGAGGATCTATTGTCATTTCATGTTACGGGATATTCTCAAGGAAACGGCTATGCTAGTGATTTGGCCTTGGTAAAGGTACTTCCTTCAAATCACGCCCCAATAGCTAATGCCGGACCTGATCATAGTGTTCCTCAAAATACGTTTGTGAATCTGGACGGTTCTGGTACGGATGCTGATGGTGATAATATTAGATTCTTATGGACTCAAAAGTCAGGTATTCAAACTGAAATCTATGAAAGTACACAGCCTCTGGCATATATCATCAGCCCTGCAATCCAGTCTCTGTCTGAACCATTGGTCTTTGAATTGACAGTAACTGATGTTCTAGGAAATTCTGATGCTGATGATGCGTCTGTTACTGTAAGTGCTGAAAATAGTCCTCCTCATGCTTATGCCGGACCTGATAAAAGAGTCCATGGTGGAACCAACGTGTCTATCACTGGTACTGCAATTGACTTTAACGATGAATCACTAGAAACTGAATGGAGACAAATTGCTGGAGATTCTGTGTCTTTTGACAAGTCTGGCTTAGAATTTTCCTTTGTTGCTCCCGAAGTTACTCCAACAGAATCCAAACGATTGGCTTTTGAGCTGTTTGTCACTGATTCATACGGTTTAACTGATTCTGATCAACTTATAATCTTTGTATCCCCTGAAAACAGCGCCCCCACTGCTAATGCCGGATCTGATATGACTGTGGATGAAAACACTGTTGTAAGTTTGGGATGTGTTGGAACTGACCCTGACAACAACTCACTTCGTTTTGCATGGAGTACGACATCCTCTGCTGGCATAGAACTGGCTGCAAGTTCTGCTACCCTGATACAAATTCCTAACGTTGTGGATGATTCAATCATGACATTCACTTGTACTGTATCTGATGGAACTTATTCCTCTTCAGACAGTGTGGATGTATTAGTCAAGAATACGCTTAATCTTGAAATCATATCCAATGCAGGAGTTGATCAAATAGTAAATGAGAATGTCCGTGTCTCATTAGATGGACGTGATAGCCATGATCCTGAAAATCAGTCACTCTCATACCTGTGGACGCAACTATCTGGAGAATCAATAGAATTATCTTCAAGTTCTAGCATGAGTCCGTCATTTACCAGTCCAATTGTAAACAACAATGAAATCAAGATTCTAACGTTTGAATTCAAAGTGTTTGATGACAATGGAAGGGAAAGCGATGATACTGTGGTGATCACAGTGGATCCAGTCAACTCTCCTCCTAAGGCTTCAGCATCAGCAATACAATAGTTCTAGAATTTCTATTCCAGAGTGATAAAAGATAGGATAAAAGTTGAGTTGTAATCTGATTTACAAAATGACTGGGAAATTCTCTGGGAATTTGATTCCAATTAATTCATAAAATTAATAATGACTTTGCCAAAAATAGATGTGTTGACTGACTTTACAATTGACGACATTGATCATATAGAAATGTTCGTATCTGACGGCTCAAAGCTGCAAAATGGTATGAGGAAATCTTTGGATTGAAACCCATTCAGGATCTGGACATGTGGTCAAAAATCGGTCCTTTGTTTATTGGAAACGAGGATAGGACTGTAACGCTTGCCTTGATGAATGAGACAAGGGAAAATGACGGTTCGATAAACCGGATGGCCTTTAGAACTTCTGGAAAAAACTTTGTAGACTTTGTTAGTCATATCGATGATCTGAATTTGTCTTTTCTCCAAGAAATGGTAACCCGAGACAAGGTGGTTGATCATGATATTTCGTTTTCAATTTATTTTGATGATCCTGATGGGAATAAGTTGGAGCTGACCAGCTATGATCATGACTTTGTAAAGTCAAAAATCTGATTCTTGTCAATGGATGCAAATTAGAATTCTTTATCAACTACTCCTCAAAAATAGATTATGATCTTGAGGATTGCAATATTTATGACGTTTGCAGTAGAAATAAAAAAAAGAAAGGAAAAATGTGAATAAAAAATTGATGACAAAAAACAAGAGATGTACTAAAAGTCAGTCCGGCATGCACAGGCAATGGACTGTGGATATTGGGAAATTGGTTATAACGTGTAATGACTGTGGATATTCGGAGCCTGTGTAGGATGGAAAAAAACAGCGAAGGCATCCCGTACAAAAAGGGATTCATGCTTATTCCTGAGGAGTCCCTGGGATCGTGTGATAATTGCGGGGATGGAACGATAGTAAAATTCTGCAATAAATACGACGGATATATTGGCAAATGTACTACGTGCAACGTGAATTGGAGGGAATCATGACTGCAAAAACAGCATTTCAATCCCTTGATGCCCTGTGTCGGATGTGAACAGATGTTCGTTGATGACAGGGGGTACGTAAAGAAGAAATGGATGGCAGTAATTGCAATATCTACGGTGGTCGTTCCGGTAGTCGGGGTCGTCTTATGGACCATGACTTTTGTAAGTGTGTGAATTTTGTTCAGATGGAACTGTAACTGACTGAAAATGGAATGTTTTGTTGCTTGTGTTATGCGTAACGCTTTGTATGAAAAATGAATAAACTTCTCTTGAGGGATAATCTACCTGATAATTGGATTATCTTCATTGGCGTATGGGATGTTTTATTTGTCAGAAATTATCCAACGTGATCTGGGTATCTTGTTTGATTACATGATATTCATAATTTTTACATTTGTTTTGTCTGGCATTTCATTTTATTATGGGGTAAAGTTTCTAAAATGAAAAATATTCTTGAATCATATTGTAATGAATGTGGAAAATCCCTCAAAGGTTATGATCACACATGTTTCCCCGATGAAAGACACACACGTGTTCTCTGTATAGAAAACGAAACATTATTGGCAACTGGAATCCGTATCAAAGGGGATGTTTTACAATGAAGACAAATAATGTGATTGGAGGCGCATGCAATGGATAAGAAAATCATCATTGACATGCATCATTTCGTGATGACGGGTATAACTGGTACGGTGTTTACCTGCAACAAGTCCAGATCATTTGTCAACTGCAAGCAGCATTTCAATTTCTGTCCCCTGTGTGGAGATTCACTGACAGATTCTGTTGACTGAAGGGATTTAGACATAGTAATACTGTAACTGATCTGATCATAAATGTTAAAAAAAGACTTCACATTTATCTGACAGGTTGACGGTGACTACTCATGACACATAGTACGGATTGTACGAATTGCACGCATCCAAAAGATGATCATCAGTTGGTGCTTGGTCGTTCTGGAGGTGGGGATTTCCTGGCAGGTACATCCATGCCCAGTGGAAAACTGCAATCAAGAATTTCCTGCACTAGGTGCACTTGCACTAACTATGCCTCGGTTGGAGATTCTGAAGAAAAATGACTCTGTTTGGAGTTCAAACCGTAAAGGATGCACTCAAAGTGCTGCGCATACCGCTGTCCATATTTCTGGTACTGATTTCATTTTTGGTTGTATCATTATATGATGTCTGAGAATCCATTACAAGCAACGCATGCTCTTCAAAAATAGGTGATTATCAGGCACAATATGCATGAGGAATATGGTGAGGATTCTACCTGAAAATCAAAGGAATAACTGCTGAGATAAAAAAAAAATCTGTGACATCTACTTTATGTTCTAAATGAAATCAATCAGTGTCACTGTTTTCTGATCTTGAAGTGATGTGCTGTGTCAAAAAAATAATGGAACTGGTTCAAATCAATTTTGTCATCAATCTTAATTGCATTCGTGTTGTATACTTCACAAGAGATGAATGGCACTGATGAGTACCAGCAAGAAATACTCTGTCTGTCATGGCGTGAACAGTGATCATGCGCAGCAATGCCGAAAGTGCAGGAGTCCTCTGAGGTGACACAAGACAAAGACTGTACTCATTTTTCGACAAATTCAAGATTTTGCATGTTTTGTGGAAATTTGCAATGTGATTCGTGCTGGAAAATACATGTGGAAAACACGTTGAAAATGGTGACCGAAAATTACGACAAGATGAAATGGAATAGAAATGACAGAAAATAAAGAAAGTGAGATGAGGAAATGATCAATACTATTGTCCTTTATTTCACAAAGGAATTCCAATCCGAGATTGAGCCCTTTCAACTGCTACTTGGTGCTGGCATTGGAATCATTGCAGTAGTGATCTTGGTCAAAAAAGCAATCAACAGAAGAAGAAATACCAAATTACAAAAGAAAAAGAAAGTGACCTGAAATGAATCCAAAGTCCTATGGCAAAAAATGCAAGTGTGATCATTATGAGAGTGATTCTGTCAACCTGAACAAGAAATTCTATGAGCCAAACGCGATTCCTGAAATGGGACGATTCCAAGACCATACGGTGCCGAGGATGTACCTGTGACAGGTTCAGTCAAGAAAATAAAGGTGGGATATTTTGGAAATGACAGTTGAATTATAAAGTAATATTGGTTACCTTGATAACATCATGAACGAGCTTCACAATCTTGATGAGTATCACTTTCTGGTTTTGAACTCAAACGGTTCTGGTCGGACCACTTTTACATGCAAAAAAACAAACGGGGTAGTCCGATTCGAGGAACAGTTCAACTCTTGTCCAATATGCGGCAGTCGGTTGCTGTTAAACCGCTAGCTTTGTGGAATTCAAAACAAGGATCAATCCTGTATGTCTCCATTTTGTTGTAATGCATACTGATGTCCGAATTTATCATCTCATGACGGTTGAAATTGCTGTGACGTAAGCAGCAAGCAACACCAAAAGAAAAATTAAAAATATTTCGTGTAGTTCCCTCATTTGGGTTGTTCCAGTAATTCCAAAAGTTCATCTAGAAGGTCGCCAAACACCTGCTCATATTTTTTCAGGTTTTCTTGTATCTAAGATGTTTTCCAATATTGTTTCAAAGTATCATGTTGTATTTGTTGCAAATGAGATGCTCTTGATTGCGTCATCTATTTCGGTAGTATCTGATGCCAGTAATCGTGCTTGTTTGTATTTCAATAATGCTTCAGTAAACTGTCCTTCATGTCTGTCAATATTGCCCAGACCAAACCATGTATCATATGACTCTCTTATTTCATGAGCTAAAGCATAGTTGGTTTTTGCATCATCAAATACACTTTGTTCATTCACGGACAATCTGTAAAGTGCGTTGGCTTTTATGATTAGAGCATTGACATAGTTGTCTATGTAAATATTGGGGTTGTGCCCATACTCGTTTATTACTTTTGAAGACCAGGATATGGATGTCTTATACTCTCCAAGAACATGATAATCCTCTGCAAGAGATATCTCCCCCCATACAGAATTTGACAAAAATGGGGTACTGTGTATTGCAATTGCACATTTGACCAATGCGCTATCTTGCCTGTCATTGTCTCTAATCGAATTGCCTAGGGTTGAAAGAGCTTGTAGATCATTTATGTTAAAATATTTCAACACAATCGTGGCATGTTTTTTTGCAGATTTCTAGTCATGATTCTCATAGTTGGTATCCATGAGGCTGATGTGTGTATTTTTCAGTTCAGATATCCTGCTTGGACTAAAATTTGGCAGCTCTGACAAATAAGGGTAATCTGAAGGTAAATTCTTCGTAGGCCATGAATGCTGTGAGACGCAGTCATTTGCTTCTGTTCCTAGCCGATTGTTTGGCTCCTTTATCATAATTGTAGTTTTGATTATTTCTTTGCCTCCAAGTGAATTTTTAGTAAAACAGTCAAAAGTGTATTCTACACCATGTATTATTGAATCTGCGTTACAATCATAATTGACTATGTTAGATTTACTATTTGAAGAAAAAACATTGGTGATCATTAATGAGGTACCATGTAATTCTGATGGTAATTGTGCGGGAGATAAATGGAATTCAACCAGAGGATCAGAATGATATGCGTCAATAAATGTGACGCCTCCGCCGGTTGCAACTATTGTCGATATTACGATGGCAGTAAGAACCGTCTTTGATATTCCAGTGCTGCTCCCGGATATTTTTGCAGAAGATGCCATAGCCGATGCTATTGGAGTTGAAGCTGAGGCTGAACTTATTCCAGCTGTTGCTGCGTATGCGCTTGACATATTTACAAATCCATTCTCAAGAATTGCAATTAATCCAATTCCAATACCTACCGCTGGAAGAGGCGAAATCCAATTGATTTGTTTCTTGGCCGATCTGATTTTTGTAGTAAGACGACTCCATTTTTTAATGTCTTCATTTTCAGTAATCATCCATTCAAAATATTGGATGGAATTATCTTTCAGTGATTCTATGGTGCCCTTTATTGATGTATACTTGACGGTATCTGTTATCCTTGCAACATATTCGATTCCATCTGATTTCAATTGCTTAACATCAATGGTTTCATTTTTGTGGATTACATGTATGGTTGGAAACCATTCTCGGGCTTTTTCACTATTGTATAATGACTCAAAAATGGTTTTTACGGTTGTACGTAAATCATAAGTCTTGAATGATGCGTCGTCACTCAAAAATCAAACCTCATTCTCTACAAATTCTACAAAGGCATAGGTGTTTTTAGACAATTCTTTAACCCCCTCTTCATATTTGGGTGAAAATATTATTCCACATTGAATGATTTTTTGTCGTATTTTTGAATTTGAAAGTATTTCAAAAATGTGATTGCATCTTTTGTTATTGCATTCATCACAGGTAATTTCATTTTCAGTGATTACAAATGAATATGTTTTATTTGGCATGGTTGTTTCAAAATAAAAAGAAAACTTTTCGATAGAATTTTGTCTTTTTCTGGTTTGTTTTCTAATGCGAGATTTATTCCAATAGGGTGTCCTACATTTGGAATTGGCACAAGTGTTGGGTGTTTTAATTTTACCTACCCATTTGTAATCACATCTATTGCAAGCGTTAATTTTAAGTTCTGACACAATGATCTATTAGTTTTCTGCTATTAAAATTTATAGAAAAACGTCAAGCTAGTGTCTATTATAAACATTTACTGTATATACTCAAATATATATACATCTATCACAATAAAATAATAGTAAAACTATGATGACAAACGAGCTAATTTTTAGATCGAAATCAAAAATTCAAACATCTCAATTGAATTCAGTCACAAGTCAAAAACAACTACATTCCAACAAACTTTTACAAAATATGCTATCTTGTTTTTTAAAAATAAATTCTTCATCCGCAGATTATGACAAAAAGATTGGGAGTCGTAAACTAAAATGTGTTCAATAATTGGATGCATTCACAATCAAAAAGTTGTAGATGTTGCGGATGTAATAGTTGACTCAATGGGAAAGATGGAATATCGCGGATATGATAGTGTAGGTCTAGCAACAATCAATGAACAAAAAATTACTTTTAAAAAAGGAATAGGAAAAGTTGCAGATGTAAATAAAAACTTGCATTTGGATGATCTCAAAGGGGGTATAGGGATAGGTCATACAAGATGGGCTACTCACGGCGGTGTTACATCTGCAAATGCACATCCTCATGTTTGTGCACGTTCTGAAATTGCAGTGGTACATAATGGAATTATCGAAAATCATTTGAAATTAAAAGAACAACTCAAATTTGATGGTGTTATATTCAAATCTGACACTGATACAGAAGTTATACCCAACTTACTTTCTTCAGACATTAATCAAGAATCCAAAATAAAAGATGCTGTAGTCAAAACAGTTTCGAGATTATCTGGACAATATTCTTTTATTGCAATGTTAAAAGACGAAACCTTGATAGGGGTAAAAAATCATGAACCATTAATTTTAGGCATTGGTCCAAACGGGCATTTTCTTTCCAGCGATGTGTTGGGATTTGCAAAACATGTAGACAAGGTAATTTATCTTGATGATGAACAATTCATAATTATAAATCATCAAGGTTATGAAATATATGACTTTGAAGGTAACATGCTTGATAACGTTCCAATAAAACTGTCTGGGAAATTTGAAAATGTTGAAAAAGGAAATTATGATCATTTTACAATTAAAGAGATACACGAACAAACAACTTCAATTGTTGAATCTGGGATTCAATCACTTGATGAATTTGGAATATTTGCTGAAATCTTAAAAAATTCAAATCGTATATACATTACAGGTAGCGGAACTAGTTACAATTGTGGACTGGTAGCAAAGTATCTGTTTCCAAAAGTTATTGGGAAAAGTATTGAGCCGATAATGTCAAGTGAAATGAGTTCTTTTGAAGACTGTTTTGATGAAAAGTCCACACTTATCGCCATATCTCAAAGTGGAGAAAGTGCAGACGTGTTGAATGCTGCAGATTTTGCCAAAAAAAGAGGTGCAAAAATTCTATCTGTTGTAAACACTACGACTTCATCTTTAGTAAAAATGTCTGATTTTTTTATTGGCTTAAATTGCGGTTACGAAGTAGGTGTTGCAGCAACAAAAAGCTTCACATCTCAATTGATGATACTTTATCGTATACTGGAGAAATTTGATCCTACTCTGACTATTTCTTCTAGACTTGATACTGTGGTCGATGCGATAACGAAAATACTGGATGACAAAAAACATATTCTTGAAATTTCTCAAAAACTAAAACATGTCGAACATTTGTACATTTTAGGTAGGGGTGTCCATTATCCAATTGCAAAAGAGGGGGCACTAAAAATTAAAGAACTGTCATACATTCATGCTGAAGGGATTCCGACAGGGGAGCTAAAACATGGTCCGCTGGCATTAGTAGATGAATCCACTTATGTCATTTTGATAAACCCTGTTGATGACCATTCAACACATTCGGATAATATCTCAAATGCAAGCGAAATTAAATCACGAGGGGCAAAAATTATCGGCATGTCAAATGAAAATAATCCAATCTATGATTATTGGATTCCGTTACCATCCATCTCAAAAATATTTTATCCTCTAATTGAAACCATTCCATTTCAATTGATGGCATACTATCTCTCACTTGAAAGAGGCAATGATCCGGATTATCCTCGTAATTTGGCAAAATGTGTTACTGTAAAATAGACAAATTACGATGAATCACTATTTTTAAAATTAGAAAATTGGACAACTCTACACAATTAAAAAAATCCAACATATGCTGGATGTTAGTCCGTTCGTATAATGTCTATTTTTACAGTCGGATTGCTCCATGCATGAACTTCTTTTAGAAGGTCTGCGTTACCCATGATTCCTGGATGTGGAATAACAATTCCCTTTTCTGCAAGATCCGGGTTGCTTGAACCAGTTCCTTCTTCACCTGATGATGCTCCTATGGCTCCCTGACATGGTGGTACCATGTCTGCAAAGTCTTCAGTGTTCATCTCGGTTCTGGCATCATATGCCATGGCATAAACCGTTTTTTGCTTATAGTATGGAAGCTTGACTGAATCAATTCCTGCAAAACCGTCATTTGTACAAACTAGCATGCTTGCAAAGGAAAGATATCTCATATCCCCTTCAGCTGACACTACAAAGGTCTCTGAATAATTCAAGCCTGTATTTCCAGGATCATTTGCTGGAACTAGAGGTGCTGTTCCTTGCACGATATCTGAAATTCCTGCTTTGCCTTGTAGCATTTTGACTAATGGTTCTGAGTTTCCGTTTTCAGACAGTTGCTGAACGCCATTGCTTGCAATTTCACCTACTGTGAAAAATCCTACATTCTCTGAATGCGTGACCAATAGAGGAGGCGTGATTGGCTGTCCTGGTGTGAGATTCGTTATGGTGATCTCATACGTCTTTGTCTTTGCTGCGCTAGATTCAGGTATTCCTGCTATACTCACAACAGTCAGTATTGCGATTATTGCAGACATGGCAAAAAACTTGTCTTTTTTGGTTTCATTAAACAAGTAATCTGAAAAAATCACCTTAAGCATTTGTCCACTTTTCACCCCAATCTTTTGAACTTTAATTTTTTCATTTCTTAAGATCATACAAGTTTTAGATCCTGCATGTTTAAAGTATTGCAAAATCTCTGAAAATAGTTTGCAATTTGAATTCTTGGTAAGAAAGAATGTTGCTTTTATTTCCATCATTACAAATAATTTTAGTCGAGTATTTTGATCAGATAATCGTGAATGCACTTCATGTCTTCACCATGTATTTTGTTCCAATTTTTCCAGAAATCTTCTATCTTATCAATGGAATCTGTTTCATGTACGTGTTCCATCTTGCAATTCTTGCATGTGAGTCTGTATCTTGTCATGTTGCAAATTAAAAAATTTGACTTTATGAACCTGTATGTAAGAAATACAACTGACAATGAAATATTTTGAATGTTTACTAAATATTTCAAAATATTATTGATTATTTGTCGTACAAATCCATAGACATGCTTAAGTTCGATGCTGCTGTGTATATACACAGGAACAAGTCCACCTCTACCCCATGAATCCGAAGCGCTCTAAAGGAAACCAAACGGGATTTTGCATGGGCTGTGTTCCATTTTTTTAAATTCTTGCAATTCTTTCTATGACTCCATACTGTTTTCTTTTCATCATTTAGTCACAAATCAGGTTGAAAATTTGAAACCTGATAATACAAAAATGTCGGTTTGTTCTTAGGACCTATCTAGATTAGTCCTGGCGTTACCGAAAACACGCAGTTATACTACAGCGATCTAGTATTTTAATTTGATGGACGATTGTTTCATCAAAATCTTTACAATATTACGCCCAATATGCGGTTTCAGATTATTAACTGTCAAAATCGGTCAATCGATCAAAAATTATTTTTTACACTTGTGAATAAAGTACCAATCTGAAAGTCTGTCTCATGAAAGAATCACGATTAAGCGATAGAATACAAATGGTACATGCCATAGAAGTCGAGAGTGTCCCCAGAAAAGAACTTGGATTAAAAATCAGCTGGCATGATGCGTATGGTGAGAATCAAACTCAGGAATATTCTTTGAGCAAAGGATCGATTATTGAATTCTAACTGTTTTTATTTTTTTTATTTTTTTACAAATTGTTTTACAAAGTATCTGTAAATTGTTTTAAACAGTCCTTTTATTTCAAACCATTTCTTTACATCAATTTCTGATTTCTTGCTCTGTATATGTTATGATGGGTGATGACATGATATCTGATTATGTTCTTCATCTTGTCCTCTATTGACAGTTGATCTTCAATACATGCGGATAAGGAATCCATGTATTCCTTATCATTTATGTCCACGATAATTCTTCTCAATGTAGAACTTGTATCCTGATCATGCTACTGTCTTCTGAGATTTACTTGGCGTGATTAATGTAAAATCTCATGATTTGTTTACAATATAGTTTAGAGGACTTCCCATCCTCAAAGTGATATGGCATGACTTGTGTAAATGCCTCTGTATTATAACCCAGTATGTTACAAATCATGAGATCATAAACTAGGTATAATTGAGCCTAAAAGGGCTGGTTATTGTTTAATCAAAATAACTTGTGCTATTTATTTAGCATACAACTTCATGTGGTATTAGAAATAATGTATGTCGATGAGTGACTGGTCCTATATTTGTTGATGAATTATGCTTCTTGTAAAAGGAATGAGAAGAGTTCATAACTATTGTCCTTATTGAATAATTTTTACTTAAGGGATATTGTCATCGTAACGAGTTTCATAATGTGCATGTAATTCTTGAGATCATGATCTTTCGATAAAACCTTCACATTCAAGCAAATTCTCATCTGATGCACTTTCTTCTATGCAATCCATACATGCATTTACGCCGTCCTTTCTTCCAATTACATGTGTGGATTCCTTATGTCCACAAACACAGGTCTTGTCTTCCATATGATTGACTTTCTAATTTTGTTATTTAAATTTAGAATTTTTTTATGATTTTTGCACTTACGATGTATCTTTTTACAACACCCGTTTTTGATTAGCTTGATTAAACTTGTTCAGTGTTTAATAAAGTCTAAATTGTAGTGCAGAAATTATAATTTCAGTATACATTGTGTTATAATTTAGAAAATTTGAAATCATTTTCTTTCAACCCTCAACAAATTATATTGAATTTAATGTGAAGGTAATAATGAAATTAATTATCATTTTCAAATTATTTCCAATATTTTTCCATTAATTCCCTAGACGCATAGTGAGATTTTCCTCTCTTTTTTTATTTTAATAATGCTAATTTACCCGATAAATTATCGAATAATATTGGTTGAATCGGATCAAAAACCTGATAGATATGAAACGATAATGATTGAATCAAAAATCAGAGAGGGATTTTTTCATAAAATCGTTAAAGATTTGGAAAGTGGAAAATCTGTTTCTTGTTCTTGTAAATGTTGGAGCAAAGGAAAAAATCCTTGTGTGGGCATGAGAACTATTGGTTATGAGTAATCCTCCTTCCAGAGACAAATTGGCAATTGGCATGATGGTTCAAATTGTACAAAAACAAGATCAACGCACAGGGAATCTAACGTATGGGAAAGTTAAACGAATTCTTACTTCTAGCCATGTTCATCCTCATGGAATTAAAGTGGAATTAGATTCTGGAAAGATTGGTAGAGTTCAAAATATAATTTAGAGGAATTTATCTCCATATTTTTCTTCCAATTCTTTTTCAGCTTTGACTTCTAATATTATTCCTTTGTGATAATAGAAAAAAAGATTACTCTACCTTGAATTTTACAAAGCCAAAATTATGGCCCAGAAAATCTACCGAAAGTCTAAATTATAGCACCTTGAAAACGACGTGTCATGGAAATTTCTAGCAGAAACGTGGTGGAAGGAACAGCACGTTCACCGCATCGAGCAATGTACAAAGCAATGGGACTCAATGATGATGATTTATCTAAACAGTTTATCGGCGTATGCCATACCGGAAACGAAGCTACACCGTGCAACATCCATCTTCCAGCTCTGGCACTAAAAGCCAAGGAGGGAGTGTCTGATACCGGTGCCACCCCGAGAGAATTTTCAACAATTGCCGTGAGTGATGGAATTGCCATGGGTCACGAGGGAATGAAATCTTCTTTGGTTTCTAGAGAAGTCATTGCGGACTCGATTGAACTGATGGTGCGAGCGCACCAGTATGACGCGCTTGTAGGAATCGCAGGCTGTGACAAAAGCTTGCCTGGAACAATGATGGCGATGGCCAGACTTAACATCCCATCTGTGTTTGTTTATGGCGGAACAATCATGCCTGGAATGCTTGATGGTAAGGAATTGACCGTCGTTGATGTCTATGAAGCGGTAGGTGCATATGATGCGGGACAACTGTCTCTTGAGGCGCTAAAGAACATTGAAAATACTGCGTGTCCAAATGCCGGCTCATGTGGGGGAATGTTTACTGCAAACACCATGGCATCGATTTCTGAAGCGATAGGTCTTGCATTGCCCGGAAGTGCAAGTCCGCCAGCAGAGGATGAACGACGAGGAAAAATAGTGTATGATACGGGAGTGGCATGTGCTAAACTATTGGAGATGAACATACGACCCAAAGAGATTTTGACTTTTGAGGCTTTTGAAAACGCAATAATGATGCTAAATTCTGTTGGCGGGTCAACTAATGGAATTCTGCACCTGCTTGCATTGGCAAACGAAGTGAATGTCAAACTAACCTATGATGATTTTGAAAGAATAAGAAAAAAGACACCCCATCTGGCTGACATGAAGCCTGGCGGGAACTATGTCATGAATTCACTTGATAAGATCGGTGGAATCCCATTCGTGTTAAAGAAATTGCTTGACAAAGGATTGCTTAACGAAAACTGTATCACAGTTACGGGAAAAACAATTAAGGAAAATCTTGATTCGATGAAAATGCCTCAAGTAGAACAGCACATTGTACGTTCTACTGAGGATCCAATCCATACCGTTGGCACGGCAGTGGTTCTCAAAGGAACTCTGGCACCCGAAGGGGCAGTGATTAAAACAGCCGGGGTAGAGATGACAAAATTCACTGGAAGTGCTCGCGTATATGACAGAGAAGAATATGCGTTTGATGCCGTATCCAAGGGAGGAGTCGATGAGGGCGATGTCGTGGTGATTCGCTACGAGGGGCCTAAAGGAGGTCCTGGAATGAGAGAAATGTTGGCCACTACTGCCGCGCTTGTAGGACAGGGATTGGGAAAGAAAGTCGCAATGGTCACTGATGGGAGATTTTCTGGAGGAACACGCGGATTTATGGTGGGTCATGTCGCACCTGAAGCGTATGTAGGAGGTCCGATTGCTCTGGTTAAAGATGGTGACAAGATAACCATTGATACTGAAACTAACGTGCTTGATCTTCACGTATCTGAAGAAGAATTAGAAATTAGAAGAAAGCAATGGCGCAAACCCGAACCTAACTATGTCACGGGGGCATTGGCAAAGTTCGCCACACTTGTCGGTTCTGCAGCACAAGGCGCAATTACAAGTGCAAACCCATAGTGATTTACAATGTGTGTTGCCCGAATCTGAGATTTTAATCTGGTATGCTGTGAAAAGACGGCATGATGGTGTGCGCCTATCATGAACAGTCAAAAACTGACTTTCTTGATGTTGTGCTAGGACTGGATTTTTTACAAGCATGATTAGATTTAAGTCTGAAACTGTCTGAGAAAAGTTGTGGACATCTATTCAAGCAAGTTCGCAATTATCGTGATAATTGCACTCGTAACTATTTTGGTATTGCAAATAATGACCAACGATAATACGACAACGTTGATTGATTCTGAAACCTGTGAATTGTACGTGATGGATTCTCAAATCAATGCCAAGCAATACCTGGATGAATTCGATCAAAAGTGTTTGGATTTCAAGAATCTGAATCCTTGACAAATTTAAAAATTAATTAATGAATTAATTCCATTATTGACATCATGGAACCTCCGACTGAAATTAATTCAGTATCTTGGAATGAAGACAAGAAGTCATGGGAGTACGACATGGTAAAGGTTGAAGAGTATTTTGGATTCAATGAATGCCAGCAGTGTAGAAAACCAATGTCTTACAACATCAAGACAAATGGGAAGTTCAAGATGGTTTATGTCAAGTGCGGATGTTCAAGACGATAGTGTTTTCTAAAACTTACTGATCTTCCATTCCTAAAACGTCATAGTATGCCTTTGGAATCATTTGCTGAGCCTTGAAAAATACGTTGTTTGCAGCGGTATCCAAAACATACGTTTTAGCCCAGTCATCATCACTCCTAATGGAACGTCCAAATCCTTGCAGCAGCTTGGTCAGGGTTTGAGACGTATACCATGTGGGAAACTTACTCATTTTGGCCTTCGTTCTTTTTTCCGTATAGTTTGGATATGGGACCTTTGCAATTATTTGAAATCTTGACAGGTCATCTTTCAGATCGACACCTTCCCAAAGGGAAGAAGACAGTAGAACGCCTGTAGGATCAGCAGCATGCTCGGAAATAACGTCATCCTGAGTCTTTCCGTCCTCATTTTTGCTGTGGCAGAGTCTGATCCTTTGCGTATTTTTGGGAGATAGATACTGTATAATTTTTCGGCATCTTGGAATGGATGAAGTCAAAATTAGTCCACGTTCGTCTGAATGCTCATCCATGATCCTATTAATTGCATTAATCACTTCGATCTCGTCTTCTTCGGTGGAACCATAGCTGAGTCGCCTGATGTTCAAAAGATCAATGGTTCTGTTTTCAATGGGGAACGGGGATTTCATGGTGTCGACAAACGCGACATCATCTTTTCGTAATCCCATGTTTTCACAAAAACTTGATTTGTCAATTGTTGCGGACATGAAAATTTGGTATTCTGTTTCGAAAAAAGAGTTTGCAAACTTTGAAACGTCTATGGGCTTGACTGATATGGTTCTAAAATTACCATTCAAATCTTTGAGGGGATCGTTTACGACAAAGTTGTCCTTGTCAGACATGATGTCTATCTTTGCCTGTGCAGACCTGTCGTAACGTCTCTCCAGTCCAGTAATCACCTCGTAATCCGGATTGTTTTGAAATGCCGCACTCTCTTTGATGTCTTTAATTTTTTTCGCATACGAATAAGCCATGTCATCGGTTAGTTGGATCATGGAGTCCAAATCCGTAAAATTGTATTTTTCTGAATTGAGGTTGCACTCATCAACTTGGCCGCTGAAAATATCAAATCCTACGAACTGAATTATCTGATCCTCAATTTTGTGGGCCTCGTCAAATATGGTGACTTTCCTGTCCAGGTATTCCTCAAAGAGCTTTTTATTGAATTTCATGATTGTGAAAAATGCGTGGTAATTCCATAGAGAATGCTTTGAAACAAGTGCTTCGTATTTCTGCATGTAATAGTGGCAAGACTGTGAATCGGCGGTATTTTCTTCAACCTGCTTGATGGTGGGCTTGAACTTGCAAACCTCGACAATTTCTTTCCCGTTTTTGGATATTCTTTCTTGGCATTGTCCTTTGTCACATGATAGGCCCCATCTCATGGCCCTTCTTGAATTGTCTACCTTCTCGGCAGACATTAATTTGAGACACGGAAAGTTTTGTTTCCCTTTGACTGGTTTCAGAAACGGTATATCCTTGATGTACTGATCCTGAAGATGCTTAGATGCAGTGACTGTAAATGAACTGTCAAAATAATTTGAAACAGTTGCCCCTACGAGAGATTTTCCTACTCCTGTAGGTGCGCACAAGATGATTTTTTTATATCCTGATTTCAACTTCTCCTCGATTTCTGAGATGATCTCCTTTTGTATCTCTCTTGGAGTGAATTGATCAGGAAAATTTTCTAAAAGGGACAGAATTACATCTTTTTGTTTTCAATATTAAAAGTATGGAGGTTCTTTTGCTATCTTTGTACTTAGAATTTCATTTAATATCGAAATTTGTTTTTTTCACTTCATAAAATCCAACACAAAAAATAAATTTTGATGCGCGATACAGATCCTTCATGATAAAATGATTGGAACATGCACGAGTGCATAAAACTTAGTTTTTGATTTGGCGTATGCTGAATAATCTTTGATAGTCATTCTAATGCTAATAATGACTTGATGAATTGTTACAAGTGTCTGAGTATTTTAATTTAGAGTCTGATAATTATGAAAACAAGTAGAAATTGTAATTGGATAAATGTACAAGTGAATTTACTTGAAACGATTAGAATGAATTAATCCATTTTATTTGATATGTTTTAATGATTCATAGAAAATGCGGTGTCCTTGAATGTACGAGTACGTTGAAAAATATTCTGAAATTCACTGTAAAAATCTCTCTGCATCATGCGCTCATTTCATCAACGGTGGCTCTTTTTCTCAATTCATGCATTGATGATTAGATGGAATCCATTCTCTGGAAATTCATTGTTTAGTAATGGTGTCTTTGATATCTGGTTGGAAATAAGTCTTGTCAAAAACCTCTCTTGTTGTATGTGGCCAAGACAAGTATCTCTGCATCATGTTGTCATTTTCATCTATTCTTCCATCTCGCTCATCTGTTTTCTAAGCTTATCCTCATTTCTTTGCCATATCTCGATCATTTTTTTATTGAATGATATTTCTTCACTGATCTTATCTGTTTCAGCGTTAATTGTTCCTATGATTTTCTTCTCCAATTGATTTTTCACGTGTTCATGAAATCGAATTTTATCAAGAATTTCATCTAGTTTTTTTTCCTGAAATTGTCTTACCCTCTTTTTAATAAAATCCACGCTGCTTAAGATCAGACATGTCTATTAAAAATAATTCCTTTATCGTATTTAGAAAAATAACCATCCCGTTCTCATTGAATGATAATTGAGATGTTGTGCAAATGGAAGACATTCATTACAGTTTGACCCTTGCCGATCCCTGACATTGATGTGTAGTTCATTCAAATTTGTATCGAGCCCGATGGTATGTTCTTATGAATGGCGACAAAGAGGCATTTCAGTCTTCACGTTTAATATCTAGTGAAAGTAGGATCTATTATGGAATTACTAGATGACAAGATGCGAGTTTGGGTAGAGAGTGCAAAATTTGTAAAACCTAATTCCGGAGTATACGTGCTCTATAATAGAAATAGAGATCCAATCTATATTGGAGAAACAAACAGTCTTGAAAAGACATTTGAAACTTATGTAGACACAGAATTTGAAGGTGACGAATGCAAACAGAAAACTTCATTTTATCAGAGAGTATTCATCGAAAATCCCCAGGAACTACAATCACAACTAATAGAAGATTACAAAAATGAGACTGGTAATGTCCCAGCATGTAATTCTAAAATTGAATTAGAAACTCAATAAAAGATTGCATTGCATTGCATTGCAAACCCACGTGATTAATACAAAAAGCCTCAAGTTGTTTTATGTCAAACGCATTAGTTATCGCTGGAATAGTTGTAGGCGTAGTCGCAATGGCTGCAGCAATTGCTTACGGTACTGAAAACCAAAAAAATTTCATCCCTGAGGATGCAATATTGTCTCAAGCAGCAGAACAAGGAATATTGCAAAAAACTGGTGGTCTTGGCGCTGATCTGAATAAAGAACAGTGGCACGAGGATCCTTATGCCCAAAAAGCCGCAGAGATTAGAGAAAAGTTCGAAAGTGGTCAATAGTTTTATTTAGATCATTTTTGATTTTATTTTACCCAATCATAATTGTTGACCGCAATTCTTGCGGATTTTCAAAATGATGAATGTATGACTGGCATGAAAAATTAAAAAATTGTATTTTTTAGGGACAAATTTTTTCAAAAGTGAGAAAAATGATTTAACATAGATGTGCTTAGTTTAGACATGCATCAGTGTTATTACTGCGAGCAGCTGTTTGATTCAAAAGAAGATTTGTATCAACATGTAGAGGTTCACTCTGACATTGACAGAAATAATGAAATCATGACTAGAAAAAAACAGTCCAAGAAAAAATAGTATTTTGCCTGATTAACAAAAATAGCGTAGAAGTCAAAAATTTCAAATTCAGAAGTGGATATAACAATTTTGTTGAAAGAAAGTGTGGATTGGGTTGAAGTATTGCTAAAAAAGTCATGCGATAGGACTCTCACAAAAGTAGAAGTATTGCAAAGTCTTTTTCACATGATTGAAGTTAATGACAATACTTTGAACAGCATAGAATCAAACAAAAGTGACTTTGGTCCAGAGCTAGAAGAGTTAAGGCAGACTGAAATCCGGGATTTGAACTTCCATTTGAAATATTACCGGAGTTTGGTAAATTATCTAAACTCAATTCCTGAGAATAAAGTGATTGAAAATAGAACTTAGGCATGATGATAGTTCAAAGTATGAAAAAGCGAATCTGACAAATCATCTAAAATTCATAACTCGTTTAGAAATGTTCAAAACAGCATTTGATCAATTTTTTTCCATTTGATACAAATTATCACTTCTGATCACAAAAAGAAATGTCTGCATATCTGTAAGATTTACGCAGAAAACAAGTGACTATCTAAGTTGGCCAAAGATTAAATCATATTCTGATTGCATTGGCTTGTTTTGCCCGAAACCTGTTTCATCTTGATATTTTTGACGCCTTTCATCATACAATCGTTGGAGATCATTTACTTCTTCAGCAATCATCTTTCCAGAGTCTTCTTTTGCAAACTGTTTTCTTTGCTCCCCGTTCTGTCCCCTGGTTGGGAAGTGCTTGGAGTAAAACATCTCTTGTAATTTTTTAATATTTTCACGTCTAACCAATTCAGCTAGATCAAAACCTCCTTGTTCGTGTTTGAGTAGGCTGTCATTGGATTCTGAACTTCTAACCCATGATAAGCGAGGATGAAATTCCACAAAAAGACGAATGTCCTCAATGAGAAATACAATTTGCTCCTCAATGATCTCAGAATTCACAGTCCACGTAAACCTGTATTTTATCACACTGTGAGAATCCTCAAATACTGCGGGGTTTGACTCTGCTTCAAAATCAGACCATCTAACGCTGAAATCCGGTTTCCATTCAATGACCAAATTTTCACCCATGATACAGGTTATTGCCATGGGAATAAATTCATTCTTTTGCATTTCAGAATTCACAAAATATCTTGGATTTTTCAAGATGCACTATGGATTTGTAACCTGGGCAATGATATGGTGATATGGCCATGATTGCTGATTTGAAATTAAAAAGGCAAACTTGTGCCGTCTTTGAATCTGCCTTCAGAAAAACGTGATTCCAGGCTCAAATCTACAAAAAGTTGAGAAAGGATTGCTTTTTCAACGCTTTTTGATCAAAATTAAAGACATGTTTTATTTTAAGAATTTTTCAAAGTATCAAGTAATACAAATATGCAAGGCAAGTTGATTGTGAATTTGATATCTGAATTGTAACCCCCAAAGGGCCGAAGAAAAAGGATATCAAATTTACTTGCTTTTTCAAGTCTAAACTATTAATCTCAGTTAATTCGGTCAATGTTTGATGATGATGAAATTTTACGTTTCTATGGGAATTTCGATCGCCGCACTGGCCGTGGGATTCATTTTTTTGTTTGGATAATTCAAAATTATTCTTAGAGTTAACGCAAAAAATATTTGATTGATTCAAATGGTTGATTCTTTTTCTGTTACTGCTGACTGCCCTATTGGTTTACTGACGTTAGTGTTTGATTTATGATGAATGCATTCTTTTCTCAATATTGATGTCATTGCAATTCATACTTTGAAAGCTTCCATCTGTTGGTTTGTTGTAAAATGCAAATTCCTTTGTAATTGCACACTTTAACGAGGATGAGAATTTGTTTGATACTCTGATTCTTCTTCTTTTGAATACAGTGATGGGTTGTTGAATGATAGTTTTAAAATATTTTGAAAGGCTGGACATTCTTTGTCAGTGGAGAATAATTCCTCACATCTTGGACACTGAATCAAAATATGAGAACCCCAATCACATTCAACGTCTTCAATAATGTCAAAAACTACTCGCTCATCACAAATACATTGCAATTCATCCTGAAATTTTTCAGTCAAATTCATGCTGACATGAGTAAAAACGTAAATATAATTTATTACAGATTAAATGTCGTGGTTGTGCATTGATTTGACAGAATGTCCTACGTGTAAACTTGCAATGGAATCACATTCCACTGAGGACTTGATGGAATGCTGTATGAAACAAGTGGGCGATAATTTTTCTGAAGAAGAGGTGGGAATCTGTCCAAATTGCAAACATGATTTAAAAAAACATTCTGGTAAAGAATTGGCTGAATGTACAATCGAGTTTCTCAAATCTGGAATGAATAATTGACCTACATCATATGCAGATTTGATGAGGATAATTCATAATCCTTTCAAACCCCCTCACTTTGGGAATTTCATTGAAATGCGGTCACAAAACGATGCAAACTTTCTAACATGCTAAAGGTAAATTATTAGTCCACAGGAGAGGTTGTAAAGCATGGCCAATGTTGCAAATTCTGGAGATGATCATGGAATATACCTGTGGCGTGATCCACGACGAAACGGCTATCCTATTACAGAGTCGGACATTGAGCTCCTGGTCTCTTTTGCAAAAACCAAGGGAATCAAAAGGATTCTTTATGACAATTGGGGAACCGGAAAAAAACAAAATACCGGTTCTGATAATGATGGCTCGGGTCTGCAGTCAAGAAGTTTTCTTGAAAATCTGATTTCCAGTGCTCATGATCAAGATGTTTTGGTTGAGGCGCTGTATACCGACAATCATCACTTTTCAGATGTTGCGCAATACAACATAGATAATCAAAACAAGTTTGACGGCATTAGAATGAACTATGAAGGGCCATGGAATCTGGGACCACTGTCTCACTCAAACGAGAAATTCCATGAACCTGTAACTCCTGAAGATATAGGATATTTTGCAACATCAAAAAGTCTTGTAGGAAATACCACCTCATTACCAATTCCAATTTGGGTCAAAAACATTGCAAAATGGTGGTCGCAAGGAACCACGGGTGATGATGAATTTATCAACACGATTCAATATCTGATTCGTGAAAAAATAATACATGTGGAATCAATGCAAAATAAAGCCTCGACGTCCTCCTCGATTCCAAAATGGATCAAAAACAATGCTGGATGGTGGGCTGATGGAACAATTGACGACGAATCTTTTCTTCAGGGTATTCAGTTTCTGATAAAAGAAGGCATAATCAGCATACCTTCAACAAGCATCGCGTCATCACTGTCATTGTATGCAAGTATTTCCTGGCATTGGGGACGAGTGGATGTTGCCAATCCTGATCAACCTATAGAGTATAACGGTAAATAAAAGTTTGCGTATCAGCATATCTTGGATGTCGTAGATGGGGTAGACATTCAGACGGCATGGGGAGGTGCTAATGCAGTTGACGCAATTTTATTTAGGGTTTCACCTGTAATCAAATATGCTCGAGAAATAAACAAACCTGCCTGGATTACTATTGAGACTTCGGATCAGGCTCCTGCAAACCAAACATTTGCTGATGAAGGCATAATGAGTTTGGAATCGACCACAAAGGTCTTGCTTTCTGCTCTAAAATCCAAAAACAACAGTCCTGCCGGAATCATATATCATTTTTACATGAATACGTACGGGGAAGACAACTAGAATATTTCAATTTGGGGAAATTTATTGTTCAGGCAACAAAAAAAACATGATATTCATCATGCTCAGAGATTTTGTTTTCGTGTATAACTTACTTTTGTATTATTTTGAAGATTTATCAACGTCAAACACTGCAATACTTTCTTCATTCAATTGTAATCTGGATATAGCAAAAAAAGAAATGATCTAAATCAAAAACTTGACGCCTAGGACTTCCAAGTATAAGATATGTGGTGAGCAGTGATTATGGAAAAGTATTTCTGGCATCATCCACATTTTCATCAACCAGTGATATCTTTGGACCCACAGTAAACATGTGTGCAAAAATTAACCATGTGGGAAAATCAAATACTTTCTTCATCGGAAGTGATCTCTATCTAAATGCAAAAAATCTAAAAGGCTTTGAATTTGATGAAATCACATCCAACGAATTAAACATTCTTAAAAATCAATATCCTATCTATGATGTTTTGAAAGCCTGACTTTCTCATTACTTGTTTTTAGCAATGATCCAAATCCTGCTCTTGAATTTTATGTGGAATAAAACATTCAAAGAATTCACAAATGAAATTTTATCCTCCTGATAAGATAGGATTAAACAGCTGAAAACATGAGGCATGGCATTGAATTCAGAAACAAGAAGACTGATAACAAAATTCTCTCCGATGTTGACAAACAAACAGGTATGGGAATATGAGCAAATCAATGAAAATTTAAGATTTGATCTGGCATATGTTGAATCAAATGGCGTTGTAGAATCCTGGACCTCAAAGATTGGATACCCCGATTCTGACGTGCGCGATGTCTCAATCAGAACCTTTGATCATTTGTTAGATGGTAACGAAATGTGGATTGCAGATAAAGATAAAGGAGTTCTCGAAGAAAAGTATGTTCCATACCTTATGGCAGTAATGACTGACATAATGATTGAAGAAGAAGTATGTCTGAATTTTAGAATTGATCATGGATGTTTGGTGGTTCTCATTGACAATGATGCTGATGTAATTGATTGCAAAGAATTCTTTGAAGAGTTCTATCATCTGGCTACTGGTTTTAACTATACTGCTGATACTGGTATTCCTGAAGATGAAACAGAGGCTGAGATTTACCTTACCAGGCTACAGGAGGAATTTGACGATAAGATGAAAAACAAATTAGCTGACAAATACTTGCCGGGAAACAATGATCCTGACTCACTTAATTCCAAATGATTTAGATAAAATATGAGATGGGAACAAACCAAAGAATGTCTGAAAGAAAACCGTATAGAAATTTCAAAAAGAAAGAACCCAATGTCACCATAGAGCAGAAAGTTGAACAGTTTGTTCTGAGAAACTCCGGCAATGGGTATTTTACCAAAGTCTCAACGATTCCCTACAAATTTGAAGTCTCAGAAGATATGGCATGGACTATTGTGGGAGAATTGCTGTCAAACGGATCATGTGAGTCCATTCATGACGAATTTTCCGGAGAGATGAAGCTTTGTGCTACCGGAAAAACATACCAAATAATGGATATGGAACAAAAACGAAAACGCGATAGATTCAGAACAAACAAAAAATTAAAGTGAGCAGGCTTCAATATGACAAAACTCTTAATTTTGTACAGTTTCTCATCTAATCATGGATAATGACGAAAATTTTCCTGTACAGTGTCATCCGGTGATTAAAAGAACAAAGAAAAAATCCGAGGATCTTAAGGATGATACAGTGTAAAATATGTGGAACTCCTCTTGGAAAGGATCCCACTACTGAGGAACTAGAGTCTCACTGGAAGAAGCAGCACAATTGGCATTGGGAATCAAACAAAGATAAAACTCCCGAGGATGCAATATTAAAAAAACGAAATCTTTAGATGGTTTGGAATTCATTCATTCAAAGGAACCTCTTAATTTACTCACTTTTGAAAATGGATGAATGGTTTTGAAATAATCTTATGGAAAGATTTGAATTTATTCTTTAAAGATCCTCTAAAAAAATCACACATTAATTAATTCAAGAAACGTTTCCATGAATTTATTTTTGAAGAATGGTGTAAATATAAAAAAGATATTAGTAATGATTTTTTTGTCATGAACCTGGATTAGATGTTAAAAATGAGTAATGCGTATGACTTTTCTTGGGAACATAATCAGTAATGTTTTTTCCACTACCTGCGCGATGTGCACATGATGATGGCAGTGGCAGATGCAATTTAGACGTAGGTCATAAAGGAAATCACCATACGCATGGAAAAAAATTTATGCTTAATTCAATTTAGAAAGCATTAATTTGACAATATTCAGATAAGACACATGTCATTTGATATTGATTGGCACAATAATTTTTATGGAATTTCGTGGGCATATGAAAAGGATAGGTTGGTGGTATCCACTGTATTTGAAGACAAAAAGGAGGCAATGCTAATTGCCCAAGAAGCAGAGGATTGGAGCGACAAGTTTACCCGATTAACAATTATTGAAAAAGATAATGGCGAATATGCGATTTGCTGTTACCAAGATCCTCAAATGTCCAAAACGGGGATTCATTTAGGATTATTTAGGTCTGGGATGAGGCAGAGCGGGGGATATGAGCAGGCAAAGCCAATGATTGAGGAAAAATCTCCATTACTACAAATTGCATATGCTGCTGATGTGAGGGACATGAACACATATGAGCAAATCTCTAGACTCGTACCAATTAGAAAATGTAGAATTATTTCTGAAAAAGATCTGAAAAGACAGGAATTCTATTATGAGAAAAATGCAAATTCTCAAAAATAAAAAAGTGAAGTTCAACGTGAATATGGGATTGAATACTTGACATCATATTGTTTAGTAACTACAATAATTCAGATCATTCTTTAAGAATTTTATGGATTCACTTGTTACTAATCAATCGTTCATCTTTGTTATATACAAAGATGCTTGAATTGTATCATGAAAGATAACGATAATGAAATGGTATGGGAAGATGCAATTGGTGCATCTTGGCTAATCTCAGACGAATGAAATATTGAGCTTTGTTTCGCTCTCAATCAGAGTATTGGTAAAACATGAAAAATTTTAAAATATTCGTGTGCCAACCCAAATTTTCATTTTATTTTTAATTGACAATGTTCATAAAGTAATATTTTGAGGAATTTGCATGCAGTCGCCGTCTAAACTAATTGTAGTCATAATGATTGTATCTTTGTTTGGTAGTGTTTTAGAAATTTGGGGCGGTAGCTGGGATATCACCAGTCATTTACTGGGTGCTCCTGAATCCTTTTTCACACCTCCACACGCTGTATTGTATATCGGAGTTGGGATAGGGCTGATTGCGGGGATGATGGCATTTGCAATGTTGGTCAAAGACAAAGAAACACGTTGTGAATCTTTCTCTCTGGGTTTAAAATTGATGATTGCTGGTAGTGTAATTCAGATTGTTGCAGGACCTGGCGATTATGCATGGCATGAACTATTTGGGGTTGACGGATTACTTAGTCCTACACATTTGACGCTCATTACGGGAATTTTGATTCAATCCGTGGGAATTGTAATTGGGCTGACAAGATTGATGCCCTTTAATTTCAAAATAATAAAACCTGCCGCAGTTGCAGCATTTTCGTCATTGTGGTTTATCGTAATTGCATTCATTTTTCAATTCACACTTCCAATCTCCAAAGGAGCGACTATGAATCTGAATCCTGATCCATACGTGGCGGGGATAATTCTGGTAGTTGCGATGCCTTTTTTCAGTGTACTAATTTTCTGGAGTGCTGCAAAATCCATGAAAAAATTTGGATGGGCCAGTGCGGTAACTGCGGTACTGATAGTTTTCAATATAACGGCAAACGTCATTCCATCTGAAGCATTGTGGGGTTATTTGCCATGGTATGCATTACCGATGCTTGTCGCCATTGTGTCTGATTGTTTAATGAATGATAAAATTCGACTGGACAAATTTGGAGAATCTATTGCAGGGGGATTGGTTGGGGCCGTATTTTTGTTATATAGCATGCCGCTAGTTGGGATGGCATACATTCAATTTTATGTATTCAGCGGAGTTTCAGGATATAGCTTGTTACCCGAGTTTTTCGAAACTCTAGTTATGATTATGGGTATGATGAGCATTCCTGGTGCGATTGTTGGTATATTTGTGGTAAGGTTTGCACAAAAGAAAATTTTCCTTCCTGTTGAGTCTACAGTGTAGAATCAAGATAAAGACAAATTTAATTTCAGATTTATTTCATCATGCATTGTGATGATAAGAGAACACTGTATGTCTTAAGAGATGAAATAGAGAAAAATTTGAAATTGCTCCGGGATTCTGAGTATGCGATCAAAAATTATTGGAGAATTTCAATAATGCGGCTACAGAATATTTTGAATATAAACCATCATCGTAATAGAAATCAGTTCTAGTTTTCTTAGTATGTCTTAAATATTGTCTGAACATAGAAAAGGAAATGGATTTCGCAAATCTTTTGAAGAGAATAATGGATTCTGACGTCAATATCAGACACAGTTTAGTTACTGACAGTGAAGGTGACATACTTGCCACAAGCCATAGAGAAGGAATTACAAATTATCTGTCAGCAGATGAGACTGCTGCATCTCTGAAAAGAGCATCGGTTGCATGGAAAGGTAGGAATGAACTAGCTCCAAAAATAGGACATGGGTTATACGCTGTCGCAACGTTTGAAAAAATCACTAGAATGACATTTCCACTTGGAGATAATAATTTGATTTTTGTCAGCATGGGTTCAGATGTAGTTAGAACAGACTTGCATGAAGGTGGTCAAAAGCAGATCATAGAACATGTACTAAACATATTGAGTAAAGATCCAACAAAACAATAAGTAGAAACAAACCTCTTATTTTATTTTGAATAACTTTTTTGCAGTGCCTGAAAAATATCGCAGTATGTCAAAAAGTGATTCTAAAAATTGATGATTGAACATACAAAAGAATGCAAGTATCGGATGGATAATGATTTACCGCACACCAATTGCTATTGTCAGTGTCATAAAATAATTATGGCAGAGTCTAAAAAGATGGATTCAAGAACTTTTTGATTCTTTTTCGGGCTCAAAACTATCTATTATTTCGGTAATCGTTGTCATCATGGCCTCTTTGATTTGTACCTGATTCATTCCTGATTTGCTCATGAGCTTCATCTGATCAAGTAATGCAAAATGCACTCGTCCTTGAAGATAGTCAACTATTCCAAATCCCTGCTTTGGAAATTCTGTCACAAATACGTCGTGTGCTAACGAGTTTTCTGAGGATTCAGCCATGATGGTTCTTGTTTAGAAAAACTAGTTATAAAATTTCCAAATATTCATTAGTCCTGTAAATGGCGGGGGATTGTATGACCGAGTTTATTCATAAGCCATATGACAAAATCTTTGTCCGAGACATGATCAAGTTAAGCTTGGATGATCTGATAGGTATGATGTCCTCTTTAGAAGATACAAATGCTTATTGGGTTGACGGCGTATTGTTTGCCAGTTTTGCAATGACTGAATCTGAGGAGCTTGCAAAAAAAGAAATGCAAAACGAGATGTTTCTTGACAAAATAATTTTTGCGGTATATGAAAAGTATACAAAAACTGTCAAGTCATCGACCAATCTTGAGATAGGGGTCCTAAATATGCATAGTAGTCTCTACAGAGATCTCATTCAATGGCTTAAAACCCAATCCATCTGGAATGAATAATGAATTAAGACTGATTCCAAGTGGAATAGCCGCCATCAAGCGTAACTGCATCAAATCCTTCTTTTACTAGTTCGTCTGCTGCAATGTTTCCTCTGTATCCTGTTCCACAATAGGTGCAGATTTTCTTGCCTCTTATTTCTTCGATTTGTTTTTTCTTTGCATTTCTAATGGATAGTCCCAAGGACATGTGTATGGAACCCTCTATTTTTCCGCCATCCAGTTCGTCAAATTCACGTACATCTATGATCACAAAATCTTTTTGTTGCGATTTGAGATCATCTGACGTAATTTTACCTGCCATGATAGATAATTGAATACATGTAATTTATTTCTGTATACAAGTTTTCTTAAAATTAGTTTGCTAGATGTACACGATTCTTGCTAGTTATAATGCATTGAAAATGGATTTGCTCATCTGATACGTATCCGCATTCATGACAATATAGCTGGTTTGGAATGTGACAAACGTCACATTTTTTGTTTATCTCAAGTTCATTTCCACATCGTCTGCATGATTCATCTTTCATGTTGTTACAATCACTAGATTTGATTTAAAGTATGTGAAAATTAGATTCGCCTAATTAGCTGACTCTAATTCATTTCTACTAACTCTGTGCGTTGTTACCATTAACATGAAAAATTATGTCAACCAAAATTCACTAAAATAGTTTTATGAATTCATTGATAAGAAAAGTTAGCCTGGATATGATTGAGAAAGGGGTGGATGAGTGGCATTTTTAGTCAGTAACAACATGCTTAAGTTTGTAATTTATGTGACGGACAGTGAATAAAAAAGAATTTTACATTTGTAAAAATTGTGGAACCGAATTTCCATCCTCTGAGGTTAGGCTGTATTGTAAAGTCTGTAAATCCAACCTGGATAGTTCGGGGAATCTTCCCAAACTCTAGTGAGTATAACGAATATAATCCTGAAGCGAATATGATGCACGATGTCTGGATTCATGAAAGTATCTATCGGCATAGTTGTTGCAGCCTTTATCCTCGTATTTGTAACAATATGATGGTTCTTTTCTTAACTGTCGTATGGCAAACATTTGCTGTGATCTTTGATCGATCATTTTTGATCAACTGAACAAATGTTCATTGTTTTTATACTGTTCTTTTTATTCTGCCCAACGTTATCTTTGTAGTGGCAAGTATTCGATGCGATGAATATGGTTTTGATTGTAACTATGTCACCATGGGTGAAATTGAAGGAGTTGTTTTTGATTACTGGAAACACATGAATGACAACCATGGGATTGACTATTCAAAAGGAACTATTGGAAAATTTGCCACAAAAAATACAAAATGCAATTCCAAAAGAATCAATTGTTGACAGTTAAATTCTCCAGAGACAGTCCATAATACGTATCATCTACGGGGTTTAGTCTCTCCATCAATCTCATTTTCAACGCATTGATTTGTTTTTCAGTCTTCATGATATGTTGTAAGCTTACTTTGTGTTAGGTCTCTCTTTTCAATTGATCTAAAGCACAAGCTCGCATTCAGTCTTTTTTTCCTATTACCACGTTCTGTTGTGATTCCGATATGTGTGCAACCGATTTGTATGGCCTGTTGTTGACCCGTTACAGCAGATTATTCAAGTAATACTTCTCAATTCGCTCGTTCATCGGATTGATATAGTCATCACATGTTTTGATAAATTCATGTCTGGTATTTTTTTCACTGCTGACCAATATGACCACCTGGTTAATTTTTCTGCCAGTTACCTCTTCAAACATCTGAGCATAGCAAGTAGTTTGCAGGTAGTACTCATACAGGTAGTCATCTATCTGGGGCTTTCGTTTTGTCTTATAATCGATGATGGACAATTCTCCGTTGTATTCAGCAATGAGATCACTGGTTCCTGCAACCTTTAGCTTATCCGAATACATCCTTTGTTCTATGGATGTGACATTTGAAATGTTTTCAAGAAATGGTTTTAGATTGTGAAAATGTGCAATGGGTAGTAAATCAAACTCTTCCAAACTCATATTGCCATTCAAATAATCCTCGATGATTTTGTGCGATTGGGTTCCTATGTCTTGAGCTTGTTTTGTAATGTATTCGTGAGCAGGTTCGTTTTCCTTCCAATTTTTTAATCCATTTTTTTTATGTTCAGGGGCGGTATCCGAAAGAATTGTACTTATCGAAGGATATACCTTGTCAAATTTTGTTTCATACCAGTGACCGTCCTCGCGATCTAACAGTATGGGTTCTCTTGCCTTTAGCATTGAAGTGAGGTTTGCCACTGAAAATTTTAGATAATGGCAGTTATTGAATGATTGGCATCACATACTAGATGCAAATCATGTCATCATTTTTTTAAATTTTTCAAACTCTGATCTTGTTTTTACAAATTGATCCGTTATTATTTTTCTTAATGAAAATAGATTTTCCATTTTGTCATTAATTATAAAAATCGACTCATCAAAAATTACTGCATCTACAAACTCGTCATCTGGGTATGCCGTAAACTCAAGGAATTCTGTGTCTGTCTGAATTTTTAATTTGAATCCCATCAACAATCCTAAATCATCATGTTTGTTCAAAAATCCTATCAGACTGGCTTTGAGCGTGGGATCGTTTGGCAACGATGCATATTTTGAATCTTTTTGACTTCTATCAATAATGCACGCCACTGGGTTTCCTTTGACGTGTAGCGTAGTTGAATCATGAGTTAGAACAAAGTCCTCCGGATCAGGCATTTTGTCTAAGGGCATGCCTGAATATTTGATAATATGATTAATAGTTTTTTGATTGAGATTTAGTCTATTTTTCTTTAGGCTCTTTTGCCTTGTCTCTGACTTTTTTCATGATGCAGAATTTTGATAAGGTTTCCAGCAATCCCATAGCGTGTATATTGACTACGGAGTATTAAGTGTGTTTGAAGATGCTGAAAAATTCTTTTGCTTCTGATTTAGAAAGATCCTTGTTTTTTGTTTGGCAGTAATTTTTAGTGAATGTGCATTTCGGACATCCTCCCCAGTTTTCTCCTGACTCTGTGATATTTTTTTGGTTTTTATCTGCAGTACAATCACAATCATCCAACAAAGAATAGGAAGTTTGCAATATCTCTTCAAAATTATCAAAAATGATCTTGCTGCATCCGTTATATCCGTCTGAAGTATTGTCATAAAGGTAAATGATACCATCATCGTAATACGAATCAATGTCATTTGACTCAGATTTTGTAATAATCTTACATGCGTTAACCAGCACATGAGTAATGGTATGAATTCTGGAATCCAAAGCAATGGGACTCTTTCCATCTGAATTAGATTTTTTCAGTACAACGTTTAATGGTAATGCCAGACTCACCGCAGAATGCTTTGATTTCCAGTTGAAGTCTTTCCATGACGGGATGGATTTTCCTGCATGAGTTTCAAATCTTTCTGTAGGATCATTGTAATTCCCCTTCAAATAACCTGTAATTGTCCTGTCCAACTCAATCATGCCAAACCTTAAAGATATTTTTTGAGTGGACTGTTTTACGGGAATAATCTCTCTGCTTACTGCATCTTTTTCAGATTTTTTTAGAATCATGGTCCTTACAACGGGAATTGTCCTCTTTTGCATGTCATCTGATTTAATCAAATACACATTGGCACCGTTCTGAGTTTTTGTGATTTTGTCTACTTCGTAATTCACTTTGTTAAAATGATAGATTGCCTTTTGGTGCAGTTGGTAATATCCCGCAGGAACATCCCTGGTTCCTATCTTTTTGGAGTGAAAATAAATTGCAATCTCACCTGACGTGCCTCTCAAATTAACACTGTTTGCAAAGTCAAAAAACTGTGATTTGTCAGGCTCAATTGCGGCATGCTGTTCGATACCTGTAGAGGCAACATGCTTGTCTGCAATTATGGGATTTTCCTTGTTAATCTGGACGATGTGATTTTGATTGAGGTATTCTGAAATATGTCTGGCAAAATAGTGGCATGTTGCATCTTCGGGATCAAACACGCATATTGCGTAGGATTTCTGTCCCTTTCTTCCTGCACGACCAATTCTCTGAACAAACGAATCGTATTCGTTTTTAAACGCAGATATTACCACGTCCACGTGACCGATGTCAATTCCCAATTCCAATGTGGGGGTACATGATAATGTGTCTAGCTCGCCAAGCTTCATTTGAGTTTCATACAACTTCCTGTCTGACTGATCTAGACCCCCGCGATGTATCTGAATCTGAATCCCATTGTTTGCATCTTCTACATTCAGTGCTAGAAACTCCGCATCGTTGTGTGTATTGCTAAACACCAATTGCTTTGTATTGTTTTTAAAACAAAGAGAAGTGAGCATCTCCATGGTGGTTCGTTGTCCAAACTTTCTAGGCATTATGAAAAACAAATGCATGTTTTGCTTTCGCCCAAATTCACTTTTAATGTATGAAAATGAATCTTTTGGCAAGTCAAACATGTTTGAAAAAAATTCTTTAGAGTTATCAAGAGTTGCAGAAGATCCGATGAGCTGAACTTTCCCCATGTATTTTTTCATTCTTTTCAGAACATGATACACGTTTGATCCGTGAAAGCTGGTGTAAGAGTGAGCTTCATCCATCACCAAAATTCTTGCATCTTTAAACAGCTGATTCCATTTCTTGTCTTGCAGGATTAGATGATAGTTGATGAAATCAAAGTTTGTTGCAAGAATGATGGCTTTGGAACTTGATTCTGCCATAATTTGATCTTTGTATGCGGTACTTTGACCTCCGTGAATGGAATATGCTGCAATCGTTTCACTCAGACCGCACTTTTCAATCAGATTTGAAACCTTGGAAACCTGGTCGTCAATTAACGCGTTTAGAGGATAAACGAGCAAAGCTGCCACTCCTGGAGTGGGGTTTTCTGAGATTTTTTGCAGCAAAGGTATGCTGAATGCTTCGGTTTTGCCCGAACCTGTGGGTGCCGAAATAATGGAATTATTGCCTTTTAAAATTGAACGAATCGATTCTTCTTGAAACGGTAGCAATCCGCTGAAGCCGCACTCCTTTAGTCCGTCCAAAATATTTTTTGATAAAACATCTGACATGTGATCAAGTGATATTTTTTCAGGTTCTGGAGAAATCAAATTTTCATAATGGATGATGGCCAGAGACTGGTCTTTGTGTCCTTGAACCATTTCACGAATTATGTCATCCGCATTAATCTCAAACTGATTTATCTTGTTGATGTCAAATGCCAACTCTTCTGCAAAAGGAATAACGGGGTCAATGTCGTTTTTCTTAAGTGGTTCTGAAACATATGATGGTTCTGAAGTAAAGTATTCTTGTGTGATATTTGATTTTTCAATGTGTGTGTTACAGTTATGGGGCTCATCTGTCAGTGCGTCCATGGGAATAAACTTTCCACTCTCGGACTTGAATACCTCGTCCCAATAGATGTCAGCTCCGCATCCTTTAGAACATCTTTTTGTTTTTCCGGAATAATTTATTCCATAAAAAACCTTTTTTTTAGTAACCAATTCCGGATTGCATTTGGGACAAATTCCCGGGCTTGCGACATCTGCTAGGTTTTGTGAAAGTTTAGAATCACAATCAGGACAAAATTTCATGGTATTGAATTCATTTTAGATTCCGCATGTAATGAATGTTGGAAATTCATTGCAATGAATAATGAACATCACAAAATAGAACTATTCCATTTGGCAATGTCTTTGCAGATATGGCATGACCGTCTCGTAATCCTTTTCCACAAACATAACATTCAACACTTGAAACTGACGATTGAATATCCTGTGTTTTTTTCAGAATCTTCATATCCTGCATGATTTCTTGCTTTACCCCCTGCATGGTAATTATGGTAAGCACAAATATGATATAAAGGTACCGTACCATACGGTAATCGAATTGTGCCTGATTTGTTGTGCGTTTTGACCAATATTCTTGCTAGTGGAATTGTCGTATCAATTTAAATAATAAACGGCTAGAGCTTTGTTTATGGGTGGATGTCTTTGGAAACTCTCAAGCAAAGGTAATACCGCTAGATTTATCTGAAAATCAATTTCAAATTTATAATAAAATTTCTAGAAACTATTCTCACTCGTTTCTCTTTGAATCCTTGACCGGCCCAGAGGTTCTGGCAGAAACATCCGTGATGGGGTTTGATCCAAAAATAATTCTCAAGGGATATTTTGATAGGGTGGAAATTATTGAAAATGAAAAAACGCAGGTTATACAAACAACGGATCCATTTTCAGAGTTGAAAAAACTATTGGGAACATCAAATGATCAAAGCTACCGATACTTGGGAGGCGCGGTGGGAGTGGTAAATTATGATGCAATCCGACTTGTTGAAAATATTGAGGATTCGCATGATTCCCCACAACCTCTTATGGAGTTTGGGATTTATGATGATGGAATATTGTATGACAACATACACAAGAAGTTATTTTACTTTTATCATGATAAGAACAGATTTGAAGAATTAAAAATCAGTGAGGATGTATTTGAGGACTTTCATTCAAGTGATGTGATGCCCAATATGAATAAAGAAGAATTCTCAGAGATTGTAAACAAGGCAAAAAAATATATTCATGACGGAGATATTTTTCAAGCTGTATTATCTAGAAAATTTGCATTTGATGTGCGTGGCGACAATTTGACGTTGTACAAAACTTTGCGTGAATTAAATCCATCACCATACATGTACCACCTTAAACAAGACAATAAAACAATCATTGGTGCATCGCCTGAAATGTTGGTAAGAATCACCGGAGACAAAGTGGAGACATTTCCAATAGCTGGTACGAGAAAGATTACAGATGATGAAACAAAAAACAAGCAATTATCTGAGGAATTGATTCATGATGAAAAAGAACTGGCAGAACATACGATGCTGGTGGACTTGGGTAGAAATGACATTGGTAGGGTCTGCAAGTATGGTACGGTGCATCCAGAATCCCTGATGCAGATTAAACGATTCAGTCACGTTCAGCACATAGTCAGTCACGTGGTGGGAAATCTGGCACCTGAAAACGACATGTTTGATGCTTTTCAGGCAGTATTTCCAGCAGGAACCGTGTCGGGAGCTCCAAAGGTTAGAGCTATGGAAATAATTGATGAATTAGAAACTGAAGCTAGGGGTCCGTATGCCGGAGCAGTAGGATATTTTTCATACAATGGATGTTGTGACTTTGCAATTGCAATCAGAAGTATCTTTATTGACAATGACAAGGGATTTGTACAATCTGGTGCGGGAATAGTGTCTGATTCAGTCGCAGAAAACGAGTTTAAGGAAACAGAACACAAGGCGGGAGCGATGCTTCAGGCATTAAAGGAGGCATCCAAATGAAATCGTCTCTAAAGTATGACGCCATTATTTGTAAACCTTGCAAATAATTTAATGCAAGAATAAGTATTCTGGCTTCAAGAGAAATTTTTTCAATATTTTGATGACCAATTAATTTTTTAATGTAATTTTATCTAAGATTGCGCAGAAATAATGATTGGAATAATTTGATTGTGTTTTCTTGATCAACCATTTTCAGACGAATTAAAATTTTTCATTTTTTATTAACAATCCAATCCAATTTGTAAAAATCATGCATGGTATTATAATATCAGATTGTAATCTAATAATGTTTTTTATTTTTGCTCTTATTTTTTATAATCTATTTTAGTAATGCATCCAGTATGTTTTAAATTTCATGAATTAGTGCAACATCTTTACTCCTAATTATGTCCGCATTGACATTGTGCTGGGGATATAGTTAAGGTGTTTAAAAAAAGACCCACGTGTAAACATTTTATTAAATAGTAAAACTCAATTATTACAATTCTAAAAATAAAATCAAATGGATGATAAAGCAATCGGCAAACATTATGGTATCCGCGGTATTTTGAATTCTATTATACGTGGCCTAGAGTCTTCTGGAAAAGATTTACATGCATTAACCATAGATGATCTTGCTCCAATTGATGAGTTTCATACAAGAGGAAAGGAATCCACAATTGAGATTGGAAATCTTGCCCAGATTCAACCCCATCACAAGGTACTTGATGTTGGCTGTGGGCTTGGAGGTTCGGCAAGATACATAGCTAATGAGCATGGTTGTTCCGTGGTTGGAATTGATCTAACCGACGAGTATATCGATGTAGCAAACACGCTAACGGAACTTGTCAATCTCACTGACAAAGTGTCATTCAAGCAAGGAAGTGCGCTAGAACTGCCGTTTCCTTCTGAAACTTTTGATGTCGTATGGACGGAGCATGCCCAGATGAACATTGCCGATAAGGAGCAATTTTACGGTGAATTGGGCAGAGTTCTCAAACTAAATGGCCGTCTAGTTTTTCACGACATATTTTTTGGAACTGCCAGTAATCCTTACTATCCTACACCTTGGGCTGAGTACAACACATTGAGTTCTCTTTGCACTCAAGAGGAAGCAAAAGACGTCATTGAAAAATCAAATCTAACGGTCCACGAATGGAAAGATAAAAGTGAGCAGTCCTTAGAATTTTTCAAAAAGATGGCAATGAAAATAGAGGAATCTGGACCCACTCCCCTGGGATTTCATTTGCTCATGGGTAAAACTGCTAAAATTAAATTCCTAAATCAGGTTCAAAATCTTGAGGAAAGTAAAATATCCATCGTACAAGGAACCGCATTGAAAATTTGAGATTAGTGATTTAAATCTCATATGTTTATACACAAAATCAAATTTCATCATTACAGAGAATTATCATACGAGATTGGGAGAAGATGTTGCTAAGAGATTGATTGAAAAGATTAATTCAAACTTTAATGCCAGATATAATTACAAGAATGGAAAACAGTATTCATATCAAGTTATCTTACAAGATAATTTACAACAACTATCTAATTTTATTGTAGATAAGAAAAAAGAATTTGATTTTGTCATTCCTAAAATGAAATTGAATAGAAGTGATAATTTGGAATTAAGAGAAAAGGTTTTGAGAATGAGCACAACGGAAAGAGAAAGATTGGGAATCAACAAGTCTACACTATGGTACATCAAGAAGAATTTGGCTGAAGGAAAGACTCCTAAAATTTGTGAGAAAGTTCTTTTGAAAATACAGTAAAACCTGGAAAATATGCTGCAATTTCAACAGTAAGCATAGTTCATTCATGGAAAAATCAGGTACGGGAGTTCAGAAACTGAACTGCTCTGTAAGTGATTCAAATCAACAGCTGAACGAAATGATCCAAAAAAGTTCGGCCCATTTCAAGTACTACATCCACATCATACTGTATGATTACAATGAGTACATACAACATACAGCAAAACGTCTCCGAGCAGACCAAAAGAAAACTCGGAGTAGTCGTACTGGTAGCCTTACCAGTAGCAGCAGCAATGTACAGTTCAGGAACTGTATCATTAGAACAAGTGCCGCAAATCCTAACAAGCGGGATATTTCCAATTGGAATGACCTTGTTCTCTTGGGCAATTGCTGCAAAATTGGCACTACAGTTGAGAAAATAGGATATAATTCCTTTTCCCCAATATTTTTCTATATTTTTATAATTATTTTTTACGTAATCCTAGTAGAGATCATGAATGACATCTGCGACAATAGTCCAAGTGATTTTTAGGATTGACCTTTTTTTGATACTCATTTTTCGGTCATCCCCTAGGATTCCAATGACAATCGCAGTTGCAACCGCTAGTGCATCTTACTCGTTTACAATCTGAACACATCTGTCTATGACGCCAAATTGGAGCTGTATTCACAATATTGCTATCCGACTCAATCTATTAACACTTCAATAATTTCGTAATCCTTAGGTAGATTACGCAAGACTCTAGTATGATAGAATATCGTATTGTTCAAAATTTTGTACGACCTTTTTCTAATACATAATCCTATCTAAGATTACGTATTATTTTAGAATAATTTACAAAAATTTGACCTGTACCTTGAGTAATGTTTTCAAATTTGTTTTTCCTTTGGCATGTTTACGTATGAATGCAAAGAGAAGTTGAATTATTTTAACAATTTACTTCATCATAGAATCAATAATCTCTTGTCCTGAAAAATCATCATTTTTGGGATTTGAGGAGAAGGTTTTACAACTACTATAGAATTTATTGACTCCATCAAGTTTAATTAAAATTTAATCCGATTTTCTTATTGAGTTATCTAGATTCATCAAAATTTATAATAACAAATCAGATTAAGCTACATTGAAGACTTTTTTCAAGTAATATTTTAAGGATTGTCTTAGGATAACTCTGAATGCGATGCTAATGGCGACTGGTATAGATGAATAGTAAATTGAATTCAAAATATGATTATGTATGGCATCTATTTCGTTAAATTTTTCAGGATTTAGAACAAATGTGACAGTTTGTATAATTCCAAAAATTGAGATCGGAGAATAATTTAAGAATTTTTTAAATCGTCTTATGAGTAAAAGAATTTTATCCAGTTTGAATTTTGTCCAATTCATAATAATCCTTACGTTGTATTTGTGAATCATGAACATCATTGGATCATCTGCTGTCTGCTTTGAAATCAATAATTCATAATCGCCCCCAGGCGTGATTTTTGTAATTGCCAGTTTTTTTCCATTGACAGTTGTAGAAATTATTTTATTTTGAAATAAATTAAACAGTAAAAATGATTTTTTTTCTTGAAGTAAGTCATTAAGACTTAAAAAAAGCCTGAGAAAAAATTCCAATAATTTACCTTTCTTTAAAATTCTAAACAGAGAACTAGTTTGGAGAATTTTTCTCTCATTAAAAATATCCTCTATAGAACTACAACATTGGTGAATTGCTGAAGATATTTCAAGTTTTTCATTATGAATTCTGCTTTGTTCTGTTTGAATTTGATGGTTCTTTTTTAATGAAATATAGAAATTGATTTCAAGAGAGTTAGATTTCTGCAAAAACTCCCTTTTTATATTTACATCATATTTATCAATTAAAAAATTAGCGTCATTTTTTTTAAAAAATTGTTCAGCAGATTTGAATAATTCCATTAATGTTATTTCTTATGATATTAACCGCTACCTTCATTTTTTGACGTAGTGGATTTATTGTCTTTGATCAAGCCTATGATTGAGGTAGCAATATCTTTCATAGTGCTGACATATGTATTCCAACCATCAATAGCAATTTTTACATTATCTGCATGTACTTTCTCCAATGATGGAGATAGTGTAGAAGTATTTTCATCAATATTTCCAGGGAACAAAGTAACAATATCGCCATCAAATTGCCTCCTTGTATATGCAACCAATTTGACATTAGCATCACTTTTGAATGTATCAACAGATTCATTTCGAATTTTGTTAAAATCAAGATCATCCAAATTACCTATCAAAGTAACAATTTCTACAGAAGTTAAATCCATCAGTGCATGTTGAACCTGTTTTCCAAATGATGTGGGATTCGTGGGGGTTCTAATTTCATTAGGAATTTTTTTAGGTCCTGATTGAGACATGTTTCTGCTTTAAATTATAATATAAAAATATTATGAGATATTATGAATATTTTTGTATAAATCATTTAGAAACATTATTCAAGTGAGGATTGACTATCAAAATATAACATTAAACCCGTGGTAAAACACTATTCTTTTCTTTTCATACAATCCTAACGTTTTTGGGTAAAAATCATCTAATCCTGCTTTAGACTAATTTTGTAAAATAATATCCATGGAATATAATATCTATAGATATTTCAATAATTGGAAAATAGTTGCTGTAGGTTAAAGTAGATTTTATATAATTCTCATCGATAAATTCATCATGAGTCATGCTTCTGATAGAATCATCATTGGTCACATAGATGTTGAAGTTGTGACTCGTTGTTTTTGGCTCTAGGTACAAATTGTCATGCTTTCTGATGTGCCTAAAAAATTCTAATGGTGGATTTTTATGAAATTCTTAATCATTGATAATTATGATTCATTTGTGTATAACATTGCTCAGTATCTTGGAGAACTTGGAGTAGACTGTGATGTAATTAGAAACGACAAGATCACGTTGGAAGAAATTAAACAAAACAATTATGATGCGATAATAATTTCGCCTGGACCTGGAACCCCTGAAGAAGAAAAATATTTTGGAGTGTGCAGCGATGTGATCAAAGATATGGGTAAAAATACTCCAATTTTGGGAGTCTGCTTGGGACACCAGGGAATTATTCATGCGTTTGGTGGTAAGGTGACAAATGCTGGATGTGTAAGACATGGCAAGACAAGCCCTGTCGATCATGTCAGTTCAGCTTTATTCAAAGATGTCAAAAATCCGTTTCAGGCAACAAGGTATCACAGTTTAGTTGGGGACAAAACGGTAATTCCTGACGTACTACAAGTTCTCGCAACAGCTGCAGATGATGGAGAAATCATGGCAATAAAGCATAAAGAATATCTAATTGAGGGAGTGCAGTTTCATCCTGAATCCATAATGACTGAAGATGGAAAAAAAATTCTTGCAAATTTCATACAACAGGTTAAAGAAAATGATTGCTGATCTAATTTTAAAATTACAAAAAAAGACGGATCTTACTTATCATGAAATGAATTCCGTAATGACTGATGTGTTGTCTGGAAAAACAGATGATGTGCAAAATGCTGATTTTTTGTCTCTTCTTGCACAAAAGGGCGAGGTTGATGACGAACTACTTGGAATGCTTGATAAAATGCAAGAATTTGCACTCAAAGTTGAGCCTAAAAGTCGAGGAACTGTAATTGACATGTGTGGTACGGGCGGAGATGCACTTCAGACTTTCAATGTATCCACTACCGCATCATTTGTAGTGGCAGCAGCTGGTGGAATCGTTGCAAAGCATGGAAATCGTTCAAGCTCGGGGGTTTCAGGAAGTACCGATATTTTTGAATACTTTGGCTATGACCTGAACAAAGAACCTGCACAAATTGCAGATGATTTGGAAAAATACAACATCTGCTTTATGTTTGCGCAAAAATTTCATCCTGCAATGAAGCATGTCTCATCTGCAAGAAAACGATTGGGCAAAAGAACCGCGTTTAATCTGCTGGGGCCATTGTCAAATCCGGCTGGAGTAAAAAATCAGCTGGTCGGCGTATTTTCTACAGAATATCTTGACAGATTGCCTGAAATTTTAAAAAGAAAGGGGTCTGAAAATGTCATGACTGTTCGTTCAGATGATGGAATGGATGAGTTTTCCACTAGTGCAATCAACAGAGTTTGCATTTTAAAAAAAGGTGACATGTCGATGAACGCAATAGATCCGGAAGCTGTAGGACTGCACAAATCAAAGCTAACGGACATACAAATCAAATCAAAAGAAGATGCGATAAAATCATTTGTGGGTGTGTTGAACAATACTGCAAATCAGGCGATGATTGAAACTACCGCACTAAATGCTGCAGGAGGATTGATTGTAGCAAACATTGCAAATGATTTTGACGATGGGGTGGAGATTGCACTAAATACAATTAAGGATGGCAAGGTCATGTCCTTGTTGGAGAAATTTGTTAAAAATACCGGAGATATTTCAAAATTGAGGGAAATTGTCAATGACTAAAAACATTCTGAGAAAACTGGTAAATAATTCTCAGATGGCAATTGATGATGGAGTATATGACGTAAATGTGAACTTGCAAAAGTCTGAAATTGATTTTGTACAGATTATCAAGACCAATAGACATGCAACGCTGCTAACAGAAGTAAAATTTGCATCGCCCTCCTTGGGAAAAATCAGGACCCTTACAGATCCTGCCAGCATTGCAAAACAGATGATTGCCGGAGGCTCCAGGGCACTTTCTGTGCTAACGCAGCCACACCTGTTTCATGGCTCGCCTGAGTATTTTATGAAAGTAAGACAAGCAGTGGATGTGCCATTATTAATGAAAGATATTATGATTGACAAAGTCCAGATTGACGCTGCCAAGAAAATTGGAGCAGATTACATGCTGGTGATTCAATCAATATTTGATCAAGGATATCTCAAAGAAATCGATGAATTTATCTGCTATGGGCACAAACAGGGGCTTGAGATCTTGTTGGAAGTGCATACAAAACAAGAGTTTCAAAATGCGCTAAAAACAGAAGCTGACATAATAGGAATCAATAACAGAAACCTTGACACGTTGGATATTGATCTTAAAACTACCGAATTGGTTCTGGAAGGGTATGAAAAATCAAGGGTCATCCTATCTGAAAGTGGAATCAATACGCCAGAAGATATTCAATATCTAAAAAGGTGCGGTGCAGACGCGTTTCTAATAGGTTCAAGCATTATGAAAAGTGACAACATTGAAGAACAGGTAAAAAAGTTGGTGAATGCGTATTGAAATATCCTAAAGATGGCAGGTTTGGAGAATTTGGTGGAAAGTATATTCCTGAAACGCTTGTTCCTGCAATCGAGGAATTAGAAGAAAACTATCTCAAGTTTAAAAACGACAAGAAATTCAAAAAAGAACTAGACTATTATCTAAAGGTGTATGCTGGAAGGCCTACTCCTTTGTATTATGCAAAGAATCTGTCTGAGAAAATAGGAGGTGGAAAAATCTATCTCAAGCGAGAAGATCTCTTGCATGGAGGAGCACATAAAATTAACAACACACTCGGTCAGGCAATTCTTGCAAAAAGAATGAACAAAAAAAGAATCATTGCTGAGACCGGTGCAGGTCAGCACGGTGTTGCAACTGCTATGGCGTGTGCTGCACTCGGAATGAAAGCCGAAGTATACATGGGGTACAAAGACACTATTCGTCAAAAGCTAAACGTGTTTAGGATGAACATGCTTGGATGTAAAGTTCATCCTGTAAATTCTGGCTCAAAGACACTAAAAGATGCAATTAATGAAGCAATTCGGGATTGGATTACAAACGTAGAGTCTACGTACTATCTTCTGGGCTCGGCTGTCGGTCCTCATCCATACCCTGTCATGGTAAGAGATTTTCAAAGTGTGATTGGCAAAGAGATCAAATCGCAGATGAAAAAAATCAACAACAAGGTACCTGATAGTGTAATAGCATGTGTAGGTGGAGGCTCCAATGCCATTGGCACGTTTTACCCTCTTGTGGATACTAGTGCGGAAATCATTGGAGTTGAAGCTGCTGGTCAGGGCCTAAAATCCAAATATCATTCAGCCACATTATCAGCTGGAAGTAAAGGCGTATTGCATGGAATGATGACGTATCTACTTCAAGACAAAGAGGGACAAGTAACTGAAACACATAGCATTTCTGCAGGTCTGGACTATCCCGGAGTGGGTCCTGAGCATTCATACTACAAGGATACAAAACGTGTAAAGTATCATTCAGCCACTGATGTTGAGGTCATTGACGCATTTTTGATGCTCACCAGGACTGAAGGAATAATTCCCGCATTAGAATCTGCACATGCGATTGCTGAGGCAATTAAAGTCGCAAGAAAATCAAAACCATCAGAATCAATCGTGGTAACGCTTTCTGGAAGGGGGGATAAAGATGTCGAAGAGGTTCAAAATTATTTGGACAAACATGCTTAGTAGAAATCATTTTCTGATCGATTAATCTGTGACTTTAATTTGTGACATTTTTCAGTCATATCTAAAAATGATTTTCATTCTAATTCTGTAGAATTTAACTTCTTCTGTATAATCTGCTTTCTAAATGTTAGTTTAGGACGAATTATTCATCAGCAAACAAAAATAAAAAAAGTATTTGTGTTACAGTCTTGGCATAATGCTGAGTCTTGATTTTGAAGAAATTGCAACTATTGAAATTATTGCAACTGCCAATATCATAACAGCTATTGTACCAAATTCTGGAACTACAAAAGTACCAATTATCTCGATTTCTTCAGTGCCTGCTGGAAATGCTATGGTCAAGGTTCTATCAGTAGGTGATGTTGTTTCATCAAAGTCTACTTCTTCCCCGTCAACAATAACAAACAAGTCATCATCTTCATCGTTCATCGTTGCGTCAATCACATCTCTTGGAAGAGTAATTGTGATTGAACCCGCATCATCTGAGTCAACTTTAACGATTAAAGATGTGGACTCCATGTCGATTTCCATTTCGGTTACAGAACCACCAGTAATGTCGTGGTCAAGTGTAACGTAGATGTCTTCCTCATGAACATCCATTGCTGCATCATCGTCATCAGAATGCATTGCTGCATCATCGTCATCAGCTTCTGCCTCTTGTACTATGATCAGACCTTGCATCCAAGGATGGACCATGCAGAAATATGGCTGCTCGCCTGCGGTCATTGGACTCCACTCAAAGGAGTTGTCGACCATCAGCAGGCTCGTATCAAATACGCCGTCTGGTCCTCCGTCAGGAGTTCCTGATGTGTACGTGTGTGCCGCGCTGTCAGTGTTTGACATGATTACGACGCCGCCTACGTCCACAGTGGCGGTACCTGGAATATAGCATCCGTCTGCTGTTTCCTCACAACCTGGGGCACCAGAACCTGCTGCCGGTACGATCGTGACTTCTGAATGATCTGCAAAAGCAGCCGGTGTCATGGCCATTAGGCCAATCACGGCTACTGAAAGAATCGATAACGTCATCATATGTGTCGTTATTTTCATTAAAATCCAATATCTTTGGTAATTATAAAAAACTTTTTACGAAAATATGATGTATTTTCTATTATCAAATTTTTTTGAAAAATACTGGGGGTGAATTTTCATCATATGACAATTTGAAAAATCTTTGTGTCCCTGATGATGGATATTAGGAGTGAATAATGCATGTCAAATCTGAGACAGTTTTTATTAAATAGACAATGTGGCGTCACATAGTTAGCAAATGTCAAGAATTAAAGAAAAGTTTGTAGAATTAGAAGTAAAAAATGAAAAAGCATTGATTGCATACATCATGGCTGGATTTCCAAATGAAAAATCAACATTGACGACTGTGAGAGGATTGGTAAAAGGAGGGGTTGACATCATAGAATTGGGATTTCCATTCTCAGATCCTTTGGCAGATGGCCCTGTAATTCAAAATGCAAGCACCGTTTCTTTAGAGAAAGGGACTAACATTAGCAGTTTTTTCAAAGTTGTGGCAAAAATTAGAAAGGAAACCGATATCCCGCTGATATTGATGACCTATACCAATATTTTGTATAACAAGGGATATCCAAAATTTATCTCTGATGCAAAAAAAGCGGGAATAGACGGATTCATTTTACCAGACATGTCCGTAGAAGAATCTAAAGAGTATCTTGAAGCGTCTAGAAATAAGACTGATACAATTTTCCTGATATCTCCAAATACCAACAAAACCCGAATACAAAAAATTGCAAAAGTGTCTACAGGTTTTCTGTACCTTGTGGCAGTTTTTGGCACTACCGGAGTCAAAACGGGAATCAAAAATTATACGCTAAAAGCAATCAAAGAGGTCAAAAGACAAACAAAAGGAAAAATTCCAATAGGCATAGGATTTGGAGTCTCTACTCCTAATGATGTCAAAGCATATGTCAAAGCTGGAGCTGATGCGGTGATTGTTGGAAGTGCATATCTGAAAATAATCGAAAAAACATCTCAAAATCAACTCGAAGCAAAAATTATGTCATTTACAAAAAGCCTCAAAAAACAAACGAGAATCTAAAAAATTGTCAAAAACGTCTGAGATTGGCGGCGAGGATCAATTTTCCCCTCTTTGTGAAAATTCGATTTCAAGTATGGCCACCAAACTAGATGTTCTCACACTATAATGCACAATGAAGAATAAAAAATAGATGATGAAGACTCTAAAAATTTGTTTGAAAAATTAAAAATTCTTTTACAGTTAGAAAGTTACTATTTTTTACCTTTTAATGACAAAATTTGAGTGTGTGTCATAAACTGAAATACTTTCAGCTTTTGATCGAACGAAACAATTCAGTTCCAAACCTATTCAAAATTTTATGAGATTTAACACATTGGTACGCCAGACATTTTTTTATATTTGAGGCTTTGTAAAAATAATGGGAATGTCAAAGTGAATAATGGCAAAAAATACCCTGTCTGTCATGACAAAAACAGTGATCATGTTCAACAATGCAGAAAGTGCGGGAATGCGTTGAGATGGCAGAAAGCAAAACATGCTATGTAGTAGTTGACGGGTATCATGGAAATGATGGTTACATTGATGGGACAATTCGAATATTTTCAACCCGACAAAAAGCTGAGGAATTTATTAAAAAACTCCAAGAAGAGATGAAAAAAGGTAAGAGACCTGGCGAACAATTCTCTAATTATTATGATCAAACTGTTATGGAGATTGAGATGGAATGACAAATGAATTAAATTGTACTCATCGAATCGCTGTCAATACTACCATGTGTAAGTTCTGTGGTCAACCTCAATGTGATCTTTGAATTAAAGAACACTTGACCTTTCATGCTTCAAATCGTGACTGAGAGTTACGGCCTGAGGATATGTGGTATGTGTGCCAAAGAATTTTCAGGAATGATGAATATCTATAATGAAATTCAACATCAAAGTTCAATCATGACTCCTCCTCATCGTCGTTTCTGTAATCTAAATTGGGATTTTTCCTGACTGTGAAAGTGTGTTGAAGGTGATTGTCCTCAGGAATATTGGTGATGTGATCTCCAAGATAGATTACACTTCATTTTTTGAATTGATTGATGAAATTGAATCTGGAAATGCAAATTCCTGCATGAAATGTAATCCAACTAACAAAGAAGCGAGATTTGCAGATAGGGTGAAAGCATATGAAAAAATCTTTTACATGCATTTGGATGCAGTTGGACTTGCCTGATGACTGGTAACTTGTTTGCCGAATGTAGTTTGATGAGCGTCTAAGATTCTATATTTTGTCAAGATCGCATTTACACTCAGTCATGCTGACAAAATTTGGTCATATGCGTGTCAATGAATGTGATGCAAAGCATGCTGAATGTCTTTATTGCAAAGATAGGTTCTCATGAATATTTTTACAATTATGATCGACAAAACATACAAAAACCAGATGCTCATTTTATTAATGTGCAGACGAAGTTTATTTTTGTCACAGGTGGTGTGATGTCTGGCCTTGGAAAAGGAGTAACCAGTTCCTCGATTGCAAAGTTATTGCAATTGGCAGATCAAAATGTCTCATGTATCAAAATTGATCCATACTTGAACTATGATGCGGGAACAATGAATCCTGTGGCTCATGGGGAGGTCTTTGTCACTGACGATGGGGGTGAATGTGACATGGATATTGGAAATTATGAGCGATTCATAAACCAGGATATTCCAAAGAGCCACAACATCACAACAGCTCAGGTGTATTCTTCTGTAATTGGTGCTGAAAGAAAGGGGGAGTATTTGGGGGCATGCGTTCAGATAATTCCTCACGTTACAGATGAGATTAAAAATAGGATTAGAACAATTGCTGAAAATGAAAAATTAGACTTTTTGATAGTGGAATGCGGTGGAACTGTAGGTGATATAGAATCATTGCCCTTTCTTGAGGCATTAAGACAGATGAAAGTTGAAGAGGGTCCGCAGGGAGTAATTTTTGTTCATGTTACTTTGGCTCCGTCATTGGATGTTGTAGGAGAGCAGAAAACAAAGCCTACACAACATAGTGTACAAGAGTTAAGACGAATAGGAATTCAGCCTGACTTTCTTGCAGTAAGGTGTACTTTGCAATTGGAAGAAAAAACCAAGAAGAAGATTGCAATGTTTACAAATGTGACAACAAAAGATGTTTTATCTTGCCATGACGCAAAATCCATCTTTGAGATTCCTCAGATGTTGTATGATCAAGGAATCATGGATTCAATATTTACAAAGTTTGGCAAAGTTGGGATGGTAAACACCTCTGCTAATTGGGATGCCTGGAATGAAATTGCGCAAAACATGGTAAACCATGAAGACCAAAAAGTAAAGATTGCCATAGTTGGAAAATATGTAACGCTTACAGACAGCTATGTCAGTGTCAACCACGCACTCAAACATGCAGGGGCACAGATGGGAAAATCCATAGACATACACTGGATAGATTCTGAATCCATTGACGATTATGACACTTTATCAAACTATGATGGAATTTTAGTTCCTGGCGGATTTGGAATCAGAGGTTCTGAAGGCATTGTACAAACAGCAAATTATGCTAGGGAAAAAAATATCCCCTATCTGGGAATATGCTTTGGATTTCAGCTGGCTGCAATAGCCTTTGGCCGAAATGTCTTGAAATTGGAAGATGGCAATTCAACAGAAATCGATGCAGACACAAAAAATCCTATCGTAGATCTGCTGCCTGAGCAAAAACAAGTTTCAGACATGGGTGGCTCGTTGCGACTTGGTGCAAATAAGGTAGTCATAAAGGAAAATACAAACGCACGACGGATCTACAATGCAGGAATCATCAACAAGCGTCACAGACACAGGTATGAAATTAACAAAGAATACATTCCTCAGTTTGAGAAAAATGGATTGATATTTTCAGCAGACAGTGACAACGGAAAAAGGATGGAAATGCTTGAGATTCCAAGTCACAAATTCTATCTGGGCGTTCAGTTTCATCCCGAATTTAACAGCAGACCCGGATTCCCTGAAGAATCCTTCACATCATTCATCAAGGCGGCATCTGAGAAATGATCACATGCCTTAAAGCAAGACTATTCTATTTTTGAAATTTCATATATTTTCTGTCTTGCATCTCTGATGGATATTTTCTTTTTGATGTATCCTCTCTTCAACAAGTGACTTAATGCCATTCTCACGGTTCTAGAGGGAAGCAATGTTTTGTTTGCCAGGTCTTTTTGAGTTAGCGCACCCTCGTATTCCAATGTCTTCAAAAGCAGCTTGGAGCTTGGAGACATACTAAGTAGCTCTTCTGCAAGATGCACCTTTTTGGCTAGGGCAGAAATTGCCGTGGAGTTTTTTTTGAGACGAATTATCTTTGCAGCGGGAAAGAATTGGGCACATTCTACGGTGTTGTTTACCTTGTATCTGTCAAGACCGTCTAAAACAACCTCGCAGTGAAGTCTTGCATATATGTCATCAATCTCAATAGAGCTGGAATTTGAAACGATGATTGGTCTTCTTGTCACATCAAGTGAATTTACAGAAAGTATTTCAAAAACTGCTGAATCCTGAAAGAGCACGGGACCTCCTGCAGACATCGAATATGCAGATGAACCGATTGGAGTGGATACGATGATTCCATCACTGTTGTCGTGCCATACCTCTTCTCCATTGACTCGCAGCGTATGTTCCATTAGCATTGCACTCTTTGATGAAAATACTGCAACGTCATTTAACACTGGATAGACATTTTTTCCATCGATCTTCACGCCCAGTCTTGGAACTTCTTCTATCGTGTACTTTTGTTTCTTTAGTATGTCCACATATGATGTAAATTCTCTGAGATCAATCTGTGCTAAAAATCCACTAGCTTCTCCTTCACTGATGCCCAAAATTGGTAAGGTCGAATCAAATGTTTTGTGAAAATAATTTCTTACCCCCTTGTCTCCTCCCAAAACAATTACGCAGTCAGCTTGCTTGTTTGTGGATTTTGTGATTGAGAAAGATTTGATTTCTGCATTATCTAGAATTTTCTTGATCATCTTTGCAGATGATTCCGTAGTTCCAGAACCGTGAATGCCAATTAGCATACTGAAAAAATAGTCAATTTGGCACAATAAAAGAATATTTGCAACTTTACGCACAAAAACTATGCTGAACCCAAAAATGTATCATTATCTTTCAAATTACGTTCTAGACTTTTGATATAGGTTGATAATTTCAAAACTCAAAATCAAAATGTGTGACAAAGATATGCGATGCAAAGAAAAGGGTTAGTATAATTGAAAAATATTGAAACATGAATTGTTTGTCATAGGTCTCTGAATTTTACGAGGTTGTAAAAGTAGGATGCGTTGGTTTGAACGGTTCCTTTTTTGGGAATCTTTTGTAGGCCTACGTTGTTGGATTCAAGTGCAGCCTGTGCGGCACCACCGGCAAAACAAAGTGCCCATAGGAAATCTTTTTCTTTAAGCATGGTGCATGCAAATGTCGCGCAAAAGATGTCTCCTATCCCTGTTGTGTCATGAACTCGACTATTTGGAAGAGTTATGGAATAAATTTTGTCTTTTACCAGCAGTGACACGTCTGTTTTGTTTGTCAGCAACACATGCTCGACTCCTTTTTTCTGTAATGCCAGCATCATTTCATCGTGACTTCCGTTTACCATCTGTCGCGCCTCTTCTGGGTTCACTTTGATTGCGTTGACATTCGAAAGATCAAGGTTGGTTTTTTCCAAAAGAATATTATTTTCAGAATCCTTTCGTCTCAAAAATCCCTGAGGATCAACGAATAGAAAGTTTGAATCCTCCTTGATTTTTTTGAATGTATCCTCAGATAGCTCGTGGTATATCGGACTAACAAGGTGGCCATCCGCACTGGTTCCTGAATAGTCTATCGATTCGCATTCATTTTCAAGCTTGAGGGTCCTGTCTGAACCCGTTATCGAAATGGCAAATTTGGTGGTATTTTTTTTTGATTCGGAATCTGTAAAATTAATTTTATGCTCTGTTAGATACTGTTTGGGAAAATCTGGACCGAATTTGGTGAACAAATCGACATCGAATTTGAACTGCCTTGCGGTGATTCCGCCATAACATGCAGCCCCTCCAATCTGTTCATAGTCATTGCCGTCAATGGAAATGGTATCGATTGCACAGTGGGAAAAAACGGCTAATTTCAATTCTCTTAGTTTAAAATAATAGTGATTTAGTTTTTTGCATTGTTTTTACCAATACAAATCTGGCATAAGATCTCGCCCTTTTTTGTAAATACTTCCACCCCTGATCTAAAGCAATTGTGACACAGACCGCGCATTAGATATCACCTAAAATTACACGATCTAGAATTAAAAGATGAGGGATCTTTCTTCAAATTTAGTCGGTAATTGACACCCTTTTTTACAAATCCTACAAGAATATAAGTAGGCGAATTTGCAGAAATTCATGCCACTTAAGCGTGCAAGTAGAGGTCGTACAAAAGGAGGAAAAGGATCCTCGGGAACTGTACAATGTACAAACTGTGGACAAACTGTCCCAAAAGACAAGGCTAAGAAAGTGACGTCTAGGCTGAATCTGGTAGAGCATACTTTGGCAAAGGAATTGCGTGCACAAGGTGCATACATTGCTTCACCAACGGTTCTGAAACATTATTGTATTTCATGTGCAATTCATTTCAAAATTCTTAAAATCAGATCTGAAGATAGTAGAAGAAAGCGTGGAAAACTTCGCTAGTCTTATTCTTTAATATTTTTTGCAGTGAATATCATTCTTTGAATTAGAGTAATTCCTGCAATAATTACTACGATTAGTACTGCATAGTCCATAAATCCTATGATTCCTATTATTGCAATTACCAATAGTCGCTCTGCTCTTTCCCCGATTCCTATGCCTTGAAGTTTAATGTTGATTAAATCTGATTTTGCTCTGGCATAACTTACCAAGAGTGACAAAGTAATTGCAAGCAATACGATATACGGTTCAGCATACCCTCCAACCAAAATCCCTAAAAATATTACAACTTCTGAGATTTTGTCAAACATGGAATCAAGATACTCTCCTTTTTTTGAACTCTTTCCAGTGACCCGTGCTACCTGCCCGTCAACCATGTCAAAGAATCCTGAAACGAGCAGCAATACACCTCCAACTATTAATCCAAATTCCATGCCCATCCCGTAAATGACTGCAGCAACAAGTGCAAATCCTAGACCTACAAAAGTCCAAAAGTTTGGAGACAATCCTGTAGATGCAAATCCTCGTCCCATTTTCTCAAGGGCCGGGCGAAGGGATTCTCTTAGATTATTCAGCACGTGATATCCCCAAAATACCATCTAATAAAGTGAACAGAAGCAAAATCAAGGCAAAACGGCATTAGACTCATGAATTCATGCAAATTAAATGAAAAAAATAAGGATGTGGCTAAACGGCATTAGACTCCTGTTTGATATTGTGTGTTAGCAAATCAAAAAACTGATTTTGCAAGTCAGCAATATGGGAGTGTCATCTGGACTGTGCTTGCTCTACTTGCAGAATTTCAATACTCTCTCTAACTTTTTTGATGTAGATTCATTGCGATTAAAGTGGAAATGATTTTTGCCGCAAGGGATGCCGTGGAACCGTTATCGTGATATGGATTAAGCTCCACAATATCAACGCCCGTGACCTTTGTCTCCTCAAACGAGTGAATCATGTCAAACAGTTCCCTTGAAGTGACGCCCACAGCTTCGGGATTTCCCACACCTGGTGCAAAGGCAGGATCCAACACATCAAGATCAAAGCTGGAATAAATGCTATCAAACGTAGATACGTGATCCTTTAGAAGACTTGGACCCTTCCCGTCCCTGACATCCCTGTCTGAAATTGTTTTGATTTTATTTTCTGTAAGAAACTCTAGCTCTTCTTTTACAAATGCTCTTGCACCTACATGTAGGATATTTTCAGCTCCTCTCTCTTCAACAATTCTTCGCAGGTATGACGCATGGCTTAACCTGATATCCGCAAACTCATCTCGCAAATCATAGTGGGCATCAAACACTACGTAACCCGTGTTTTTTGGAAAGCTGGTATAGGTTCCATAAGTTATGGAATGCTCGCCGCCTAGAATGAACAGCTGAGTTTGTTTTGAAACAAGCTCGGCGGTAATTTTCTTTACCATGTCGATCATTTCTGAGGCAACGACTGTGTGTCGGGTATTCCCCAAATCCTCGATGTTGACATTTTCCAAATCAATCTTTAGTTCTGGGTGAAAAATCTCTATGTTGTTAAACGAATCGCGAATTGCATCAGGACCAAACCTGCATCCTGGTTTGTATGAGTGGGTGGAATCAAAAGGAATTCCAAATATCGTGGCAACTGGCTCTGAATCATCATCAGAAGCAGTGATCATGGGGTTTTTGTTCATGTATAAATCCAGAAAGCTCATCTTCATTGTTACATTTCATCGCCTTTTTTAATCAACTCATTCTTTTCGACATCTGATTGACATCTGGAATCTGACATTTTCTCTGATGAATTACATGTCTATGCAAGTTTGATTTTTGTTAGAATTATTGTTTCCATTTTCGTGGCCAAGAAATGGAAAAAACGATGATGGTAATGGTCAGTCTTTTGAAACTATTGAGATTGCAATTTTAATCAAAACAAATGTTCCTCAACAAATTATGTGAGCAACTATAATTTTAAAACAATAACCTGTTGCAAAAATTAAATCTCTATACCATCAGGTTTGGTCTCTTTGAGAGATATTTTGGCAAATTCAATCCCGTGGTTGGCTTGCCATTAACATGCTCGTTGATTTCTGATATGAATTCCTCAAAAGACAACTCTCGAACGGTTCCAGTCTCCCTGTCTCGAATGCTGAGATTTTGAGAGCCTGCTTCCTTTTCGCCTATTACCAAAATGTATCGTATCCATTCTTTTTCGGCTTCGCGTATCCTCTTTCCAATGCTTTCGTTTCTGTCATCCACGTCCACCCGAATATCATTTTCAGAAATCATGTTGCTTAGTTTTTCAGTAAACTCGTTGAATTCTTCTTTGAGTGGTATTATTCTAACCTGGGTTGGCGCCAACCACAAAGGAAATTGTGGCTTTCGACCCTCATAGGAATCCTTTGCCGCCTTTTCAAGCAATACGTAAATGATTCTTTCAATCGCCCCACTTGGAGAGTTATGCAAAATGATAGGATGCTGTTTTGCATTGTTTTCATCCACAAAGTCTATTCCGTACCTTTCGCCGTTTTCAACGTCAATCTGGTCTGTGGATAATGCCGATGCCTTCCCGAGGCTGTCCACAAAATTGAGTTCCCATTTCAAAACAAAATAAAAGAATTTTTCTTTCCACATTTCAACCAGGACCGGCCTCCCGTACTTCTTGACTAATTCCTCAATTGCAGATTTGTTCTCATTGTAAAAATCCTCTGTAAATCTAATCGCCATCTCGTAATCATCCTCATTGATTCCAAGGTTGCGAAGAACACTCTGAGAGAGATCGAATCTTATCTTTAACTCATCCACTGCCTGATCAATGTCTTTGCAAAATGCGTGGCAGTCAGGCATGGTAAATGCCCTCAGGCGTCTCAATCCTACCAGTTCCCCTGATTGTTCTCGTCTAAAGCTGTAGCGAGTAAGCTCGTAGAGCTTGTATGGCAAATTTTTGTATGATAATTGATATTGATTGGCCATGAGGAACTGGCCAAAGCATGCTGCAAATCTCAAAAAGAGTTTTTTTCCTTCCGAGTCAATGTTGTATTGCCTTGCAGGGAATCTATTGAAGTAGCTGACCATGCTCGGATGCTCAGAATCATACATGATTGGAGTCTCAACCTCATATCCTCCGTATTCTTTAACCCTGTCAGTAACATATCGCTCAATCAGGGACTTGATCAGTCTGCCATTTGGATAAAACCGCATGTTTCCCGAATCTGATGCGGGTTCGTAATCTGATATTCCCATCTTCTTCATCAACGCAACATGGGGTGGAGGCTGGTCCACTTTACGTATCTTTGCTGATTCATACTTTGCCAACACTTCCAATTTTTTATTTTTAGAGAAATCAAAATCGCCGATGTTGGTTATCGTTCCGTCCGGAGACATGATTTTCCAATAGGAGCGAATCTTTGATTCTCCTCTTAGCGCATCGGACGTGACTTCTTCATCCGGTTTTGAATCTGCTGAATCCTTTGTGATTACTTTGGAGCTTTCAGCAAGTGGATGTCCCTTTACCTGAATCTTGTATGATTTTGTCCATCCAAATGGTGAATGAGATACGTCAAGGTCTGATGCGTTCTTTTCCATCTCCTCCAGCAAATTCATTGCCACAGAAGGCTTTGCAAGATTGGAGCTCAGATGAGCATAAGGGTAGAGTAGTAATTTTTTACAGCCAATTTTTTCCATTGAATTTTTTACCTGTGATATTGCGTTTTGGGCAACTGATGAATCGTCTCCCTCTTCTATTGCGACAAAAGCGACCACCAACTCTTCAAGCCTTTGAGTTTGCGGGTTTTCAATGTCCTCAGCTGACCTGATCTCTTTTTTTGTAGGCGTATATTCAATATGGTCGCAGTGAAGTTGTAATATGCGCATGATAAGATTGCAGAAATGGGCATAAATATACGATTCTCAAAAATGATGTCTTTTATCAAAACGAGATTATTTTGTGGCGTTATAACTTACAAAAAACAGATTCAATTCATGACAAAGCATGCCATATAACATCCAAAAATAGAAATTTATTCGGATGATGGCAAATCAAACACATGCGTGTCAAAAAAGTTGATCATGAAAGGCATCAGAACTTACTCAAAGAGAAAAAGGAATTGGAAGACAATAGGCCTCATGATGTTGATGGGATGAGGAGATGGAAACATACGATGGGGAAAATCTTAGAAGAGCTAGAGTTGTACCGTTAGCATTCGACATCTGCTCTCCGTAGATCTAAATTCAAATGTACTAATTTTCCTAACTTTCAATATAACCATGAATCCTTCTGACGTCTTTAGAAAACGAAATCTCACAAAAATCGATTTTGATTATGAGGATTTGATTGGACGAGATTTGTCTGATTCTGACATGAGGGGAGTTAGTCTCAAAGGCAGAGACATTCACAATGCGGATTTGAGTTGCACTGATCTGAGTCAAGCTGACTTGAGTGAGACAATTTTGTTTAATGTAAAATTAAGAGGGGCAGACATGAGGGGAACAAATCTTACAAATGCAAAGATGTGGGATGCTGAGCTGTATGGCGCTGATCTTCAAAATGCGAATATCAATGGTGCTGATTTGTTTTACGCTGATCTGAGAAATGCTGATTTGAGTCAGGCCAACCTGAGTGGTGTGAACCTGAGGCATGCAAACTTTGATGGTGCAATTCTTGTAGACACAGATTTTACAAATGCAAATTATGACTCACATACGTTAGGAACTGTTTCCGGGGATGCAAAAACCATGCTGAAAAAACAAGGCAAGTTATGGTAAAATTACTTTGCAATTCATATAAAATATGAGACATCCAAAAAATACAAAATTATTTCATTCATTCATTCACTACCCATTCAAAGATTGCGGATATCTGTTTTTGATCATGATGAAAATGTTAGAGATTGCAAAAAATACATCGCCAAAGGTTGAATTTGTCTCATCTTCAAAAAATATTGACAAGTTAGAGATTCATGATTCAGTTATAGCAATATTGCGATACAAAATTAATTTTTTATTTTTTCCCGTATTGATATAATTGAACGTAAAATTAAACCAGATATGCCCAAATTAGAAGTCAAAAACTCAGATGCACGTAAAAGAGGATCTTTCCCGCGAAATCCTTCATCATATGTTATCTCTATTGAACCCTTGTCAGTTTCCACAAATGACGTAATCAGAGAATGAACACCTAGTTTTTCATCTACTCTTTCATTGTAAAGACGTAATTCAACTTTAGAAATGGAAAATTCATCTTGAGTAAATTTTCCAGATGAAAATAAAACTATCACATCATCTGGAATTCTATTAACCCGTTGAGGATCATGCAAATCAATTATGTGCATTTGATATTGGTGTGATTTATTCATACATAAGTAATATTTTGTTAGATTAGACAAAAATCAATAGTTGCGCAAGTATTATTTATTGCAAAAATTTTATTTTTAAAAGTGGACCCTCACAAATTTCATGGCAAAGACATCCCTCACATCAAGTTAGACCCAAAAATGACTATTGAGGAATTAGTTGACGTCTTTGCAAGTTCTGGATTTAATGGAAGACAGCTTGGTGATGCGGCAAAGCTGTATGCAAAGATGATAAAAGAAAATGCAACAATTTGCCTTACAGTATCAGGTGCAATGACCCCTGTAGGGTTTGGAGGAATAATTAAAACACTAATTGAGAAAGGATTTGTGGATTGGATTGTTACCACGGGAGCTAACGTATACCATGAGGATCATTTTGCGTGGGGACTTCCGGTCAAACAAGGAAATTTTGACGTGGATGACATGAAACTATATGAAAATGAAATTGTCCGAATACGCGACGTATTCATCAAGTTTAATGAGACGCTAGAGGCTCAAGACGTTTTAGTTCAAAAGATGTATGGGCCTGATTTTTCAGACAAGCCGTTTACTACCGCAGAATTTTGCAATTTGATGGGCAAGCTTAGCAAGGAAAAATCAAAACATCCTGAAAAAAGCTTTATAGTATCCGCATATGATTACGACGTTCCGGTCTACATCTCTACGATAAAAGACTCATCACTGGCATTGAATTTGGCTGTTCACCGATTGGAAAACAAAATCTACAGCTTGGACTTTGTAAGGGAGATTCTCGAGCAAGCAGCGATAGTTTATGATTCCACTACGTCAGGAATATTGGAATTGGGCGGTGGGGTGCCAAAGAATACGGCACAGCAGACAGGTCCACTCCTGGATCAGATATTGAGAAGAAACGATGGGGGGCAGGATTACATTATTCAGATTACTGATGCGCGTCCTGATACCGGAGGCCTGTCCGGTGCAACGCTGCAAGAAGGGAAAAGCTGGGGAAAAGTTCAAGATGCGCATGACGGAATGGTGACAGTCTATGCTGATGCCACAATAGCATTTCCGATTCTTGCATTATACGTTCTCAGTAATCAAACCACACGAAAGCCAAAAAAACTGTACAAGAAGTTGGGTAATTTATACAAAAACCTTAGTGATGATTATTTTAAAAATCCTGATAGCGATATAAACAAATCAAAAAAGAAAGACTAAAACTTGTCAAATCGGGCACGTTCGAGTTCTCGATCATCCTTGGACTCTTTCTTGTATTCCTTGTAGTGCTCCTTGCAAAGAACTGTTTTCTTACCTGACGAATTTACTCGAAGCCCTGCATTTTCAACCTTGCTGGTGTTAAGAGAGCGTGCTCCATCCTGATCACAGCCATCCACATTGCATTTTGCACCTTTTGCTACTACTCCCATACAGATTAAACACAAAGATGTTATTTATACTTGAAAATAGATTTGAAATCATATGTCTTGAAATGAATTAAGAAATTTGTTCATCGTTTATAAGAGGAATATTTTTTTCTAGCGATATGGGTGGAGCAAAAAAGCCAACGGCTGGAAACAAAGGCAAGTCAGCAAGTTCCAAAGATACCAAGAAAAAGAAAGACAAGGGTGAAGGCGGTCCAAAAAAGGCAGAGATCACAGTTATACTAAATGAAAAACAGGCAATGAAAGTTATACAAAATTCCAAAGTTGTTACGGTTCAAGATCTTGCAAGACAGACAGGAGTTAAGATTTCTGCAGCAAATGCATTCCTAAAAGAATCAGCAAGCAAAGGAATTGTAAAAAGAGTCGGCGGATATTCAGGCCATCATTTGTATCAAGTAGTTTCCTCATAGATACAAAAGACGTCTCCAGATTTTACTTTCTTTAGCGCATCAATGTCTCCATTAAGCTTGCCAATGGGGGTCATGGTCTTTGTAAATATGGCGTCATTTAGGAAAAAACATATGCTTCCTGTGGATGGCAAAAATGCAACATCTCCTTTCTTGAATTCTGATCTTGATCTTTCAATCCCTCCATCTACATGAGTTTCAAAATACGTGATGCTCTTTCCCAGCAGATGCGCATGTCCTTCCAATGGCAAAGATCTCATAATTGTTCCTACGGTTCTTGGCGATAAGTGACGTTTGAGATCACATGATATTTTTGCCTTGCCTCTGACTTCCAAAGTAAGCTGTTTTCTGGATACTGACTGTGTGCTCAATTCGTAATTTAAATTGATTAGATTATATAACGTTTTAAGAAAATTTGGTTACTTGTCTGATGTCAATAAAACTAAAGTTTTAGAACCTGCACAGACCGAAGAAGCTTTGGATTTGGAACCAGAAGAAAATGTTGGACTAAACAAGGCATTGGAAACTTATCGAAAACTTATTGATAGAAAAGATTTGGTAGAGCCTCTTACTGATAAAGAACAAGAAAAACTCGAAAAAAAAATCAAAGAGATTGAAGAAAGAGATGTTATTGATAAAATTGAAGAACATGATGCGGTAGAGATTCCTTGCGAAAAAGGAAAAATCACGATTGGGCCACCAACATTGACCAAATTTGAAAAGGCAAGGATCATGGGTGCAAGAGCATTGCAATTGTCACTGGGCGCACCACCGTTCATTCCAATTCCAAAGAGTGCAAGAATATCATTGGATATCTCTATGGAAGAGATCGAACAGCGAGTTATACCGATTACAATCAGAAGGGTTCTCCCAAACGGTGATTATCAAAACATACCAATTGATTACTTTGAAAAGTGAACCCTTGGTCGATAAAACTTAAAAGAACACAAAATTGCTAGTTATTGAACAATGCTCATGGAAGAGATAACTGAACCGCACGGTCAAGAGCAGACCAAAAAGTCTGATGAAGCCAAAATAGAAATTGGGAATTATCCCGTGATGCAGTCCGCACTTGACGTAATGGAAGTCTTGGGAAAAAACGACAAGGTGTTTCTTTATTCTAGGGGAAACTCCATTCCAAATGCAGTGGCAGTGGCAAACATCATAACTGAGAAAATGATGACGGGAAATTCCAAAGTCGAAAAAATCACTCTTGACACCGTGGCAGCTGCAGGTATTGGCGATATGACGTCTACGATAGAAATTATTCTGATAAAGATTTAGTAAACACTTCCGGGTCCCTTGAGAAGCATGTTTTCACATTCTTTGCACACCTGTTCATCTATGTTGGATTCCAAATTGTGATGTATCTCACAAATCAGTAAGCTTGATTTGATATAGTTGCAAAGTCCGATAAATTTTGAAAGGCTCGATGGCGAATACGCCCTGTCAGAGGAAAGTCCCTCGCTTAGCTCATCAATCATTATGGCAACTTGTTTCTCTGTCAAAAGTTTGGCAATCAAAGACGGATCTCCTCGCGTTCCGCGTATGTAATTGCTAATTGCGGCCTGAGTCACTCCGAGCATCTTGGAAATCTCATCCTCACGAATGTCGTGATCTTCTGCAAGCTTTTTGGCAAGAATTGCTCGCAATGCAGGAATCAGCGTTTTTGATTCTATCTCAGCGGGAAGTAGCATTAATTCCCAAGCCTCCTACAATGAATTTAAAGTTTGCAATGTTGATGAAGTTCATCTGGGAGATGTCTTCAGGCATAGCTATTTTAATTTCAAAACCTTGTCCATAGCGTTGGATGATCTTTCAAAAAAACTGTATGATGTTTTGGAAGAATCATGCAATTCATCAAAATCAAACTTAATTTCGCTGTCTGGCGGATTAGACAGTTCTGTAATCGCATATTTTCTCAGGCAAAGAAAGCCAAGAGCCGTGGCAGTGATTGCAGATAATTTCGTATCTACGGATCTGACGTACTGTCAGATGATTTCAAAGGAAATGCAGTTGCCGCTGACAATCTTTAGCGTAAAGACTGACTTGATTCTTGAAGCAATAGAACAAACGATCCGAATTCTGCAAAACTTCAACGACATAGAAATTCGAAACAACGTTGTAATGTATCTTGCAATAAAATGGGCAAAAGATCACGGTGAGAAGTCAATCGTTACGGGAGACGGGGCTGATGAGCTGTTTGCGGGATACAGCTTTCTTGTTGGCAAATCCGAAGATGAACTTGAAAAAGAAATAAAAAGAATCTGCTCAATCATGCACTTTCCTACCCAAAAAATTGGAAAATCCCTAGGAGTGAGCATCGAATCGCCATTTTTACATGAAAGTGTGGTAAGATTGGCCAATGAGATCCCGGTAAACCTGAAAGTTGCAAACGAGAATGGCAAAAGGTATGGAAAATGGATAATTCGTAAGACATTTGAGAAATACATTCCGCAGCAAATCGCATGGCGGGAAAAGTCCCCCATGCAAGAAGGTTCTGGAACCGCAGGACTAACTGCCCTGTTTGAGTCCATCATACCGGAGGAAAGATTCGTTGAAAAAAAACTGACAGTCAAAAAAGATGACGGGGTTGTAATTAGGAGTAGGGAGTCAATGCACTATTATGAGATTTTTAAAAGACAATTCGGTTCCCCTGTGGATGATGGAATGGAGGATGTCTGTCCATACTGTAAACACGGTGTCGGTAAATCAAAATTTTGCAGAATGTGCGGGGCTTTTCCAATCTAGATGTTCTTTTTGTACTTACGAGGTTTTTTGAGAAAGATTCTCCTGCATCCGTCACAGCAAAAACAGATCTTCTTCCCGTTATGGTCATGAATCAGTGCCAATTCCTCGTCTAGTTCGATTCCACATACAGGATCCACTGGCATGATCTTTTCACTCTGTGATTTCTATTTATACATTCAGCTATGGGTGGTTTGATGTTGATTGGACGGATGATATTTTTCTGAAATGAAATTTCTGGCAAAAGAAATTGAATTCTCATGATTGTCCTCATAAATTTTAAAATCTGAACGATGAACTTTTTCGGATGTTGCAATCAATCATGTAACTCTTATCAAAATGGGCACCATGAATGTGAAACCCTACTCCTAACTAGAAATCCTGACGCAAAATCAGATTTATTCAGGACTGAATTATCTCAAGAATCTTTTTCGGAAGAACGCCATAATCTGTATCCGGTTCGGATACGACATACAAAATATCGTCGTTGATTATAACACTGATTGCAAGCGCACGTTCGCGAGAAGCCATGGCAAAATTTACCGAACCAAGCTGCTTGTCAAACTCCTTTCTCATCTTCACGCGCAATGCAAGTTCCATGAAAATCATCGCATCGTCTTTTTCACTTTCTAAAGGTTCAACATCCTTCCTCATTCCTCCCGCTATCAAGCGTCCCTGTTCGCTAATCACTCCTACAAATCTAATTTTAGGATCAACGGAATAGATGGAATCGCATATCTTTGCATAGTCATAAGTTTTCTCAGACAAATTACTAGTACTCCTAAAAATCACTCATTTATTCTCTTTCTATGTTATACTGCGCCTGAATATCAGAATTTCTACGAGGTGAGCTTTTTGACCAATGCCAGAAACTCTGATTCAGACAACGGGGGAACTTTCATTATTTCAAGATTTTCAGAAACATGTTCTGCAGATTTTTGTCCTACCAAAGGGGCCAAGACGCCCGGCGATGAGCGAATAAACTGCAATGCTCGCTGAGAAGGTTTAGAGTCATTGAACTCAGGCATGGTGCCCGGAGTTAGTAGCCTGCCTTGCATGAAAGGAACGCTGGTAAACACACCGACACCCAATCTTACGGATGCCTCCAAGATGGAGACTTGTTCGCTTCCAAGCGTCTGGTTCTTTGCCAGCAGGGCCTGATCATAATTCATGTTGTATGGTAACTGGATAAACCTGAACCCATGATTCTCGCCTCCCACCTCTTTGGCCATATTTACTGTGTCTTCAAGTGATAGATATTGTGGATTATCCTTTGCAACCCTGAAACATTCCCATGTGGCCATGCCATAAAATTTAATTTTTTCTTCTTGACGCTTTTGCTCATACATCTTAAAAACAGATTTCAAATTCTCGATAAATTTCTCTTTGTAGACATCCTTGATTTGTCCTTCAATGCCGTTGTGAAGATACATCAAATCTACACATTCCAATCCCAAATTTTTCAAGCTGCGGTCTAGCTGATCAGACAGATACGAAGTAGTCATGCAGTGATAACCTGACGTGACATCTCCCTCCTGTATGACTCCCTTTTGCGAATACTCTTCTTTTACGTATTCCCAGAAACCAAGTGCGACATCAGCATCATTTGTAACGTATCCGTTTTTGGAACTTACAAATATCTGATCACGTGTGATTTTACCCTCTTGGATTAATTCTGAAATTGCTTTGCCGACGGAACGTTCAGCCTTTTGAGCCCTATAGTTTATCGCAGTGTCAATCACGTTAATTCCAGACAGAATGGTCTGCTTTATTGCGCTGGTTACCAATTCATCAGTTTTGGTGTTAGGTTCTCCCAGATAAGTTCCGATTCCTACATTTGAGAGATGCAGGCTTGCAAATTCTGTAAAGTTTTCTTGATTAATGCCTGAATTGACTGCAAATTTTTTAGTTCCTTCTGAGGTTCCAAATCCGGATATCATGAGTGAGATGATCAATTGCTAAATTTATGTCTACAACCTAGAATTATGAATGCGTTAAATCTGCATATATCCTCAATATGGAAAAAGTCAACCATTCATGACTTGAAACAATCTCAAACAAGGATGAATTACGTTATGCAGGAAATGGAATGAAGAGGTTAACGGCTGAAAATTATCTTAGAACTGCTCATTCCATTTTTTTGAACATTTTCGAATAAAGTATATCGCAATGATATAGGCTATTGCCGTATCAGCTATCATTATACCAATAGATATTTCGGGATTAGGTCCAAACATGACTTTATCAAAATCATGATTCAAAGCATCATTCGATGTCATTGGTTGCTCTGATAATCCTGATGGGTTGATTACCTCTCCGACCACACTCATTGCAAGACCGGTAAGAATCATGATTAGCAGATACATACGCAGTTTCTTGATGTGATATGCAGCATACAGATCCAATATTGGAATAAAGCAATAGATTGTCTGTCTGAGTATGCTGACTGGTCCGTTTGCTGGCATAGCTAAAAATCTATTCGTTCCAAATATAATGTTAGATTTCTTCTAAAGACATTTCACAATACAATGTCAAAATAATATTTCATATTCGTCTCACAAAACTACAAGGTAATTAGAATCTGGGAACATGAGATCAAGGAATCTATCGATAGGTGCATATTTAAAATTAAACGAGAAATGTCATTACGAGGTTCACTGCTGGAAAACTAAAGTATGACTTTATGATAAATTCTATATGTTCCAATGTGTAATATGCGGTTTAAAGTTTGGAGAAGAAAAGCGTCTGGACGTACACAGCAAGACTCATGAAAAAAGTAAGGCAAAAAACAAGACAAAAAGAAGAACAGATATGCCTGACTTTGAGAAGCCTGACTTTTCACAGGTAATGTAACATTAAACAATCTAAATAAGTAATCCGTGTCTGGGAAGCATGAAATCAAGGAATTCGTGGATATGTGTGTGGAAATGACCATCCATTTTTAATTTGGTACAATTTTAGAACTGACCCTCATCTATTTCTCAATGAATCAAATAGTGATCTTTCACATTGACATAAAGCTGACCGGAAATATTCACGATGTGAACAACTGCGTTAGATCTTAAGATCAAAAACGATTAGTTTTTTGATGACAGTTCTAACACTTTTTTGAATACTTCAAAATACTATTTAACAAAGGCGAATGATTTGCATGAACGAATTCTTCGTACTGGTTATATGTAAAAATGAGTTAATGTAACTATGCAATGGTGTGACAACAATACTTGTTTATCGTTTACCAGACCATAGACCCCGAAAATTAATGCGTCTACCTGCCATAGGAATCATTCTTGGCACCATTGCATTTTATCCTAACTTCTAAAGAAGAATCACAGTCCAATCAGTAGGCCCACTACAAACAATGCTCCGGTTATTCTTCCAAACATCAAAGTGGATGACATGTATGGTATGAGGTCTTTGATGCAATCATAATTCTTGCGCAATCCTATTCCAGACTTTATCATCAGCGGCAAGCTTAGAAATACGATCAAAGAAAATACCGGGAACAGGTTTGTTGACACGCCGATTACTATTGCTGAATACGATACTATGGGAAAAATCCAGAATAGTTTTGCAGCGTTTTCCTTTCCTGCCATGATAACCAGCGTCTTTCTTCCCTTGGATTTGTCGGCATCATGGTCTGGAAATGATGCGATGAAAAGCACCAATGATGACAGAGAGCCGACCACTATTCCTGCAAGAATAGATTCTGCGGATATTTCCCCTGTCTGAATGAAGAAGGTTCCAATCACTATCATGCATCCCTTTACTGCTACAAAGAACTCACCTAATCCAGAGTCCACAATCTTTGTAGAGTAAAAGTAAATTGATAGAATTGCAAATCCCAATATCACTGCGATGGTGATGCCGTCAGTGATTACGAAATATCCTCCTATCGCAGAACCGATAATCAAAAATGCCACTCCCGCACGATACACTGAAGATGGCTTTAGCAATCCCTCAGGCAGCACGCCTGTACCTCCGCTCATCTTCGTTCTGGTGGTCTTGGTATCTATGCCTCGCTTAAAGTCCCAAAAGTCATTTAGTAAGTCTACGCTTGCATGCAGTGCCATCACCCCTGCAAATGTCAAAACTGCGTCAAGGAGTTCGATGGATGAATTTTGCCACCAGTTTAATGCCAGGGCAACTGAGACTGCGATGACCGATGCAAGTAGAAATCTTACCCTGATCACCCTTAACCATACGGACAGCATCAAGCAAGTTGTCATTTTTTCAGTATAATATTCATGAGTTTTTTCTCTAGGTCATCGTTTATATCAAAAACGAATGAAACCTGGCCGTGAGAATAGGCAAAATTTTGGAAGGCGAGAAAACTGTAAGATTTAACCTTGACATTCATTGTTCTGATTGCGGCAAGCAAGTTCCAGGGGGGATGAAAACTGGAGAAAAATTCTATCAATCAGAAGAATTCAACAAGGATCTGGGAGAATTTCTCAAGAATTATCTTTGCGGCATATGTCGGGATGAAAAAAGACGAAATCGTTAGGTGATTTTGAATTTCAAGTCCGTTTTTTGTATGTCCAGAAAATATTTTAAAAAATTACGCGGAAATGAACGTCATTTTCTGGTTTCACTGTGACTAAATATGTGAAATTATGTTAGTCAATAATGAAATTAAATGTAATTCAAAATGATTCTGACGTGACAAAGGCCGGCGAATTTCCATGTGACAACTGTGATACGAATTGCTGTAAAGAATACACGATATTTGTCAATGCTCATGACATTTACCGACTATCCACTGGATTGGGATTGGACCCGATGAGCTTTCTTGAACTCTGGGGTTCAAAGGATTATGATCTTGGAATAGACGTGGAAGAAGGTTTGCTGGATCTTGCGTTAAAACAAAAAGACGGTCAATGCATGTTTCTTGAAGAATCCAAAGATATTTTTCGATGCACCGTAAATGACATCAAGCCCGGTGTCTGCAAGTCATATCCGTTTCAAATGAAAAATGGAAAATTGATTCAGATGAGTAGCAAGATGTGTCCTACAGATTGGGATACAAAAGAGTTTGAAGCCATGATGACAACTCATCTAAAAAGGGATGAGAATGAATGGAAGTTTTATGGCAAGCTTGTTCTGGAATGGAATGCCCAATACTCTGCAAGAAAAACACTATCTTCATTTTTGAAGTTCATGATGAACAGGGTATCGTCAGAATTCATCAAGGCTTGACAATCTGGGTAGTCCAATCTGACATGACCAAACATTCTGTCTATCAAAATGAATTAGTAACGACGCCCTTCTGGAAACTATTCAATACCATTTTTTTGAGCGTATTATCGTCAGCATCATTGGATGAAACGCCATTTTGGATGTTGGTAAATTATGTGTGAAATAATTAAACTAGGGATTCATCACTTACTTCAATTGGCTTTCTTCCCATAAAGCCAGAATCTTTCTCGTGCCAGAATTTTATTACAGTCTCGCCGTATTTCCAGCAAAGCCATACCTCCTCTTCAAATCTTTTTGAAGGAAAATCTAACAAACCCTGTTCAATGCTTTTTACCACCACTCCAGTATTTTCCAATATCTCAACGGACTCGTAGAATTTTGTGATTGCAGCATTTAGCTTTTGTTTCAGATTCACATACGATTCAAATGAATTTGTAGTCGAAATACTCATCTGCAATTCCTGCTCTATCTTTTTTACCTCCGTGTTTTTTGCCAGGGAGTATTCAAATTTTTTTATTACGTCTGGCAATGCCGCATTTGCTTCCTTGGTGGTAAAAAATGAGAACATGCATCTACTCAAAATATGGGATTAAAAAGCTTAGGTGCAAATTTATTAAGAAATCTTCTGAATGAAATTCATGAGTGAGGATCAACTGGAATCGTTAATTCTACAGGTAATCAATGGGGCAGTATCTACGATTCCGTCGTATTTAGATGAGATAAAGGAAAACAAAGAAACGCTAAAGGTAGAAAATCCTCAGGAATTCGTATATGGGATTGTAATGGGCATGGCCCTGGGTATGGGTGGTGCGATTCTAAGTGCGCAAAAAGAAACGCCCACTGAAGAGGACCAAATTAAGATTAGAGATATTGTATACAAGCACATACCAGACATACGAGAACGAATTTTCAATTGATTGAATTTAGCAAAAAGGAAATAGAGTTTCTAGAGACGTTAGAAGAGACAAGACTGGCTACATCCCGTAATGATGTTCCGCATGTAAAACCTGTCTCGTTTGTTCTTGTGGACGGAATGATCATCATAGCCACAGATTACAAGACACGGGCATTTGAGAACGTCAAACTAAACTCTCAAGTGGGTGTCGTGATTGACATTTACAAATCCGGAGAACACAAGGCAGTATGCATTCAGGGCAAGACCGAAGTAATTGAAAATGGTTTGGAATTTAAGAAACTGTATGATATTTTTCTTCGAAACTTTGCGTGGGTAAGAAAAGATCCGTGGAAGGAAAATGAGGCGCCATTTTTAAAAATTATTCCAAGCAACAAGGTCAGCTGGGAATTAAAGTAGAATTTAATTTCTAATCTTCATTTTTTCTATAATGCATTATTGAACTCATAAAACTTTACAATGTAGAATTCAAAACAATTAAGATGTGGTAAAAAGTAAATGCCACAATGTCAAATAAGATAAAATATTCTCGCAGAGTTTTGGTTTGGAAAACTAACATGTTCTTGTTTTCTAATCGTTAAGATAATTTTTCATTTTAGTTAAAATTAACTTTTAAAAAATTATTGGTTTGCACGCCAAAATAGATTAACCGAATATTGGTCATGCGTGAGAACTATTTTTGAGGTTCAATTTCAAGGAGACATACATCAAATTAAAATTCAAAATAAATGCAAATAGACAAGAACAAAACAATAGTATGTTTAGATATATGCCAACAATATATTCATGTTATGGCATATCTCGGTAGAATCTCTTGCCCGTTTTTTAGCCAGGTGTTGGAGATAAATTTTGGGTTTAGCTAATTTAACACAGACTAATCGAAATGATTATGTATTTTTTTTATTGGAATCATTTACAGTGTTAGTAGAATTATTTTCTTCTGTAGATCTGGAGGCAAGTTTTGAACCAAGATATGCAGTTTGACTGAGACCCATCAGGATAACGAGAGTTGGAGACACATCTGGCAAGAATAATTGATTTACACTTTCCAATGTGAAGATCTGATCAATAAACACCTGAAGATATATGACAATCCCTATAATTGTCCAGAGAAACATTTGTAATCTTGAAAGATCAAGATTACCTTCATAATTACGAAACATTGAACCAAACGATGCAGCAGTATCAACTTTGTTGATATTTTTCATCTTATTGGTTATTCCGGATGCGGCAATTGGTACTGCAACACTAATTCCCATCATAGCTAATAGATTCTCAGGTATGTCTTGAATTAGGTATTCTTGTCCGGCAGCATAATCCGTTGCGATAATTTTCATAATTTGTAAAGCGAGAAAAGTAAAAGAAATTATTAGAGTCCACAACCAAAATTGAAATTTAGATAGAGTAGGATAACCATGTTCGTTTAAGATTATTCCTTTAAAGGTTTTTTTACCAAGAAATCTGAACATAAATACTGTCACTATAATTAAAATCGCTGAAATTCCAAATGTGAACAGAATTTGGTTTTCATTCAACTCATCCAAATTAAAAATCCCTTTCAATTTGGATGATGACTCTTCTTCTTCTGCAAAAGTAGATTGAAAAATTAAGCTTTTAGATCCAAATACCAAATTTGATGTATTGTCAAGGTTAGTTTCTATGTGTATGGGGCTGAGACCAAACCCAGTAATTGCAATCATTAAAAGAAATAAATTAATTTTTTTCAAACCTGGACAATATCCATAATTTTTTTATATACTATTTCAAGATAATTATACTTTCTGCTAAGACTTAGTCATTAATGTTAACATGTACCTTTCTCAATGTATCCAATATCCCTAATGAAGTATGCATATTGGTTTGTGGTAGATACAGAGAATTCAGATCTAAGTTCTCATTTAATTATAATCTTGATATGATAATATGCATAGAATCTTAAAAGGAATCACGTAAAAATCTCAAGAGTGATCTTTTGTAAATGGATTTATCACAAAGAATTACCAATAGAATTTGATGAATCATTATTTCGTCCTGTCTGTATTAGTTAGCACCTGTTTGGTTTTATTCCCCACCACTATATTTGCTCAGACAGATGACAGCATTAAAAAATTAGAGATTTTTGGAATTCCTGAAAGAGAACCCGACTTTGATGGTTGGTACAATATGCCCTTTCAGATAATATGGGACATGCAAAATATATCTCAAAACGGCATTACGTGTGATAATCCAAGTAATTACATAGGTCCATCAGGAAGTAATTTAGAATTACAAGGGAGTTGTTCTGACGTACTAAACAATACGGGAACTGGAACCTTTGCTTTCAAGTATGATTCAATCAAACCGAAAATAAACCCGTTAAGAAATATCGTAGAATATTCAGAAGACGAACAAGGAAAGATCATTTATTATCATTTTCCTGATGCTGCAGATGATCTTGGAGGTGTAATGGACGTGACTTGCAATCCCTCTTCAGGAGAAATCTTTGAAATCAAAACCACTCCGATAACATGCAATGCAACAGATGCCGCGGGAAATGTAGCCAGCACAAATTTTTCTGTAACAATAAAACTATTGGATGATGTCCCGCCTATAATTGTCATCTTTAATGATGAATTAATTCAGAAAACCACCAACCCAAAGGGGACGGCCATAGATTACCCGTTACCTCCGGTAAAAGACAATGTGGGGGTGACAAGGTATCACTGTACTCCTTCACCTCAATCCCATTTTACAGTCGGTTTTAACAATATTCTATGTATTGCGGAAGATGCATCAGGTAACAAAACAATAAAGAATTTTACAATAAATCTGCAATTAGTTGATGTTGTATCCCTTTTTGTCCAAGAACCAGAAAATATTGTCAGAACCATTATCACAAATGAAACGACAATTGAGTATTCCCTGCCCATACCTGAAGAAGGTATCAAAATGAAAGATATCTCATGTGAACCTCCACCTGGCTCAATATTTGGGATTGGAGATCACAAAATAGACTGCGTTGCAAAAGACATGGCAGGCAACATCGACACCGTCTCATTTACGGCAACTGTGAATTTTGTTGACACAGAACCTCCCACATTCTCAATCGCAGACACAATAATTGTCAAAAGTATAAAATCTGAGGGCATGCCCGTTATCTATTCTTTGCCCGATGTGCAGGATAATGACAAAATTGAGAGTGTGACATGTAATCCTCCTTCTGGTTCAATATTCCAAACAGGGATTAGCCGTATAAACTGCGTTGCAAAAGACGTATCGGGAAATGAAAAGGAAGATTCGTTTGAAATCGATGTAAGGTTGCTTGTCAAAGAAGGACAGAAGATCAACATGCAAACACAAAACGACAATAATCAGAAAACAAAAGACATCCCTGACAATACAGACAAATCATCTGACAAGTTAAGTTACAAAATTGTAAAAGCTCAAGATATCTCCAAACTATCAGGATCAGAATTGATGCATAATGATGATTTCAAAAACATCCAATCACTAAAATTTGAGTCGTGGATGTCAATCATGGCAGGGTTTATTGTGGCCGGTCTGCTGACTTTTGTTTTAATCAAATATGTGCATGCAAAAAAAAAATCCTCAATAAGATTGAGAGTAAAACTCAAACTAAATTCTAGTGAAATAACCGTTTTGGACGAAGATGAGCCACAGTAGATGGAAACTCGAATAGATAGATCCACATATAACTAAAAAATAATATAGAAAAATACCCTCACGAGATATTTGGAATACAAAAAAAGATTTCATTAATCTCTTATTTACTATGGGGGCTAACAACAGTATGTTCAAGGGGATGGAAAAAGATTCTAATGCTACTAAGACATCGTTTAAAAATATTTCAAAGATAAGAACTATTTTTTCTAAAGATACTAAATCTAAAAAAGAAATTGTGGAAAAGGATTACTCACTACGTAACACAATAGCAGAACAGCTTTATTCTCCTCCTCGCGGATTGATTATAGCCCTCAAAGAGAAAATTCTGCTCCTCATGCATTTTAAAAAGTCAACATCCAAAATACAAAAAAATATGGACAAAAATCAAGTGTTAACATCTAAAAACGATATAGGATATGTGGAAATAGTATCTTTACACATATTCAATAACAGGCTTGTCAAAACGACAAAGGAACGAAAACCGTTTGAGACATTCTTACAGTCAGATAATAATTAGATAAAAATATGAAGCATCCATCACAAAAACTGCATATGATAATTTTTAATTAAAATATTTTTCAAAGTTGTCATAATTTCTAATGGATACTGTTTGATCAGACAATTTCTTTTATTGTAAAGATTATCTACAAATTCTTTTATACTTCCAACAACGAATTAGAACATGGCCACAGCAGATATTGGTGCTGAACTTGCGTCTTTGCCATTAGGATCAATGATATCAGGTCCACTAAATGCTTCCATAGAAGCTCAAGCTTTAGCAGCACAAAGTACGGTTGATTTCATTCAGAAAGTGGGGTTAGACAAAGATGGTAAAGTAAAAAATGTTCAATTCAAATACAGTTTAGGAGGTCAAGACACACAACTTGATGCACCTCTCTTGTCCATAGTTCCAATACCATTCATACGCGTAAAAGATGTCTCTATTGATTTTATGTTTAAAATAAACACTGTTGCAGCAGATACAAGCAACCAAAATACAAAAGTAGGCGTTACTGCTAGTGCGGGAGGCGGTTGGGGGCCAGTTAAGTTTAACGTAAAAGCTTCATTCAGTCATGAACGTTCATCAGAAAGCAAATCAAGTGTAGATAAAAGTGCAGAATTGAAAATGCATGTTAATGCAGCTCAAGACGAGATGCCAGAAGGTCTCAAAATCGTCCTTACAGCAATTACCGGCTCACTTGCAAAATCCGTAGAGGATCAAACAACAACAAAAGCACCTCCGTCATAGAGAAATCATACCACATAAATCAAAATGGTTTACATTACGTGTGAAATAACAGCATGTTTAAAATGTCCTGTTCATACTAATAGTTAAATGTCAGATGAAGTAACTACCCAATTCAAGATAGAAAAGCGAGACACACATCCGTTGGGAAATTTAATTACAGCTCCTCTGCAAGCGATAGTAGAATCTCAATCATTTACTACGGAATCAATACTGGAATATATTTACAAATTCTGTGAAGGCAGTCCCAACGAGATAAGAGGAAAGATTGCAAACAATGAGCCGTTGCCACTAAAAAATATACAATTTGCACTTCAAAGATCAGAACAAAATGACCGGGGCCAAATAGAAACAAATGACTATATGCTTCAAGTTCCTTTGATAACTATGATTCCGGTCCCTCATTTGGGGGTGACCAGTGCAGAATTAAGTCTCAATTTCAAAGTAGTTGACGTGATAAAGAAAGACGAGAAAGATGAAAAAACAGGCACCGCTACCAAAGGGGTATTTAACAAAAATGTCATTCAAACGAGATATACATCATCCAAAATAGGTTCCTCAGAGTCGACTTCAGATATTTCAATTAAAATCAAGATTAGTCAACCGGAAACACCTGATGGACTTGCCAAATTCCTGACAAGCGCAAGCAGTTCTATAATTCAAAAATACAAAGAAGTGGATGTACAAAATGAATAACCGTTTCATTTTGGGGTATTTTATCCATGTTTGAAAAAAAGGATAAAGAATTCAAATCTTATGAACTACATGAATTCGTATACGGTGTTGTAAGCGCGATTAGTCAGGCAAAATCCCAAGTTGATCACAGCATCCTCAAACAAAGAGAAAGATTGGAAAAAGAATTGGGTCAGGACGTGACCAACCTGATACCCCCTACGACATTCAAAATTGACGAGGTTGAAATTAATTTAAAATATAACATAGAGCCTCTGGATAAGGGAGACGAGCCGTTAAATGATGATGGGACTCCTAGAATTAAGATAAGTCCTTACTCTGAAAAGCTTGCCAAGTCTGATACGTCAATCCAAACTCTGAAATTTAAACTCATACCAAAGGTTCTCAAAAAATATGATGTTGATGGAAAAACCAAGCTAAAGTATGAATAGTTGAAGACCTCATCAGCGTAATGGGTTGCAAAATTTGCAAGGAAGTATAGCAACCAAGTTAAACAAAATAAAAAAGTTAAACTCAAAACAGACAATTAGATTGTTATGAAATATACGTCAGCAAGAGAACTCATGCAAGCCATGAACGAAAGTAAGACTCCGCGCCAGTATTTAGGACCAAAAAATTTTGAGGTGTTAAAAGCAAAACTATTTTCACTCAAAAATGAATACGTGCCGCAGACATTTACAAAAAAAGAGTTTGACGAGTGGAACAAGGTATTGGCAGAAAGAATGGAAGAAATAGAGCAATATCCTCTTCTGAGCAAAAAAGACTTTTGCAAGTAGATGACATGCTTAATCCATAATTTTTTTATCAAATTGAACAGATTCAAAGAAATTTTCATATGCGATTACAATTGAAATTTTTCTACATTAATATTGAAAATAAAAACATGTGATGAATGTCTCATCCGTATCAACACATATCTTCAAAATTTCAGTCATGAATATAAGCATATTCTAATACTGTGATCCCATTTCAAATAATGTAATCTTGAACAAGTCCAAAATTCTGTTAAGCGTGTTCCTATTTTTTACTATGTTTACAATGTCTTTTCTTAGCATAAATGATGTTTCAAACGCATATGGATTGAAATCCAAAGGTAATCCTACATTAAAATTTGGTACAGATACCAAGTCAATTGTATGTGGAGATAATCTCTGCAGTAAAATAGATGAATCTGATGCAAATAACTTGAATTTATATTTCGATGGCATTAGACATGATGAAGAAAAACTTTTCAAGTTTTTCAAAAAAATGCCAAAGGGAGGGGATCTTCACAATCATCTTTCAGGTTCAATTTCTGCTGAAAATTTGATAGAATTGGCCATTGAGAAGAATCTGTGTTTCAATGATCAAGGACATTTGGTAAAATCACTGACAGATGAGCTTGAATGTCCTACATACTATCGTCCAGCTAGCGGTACGATACAAAATGATCTAGATAAAGAAATTCTGTTAAAGCAGTGGTCATATTACAAATTTGATCCGTCCAAGGCATCTTCACACGATCATTTCTTTGATGCTTTTGGAAAATTTGCAGAGGCCACAAAAGACAAGATAAAGTTGTTGGATTACTGGAAAAGAACAGCAGAGAATCAAAACATTAGATATGCCGAAGTCATGCTTAATGCTCCTGAAATAGACACAAAAGATCTTGCAGAAAAAATCAGTATAACGAGTAAAGAGGATTTGACAAACGCTTACAGTATTTTAAAAAATTATCTGGATCAACATGAACTAATCCCAAAATCCATTGAAATAATTACAAAATATGACAAAGAATCAAAAAAACTATGCGATGCCCACATGCAATCTTGCGATGTGATTTTTCGATATATCCTTCAAACAAATAGGAATCATGATTTGGATCGGGTGTTTGCCGCAATGGTGACAAATTTTGATCTTGCAGAAAAATCCGATCTGGTTGTTGGAATAAATATGGTCAATGCAGAAGACGGAGAAAAATCCCTTTTGAATTATAACATACACATGGAGATGATATATTTTCTAAAATCAGAGCATTATCCTGACGTGAACATAGCATTGCATGCGGGAGAGCTGTGGCCAACCTTGCCAAATATATCTGAAGAGGATGTGGAATTTCACATATATGACGCAATATACACAGGCCATGCAACAAGGATAGGACATGGCGTGGACATTCAGAAGGAAATCACACGTTTCCCAGATATTGTAAAATACATGCATGACAACAAGATAGCTGTGGAAGTGCCCCTTACAAGCAACTATTTGATTTTGGGCATCTCTCCGGATGAACATCCTGTGATTCTTTATCATGAAAATAGTGTGCCAATTGTACTCTCAAGTGATGATGCGGGAATTTTACGAACTAACATAACTAATGAATATCATATTGCAGCTGTAAACTATCCTCAGATGGATTATTTAGATTTCAAAAACATTGTACGCAACACTCTTGAGTATAGTTTTCTGCCTGGAAAATCATTATGGGTGGATTCCAATAGTTATGATGTTCAATTATCTGAGTGTGATCAAATGTACCGAACTGAGAACTGTTGGTATGAAGAAAGTGATAAAAAAGCGGCAATGCAATTTGAATTAGAAGAAGCATTTTATATTTTTGAATCAGACTTGTTCTCGCAGTAAAAGATTCCTGCAATTGGGAATCTAGTATTACTTGACAGATAGCACTAAATGAAAATAAAAAATGAAAGGAAAAGATCAGAGCATTACAGAATCTTGTTGATTTTGCCTTCCTTTTGAAGTCTCTTAATCCGTTTTGTAATATGTACAATGTCTCGTTTTGTCTTTTTTACGCCTGCCTCATGCCTTGCAATCATCTGTTTTGTTCCAGGAAGATCATATTTCAGAAAGGTCTTGGCTTTTTTGAGTCCTTTTTCCTCCCCCTTTAGATCATTTTGTAAAAACTTTAGCATTCCCATAATCTGAGACGTCGTGTTTTTCTTTGCACGTTCACTGTGTTGCAAGTTTGCCATAATGTGTATTGACTGAATCACTTTAATGTATTTTGGATTCAATAAATAAAAATTAAAAATAGTAACTATACATAGTCAATTTTCCAGAAGAGAGTTGTTGTTTAGGTTCAAATTTCCATAGGCCTTCACGCCAAGATATGTTTACCAAATATTGGTCAATAGTTGATCTTGTCATTCATTTATTAAAACAAAGAGATGGCAACAAAACAGTACTAAAATGAATAATAAAATAAAATGCTCGCACATTCTTGTAGAAAAACAAAGCGAATCCCTTGCCATTCTAGATAAAATTAAAAATGGTGAAAGATTTGGCGATCTGGCAAAAGAATTCTCAACGGACAAAGGCAGCGGAAAAAAAGATGGAAACTTGGGTTATTTTACAAAAGGCATGATGGTCAAGCCGTTTGAGAATGCAGCCTTCAAACTTCAAGTTGGAGATATTTCAGATCCTATCAAGACGGAATTTGGATACCATATCATCAAAAGATTTGGATAGTTAACTTGCAAACTTTTATTGCTTTATTTTGAAAATTATGTCTTCTGACATGGTGTATATTCTAAATCAGGCACGTTTTCCGCCTTGACTTGTAAATCTTGAATTTCTTTATTTCTGTTACGAGATCTAACTGTGGCTAAGTTCTTCCTTCAAACCTGAAATCGAGGAAATATTCCTTGAATTTTGCCTTTGAAAATGAAGAGATTGTACATAACATTTTTTTCATTCATGAAATCGAGTCAATCATGGTACTTTCTGAGAAAATGATGGATGAACTCCTATCATATTTGGAAAAATCCATCAATAACTTGGCAACGGAAGCCTTTGAGAACTTGGAAATTGAAGGAGGATTCCCAGGAGTTGAGAATTTCCTTCAAAATCAGTTTGACTTGAGATTGGAGAATTTGTTAGTTGCAAAGAAAAGCAGCATACATCATTTAGAATCTGGAATGAAAAATAAGGTAATTCAAAGAAAACAAATAATTTTTGACAATATCAAAAACCAGTACAAAAACTAGAGAAACCCATCCAATCCTGTCTTCTTGGATTCTATTCCCTGATTCTTTTCAAGGACTTGCGTCATCTGACTTCCCATGGATTTTGCAGCCGTCATTTTTCTTCGCCCTATCCAATAGTACGTTTCATCTATGGTATTTTTTGCAATTAGCACAACCAACTTTCCGGTATCTTTTCTTCCTGTTCTTCCCCTTCTTTGTATGAATCTGACAGAGCTTGGTACGTTGTCATAGAAAATGACCTGGTTGACCTCTGCAATGTCCAATCCCTCTTCTCCTACACGTGTTGCAACCAAGACTCGAAAAAGCCCGTCTCTGAAGTTCTGCACTGTTTCAATCTGTTTCTTTTGTTTCAATCCTGTCACGCCGGCTTTGCCAATCAGGATTCCTGCTGAAATCCCCAGTTTGGTCAGTTGCTCAAAAATCAGATCAACGGAATCTCTATAGCTTGTAAAAATCAATACCTTGCCTGGAACCGATTCTATAATTTCTTTTAGTTTTGGAATCTTTGAGTGTTCAATTCCGTGTGATTGTGCTTCTTTTGCCAAGTGGATGGCTCTTGTAAAGTTGGGATCAAGTTCAAACAGGTCTTTTACCCCTATGCCTTTTTTTGACTTGGCACGGTCACAAAATTTTAGAAATGGCGTGATTCCATGTGCTTCAAGAATGTTTAACGCATAATGAATTCGAATTGCTGTGAACAGGGGTTTTGCAGAGCGCCTGTTATGTGACAATACAAACGGTCTGTTTCTTAGAAGTGCGGAAAGAGACTGCTGCTCTGTCAAACGAATGCCGTTTTTTCTTAGGGTGTCGTACCTTTCATCCAATGCTAATTTTATCAAAGTCTGAATTGCTTTTAGCTCTGGTGGAAGTTCTACGTTTACCCACTCTGTTTCCGTTTTTTGCGTGTATGGCTTTACATCCGGACTGTCTTCCGTTCGTTCTGCAACGCTGGTAATCCTAAGCTTTGTCAAAATCTCCGTTGCCTTTTCCTTTTCACTTGGCAACGTAGCCGTCATTCCAACAACCCTGGCAGATGAATCCTCAAAGCGTTGAGCAATACCAGAATATGCATAATCCCCAACAGTTCTGTGAACCTCATCAAAAATTACGAGGTTGAACTGTTTTGAGAATACGAGTTCCCTGTTGAGATCATTTCTTGCAATTTCTGGCGTTGCGCAAATTATGCTACTAGTCCAAAGCTTGGCTCGATGCTGGATTGTATCCTCGCCTGTGATGAGGGAAATATCCTCTATTGTGAGGCTATTTTTTAGAAATTCATAATGCTGATTGACTAAGACCCTTGTAGGGGCTAAAAACAAGACTCCTCCTGTTCCCTTTGAAAGGTATTCTGCAATCACATGTAATGCCACGGCGGTTTTTCCTAAACCTGTGGGCAGCACAACGATGCAATTTTCCTTGATTGCCTGTGCTGCGAGATTTATCTGATAGTCCCTTTTCTCAATAGAGTTTTTTTGAACGTATTTTTTTTTGATAAATTCGGCCATTTGATATACACAAATCAGAATTTATTGATTTTATGCTTTCGTATAGCAAAATATTATGTCTTTGTCACTTTTGAATGGATAATTTCATTTTTGTGTCTGCTTGCTGTCATTGTTGATCGCACGAAAAAACTCAATCATGGTGATCCATATATTGAACGGTTAAGCAGTACTGATGTGAAAGTTTCTTTTGACAGGCCCAATTGGAATGAGTACTTTATGCTTCAAGCGGAACTTGCCAAACTGCGTTCAAACTGCTTAACCCGACAAGTAGGTGCGGTCATTGTCAGAAACAACCGGCAGTTGGCAACAGGATACAATGGTACTCCTCCTGGAATCAAAAATTGCTTTGAGGGCGGATGCAAGAGATGCCAGCTTAGAATGGAGGGGAAAATCAAATCCGGCGAATCACTTGATAGGTGTCTATGCAACCATGCAGAGGCTAACGCAATCATGCATTGCGCTATTTTGGGAATCGAAGCCGGGGTAAAAGGAGCAATCCTATACACGACATTTGTTCCGTGTCTAGAATGTACCAAAATGGCAATTACAATTGGAATCAAAAAATTTGTTTGCCTTAGCACATACCCAGAAACCGACTATGACTTGCTAAAGGAAGCCGGCGTAGAAGTAGTGCATTTGGATAAAAATAAAATTGAGAGATGGGCAAAAGCACTAGTAACGAAATACGAAAATTCTGTGTGAGAAAATGCAATCAAGTGTAGCAGATAGCAAAACAATTGAATCAATGCCACCTGCGATGTTGGTGTCAGCTGCATATGACAGTATTTCAAAATCAGTCGTTTTGAAATTCTATGAGCCAGAGTCTAAAAAGCTAATTTTATGGCATGATGAAACGGGTCACAGGCCGTACTGCTATTCAAGATTGTCCCCAGACGAATTAGATTTTCTACAAGAACGAGACGACGTATTAAAAATTGATTCTGTCAAGAAATATGACTTGATCAAAGATCAAGAAGTGGTTCTGTCAAAAATAATTGCCGATAATCCGTTAGCGATAGGTGGAAATTTTGGAGAAAGCATAAGAAATCAAATCGAAACTTGGGAGTCTGACATCAAGTATTATGAAACTTATCTTTATGATCGAGAATTAATTGTCGGAAAATATTATGAAGTAAAAGATGCAAAAATAATTCCACATGATTTAGAGATTTCGGGAGAGGTCAAGCTTGCGTTGAAAAGTTTGCTGTGGGATAAAGTCGACAGTAACAGCATGGTGGATGCAGAAGAATTCAAAACGTTCATTTCGCAATGGGCGGACTTGCTAAACCAGCCTATTCCGAGGCTAAAGAGGCTCAGCGTAGACATTGAGGTGGAGGCGGTGATCGGAAGAATCCCTGACCCGAAGATTGCAGAAAAAAAAGTCACGGCAATTGGGCTAAAGGGCTCTGATGGGTTTGATCAGATTTTTGTTCTCAAAACAGACGGAACAAAAGAAGGAACAAACGAGCTAGCGCCAAATATCAAAATTAAATTCTATGAACTAAGCGAAGAAAAAAAAATGATGGAGGATGCATTTGAAATAATCAAGACCTTTCCGTTTGTTCTGACATACAACGGTGATGAGTTTGACCTGCCGTATCTCTACAACAGGGCAGAGAGACTTGGAATAAAAAAATCAGAAAATCCTTTTTACATGATGAGGGATTCTGCAACTCTGAAAGAGGGTGTTCATCTTGACTTGTACAAGGTTCTTTCAAATCGCTCGTTTCAAATCTACGTATTCAGTCAAAAATATACCGACTTTTCTCTAAACAGCGTATCCAAGGCATTGCTGGGAAAAGAGAAGATCGATTACGGTTTGGAATTTGACGAACTGTCTCTGTATCAAACTGCAAATTACTGCTACAATGATGCACTGCTGACGTATGAGCTTACCAGCTTCAACAAGGATCTGCTGATTGACATTCTTGTCATCATTGCAAGGATTGGAAGAATGCCCATGGATGACATTGCAAGGCTTGGCGTATCCCAATGGATTAGGAGTTTGCTGTACTATGAGCACAGACGACGAAACTGTATAATTCCAAAACGAGAAGAGCTTCAGAGAAGATCAGAGGGAGTAATGTCTGATGCTGTGATCAAGGATAAAAAATACCGGGGAGGCTTGGTCGTAGAGCCCAAAGAAGGAATTCATTTCGATGTCGTGGTAATGGATTTTGCAAGCCTGTATCCCAGCATAATCAAGGTCAGAAACTTGTCTTACGAGACCGTTAGGTGCACTCATGAGGAATGTAAAAAAGAAATTATTCCGCAGACCAATCACTGGGCTTGCTCGAAGAAAAATGGTCTGACATCGTTGATCATAGGCTCATTGCGAGACTTGAGAGTCAACTATTACAAGAGCCTGTCAAAAAAGGAAACTCTTACAGATGATCAGAGACAGCAATATACCGTGGTCAGTCAGGCACTCAAGGTGATTCTGAATGCCAGCTATGGGGTAATGGGTGCTGAAATATTTCCGTTATATTTTCTACCCGTGGCAGAAGCTACAACCGCAATAGGAAGGCATACAATTTTGGAGACAATTAAGAAATGTGAAGCTATTGGAATAGAAGTTTTATACGGCGACACTGATTCGCTATTTCTTAAAAAGCCGACACAAGAGCAAATTCAGATTGTCATTGAGCAAGCAAAAAAAGATCACGGTGTGGATTTGGAAATTGACAAGACATACAGATACTGCGTGTTAAGCAACCGAAAGAAAAACTATCTCGGTGTAACAAAGTCTGGTAAGGTAGATGTCAAGGGCTTAACTGGAAAAAAATCACATACACCTGCATTCATCAAAAAATTATTTTATGAACTCGTTGAAATTTTATCAAACGTACAAACAATGGATGACTTTGTAAATGCAAAGCAGCAAATCTCTGAAAAGATTTCCATATGCGGTAAAAAAGTGGAGGCAAAGGAAATCCCGTTGGAAGATTTGACATTTAACGTAATGCTTAGCAAGGCACCGTCAGAATATGTAAAAACAATCCCTCAACATATCAGGGCGGCAAAGCAACTGGAGTCAATCAGAGAGATAAAGAAAGGAGACAAAATCTCGTTTATCAAAACCCTGAACAAACCTGGTGTAAAGCCAGTAGAGCTTGCAAAGAAAGAGGAAATTGATTCTAAGAAATACATGGAATTCCTGGAGTCCACGTTGGAACAGATTACCTCGTCCATGGATTTGGATTTTGATACGATGCTGGGGAAGCCAAAACAAACAGGACTAGATGAATTCTTTTGGAGCTAGAATAGGATATGGAAATTGACGGAATGCTATTGACCATACTGGGAGTATCTGCCGGAGTCCTAATTCTCTCAGGCTGGGTGGAGCAAATCTACAAGGGATACAAGACAAAAAGTCTCAAAGATGTCTCAAAATTCCTGATGATTTTTATCTCTGCAGGGGCAATTCTCTGGCTAATTTACGGGATCATAGTTTCTGATGTGTTTATCATAGGCACAAACGTTGCTGCAGTCATTCTGATGATGATTGTGTTGGGAATGAAGAGAAGGTATGATGTAAAATTAAAGGCAAAGTAAAATAATTCGATTTGAACAAAAAATTAAGAATTTAGAATATTTTACAATAGGTTATAAAATAGTGGTTTTTAGACGGATGCATGTTTGTGATTAACTGCAAGAATTATGAAGAAATTTCGGGAGATAAAATAATCAAATTTGTAAAAATAGCTGAGAAAGTTTCTAAAAAATATAAAGTAAAAATTGCAATTTCGCCACCACAGCATCTAATTGGACTGGTATCAAACAGATCAATTCCAATTCTTGCTCAACACATAGATGATTCCAAAGTTGGAAGCACGACAGGATTTGTAATTCCTGAACTGTTGAAAAAATCCAAAGTGAAAGGATCACTGATCAATCACAGTGAACACCGGATTTCAAGCAAAGAAATTGAAAAACTAGTTTTAAAATTAAGCGAACTAAAGATGATCTCCATTTTGTGTGTCAAAGATGTCGCAGAAGTCAAAAAATATCTCAAGCTAAATCCAGATTACATTGCAATCGAACCTCCAGAGTTGATTGGATCTGGCAAAGCAGTTTCTACAGAAAAACCTGAACTGATTGCAAAAGCTGCAAACATAGTAAATGGCTCAAAGAATAAGACGAAATTGCTTTGCGGTGCAGGCATTGTGTCTGGAGAAGATGTATCCAAGGCATCTGAATTAGGATCAGAGGGGATCTTGGTTGCAAGTGGAATTATCAAAGCAAAAAGTTGGAATAAAATTATTTCAGAATTTTCAAAGGCATTAGTTTAAAAAGCCAAATAATTTATCCAATTCTGCATGGTAAAAAACAAGCCCGTTTATGCATTTGAAGAGGCAGACAGTAAAAAGAAAATGCTTCTGGGTGGAAAGGGAGCAGGATTGAGCGAAATGACTCGATTAAAACTTCCAGTACCGCCAGGATTTACGATCACAACTGAAGTTTGTAACAAGTATTATGATAACAACAGAACACTTCCAAAAGATGTGATGCCCGCAGTAATGAAAAATATCTCAAAAATGGAAAAAAAGACCGGTAAGAAATGGAATTCTACAAAAAATCCTCTGTTGGTTTCGGTTCGTTCCGGTGCCGCAATTTCGATGCCAGGAATGATGGATACCATTCTGAATTTAGGATTAAACGAAAAAACAGTCAAGGGATTTGCAGAGCAGACAAAAAATCCAAGATTTTCATGGGATTCTTATCGAAGATTTATCCAGTTATTTGGAAAAGTCGTTTTTGGAGTAAATGATGAGAAATTCGATGAAGTATTAGAATCGGCAAAAACCAAGCAAGGGGTTGTCGATGATAGCAAGCTAAGCGTAGAATCATTAAAAGTAGTTGTATCTGAATACAAGAAAATTTGTGAAGACCACACCAAAAGGAAATTTCCAGATTCTCCTGACGAACAACTGATATTGTCAATTGAAGCTGTCTTCAAAAGTTGGATGGGTGAGAGAGCAATAGTCTATCGTGAAAAAAATAACATCACCAAAGACATCGCCAATGGGACTGCAGTCAATGTGGTTACGATGGTATTTGGAAACATGGGCGATGACAGTGCGACAGGGGTTGTATTTACAAGGAATGGCCATAATGGCAAGAAAGAGATCGAGGGTGAATATCTAATCAATGCTCAAGGAGAGGATGTCGTTGCAGGGGTAAGAACAGGAATGAGTATTGAATTGCTAAAAAAAGATATGCCAAAATCACACAAGGAATTAAGCAATGCATGTGCCAAGCTGGAAAAACATTTCAGAGAACCTCAAGATATCGAATTTACAATCGAACAAGGAAAATTCTATTTGCTTCAAACACGAACCGCAAAGATGAGTGCATCTGCATTGGTAAAAACGTCCGTAGACATGGTAAAAGAGAAATTGATTGATAGAAATAAAGCACTTACAAGAATACCTGCACAGCAATTAGAAGCACTACTGCATAGAACGATGGATGAGTCAAAAGTTAAAGATTACAAGCTATTGGCAAAAGGAATCGCTGCGTCTCCAGGGGCTGCAAGCGGGATAGTTGAATTTAATGTAAAGAAGGCAATAGAGTTAGGAGACGCAGGAAACAAAGTCATCCTGGTAAGGAAAGAAACCAAACCCGAAGATGTCCCTGCATTCTTTTCATCAGAAGGAATATTGACCAGCTTGGGTGGAAAATCATCACACGCGGCAATTGTCTCACGAGGTATGGGTAAACCATGCATTGTAGGTTGTCCAGAATTAAAAATTAATTATGACGATGAGACCTGTGTCGCAAATGGGATTACGATAAAGGCCGGAGAAACAATTTCCATTGACGGAAGTGAAGGCACGGTTTATGTCGGAGATATTCCAACAGTCGAGCCAAAAATGACAAAAGACTTTGAACAAATTTTGGCATGGGCGCAGAAAACAAAAACATTGGGAATTAGGGCAAATGCCGATACTCCGGAAGGCGCAAAACTTGCAAGAAGATTTGGCGGTCAGGGGATCGGATTGTGCAGAACAGAGAGGATGTTCAACGGCAGTGATAGAATCAACTTGTTTGTAGAGATGATCATGGCTGAAAACATTGAAGAACGAAACAAGATCTTAAACAAGTTAGGCCAATTACAAAAAAGTGACTTTATTGAGATTCTAAAAGCAATGGAAGGCTATGAGGTAACAATTCGATTGTTGGATCCACCTTTACATGAATTCTTGCCAAATCCTGAAGAATTAGTTGAAAAGATTCGGAAATTGGAGTCAAGCGGAAATTCAGATGAGGCAAACAATGCAAAAGTTGTGTTAAAGAGAGCAAGAGAACTTGCAGAAATCAATCCCATGATGGGACACAGGGGAGTAAGGGTGGGAATCACGTACCCTGAAATTTATGAGATGCAAATCAGATCCGTGTTTGAAGCGTTAGTGGTGTTGACAAAGAAAAAAGTCAAGGCACATCCGCAAATCATGATTCCGCAAATCAGCAGTCTTGCAGAACTAAACCATATCAAAAAAATCTATGATGCAATAAAGAAAGAAACTGAAGCAAAATACAAAATGAAATTAAAAATTAACTTTGGAACGATGATTGAGGTTGTAAGGGCCGCACTTACTGCAAATGAACTTGCGACAACAGCAGAATTTTTCAGTTTTGGCACCAACGACCTAACGCAGGGAACATTCAGTTTCAGCAGAGAAGATGTCGAAGGAAAATTCCTTCCGGAATACATGGAAAAGGAATTGCTTGAGCGAAATCCATTCCAATCAATTGATGTCAATGGTGTTGGCAGTCTGATTAAGATGGGAATATCTGCCGGTAGGGGATTAAGACCAAACATGGAAGTCGGGATTTGCGGAGAGCATGGTGGAGATCCAAATTCTATTAAATTTTGCCATGGTGAGGGTCTAAGCTATGTCAGTGCATCGCCACATAGAATCCCAATTGCTATCGTCGCAGCAGCACAAGCTGCAATCGAGCAACCAAAAAAAGCAAAATCTAAGGCCAAACCCAAGAAGAAATAGAACACACCATAATTGAGACTATTCTAAATCATTGCAGTATAACAAATTTGAAAATCATACATCCGCTAGCATGGCATGTTTTGTATCCTAGTCTGTTGGATTTGGAATAACGTGTCTGGTGAATTCCAAAATTTTTCTTCGCTGGGATGTCTCTCACCAATGGTTGTCGTGAGAAAAGACACTTTAGACATGTGTAAGAAAAGACACAATTCAAATGAAATTTTAAAAATGATGGCCAATTTTAACGAGCCATCTGAAAAGAAATTTTTAAAACCAAACAATCTGTGGTAAAATGTATTGCTGCCTCGAATTGATTCTATAAAGCAAATTAGGCTGAAAATAGGAATTACCCAAAAGAAACTTGCAAGTATGACCGGAGTTAGCACATCAATGATCAACCAGATAGAGTCTGGAAGAAGTAAGCCAAGCTATGAAACGGCAAAGAAGATCTTTGAAAATCTTTCAAAACTAGAAGGAGAATCGTCTTCTCATACGGCAGGAGATTTTTGCAGTACTGACATTGTAAAGCTAAAGCCTACAAACACGCTTCATGATGCAATCAAAAAAATGCATCAATCGTCAATCAGTCAGATTCCAGTTTTTAACGATTCAGATGTGGTTGGAATGATATCCGAAGACGGAATCGTAAAGCATCTGGCAGATCTAGGTGAGGCAGAACTGAAAAAATCTAAACTGGAAGATACGATGGAGCCCGTTCCACCCATGGTAGATTGGAATACGCCCGCAAACGTCTTGGTTCCGTTAATCAGATACTCAAAATGTATCTTGGTCTCAAAAAAATCAAAAATTATCGGGATTATCACGGCTTCTGATACTTTGAAAATGATGGAGTAGTTGATTATTCAGATCATATTGGTATAGTGGGATAACCTTCCGGTCAAATACTCTAATCTGTGAATAAGTTCTTGGGAATTCAAGATCTTGAAAAATTATTTCACATTCATCAGCAGATAAAAGAAATTGATGAAAATAATCAATATAATTTCATAATTGATACTGATACCAAGGAGGGCAAAACAAGAATAGTGATCGATGAGTTTGGAACATGGAAAAAAGTGCCGTCCTTGACAGAAGAACAGGCTGCGGATTATAGAAAAAAAGGCTTTCGTCAATTTGTACCTGACCTGATAGATTTCAAAAACAAAATCATCATTGAATACCAGGAGGAATCTGAAGGAAGGCAAGGGGTATTGCGTAGGCGTGGAAAAACTAACAAAAAAGGTCATGATGAATTCAGCGATGAGGATAAGGATCTTTTCTATGGACTGGCAAAATTCAACCAATTAAAAATCTGGGAGAATACCGCACCTGAAAAACAGGGTGAGGAATTAAAGGAATTTTTGGCAGCGATTTTGCCAAAGTTGCCAAATGTTCTAATTAGTAAATGATCTTGAATACGATGTCGCTAGTGGCACTTTTACGATGAGGATCTAGTAAGTGTGACTAGTGACACTGCTGACATGCCATATTGGTCATCTTTTCAAATCCTGTCTTTATTGCACCTGCAGTATTTCTTCTCAAAGCTGAGAAATCACAATTCACCGTAAAACGAATCAGGGTAAAGGTTTATGACCGCGCTTGTATCCGCTCCATTTTCTATATTCATAATCAGTCAGAGGAGACTCACAACCGCATTTACACAGGGTCTTCATGTATTTCGTAATAAAAACAGGGTATTTCTACATTAGGTTTGGATTGTGTCAACTATTCGTCAATATTTTTTTTAATTAAATTGAAGATGGTGATCGCATTAAATAAAAAACTCAGAGAATAAATAAGTCAAGTGCATCTTTCCTGTAAGATAAAAAAATGGATTGTGAAAGATGTGATAGATCCGATACAGAGGCAGGAAAAATAACTCACTACAAAGAACATGATTGCAGCATGAATCTGTGTAAAGACTGTATCGTGATAATTGAAAAACCATACAATGAAAAATGCACACAGTGCGAAAAACTGGTATGGAAAAATGGCGGCGCAAAAAAACATGAGAATCAAATTTTCTGTCTTTACTGTCACCAAAATATACTGTCAAGCAAAGACAAGAAATTAAAACCAAAAACCTCCGTTTTTAAGAAAAGGAATTTTTGGTTTTCTGTGGGTCTTGCAATTGTTGGCATCTTGATTTTGACTGAATACATCTGACAAACAAGAGTGTTTAATGTCCCATGATCATGCATGCTCATAATTATGAAGTTGTAACTTACGGAGTCGAGGAAGGGTATGCAATGACCTGTGTAGTTGTAAAAAATGCAATATGAAAAGACCGCAGGAGTCAATCGATTATGATTTGGATGATGGCTTACAGGGGGTTCATACTTGGCCCGACAAACAAACTAGATGGAACGTTTCTCTATGTTAAAATGGCAATGGGTACACTGCAGAACATCATCGACATATTCCAGTCCACAATTCTTGCACTTTTTCACAGATTCGCTTGAATCTGATGGAATAAGAGTCTTGAATACACTTGATGGAGAAAGAAAACATGGCTGATGAAAAGATTGATGAAAATCTTCTAAAGACGTTTGTATTAAACGCAAAAAAAGAGGACTGACCATGCAAGAGGCATTCATTGATGCTGTGGATATGTGGATCAAGAATACAAAGCGTGGAGAAAGTCCATAATGCCTTACGTACGCAAGGATAAATTTGATGAATTGGTCAAAGCCAGTATAATTCAGGCAAAATTACAGGGTGAATTTAACCAACATGATGAGTTTGTCAAGAAGTATGAAGGAACCCTTGCATCTATGAATAGTGATTCTAATTTTGCAGAATTAAAATCTAAACGAGACTTGCTTGCTTAAAGAAATTCTGGATGTTGAGAAATGAAACCAACAAAATTAATCAGTGGGGATTTGAAAACACATAATTTTATAATTGTCCGTTTGTCTGGAGTAGATTGGATTGACAAATGAGTTACTTTGCCAAGTGTGTGGAAGATATCTGACTATTGGATGCGTTTGCGGTTCGTCCAAACTAAAAGTATGCGAATTTTGCCATGAAGAATTTGATGATCCTGACACCTTGAAAAAACATATGAACAGTCGTCATAAGTCACAATCAGAATAGATGGTAAAATGATATTCACACTTGAAGGAAGACGTGAATAAAATGGCTAGTAAATCCGGCTCACCCAGGCAGCAAAAGATGCTAAAAGACGACGGATTATCAATTCTCAAACAGGGATACACATTCCCAAATCCCGCAAGCATTAAGGATCTTGGCAAGGCCGAACTAGTACGAGAACTGATTACATAATTAAAACACGAGGAGATGCTACTCACCAAATCAGGACGGGAATCATTTGATCATCCAACAGGGAAACACAACGATATGGGAATCGCATGGAAACTATCCATACATGGATGTATTCAGTTGGGATTGAAAATTGATTTGCTAGGAAATCATGTGGGGTCACAACTGACAGAGCAATCCGAAATCAACTATGCGATGGGAAATTTTTAACTTCCCTGTTTTTCAATATACTTAAGTTCTCACAAATTTAGAAATCTCATGGGTTGTGAATATTTCGGACCTGCAGCGTACGACGATCCAAACTTGGCACGATTAATTCGAGATTGGAGAGCCAGTTGTATTGCTGGAGGAACGTATCCAAGAGCAGTCCCTCTCAACAAGATGTATGCGCTTTATTGTTGTGATTTGAACTGCTTTCCACCGAGACCTGCAACTGGTCTACGTGTAACAGTTACCCCAAAACAGGTATCACTTCTCAACAGAGGAAGTACCATCAAATTTGATAGGGGTAACGTGACACTGAAGATCATTAAAGAAAAGGTCACGAGAAAACGAACCACTAGACAGACAGTTACGAAAAAACGAACCACTAGACCGAAGAGAAGAACAGCCGAGCAGAAAACAACGGTAAAGAAACCTGTAAAAAAATCAGGCAAGTCCAGAAGAACAACTTCTAAAAAACGTCGGTAATCATTTTTCTCTTTTCACTTTTTATGCTTTTTAAACAATACTTTTCTTTACGCTAAATTCTGTCCAATCATTATTTGGCATCTACTGTAAAAAAGAAAAAGAAGACCGTTTCAAAAAAGAAATCTCCTACTAGTAAAAAGAATAAACAAAATAGTTCCACTAAGACAAATGTACCTCAACCTAAACTGAATAGTTATCCATTATCATCTAAACCCTCTAAACAAGAAAAATATAAGCAACCGTTTCATGCAGTTGAAATAATTGAAAAAACTGACGGCGGCAAGGTTGACAGAGTACATGGAGGCCGGGTATCAACACGCTGATACTTTTCGTAAAGTATGTGAGAAACGAGGAAAAGTTTTGGAAGTAATATGAGAAGGAAAACAAGCTTACGGTAGGAGTATCTGATAATCCTGAATAAAGAGAGACAACCTGAACCAAAATATACCCTCTGCAAAATCATAATAAAATGAAGGTAGTACGATGAAGAAATCTATTTGGTGTTTATTGGGAGTTCATGACATGTGCCCTAAAGGGTGTCAGTGTGATTGTCATGATCATATTCAATAGGGAAAATTGAGATAGGATGACAATTGAAAACAAATGGAAATGCCAGGCATGTCATGACGGTTCACATGATGTCTGCGAAGTGTTTCAGGTAACATTGGGAAAGGTATCATACTGTTCATGTGACTGCAACAAGAAAAAAGATGATCTTCCAAGATGACGGTGCATCACAATGTAAAGAACATACACATTCTGATTTTTGGGATGTTGTAGAAAACAGGTGTGATAAATGCAAAAAGAAGTTAGCACATACATGACTTTCAAGAATACGGATCATTTACTTTGTGTTCTAAATTATAATGATGTCCCCGAAGACAGTCGGAGCGAGAATCTCCAGAGACGAAATGCCATAATATGCCTTGATTTTCAAGGCTTCACACTTATTCTAATCTGTTTCTCATACAATGTCTTTTAAAATCATCTAATATTTCGTAAAGTGACAATCATGAAATCCAAGAATACATTACAAACAACCCGTTTCTAGGCTCGATTTCAGACATAATATCATCTTGAGTAACGAAGAAACCCAGAACACTATCGGCCGCACAGTTGACCCAGAAGAGATCAAAGAACATTCTTCCAAGGTTCTTCATGAGCCAGCATCAGGATCTGGACTACCTGGTATTGTAGGAGATCTATGCAAATTCCATAGGTGGTCGAATTATCTACAGAAAGGGGATCTAAAGTTTGGAAACGGAATCCGCCCGTTCTAAAGTTCAGGCATCCTGAGAAGGAAGGCGACGAGGAAAAGCAGCAAAAGGAATTGGAGGCAAACCCGTCAATCATCGACAGGCTGCTCATGGTGGATGATGCACTCGGTGATCCTGATGATGCGCAAGACCCTTATCTTGATACTAACGTCAACACAAAATTCTAGGCATTATCCAAGAACGCATTAGTCTTTGGCAGACGCGTGATAGTAAAACAGTTTACAGGTTAGGGTATATTCTCGACTTATTTTCTTATCCGCACATCAATTAGGATGAGAGCATAATTCTGCCAAAACACCATGCAATGATTTTGGGTGAATAAAAGTAACTTTGGTTCCGGCAGAACCTGATCTGATTTTACCCAAAAATTGTATCCCACAACCTTCCATGCGCTCTACTTCGCCCTCTATGTTGTCCGTTTCCAATGCCAAATGGTGTAATCCTTCGCCTTTTTTATCTAGAAATTTCTTAATGGGGCTGCTATCGTTGGTAGGTTGCATCAACTCTACTCTGCCATTTTCCAAATGAATAATTGCAACTTTGACTCCCTCGGACTCCACCGTCTCAAATTCTATGCTGTCTGCACCCAATGCTTGCTGATATATTTTGGATGCTTCTTCCACGTCATTTACTGCAATTGCAACATGATCAATCTTCATCTAGTATCCATTATTGTTTGGATATTTTAAGCGTTTTATTTTAAGCATGGATTCTTCGTTTTCTATCCGAATGTATGGCTGACGACAAAATATTAAGCATTTCCTAAAATTTGCGAAAAATATGGCAGAAGCTAGTATGGCTTATTTGGAGCTGTTGCGGGTGTGGCAATAATATTTGCAATCGGGTGTCTTGCTATTCGTGCAAGGGACATGCCGACAACATTCTGCTCACTGCAATACAACGAGCTTGGGATATTTAACTTCATTTTTTCATGTTTTGAATTATCTCTAGTGTATGTTTTGACATGCATGTTTACGTATATTTTTTACAATTAGTACTTGCACGCTATCACCTTCATTTGATGAATTATTTTACAATAATGTCTGCAAACCAGTCGTTTTCTTTCTGATGAAATTCATTTTCCGTAAATGATTCTGAATCATGTTCCGTGTACCATTTTACAATGTACGTCTTTTCATCCAACGATATTTTGTCTCCTTTGGTTGGGGAATTTGGATTCTCTCCTGAATACGCCTCCTGAAATGCAGATCTATCTGGAAACGTTCCTAGAAATTGTTCGTTTTGGAATACCCTGTATATCATAACAACATTCTATACGGGTTAATTGTATTTGAACACTCTTCTCGCAAGTTCGCATCTTCTGATGTCTGATTAGTCATGTCTACATGTCATGGCTTCTTTGCGTTTGAAAATAAGCTTGTAGGTTTACCTTTACCTTATCTTCTAATGGTCCGTTTTCTTTCTAAATTTTATAATCACAAAAAGATTTCAAATTGCATGCATTACATTTGTGTACACTGTTATGATGTTCAGGCTCGCTCATTTCGAGAGATATCATTGCAAATTTCTGCAGTGACACGTGCAAGTAATGCAGAGAAAATGCATCCTGATAATCTGAAAATATTTTATATTGCTCTCTTGTTTTTCTGTCACAAATCCTTATCTGCCATTTTTTTCGAGAATGAGGCATTTCAAAGAAATCATCATGACTCGGTTTTCTCTTTGCAGAATAACTGGAATTAAGATATGCCAAAACCTGTAGCAGCTGACTTGGATATGGCTGTGTCTTATCATCATAAGTCTGCGGTCTTCCTGCAAACTTGTCGTCTTGCACTACCAGCGTCTCATCGACTCGCAGAATTTTGTCAATTCTGCCTGAAAGCGTGAGCAGTACGTTTTCAGATAGAAACTCAAAAGGCATCATCAATGTTGAATAGATGTTCTCTCGTGCAAACTCAATATCATTTTCCTTGTCTGTGATTTGTTCAATTGATACCTGTTCTAATTCTGCGTGTTCCTGCTCGTATTTTTCTTCTGCATGATGTGCTTTTGTACCCAAAATGAGAGACTGTGTGGGTCTTGGCTTTACTCCTTTTATTGACAATGGGATTTTGTATTCGCAATAACCTAGAGAATCTGCAAAGTCAGTGACTGACGCTTTAAGAAAAATGACATCTTTTTCCTTGTTTATCTTAATCAAGACATACAATCATGTCGCAGAGAATTTGAACCGTCATGGATGACATTTATCTCGATCATGGTGTAATGTTATCTCGATAATGAATGATACATGTCAGGACAAATTTAGAGCCCAAGCGACGGAATTGTCTATTACGTTAGGTCCCTAAGCAAGGTTATTTTTTAATGTCCCTTCACTTTTCGTATACGGACATCGGTACTACTCACATTGGATACTTTGCGGTATTCTTGACGTTGGCAAGTGTCAGTTCAACTCTGGATACATGGCCGAAATAACACATTCTTTTCTCTGAATCAGATTCTACCTTTGCCACAATATCGTGGAGACCAAGTGTACCCCGTGATTAATCATCATCATCGATTACATCTAATGAAGAGAGGTTATTTCTTTCAGATCTCATTCACAATTCATTAAAACATGAGCCTTTGCCATCTTGACACCTAAACTATTATTGCCCATCTATTCCCATCAACGAAAGCGTTGAACGAATTTTTGGAATCTTTCTAATTTTCCAAGTGATGGTCTCACGTAGTGCTTCCACTTGACCCGACTCTATTTTGGCCAAGATATCATATGCGCCAAAGGTTCCATGTACTTCCTTTACACTTTCAATGGATTTTAATTCTGAAATTACTTCTTCTTCAGAACCTAGCTCACAGTTTATGAGAACATATGCCGTTGCCAATTATGATTCAACCTTCATACACAAAATATTATTTTGATATATTTAAATGATAATCCTTTTTTATTATACAACTATCATGTGAAACAATATTAAATTTAACAAATATTTATTTTCTAAAGAAAATATTGTTAAAATAATCTATTCGTAAAATAACAAAATCGTAGTTTTCATGAATAATTTTAATTCTCAAAAGATGCTTGATTAATTATTATAACAAATAGATTAAACGTCAAACTCTCGTTAATCTGTTCCAAACAATGAAATTCTCAAGAAAATCTGCCTCCTTTTTTGTTAGTCCGTCGTCTCAATGACATAATCGTGAACGCACTTCACGTCTTCTCCACATTCACAGCTTCAGTTGTTCCAAAACTCCAATTTTGAACGAATCAACTTCCTCAATGCAATGCCTGAATCCTGATGAAGCACCCGTTCCCTGAAGTCTTACTTGTGGATTGGTGCAACACCGCATCATCTTCCTGAAAAACGACTTTTTGTTTCATTCCTCAAAGTGATGGAGCATAACCTTTGTGTAGGCTTCAGTATCGCAGTTTAGTATGTTTCAAATCATGAGGTCATGGACTAGGCGTGATTGAGCCTAAATGGGCAGGTAATCGTGATATAAATTGTAAAGAAATGTTAAATCACAGTTTGACGTAACCTAATAGGAAGTTAGTGAAACATCGCTCGTTAGCTGTTGTCAACGAGATGATGGATTGTCTGAAATCAATTCGCTCGTACATACACCACGGCAATCGCCCTGACTTCCTAGAATGATTCTAATCTGAAATCTTCACCATAGTTTTCCTGCAATTGGGGCATCTCATGATAGTACTTTGGTCCATTGTGATGATCGGCATGTCACAATTCTTGCAGTTCCATTTTGGCAATTTACATGGTATGAGAACTCATGAGATATGAGATTATCGGTCACTCTAGAAAAATTATCAATTCTTACCCTGTGGACAACATGTCACACACACTTTCGATGATGCCAACGGGCATTCATGATCCTACATTCATCAAACGAAAGGTGTTTCTTGCAACGGATACAGGTAATGATCATCGTAGATGCTTTTTTGATGGATGGGCGAATTTTGCTTATGAGCAAGTGGTTATTGTGAAACCAGTTGAACAAGATCTAGCCCACTTTTCACAGACAGTTTCAAATCGCCTTGCAATTGAGGACGTTTTCACAATGTTAAATATGATAGATGATGAAAGTCAGCAATGAAAAGATTGGCCGTACTGGTAAAAAATGAAAAAGTGGATGCTGTTGTTGTGTCTCTAAGAGAATTGAATCTGGATGCAATAATATACGATGTAAAAAGTGCCGGAAAAGAAAAGGAAATGTCACGTGCTCGTGGAGGAACAAGTTCCATGAATTTTGCATATGTTCCCCGAAAAATAATAGCTACAGTCGTAGAATCCGACAAGGTTCAAACCACATCTGAGGCGATAAAGAAATCCATCGGTGGTGAAAGCAAGGGCGTGATAATTGTCACATCCGTGGATGATTTCATCCCATTCTAGTTTTTTTACATAAATAGAGAATCATTTAAAAAATATACTCAAGCCATAAAATGCTATGAAAAAGCAATTAAGATTAATCCAAATGTGTCATCACAATTAACGAGATACGTACTAATTGCCAGAAAAAAACTAGCCGAATTACAAGAATAAATAATTCCACACATCGTACTACGTAAATTATCTCTTGAATCTTACCGAATGGTCTGAATTCGATCATCGGTGTCAATCTTTGAGAGTATCGTCTTGTGTCACTGTATCAATGGCGATTTTATCTTCTTTTCATCATATGGTCTTAGGACGATATAGGCGGATACCTTGACGCTCAACAACCATTAAAAAATACACGGTATAATCAAATGTTGAAAGTGCTACTCAGAAGACTTCTTTAGGACGGTATTCGCCAAACACTTCTCTGAACGTATTGCTGATTTCACCAGTCGTTGCAAATGCCTTGGCTGCTGTGACTATGTAGGGCATGAGGTTTTCCTCGGTGTCTGCTGCGCTCTTCATTGCTGACAATGCATTTTCCAATTTCTTTGCGTCTCTGGAATCTCTTAGTTTTTTGAGTGTCTTCTTTTGCTGAACTTCAATTCTACCGTCAATTCTTAGCAAGTCGGGTTGTTCTTCTTCTTCAGAATACTTGTTTACCCCTACGATGATTCTCTCTTGCCTATCTGTTTCTTTTTTGAGGCGATATGCGTTTGCTCTTATTTCGGATTGGAAAAATCCTTTCTCAATTGCCTTGACAGAACCACCCATTTTTTGTATTTTCTTAAGATATTTCCATACGTCGGCCTCAATTTGGTCACATAGTTCCTCAAGATAATATGATCCTGCAAGAGGATCTGCTGTCTTTGTAATGCCGCTTTCATGGGCTACGATTTGCTGGGTTCTGAGTGCAATCTTTGCGGATTCCTGAGTTGGAAGTGCAAGAGCCTCATCTCGAGAATTAGTATGAAGCGATTGAGTGCCGCCAGCAACTGCAGCCATTGTTTGAATGGCAACACGAACTATGTTGTTGTTTGGCTGCTGTGCTGTCAGGGATTCTCCACTTGTCTGTGTATGGAATTTTAATTGAAGTGAACGGGGATTCTTTGCATGAAACATTTCTTTTAGAATTTTTGCATAGATCTTTCTTGCAACTCTGAACTTTGCAACTTCTTCAAAGAACTCTATGGTACAGCAAAAGAAGAACGAAAGACGTGGAGCAAAGTCATCTATTTTTAATCCTTTGTCAATGCAAGTTTGTATGTATGCGATTGCATTGGCCAACGTAAATGCAACTTCTTGAGTGGCCGTACATCCAGCTTCTCTCATATGATATCCTGATATTGAAACGGGGTACCATGATGGAACCTTTTCTGCACAATACTCTATCATGTCACCAATTAGTCGCATCGATGGTTCTGGAGGGTAGATGTAGGTGTTTCTTGCAATGTATTCTTTTAGGATGTCATTTTGAGTGGTTCCTCGAAGCTCGTTGCTCTTGAATCCCTGTGCCTCACCTACTGCGATGTAGTATGCAAGCAATGTGGATGCCGTCGAATTGATTGTCATGGATGAGCTTACTTTGCCCAAAGGAATCCCGTCAAATGCTGTCATCATATCCTTGATTGACGTGATGGATACTCCGACTTTTCCTACTTCGCCTTCAGCTTGCGGCGAATCCGAATCATATCCTATCTGAGTGGGAAGATCAAATGCCATACTAAGACCCGTTTGGCCTTTTTCAAGCATGAATTTGAATCGCTCGTTGGTAAGTTTGGCATCTCCGAATCCCGAATACTGTCTCATGGTCCAAAATCTTTCACGGAACATTCCGGGATGAATTCCCCTGGTAAATGGATATTTTCCTGCATCTTCTGCAGTTCTCTTTTTAGAAGACTTTTGATAGATTCGCTTTACCGGATATGTGGAATCCGTAAAGATTTTCTTTTCAGGACCTTTTGATTTTTTTGATTTTTTTGCAGCCATGTTATCACTTTAACAATGATTTTGTAATTTTATCACCAGCTTGGAATGGATCTACGTCTTTTGATTGTAATTTTTTAAGATATTTTGAAAAGGTTTTATCAGAATCTAGCATATTATCCATCTTTTCTTTAATGTTATTTAAAACAATATCTTTTAGCTCCACTTCAAGTCGTTCAAGGCACTTGTCCTTCTGTGTTTTCTTTTTTGCAGTCATCATGTCTTTCAGAGTCTTTGCAAAGACCTTGATTCCTGAATTCTTCTTTACTGATGTTTTTAGGATGACTGGACTTCTCTCAGAATCGCCTATAAAATCCCGGACTGCATCAAATAATTGGTTTGTTCCGGCAAGATCGCTTTTGTTAACCAAGTAGATGTCCCCAATTTCAGTCAGTCCTGATTTGATTGTCTGAATGCTGTCACCTGTATTTGGATTGAAAACTACTACTGTAATGTCTGCAATGTTTGATATCTCCACTTCGGTTTGTCCTGCTCCCACACTCTCAATGATAATTGGATTAAATCCTGCATACTCTAAAACCCGAATACTGTTACGCAGTGAGCGAGATACTGCACCTGATGCTCCTCGTGAAGCAATACTTCGAATGTAAGTTCCAGAATCTGTAGATTCCGTCATTCTGACCCTGTCGCCTAAAATTGCACCTCCCGTAAGGTGACTGGTGGGATCAATTGCCAATACCGCAGGTTTTGTACCTAATTTTTTTAGCTCCATTGCTGTCTTGTTAATTAATGAACTTTTTCCGGCTCCCGCAGGACCTGTAATCCCGATGATGATGGAATTACCTGTATCCTTGAAAATTGTCTTTAAAAGTTTCTTTGCCTCCGTCTGATCGTTTTCTACGATGCTGATTGCCTTGGCTATGACTCCCCGCTTTCCCTTTTTTAGATCTGCAAGTAGTTCCAACTTACAATAGGATTTGGGAAGTACAATAAAATCTTGTTTGTTGATCTAAGGTCTGGAATAAATTGTATTTGGGATGGGCTCATCAACAGAATGTATCTCTGTTTTTAGTTGAACGTGTCCAAATTCCTCATGCTCTACTTCCATTACGATTGGATGGATTGCCCAACCATATTTTGGCACGTTTGGAAATGGAATGATTTCGATAAATTCTGAATCATGGAATGTTATTTGAAAAGAATCATCCATCCCTAGAATCTCCAATATTACGGAGTCCGTTTGGTCTGAATTGTCAAGATAGGATACCTCCACATGTCCAGAATCATAGTAGACTGCCTCTATCTGAAGCGTTTGGCGCATCTCATCTTTGTCATCAGTACCGCCGCCAGTCAAGAAGATGATGGCCAGCACGGTAAAAACTCCGAGAAAGATTGGTGGTCCTAGTTTTTTAGCCATCTTTGAACTCTTTTCTCATACGTCTAAGGAATTTGGAGTTTATTCTAATTCGTTCTAGGGTTTGAGTTTGAGTTCTTTCAGTACCTGGAGTGGGGTTGCTTTTGAAGAATGTCTTGATTTCTTTTTCCATGGAATCATCAGCCACCGCGGTAATGCTTGCCACAATTCTATTGAAGAGTGGATTTCCATGTCCCACCTTTTTGTTTATTTTCTTCCAATTTTTCTTCAGCCATGGCCACAAAACCAAATCGCCGTATGGGTTACCTGCAACCTTCATGATTGGTAGCTGCATGTTTTGGGAACGTACTTCTGATGTTTGTGAAAAGTCAAGAGATTTGCGAAGAAGTTTTTTATCCTGAAATCCGCACATGGCTCCCAAGAAACGAAGCTTTTCTTCTGTGGTTTTGGCATTTTTGTATAGTTTGGCAAGTTTGGCGTGAGTCTTTTCATCTCCGTTCCATGCGGCAATCGAACAAATCGTTTCTATCAGATCCGGAGACAAGGAATTTGGAGATTTTAGGAATTTGTTGTATCGTGTAAGGGCCTCTTTTGTTACATCATCGTCATCCATTTTGCCCAGTACTGAAATTGCAAACGTGCGCAATAATGCGTCTGTATGCTTGTCAGTTTTTTGAGGTTCCCATCCCAAGTTGGACAAAATCTTTCTAAAGTAATTTAAAACATATCCGCGAATCTCTTCTGCAAACGGTTCGTTAAATGCACGGAAATACAATGATGCCAAATTATGTGCGACGTTAACTGATGCAAGATAGCTGTCCTCGTTAAAGTATGCGTCAGAAAAATCAAGGTAGTTTCTTACCTGTTCGTCGCCTGAAACGCAAAGGGAGAACAAATCATTTTGTACTGCCCAACGGTCAATAGCGGGAAGGTGTTTTTCATCCACCAGCATTTTCAAATCAAGAAGAACCCCTTCGTCATATTTGATACGATAGAATCCTTTTCGACCATAATTTGCAACAAAGCCTACTGTATTTTTGGGCAATTTCACAGACATTGACTTCTTGGAAAATAGTTTCTTACTCGTCTCAGATTCCAATCCTATGGACAGCGGAATTGACCACAATCCCTTACTGAATTTTTTATCTGGCTCTAGCAAGTATCGTTTCTGTTTGAGTTTCAAGGTATTCCCATCCTGATTGATCTCGATTAGTGGAAATCCTGGCTGTTTTAGCCACGTGTTGATCATGGATGTTACGGGCATTTTGGATGCCTTGCCAATTGCATCCCACAAGTCTTGCCCTTTTGCATTTTTGTATTTGAAATCTGAAAGGTATTTCTTTAGTCCTTTTTGGAAATTTGGCTCTCCTACATAGTGTTCAAGCATCCGCAACACGCATCCGCCTTTATCATAAGAAATCGCATCAAAGATTTCTCTGATTTCTGCTGGAGAGTTGACTATGACATCTATCGGATGAGTTGTCTTTAGGGAATCAAGACCCATTGCAACGTTCATCGCATCCTCCACAAATTGATTCCACAGATCCCATTCGGGATAGAATTTGTCTACAAATTTGGTTGCCATGAATGTTGCAAAGCTTTCGTTTAGCCATAGGTCATTCCACCACTTCATTGTAACCAGGTTTCCAAACCACATGTGTGCAATCTCATGAGAAATTACTTCTGCGATGAACTGCTTGGTTCTGGTGGATGATGTTTTGGGATCATAGAGTAAAATTGTCTCCCTGAAAGTTATTGCCCCCCAATTTTCCATGGCTCCTGCTGCAAAGTCTGGAACTGCAATCAGATCCAGTTTTGGTAATGGATATTTTATTCCAAAGTATTTTTCATACGATGTAAGAAGTTTTTTTGCCAATTCCAAAGAGAATTTACCCTTGGTTTTGTTTCCCTTTGTGGTGATTACTCTAACTCGTGTTCTGTTAATCTTGCTTGTAAGATATTCAAATTCGCCAACTCCCAGATAAATCAAATACGTTGAAACGACGGGTGTTTTCATAAAATTGTAAATTGTCTTGTTGCCGATTTTTTTCTTTGACTTAATTGGCATGTTTGAAATTGCTGTGAATTTATTGTCTGCAATTATTGAAATATCAAATGTTGCCTTTGCCTCAGGCTCATCCCAGCAAGGAAATGCACGCCTAGCATCTGCGGCCTCAAATTGAGTCGTGGCAAGATATTTTGTCCTTCCATTTTGATTGTACTGACTACGATAAAACCCTAGAAGTCTGTCATTTAGAATTCCCTGAAATTCCAAGTTAATCGTGCCTTTGCCTTTGATTTTTTCACTTAGCGTAATTTGCAATTCTTCTTTTTTGTCAAAAATTTTTGGATTTGCTTTGACCATTTTTTCATTAGATTTTACTTGACAAGACATAATCTTCAGTTCTGCACAATGCATTGTGATTATTTTTGTAGGTTTTTTACAATCAATGAAAATCGAACTGGTTCCATGAAACATAAATTTCTTGAGATCCGGCTCAAAAGATAGCTGATAATGTATTGGAACTACGTCACCCATATTTCAAATAATTTTGTTACACTTTAAGTAGATTTTCTATTATTGAGAATCTTGATCTAGATCCACGGATCAGATTTTTCAACCCAAGATATGGCATCGATTTTATTTTCGCCAACTGAATTACTGTCTTTGATCATATCCAATAGACATTCATCAGAGCAATGCGTAATGTCTGAATTTTTCATAAATTTTCCGCAATTTTCACAATATTGTCCCATATCTCGAATTAGTTCCTGTCATGTCCTGCATTCACGTTCCCTCAAAATTATCAATGCCCAAATCAATTTTAAAAATATTCACGATTATCATCTTTGAGAACTGGGTTTAAATGAAATGGATTATTTTTGTGCCTAATCCAACATTTAAGAACGTACTATTTGAACTCAAGTACAGTGAAGCATCAGGTACATTTACCAAAAAAAGAAAAAACACGCAGTGTCACTTATCGTTTTCCTGTAAAGTTGGTAGAAGAAATTGAAAACGAGGCAATGAATCACAACATTTCCCATAATGTTATGGCCAGGCAAATTTTAGAAAGATACATCGAATGGGATCGATTTGCAAATAAAATTGGAATGATCCCAGTACCGAAAAAAATTTTGGATATATTGGGAATTGAGATGAGTGCCTCAGAGATAAATGAAATAATTGACGTGATTAAACCAGTAATTAAGGACACGGTGTTATTCATCAAGGGAACATATGATTTGAAAAGATGCATTGAGACCCTGGAGGACTATATGCGTGCATCTGGAATGAAGTCAGATCATCGAGTGGACGGGGAATTGCACCATTTTATCATTCAGCATGAACTGGGAAGTAACTGGTCAATCTTTACAGAACAATTGTTACAAGAGATTTTCAAAGAGTTCCTGCCTGATTCAAAAATGAAATGTCAGACAACCGAGTCAACCGTCATTGCAACGATAGGATTGGGAATCGATTTTAGCGAACATGAATACTGAAATTGGTTTTTTAAATTCAGAACCTTGATTAAGAATTTAGAGATTGATCTGCCTTTAGTCCTTTGTATCTATTCCTGATTGTTACCTCGGTGACGCCCGCAGCTTCTGCAAGGTCTCGCTGAGTAATTGATACTCCATTCTTAACACACGAGAGGTATAGTGCAGTTGCTGCAAGACCCATTGGATCCTTACCTGCTGATTCTTTACGTTCTTGTGCTTCTTTGAGTACCTTCACTGCGTATCGTTTTGTTTTTTCAGATATCTCAAGCTTGCTTGAAATTCTTGCAATACACTGAATCGAATCGACAACTGGCATTTTCAATTCCAGCTCATGATGCAACAGTCTGTAGCATCTTGCAATGTCTTTTCGTTTCACATTTGCAGCATCTGCAACATCTTTTAGCGTTCTGGGAGTTTCAGTATCCCTGCATGCGGCATAAAGTGATGCTGCAATCATCGCAGAGATTGATCTTCCGCGAACAAGTTTTTTCTCTAATGCTTTTCTGTAAATGTAAGCTGCTTTCTCAAGAACGTTTGCTGGAATTGATACTTTATCTTTTAATTTATTCAGATCACTTAGGGCCTGTCTCAAATTTCTATCAACAGGCGCGTGAACCTGGCTTCTGCTATCCCATGTCCTTAGCCTTTCAATGGTGCTCTTCATGGATGTGGATAGCGGCTTTCCTGAAGCATCCTTGTTTAGGGGATTGATTACTGTGGATAATCCCATGTCATGTATCATCAGTGATGAAGGGGCGCCAGTTCTTGCCGGATCTGCTCCGCCATCTTTTTGAAATGATCTCCATTCTGGACCTGATTCCTGAGATTTTTCAGTGATTACATAGCCACACTTGCCACAAAAATTTTCACCGGTTACCTCGTCAGTCAGGATGGAATTCTTTCCACAACGTGCGCATGTTGGATTGGAACTTTTGTTTAGATTTGACATGTTAAATCCTCAGTGCATTGTCCTGTTTACCGGGTTTATCATGAGGGAAAAATGAATACTTTGTTTTTCTTGACACATGACTTAGAAGTAATTCTCAGGTATAAGAAGTGTGAGTATCTTGGCGGGATGATTGAATTTTTTTGTACATCATGTCACAACTGTTATCTCTGGAGTAGATGCACCTCCATATCCTGGATCAATTGTTTGCTTTGGATTTAGCGTGGTATCATGATGACATGGTTTGTTACATACGGGACAAAATTTTCTGTCAAGGACAATGCATTGACAGATATGGTTTTTTACATATGCTTGGGCAGCTTGATTCCATTCACCCGTACCGTTACAATACACGCAAACATATGAAGAAGAAGTAACTCCCTTACAGAAATCGCATACGTCCTCAGTCATGTCTTATGACATCAAGATGATTAAATCAATATATTTGCAGAGATTACTAGGCAAAAATCAAATAAAGCTTTTAAAATGTCCACAAGTACAAGTATAGACATGAAGCAAAAAACTGCATCTCGAAGTATCAAAATACTAGTCGCAAAATTGGGTCTTGATGGACATGATAGAGGAGCTCTTGTGCTTTGTAGAGCGTTTAGGGATGCAGGGATGGAAGTAATTTATTCAGGACTTTTTGCAACTCCGGACAGAATTGCTCAAATTGCAGAGGATGAAGACGTCGATGCAGTGGCAATGAGCTTGCTTAACGGGGCTCATGGAACACTTTTCCCAAGAGTGGTCAAGACATTGAAGAAGAAAGGAATCAAGGATGTCTTGATAGTTGGTGGAGGGGTAATTCCGGAAATAGATCATAAAGACTTGGTTAAGTCCGGCGTAGATCATGTGTTTGGTCCTGGTACGCCATTGCCAACAATCATTGATCATATCACAACTGGTGTTTCTAAATTAAGAAAAATATAAGAAAAAAGATTATTCTGTGGAATCAGGCCACATCATTTTACGCATTTCTTTACCAACTTTTTCAATTTGGTGTGCGTCATATTCTTTCATGTATTTGTCAAAGGATTCTTTACCCTTACTTTGGTATTCAGAAATCCACTCTTTGTTGAATGTACCATCTTGAATCATGGTAAGAACTTTTTTCATGTTTGCCTTACTTGCAGAATCCATGACCATTGGACCGCGTGTCAGTCCGCCATATCTGGCAGTTTCACTTACACGTCTCCACATTCCATTGATACCGTATCTCTGAATCAAATCCACTATGAGTTTAAGCTCATGTAAAACTTCAAAGTATGCAATTTCAGGTTGATATCCTGCTTCAACTAGAGTTTCAAATGCATTTGTAACCATAGAGGCTGCGCCGCCACAAAGGTCTGCTTGTTCGCCAAACCAATCAGTTTCCACTTCTTCTTTGAAAGTAGTTTTGATTAGTCCTGCTCTAGCACTTCCTATGGCCTTTGCAATTCCTAACGTTCTATCCCAAGCTTTTCCTGTAAAGTCTTGTTCTACTGCAACAATTGACGGAGTGCCAAAGCTTTCAAGATAAGTCTCTCTGACTTTGGAGCCTGGTCCCTTTGGTGCAACCATGATTAAATCTACGTTGCTTGGGGCCTCAATCCATTTCCAATAGATTGCAGCTGCATGAGAAAATGACAATGCTTTTCCTTCTGAAAGATTTGGTCCGATTTCATCTTTGTATACCTGACCCTGAATCATGTCTGGAATCAATACGTGAATAACGTCTGCCTGCTTTGTCGCATCTGTAACAGACATTACCTTGTGACCGTCAGCTTCTGCCTTTTTCCAGCTATTGCCGCCTTCTTTAAGACCGATTATCACATTAAGACCTGAGTCCTTCATGTTGTTAGCTTGTGCATCACCTTGGATTCCATAACCAATCACAGCGATTGTTTGATCTTTTATTGGATCAAGACTGATATCGTTATCTTTCCATGTTTTTGCCATGGTAAAATTCCTGAATAACCCTATTTTATGCGTAATGGTTTTTGGAACATGCAATCAGGGCTAATTTCGACTTGTAGTTGAAAGAAATTTTCAGTGAAAACTCTAGAAAGCATCATTATTTTGAGTCAACATAAAACAAGAAATGCATTTTTAGTAATTATTGTTAATTTCAAGATTCGAATATGTTATGATGATTAAAGGATTCCCTGATGGGGTCAACAGCATCTCCTCGTGTTTAAGTTGAGTGATCAGTTCTCGTACCTGTTCTGCCTTCTCCGTAAATTCCTTCTGGGTTTAATTCTTTTTCAATTTGTCTGACTTCCTGACATTGAACTAAAAAAATTGTGTCTAAAATAGGATAATTCCATAAAATTCTTTCACTGTGATGGCATGCTTGAATATTTTTCTTCATTGCATGATCATTGAGAGAACTATTATTTGCAAGAATATGACAAAAGTCGTTGTTTGAAAAGAATACCGATCGTCTAATAATAATTTCAATGAGTTTTTCATGTAATTTGCAAGAGGAACATCAGTTAGCCAAATATCTCAAAGCCAACTTGCCAATAGCACTCAAGCGTAGGGCCGAAAGTTTATCTTGTGAGGTCGTGCAACCTGGTGAGGATGGTCTAGATACCACTGTAAATGTGGAATTTTTGCTTGGATTGATGGAAAAACCTCGTGTAATGTATGACATATCTCATTTGTTGTTTCTGGCAATAACAAAATTTCAAAAAATGAGTATTGAAATTGACGGTAACAAAGTATCATCAGAGATCACTGATGAAGGATTAAAAAAATTGATTAAAAAAATCTATGACCGACTAAAAGAAGAAAAGGGATAATTCTCTAGAGCATTGTTAAAGATTTAGATTTCGATTACTTTATCACATGAACGACATTTTACAGTGACCTTTTCGACTGCCAGTCTGATGAATCTCTTTGAGCCACATTCTGGACAAATTGGGCATGCACGTGCAGGTTCCATGAATTTTCAATCATATTTTTTGATTATATAAAATCAGCCTATTGTATTGCGCCGCTTCCAAGTATTCTGATTGTTGTGGATTCCGGTTTTAGAATTATCGCAATTTGACCCGTCTTGCATACTACTGGTTTTTCAAACGTTAGTTTTAACGGAGAAATCGATGAGAATTTTGCGGCCTTGATCTGCAATCCAATGCTTACTAAACAGCCCTGATTTTCTGCAATATCATTTTTGTAAAAAGGACTTTTCTGAAAGTCAATCTCAATCTCGGTTTTTACGTCTACTGCGCCCTCTTCAGAGATTACGTCGCCACGTCCTACATCATCAGGCTTGACACCTTTTACTGCCAAACCCACCCTTGCAGGACAGATGGATTCGTTCACTGGATCATCGTGCATTTGAATTGACTTTATCAGAACGTTAATTCCTGCAGGATATAGTTTTAGATTGTCATATTGTTTTACCGTTCCGTTAGCCACCTTGCCTAAAATCACAGTTCCGACACCCTTGACGTCAAAACAATGATCAATTACCATTTCAGATGGCTCATCGTTTGTAATTGGCTCAAGCTTGTTCATCTCTTCTTTAATCATATCATGATCAACTTTCACATAATTTTCTACAACGGTACCTTTGATCATCATGTCTAATTTTGCTTCATCGACATCAAAAGTGTGGGACAAAATTCCTTTTTCCTTTTTCAATAAATCCAGTGCGATAATCTGCTCGCCAGTAAACTTGTCTAATTTATCAACATAAAGTATGGCGTATTCGGCTAGATTGATTGCCTGAAAAAGAGGCTGTATTTTATCTGGAAATCCACTGGGTATGACCCATGTTTTGATCACGTCTGATTCTTTTCTGTCATAAAGTGTAAGATCTGTTTCTGTGCCTTTTTTTCCAAACTCAGTTATGATGTCTTGCTTTCCTAAAACTACAAAATTTACAGATCTGATCACAAGTTTAGAACTAAAAATCGAACTTATGAAGTTTTGAATTTTTTTGACTCAACATATGGTTAACTTGGAGGATTTTCATCTTTGTATATGAAATTCAAAATTATGATGATCACTGAAACTTGGTACTTTCAATTTCAATTTCGTAAAATTATCGTCACACTGTGTATCAAAAAATCATGGATATGAATTCAAAACTGCAGAATAACTCACAAACCGGTGATTTTTTGGTTTTACCAGTTTTTGATGATACTTGCTGACTGGTTTACCAATTGAGCCATTTAGGCCCAACGGACCTTTGACATATTTCTCGTTATTTGCCCAATTGAGAACCTCGTCTTTTGGAGCATAGTGATTTAGGATTTTTGTATTGACTGTTGTTTGAAGAATTTTGCCATATTTTTTAGAAGATGGGACATCCTCGGGAATTGATGCGCCAAAAAAATACACGCTTTCCACAATTCCCGCATTTTGTTTCTTTTTTACGAGATACTCAAGTGTGCTCAAAATTACCTGTGAGCCTAAAGAGTGTCCTATCAGTCTAATCTTGGTCTTGGGGCTGGTTGATTTGACATCTTCAATAAACTTTCCAAGATTTCGACCATTTTTCTTGGCAATTTTTTGGCCGACTGCAAGAGCATGTCTTGCATGTTTCATCAAGTGAGCTCCGGTTGTGTTTGAATCGTAACTAAAACCAATGACTGGGTGATCGTATCCTAACTTGTGCAATCTATTTTTTGCCAAGATCACCTTTGCAACAGCTCCCGCATTGTCGTTTCTTAACCCGTGAATCATTATTGTAAATTCTTTGGAACCGATTAATTTCTTAAAGTCATTTTTTGGATAGGTGTAGTAAGAATTATTTTTCAAAGTGTTTCCATTGGATAGATCATAGTAGCCTCTGGTTGAAATTCTTGCTACGGGCTTCAAATTATTCAGCTGGTCCCAATTCCGTTTTGTATTTTTCAATGTCTGATTTCTCAACCTTGACAAATAATGGGGATGGCTCGCCTAGCAGGTGACCTGAAGCAATTTCCAATTTTGACATGTCATTCCAAGATGAATTGTCAATATTTTCATCTAATCCCAACTGGGTCCAAATTTTCTGTGCAGATTCAGGAATGAATGGAAATATTGCAACTGCTAGGCTTCTGGCGGCATTTACTGACAGGTATACGCAGTTTGTCGTTCCAGGTCTATTTTTCCATGGCTCTTTGTGTTGAAAATACTGGTTAAAGTGTGATGAGAACTCCATGATTTTCTTCAAAGCTCTGTCAAGATGATTCTGTTCCATTAGGGTGCCGACATCTGTTGCAAGATTTTTAATTTTTTGTTCTGCCTCTAAATCTTTTTCATCAAACTGTTCAGTCTCTGGAACTTTGCCGTCAAATGCTTTTTTGGTAAAACCTAGTGCACGGTTTACAAAATTTCCCAGATTTCCAATTAATTCTGAATTTATTCTAGTTGTAAAGTCGTCCCAGTCAAAATTCAAATCATCTTGAGAGTATGGGTTTATTGATACAAGATAGAATCTGAGATAGTCTGCAGGATAATATTCTAAGAATTGCTTCAGTCCGATATACCAGTTTCTGCTTTTAGATATTTTCTTTCCTTGTAATGTAAGATGTCCTCTAGTTGGGATGTAGTCCGGTAACTTGTATTCCTTATTCAGTCCCAATCTCATTGCAGTCAAGAAAAGATAATGGTGGTATACGATATCTTTTCCAATGAAATGGTAAATGTCGGCAGAGTTCCAAAATTCTTTGCCATCTATTCCTTTATGGTTTAAAAATTTCATTGCAGTTGAAATGTATGCCAGATGGTTATCAAACCAGCCGTAGAATACTTTGCCCTTTGCTTCATCCAAAGGTACAGGAACACCCCATGGGATGTCTCTAGTGATGTCCCAATCAATCAGTCCTGACTTGATCCAATTTTGAACATACTTCTTTACATCTTTTTGAAGGTGTTCGTTTCCATCTAGCCATTCCGATAATGTATTTCCAAAGGTTGTTAGGCGGTAAAAGTAATGGTTTGTTTTTTCCTTAGTTGGTGGTTGTCCGCATAGTGAACATTTGGGATCCTTAATTTCTTCAGGCACACGTCCACATTTCTCACACAGATCTGAGTACTGATCTTCAGCCTTGCAATATGGACAGATGCCTTTGACATATCTGTCTGGTAAGAATTTGTCATCGTTTTTACAATAGAATTGTATGATTTCTTTTTCATAAACATGTCCAGAGTCATTTAATTTCTTAAAGACATCCTGAACAAATGCAATATTTTCAGCAGAACTGGTTTTGTAAAAGAAATCAAAATTGATGTTAAATGCAGAAAAATCTTCATAATCTCGTTTATTCCAATGGGCAACGTATTCCGACGTAGTTTTTCCTTCTTTTTCTGATTGAATTAGAATGGGTGTCCCAAAATCATCTGATGCGCAAATATAGTACGCTTCCACTCCGTTTAGTTTTAGAAATCTGGTTGTAACGTCTGCAGGAAGATATGTCGATGCAACGTGTCCTAAGTGGATTTCACCGTTTGCATATGGCAATGCACTTGTAATGATAGCTTTTTTGTTCATTGGATGTTGTTAGAATGCCTAATTGATCTTAAGAAGTTTACCAGTTATTTGCATATTTTACTTGTTCAGAAGTAAGTCTGTCTATTTTGACATCCATTGCATTTAGCGCATCAACTGCAACTTGCCTATCAATTTCCTCAGGTACATCTATTATCTTATTTTCCATTTTACTATGATTATTTAGAATGTGTAGAACCGATAGAATTTGATTTGAAAAAGACTGAGCCATGACCTCTGGAGGATGCCCCTCTGCTGCAACCAAGTTTGCAAGGCGACCTTGCCCAATTAGATAAACTATTTTTCCATTTTTCAAAGTGCATTCGTCAAGGTTGGGCCTTACTTCTCTTACTGATTTTGATGATTTTAGCAAAAATTTACTGTCAATTTCCACATCAAAGTGACCTACATTTCCCATAATTGCGCCATCTTTCATTTTTAAAATGTGCTCTTTTCTAATCACGCTGGTCATTCCTGTACATGTTACAAACATATCTCCTATCTTTGCAGCTTGTGACATTGCCATGACTTCAAATCCGTCCATGTGGGCTTCAAGTCCTTTGACAGGATCCACTTCGGTAACAATCACTTTGGAACCCATTCCATGAAATCTTGCTGCTACGCCGCGTCCAACCCAACCGTATCCTACCACGACAACACGTTTGGATGCCATTAGCAGATTCATTGCGCGTAAATAACCATCAATAGTACTCTGTCCAGTACCGTATCTGTTATCAAACATATGCTTAGTCTGCGCTTCATTAACTAGGATTACTGGGTAGCGAAGTTTACCTTGATTTTCCACGGCCCTGATTCTGGTGACTCCTGCAGTGGTTTCTTCTGTGGCTCCAAGAATCTCCATATCTTTGAATCTTTTATCAAAGTGAGCCTTGATGTTCATGTCTGCACCATCGTCTGTTAGAATGCTTGGTTTATGCTTCAGTACTTGATCAATACACCAATCATAATCTTTGACTGATTGACCGTGCCATGAATAAACATGGATTCCTTGAGATGCCAAATATGCTGCAATGTCATCCTGAGTTGTAAGCGGATTTCCGCCGCAGCATGCAACAGTGGCACCTAGTTCTTTGGCACCCATTAGCAAAACAGATGTTTCCTTTGTAATGTGTAAACAAAAACCAAGGGTGACACCTTTGAGTGGCTTGGATTTTTTAAAGCGATTAATAGTATTGTCTAAAATCTGCATGTGAGATTTTGCCCATTCATAGGATAGATTTCCTTCCTTGATCAACTTTGGACTGGACTTGACTTTGCTCAACAAAATTCCACATGATTTAGACTATAAAGTCCTATCATGCGAATGTAAATAAATGACAAGAATATTAGAAAAAACATGGCTTGGAAGAAAATTGCAGATAAGGGTGAAGTTGCAATAGGAAAGGGCAAGGCTTTCAAAATAGACGGAAAACAAGTCGCAGTTTTCAATCAGGACGGATATCATGCAATGGATGACTTGTGTGTTCATCAAGATGGATCAATTGCACCCGGTAAACTAGAAGGTGATATTGTAGAGTGTCCGCTACATTTTTGGCATTATAACATAAAAACTGGAGAGCTCGTAGACTACCTAAAGGAAGTCAAACTCGAGACATATCAGGTTCAAGCTAGAGACGATGGCATCTATATCGATATTTAATTATAAAAAAACTGATAAATTCTCAATGCCGTGTATTACGAAATGAACAGTTTTTTTTGATATGTGGGTATTATACAACGTACATGGTGTCTTGTAATTTATTTACATGAAATGATGTTTGAACATATAATTTCTAAAAAAATAATTTTGAGTTGTGTTGGGCACAAGCTTTATTCACAGATAAGCTGAAAATCATTTGTTGATTCAAGACATTGTAAATGAAATTATAAAACAAGATTATTCTGAAATCACTAAAACAATTGAAAATTTCTTGCTAGGTCAAATAGAAAAAACAAATTCTAAGGGTGTCATTTTAGGATTGAGTGGAGGAATAGATTCTGCAGTTTTAGCTTATATTTGTAAAAGAAAATTAAAAGATAAAACACTTGCATTAATAATGCCTGATACTGAAATTACCCCCGAATCGGAAACTGAAGATGCCATGAAAATGATTACGTTGACTGGACTTGAACACGAATTAATTGACATAAACCCAATCATAAATGAATATGCCATGCATATGGAGTCAAATGACAAAGCTAATGGAAATCTGCGTGCAAGAGTCAGAACCAATATTCTGTATTACTATGCAAATTCCAAAAACTACCTTGTTTTGGGCTCAAGTGACAAAAGTGAACACATGATTGGCTACTTCACCAAATTTGGAGATGGGGCATCAGATCTCACCCCTATAGTTTCTTTGTACAAACTTCAAGTGAGAGAAATTGCAAAATATTTGGGAGTGCCTGAAAATGTCATTTCAAAAAAGAGTAGTCCACACCTGTGGAAAGATCACGAGGCAGAAAAAGAATTGGGAATATCATACGAAGATATTGATTCTATTCTGTATTGTCTATTTGACAAGCAGTTAACTGTAAATGATACAGAAAGAGTTACTCAAATCGACAAGTCAATCATAGAAAAAGTCAAACAACTAAAAATACTCAGTGAACACAAAAGATTGATGTCTCAGAAACCCAAAGGAATTTAATCATGAAACTACAAGATACATTATCTAATTCACAACATGAATTGAACATTTCAAAAAATGTAAAAATTTACCTTTGTGGAGTCACTGTTTATGATGAATCTCACATAGGACATGCTAGAACCATAATCGTTTTTGATGTGTTGAGAAAATACTTGGAAAATAAGGGAGTTGGAATAGAAATGGTTCAGAATTTTACTGATGTCGATGATAAAATAATTAATCGTGCAAACAAAGATAACACGACTGCAGAACAGATTAGTACAAAATACATTGAAAACTATTTTGATGATTTTGACGGGCTAAATGTAAAACGTGCAACAAACTATCCAAAGGCAACAGAACATATTGAAGATATAATTCAATTCATAGAAAAATTGATTGCTAAAGAGGCTGCATACGCTTCTAAAAACGGGGTTTATTTCTCTGTATCAAAATTTTCCGAATATGGGAAACTATCCAAAAAGAAAATTGATGAGCTTCAATCTGGTTCAAGAATTCAAGTGGATGAACAAAAAAAGAATCCGTTGGATTTTGCAATGTGGAAATTTTCTGATACCGAACCTTCATGGGCTAGTCCATGGGGCAAAGGAAGGCCTGGATGGCATATAGAGTGTTCTGCAATGAGCATCAAGTATCTGGGAGAAAATTTTGACATTCATGGAGGTGGAAGGGATCTTATTTTTCCTCATCATGAAAATGAAATTGCCCAATCTGAATCATGTACAGGAACACAATTTGCCAAAATCTGGATGCATGTGGGAATGGTTACAATAAATGGTGAAAAAATGTCAAAATCTGTTGGAAATGTGAAGTCAATAAAGCATGTTTTGGAGAATTGGGGTCCTAATGTAATTCGATTGTTTTGTCTATCCGGACATTATTCCAAACCTATTGATTATTCTGAAGATCTGCTTAAAGAAAATCTTACAAAATGGAGACAGGTTGAAACATGTCATTATGAATTGATGCATGCCTGCAGTGAAAATAATGAAGATGTCAAATCCATCATCGAAAAACTAAGTAATGATTTTGACAAATCATTGGAAGATGATTTAAACACGCATCTGGCATTATTGGCATTTTTTCAACTGGTTAAAGAAACAAACAAGCTGGCAGCAGACGAAAATATTGGACAACAAAATTCCAAAATTCTAAAAATGGAATTACAGAGAATGATGAATGTTTTAGGATTGGTGATTCCGGAGATGACTAAAAATACGAAACAAGAGATTGACAAATTGATTGAAAGCAGAGAACAATTTAGAAAAGAAAAAAAATTTGAAGATGCAGATAAAATTCGCGATAGGCTAAACGAAATGAATGTCGAATTAATTGATCATAAAGGAAGAACGATTTGGATGCAAAAAGAAAACATCAAAGCTGAAAAGTAAAAATTATTCTCCACAAGTTAGTTTACACTAATCATTTTCATGCCTGAAAAAATTAGGCAAATCTAATTAGGCAAATCTAATTTTCACAGTGTTTAATAGAATTAAAAACTGATGTAAAACATGAATGCATGGAATAAGTTTTGGCAATGGTACGAGAATAAAATATTGGGCAGTATAGTGCTGATTGCAATTATACAGTTTATTCAAGTTCCACACATGATATGGAATGCAGACATAATGTTGGAATCTGGAATTGTATCGAGAGTTCATCCTGTGATTGATTGGTTCTTGTATGGGGTTGACTTGATAGAAATTGTATCTATTATCAACGTTGGAATGATCATGTTTAGTCTAGTTAAGAAAAAAAGATCACAGAAACAACAAGTTACAGCAAGAGTGGAGTAAACTAGTCTTTTGCTTCCGATATTACACGTTGAGGGAAAGGAATTTCAATTCCAGATTTGTCCAAAGCACGTTTTACAGTGGTAAGCAAGATGGATTGTGCCTGACTCCAATCGTCTTTAGGGTGCCATACCAAAACCTGTATGTTTACGCTAGAATCTCCTAACTCTTCCACTCTAAATTCAGGTTCGGGAATACGCAGAATAAACGGCATGGTGAGATGAATCTCTTTTTTTATTACAAATATGGCATTGTCAATATCATCTTTATAGGCAATTCCCACACTGGCGTCTGCTCTTCTGACTGTTGAAGTACTAAGCGAGCGAATATTGGACGTAAAGAATTTTTCATTAGGAATTCTAATTACAGTACCGTCAAATTTTCTCACTCTGCTTGAAAACGTTGCAATGTCAAGCAGGGTTCCCGATATTGCCATGTCTGGAATCTGTATTGTATCCCCATGTTTTACCGGCTTTTCAATCATCAAGAACAGTCCCGAGATCAAATTAGAGACTACCGACTGTGTTGCAAATCCTATCACCACCGCAAAAATTCCTCCAGCAACCATCAAACCAGAAAAGTCAATTCCCTGACTTGAGGTAAATACCAAAAATGAAATAATGATTATTCCAAAGTAGATTAACTTGCTAATGTTTTGTGCAGTGTCTTTAGGTAATGTCGGTGCATAATATTTGTGAAATAATAACTTTACAATTTTGGCAACAATTATTCCAACTGCCATAATTATTCCCCCAATTAACAATGAAAGAACAGTCAATTCTCCAATGATTTGCATCTGAGACAACTCCTGAAGAAATTCTAATTCCATTATTCTAGTCCCATCTCCATACTATCTGTAACAGTCGTATCTTCCCATGTGGGAGACTGTCCAATCTGTATTAAGAGAATCTGTTTTAATATCTGCAATACTGACTGCTGCTCTTTTTTTCAATACGACTTTGACTCCGTCAATTATTGTTTTAGAATTTTCATAATATAGGAAATTATCAGTTATTGGAAAAATTACTTTGCTAATGTTTTGTCCACTGGTCAAAGTATTTTCAATAACAATCTTCATGACACCTTCGACATATGGTATTGAGTCACTGTAATCCGTAGCTAGAGACACTTCCGCGTATTTGCATAAAATCCCAGTATCAGGTGGGCCAGAAAGACCAAACCTGGAATTTAGTGGATTACAAGTAACCCAATCCAGCGATTCTCTGTCAGAATCATGAATCAGGAAAATCCCAATCTCAATGGGACAGTGAACAAAAATGCTTGCCGCTGAATCATGACTTAGATAGATCTCCTTATCAAATTTTAAGAACACGTGCCCTGTTCTTCTAGCTGGGTGATTTAGCGGTCTTATTGGAGCTATCTCAATCTTGATTTTGTTTGACTTTTTAGGAATAATTTTTTCAACGACTTTTCCCTCAGAATTTCTTCTAAAATAAGAAAATGTACTATCGCCTATTTTTTCTATTTTAATAACAGTATTGGGGAGAAAAAGTTCAAGGTTTTCGTGGATCTCATATATGCCATAATTGGAAAAATTGGTTTCTAAAGTGCCATCACTCATAATTTCATTCTTTTATTAAAAATCTAGAATTTATTCGCTCTCATTAGGGCGAATCAAAGATATGTTCAAAAGAAATCAGATAACACCTTTTGTCTCATCAATCCGAGAATATTTCCATGAGCAAGCCATTCAGATTTGCTGATGCTCATTTTACTTGAAGCTAGCGACAAAGCAGAGTCAAAATCATCAGAAATTGTTGGATTTTGCTTAACTGCCTCACGTATTCCTTCACGAACTTGCCATACTCCAACTGGAATTGCGTACTCTGGACGTATTTCCCGCAAAATCACAACTCCTGCCTGAGTTTTTGTTTTAGACAGATATTCTAAAACTCCTAATTTAGCAGCAAAGTATGCACCATCTATGGCAGGTGGATGATCAATTCCGCGTGCATCCTCAAAATCTGAACCAAATCCCAAAACCCCATCTGAATGCCATGCTTCAATCATCTCATAGACCCATCTGTGCGGAAACAAAATCACTGTGAAAATATTTCCCAAATGTGTATAAAAGAAAACTTTGCAAGAATCGATTAGACTATAATCCAAAATTTCATCCGTGAGTGATTTGCAAATGATGTCATCAGTTGCAGTCACACTCCATTTGGTCGGAACTAATTTTCTTTTCTGTCCTAGCATTCCCATACTAAAACATTTTTGAATTTTTGAGATCTCAATTCCTGAATTATATAAAATCAAAACGGCGTCTTGAGCTTTCAAGTCCCTGTCATAGTATGTTTTTTCAATTGGCTTGACAGAAGTTGTTCCAGAAAACCTTGCTGATTTTATTTCCCCGATAGGGCCAAACGGCGCACTTTCTCCATCAAGAGAAATATTTGATGACGGTGATTTTTGAAATGTTAAATCAGAATCAATGGGTTTTGATGACATGGCAACTTCTTGCAGCTCTTCAATATAACGTCCATCCGTTTGATCAATCGGTATTTTTTGTATGCCTCTTACAAGGTTTAATCTAAAATTAACAATGTCTTCCAATGTCTTACCTTTCCATTTTTCAGGACTGTCCAGCAAACTCGTATCGCCGTGAATTGGTGGAACCATGGGGCCAACAAAAACTTTGGGATAATTATAAGAACCTACAAAGACGGATGGTGGACTGGTGCCGCTTATCGAATCTGAAGAAAATAAATTCCCGTGCTTGGAAAGCGTTTCATGCCACTTACTCAAAATCGAACGTCTGATTTCTTGAGAGCCTGTGGGCATGTAATTTGTGCCTAAAATATGCCTATTAACTTGTCTAATTTTGCAATTCGATGATTCATAGATGAATAATGTTTAAGAGATGATTTTCAATCAAACTAGCATGTCCGTAAATCGAATTGTTTCATTTTTACCCAGTGCCACTGAATTACTTTATGAGTTTGGATTACAAGATGATCTGCATGGGATTACACATGAATGCAAATATCCGCGTGACGCAATTTTAAAACCGCAGGTAATCAGTTCAGTAATAAATTCTGATGAGTTAACCAGTAAAGAAATTGATGCAGTAACTTGCAAGCTGTTAAAGGAAGGAAAAGATATTTTTGTATTAAATGAAAAAAATCTAAAAGATGCAAATCCTGATCTGATTATTTCACAAGAGACATGCGAAGTGTGTGCTGCGTATACAAACCAGGTTAACAAAGCAGTAAAAATTCTTCAAAGGAAATCAATCATACATTCAATAGATCCGCACAACATGAATGAAATTCTAGACTCTGTTAGAAAATTGGGTAAAATTCTGAACAAGGAAATAAAAGCCAATCAAATTGTGGATGCTCTTGACAAGAGAATTGTGTATATTAGAGAAAATCCAAACGGTAAATGTCCTAAAGTACTTGCCATAGAATGGATTGAGCCATTTTTTACCGCAGGCCACTGGGTTCCAGAAATGATACAAATTGCAGGAGGGATAAACATGATAAGTAAAACAGGAGAACCCTCTAGACGATTAACGCTGGATGACATTGTCATATCAAATCCTGACATTATTATTTTCATGTCATGTGGATTTGATGTCCACAGAACAGTAACAGAATATGAAAAATTTTTAAAAAATGATAAAAACTGGAATTTGCTAAATGCCGTTCAAAATGATCATGTTTTTGCAGTTGACGCAAACTCATTTTTTAGTAAACCCAGTATACGTACAGTAGATGGAATAGAAATACTTGCCAAAATAATTCAGCCTGAAAAATTCACTGATTTGGAAGTTTCAGACAAATCCTTTGTAAAAATGGATGGAATGTCCATATAGGTTCAGGATTGTTGCCTGTACCGCATGATTCCAAATCTACAATGTGGATTTGTAGTTGTTTTGTATGAACACATCACAAATATCATGAGAAAAACAATTGACTGATATTGTATTGGAATTTAATGAATCCACAAATGGTGCTGTAGAATAAAATGAACTTTTACAAAACTAAGTGAAATATTTGAATTGAAAGTATCGTTTTTGGAGCAAATTTTGTGGATTGATTCGATTTTGTCAGCCACATAATGACAGTTGTTCTATTAGGATGTCAATCCAGTTTAAGAATTTGGAGAATTTTTCTTTTTTATTTTTTCTAGGGTTTGATTTATTTCCTTTATTGCCCATTCGATATCTAAAAAGTCATCTTTAGATAGCGATCCTTTCCATTTCTCTAAAACACTGTTTGTTATTTCTGAGCAATTGTATACTAAATTCCAATAAGGATGATGTTCTGCAGTGGTGTATGCAAGTTCTGTTACATCATTGAGACCATTTTGCGCTCTAGACAATGAAGTGATTCTCTCACCAAATATTTTGATCACATCATTTTCAAGATCTTTTTCTATTTTCAGAGGAACATTCTGCTGTTCATATTTTTTTGCCAGTTCCAATAAATCTCGATAAAAATTTTCAAAATCTACCATTATGACAATCTCTGATGTTCTGCCAACATGCATTTGTTGAAAATTATTCTGATTCCTGCTTTTTTTGCCAGTTTTTCAGCTTCTAAATCATGAATTCCTTCTTGAAGCCAAATTACTTTTGGTTTTATTTTGATTGCTTCTTGGATCACTGGTAAAACCTGATCCGATGGTCTGAAAATATTAACGATATCTATATCCTCTGCTATCTCTGAAACAGAATCATAAGATCTTTTACCCAGAATTTCATCTGATGTGGGATTCACCGGGGTGATGTCAAACCCTTGCTCGGAGAGATATTTGGGCACGTAGTGTGCAGCTTTTGAGAAATTTTTAGACATGCCAACTACAGCTACTTTATTCAAAGAAAGAATTTCACGAATTTCATCATCGGATGTTGGATCTTCCTCCATGAAGAACAGTCAATTTTGCAGAATATAATTTTTAAATTTAATCAAAGAATATTTTAGTCGTAATAATGATAATATATTATGAATTCAGAGTCCAAAGACACCATTGTCCTAGGTGCAATAAAACATGGCATAAAAAAATTTGACAAAATTCAAAAAATGACACAGATTGAATCTGAAGAATTGAATTCAATTTTAGAGCAGCTGGAAAATAGGGGATTTATCCGAACTGAGGAAAAGAAAGGTTGGTTTGGAATGAAAGTGGAAATAAATGCCACCGATAAAGGATCCAAAGAGATTGATGAACGGGTTCATGAATTGCAAGAAAGATGGAATCAAATGTCAATGTTATACAAAACTGGTGATAAAGAGAAATTAAAAGAAGAAATGGATAACAACAAGTCAATACTTCCCACAATGATGTTCTTTGGAGTGATGGACATGATGATGTTTTCAATGATGTTTAGCATGATGGCCATACCGATGTCAGATTATGTTTCATCTGAAAATATCCCTGACACGGGAGACGGTGCAATGGATGACGGTGCAATGGATGACGGTGCAATGGATGACGGTGCAATGGATGACGGTGGATTTGATTTTGATATTGGTTTCTAGTAATTTTGATTAAACCATAATTTTATCAATTTTCTCCTGATTTAGAATATGAAACTATTACAACTACATGTTATAATGAGATACATTCATCTCAGATTTAACATTCATCGTTTTAGTTTAGATAAAATACATAACAAAGACAAAGAAAAAATTTGTTCTTGCATCCCTGCTTACCGTCTCCCTGCTTGTAATGTTGGCGGTCACCCAGCAGCAGATTTCAGCCGAAGAGACAGAAAAGAAACAGCAGTACACAAGGATAAACGATGTCTCAATTCATACGGTGTTCACGTTTCGCGACGCCATAGAGGAATCAGACGGCTTTCAGATCTACGAGCAGGTCTCAGGATTTGATCGTGTTTCGGATTCTCCAATATTCAAGCTGTAAGGTGCTGTCAACTATGATCGAACGCACCTGTATGATGCAGATGGTATGACGTATCAGAGGGGAGTGACAAACACTCAGCATGACTACGGTCAGTTTGACGTGGATGTCTATCTTCAAAAGGATGGCACAACGTTCAGGCACTTTGAGTATTCTGATTGTAACATTATTGACTATAACGTTGCCACGCTCTTTGACAAGGAAGAGGGGTGGACGACAAGCAAGGGCTTTGCTACGATCGACGAGTTTGAGTTTGAATGCAACGGCTACCAGCCACACAACCCGCTGTTTGATTCGATGAATGCAGACAGATACAAGACAAGTACCGAAAACAGCATGGATTTGAGAGATACCCAGACCTGGTCTGAAGAATACAGATAACACAACTAATTTTTTATTTTTTTATGTCTGTCCTAATGTTAAATTTGGCAGCACTAGTAACAGCAGCTTTTAGTCTAGTGGCAGCTCTCGCATGGAATTATTCGATAAAGGTAATATTCAAAGAAGTTTTTGAAGATTCCAATGTGATTACGCCAATGCTGATTTATGCAAGCATGGCCACGATTATTGAGCTGTGATTCTAATAATTATTGTAGCACGTGCAGTGGCAAATGCTAAAAACAGATGATTATATTTTTCTTTTATTTCATAATCTTGGTTCGGATTATGCAATACAATATAGACAAAAACAGATGGAAAAATAATTTAAAATGAAATTAGTCAATCATGACTAAATTTCCGTATGGAATTTTGTCAGGTTGACTTGGTTTTACAACCAATGTATATACACACTACCAGTATTTATTTTAATCGGAGGTTACGATCAAAATTAATACTTTTGAATCAAGGATTATTTCATAATCCTAATGGAGATTATGAAAAAATTATTTTGATAAAAACAAGTCCCTAGAAGCATCCAAATCTTTCAAAAATTTCATAAATCCATCCACAGACATTATTAGAACATGCCATTTTGAACTGGATCTTTTTCTTTCAAGATCTAAACTATCGAAATCAGGACTGGAAAATCTAACAGAACTTGGAGGTGCTACTTCGTAAATCAGACTATCTACTTTTTCTAATTCAAGTGGCTCGGTGAGAAAACCATCGTCACGGTCTATTTTGTCTTCATCAAAAACTCCAATTTTTAATTCTGCAGTAGTTACTATAATTGGAAAATAAATAATATTATTACAGTCATCCTCTTCATTTGCACTAACAATTTGGTGATTTAGTTTATCAAGGATGTACCCATAAGTGCCTTTAATTATTTGTCTTGCGGCATCGTCGATTTTATCAAAATCTCGTTTGTAAAATTCTTTATTTCTTTTACCTCTCTCTTTTTCCTTTTTATTTATAGCTACAGATGAATCACAAAGTGAATGTCGAATAGGTTTAAAATTCCAACTTTGCATTAATTGAATATATGTTTTAATATTTTTTCTAGTTGTTTCAGGAATTTCCAATAAAGTGACATTATCTTCATTTTTTTTATTTTTCGAAATTAAGTTCATTGATGTTTCATTGCTTGTTTTAAAAAAAATCCATGTTGCATAATCAGGATCAAGTTTTTTACATTCAATGCAAAGAGTAAATCTTACTTGTTTTTGTGGATGATCAACTCTTTCATCACTTGAAGATACTAAATCAAGTCGTGTTTCTTCAGATTCATTTTGAATTCGACAATCATTGATGTATTGAATCATTTTTTGTGGAGTGAGCTTTTGAGTACTATTTCGTGCAAAACCTGGAGGAAGTTCTTTTGGATCTTTAAAAAATGGAGAAAGTCTTACAGGATATTCTATTTGAGAATTCCACGATCTCCTAAAACTTTTTTTGTACTCCATTTGTCTAACTCCTTTTTAACTAAAAATTGTAAAAAAATGCCTGTAGAACTTAGTGTCAGTAAGCATCATAGAATCTTCGTCTTTGGACATTTCTCTCAAAAATTAGTATCTATACAAGGTTATAACGTAATTCATAATCTTAGATAGGATTATGAATTAATTATTTTAATAGTGATATGAGTATTTTTGTTTATGGAACCTTTTATTGGAACAATGATGCGGTTTGCAGGAAACTATGCTCCAAAAAATTGGAAATTTTGCGATGGGACATTACTCTCCATTAAAGATTACGAGGCATTATACTCGATCCTTGACAATTCATACGGAGGAGACGGTAAAACCACATTCGCACTTCCCAACTTGAAACAAACAGGCCAAGATCCTATAACACAAAATGGTTTTGGTCGTTACATAATTGCAATAGTAGGCATGTTTCCTATGCCAAACTAATCATCCACTTTCAAATTTTTTTATTTTGAATAAACGTTCATGTTTCATAATCCTATACAAGATTATGTAAAAATTAGAAAAAGAAATATGATGAAAAAAGTAAAAATGTGCTTTTAATTCAATTTTTACACCTGTGATGACTCGTCTTTATTTGACGTTTTGATGTCTTAGAATGTTTTTCATCAGTGGAAGATACAGTTCGTTTGACTTGTATTTTGACTTGGTGTGTGACAGTAATCTCTCACAGTATTTTCTTTCTTCTGATGACAGTTGTGAAGAATGTCCATAGTTCTTTTTTATGGCCAAATCATAAAGAAATGAATAGTATTCTTCCATGATTGTCTTTTCTTTCATTTCTTGCTGTGTGCTCATTTGATTTCAAGAACATTATTTATCCAAATTATATATGATTCATCATACTTTCAAAGATTCATTCGTTCAAGTTATGAATTTTTTTAACAAGTTTAGTTCACTTTTTGAACATTTGTCAATATCATCAAATTGTTTGAATTTAATTGTTCAAATCATGACTATGACGCAGCCTGTACCGATGAAAAATAAAAAAGAAGTCGTAATTGATAGCATTGACAGGCAGATCCTCAATTTACTTATTGCAAATGCAAGGGATTCTACAAGAACTATTGTAAAAAAATTGGCAGGTTTGGGAATAAACATGTCTGAGAGAGGAGTCGGAAAGAGAATCGCAAGACTAGAAAAACTAAACGTAATTCACGGTTATACCGCAATGGTTGATCTGAATCTGGTGAACATGCCTATTTTGCGCCTTGTCACTGTAAAGTTCACGTCGCCAAAAGACTTTGTATCTAGGGTGGAGGCAATGAAAGAATATCTTACAAATGCTCCGTACTGTGACTTTTCAGCCAGAACCAACGGCAATATTGATTGGATAGAATTGAAATTCTTCAACAATCATCAGCAAGCACAGCAAGAAGAGGATCTTTATCGGGCTTGGTTTGGAGACATCATAGAGGATTACAGGTCATATGACTTGGACATACATAAAATGGGGTGGCAACTATTTGATGAGTTTGACTTTGATAGATTTATTCAAAATACATGTAAAAAAGAAGGTACGGAAACATGTCCGAATGTAATAAAAAATATGCAGTGAAAAAAGATTTTTACGCATACAATATGTGATTAAAGAAAGTATTTTGTTTTCACATAAAGTCCATCGTGCCTGATTGTTTTTGTATCTGTTTATCTTTTCAATTAAATTTGTGAATTAAAGTTCAATTTCTGAATCATGACTGAATATTTTAGTTCAAATTCTAAATAAATCTATGTCAAAAAGTTAACTCGATCCTAAGTACTAGTCCCCTTACACTATATGATTACAATGAGTACATACAACATACAGCAAAACGTCCCCAAGTAGACAGACGAAACTCGGAGTAGTTGTACTGGTAGCCTTGTCAGTAGTTGCAGCAATGTATTCCCGTGGAAGCATGGCCATAGAGCAAATACCACAGGTACTTACAAGCGGGATATTGCCAATCGAAATGATCGTTCTGTCATGGATAATCACTGCAGAGTTGGCACTGAAGTCAAGAAAATAGGATCGCAATTACTTTTTCTCAATATTTTTCTAAATCTTTATGCCTATTTTTTTTATTTTAATAAAAATTACAAAATATCTTATTTATATTCGATGAATATACAAGAATAAATTCTGAAGTACAAATTTATTTCATTTTATTTTAGAAAAACGATGTTAAACAAAACTGACGTGGAGATATTGTGGACTTTAAAACAACTGTCCAAGAATTCAACCAAATCTGATATTGTAAAAAACAATGACAACCTCATTTTCAATGATAAATTTAGATTGAGACTTCTTTTCTTAAAAGACGAAGATTTTGTTGAGATGGAATCTGTTCAAGACTACGGAGTTCACTATGGGATCAAGAAAAAAGCCTTGGATTTAATATGGTCTGATATAACTCGAGATAATATTTTGAACCTGCTCAGTATTTCTGAATATTCCTTTGATGAAATAACGCAGTTTGTTGATGATTCTACTGAAAATATCTGTGACGAATTAAACTCTTTGAAATTTTCTGATTCGCCTTTAATTAAATTCATCACAAGAAATGGAGAGGATAAATTTAGATTGACTTGTGATGGCGAACAGTATTTGAAAGACAAAACAGCTAAGCATGTCTCTTAAACAAATTTCTTATTCATTAACAATAGATAGATAACTATAGGATTAGATGTGTACTAATATTGATTTGGTAAATCAGACCTACAATTCCTTTGATAATCCGGGATTAGTCAAGGTACTCACATTCTTGCAAACTCACAATACCGAATATCTGTCAGGTCAAGATTTGAGTGATGTCTTACGGATTAGCAGAGTTGCGATTTGGAAACACATCAAAAAAATTCAAGAATTAGGATACGTTATTGAATCTAAACAGAAACTTGGCTACAAGCTCATATCAAATTCCGATATGCTACTCCCGTGGGAAATCACTTCAAATTTGAAAACGAAGTTGATTGGGCAACATGCCTATTATTTTGATTCAGTTGATTCTACTCAAAATCAGGCATTGAAAATGGCTGATGATGCAATAAACAACGGTTCAGTGATCGTGGCATCAAGACAAACTGGTGGGCGGGGAAGATCCAGAAGGAAATGGATTTCACCAAAAGGGGGAATTTGGATATCGATAATACTGCAACCCAAATTTGACATTTCAATCGCAACGTTGTTTCCTATCGCATCATCATTGGCATTGTCAATGGCAATTGAAAAAATTTTTTCAATTAAGCCTGAATTAAAATGGCCAAATGACTTGACAATAAAAGGAAAAAAAGTGGCAGGTATGCTGGTTGATGCATCACTAGAATCAAACAGGATTGAAAATTTAGTCTTAGGTATAGGGATAAATTTTGATGTAAATGTTAAACTAATTGAAAAATCTCTCAAAAACACTCCCAATTTTTACGGAGTAGCATCACTAAGTGAGCAAAAAAAGAAGGTCAAACCAATACAATTAGTCCAGACGTTTTTAGTTGAATTGGAAAATATTTATGAATTACTTAATGCAAGACAGACTAAGAAAATTATTTCTGAATGGACATCACGATCATCCACTATTGGGAAAAATGTGGAACTCGATACGGATGGTGTAAAAATTCAAGGAAAAGCGATTAAAATTGATGAAGACGGAGCACTAGTAGTGTTGCAAAATAATATGTCTCAAAGAGTCATTGCAGGTGACATTGTCCACTTATCCAAATAATGCTATTTTTTTTTAGATTTAGTTTTGGAAATTGTTTTATGCTGATTTGAAATCAAAGAAGATTGCTCTTTTAGGATTTCTTTTAGATCCGTTTGTATTTCAAAGATTGATGTGAGTACTTCTTCCATAACCGTAGAGTACTGTCGATATACAGATAACAATTCCTTTTGCTTATCATTAATTTTAGATAGACGTTCATTAGAGCGTAGCACATTTGTGGAATTGATTAGTTCTTGCATGTTGGGCAAAGGTCTATCTAATTCGCTCAATTCATTTTGAATTCCTTCAATTTTTCTCCTTAAATCATGTGCCGTTTTGCCTGTAAACATACTTGTCATTACAAAACAATGTATTTGCTGGTAAATTAAACATTTATGGAAACAGATATCCAGTTTAATAAATTAAAATCTGTGATGTTTGGTATTTGAAATAATTATCCAAGAGAAAAATCTAAAAAACTCTAACAGATTATGTCATTACTTGCAATTTTCTAAAATTTCTAGATTGATAAAAAAATGATAATTGGACAAACTTCATTACACAAACAGATCATTTTTTATTAAATTAGAGAGAATTGATAAAAAAAGAATTTGTCAATTATAATGCTAGTTTATATTTCAAATTGAACCGTCTCTATAATGTTGAAACGAAATAACTATCAATTTATTTTCCAACAAAACAATAGTTTGTTCTAACAATCCTTCAAAATATTTTGTTATTCAATTAATTCAATTATATTTTTACCAACAACAAGTTGTATGTAACATTGTCTTGTTTCATTTTCTTAAATTGTATTACATTCCAAATATCCAGAATAAGTATTAGCTTAACCTACACACAATTAACCTGCAGAGATTAGGTAAAATTGATAATAAGGCATTAGACAAATCTTCATTATTATGCTTAAAAATTCCATGATGTCCAGTCCAAAATGTCCTTCATGTGGAGATCGAAAAATGGTTACAGATCAAAATACGGGTGAGTTATTTTGCAGTAAATGTGGGTTGGTGATTACCGATAAAATTGTAGACACTGGTGCTGAATGGCGTTCATTTTCAAATGATGATGGTAACAAAGCAAGGACCGGAGCAGGAACATCGTTGACCATACATGACAGAGGTTTGTCTACGGTAATTGGTGCGGCCAACAAGGATGCAACTGGTAAGCCGTTATCTGCCGGTGTTAAAAGTTCAATTGAAAGACTGAGAACATGGGATAGCCGAAGCCAGGCGCATTCTTCTGCAGATAGGAATCTGAGACAAGCGCTCAACGAAATGGGTAAGCTAAAGGATAAGCTTGCATTAACGGATGCGGTTGTTGAAAAAGCAGCTTACATTTACAGAAAATCAATGGAGAAGAAACTTGTCAGAGGGCGTTCAATTCAAGGATTGGTTGCAGCTTGTCTTTATGCATCATGTAGAAACACTGAGACTCCTCGGACTTTGGATGACATTGCAAAAGGAATCAATATTAGAAGAAAGGATGTTGCTCGATGTTACAGGTTGATTTACAGGGAATTGGAGTTGAAAATGCCAGTGGTAGATCCAGTAAAGGGGGTCTCAAGAATTGCAAGCATTGCAGAATTAAGTGAAAAAAGTAAACGAAAAGCAATTAAAATTCTGAATCAGGCAAAAGATGATGGCATAGTTGCCGGAAAAGATCCAATGGGGATAGCTGCCGCTGCACTTTATCTGGCATGTCTCAGTACAGGTGAGGTAAAATCACAAAAAGACATATCTATCGCATCAGGCGTTACTGAGGTGACCATTAGAAACCGTTGTGTAGGATTGAGAAAAATGCTCAATGGATGAGAAAAAAATTGCAAGTATTTACTTAATCAAATTGGATCTATGAACGTTTGAGTGTAATTACTTGTGAAAAATTCTATGTGTGAATTCTGAAAATCAATAGTTACATTTTATTAAAATTACTAGATTTAACGGATTTCAATAATGGCATTTGAAAGGAATGAAAATAAACACTTTATTTTCTAAAAAATACTGATGAAAATAGCCGAACATATCAAATGGAAGTATCATTTTTTTCTAGAATTTTGAAATTCTAAATTGTCCCATGGGAAAACGACATATGCGTCGCTTTCCGTTTCTTCTGCATAGAGCAATTGGGCGGGAAACTTTTTTCCACGTCTTGCATACAAAGTCACGAAAAATAACCTGGATGGCTCATCGACTTTGGAAATTTTTTTTCAAAAGTCAAACCAGAGTCAAAAATGTCATCAACGAATAGGGATTCTGAAGAAACTATCTCTTGATCAACTAGAATTGTCTGTATTCCCAAACGATCTGCCAATAAACGCGATGGTATCAATCCTCCCCTGCTCAAGGTTGTAATGCTGGAAAAAGTTCTTGATGATTTTAAAATAAGATTAGATAATGTATCTGCCAATGAATCTATTTCAGACCAATTAACATACTGTGCCAAGATTACAAAGACGGTTTGAGTAAGCGGAATTAAGTTGTTATGATTAGAATGTCTTTGTAGGGGATTTTTTCAACGGGTCTACAATTTTCAAGACTTTGAAGGCAATCTTGCCAAAATCAATGCCTTTTTCACATGACAGCAACAATACGGCGTCATTACTCAATGGAAAACTCATTACAATCACTTTGTCTCTGTATGACATTGAAAAGTGGACTTCCCCAAATTCTGCATCAAACTCGTGCCTCATTCTAACACGCAAAGCTAGTTCCATGAACATCATTTCATCCTGCTTTTGATCCTCCAGCGAGAACGTGCCATCTTTCATCCCTCCTGCAGTAAGATGACCTCTACTGCTAATGTGCCTGGCTGAACGCATTTTGGGATCTAGTTTGATGATTTTTTGACACATTTTTTCTAGTTTCTCTACATCATCCATTAACATAATTATGTAATCGAACTATTTATTGCGATCTGTTATAATGATTAATTATGCAATCTGATTCGTCGAAAAACCCAGCTGACTATTATAAGCATTTATCGTTATTTTGGACTGATATCATGCATCTGATGTCTAGCAAACCGCAAGCATTAACATCCACGGGTCCTATGAGGGCGTTTGCAACAAATTCTAAAAAAGTTACAACCGAATTAATTGAAATTAATGAGGATTTGATGGGGTTCAATGAATATCTTACAGAATATTACAAACAGCTTTCAGATGCGTGGAAAGATGCTCAAAAGAAGGTAAACCTGAAATCTCCAGATGTGCCACATGATGTCGAACAGATTGATGCGTTCAAACGAATCTGGATAGATATTTTTGACAATGACTTTACAGAATTATTTGACTCTAAAAAATTTGGCGAAAACTATGGAAAACTTGTTTCCAAAGAGCTTGAACTTACCAAACATTGGAATAATATCACTAACGTAGTTTTACAATCTGTTAACCTTCCGAGTAAAGAGGAGATTGATGAAGTATACAAAGAACTCCATTCACTTAAAAAAAGAATTGGTAAGTTAGAATTGCAGCTAAAGAAAAAGGAGTCAAAAAAGAATGCATAGTGAATCTAGTATAGATCCCAAAATCATGGAAGAGATTTTAAAATTTGGTAAAAATATCATCGATGCCCCAAAGTTAGTTTCAGCACCTGATGAGATTAGTCTAGAGGTAACCCCTCATGACACTGTGTTGGAAATAGACAAAGCAAGAGTGATTCACTATAATTCGCTTACAGAAAAACAACACAAGACGCCGCTACTAATATCATATGCGCTAATAAACAGATATCACATATTGGACATTCAACCCGAGAAGAGCTGGGTAAGAAATCTTCTATTGCAAGGATTTGATGTTTACATGTTGGATTGGGGAACTCCAACCAGCATGGATAAGTATCTAGATTTTGACGATTATGTAAATCGGTATCTGGATTCAGCTGTAGAGCATATCAAGGACGAGTCATCTGTTGAAAAAATCTCATTGCAGGGATATTGCACGGGAGGAACTATTGCAACCGCCTATGCGGCATTGCATCCGGAGAGCGTAAAAAATTATGTCGCTACAGCACCTGTCATTGACGGATGGCGTGATACCACAGTTATCAGTAATCTTGCAAAACACATGGATGTGGATAAAATGGTAGATACCATAGGAAACATGCCTCCGGAATTCATGTATTATTGCTTTTCAGTGCTTAAGCCATTTGAGCAGGGAATCGAGAAATATATCAAATTTTTTAAAAATATAGACAACAAAAAATTTGTAGACAATTTCCTTAGGGTGGAAAAATGGCTTGGCGATACGCCTCCCATTCCAGGTGAACTGTTTAAACAATGGATTAAAGACATCTATCAGAAGAACTTGCTTGTTCAAAACAAGATGTATGTGGGTGGAGAAAGAATAGATTTAAAGAAAATAGACATGCCCACATTCACTCAAATTGCAGTCGGTGATCATTTGGTTTCTCCTGAGTGTAGCATGCCACTTCATTATGCAATTGGAAGTGAAGATAAAACGTTGAGAATGTATCCTACAGGACATGTGGGTATGATTGCAAGTTCACTGTCACAAAAGAAAGTATTGCCAGAGCTAGGTGCGTGGCTATCTGAAAGATCTGAAAAATAGAAGAAATCAAAAATAGGTTTTTTATTTTTTGCTCTTTGTTGTAAATCTGGAGATCCAAGATTGTAGGATATTTCTGGTTAGTTCTGCAAATGATTCTGTATTGTCATTGAATGTCTTAATGTTTTGATGTGTTGCATCTATCGTTACAAGTATCATTTGATTTTGGATGAAAGATGCTTTGACGAATTCTTCAGTCGCATCACGAATTATTTTCAATGTTGTATGAGGAATATTTGCTGTAATGCCCAATTTCTTGACAAATTCTTTTTGCAATGCAATTGATGTATCAAATAAATTCTCATATGTTTGAAGATATTCCTGTTGCACATTAGTTATAGACTGATGATAATGAGGAACTGAACGTTTAATTCCGTTGATTAGTATGTCTACGTTTTCTTGACATGCCGAAAACATATTTTCCGAATCTTTCTGCATTGTTTCGTTTTCACTCATCGTTTTTCCTCTTTACTTTTTGATTTTTTTGCAATCGGTAAAATAATTACTTGTATTAAGTCCCCGTCGCCTAAACCGAGTGCATTACGCTCTGCTTCTGGTATTGAAATCCTTCCATTACTGCTTACGGTGGTTTTGTAAGCGCCCCAGTGCATGAATGATGGGAGCATTTGACCCATGTTGAACATGGTATCCATACTTTTACTTTGCATATCTGACATATTGCTCATTATATTAGATTGAGTCTGTTTCGTACTTTCAGAAATCCCTTTCAGTGTTTCTAATGGGTTGAAAGATTGGTTTGGTTGATGATTCATTAAGGAGCCAAAATTTTTCATGAATTCTGCTTGAGCTCGTCCACTTTTTTGTATCCAAGACTTGAACATCTCAGATGGATCATATAGGTTTTGATTACCATCCATTGGTATTGGTTAGAATCAATTATATTTAAACGAATCTAATGTGAGTTAAGAAAGTCCAAAACCTTGGATGCGAATGCTTTGGGGTCTTGAACATAAGGTGTATGCCCACATCCATTCATTTTATAAAAAATGCAATTTTTAATTGATGAAACAAAACCTTCTGCATGTATAATCGGAATTACGGGATCATCTGTTCCCCATATTAGCAAGGTGGGTGCTGATATAGATTCAAGATTAGATTTAATCGATTTTGAATTTTTTAATCCTAAAATTGTGGACATGAAAGCAAGCTTTGCATTAGGTAGCTGCATTCGCTCAACAAACCCCGAAATGATTTCTTCTTCTACATGTTTTCCGGAACCTTCCATTAATTCAAATGCATTCTTTGCACTCGTTTTATTTGGATACATTGCAGCCATCATGTATCCATCAAGTGCAGGAGTAGATTTCTTCATTATGCCAGATGGAGAAACCAGTACAAGCTTTTCCATTTCTTGTGAGTGTAAAGATGCATATTCTGCAGAAATTTGTCCTCCAAGAGATGAACCAATTATGCTGGGATGTTTGATATCCAATGCAACAACAAATTTTTCAAGAAAATTTACAAAGAAATCAATTGTATAGTCTGTAGTGGGTTTGTCACTTTGTCCAAATCCTATCAAATCTGGAACTATTACACGATATTGATCTGAAAAATGAGGAATTGCGTTGCTCCATCTTTCAGCTGATGCCCCCAAACCATGAATTAACATGAGTGTATTTTTAGAATTACCCGATTCAAGATACCTAATTCTATGCCCATCCACATGAAGAAATTTTTCTTCCAACATTTTAGCAACAATGATCATTACTAGATAAGTTTTAGTTAATTTAACGATCTAAAAAAATTGTCATTTTCTAGACTTTTGAATTTTTTCAATACAAGTATGTTTTTTAGTCTCAAAAATTATCCAAAAATGTGTTAAAAAAGAAAATTTTGAAGATATTGGTGCCGTTAGATGGTTCCAAAAATTCCAACAGGGGATTAGAGACTGCCATCATTTTGGCTAGGCAATGCGGAGCGATAATTACTGGTGTATATTCTGTTCATGCTCCACCACATTCGGAATTTCGAGGTGTGGGTTCAGTTGAAAAATCCCTCAATATTGAGGTGAAGAAAATCATGGAATCTGCCAAAGTTTTGGCAGCACAAAATGGCATAGTTTTCAAAGAAAAAATTCTGAGAGGAGATATTGGGTTTAACATAGTCAAATTGGCACATGGAAAGGGAAAGTTTGACATGATCGTATTGGGATCACGAGGAAGAAGTTCTGCCAAACAAATGTTTTTTGGAAGCATATCTAACTACGTTATTCATGCCTCTAAGATACCTGTAATGATAGTGAAGTAGATTTAAGAAAATCCGTGTTTCTTGAAATATTTTTGATGATATTCCTCAGCTTTGTAAAATGATGGTGCAGGAACAATTTCAGTGACGATTGGATCTTTGTGTTTTCCAGATTGTTGTAGTCCTTGTTTTGATTTTTCAGCAATGATCTTTTGTTCTTCATCATGATAAAAAATTGCCGAACGATATTGATTTCCAATGTCTGGACCTTGACGATTCCGCGTTGTAGGATTGTGGTTATTCCAAAAAATATTGAGTAGTTCATCAAATGTAATTTCGTTAGGATCAAATTCAACTTGTACGGCTTCCGCATGTCCTGTTTTGTCAGTACATACTTCCTCGTAGGTGGGATTGGGTAATTGCCCTCCAATATATCCAACTGCGGTAGACTTGACGCCTTTTGTTTTATGAAGTAAATCCTCAACATGCCAAAAACATCCTGCACCAAACGTAGCTTTCAATTCATTTTGCAATGGGCCATACCAGATTAAAACTATTTGCTGAATGTGAAACCTAATTGATAGTTATGACGCCCTGTTGAATCAGAAATTTTAATGAATTAATGAATTCTTCTTCAGAGATCAAGTCTTGTGACCACCAATGAGCACTATTGCGAATCCAAGCTGGAATTCCCTCTTCGGAAATATTTCCCGATGGCGAGATGTTTGAGACCCTGATTATGTCATTTTCTAGCATAAACTCTATTCCTGACACAAATGTGGAATCGCTAATCTCTCCTATTGCCCACCATTCTGCGGTATTTCTAATCCAATCTGGCACAGAGACAGGATCCTTGTATCCTAAAATGTTGTAGATTGAGTCGTTTGGAAACTGTGAGTCAAACCAATCTTTGTAGCTTTGTTCGTTATTGTATCTGTCAATGTAGTATTGTGGGGGCTTGTCAATAGATGGGAACCATGATACATTTGTTGGACTGTATCCTACAACATTGCTAATTGAGTCGTTTGGAAACTGTGAGTCAAACCAATCTTTGTAGCTTTGTTCGTTATTGTATCTGTCAATGTAGTATTGTGGGGGCTTGTCAAGGGCGGGAAAATTTGGAATCTTAAATTTCAAAGTGATGAAATTGGATGTATGTTCTGAAATGGAAATTGCTTCTGGTTCGGGGTTTGGAGTAGCTGGTACTTCTGGTTCGGGGTTTGGAGTAGCTGGTACTTCTGGTTCGGGGTTTGGAGTAGCTGGTACTTCTGGTTCGGGGTTTGGAGTAGCTGGTACTTCTGGTTCGGGGTTTGGAGTAGCTGGTACTTCTGGTTCGGGGTTTGGAGTAGCTGGTACTTCTGGTTCGGGGTTTGGAGTAGCTGGTACTTCTGGTTCGGGGTTTGGAGTAGCTGGTACTTCATCAAAAAATTCTTTGTATTCAATAGTTTTTTCCATATTTCCATTATAAGTGACTTTGATAGGATAATTTCCATCTGTAGTCCATGTAGGTCCACCAACATGAAATGTGGCTGAAAAAACCCCATCAGAACCTACAGGAAATGTTTTAAAATCGGCAAAGGATGATTTCCCAGGTGTGAAGATCTGAACAGTCACAAATGGGACATCTGAGTCATATTGAACATTTCCCGATATGTTCAGTTGATCATTTTTATGATAAATTGATTTGTTCGTAGAAAAGCTATCCCATTCTCCATATGCTAAGGCAAAACCTGCGGGTATCATTAGCAATAAAAAAATAAGAACGAATCTGCTTTTCATATTTTAAAATTCAATTTTTTCCATAATTAAAGAATTTGTAAAAATATTCTGGTAACGGTTAATTGACACCAGAGAATATTTCTACAACCTTTTTTGCCAAATTCTCTATATTGACAGTGGGTTCTGCAGAAATCAGCAACAAAATATGCGATACGGGAAATGGGAAGCTTACTAACACAGCCTTGTCTCGTCTTGCAGCAAGATAATTTATTGGACCCAAGCTTTCATCAAATTCTTTCCGAATGGATGCTTTTGAAACAAAATCAAAAAAAGACTGTAGCTTTGTTTCATCTCCTTCATAGGGAGTAAGACCTTCTTTAAAACCGCCAGCGACCAGTTTGCCATCCTTATTGACGATGCCGGAAAAACGAATTTCATTCTCTTCTAGCAATTCGGAGCATTTTTTAGCATATCGGGTTGATACGTTATTACTGTCTGACATTATACCAGGTGTTGGAATATCAAAAATAAAAACCTAGCCTCAAACTTGATGATATTTTAGGTCAATTTGCACTTTAGTAATATGTATTCAATAGTTTTTTCTTCGGATGCTTTTTTCATTTTTTGAAGTGATTTGTAGAGAATTTTTTCGACGTACTGGGGATATTTTTTTAAAATGGCTTTTTTCATCTTGTCCCTATTGTCCATATAGTAATCAGTAAGAGGCTCATACACATTTGTTCCAATTAATTTCTCATCTAAAATAGAAAACCCACCAGTTCGAATCAAATTTTTCAAATATTCTGCGCTATAATGCTCTGATGACCATGTGAATTTCAAAAGATCCAGTTTTCCTAGGGCAGAATTCTCTGTTGTTGTGGGCACTGCCATCACTAGCAGTCCTGAACTAGTCAAAACCCGCTTTGATTCAGAAATGAAATTTTCTAATGGTTTGAAATGCTGGGCGGATTCCAATGCCAAGACACGATCTATGGTATTGTTTGCAAAAGGAATCTTTGTGGATGTGGAATTAACGAATTCAATATTTTTTTGATTGCCCGAAAATGACAATTGCTTAAAATTAATGTTCACATCATACAAGAGGAGATCGGGAAATGTGTCTCTCCATAATTTAGATGGGGCCGATAGGCCACTGCCAACGTCAATTGCATGTTTTCCAGATGCCAGTTCCGCCATATCTGCAAAAATCATGCACAAATTATCCTGTGCAGAAATCGGATTCGCATTTTTTGAAGTCCAGTATCCAAAATTTAGCATTGAACCACCCGTAGCAAGTTGCATGATCGGTGAGAGTGCATTGTACAGGTTTATGACATCTTTTTCATTTCTTCTAAATGTCCACAAAAAAAGGTCGATAGGGTTTATTGAGTTCAAAAATAATTCTACACTTGTTTGTGATTAATGACTATAAATTTTAAAGCCAGTCATGGTTTAACATGTTTTATTAATTTGAAATTTCTAATCAAATCATGAATGATGAAAAGTCAGAAGTGGGATCAAAGATAATTCTTGCTAAATGGACTGACAGATTTCTTGCATGGTTGATTGATTTCATAGTGATTTCCAGTATTTCTACGTTGATCATTTTTGCACTATTTGGAACAATATATTACGAAATGAACAATGATGGTCTCTGGGCTGAGAATACCCAGTACATCCCTACAAGTATTTTGTTCTTTGCATATTGGATAATTTTAGAATACAAAACTGGCCAAACCATTGGAAAAAAAATACTTGGTTTGAAAGTAATGCGTGCTGACGGACTCAAAGCTGACATGAAAGGGATTCTGTTAAGCTCGTTTGGGAAATCATTTTTACTTCCCATTGATGTAATTCTGGGTGGCATACTGACTAATGAAAAACGTCAGCGAATATTCAACAAGTTGGGTAATATCGTGGTTGTAAAGCTTAAAGGCTGCGAAGACATGTCTGGTGTAACATATCTAAAAGACTGATTTCTGGCATGATGGTCTTCTGAGATGTGACAAATTAATCACAAATCTATAATTTGTTTTGATATTTCTTGCCTCGTCAAACAAAACTCCTCCTTCTTTCTTTGGATTGAATTGACTGCAGTTACAATGTTTACAATTGATACGAAATATCTCACCAATTGCATGTGATGGAGGAATGATGTATCTGAAATCTTGCGTCATGTTGTGAATGACGGCTATTTTTCTTTCTGAATTATGTAACTTTCAAAATGTCCGCATGAATATTTTATTCCAAAAGACTCATGATTTATTATGCTTATTTTCTATCACATGTTCAATTTCAACTGTATTGTCATATTGTCTTTCAGAGCGGTATTGAGATGCCGTGAAGAAATTTTGAATAATGGGCTTTTTTTACATGTTGTAAACTCCAAACTTATCGAATTCTGCATTAATTGGTAGAAAATACACAATTTCATTTTTCTTTTGTTCGTAATTTTTTTGATTTCAGATTGACTTTATAGATATGACTGATTAAATTTTTTCATTGAGTTTAAATTCATAAATAATTGAGATTGCACATGGAAGAAAAAGCATTGGAATGCCCTGTTTGTAAAAGCAACAAAGCTGAGATTGCTGGTGAGAATGTAAAATTAAGCGGAAGATTCGATAACAAGGAATTCCTGACTACTGATCTTACAGTCTTAAGATGCGTAAAATGTGGGTTTTACATGTTCTTTGACAAACAGGCAAAATTTACAACAAAAGAAGACTCTTGAAATTTTATTTAATCAATTCTTGACTGTCTAATTGGAGCAGATGTTCTTCTGTTTCCTCGTGTGTTTCAGAGCCAAATTGAATTAATATTCTGTCATCTTCCATTATCTCATAGTCTCTTATGTCATCAACTTGTTCCCCGTTGATGAAGAATTTCAAAGTGTACTCTTCATTGGTACAAAATGATTTTCCATCTGGGAAAATGTAGCACTGATCATCGAGTCCAATTGACAATGTATCAAAGAGATATCCTAAATCCACTCCTGTTGCATGTTTATGTATAGTAGAACCGTCATTTCCTTCAAAATGAATCCAGCTTGATTTAATCTGGAAAGCTGGACTTGCAAATTCAAACGTATCTCCAAATATCTTTACCAATAGGGCTGCGTGTGAGTGTTCGCTGCCCAATGCGCCTGCATTTTCGGGTCCTCCAGGTGCGGTTTCAGTCATGTTGATGAACAGGTATCCTGCATATCCTACAATCACTGCAATGATAGACAGTACCCCGATAGCAATCAGAGTTTGCTTTCTTTTTGCAGCTGAATGTTTTGTGGCATAGTTTTCACGTTTTTCTTCGCGGTTTCGCCTTTCTTTTCTGCCCATTGGATATTCCAACTCTAAAATTTGCCCTAATTAACCATTCGTCAACATCTGTCATTTATCAATAAATGTGAATGATTGTTTATTATGAGATTACAAATTACTTCCAAGTTTCAAAAATAAGACCAATTTGTCAGATATATCTTGAAGAAAATTCGTAAAAAGTATTAACTCTTGATCGATACTGTAGTTCACCTAATTCTTTGTATTTTCAATCAAGTCACATTCTACTTGAGTTGCAAGCCGGGATTCAGTCATGATTTTGTGTGGTTTAAGATACTATCCTCAAAAAGATGCATGTATTGTGGAGATGAAGACATCTAGTATCTTGGGATTTGTTTTCTACAGTTAAATGAATCATGATCAATGTGAAAACGAATTGCAGATAGATCAAAACAATAAATAAAATCCCAAAATACTGTGTGATATGAGTTGTATTTTTTGTGACATTTTAGATGGTAAACGAGATAGTCATTTTCTATATGAAGACGGATCACATGTGGCATTTTTAGACAAATACCCAATTGATGTTGGCCACAGTTTGATCATTCCCAGAAAACATCATGAAAGAATTACTGACATGGATCCTGAAGATGTCGGAAATGTATTTTCCATAGTTCCAAAAGTTGCCAAGGCGATTCTAACTGCAACAGGTGCAGACGCGTTTAGTTTGGGTCAGAACAACGGTCGAGCGGCCAAACAAATTATTCCGCATGTGCACATACACATCATTCCAAGATATAATAGTAAAGGAACAGTTTGGACAAAACGCCAAATTTCTAGCGGTGATGAACTCTTGGAATTATCCAAAAAGATTCGCAGTCTGCTTACTTAGCATGTCCTGGATTGTATCTCAAGATTGCACCGATCTTTCCAAGGCTCGCAAGCATATTTCCATGCTCTGCGCTACCTGAAATTACCTCCAGTTGAGTTCCCGTTTTTGCAGCAAGAATTTCAAGATAATCTACAATGTCCTGCTCGTTGACATCCACTTCCATGGCATTACATCCTGGGCATGGTTTGTTTTTGAATTCAGTTTTTTTTGGAATGACTAAAGGTCGTTCTAAAATTTCTTCTTGAATGTGTTGACATCTCTTGCATTTTCCCTCAACTCGATTCAAGTTAGTATTGTCTGTAATTATCAGAATCTTGACAACGTTATTTTTTAGATATTCTATGACCTCTTGTAATCCGTAGGAACCCTTACCTGTATTGGCGTTAATTTCTCTGAACAAATCCTCAATCAGTTTTTTTTCTTCCACCATTCTGAAATTTCCCAAAATGTCCGCAGATTTTGCAAATGCCTCTCGGATTCCTTCTGCACCTGAATATGATGCGTCTATTGTATTTATGATGTTATTTTGTAACCTGTATTCCAAATAGTTCCCGTTAATGAAATCTTCCTTTGTGGGTCCTGGACCTGATATTATTAGCCCCTTTACTGGGTAAATGTCAATAAAATACTCCCTGGTTGTTTGCGCCACTCTGTTGTAAAAATAACTGAGTTCCATCTCTCTGAGTTTTTGAAATCTTTTTGCAGACTGTCCTCCTTGCCTGTGTTTTCCGGCTACTCCTGAACCTGTTTGAGACAGCACTTCAATTTTATCTCCGTATAGTAATCCCCAACCTGCATCTTTGGCATCTATTGCTAAAAATCCTATGAGGTTGTCATCCTTTAGCATATCTTTTAAAATGTCTACATGAAAATGATCATCGCATCTGTACAGGTACTGGTTCAAATCTTTTGGCGGATCTACTTCCCATACTGTGACCACCTCACTTCCTAAGGGGCCTCCTTCTTCTGGTGGCAGCGCACCACAAAACATCACCAGTCCTCTGTCTGGTGTTTTTTTATACATCTTTAGTCTTTGAACGACTTTGCCTAGTGAATCAACCACGTGTGATCTTGTAAGGTCTGATTTGATATTGTCTGCCGTTCCCTGCTCTTGTTGAAGTGAACTGATTATTTCGTGCAATTGCTTTCCCTTTGGAATGTATACTGTAATAAGCTCCGTGCCTCTACCTGATTTTTTAGATAATTCTTCCAGTGTCTTTCTGATTTTATAGAGCTTAACAGAATCTTGTTTCTCTATGGTAATTTTACCCATCTGCAGTTTCCCTTGTTTCTGAGGATATTAATTTTGATTTATTGACTTTTGATTTTCTCAAATCACATTTCATCAAATGTTTTAAGAAATACTTCCAATGGCTGATTGCCTCTAATTTTAACGATTTTTTGATCATCAAAGATAAAAAATGATGGTGTTGCATCAATTCCTACTTCTTTTCCGAATTCATACATGGAAATGACTTTGTCTTGGTATTTGTGTTCATTCAAGCACGTATTGAAATCCTGCATGTTCAATTTTACGGTAATTCCAAATTTGTTCAATGATTCTATCGTGATCCACCCGGTTCTTTCGCCTCCCCAATTTTTGTATAGTTCATCATGAAATTCCCAGTACTTTTCTTGATCTTGTGCACAATGTGATGCCTCTGCTGCCAGAACTGAGTCAGGACCGTTTAAAGGATAATCCTTGAAAACCAATTTTGCTTTTCCTGTTTTGATAAAATTTTCGTTAATTGTATCTAGCGTATTTTGATGAAACTTGTAACAATAAGTGCATTGATAGTCTCCCCACTCTAAAATTGTTATCGGGGAATTAGAATCTCCCATTATCGGGGAACCTCCCTCGATTAATTTTGTAGCTGTCAGCAAATTCAATTCTGGTTCAGATTCTGGATAAAAAGCCAAAAACATTCCAGTCATAATGCCTATGAATATCGGAATTGCTAAGAAATAATATTTTGTCATGTTGCAAAAAAATCTATTTCAAGTAAATATCTTCTTTGATTTGTATTGCGAACAAAATATTTTGAAATTTGTGGGTGTTTGCATTTTTGTCGTAGGTGTTTCCTATTGGAGTAATGGTACCAAACCCCATTGAAATCATGTTTTATTTTTTTCTTGAATTGGGTTTATTGTTTTATGTCGTTTTTAATGAGATAAGATCCGCCTAGAAACCCATACGAGTTCAAACAGTTATCTGGTATTTCCATTATTTTTTTTATGTGTGCCTGCAATTTTGTCTTTGATGCTTTTAGTCTTAGTATTGTGATTTTTTATAGAATAAATTTTTTGACAAATTCTCAGACAATTGTGCAAACGACTTCTATTTTCCATGAATTCTTTTTTGATTGATTTGCAGCTCTCCCTATCTTGACAATTTCCACATTTTTCTTATTTTGCAAGGATCAATTAATTTATCAGAAATGATCACCTCTTCTTCATTTTGATATTATCTGTCCTGATTTTTGTTCATAAATTTTTGATTCTACAAAATTTTCAGGAAGAACAGGTCAAAAATTATCTTATTGGATCATTTAATGTGACTTTTTTCATGATAAAATGGTGCTCTCTGATGTTTTTGCCAAATATACAAGAGCTTAAATATATTCAGAGAATCTTATTCTTTATGTCTGAATCAAGGCAAATTGCTGTATCAAAAACTAGCGTATCTAAACTAGCAATACTTGCATTAGCTATAGTCTTTGCAGCGGGATTGTTTGTTGTGGGATTTGATCAAGGACACATCTTCAGCCTGGTTTATGGTGAGCAAGCATTTACTGATCTTTACATTCATGAGCTCACTCATGATATGAGACACGCAGCCGGTTTTCCCTGTCACTAGGAATTCTTTGTCGTGAAAACATTTCTTTTTATAATTATCGTCTTACTGTCCGGTGCGCTTGCTGGATTTATTCATGGGGCGGTTAATTTTGCAATAGTAGAACCGTATCTGGATCAGGCAATAGGGATTGAAAATCAAAATCTTTTTGCCTCCGGTGAAGAGGAAGACACTCCTCAGTTTTGGGCAGAATATGATGGATATCGGGATTGGCAAAAAAGCGGTCAGATTCTTGCTGGTGTGATTCTAGGCATATCTATGGGGTCTATGTTTGGAATTGTATTTGCATTGTCTAGAAATTCATTGCCAGGTTGCAATGATGTCAAAAAATCTGTCATATTGGCATGTGTAATGTGGTTTACGCTTATTTTCATACCTTTTTTGAAATACCCTGCAAACCCTCCAACTGTAGGCGAAGAAGACACAGTAATTTTTAGATCAATTCTGTATCTGTCATTTATTGCAATTTCTGGAATTGGGGCAGTTTCATTTTATCAAATATCAAAAAAATTCGAGGGTAACAAAAAACTTGTATCGCTAATTGGATATGGCATTTTCATAAGCACTGCTTTTATTGTCATGCCTGCAAATCCTGATGAAATTACTGCACCGATATCCTTGGTGAGTGAATTTAGATTTATGTCAATACTTGGAATATCATCATTTTGGATATCTGTTGGAATAATTTTAGGATTATTCTGGACTCGTTTTGAACCTGATAAAAAAGCTACTAGATACTCCTAAATCATTCTAACTCTCTAGAATGAGAATAATGTCGTCTTGTTTAAATACACGTTAGATATTTTTGATAGTTACTTGTCCAAAAAATTAACCTTGCCGCAACTAAAAAAATATGATATTACTCAAAAAGTTATAGAGGCGCTGGCAGATGCAGAATCGCGGGCAATCCTGTTTTCCATAATTAAGAAAGGAAATACAGCTGCGGAACTTTCTGATAAACTCAAAATTCCCCTTAGCTCTGTTTATAAGAAATTGGGCGATCTTGAAGAACTGACATTGATCAAAGTAGAAAAATGGATGCTTTCTGACAAGGGTAGAAAATACAAAGTCTATCGTAGCAGGATAAGCAAGGCCGATATTTCCATCAGGAAACCCGAACCCACTTTGACACTGATACATAATTGAGTGATTGAAATGACCAAACCTACTATTATACAACTGTCTGCGTTTGACATCACTCAGAAAATCATCGAGTCCCTTAGCAATGTGTGTACCCGGGCAGTTTTGTTTTCGATTAAGGATCAATCTAAGGAGGCCACGCAGATTGCTAGTGAGTTAAAAATTTCACTCTCCACGGTTTACAAAACACTGTCCACCCTTGAAGGCCTTGCACTTGCAGAAGTAGACAAGTATGTGATATCTGCTGAAGGCAAGAAAATCAAAGTCTATCGAAGTCGAATCGGTAAAGTCGAGATAACTTTGGATGATTTGGAGCCAACATTGAATCTGTATTCAAACACATCAAATCCAAAATCTAGTTAGTTCTTTAAAATCAAAAATTTCTTGGCCTCTTTCATCTCATTCCATGCTGTTGTAATGACTATCTGGAACGAAATCTTGATTTAAATAATTTAGCTTGCACTAATTTTTCAGTTAAGCATGAAACGACAAATTATTTTGGCATCTATTGCAGTATTTGCAGTAATCAGTGTATTGTCTGTGCCATTAACTCATACTGCTCAAGCAGAAAGCTTAGTCCCAGACTGGATTAAATCAAATGCAGGTTGGTGGGCTGATGGCACATTAGATGACGAAACTTTTCTTAATGGAATTAAATATCTCGTAGAAAGTGGTGTCATCGATGTTTCATCTGAATCTAGCACGGTGGATGTAGATACTATAACCATCGGATTTATTCCAGTTGAAAAAGCTGACGAACTGACTTCAAAAGCACATGCACTAGAAACTTTTCTTGAAAGTGAACTTGGGGTGAATGTCGAAATCGTAGTTCCTTCAGACTATGAAACAATCATCGAAGGAATGAGATTCGGTCATGTTGATGCGGCATTTATGGATACCGGACCTGCATGGATTACCCATCAGAGAACTGGTGCCGAAGCTATATTGGCAGAACTAGTTGCAGGCAAAGTAAACTATCAGGCAACAGTTTGGACTCTGGCCGAAAACGATTCAATACATTCACTGGAAGACACAATTGACAAGAAAGTTGCATTTACCAGCATTACTGGCTCATCAGGTTTTGTAAGACCTATGGGAACACTAGTCACTGCAGGTCACGTTGAAATTGAGGGTGATGATATTGTGGCGCTAAAATCCGCATTGGACAAAAACTTTGAAAGTCATGTCTTTACCGGCGGATACAAGGCAGCCCTTGAATTACTCATAAATGGAAATGTGGATGTCGCCTTTGGATCAGACATAGCTCCCAAGAAATACCTTGAATTAGAAGATCAGGCAAAACTGCGCCCTATCACTACAATTGGACCTGTACCATCCCATGTATTCATGGTAAATGGTGACATGTCAGATTCTACCCGAGATGCCCTGGTTGATGCACTCATCAAACTAAACTATGATGAACATAATTCAATCTTGACAGATTTGTATGGTGCTGAAGCACTTGTTCCAACTACAACAACGATGCATATCGGCGAATTTGGAACATTCATTGATGCATTAACTGGTTTAGACAGTCTAATTCTTGACAAATACGACAAGAGCAAATAAAAACTGGCAATCATGAAATGGACCAAATTCAGATGAACAAAACTCCTTCTTTTTCGTTAATTTCTACAAAGAAAATCATTCAGCTGAATGATGTTTCTACATCATATGATTCTAAAAATTTTGCACTCCGCGGAATTAACATGTCTATTGAAAGAGGCACAAACTATGCGGTTGTTGGTCAATCAGGTTCTGGAAAATCGACATTGTTGAAACTGATGAATGGCATGATGATTCCCAGCAGTGGTACCGTCAAAATAGATTATGTGACACCAAAAATGAATGACAAAAAATTCAAAAAAATGCTGCATACCATCGGGTATATTCCTCAAAGTTTAGGATTGGTAAAGAATATCACCGTTTTGGAAAATATTCTGATTGGAGCTTTGCCTAGAATTGGAAAAATCCAATCCTTGCTAAAAAAATTTCCTAAAGAAGAATTGGATGAGGCAAAAAAAATCTTAAAACTTGTGGGACTTGGAGATAAGGAAAACAGAAAAGCATACATGTTAAGTGGAGGAGAAAAAAGAAGAGTCGCGATTGCACGGGCATTGATGCAAAAGCCAACCATATTACTAGCTGATGAAATTGTTTCAGAGCTGGATCATGTTACTGCACGCGAAATAATGAATCTGATTGCCGATGCTCAAAAAACAATGAATTTGACTGCGATAATGGTTCATCATGACATGCAATTAGCTTTAGAGTATGCCGACAGGGTTGCAGTAATCAAAGAAGGAGAAAAAATCTTAGAAATTGGTGTGGAAGGTGACAAAATAGTTGATTTTCAAACTGGCAATTTGGGTACCGAAGAAATAATGGAGATGTATGCAGATGACTCCAAAAAATAACATTGTAATTGGAATTATTGTCGCATTGGTGATAATAGCATCGTACAACATGGATGCTGATCCCGTGAAGTTTTTTGAAGGTATCCCCAACTTGGGAATTATTTTAGAAGAGGTGATCATGGTCGAACCAAAATATATCCCTACAGCACTGTGGGCAATGTTTGAAACAATTCAGATGGCATTTATCGGAACTGCTGTTGGCGTTGCCATCTCATTGCCACTGAGCATGCTTGCCGCAAGAAACTTGAATAGTAAATTCGTCTATGCTCCTATCCGCGCACTTCTTGCAGCAATGAGGACATTTCCATCTATTCTGTGGGCACTTTTGTTTGTAATAATGGTAGGATCTGGCTCCTTTGCAGGAATTTTGGCAATTATCATGTATACTATCGGATTTATAGCAAAATTACAGTATGAGGCCATTGAGACAATTGATTCAGATCCTATGGATGCAGTTGGCTCTATCGGGGTGTCCAAATCTCAGTTGATTCGGTATGTGGTAATTCCTGAATCTGCATCCCACCTTCTCAGTCAAATTTTATACATGTTTGATTACAATGTGCGCCAGACTAGCATACTTGGATTGGTAGGTGCAGGTGGAATTGGATTTTACATTATAAATTATATCAAGTTCTTTGAATATGGAAAAGCTGCAATCTTTATGCTGGTTGTACTGATCACTGTCTTGGCAATAGACTGGGTAAGTGTAAAAATTCGAGATAAATATATCATCAAATCACAGCATGGGATGGAAATTTCATCAAATTGAAATTTGACAAATACGTCGTCTTGAAATTATGTTACACTAGGTTGTAATTTTGTCTAGCTGACTTTTGTTTGTGGCCGTTTTCACTTCCCTGGCAATTCTTTTGCCCATACTCATTTGCTCATCAAACAAAAGTGAATAGTATGGAGAACCATCCATGTAGATGTTGCTTCCTGCAACAATTCTTGCTGAGAATTCAAACGATGTGAATTTGGCATTTTCATCATAGACTCCTTCAATGCAGAACGGACCATTCATTCCAGGTGCCACAATCCTTTTTGCAGCTTCAACAAAATTTTCACCCATCGTATACACTTCATCCAGCAATGATTCTCTCAAAACCAGGGGGCTGTTGCCAATCACATTAAATGATGGAACCTTGTTTGACTTCATCTGTTGTTCTGATGGAATTCTGGACAGTCCTTCTATATCTGACTCGTGTCTTTGATCAACACCAAAGAATTCCAACTCTTCTGTTAATGGGGAATAGAAAAATTGCAAGTATGCAAGCACGCCAGCTGCATATTCTTGGATGTACAAAGTTTCATCACTGTAAAGTATTCCATCTGAAATCAGCTGATTTCTTTTTGTATTGTAATCTGCTTCATTTGCAGCCATGAAATAGCCCTTTCCTCCTGCGGCACCTTGCCTCTTTACTATCACTAGCTTGTCTATGTCTTTGGGATCTGTAACTGGTTTTGGTACTGGAAGGTGTGCTTCTTTCATGAGTTTTTCTTTCATCATCCTGTCTGATTCCCACCTCAGGATCCACTTGTTTCCAAAAATAGGGGTCTTGATTGATTCAATTTCCTCAGAACTCATCTGTGCGATTAACGTTCCATGTGGAATGAGAACCGCATCATTTTGTTCTAGCACTGTTTGGCATTTATTTTCAAGAATTTCTTTGAAAGAGTCTACTATGATTAGTTCATCGATAAATGGGAATCTTCGATATAGTTTTTCGCGCTTTTTTTCGCACACTAAAATGGTTTTTAGGCCTTCATCACTTGCTCCTTTAAGAACCTGTAATGAGCAATGGGAACCTAATGTTGCTATTGCAGTCATGGTAATATTCCTACATTATTTTGTACTTTATGAATTAAATGTTCTAAAACTCTGTATCTTTAAAAATAGAAATTATGAACTTTTGGAATAAACGATTCGTATCTTATTTTGTTTTATAATACCTTCATTTCATTTCAAATTGCACGTGTTTAGAAACTTCGTGCTGAATTAGATCCGTGATGATTTTATAATGTTAATTTCTAATAAACATCCAAAAAATAGTTTATTTAGATAGATGTGTAATCTTTCCAACATGGTGGAAATCGAAGATCTGCGTGTCTGTATGGAATGTGGGACAGTCTTTGCAAAAAAGCCGAGCAGTTCAAAACTTGTTCTTAAGTGCCCTACTTGCCATAGCATTCGAAGAAGAACAATTTCAGTACATAAAAAATCAGAAAATTGAAACGATGAACAGGTGAGAAATCCCTCATTTAACCACGTGCTAATCCACATATCGTATTCTTTTGACGTGTGGATATAGTTGGAAACAAAGATTCTGTGCTCTAAAGTGGTTCAAATTTGAGTGGGAGCACAATGGGTATGGGGTTATAGTTAGGCGAGTTGTTAACACCCACGTGTAATTATAATTTGAAAAAATCACTATCTGTAGTGTCCTGTTTAGCAGTAGAACTTATGCGAACTACTTATCAATAATGAGCAAATTTTCTCTGATCGTGGTCTCATTTGCATCTGGTTTAATGACAATTCTTGTTTTTGCAGTTGCCTTGTGTATCACAGTACAAACCAGTTATGCTCAAACCAATAATAATGAGGATGTCACTGTAAATGAACAAGTCACTCTGTCTGAAGACCTGGCAAACAATCCATTAGCTCAGGACATTCTAAGAAAGATAGAGCAGACAAAAAAATGGATTGCAGAGATTGAAGAGAGAAATTATGAACAACTAGAAAAACAAAGAGAGTTGGAAGAGAAGAGACAGCAGTCTTTGGCAAAACTGAACCAGGATCTCAAGGAATGGGAAAGTCTTTGGGATTACTATTCCCCAAGAAACTCGTACGAACGGTTCGTTGACAAGATTCTAGATTCCCAAGTTCAAGAAGTGTTTTGGGACCAGTTTGAATTCAAGGAACAAAAGGTAAAGGCAGGACGCGATGCATTCAAACAGACTCTAGATGATGGCGGCTCAAGACGTGATGCCTTACAGGCTTATCTTGTAGCAGCAGAAACCAAGAGGATTGAACTGATAGAGGCAAACTCACAATTTAACGTTAGGCATAATCTGGCATACTATAACCAACAGATTCTCTTTGACAGGCAGGGACAGTTTGTAGATTCGCCAGTAACGGGTGAACAGTTGAGAAAATACTATGAAGATTTCAGGACAAACCCTGCATACCTTGATGCAAACCCTGATGATGAAACATCTTGGGAGGATATGAGAAGAACCAACCAAAATACAGACTGCAGGGAAGGACAAATTGTAGTGCATCGTTTCCATGCAGATGACTATGTCTGCGTCACAATGGAGACAGCAGAAATGTGGATACGACATGGAATGGGAGAGATAACCGGGGACTCTGCAGATGTTAACACACGTGATACTCAATCAGTAACTCCACTCACTAGATGTGATGACGAATTTAGTGTGGTTTACAGCAATAAAACTGAAAAGTATTCTTGTGTATTGGAAGATACTGCAAACAAATGGGTAGGGCAAGGAATTGCAGAATTTCCAAATCCTGAGGAATACATCATGAAGAGCATTGAAAGAAAGGAGACCCTTTTGGAAGTTGAGGAAATCAATCAGCAAATCAGAGAAATCCAAAATGAGTTTGAAGACGAGAAAATAGCACTAAAGAAACAGTATGACATAAAATATGATGAATTGTTGTCCAAATCAAAGGAAGCAGAAAAGACGGCAATAAAGGACTACAACAAAGATTTAGATGCATCCAAGAAGGAATTGAGTAAGATGATCAACACCATCCGAAATCAATATGAATCGGACAAGGAAGATACCCTAAAGGACAAGATAAAAGACACAAAAAAACTTGAAAGAGAGCACAAGAGTAAGATGATGCAGTTTGCACAAAATTATGATGATCATCCATACATCCAAGTAATCCAAAACTCTGGCAATACCGGATATCAGGCAGTTGCAAGAGAATAGTTCTTAGATCCACGTGGAAATAATTTCAGAAAAAGGGTTTAGAAATTATAATTAATTTTGGATATGCAGTAAACATATGCCTGCAAAAGGAAGAGTCAGCATTGGATGGCAGATTGTATTTGCGATAATTTCCCCTGTCAATTTATGGGCATTTTATCGAATCCGAAAACTAAGACTGTATGCATTGTATGTGATAGTCCCATCAGTTATTGTCAGTTCCATCGTGATTGCAGGTGGATTTTACGAAATGAATAATTCTCAAAAAGGTTCTGATGATGACGGGAATCGATACCCAGAACCAACGCTTCCTCCACACATGACTCCGATAGAACCACAAGTTGGGAAATTCAATACCGGAGCATACATAATTCTCAACATAGTTGCATCAATTGGCTTGACTATACTTTCAGTTTACCTGATTGTGAAATGGTCAAGACAATGGAATGAACAATTCTCATGACAACTTTGAAAAGAAATAATCCTCATGCGTATAGTTAAACAATGAACAACAAGACTGTAAAGATAGGCTGTTCTGCAATTACTGTCTTTCATCTGTTTTTGTTGAGTACAATCTTCATGGTGGGAGAAGGGATTCTTTTTGGTCATAGGTATTTTGATGATGTAATTCGAACCTTTACAGGAATTGAGATGATTATTTCAATACTATCGATTGTTTTAATTTTCAAAGATAAACAGATTGGTTATGTCTTACTGACATTATCTATTCTAAGCACTTACATTATTGCATTGGGACACCGCATGTTTTGGTGGCCATGTGAATATTGTGGATTATAAATTCAAACTATAACGGATTTGTTTGCATGAATCATGACTGATTTGAACTCTAGTTTTCATTTTGTAAATTCCTCATATTCAATTTTCTCACCACAATACGGGCAGTAACTCATTGGAAAAAATGCAATGTTTCCATCAGTGGCAATGTCCTTAAAATGAAATTTTGCCCACTTTACGTTCCACAACTGGAAATGCTTGTCGTGTTCCTTGAGTTGCTTGCAGCACCACCATGTCCTGTGGGTATCCACGTGAAACTCTGTAAATTTTTCACAGGTAGGGGCATCAAAATGTTTAGTGTAAAATATTTTCAATGAAATTGATATGGGGTTTGGGATTATATTTATTTCAAAAGTTTGGCTTCATCTGCTTTTCCTCTAACTATCAATCCAGTCATTATCAAAGAGGGAATTATTACAAGAAAGAAAACAAACCCAACATGATTACGTAAAATAGTGTAAAAGCCGGGATTTTCCAATAATTCTGCAGTTCCGGTCCACGCACCGATACCGTCTCCTGCATCCCAAATTGAGTTTGTCAGAGTCACTAAAACAACTGTGATCAAAACAGAATATGCTGCAACAAGGGTTATTGTGGCAATTATCAGAGATTTGTTTTCTGCAGGATTTGTTATCTTTTTTTGTAACATGAATGCTGCAAATCCTGCTACAACTCCAACAACGACTCCTGCCATCGGTCCCAGAACTTGAAGGAATGGAATTACTAAAGATGCAGACATAATTATGCTCAGAGGGATTCCTGCAAATTTGATGTTTTTGGATGCCCATGAAAAAAGAAACCATGACACCAGAGAGAAGATGATGGTGATTATCATAACAGCAATGGCACTTGTTGTGATTCCATCTACCATTACTTCGTTGTTTGCCCCAATATCGAATCCTTGAAACCATGGAAGCAGTACTAGAAATGCTGCAATGATCATCAAAAATCTAGTTTTCATTTTACAAATCCCGAACCAAACCTATTTTTTGAATTGTAATACTCAAACATTGTCTCAGACACTGCATTCTCACAATCAACCTTGACTGTATAGTACCCGTTTTCAAACATGAACGGCCCACCACATGTAAACGCAAATGTCTCAGTAATTTCGGCATCTGTTTTTAATCCAGAGGAATCTATCTTTCTGCCAGTTGGGCTCAGAACAGTCAAGGTGGCAGGCGAGTAAAACGAATGGTTGAACCATACATGGATACGAATCTCATCATCGTCGCTGTAAAACTGCTTGTCGATTGAAATTATAATCCGAGAGTCTGTTTTCATTTTCTTTGCTCAATTAATTTCAAAAGTTCCTCTGGCAAAGGACCAAACAGATTGTTGTATTTTTTGATTTTTTCTTCAATGTCTTGCTCATCATCTATTGCCATCACATACATGCTAGAAATGTCCCCTAGCAGGTCTAACCGGCTGGATTCTAACTGGTACGCAGACACAGATTCATAGCTTTTGTCGATGACTTCAATTGTTGGCAAATGATCTTCTAACTGTTTCTTGATTTTTTGATTATATTCATAGACTGACTGACGCCACGAATCAAGTGGAATCGTACAAAAGTCATGATGAGCCAGACTTGCTAGAACGTCATCTTTGTTTATTGTTCCAAAGACCTTGTGTTTTGCATCATCATGACATGATAGATAATATATTTCAGAGTCGGTAATCTGATTTGTGCAACTGTTTGCATGGAAAAATGTCAATGCAGTTCTTCCGTCATCAGAGTTTGCAATCAACCCGTAGTGGAACGATGAATCATTTAGTCGTTCATCTTGCAAAAATAATTCTATTGGATAGTCAGAGTATTTTTCAGCAAACAATCGGAATTTTTCTGTTTTACCTATATTCTGAAGATGGATTGGAATGTTTTCTGCAACATTGCAGATTTGAAATGACTCTTTTCCTTTTGGAATTTCCATTTTGGAGCCATCTGACAATGGAAAGTAAGCCTGAAAAACATCAGACGTAAAGATGTTTAATCCAAGTGAATTCTTTGCAATAGATGCAATCTTTTTTTGCATCAAAGAACCATATTCTTCGAGTTTTTTCTCGTTGTTTGCTTCTTGTGCAAGAATCCCCCGTTGATTTATCTTGGATATCTCAGTGTGAATAGGTATATCGCCTGGAGCAGATAGAATCAACCCAAAAATTGTAAAAATCAAAAGCCCTGCAAAAATTATTGTTCCATGTTCAAGTTTCATTTTCTCTGTCCAATCAATTCCAAAAGTTCCTCAGGAAGATCTCCGTACCTTTCATTATATTCCAAAATATCCTCAGTTATCCATATGCCATCATCATCATCAGTGTTGCGAGTGGCATCAAAGCTAATTCGATTGAGTAATTCCAGTCGTTTCAACTCTGAAAAAATTTCCCTCATGTCATTAGTATCTCCAGAATCTGTCTTCATTCTTAGTTTCTGCTGAATTTTATCAGATTCTTCAGAAACAATTTCAGAGTACTCAAAGAGTTTCTCCTGCCAAGGCTTGAAGAAAATCGTGCAGAATGAGTCATCTTCAAGGCTATCTGCAATGTTTTCCATTAGATATGCTCGTTTGGAATCTTCTTGCGTAGGTCCACTGCAATGTAAGTTGAGATATTGGTCTGATGTGCCGGTACATGAGTTTATGTGAAAGTATGTTGATGCACGATAATTTTCACCCTCAGATGTTGCCAGAAGATCATAGTGAACCACAGAGTTGTGCCTTCTCTCATCGGAGATATCTATAGTGAGTGGATATTTGGAATATTTCTTTGCAAACATCTGAAACATTTCTGAATCTCTTATCATCTCCAAATGAAATGGAATATTTTCTGAAATGTTGCATATGGGAAGTGTTTCCTGTCCTGGTAATGGTTCAATGTCCAATGAATCTCTGAATGGAAAGTTCCAACCCTCAGCAATATACGCGTCTGATATGCTAATGCCAAGTATTCGTGATGCAATCTCTTTTTGTTTTTCTTGCATTATGCTCATTTGTTCATCAAATTTTTCCTGATTGTCGTTCTTTTGATGAATGATTGCCTGCATGTTTATTTCAGCTAGGGTTTCTACATCCCTTTTCATCATGCTGTTGTTTTCGGAAAATGCATCACTGTAAAACAACAGAACTGCTGAAAACCCTGCAATCAGCATCACAATTCCAATAATTATCAAAACTCTACTTTTCATTTTCTATTTTTCCATTTTTTGATTGCAAAGAATCCGAAGATAATTCCAACGAGACTCAGACCAGAATATGCATAAAGCATTCCAACAGAGTTACCTGATTCTCGAAAATCATCAGGACTGGGATCTAGAACAGGTTTACCTGTTAGCAAATGTTGTTTTGTAAATGTTGGATCATCTATTCTAAAATGCCCTGTATTTGGAATACACATACCATCTGTTAACACATTTCCTTTTTCACAAATATCATTTTTCTCAACTACACACAATCCATTTTTTTCAATTGAGGATGGAGGACATGGGGGAGAATTTTCAATATAGCATTGTACGTCATCACTTACAAAAACACCAACATTGCAAGAGGGAACAGAGTCTTCAGAAAATGATTCTTGGAGTTGTAAAGTTCCAAGAATTATGATTGCAAATATCATCAAAAACCTACTTTTCATTTTCTAATCAAATCGACTTTTGATGTTTATACAAGGCATAAATTATAATCAATGGTGAGGCAATCCACAAGATGTTTGAAAAATCGCCAAAACTGTAAACTCCAAGAGTGTATGCGTAATTATACAAAATATCCCCAATTGTTCCAACAATAATCCCGATTAAGAGCACAAACCATGCAGAAATCAACATCGTTTTTCTAAATAACGTAAAAGCTACAACTGCAAGTCCCAACACTATGGAAGAGGCAGTAACAAAAGCAAGATAATAGTAAAAGTCATCAACATTTGTAACTAGAGTACCAGTTACAAGAGAATATCCTAATATCAGGGCCACAGGAACGGATACTAGTAAAAATTTTTGAAATTTTGTTAGTTTTTCAGTAAAATATCGAACGTTGATGATTATGTGTGCCATCATAAGCGGGTATGAAAGAAAAATGAAGAATTCACCCAAGAGAGAATATTCCTCAAAATTTAGGGTATCAACATAATGAAAAAATATCATCTCTCCAACAAATGCTGAAAAAAATCCCAGTCCTAAAAGAAGATATGATTTTCCGAATACTTTGGAGTTACCATACATTTTTGATATTATGAAACAAGAAACTGAAACTGCAAGTGGTGAGACCACAATTCCAATTCTTGTAAGAATGAATGATTCAAAAATATTTGAAATATCCATTATTGCAAAAAATGCAACAGTGACTCCAAGTATCAATAAAGGAATTTTGTAAGAAATGCTCATCTCTTTTGAAACACTGGTCATGTCAGATCAAAAATGAGATGAAGTAAAAGGATTTTTCACATTCCAAAATAGTTTAGGTTTAGATTCCATTACGATAAACTTCTCTGCCTTCAAACACTGTCATCATTACCTTTACATCGCCAATTTCTTGAGGAGAAATTTCAAACAAGTTTTTCTCAAGGATCACCAAATCAGCGTATTTGCCCACTTCAATTGAGCCGGTAATGTCATCTTGCTGCATCAAATAAGCACCATTAATCGTATATGCTTCAATCAAGGTTTCCAAGTCCAATCTTTGATCTTTACCAAGGATAGGACCTGAATCAGAATAAGGATCCTGTCGTGTCATGCCAACCTCAATTGCTTGTAGTGGTTCATATGTTGTCACAGGCCAATCACTTCCCATAGATATTGTTGCACCTACATCATGCAATGATGCAAATGGGAATATCGAATATGCACGCTCCGTTCCAAGACTAGATTCGATTCCCTCAAACCAACCTTCTGCAGTGTATGCCCAAAAAGCCTGATAGTTTGGGATTACCTCAAGTTCAGCAAATCGTGGTACATCATCAGGATGAACCAGATATACATGGGCTATGGTGTTTCTTGTTCCAGATAGATTGTTCTCGATTCGAGATGCCTCAAATGCATCAAGGCTTTGCCTTATTGCCTTGTCACCAACTGCATGAACATGAATCTGAAATCCAACCTTTTCTAATTCTGTGACATAGAATTTTAAATCCTCATTTGAAAAACTTAGTTGACCATAGTCATTGGTAATAGAATTATTTTCATCATAATATGACTCAAAAACTGAGCCTGTCTGGGTTTCTATTCCCTGGTCAACGAAAAGTTTTGCCAAATTAGCGCGTACATGTGATTGTTTATCATTAGAGTATTGCTCTTTAAGCAATTCAATCTGAGAGTGGTCTTGTAAAGAGTCAACCCACAATGATAGATTTACACGAAAGTTTAGTTCTCCATTTGAATCAAGGGTTCTAAACAATTCCTCATAGCCTTCAAAGGTCATTGCCTCAACAAATGATGTAATGCCGCCACTGCTCAGCATTGCAAGGGCTTGTTTTGTCCCTTCATAACTGTCAGGATCACTTCCATCAAGTGCAAATTCATCAATTAGAAACATTGCATCATCCAAAAACAATCCTGTTGGCTCACCCGTATCTGGATCCTTTACTATGGTTCCTCCAGGAGGATCTGAAGAACTCTTATCAATTCCCTTAACCTCCAGCATCTTACTGTTCACCCAAACTGCATGTCCATCCATATCCATAAAGCCTGCAGGTTTGTCCGAAACAATTCTGTCAAGATCAGTCTTGTCTAATGAATAGGGATCATAATCAGGCAATGCAAATCCCATCCCGGTAACCCATTCTTTGTCTTCTTGGTCAACTACACAGTCTTCTATTGTTTCTAGATACAGTTCTTTGTCCCAAAGATCATACAGATTACATCCAGATAGTGCAAGTGCCATGTCTAATGGGTGCATATGAGAATCATGGAATCCAGGGAGAATCATCTTTCCATTTAGATCAATAACCTGAGTGTCATTTGAGATGTAATTCTTAGCGTCATTGTTAGTTCCAACAAAAATAATCTTGCCATCACTAATTGCAATGGCATCTGCCCATGAATTGTTTTTGTCAACTGTATAGATTGCACCATTTTTGAAGACAATATCTGCAGAATCAATTGACATGACCTGGGAATTTTTCTCTGATTCATTTTCAGAAAATATGACTAATGCTACTGAAGAAATTATACCTACTGAAGCTGCAACAACTATTACTAAAACAAGAATGTTCAATGAAAACAAAAGAGAATGCTACTATTTATTAATTATGATAATTAATATATAATTTATCAGACACGACATTTATTAGATATTGGAATAACCGTAGAATGGAGTCAAAATCACATAAAATGAACCCTTTAGATACAATCATAGCAAAAAGCGTACGGGACATTCTAGAAGAGGATCTCGGTAGTCGTACCTACAAAAAAATTGAAAAAGAGATGAATCAAACGCTTGGAATGTCCATGATAGAGGCAACACGGGATTTTTCAAAATTGGATTTGATTTTAAGAAAATTTTTTGGAAATAACGTAGTAAAGATGGAACGGCGAATTTTTAAAAGAATTGTAGAATTGGATAAAAAAAACAATGGTTCTATGATAATTATCAAGGATCCAAAAATTACTAAAATGGTTTTTGAGTCATATGGGGACCCAATTAAAAAAACAATTTTGGAAATACTGCTTAAAGAACCAAAATCAATCCCCCAGGCAATTGCAGAATTAAAACTTCCTCAGGCATCTACATATCGTAGAGCAAAAGAGCTGATCAAAGACGGATTAGTGACTATAGTAGGACATGCAAAAGCATCAGATGGACGAAAAGTAAATGAGTATAAAACTACATTTAGTCGAGCAAAGTTTGACGTACAAGAAAAAGGACTCCATGTTAGTGTAAAATTGCAAAATAAATTTTTCAAAGACAGTTTTGCATTAAGTATAATATCTGGGGAATAATAAATGGGCAAACGAGTTACAATAATGATTAATGATAACATTGACAAAAAAAATTTGTTTATTACAAACAAAAGAGATAGCAAAAACCAATGAATCAATTCCTTACTCCAGTGTGTTTAATCAACTATTAAGAAAAGGATAGAGGTAATGATTTGTGAAAGGTAAGATTATTGTTGGATTATTTGTATTGTATGGAATTATAATTGCTGTAGCATATCACGTAGATAACCAACCAGGACATCCAAGTAATCTGTATCACTTTAATTACATAGTTGAAATACACATAATTCCAGCAATTGATCTGTATTATGTAAATGAAGTTCGTAGTCCAATAACGGGAGATAATCTTCTTTATTTGAAAACAATTCTAAGTGTTACATTTTGGGGAGGCATATCTGCTATTTGTTATGCTAGTTGGCAGGCAACTAAAACTCTCATATCGTTAAAAACAAAATAAAGATGCTAAAGGTATCTTCTACTCTTGTAGTCTAAAGTTAGAGTTTACTTTTCATTTTCTATCTCTACAAAAATCTATTTCTCAAAAAAAGAATCTGCAATTTTCAACATGTCTTCGCCTGAAATATAGCCACTAATCACTACGGTAAGTTCACCATGATTGAATTGGACTTCTGAAAATGTGGGATAAAGCATACCAAGTTCATCGCTATAGGAAATTTCTCTTTCTTTGAGATATACAGGTTCGTCTGATGAAGGTAAATCCAGATTTTTAGCATCATGAGTCTTTGCCCAATATGCAGTTTGAGCCCTTCCATCCATGGTTATTGGGACTTCAGAGTATCTGAGAAATATCCCATTGTCTTTCCAGTAAAAATCATTCCATGAGGTATCAAGAGAAATGGGTTTTGTAGAGATTTGTATCACGGAATAAACTTCTCTGTGATGAAATTGAAAATTGTCATAGCCTTCAGGCAAAAATTTTGGCAATCCTGAGTAATTTCCCAAAGTCTTGTCAATTCCATCTACCACATATTTTTCATCTAAAACAAGACAGTATCTGGGACAGTTGTTTTCTGGACTCAATTCATCCATCTTTTCTGACAATAATTTCCATAACTGATCACTTACATTCCATCCTGATCTTTTTTCTTTGTTTGTTAGGTCTACGACAGTTTTGTATTTGACACATACAGGAGAACCATCCTGTTTTTGAATTAAAACAAAATTATCTTTGCATTGAATTTCATCAAGTGGAATTCCGGACTGGAACTGCTTTAGTGGAGATATCCCTTTCAAATTTATACTGACTAGGAGATGATACCCATCGGCTCTTCCAACTATTCCTGCGGCTTGTGGAATTACTCTTTCACTAAAAACAGGTTCATCAAAATGAACTGATATTATCTCTTTTTGCCCATCGGCATTCATCACATAAGAGTGCATTTCGCTAGGCGGATCGTAAATGTATGTGGGAGTAAAGACCACTCCTTGGAAAATGATCTTGTCCATTAAATCTGGATTTAAGTCAAGGGGCTCAGACACATAGTAAAGCATGTCATTGATCTTTTCAATTTGATATGATGGGTTGGAAATGGAATTGATTGATGAACCTGAGATACGAATGTTGTGTTGACCTTGGCCAGAATAAAATACAATAAGGTATTTTCCAGATTCATTTTCCAATATCTGGACTTCTACATGTTTCTCGTCAAAAGTAATCTCGTATGGACCTTCAATCAAGTCTCCTATGTTTATTGCAAGGAAACTCCTAAAGTCATTAGATTCTGTGAAATTTATCTGAAGTGACTTGGATGGTTTGTCTGCAATTAGCGAAGTGACAGTTGAGGGCGTAGTGATTTTGGGAAATATCGAAGAGTTGTCCTCTAGTCTGAGTTCCGCCTGAAAATTCTTGTCTGGAAATAATTCATCAATATTGATTGGGATGGCATTCATGGCAGTCAGGCTTTTTGCAGATTTTTCAAATGTCTCAATGTATTTTTCATAGTTTTCCTCAGATGCCAATATTCCATAGCTGATGTATCTATCGCCAGTATTGATAAAGTAAAATTTTCCAACTTGTTTTATCGGTTCTGGAAATTCCCGAAACTCTCTTTCATAGTCCAAGGTGGAGGTCAAGACCTGATATTTGTCAAGATTTTCAATTTTTACATTCATGCCATATCCCTGAAAGGAAGCATGAATTCCGTTTGTCATTGGTATTGGAATCGAATAGAATGCTTTTGGATTGCTATCAAACAGAATCACTATCGGGGATGGATCAACTGTAGGGCAACAAACTTCATCTTCCATCTCTGGATGGATTTGAAAATTCACTATTTTTCCAATGGAGGGATGGTCAATTTCTGTCAAGAATCCATCTAGAGAATCTGGAAGGGTAAGACTGAATCCAAATTCTTCGTTTGTGTAATTTCCAGAAATAGTTTCATATCTTGGAAACTGAAGGGTGTCGGGAGGCAGTGGAGTGATTCCAAGAATTTCAGCGTCGTCCAGAACATCAATTGTTGCAAATCCTGCAATGCGCATGCTTGCAGAATCTACAGGTCGCATAATTCCAACAACATAATCATTATCGACCGTAAAGGTTTCAGTGACCGTATTTTTTTCAGGATATGTTTCCGTCAATATGTTAGCAACAGAATATTCCGACATTGTATCTTCGGATATTTCACCGTCAAGACCCATAGGGCCATACGAGAAATGCCACTTGGAAAGTGGCGAATGCATAATGTTTTCAGCATCAAGAAGATTTTCGGATAACAAATCAATTATTTTTGGGTGGGATTCCATCAAGGAATAAATTTCCGGTTCCTTTTCGATGATTGCAGAAAGTGGCGAGTTTATATCATATTCCCCAATCAAAACAGGATCAACTACACTTAATCCTCTCCAATTCACGTCGACAAGTATAGAATCTGACGAATCATCAGAATCAAGAACATAATTGGACAATGTACCGGTAAGTGTAATGATATAATCAATTGATGTGTAGTTGTTTTTACCCTGAAGGGTTGCCTGATACTCTACAGACAAGTCAGATATTTTGGCACCTGAACCATCCTCTGAAATTTTTTGGTTCAGTTTTGTGGCAAGAGCAACACTGTCAGAGTCATTTACACCTGCAGTTTTACCAATTGTCCAATTTCTGTCCTTTAGGGTATCTTTGATTTTACTTTCCTCATCATATTCAATTGATACGGTCGCATAGTACTTTGCTGTGAATTGGGATTCAGAATTTGGGTTTATGACAGCATCGATTTGAGTTGCATTTGCATGAGGCAACACAAAAAAAGAAACCATTATCAAAACAAGAAAAATCATAAAATATTTCATGATTGGTATTTTCCCAATTAAGAAGTTCATAAGTACTTCTCCCCATTGCTCTTGAAAGATGGCACAACTTGTACTGTATGCTTGCAAAACCGACTATTCCGATCAGGGAATTCTTCGACAGTTTCGACAAAATCACCGAATTGATAGAACCAATCGATCAAATTCTCGGAAAGTTTCGGAACCTTTTACCGAATTGATAAATTATTCTGCCGAATTGACAATCTCCGAAACCGAATTGATAACTTAATGTCTCCGAATTGATAGTTCATTCCACCGAATTGATAAAAAATATCAGAAAAGCAGTTGTTTCAAACTGCCCTTCCAACACTAGTGTGCTTGTTTTCGATGTTGTCATTTTTCCCATTTTTGTAATGGTTATACAACCACCAGCTACCAAGTCCTGCTAATCCAATACCTCCAAGAATTAAGAGCATCCTTGTGATACCAGAGTTTCCAGTAACATCAACTCCTTTCACATCTTTGAGGTATGTTGCAAACACTTCTGGCCTTTCCCTGAACTGTACAAAATTATTCATACTATTTGCACGATATGTTCGAGGTTTCTTGTCTGGTCCTCTTTCCTTGCTGCGAGGCTTTCTTTCAGCAAGTTCTATTTCAGTCTCGCCGTAACTTTCAGATACAGTTTCAACTTCATTGTTATTTTCATCTATCATCATATTGCATCACCTCCCCTGGCTATGATGCTGCTGCTGCCAGAAATGATTTTCTCGATTGTTTTTTTGTGGAGTCTCAACACTCCGTTTTCCCTAATCTTCTTTTGCAACGAGATTAGGTTGCTTCGTGATATTCCAAACCTGTGGGAATCTCTTGGTCTAATCTGAAGGATTTTCTCTTCAAGATTGTCATAGGCAGTGCAATTGTCCAAATCTTCAGTAACGCCTAGAACGTTAGAGGCATCAAGGTTTGCCACCTCCTTTCCAACGTATTTTATCTGATTCCTGCCTATTTTCATGCGTAATCGGGATAACAAGCCAATATTACCGCCAGATTTTGTCTCCTTGTGGTTGGAATAGTCATCCAACGTTTCACTCAATGACTTCCAGTAGGGAACGGTATCTGCAGAATCTGAGAATTTTTCTCCAGTAGAATAGTTTGTGAATGGCATGTATTGGATGCAATCTCTCTTCTTTGCGTCAAGATATGGAAGTACAGGTACTATCATATTGCCCCTGTCGTCTGTCTTGCATCCTGCACCGACAAGTATTTTGTTAAAAGGTCTCAAGCTGCAAAATCTCTTTAACCCGTTTGGTGTCGTGATGCTCATCTTGGATACTGCATACTTTGAATCATACTTGCCATGTATCTCCTGCTTTCTTTCTGTAAAGTAATGCATTGCAAGTATGTCGCCCCACCATTTCTCTGCATCCACGTCCAACAAATGAGCTAAACCGTGAGACGTGAACTTGTGAATGTTGAATCTATTTTTTGCATTATCATATTCAAACAATACATATCTCTTGGATGAAATTCCAAAGAACAAGACATTCTCCAATAGTTTTCCGTCATCTGATTTTTCAATCTTGAAAATTTGCACGTCCTTGTTTCCATACGGATTGAGTCTCTGGAAAAATTCCTGAATTTCTTTTGCATGTTTTGGCGATATCATGATGGAATCAGTGTCCATGTAAGCGATGTATCCGTCTCTATGTTGCACAACTAAACTTTCAGCTGCTGCCAAAACCAATCTGGCAGCTGCAGGCAAGAACACCCCCAATATTGGATTGAAATGCTTTGCTGGAATTTCCTTTCTTGACATTGTGTTTCGATCCACTGAAAATGATTCATCAATCCCATAGACCGTTACGGGTTCATTTTGTTTCTCAGATTTTTCAGAGTTTACCTGAATGTGAATCCCGTATGATGCGGTGTTTGCAATTATCTTGATGGTGTTCTGTATTGTTTTGTCTATTACAGAATTAGAAGATGACTGCTTCATCTCCAATCTCTTCTCAATTAGTTGCTCGATGAAATTCTCCTTTCTTGGATTGACTGTCACTCCCTTGAAAATATCCAAATCCTCATCAGGAATATTTTGCTGTATTCCAATTGGATTGAACGTAATTGCCTTCTCAATGATAGGAATATGACCTGTAAGCAACTTTGAGGCTATCAAATCAGATAGCGTATACCATAGGCTTGCTCCGTCCATACTTTTGAGATAGTTTACGCCTATGTTCTGGGTCTTTTTGGAACCGTATCCACAACGAACAGGCACAATCATGGCACCGTCTGGGACCACCTTGCATATCGTGGCAAGGCTCTTCCATGTCTCTTTTCTGGAAATATCCTGTAGAATAATTTCATCAAGAAGTTTTTGGGTCTGTTGTGTGGTATTTGATCTGTCTATTTTTTCTGCTGCCAAAAACTGGTACATCCCCATCAATGAAAACAAGGTTGGGTAGGTACTGGTACAATCTAGATAGGTAACTGGTACTGGAGTTTTTCTGATTCTGGTTTCGACTCTGCCGCCATAATATGCGCTCATCAAGTTTCCCAAAACTTCTTTTGAAAAGTCTGGGTCATTCTTCAAGAGTGGCTTGATGTTTAGTTTCTCCAAGTAGAGTTTGCCAATAGAAGCTGGAGAGTACAACTTGTTTGCATTGTTTGGTTTTACCAAGAATGTATCCTGTAACACAAAAGTAATGTCACAGTAGAGTTTGTGCAACACCAATGTCTTCTCTACACTGTTTCTTACTGCATCCTTTGTTATTCCCCTCTTGTTTTGCAAGTTTGCATCAATACCAAATGTCCTTGCAACATGACTAATTCCATCAAATGATTCGTTACTCATGGCATATCCTAAAGTCTTTAGGTCAAGAAAATATCCTCGGTATACCTTGTGGGTTGGAACTTTCTTTTTCTCACTCTTTGTCCTTAGCGGAGTTGCAAACTGGATGAATGCTGCATTGCCGTTGATGCTATTTATCCTGATTGCAGGGAGACGAGGAATACCATCAACTAGTTTTATGGAAAACGCATCCAGGATTTTTCTTGTAGTACCCCATGATGCTGCAAGTCTGCTCAATTCGTATGGCAAGTCAAAGCTAATACATTTTGCCCTTGCTTCATAGACATAGGGATAGAAGATATTTGTAACAAATTCGTCCTTAGTTGACACTGTTACAATGCAGTCTTTTTCTTGCTGTAGTGTATCTCCAACTTGTCTCATCACATCCACTTTCTTGGAGTCTAGACTCTCATCATGGAATAGGCAAATCTTGTACAATGTGCCGTTAATCCAGACTGCACAAGAGCCAAAGGTCAAGGATTGTTGTTGGTCTTGAGTTGTCTCAGTGGCAAGAGTTAACACCATTCCATTGTTGGCATTTTCATTGTGGGAATAATGTGAGGCAGGCTTGTAGTTTCCAGTATAGCATCTGAGGCTGATTGGCTCTGCATGAGGTGAATTGATCGCGCCTATTTTGCCCAGTTTCATGCGTATTCTTCCTCCGTGTTTAGTGACTGGTAGATTCTCTGGCGTAGTTTCTGGGCCAAATTTTCATATGCCGTACATCCTGTCTTTTTGCCCTTTAGCATCAAAACATCATGGATGCCCATGAGCAAGAACCCGAGACGGACATTCTCTGGCTGGTCCTTTTGCAACCAACGAGCATCCCATGTCTTTTGGGATTCACTCAACTCATAGTGGCATTTCTTGTCTACCGTGACGGTGCGATAGTCGTGCTTTCTTCCTGTAATGTGATGTAACTCCAAATTGTATGGCTCTTCTTTGGAATTACAAATCTCGCATCGATTCTTCTTTTCCTGCATTGACCTGTTCTTTGATTTACATACAATCTCGTTTACCCATGATTCAATCTCGTCAATGGTATCAAGAGTATCGTCTCTGAGTTTGCCGATGCAGAATCCAAGCAATGTCTGCAAACTGACAATTTTGTTTACTAGGGTGGTTTGGTTGGCAGTCATCTTGTATTGTACACCTCGTAAAATTCTGGCTCTTCTATTCTCTGATTGATTTTGATTATTTCATCAGGATTAGTCTCTAGTTTGTGTAGTTTTCCTTTGCTGTCCTTTACTTTCTTGTTTCTGAACTTGGATAGTTTGGTTTTGTCCCCTGTGTTTAGGAATTGCTTTACTGCATTGTGGTATCGTCCTACTATTGATGCAGTCCTGGAGTCCTTAATCTCAACACTCTTTTCCTTTCCACCACTGTTGACTCTCATCACTCTTTTGATTCTGTCCCATCTCTTTACAACTGGTTTCCCATTTACTTTCTTGAAACCGTTTGTATGTTTGATGACATTCTTTATGGTGATGTTGTTGTCATTTGCTGCTTGTGGCAACGTCTTGCTTTTTGTACTGCGCAATTCACTAATTACGGCAAGTGACTTTTCACGCAACATCTTTTGCCGTGGAGATAGCTTTCGCCAAGGTCTCCGAAACAATGCGTTATGAATACGGCAAACTCCACTTTCCAAAAATCCTGCGGTTAAACTCGTTTTGAGACGAGTGACACATAGGACAGCGTATTCTGTATCTGGGCTTTGTAGCTACAGAATAAATCCAATCATGGTTGCATCGAAGGCAACTGATTCTTTTTCCAATTGATTTGTTATAACTTTGCATTCCATAATATAAGAAACGTAAACTCAAATATAAATCATACTCATCTGAGTATACTATAAAGAGTAGTATTGGTTATATAATTCCATGCCTAGTAAGATATATGGTCAAATCAGGATATACGGCACAGCAGAAAATAAAGGAACTAAACAGAAGCGGCATAATGACCTGTCTAAAAGATGAGGCAAAGAGATTCAAGGACATAAAACAGATTACGGGTCTCTCCCCAATGGGACTCACAAAGATCCTTGCAGGATTGGAAGAAGAGGGACTGATTGGAAGAAAGACCGAAGGGCGCTGGTCAAGCTATGTCCTGACAAGAAAAGGGGAAAGGATGCTTTTCAAAATGACAACACTTGACATGATTATTGGAAAAATACAAGATGATGGTGGAAAGTATCATCATGACTATTCGAGTGCAAAGGCATCAATGGAACTTTCTGGATTGGTTTGGGGAGTTCAAGATGATCTGGTTATTGACAAAGAGATTGGAGAAAAAGATAATCCGTTATCTCCAGGTACTGTAAGATCGATTCAATCACACATGTTTCAGGAGATAAAGTCAGATGTCAAAAACAATCTGATAAAACTGGATGAAAAAAAGAAAGGTCAGATAGTGTTGGGATTTGTAATTGATTATGATGATCTGGTAAAATCAATCAGTGATGATTCGCTTGTACAGTATCGTAAGATTGCAGAGAAGGAGACAAAGAAGGGAAAATGGAGCAAGGCAAATGATGAGATAGAGGAGTTTGGTCCAGCAGTATGAATCCTTTGTTGATTACAGGCTTTGGAACATCAATCAACGTGGATAAACGAAAACTGATCATCACAAACAAACTAAAAGATACAAGATTTGAATTTTATCCTCACAAGATTAGTCATGACGGAATCATCATAGATGGTCATACTGGCAACATTACGTTTGAGGCAATGAGATGGCTCTCAAAGCACAACATTAACCTGACTTTGCTGAATTGGAATGGCCAATTACTAGCAAATATCATGCCTGAGCAGCCAAAATCAGGAAAATTACGCATAAAACAGTATCAAAAATATCTTGATTCTACAGATAGGTTTGAGATTGCTCTGAAGATCGTACGTACCAAAGTAGAGCATTCATTGAACTTATTGGAAGAATTATCAAAATTCTACGAGTTTGTAGATTTTACCAAAATTAGAAAAGCAACAGAAAAGGAAGATTTGTTTCTGTTAGGAATAATGAAGAACAGTGAGAACCAAGACATTTCAAAATCCATCAAGCAACTGATGACGTATGAGGGAAGAATTGTAGGAATCTATCTTGACAATCTAACTAGAATATTCAATCAATTGAATCCAGAGTTTCAATTTACAGGAAGAAAAAACAAGTCAAATTCTAGAAATTATAATGCATCTGATGAGATCAATGCATTGCTGAATTATGGCTACGCTATTTTGGAATCCGAAATTAGAAAGGCAATCAATGGAATAGGGTTGGACTATTCAATAGGATTCTTGCATGAGATTAGCCAGAGCAGAACTTCATTAGTCTATGATGTACAGGAATTGTTCAGATGGCTAATCGATGTGTCTGTAATCCAATTACTGGAAGAGAAGAAGATCAAGAAATCTGATTTTATAGTTACTGAGAACTATCATACTAGACTAGGGGAAGACGTTGCTAAATTACTTATTGAGAAAATTAATTCAAACTTTAATGCTAGATATAATTACAAGAATGGTAAACATTATTCATATCAGATAATCTTGCAAGATAATTTACAACAGTTATCTAATTTTGTGGTAGAAAAGAAATTAGAATTTGATTTTGTTATTCCTAAGATGAGTCTGAATAGAAATGATAATGTTGAATTAAGAGAGAAGATTTTGAATATGACTTCAGATGAAAGAAGGAGATTGGGAATTAATAAATCAACGTTATGGTATATCAAGAAAAATCTGTCAGAAGGAAAAACTCCTAAAATTTATGAGAAAGTTCTTCTGAAAGTCCAATAAAATTTGGAAAATATGCTGCAATTTCAACAATAAACATAACTTATTCATGATAAAATCAGGCACAGGAGTTCAGAAACTGAATTGTTCTGTGAGTAACTCAAATCAACAACTGAACAAAACGATTCAAAAAAGTTAGGTCCATTTCAAGTACTACAGTTCCCTTACACTATATGATTACAATGAGTACATACAACATACAGCAAAACGTCTCCGAGCAGACCAAAAGAAAACTCGGAGTAGTTGGACTGGTAGCCTTACCAGTTGTAGCAGCAATGTATTCCAGTGGAAGCATTGCATTAGAACAAGTGCCACAGATATTGACAAGCGGGATATTCCCAATTGGACTGACTGTGATGTCTTGGGCAATCGCTGCAAAGTTGGCATTGAAATTGAGAAAATAGGAAAGTAGATCCTTTTTTTTCAATATTTTTCTATATTTTTAAAATATTTTTTCGTAATCCTAAGTGAGATTATGAAATATTCATCTTAATTTTTACCGTCCTTTACTGGAATGATCTTACCCTTTCCTTTAGTAAGATCAATGTGATGAACATTTCCTTTTCTTGAAATGTTTACAACTCCCACATATTTTTCAAGACAAAATTCCATGAAATCGCGAGCGTATTTTCTTAAAAGATTAATCGTTGATTCTAGATATTCTTTATCAATAGGCAATACCACATCAGGTCCAGAGTAATTTGTAATATCTCGATATTTTTTGTGAGGTCTTCCTTCATTATGAGTATGAATATTACGACGTTCAAAACATTCTACGAATCTATTAAAATCTGAATCTTTCTTTAAATCTAAACCAAACTTTTTCCTTATTTCTATTGCCATTTCTTGAATTTTTGAATCTGAAAATTTTTTCCCTTTTTCTTCTTTCTCTTCACCACTTAATTTTTTCCATTCTTCTTTTGTGCTTGATTCTAATTCAAAAATTATTTTGACTGTATCTTTTATGAAGACTCTGCACATAATTAGAATTTGACTTAAAATCATGAAATGAATGAATCTAATGGATAGCTCATAGTTTGCACCATTATGAGATAAATTACAAATCACAGCATGTATTTTTGGAGATATTCCCTCTAACGCAATTCTCCCAAATTTATTAAAATTATTAATCACCGTATTGGTTTCTTTTGCAAGATTGTAATCTTCTTTAACTAATTTCTTCCAAAATTCACTTTCTTCAAGTTTTTTATCATCTAAGAAATTATTTGCCATTTTTGGAAAATCTTCATTTAGATGAGATGACATATCTAATATTCCGTTAAACTTTGTATGTACATCAACTATCAATTGCAGGTATTTTTTAGTAAGTGGATCATCAACTTTGAGATTTCTGTAAAAACCTATACATCTACATTTGATGCAATGACCATCATTAGGATGATTATTTGAAGAATGTTTGCACTCTTCTCTTTCACAAAAATCTGACATCCATGATGTCTTTTGTTACATATTCTAATTAATCTTCATTTTACTATCCAATCAAATTCATAATTTCCATTAGGATTATGAAATCTCATATTGTTATTCCTTATTAGATGCTAATTTTTTAGAAAATCGGTTGTAGTATGTTTACTGAAATAATGATGATTGGAGGCCTATTTTGGTCTGCAACGTACATCCTGATTATCAGACGTGGATTCAAAGACAAAACCTTTGGAATGCCTATGGCTGCACTTTGTGCCAATATCTCATGGGAGGCAATATTTGCATTTGTAACACCACATGGAGCCCCTCAGCTTTATGTAAATTACATATGGTTTGGTCTGGATGCTATTATCGTAATACAGTTTCTAAAGTATGGCAAAAAGGAATTTCCAAATATATCTAGATGGCAATTTTATGCAGTTTTTGCATTAGGGTTATCAATCGCAATTCCGATAATTTTGGCAATAAATTATGAGATGGATGATTCTGTTGGGGCATATGCTGCATTTGGACAGAATCTCATGATGTCTGTACTGTTTGTCACTATGATCATCAACAGAAAAGAAATAGAGGGACAATCATTTTACATTGCACTATTCAAGATGATCGGAACAGGACTAAGCAGTTTGGCATTTTATCAATTCAGGCCAGCTACTCAAGACTCGGTTTTGCTGCCGCTTTTGTTTGTCTCAATATTTGTTTTTGATTTGATATACACCGTGGCAATTTATCGTAAATGCAGAGAGTATGGGATGCCATTGAAGAGATTCTGATTTGAAGTGTTAACATTATGGAACATATGTTCATGGACGTTGATGTTACACATACGAAAATTATGTAAATCCAGATTAGAAGAAAATAAAAGATAACTGATTTTACGTATGGGTTATTCTCACAATATTGTTTCCACGTGGGTGCTAAATCGAACACCATAACTATATCCCCAGCACAATGGGTATGGGGATATAGTTAGAGCGATTTATTTTGCACTAATTTTTTTCAGGTGAATTGATTTTTAATAAAATTACCTTTTTAGGCATGATGATTGATTTTAGTTTATGATTGATTCTTTTGATCAAGTGTGGTTTTCTGAAAATTTATCTAATATCATTTTTACAGATGATGAAATGAATCGGGTGATGGATTCAGTAATTGGCCCTGATGGGCGGCTTAATCTTAAAGAAGGATTTGGATACGCAAAAAAATACCTGATTAGGGCTTTTACAAAATCTGAAATCATTAATGCAACTCCTGAAGAAAGACAGAAAATGATAAAAAATTAGAATAATTAGGCTTGATTGTGACATTTCTTTTGCTCTGTCTATACTCTCATGTACGTTGTGCTGGGAATATAGTTAAGCGGAATTATTTAAGATCCACGTGGAAACTAAAATTTGTAAATGTTTAATCTGATTTTTTAAAATCTGTTCATAATTCCCAATCTATTTTAGTTAGATTTTGTAATCTGTTCACGGAACTAAATAGAGATGGCATTTACTAAACGGCAGTCAAAAATAATCGATTATTTAGAAGAACTTGATCCTAAAATATCTGATACATTCAAAGGTGGAATAGAAGTTCTAAAGACCAATTATTCTGAAAAAATAACACAATCTGCACATTCTCTAAGAGAAGTTATCTATTTGTTGACTAGATTAGATGAAATTAAAAAATTAGGAAAAGTACGAACAATGAGTAATGGAAATACCCGTAAACAGGATTTAATCAAAAATTTAGATCCTGCAAAAGGAGCACCAGATGATGCTTATGTGCTCTATGATGAACTGGTCAAAGAGAAATTGAAGTGGTTTTCAATAGTTGCGCATCATAGTGAATTTCCAGATGAAAGAAAATTTAGAAAACGAGTGGAAGAATTTGAAATTCTATTAGAAAAAATTTTCAAACCTCATTTTGAAGTAATCGACGAAATAAACAAGATTTTAAAGAAAAAAAGACCGTCTAAACAAGATTTTGATAATCTAAAAAAACTAATATCTAGAAATTCTTCTGCCTACAATTATTTTTTCCAAAATGCTTCGTCCGTTTGGCTTTCTTATTTGTTGAAATCCGATTATCTCAAAAACCCCTCCCACATTATTGAAGTAAATGGAGAGAAAAGATATGCATTGTGGCCTCCTGCAAATTATATTTGGAAATCTGCTTCAGAAAAACCAAAGGAAGTTTCAAAAATAATACTAAGTATCAAAATCCCAAAAAAATTTGATGAACGTAATCCATGACTACTCGATTATTTTGTTAAATCTGCCATAGAGGTACCCCCACAATATAGCAAATTAATTGCAGAAAAAATTTACAAAGAAAAATGGATTGAAACAGCATATAATCACTATTTAGACAGGCCAATATCTGAACTAATGAAAAAACTTGGTGAGCCATATGTCACGGGCGGTATAATAGATGATTACAAAGAGGTACGAGATGTAAAACCAATTATTGATCATTATTGGTATGGAGAAATGCTAAAAAAGGAAATTCCTTACGTATTTGAAAAATTCCCTAAATCAATCACAGTATTACTTACAGATTTGGTTACAAAAATGATATATCTAGAAAACCTTGGACGAGGTGACAAAGAATCTAAAACAGATGCGTCAATAGGGTGGCGACCAGCAATTGAGGATCATGAACAAAATCGGGATTATGATTTTAGATCACAACTACTAGGTACATTAGGAAATTTTTTGATATCTTTAGGACAAAAATCAATTCCAATGCTTAAGCAAGTTATGAACGATTTATCCAAAATCAAATATCCTGCATTCAAACGATTAGAACTTTATGTTTATTGGATATTTTCCCAAAAATTCCAAAAAGAAGTTGATTATGCTATTGAAAATAATTTTGACAGTTATGAGTTACACCATGAATATTTTCATTTATTACAAAATACATTTGATAAAGCATCAAAAAATTCACGTAAAAAATACCTCTCTTTTGTTGAAAAAGGTCCCGATGAGAAACATCTTGAATTTTGGAACCTACAAAAAGAACAACATGGAGAAGGTTTTGTAGATCTTAGAATTAGGCTATGGAAAGCAGACAAATTAAAACCTGTTTTGAAGCATCTTTCAAAAAATGAAAGAGAAAGATTTGGAGACATTACAGAAGAAAAAGGAGGATTTACTCATTCTGACTTTCATTCTTACTCATCAGGCGTTGTAACTAGTCAACCAGAATCAGAATTACAAGATAATTGGACTCCTAAACAAGTTTTTGATTTTATAACAAATTATAAAGCTAAAGAACTCGATTTTGGCGTTCATGATGGAACTCCAGAAAAATTTCAAAATTATGTACAAAATAATTCCAAAAAATACTCAAAATTAGCCTTAAAATGTCTAGATTTAGATTCCGTTTTTATTTCTAGATTTTTCAGTGGAATTGAAAAAGCTGTTGAACAAAAAAATACGGTAGTATGGGAATCGGTATTTCCTCTATGTGAAAAAATTATTAATGCAATAAAGACAAATAAATTTTTAGAAACCAAAAAGACAAGTATTCTTAGTTCCATGATCTCAGCTTTAGAAAATGGAATTGAATTTGATTCAATTGATTTCAGTTTTCGTGATAGAATTTGGAATTTACTTAATGATTTTTTAGTTCTTGTAGAAGTTGAACATTCCTGGGAAGAAGGTTATCCACGGGAAGATTGGGATGCATTTGGAATTTCGATAAATACGATGGATGGTAAAACTTTTCATGCAATTATGAAATATGCAATATGGTGTGAATCTCACCTAAATAAAAAATGTCTTTTTGCACCAGAAGTAAAAGAATTATTGTCACGTTATTTTGAACAAAAAATTTCTCTTAGTGTTTCTAAGCAAGCAGTTCTTGGCTACTATCTCACAATATTATACTATTACGATAAAGAATGGATTAAATCTGAACTTGATAATTTATTCAAAAATAAAAATGAGACTTTGGCCAGAGCCGCATGGGATGCTTATCTTATTGGAAAAATTTATGATGATGTCTATGGTGATCTACGAGAATTTTATGATAACCATATCAAAAAACTCAATTCCCCACCATTAAAAGATGGTAGACTTTGGGATTATGATCAACGCGTTATCGATCATATTACACTTGCTTATTTATTTAAATTCAAAGATTCTGAAAAGATATTCAAGTTCATGATTGGTAATAGTCATGAAAAAGTTTTGGCACACTGTGCATGGCGTATTAGTCGGATTCTTAAATCTCAAAAGAAAAAACCCAACAAATCCTTCGATAACAATGCATTCAAAAAATTATGGAAGAATAGTGAGTTAACAAGTAATGAAGGATTACGTATGTGGGTTGAATATAGCCCCTTTAGTAAAAAAGAAACTTTAGAATTATTACATAATTCTCTGAAAAAATCCACAGAATCTATCCGATTCCTGTCATTTTTAGTAGAAGAATTGGAATCATATGCCAAAACACACGCTCAGTCAACTCTCAAATGTTTGGATTTACTTATATGCAAAAAGATCAATGATCCAGAATTTCATATCGCAAAAGAAAAATTAAAATCAGTTTTGGAAATTTTGTTAAAAAACCAAAAAACTCAGAAAAAAACTATGTCATTGATTAATCATTTAGGTGAATTAGGGCATAATGAATATGGTGAATTTTTGAAAAATAAAAAATAAGTATGCCCTAGAAAGTATATTTCAAACATAAATAATTTATTGGATTTTTGAGATTACTTTCTCATAAATCTTTGAATTTTTCCCTTCACAAAAATTCTTCTTGATGTACCATAATGTTGATTTGTTAATTCCTAATTGCTTTCTTTCATTAGTAGTCATATTCAGAATCTTTTCTCTCAATTCTACATCATCATTTCTGTTCAATTTTATTTTTGGGATTACAAAATCAAATTCTTTCTTTTTGTCCATAATAAAATTATCTAACTGTTGCAAATTATCTTGCAAGATAATTTGATAAGAGTAATGCTTGCCATTCTTGTAATTATATTTTGCATTAAAGTTTGATTTGATTTTTTCAATCGATAATTTTGCAACATCATCCAATCTAGTTTCTAATTTTAGATTCTAAACTGGCATAACCATAACTCAAAAACGATAAAAATAACTGCAAACGCTGCTTCATATGACATTCACATTCAGACAAACTCTGAAAAATCTGAAACAACAAAATGAACAATTGATAAGTTATACGCACCTCTCTTAAGGAAATGTTGTGTAATGTCATCATGAAATCAAATAAAACAAAAAAAACCAAAAGAAATTTCCCTTGCCGTTGACGGTCTGTGGGGATTGGTAAAAGGTACGTGGAGATTGGTAAAAGGTACGTGGAGATTGGTAAAAGGTACGTGGAGATTGGTAAAAGGTACGTGGAGATTGGTAAAAGGTACGTGGAGTAAGGTGAAAGAATTCAAATTAACCGTAAGAGTGGACAATCTTCGGTAGATTTAGACCGTCTATGATAAGATGGCATGGAGTAGTAGTACTGATATTGGCATATCATTGTCATGTCATCTCAAACTCATTCGTGCCATCTATGAATGTCCAAATATGGCAAAATTCTTGCCACATATTGAATGGAAATATTTCTGAGCATTGGATGACAATCAAACTTGTTATATTTTGATGGGTAAAATTCTTAGATTTTCTCAATCATGTATTATTACGATGCCTGATTTCATGTTTTTCAAAATGCTGAAATGAAACAAATACCAAATTCCATATTGTCAATTTCATTCACATCGTTTGTTTTTCATATGTGCTGTTGTCATTGAGGGCTATGTACTGATGAAACGTATTGAAATACCTCATCTATCAGTTCAACGTTTAGCTCTGATTTTATATTTTCTGGAACTATCTTTAACACAAAATCGTACATCGTCGTATTCTCTGGAAGGCTGTCTCTTTCTTGCAAAAGTGAAAAAACCGCAATTCCATTTGAAATTATTGCAACCATCTTTTCTTTGTCTGAAAGTGTCATTACATCAGGTTTGAGCATGTTAATTTAATATAAATTCGACTTGATGATGATAATGATGGGGAAGATTTTCTGATTTTGACGTATTGAAGTGCAGGCATTGATTCTGTATTCTCACTGAATAATTCAAATTCTGTTACCACATCGTTTCTTTCGGCTTCTTCTATTGGTCGTTGTGATGCGTGATGCCCAACATGTGCTCTAATAATGATAAACATTGTAACCCTGAGACCGATCTGGGTGTTCCTCTGGTTTTGATGTGTAATCATCGTATACCATAAGAATTATGAAAGATAAGGTCTCGGACATTATTTTGTGTAAAAAATAATAACACCCGAATTCTGCAATAAAGTAAATTATGATAGAAACTGAACTGGGTTCTTTACGTAGATCTCACTATTCTGATGAAATTAATCAATCCATGAACGGATCTCAGGTTACCGTGATGGGATGGGTCTTGACCGTGCGTGGTCATGGCAGTATCAGCTTTGCCACAATTCGTGATAAAAATGGCGATGTATCAATTGTCGCAAAGAAGGGGGATTGTCCTGATGAAATTCGTGAAAAGATCTCCTCTCTGAAATCCCATTCCTCAATTGCGATTACTGGTAATGTGAAATCCTCTGAGAAGGCACCGATGGGATTTGAGATAATTCCAACTGAACTAAGGGTGTTTTCAGATGTTGAAAAAATTCCGCCTTTTGAGCCAACTGCAAAAACTGTAAAAAATATAGACACTAGACTTGAGGTTAGGCCAATCGATCTTAGACGGGATATTCTTCAACACACTTTCAAAGTTAGGAGTTTGGTTTTAAAATCAATTAGGGATTATTTTGTTGGTCAAAATTTTGTCGAGGTAAATACTCCTAAAATGATTGCAACAGCAACTGAAGGAGGTGCGGCACTGTTTCCAATATTTTACTATAACAAAGAAGCATTTTTGGCTCAGAGTCCGCAATTATACAAGGAACAACTTACAATGAGTTTTGAAAAAGTATTTGAGATAGCCCCCATCTTTAGAGCAGAACCATCTAGAACTAACCGTCATTTGGCAGAAGCAATCTCAATTGACTTGGAAGAGGCATTTGTAGATTACAATGATGTAATGAGCAGGATCGAAGAGATTATCAAAGTCTCCATTCTGGCTGTAAATGATTATGTAAAAGACAATCCCGGGACAGGATTCCCATCTTTGCAAATGTCCGAATCAATTCCAAGATATTCTTATGATGATTTAATTGACAAAATGCAGAAAGCCGGTGCAAAAACCGAATGGGGTGATGACTTGTATCCGTCCAATCTCAAAAAAATAGGTCTTGAGGGATTTTATTTCATAACAGATTGGCCCCTTGCACCCAAACCATTTTACGTAAAAGATAGCAAATCAAATCCAAAAGTTTCAGAATCATTTGATTTGATGTTTGGTGATTTGGAATTATCATCAGGGAGTACAAGGATTGAAAAACGCAATGATCTGGCTGAGCGTATGAAGAATAAAGGGATGAAGACAGACTCTTTTGAATATCATCTTGGGGCATTTGACTATGGGGTTCCCCCTCACGCTGGCTGTGGAATAGGTCTTGAGAGACTGATTATGGTTCTTACGGGTACAGAAAACATTCGAGATACTACATTTTATCCAAGAGACGTTGACAGATTAACTCCATAGAACAGACGTCAATTTTTAAAATTGGGATGGATATGGCGTGTGTGCTAATCAGTTGATATGTATTATGCATTTATGAACAATTCAGTTGTTTCACTGTGTATGCTGAAATTTGTTTCTTATTGCAGTCTCTATGATGATTATCATTTTAGATACAAACATCAACAATTTTTTTTGAACTAGAATAAAACATAATCTGCGACTCCTTATCCCATCAAGATGTATTGGTATCTTGTCAAGATGCATAGGAAGTTAGTGTTTTGATTAAAACGATCTAATGAAAAATAAAACATTGTTAAATACGAATTTCAACAGACATTTTGATGGCAAATGAAACCATAGACATACAGGATTATGAAAAAAAGTGTAAAAATATACTAGAGGAACATGACATACGATTTGCCGGTTTATTGGATGAATGTGGAAATATTTTGGCAGGGGGATATGATCAGGAGTCAGTACTAACACTTCCGGATGAAAAATTCAGATCTATTTGCAGGGATCTAGCCTCCCGAGTTGCAAAAAGGAAAAAAAACGATGATGAATTGGGTCATGTAAAATATTCAGCATCCCGAAGAGAGCATGTCGTGATCATGAGTTTCCCAATTTATGATAATGTTATCATGATCATCACCGAACCGTATATCAACATTGACAGATTGGCATTCAGAGTAATTGATAAGCTCGGACGCCAGTGGGGAGAATTTGTAGGAAAATGATTCCGCTCCTTACGCAAAATCTGATTGATCGACTGTAAATTTTAGGAGATTGGATGTAATTCAGTCAAAGTGATTCAATGATTAACAACAAAAAGCATTCCTGACCTTTTCTTATTTTTGATTTGCTTTTAGATTTTTTTACTTTGTTGATCTTTGTTCTCACTCAGGCATTTTTTTATACGTGTCAACTCATCATTGATCATTTCAATCTCGGCCATTACCAATTCATGTTTTAATTTACCGATGCCCATACTTGTTACTTGTGATTCTGTGATTAGTTTTGTAGGAGGTACGTCGTATGTTGGATTTTCTTTCAAAATATTTTGTTCAAAAATGATGTCGCCTGTAGGAATTTCTTCACGGACAACATCCTGAGTATCTGGTTCTTCTATTGGCGAATCCTTTGGAAGCACTTGCTCTGGATTTGACTTTGGAAGCACTTGCTCTGAAACTTTTTTGTCATCTGCCTTACTGCTGCATTTTTATCGCCAGTCTTACCGTCCGGTGCATTTTTCACAGTTAGAATAATTCTCCATACTGATGTGACAATAACTGCCATGATTACAACATAAAGAACGGCTCATGTATAGAATGTTAAAAATCGGTTACATCAATAAATTTTTGATAGAACTACTCCGATTCTAATTTTGAAATAGTCTCAATCCTTGATTTTGTTTTCCAAAAAGGTGGAACCGTCATCCCAGCAATATCTGAAAAAGTCTAGGCACCATTCGTGAAATTCAGGATCTGTTCCGTAGAACATCTGGGTGATGTCTGATTTGCCATTCAAGTCCGGAAACGAAACACAAGCTTCGTTCTCATTTAGAACGACCACCGTTTGAACTTTGTACATTTTTCTCTTAACCCTGCCACCATGCATCAATTTTTCAAAATTTAGTTCCTTTAGCAGTGTTTTTCGTCCATTTGGGACAATGACTGATTTTGACAATACACATTGGCATTTTAGTTTAGGATTTTCTTTGATCTGCGTAACCAATGTCGAAATCAAGTCCAATAGAATTTCCGAGAGAACCTCGCAAAAGAATTCCTTTGCATTCATCTTGATTGCTTTCCATTGTTCCAGAACCTTCACCACTCCTGAAACTTGCATTCCGTTTGAGAGTTGACCGATCCTCATCACGAATTTGTTTGGCACTCCTCCAAAGTCATGAGTATCAAAATACTCCCTGTTCTCAGAAAAAAATTCGATTGATGGTATTTGAGAGCAAATGGTTTTTGCAAATGAAGTGAGTGAAAAATAGCCGTCTTTTTCTTTAGATACGAATCCGTTCTTTTCCAAACGAACAAGGTTTCTGTGAACTTCTTGCCGTGTCACATCCAACTCAGTTGCAATTTCTGTCAGTTTTTTGATGTTATTGTTGAGCATAAAAATTATTTCGAGTCTCTGCTGACTGGATAACTCAAAAAAATCTTGCGATGTGTTTTCAAATAAAGCCCGCACTGTACAAGAAATATTTATCACTGTATAAAAAGTGGGTTATCCTTTTATCACATTGACTTATAATGTTCACTGTATGATCCACCCTTTGGGAAATATGAAAAGAGATAGAAATTATTAAGAATTTCTCAGTATATTTTTTCATGTTGTCGGATTGAAGTCGTATTGGATTGTATGATGACTGCATCCAAACGTGATATTGGCAGATTACGTGATACGTAATTTGCGTGTTTATCCGTTTTTTGCCTGTATTGATCTGCGTAAATCAACCCTCTTGTTTTCTTAATAATCTCGTATAAGCTGTTTTCAATTTCGTCACAAGATTTGGAATCAAGGTCGGAGATTGTGGAGATAAAATCTTCAACAAGTCTCTCTTTTCTTGCAATAAATTTACTCATTGTGAAGATAAACTTGCAATAGTTCATTAAAGATAGTAAGCTCAGAGTGATAAAACTAAGCTAAGTTGGAAATATCTGAGGGGTAATTCACCAGCGAACTCGCGGTTTTCTGAAAAACACGGTTGCAAATCCATTCATCCATGTTTATCTTGCAATACGACGTTTAGTATCAAGTTAAAATAGATAATTTCCATATTTTCTTGTAGAGTACACGTCGTTTTTGTAATTGTATTCTTCCAGACCTTCATGAGATCCGTTTCCAAGATGATTTTTAGCCTGATGAATCATTTCAGTATCCAAAATCAATTAGCCCATAGTTTGATCTATTACTCTCTGGGTGATTTCAGGAGTAATCCATTCATCAATGTTTTTAGCACATTCCAGTTTGCTGAATTCCTTTGTAATTCTACTCAATTCATTTTGAAATTCGTTTCTAATTTTTTCAAATTCCTCAGAGGAAAACTGATTTGGGTTTATGACATATTGTTTAACGTTGTTTCTTGCCAGGATCATTTGATCGGTCATCACTTCGCAAGAGGATAATTCTGGAGTCGTGTTGATTTTTCCGTACTCGTTTTCAAATTCTATAAGATTCACGCCAACTACGAAAACCATCAAAAACACGATTAAAATTCCTGCTAATGATCCAATCACAAGAGCTTTTTTCACACACCTTCATCCACGTTCCTGACAAAAAGTATTCCTAATTACCACATCTTTTCTTGCCTTAGAATGGTAAGATTTTCTTTGACTAACTATCAAGAAATTCAAAAATATCGTATATGTGCCATCAATTTACAATCGACAGCATCATTGTACAGTCAAATTCATCTCGTGCAGTAATGACATTGATATAACTTATTTTTCATCAGGAAATCTTAGCAGAGGTAATCATTTTCTATGTTCTATCCTGTACTATGATGGGATTGTGTGAAAGATGTTGGGTATTGGAAGAATCTGTCGTTCTGACGGAAGTGAACAAAACAATAAACAATCCGGCAATAATTTCATTGGTTCTTTTGTGTGAAAAATGCAGAAATTAGAAACAAAAAGGAAATAGGTGCTTTGCTTGTTTTTCTTCCTCATATTTTTGATCAACTGTTTACTAGATGATTTGAGGGATGCCCTATAATTTTTCAGATAAATTACATTGAATTCTTTTTAATTTCTTAACCTCGTGTCGATTACGGGCATCCAAATAACTGGAGTTCATTTGTAAAAAAAGAAATGACTGAAAATGGTTCAGTTATCAAGAAAGGTAAAATGGACTGGAAAATACAGGTAATTTGAAATGACTGCTTATGAAGGACTTTTGAAAACATGCATTGGAAAATTTGAAAGAGAGATCTTTTCCATTTTGCTAAAGAACGAATTAATCAAAAAAAAATCCGGCACTTTTCCATAACTCTCTTCCAAAAATGGCAGGCAGGCATCAATGCCATTGTTTTATCATTCACTGAAAACTATCTGAAAAATTTTGAAAGCACGAATTACGAATACATGAGATGCACTTATCCTTGTCTGTTCAGGTGATCATCAATACCCTTATGTTCGTAATTCCTGCCAAAAATTTGTGACTGAAATGCCTGATTCGGAATTGGATGCAAAGATTAGAACAATAATCCTGTTTGAATACTGCAAAAGATCTTTTGGCAAGTCAGATAATCCTGAAATGCATTTTTACGTCATTCCAGAATTATGTGATACGGACAATGAAATCATCAAAGCAAATACAATTCACCTAATTGATGAAAATTTAGTGAGGGGTGGAGTGGATGACGATGGCGCTCAAACATTTCCCTGGATAAGAAGAATAACCCCAAATGGCATGGAATTGGTTCAAAGACTTGCTGATGAATCAGAATCCCGCATCCCGAAACTGCATGACGAGTTAGAAGACAAGACCGATACCCAGGACAAGATTCTAGAATACATCGCCTTTTGTCTCAGATCTGACGAATTTCCAACCGAAGTGCTGAGTATTGCAAAAAATGTTGTTTTATAGAGTTTCAGATGATTCATTTTCAGGTATGCCGCTTTACACATTACTCGTTTCATATCTCCACTGAAACAACAGTGCATCAAACATTGTCTCCAAAGAACATGTCCCAATTACAATGATATTTTAATATCTTCAAAATATCTCAAAGTATGATTCCAAAGTGGGGTTTGTTTGCAATTTCAACATTATTTCTTATTTCATTCTCACCCGCATTCGCACAGCATCATTCCGGTGCCATTGCCCCGCCCATTGATTTTGACGGACTCAAAGTGGCCATAAGCACCATTTTATCTCCAGAAGACTATGTCTATGAGGAAGACAAAAATGCAAATTTGTCTGTAAGATTCTTTGACAGTGAGACTAATGTCAACATAAAAAGCGTCACATACAGGATCAGATTTTCCACGAATCTACCTTAGTTGCAAATGAATATTATTTTGACGAAGACGGTAATCTGGATGTAAAAATCAAGCCAACTACGGGATGCCCTGAAAAAGAGCTGTGGAAGTGTACGCAGTATAACGGAGAAAAGCATGCGATAGCTGGTGCATATTACGCAAGAGGGGACTCTATTCCCACAATACAGGGACCTGTTTTTGACAGAAGCGGGCAATACAACATTAAAGTATACATCGTCGGGGCTACAAATCCACGAACCATGACCACCACAGACTTGCTATTTGAGACCTTTTTACACATTCCACAAAATGAAATTTTCATGATCAAGGATGCCAACGCTCAAGAGATTCCGATATCCGTAAAGTTTTACAACGGAGACATTTCCAACTTTAGTTTTGACGAATCAGCCAAAAAAATTTCATACGAAATTATCTATGATGATGATGAATCAGAACAGGGGCATGGCTCCGACGTAAAACAAGTGATTTTGATTAAGGAAGAATTCTCGAATTTCAAACAGGGATACGATGTAGGTGTATTGGTAAACGGAATGCATCTTCAAGACAGTTCATTTGACGTTGACGGCTCTATTCCGGGTGAGAACATCATACGGATAGACATCCCATATGAGGAATTTGTCATGATGAATGATACGTCCTCTGATGGCGATTCCATTACTACGAAGATCGAATTGGTATCCGGAGATCGAATTGAATTCGACAGTCTTGATTTTGCATATGATAGCGGTTATTATGCCAGCGTGATGTGGGATTCCAAGTCTTCCTCTGGCAAGGAAATACTGTTCACGTTTTCTTTCTTTGATCAGAGCAACATACAGGTAAAGAACATCTTGTTTGCTTACAGCATCACAGATGAATCCGGAAGTGAGGTTTGGTCAAACATAGGAACCAGTGAAATGTATCTTGGTGTTTTGGCTCCGCATGGAATTGCACAAGAATCGATAATGATTCCTACAGATGGGGATTACAAGATAAAACTAATTCTAACAGGTCAAAATTCTGGAAACTTTGAAAGCTTTATGATTTCAGACTCTTCATTCTCCATTTCATCTCAAAATGAGAAATTGAAGGAAACAACTGTCACAATCCCCTCATGGGTAAGGAGTAACGCCGGATGATGGGCAGACGGCCAGATTGATGACGGCTCGTTCGTAGAGGGAATTCAGTTTCTAATCCGGGAAGGGTTCATGAGTGTATCTGGCTAGCCCGAAGGGTTTGAAAACAAATTTCAAACATCAAATCACTTGATAACTCAATAATATGTTGTAACCTTGATCAAGTAAAAACACGCGATAGACTATCCGGAATTTATGAATACCTTTGAGTTAGATACCGTCATCATCTCAACGGCTTGTACTGAAATGTTTTCTTTTTTTGAACTGTCAAGCATCTTGTCATAATGAACTTCGTTCAAGTGCTGCAGAAATTCCTCTTCTTCTATGTTATTTTGTTTGAAGGCACAGTCTGGAAAGATGCAATTGAAATTCAACAAACGCAATTTATAATCACGCTAAAAAAATCTTGAGTGGGTAAAATTCGCAAAAATTATCGCCGGATAATTTTTGTAATTATGCAATATGCGATTACGAGGGGTGGGAAAATATAGATACTTGTACCGCCAAACCAGTCAAGAATATCAAGCATCCCATTAGGATCAAGATAATCCTGAATTTTGGTGATGTTCAGTGTGTCATAGACATAATCCATGCCAATTGCAAAGCCAGAACTTGTAATTCCAAGAATAACACAATTGCGTCCTTTTTTGTCGTACTGACGACCGGCCTTTCTCAAGATAATTATGGCAATCAGCCCCCCTATTATGGAAAGAAATGCAGGAAGTAGATAATACAAATTGCTTTGAGGCTTCAATGCAGACATACCTATTCTCATTTTTTGCCCTTGATAACTATACGGTGATGCAAGTTTCACCCTCAAGAACAATTGAAAAATGTAGAATGAAGACAGGTTTGCAAGACATGTGGCAGATACAGGTAGAATTTCCCTGCCAACAACATTTCTAAAAATTGGGACATTTGTAAATTCACAAAGACTGGGTTTATTTGAACCCGATTCCGGAACCTAACAGTGAACACACAAGTTAAGATAATTTTCTTATTTCTGGCAGTTGGAATTTTCATCTCTCCTGCCTTTGCTCAATTTGGAGGAATAGATTATGATATGCGCGGGGGAGACGTCTTAGGTTTTGAGATAGATGCAGAGACGACATCCCTGACAATTTCAATAGATGCACGCTCAAGGGGAGAATTAACCATAACGCTTCCAAGAGGCATAATTGATGCGAAGAACGGTGCTGAAGATATAGATTTTAAAATCCTAGTAAGCGGATTGAACCTCAACTTCTATGATCAGACTGCTACTGCAACTGACAGAACGATCACAATTCCGTTTAGCAGATCTGACTTTGAAGTCGTCATCACCGGAACCCATCTCTACTCCCAAAGCGGTGCCGCTTCGCAGCCAAGCACGCAATCAATAGAAGACAAAATTCAGGATGAACTAGAAATAGAAATGCCAAAAAATCAGGCAAAGTTACTGGTCTTTTCTGACACTCAATGGTCTGGCGCATTGCAGTCATCTACTTTTGATTTTACAGAAATCAATGACAAAGGGGACCATGGCATAGTTTTTGACTGCACGTCATCCATTGGACGCGAGGGAGTATTTGGCGCAAAAATGCAAAAGACCACGCAAGACGGCTATCTGACACTCATCGTAATTCAGAATCAGCAAATAATGGCCCAAAATACAACTGATGAGCCGTTTGGTGATGTCTTGATAAACGGCAGCTGCGCATCTGAATTTGGTGCAGATAATGGCCAAGGGGGCGGATGTCTTATTGCCACTGCCGCATTCGGTTCCGAGCTAGCACCTCAGGTACAGCAACTCAGGGAGTTCAGAGACAACAAGCTGCTTCAAACAAAATCCGGTGAATCCTTTATGGGATCATTCAATGATCTGTACTATTTCTTTAGTCCGGTCATTGCAGATTATGAGCGTGAAAACCCTGTCTTCAAAGAGATGGTAAAGGTTGCAATTACTCCAATGATCTCGAGTCTTTCAATTCTGAACCACGTGGAAATGGATTCTGAGGCGGAAGTGTTGGGATATGGAATGTCGTTGATCCTGCTAAACGGTTTGATGTATGTGGGAATTCCTGCAACTGGCATATTCATCGTATCCAGAAGGGCCAAATTCTAACACACTTAAGTTGATAATTTTTGCAGGTGACCATGGACCTAAATGAGATACAGCAAAGGGAATTGGATTCACTAAGGGATACAAATAACAAGCTGCGAAAAAAAGTAAAAGAGCTTGAAGCAAAAATAGAGGAATTAGAAAAAAATCAATCTTAGTAGAACAACGTATATCTAAAATTATTTAGATTTCCATCCATCAAAGTTTCAAAGATCCCTAAGGACATTGATTGTTGCCTGCTGTCTATGAGCAAAAATCTTTTTGAGCCTTGCCAAAGTATACCATTCAAACAGCATCCCGACAAGTCCATACTGCAATTCAAATTCAATTTCATCGGCCACCCTTGTTTGATTCTCGCTTATTTTTTCAAAGACATGTGTATGCTTCCAACGTTTGAACAGCGCATTGCTCATTTCGTCCACATACCTGTATGGCTTACATAAAGTGATTCTCGTTTTCCAGGTTATTCTAGTAATTATCTTGCTTGAAAATGAAGCAGTCTGTCCCATGGTGATTCTTTTGCCGCTGGATTCTATTATCCTCAAATCCAATTTCTTTGGAGTGATTACTTGCAAGTGATGCAGATCAGTGTAGAAATCCATGCTTTCTCAACAGATGCGTCTACAAGAAAAGAATGATTAAATTTTTTCAACTGCATTCTAGTCTTGCGTTGCAATATATCTCATAAGTGACGTCATGAAACATTTGTGCAGATGTCAAATAAGAGATGAACCACACGTCTCATCATTTTGACAGCGTAGATTGAGTAAACACATCTTGTCAAACGCAAATCCAAAAATATGCTTGATAATAGACTGGTATGGTGTCCAAAAAGGCGATAGTGATTGGAGGCAGCATTGCAGGACTTTTGGCAGCGCGCATCCTATCGGATCATTTCGAAGAGGTAGTCTTGATTGAAAAAGACAGGTTTTCTGAGGATAGGAAGGTACGAAACGGAACTCCTCAGGCCAACCACATTCACCTGCTGCTAGCAAGGGGAAAAGAGATTCTTCTGGATTATTTTCCAGACTTGGAAAGAGAGATGATTGAAAGCGGGGCAAACAAGATAGACTTTCTAAATGACGGAAAATTTTATCTCCCAAGCGGTTGGGCGCAAAGATTTGAGTCTGGAGTAATCACATTCACATGTACAAGAACGCTCTTGGAGAACTCCATAAGACATCAGGTGCAAAAAATCTCAAAGATCAAGATTCAGGATGGTACGGTCATCGCATCATATGTTTTAGAAGGCACAGACAGAATTAGTCTGAAGACGATGGCAAACGAAGCTATTCATGCTGATCTGATAGTAGACTGCACTGGAAGAAATACAAGGACCCCCGATTGGTTAGAAGACATAGGCTATCCAAAACTTGCAGATACCAAAGTTGATTCCTATGTGGGATATGCGACAAGAAGGTACATTCCTCCAAAAAATATCCAACGAGACTGGAAGATGCTGTCTATATTGAGCAATCCTATAACCAATCCTCGACTGGGTGCGATATATCCCATAGAGGATGGAAAATGGCTGGTCTTTCTGTCCGGAATTGGCAAGGTCTATCCCCCTACAGAAGAAGATGGATACTTGGAATTCGCAAAGAGTCTTGAAAGCAATGAATTGTATGATGCGATGAAGGATGCAATTCCAGATTCAGAGATTTACGGATATCGAGTGAAGGGGAGCAGAAGGTATCATTACGAATCGATGTCTAGATGGCCTGATAATTTCATAGTATTGGGAGATGCGGTGGCAGTTTTCAATCCGTTTTACGGGCAAGGAATCACGTCTGCTGCACTGGGAGTCAAGGTACTAGATGGCATGCTAGGGAAGCAGGGTTTGGATAAGAGTTTTACAAAAAAGTTTCAAAAAAGGCTTGCAAAGGCGGTATCGCTACCATGGATTCTTGGAACAAGCGAAGATCTCAGATGGCCCACCACGGTAGGCAAAAAACCAAACATGATGACAAAACTGGTGCAAAATCATGCGCAAAGGGTATTACTGCTGGGACCAAAAAGCAAGCTTGCTACGGAATCATTTTTACGAATGATGCACATGATAAGTTCTCCTGCAATAATATTTCATCCCATTATATTGCTACAGATGGTTGCAAATTATGTAAAAAGATGATCAGGACGATAATTTTTGATTTTGATGGAACCATATCGGATACACTGGATGCCGTGGTAAATATAGTAAATGATCACTCTGAGCATTTTGGCTACAGGAAGGTCACAAAGCAGGACATCCCGTACCTGCAGGGAAAAAAACCACGTGAGATTCTTTCACATCTTGGAATTTCCATTTTCAAGCTTCCATCATGGGTAAAGAAGATTCATTCAGAAATAAACAAGGAAATCACCAATATGGTACCGACAGTAAACATTTCTCCGCTTTTGTCTGATCTTTCTAATTACAAAGATGTCCATCTTGGAATCCTCACATCAAATACGCAAGAAAACGTACAGCAATTTCTTGTAAAAAATGAACTAGATTTTTTTGAGTTTATCTGTACCGGAAAAAGCGTCTTCGGAAAGAGTCACATGATAAACAAGATAGTCAAGCAACGGCATCTAAACCCCAATGATGTGTTCTACGTATGCGATGAAGTAAGAGACATTGAAGCTGCAAGAAAATCAGGGATAAAGTCAGTTGCAGTAGCATGGGGTTACAACACAAAGGACGCACTGGTTAAAGAAAATCCCGATTTTTTGGTAACTACACCAGAAGAACTCAGAGAGATCATTGCCCCATAGCCACAAAATACCCGATTACATGGGTTCATGATGCTGGTTTATTTGTCAGAGTGTTTTTAATTATGGAGATTGCACAGATTCGTCATGAAGAAAGGCATAATGATTGGGATTGGAATGATGATTGTTGTAATTGTTGCAGTATACGGCATTACCTTAAGTCAAAATACCGAATCAATCCCTGGTGACACAGCTGACAAAATTACAGCAGATGTATCTCAAGAGTCAGATGTATCATCAAATTATCCGCAAGATGCCATGCCAAATGAATCTGATACTTCCACTAGTCTACTGCAGAATTGCTCTGGAACTGCCAAATGCATCACGGGAACAGTGGCAAAAATTATCGACGGAGATACCATTCTTGTAAACGAGCAATCCGTGCGATTTGCATTGGCCTCAGCTCCTAATTTGGAGGGGTAGATTCAAGAAATTTTATTCAGACACTCTGCCCTGTAGGTTCTGAAGTGATGGTTAATGAAGATGACGGACACGTTTTGGATGATCATGCCAGAATAGTTGGGACCGTTACATGTAATGACATGATTCTCAATCAGGAACTGCTTGATGCAAACTTGGGGCATTTGGAAACAAGATTTTGTTCTTCAAGTGAATTTGCAAATGAGGATTGGGCCATCAAACATGGATGCATAAAAGATTAGGTTTCCAAACACGTCATCCGTATTACAGGAAAGTGATCCTAGCTGAGAAATCAGATTTGAATCTTGAATCGATTATGTGCAACAATCATGGTCGCAATTGAGATGATCATTATGGCCATGATCATTGTCCCAAATTCTGGAACCACGGAAGTACCAACGATTGTAAGGGTTTCAGAATATGCATCAACAGGTATGATCAGAATACTGAGATCATCATCTCCTATATGCTCGAATTTCACTATTTCATCGTCGACAAATACAACAAACGGCCCTGCAATCAATGCAGAAGGCAATATTATCTCCAGATCATTGTCATCAGAATTTGTAACGCCTATTATGTCAAAAGTGATGGAGTTCTCATCTTCATTGACAGTTGCAGTAGAGAGAACACGATTAAAGTCATATTCCACGTCAAAGTATGTCGACCCATCCCCGGCATTTTTACCTACGCTAGGAATGACGGAGTATCCTTCAGTTACTATAATCTCCCCAATCATCCACGGATGCAGCAAGCAATAGTATGGAAAGTTTCCAAGTTCTGAAAATTTCTGGGGAAATGACTTTCCAGGACCAAACATCCCGCTATCAAAAATGTCATCTGGTCCATCCTCTGTGGTACCTGAGGTAACAGTGTGAATTGCGGTATCTGCATTCTTCCACACAACTGTGTCACCTTTCAGGATGTCCATGATTCCCGTTGTGGAGCCGTCTTTCTCGCTTTGCCAAAAATATGGGGCGTCAGGACTCGCAGACCCTGTAGGTATGTTGATGTCATAGCTGTCCTGAGCAAATGCGCTAGTGGAAAACGGAATTGCAAGCAATGCAAAAAATGATAAAATATAATAGATCTTCATACGTACTATAGTGTCGTTTTAACTATAAGACTTTGCCATACTTTTCATAATCATTGGAAACCTTATTGCAATCCCTTTTCAATCTTGATTTTCCTAATGACTTCTTGTACCAGTTCCTCATCTTTGGTGACCAATTCTTGCAGTTTTTTCTTGTATTCATCATCACCCCATTTTTCCATACGGAACATTTCTTTGACCATGTTTACGATCTCTGACTTGTTTCTCTGATGGTCTCGCTTTGCTGTTTCTGAGTCATCCATGACTGTTCTGTAAAAATTTTAAATTTATAACTGCTGATGGGCGGTTTTTGATGACTTTTAACAATGTTGTTCGTGCATTCTATTTCCTGCTTTTCATGATTTCGTCAAATGCCAGCTTGATGTAAATGAGTATCTTCTCCGCGTATTTTGGCTTGTTGGGATTTTTGTCAGGATGCCATCTTAGAATTAGACGTCTGTATGCGTCTTTTACTTGTGTGTCTGTAGAATCCCTTGACACTTCCAGCAGGTTGTAGTGTATTGCAATGTCTGATTCCTCAAACGTCCGTCGCGTTTTCTCATAACTTTTTTTATGCTTGTCATGACTTCTCTCCCAGAACTCTCTTTTGAACAATGACTCGATGTATTTCTGATGTGTAAGTGACTCAGCATCGGATATTCCTGTCCAGTGCGCTTGCTCAAACTCTTGAATGATCTCATCAAACTCGTCATCTGAAACTCTGGACTGGCTTGTCCCGAAAATTGCTTCTTGCGGAACATAGTCTTGCCTGTCCCTGAATTCTCTAAAATCACTCTCAAATGATTTTTGATTTTCTAGTCGTTGAACGGTATTGCAATTCCTGCAGACAAACTTGCCAGGTTTTTCTGAATGTGGCCACAAATCAATTCTATGAAATGTCTTTTTGCAATCAGCACATGAGTCACCCAACATTTAGCATGGCCTTTCTTTTCTTTTTGATGTTTTCTTTAGTCAATGTTGAACAAATCAGCATGAGCATCCAGAAATGTCATGATTTTACATTTTTTTTAGACTGAGCATTTCGCTTATGCCACAAATTACACGATAAAACAGACTCGTTGTACCAAATTATGAGTCATATCATGACAAAATCAAGACCAGTCAAATTGGGCCAGAACAAACCGCTGGATCTCATATCTAGTCATCTTGAGTTCTAAGCAAAATAATTATCAATAGGATAAAATCAGTATCATCATGGATGCATTGGATTATTTGATAAGGCAAAACGATCAAATTTCGATGTCAATGCCTGAATGCGACAACATCAATACTGACGGGCAAGATGACGAGTAGGGCATGGTCGAAGCTTCACTTTCAAAACTTGATGACAAGGGGCTTTTTACAATCGTGAAAGTCGAAAAGGTCGAAAGAAAAGTCGGAAAAGAAATCATCACCGAAATAAACATTGAAACCGAAGAAGACTTTGACGGCGTGAAGAATTTCTACACTTCAAGAAAGATGATTGTGGCGAAATTCTATGATGGCGGCAGACCCACTCAGTTGGCCCAGGACATTCAAAGAGGCAAAAAGTACAGGGTAAAAACCATCACCCAAAAATTTGGCAATGGCAAAGAGGATTACGACATTGCAAAATCTTAGATTCTAAACATCAGTTATTTCCATATGTACATTATCTTTTGATTGCACAATTCATTTACAGTTTTAAAAACAGCATACTATGATCATAATAATTCAAAGATGGAATGATTAGATTGTAACAAGTGTCTTCTCTTTGGAAAATTAGCTGTAGCCTTTTTTGGACAACCATTCAGAAACTATCTTTGCTGCAAATTCGTTTGGTTCAGTAGAATTCTCTGTTGCGGCCTTTGAGAAACCCTTTGCCTGCTGTCTTGTCAACTTTACGCGGATGTTTTGCTTTTCCTTGAAGTGATTTGCCATTCTTCTTACTGTGGCATGCGGTGCAGTCGGATCCAATGACAATGCGTCAATGTATCTCTTTTTTGCTGCAGATGAATACCTGCTGATTCTGCTTGCAATTTCTATTGCGTCATCTACTTTGAGGATTATTCGGTACAGTCGTAATGCATCGCTTCTTGAAATCGTCTTGGGGACCAGCTGTTGAATCTTTTCAGGCACGCTGTTAAATCCAGAATAACTTCGAAGCGTTCGCGGGCTAATACCAAGGGCAGTGGCTGCTTTTTTGCGGGATTTCATGGATTTAACCAGAAAATCACAGGCCTCAGCCATCTCGTCTGACTTCATCTGCTTTCTGTGCAAATTTTCAACTATCGATACGGCCCTGGCATTTTCATCATCATACGGACGCTTTACTACCAGTACTGGGATGTTTCTGGTCCCTATTCTTTTCAGGGCTTCCAGCCTTCTTTGTCCCGAAATCAGCTTGTATTTCCCATCCTTTGTCTTTTGTACAACTGGGGGGTTTTGCAGTCCCTCTTGCACTATGCTGTCGGCTAGTTCCTTGATTCCATCGGAATTTAATTTTCTTGCCTCTACCTCGTCCCAAACCGATACCTTGGAAATCGGTACAGTTTCAATTTTATGAGAAATAAAAGAGTGCTTCAATAATTATCTGAAATGAGTATGTGCATAAAAATATTTTTATGCATTTTTGAATTGCAAGATCAGAAACTGAAATTAGTCTTTAGATGTTTTCAGATGTTGAAGATCTTCCACCCTGTATTGGATTATCCATGTCAAAAACATGAAAAATTATTCATGCATTTAAAAATTAATAATTCAATTCATGATTTTTTTTATCTGTGCAAATCATGAACAGTCTTAAATAGCATTTTGACGTGCACAATATTACGAGAAGCCAAAGTTTTGCGTAGCGGAATATTGGTCTGGAAAACACATCATGTTATGTTGGCGTCCTAGTCACGTGTTCTCCTTGTACTCTCGTTGATTCAATACCAATAAAGTCACATACAATTTCTGTTATCACGTTTTCATGAAACTCAAAGACTTTCTTTGCATGCTGTATTCTTTTCTCATCTGGGTATTCGATATGAAAAAGTCATACAAAATGCTTAAGTTAATTTTCAACCCAGAACATTTGTGAGTGAAGTGGAAATCAGCGTCGAGGTTCAGCAAGAATTTTCTTCAGACAAGGGAAAAGGAATTGCAAGGCTGGATGCAGACTCCATGAAGCGCCTTGATATGTCTTCAGGGGACATTATCGAGATACAGGGCCAGAGAAGAACATACGCAAAATGCCTTGAAAGCCCAAAAGCAGGCCATGCGCATGGAATTCTAAACACTGACGGATTAATCCGCAGCAATGCCAAAATTAGCATAGGAAACAGGATATACATCAAAAAAACAAGGTTACTCGAGCAAGAAAGGTAGCCATTGCGCCAATTGGAAATTACGTCATTTGTTGAAGAGTCCGAAATGAGAGATGCGCTGTCGTTATTTCCGATAGTACAGGGCAATAACGTCGCATTTGAGAACTTGGGCGAGCATGCATTTTTTAGAATACTTGAAACGATTCCGTCAAATGGTGCATTGATTGCCACATCAGATACTGACATTCAGATTAAGGAATACTATTTTTTGGAAAATGACAAAAAGTCAGATGAGACCGAAGAAAATCAAGTACCTGTCTATGCTGATGAAGAGTTTACTGAAGAAGAGTTCATTCAAATCAAAACAGATTTTGAAAGTTAGGTTTACAATTCATTATCTTCTCAAACAATATTCAGATAGATTGTTAGTTCCATTCATGCAAAGACTTTTCAAAAAATACGTAGTGTGTTAGAGATATTTTCAATACGGTAATTCTCACATTTAGTTTATCAGATTAAGTTCCAGATGTATAGGACATTGATGAATTGTGATGATGGGTATGGGTATTTTTGTAATGTAATTATTGGAGGAAATGAAGATTGAGAAATTCAACTCCACAGTTATGGAAAATAATCATCATGGAAATTTCTATTTTCATGTACTTTGCTCATCATGTCTTGTCTTGCGTTATTTTATCAAACACGCAGCATGCCGTAAGATCTCCCGTGACATTGACCATTGTCCTGGTCATGTCCAGAATTCTGTCTACTGAAATCAGCAATATGATACCGATGGGAGGTATGCCGACTGTTACCAGTATGGTAGACAATACGATCACACCAGCTCCTGGTATGGCAGGGGTACCAATGGATGCCAAAAGTGTGGTAATGATTATCACAAGTATGGATATCAGGCTCAGTTCTATTGAGAAGAGCTGTGCCAAAAAGAAGACGGCAATCACCTGATACAAGGCAGTCCCATCCATGTTTACGGTAGTTCCAAACGGAATAACGAACTTTGATACCCTTGGATCTATCTTTAGGTCCTCTTCAGCAGTCTTCAACGTGATGGGCATGGTTGCCATCGAGCTGCCAGTAGAAAAAGCCAAAGTTTGCGGATTGCGCATTTTTGAAAACGTGGAAGTTATGGACCTCTTTGCGACAAACTTTAAGATTAACACATACACCATTACCATGATTCCAAGACCCAGTACGACAGTTCCCATGTATGCGCCCATTCCGACCATTGACCCGATTCCGACCTTGGAGACCATTCCTACAATTAGTCCAAAGACCGCAAAGGGCACTATCTTCATAGAAAACAGCAGGATGTGTATCGTAATCTTTTGAATCGATTCCAGTACATCCAATAACGGCTTGACTGATTCCCTAGGGAGAGCGGCCATTGACAATCCAACAATCATTGCAAATATCAGAATGCTTAGCATCTGTCCCTCAAGGTATGATGATACTGGATTTCTTGGAATGATGTTTGCCACGGCATTTGGAATGTCATCAAGTGCAAACCCTTCCTTGACCTTTACTTCCTCTTTTGTAAGATCAAATGATTCTGTAAGTACGGAAATGTCAAGAAGGCTTCCAGGTGATACGACTGACACCAAAAGCACTGCAACAGTTATTGCAATAATGGTAGAAATTACAAAGTAAACGCCGACTCCAAGACCCAGGGTCTTTAGCTTGTCCGTTGACCCCAGGGAAGTGATTGCTATGACAATTGATGTAAAGATTAGCGGAACGATGATCATGTAAATCAGACTCAAAAATATGCTGGCAGGAATCGAAAGATATGACGTAACAAAATCAAGGTTTTCATCTTCCAGCCCTACACCTGCATCCCCCCCCAAAAGTAATCCTACCAAAAGTCCTATGATTAGAGAGATTACAACTTGGAGCCACAAATTTTTGAGAATATAATTTTTTAATGTCATTTCATTTACCTTAAAATCAATTTCATGTCAAGATGTACCTTAAAAATTTTATACATGGAGAGATCATTCATGCCTTCAATAAAAGGAATTGAACCTGAGATTGGTACATCAGTAAAAATTCTTCAAATCATGAGAAAGTTCGTTTGTTTTGTGACCATGATATCCCAGATTGGTCAAGTGTATTCATAACATGTTTAATCCGTTCAGGCCTTTTCCAACGGTGCGGACATAAAGTAAAGAAATCCAATCTTAAGTATTAGAAAAACAACATACAATCCGTGAATCAGTATAATGTAATTCTCATGATGGGAATTGGAGCAATTGTGATAATGGCCGTAATTTTTGGTGCCGATATTTTGAAGTTATCTGTGTCTGTACAAGAATACGATATTTTTGTTGACCCAATTTTAGACAAACAAAACATGTTTGTCATGGGTCGAGTGACAATTCAAAATACTGGACATCAGCCACTGACCAACATTCATGTTAATTTTGGGGCAGGTGATACTCTGGATTTGGGACTCTTGAAAGCGGGGCAAAAAATCATAGTATCCCCACCTCCCGAAAATCCGATGGAATTTGTGATGATCAGTGCAGACAATGATATTTTCATAAACAAGGTATACCGTGAAATGCCCAAGATGGTAGGTATGATGGGTTCTTAGAATCCTATCCAAATCTAAAAACAGCAAATAAAAAAATGATAATTACAACTTATACATTTACAGAGGAAATAAAAAACATTATTTCAGAACAAAGAAGAAATGGATTGTGTATTCCTATGATGAAGATGGAAATTTTAAAAGTGGAAAAGAAAATTTGATATCTGTAAAATACAGATATTGTAAAACAAAATATTTGGAATTTATTTGCTTAGTAAAATATCGATAGCAATCAAAACCAAGTAGTCGTCCATCGACAACCCTGTATTCTGGTCCCAACATCTATTTGTACACAATAGACATTATTGCTAGTTGATTACCATCTATAACAAATACCATGCCGTGACATAAAAATACTAACATGATAATTATGAACATTTGTTTAATTTGTAATGATTGATTTTTGTCATTTGGAATTAAAACATAATTTTAAAAATAACTTCAGTTTTTGGATTTCTTGATATGTGTAAGAATTATTGGAAAAAATTAAACAAATATTTGCTATGTATTGAAGATGGTTTTTATTTAATTATGACAACATAGTCTAGGCAGTGATAAACTAGGAAAACATTCGGGGCGAGACATGTTATGAGCATGTGTCAGAGAACGAATGTTGGATTTCGTAAGATTGTTGCCTGTATTTGAGATGATTAGGGAACCTATAGTTCAAAAGAATTGTTTTAGAACAATTAAAAGAAATTCCTCATGTGAATGTAGCATTACAATACCTAATTTTGAAACGCAATAAAATGGAAAATAAAAAATATCAATCAAATGCAAATGAATTGATTAGGATTTTAAAAAAATCTGGATTTCTTAATGACAATAATGTTGAATCTGCATTAAGAAGTATTCCCAGGCATGAATTTATTCCACCATCCGAGTTAGACAGAGCATATTGCAATGAACCTTTGCCAATTATGAAAAAACAGACTATTTCTCAACCGGGAGTGGTATCAAGAATGACTGAATGGTTAGACGTTAAAGATGGGCAAAACATTCTAGAAATTGGTACTGGTTCAGGCTGGCAAACTGCAATTCTTTCATATCTGGTAGGAAAAGGAGCAGTTTATTCTGTAGAAATTTATCCAGAACTGGTAAAATTTGCAAGAGAGAACTTTGAGAGAATGGGAATAGATAACGTTCATGTCATTTTGGGTGATGGCGGTATCGGATATTCCAAAGAAGCACCCTATGATCGGATTATTGTGACTGCGGCATGTAGCAAAATCCCTTCATCCTTATTTGATCAACTGGGTGAGAATGGGCTTGTACTTGCACCTGTGGGCACACATTCCCAATCATTAGTTTTGTTCAAAAAAGTTTTGGACTGCATTATCAAAGTCAAGAACCAACCAAATTATCTTTTTGTCCCATTATTGGGAAAATTTGGCGCTAATAAAATTTGATGAAATGATAAACATGAATTTTGGATGTTAGTACTAACAAAAAATTTGAGTAAAATTTTACAAAAACAATTCAATCCAAATTTTATCAGTGATTGTTATGGACTTGAGCCAAATTTTGATGTCTTTAAGGAACTAAAATATTTTAAAAAAATATCCATTATTCATAAATATGCCAAACAAACCCCTCAACATCTTTCCCTGTCTCTTTTGATTCTTTTTTTGTATTGTCAAACAGAATCTTCCAAGTAACCAAGAAATGTATTCTATCCCAATGATTTCTGAACATTTGTTTAGTTTTTGTTTGATCCACTTATTATTTCACTTTCACGTAATTCTATCATGATGATATCTCAGACCATTTGGAGATGTAGTGGATGTGAATTGGTGCTGTTTCTGAACAGTGGAATTAGAATTTCCCTATGTCCAACATGTAAAATATTGATGCAAAGATACTGAATATTGCTCATCAATCCAAATTCAAAAACTTGATTTGAAATATTGTGATAATTGTTGCAATGGTATGTGTTTTGAACTTCTGGTGTTCTTGAGGCACATGTTAACATGAATACATCATCTAGACCTCAATTATTTGAGGTCGTAGTACTCAAAGACTTATTCATCTTTGGTTACAAAACGACTCGCTTCTTTTTTATGAACTTCAATTCACCTTCATAGTGAATAATTTTATCATATGTTTAAGATTCTTATAAAATTATTTATATCCATTTGAAATTTGACTTGAAAATTTAATTATTATAAATATTTTTCATGATTTGCTTAAATATTTTTGTAGCGTATTTGTCATATGGAAACTGCATATGTTTTAGTTTATTGTGATCTTGGACATGAGATGGATGTGATTGAAGACCTAAAACATATAGATTCAGTCAAAGAAGTTCATGGAACGTTTGGCGCATATGACATAATTGCAAAGATAGAAAATTCAAACAGAGATAAGATTAGGGAAACAATTACTTGGAATATAAGAAAGATAGACCATGTACGTTCAACTCTTTCCCTAATGGGAATTTCAGGACAAGGTTAGTAAGACATTGTGATGATAACAGTTGATGTTTAAATGAACTAGGGTTAGGAACTGAAAAATGTCATTTCTTCATTAAATTTGATTGATGATGTTGCCAAATAACACGGTACGTATGTGCTCTATGATCTAGTAGCAAACGTACACTATTTCACAGAGGAAGAAATTTGAAATGTTGTCAAGGGATAATCTGTAAAATACTTGAAATCCATTCTGCCATGACACTTACATGTTCTGAATGTGAAGATCTGTTTAAACCGGCAGAAAAATTTGTTGCCAAAATACTTGGAAAAAATTCAGCACAAGCATACGTCATAATTCACACAGATGAGGAAGAAGAAAATAAAGCGTTAAAAAACATCAATAGCATTCCAGAAGTAAAAGAAGCATATATCGCATTCAGGTTTTATGATGTTTTATATTATCTGGAGACACCACCGTACTCAATTCTAGAAAAAGTAATCACAAATGCAATTAGATCATCACCTCATGTTCAAACGAGTATGACAATAAACGTGACTATTAAGCAAAAATGAAAAGTTTTAAAATCAATTATTAGTCAAAAATTCTCATTGTCTTTCTGTTCTGATTTCTGTTTGAAATTAAAAATCTGGCAATTTTTTAATGATGAAGAGTCATGGTCTTTTTGGATCAGTCTTATTTAGGATTAACACTATACTAAGACATGAGTAAGATAGACGAGAAACCAAATGACATCTTCACTGAATGCATAAAAAATGTTGAAAAATTTTTTGACGAAGTTAATAAAACAACACCCGTATACCACCAGACTGCTACTGATGTTCAACAGCGATATCTTCAGGCGTGGAAGAATGTGATTAGGGAGTCCGTCATGCTAGAAAAAGAATTTGCAGTCAAATCAGGTGTAATTTTTGACACAAATGAGGATTCTTGGAAGGCAATTCAGAACATGACCGAATATGCCATTACATCTTACCAGAACCAAAACAAGTTGGCAATGAATACTGCTGAAACATCACAAAAAATATTCGATATGTTCAATGAAAATACCAAGGTTTTTGCCGCCTTGAACAAAGACATGATAGAGTTCATGTCATCTGTAATGAAACCAAGAGCAAAAGACTAGAAAAGTTTGTCCTCTTTTCGTATCATGTGACCTATCTGTGTTGTTTATGGGATTTCAAAGGTTAGAGAAATATCTGGAGAATATTTTTCATTATCATATGAACCCATCATGCCGACCATCATTGAAATTGGAAAAATGAAGTTATGTGGATCACATAATTATGATGAGATCTATTACACTCTGTGGCAAACGTAAAAAAAGAATCTGAGTATTTATCAAAATTATATGCTCAGTCCCTTGAAGCATGGAAGCAATCTAATGAATCTTGGAGAAAATCTGGAGAGTTTGCTCTAAAACAATATTCAAACGCCATGAATCTGGCTTGGAAGCAATCGGATATGGAACAGATAAAAAAGTACAATGAGCAGTGGGCAAATGCATGGAATGAAGTTGGAGAAAATCCATACAAATGGTACCTAAACACCTGGGAAAAAATTTGGAAAGAGTCAGGGTTTGTATCATTTAGTACCTTTAACGAGCAATGGCAAAAGATATGGTCTGATGCGACTCCGGAAGTATTCAAGAAATACATCGAAGTTCTAAGCTACTCTGAGAATAAGTAATTCTCTAAACATTTTTTTTGCAAGCAGTTATAAAATTTCTAGATTATTCAAATAGGCAATCAAATGAATCGTATCAGTAAAGTGAAGTGCCTTCATTCCAAAGTTTTTTGCAGCATTGACATTGGATAACCTATCATCAACAAACAAAATTTCCTCTTTTGAATAGGGCATTTTTTTGGTCACATGTTCAAATATTCCCTTATCCGGTTTTTCCATACCAATTTCATATGAGAGAAACAGAAAATCAAAATAACTCATGTCAATTAATTCCTCCACAGCAGAGTGCATGGGCAAAGCAGTGTTGGAAAGAATGCCCGTCTTGATATTTTTCTTTTGCAATTGTTTGATCACGACAAAAACTGAATCATTTATGTCTATTTTTGATTTAAAGAAATCATGAATCAAAGAGTCATTGACATTTGACAGTTCTTTTGAATTTATCTGCCTTCCAATTTTTTGCCACATTTCTTGCTCAGAGATTTTCCCTAAACGCAGATTTGGCATCTCTTTCTTGCATTCATCAACCAAGCGCTGTTCAAATAATCCAAACCTGCTTGCAATGTTGCTGAAAAGCCACCTGTCTTTCCACTTGAAAAATACGCCGCCAATATCAAAAAGAATTACTTGAATGGGCATATTGCTGTAAATGAATTTCTTCATTTAACTAATGCCCTACAAAATATCATTGAATATCACGTTAGTTATGTCATATTTTTAGTTCTGAACCAACAGATTTCACTTTTACTGACTGTCGATAAAAAGTAAAAGCAGGAGTTGAATCCTGAATTGACCGTATTTGAGCAAACAATGAATAAATTGGAGATTGGCAGACGGCGTGAAAAAATAGATGGAGTTAATGATCTAAAACAAGAAGTTCGGAAATTACTAGGAGAACAAGATGAATCAGATAAAAAATCATCGAAACTATGAAAGTCAATAAAATTATTTGATTAGATTGGGATATGAAACCTGTAATAATGATTAAGGGATTCGAAAAAGATTCTAAACGAATCATTTAGTTTTTACATTGCTATGCGGGTAATCTGTTGCGTGATTCCAAAAATCGCGATTACCAAATCGGGTAATCAAAACGCAATTATGAAGAACGGATTCTCTCCATTCTTCATGAGATTGGAAGAGCCTATTCAGTTCTTCCAATCTCACTTTTGATAAATTTTAGAAAAAAGTTTTTTACATAATCTTAGATTCTAAACTTCAATACGCTTAAGTTCATAGTTGTTCCAAAAAACAAGTGATGAAAATAGAGTCAATTAAGATTCTGACTGGTGAGATTGACTACAAGCTTGGCCGTATCGAATATTTCAATACCCATCTGAAAGAATGGAAAAACAAGGAAGATGAAGGTTATGCAAGGTCACAAAAACGACTTGCCAAGTTGATAGATGAGTCAGCCAATCTCTTGCAGATCATGAAATTGGAGGAATTTGATAACTTTGAAAAGTACGAAGAGATTTTCAAGAAACTAGTAAAACCCCTCTGAAAGATTACTTGCAGTATGGGGGGCACTGAACAGTGAATTTCAAGGTGTCTCAAAGCAATTCTTTCACAAAAGCTTCGAAGAACTTATCATGTTCCGGTTATTTTTTTGATTAAATGATAAAGTATTCCGTAATGGTTTTAGTCATAGCTTGCTTTTTGTCAAACCCGTTTATGTTCCCTGAATCCTTTGCACAGTGTATTGTAAATGAAGACTGGTCACAGGCACCCTGTCTTGACATGGTGGTTAACGAATGCTATGTTTCTGAAGATGTCAAAGATTGGATGAATTACTATGATTACAAGGGAGAATTGCCCATGGAATCCAAAAGAACTGAGATGTCTAATGCAGTTGATGAAGACAGACTACAGGAATGGAAATCAGAATCCCATGAAAACTCTAACGTCTGGCAATACTATTATCTCAATGGAGAAGTTTCAGATAGGTCTGGCGTATACTATTCATGTACTGATCAGACGGATGAAAACAAATCATTTGCAATACAGATGAATCAAAGTGTTTTCTTTGATGATTACGAAATCAGATTTTCAGAAATTCTAGAGGATTCTCGATGTCCAGCAGATGGGATATGCGTATGGGAGGGTCGTGCATCTATTGGCATGGATGTGAAAAGTAAAGAGAAAATTCAGAACATAATATTCACGACTGGAGACAAGACAACGGGATATTTTGATTCGTATGAAATCCATCTGGTAAACGTTTTGCCGTATCCTTTCAGTTCAAAAACGATTCTTCCTGAAAAGTATTCTGCAACAATTATTATTTCAAAGGCTGATGAACAAATTATCTTCACTCCGCCGCTAAAGCAGTTCAAAAACAATACTTCTTTCCATGATATAAGATGCAATGGCGACCTTGAACTAACCCAAAAACATGACGGAACTCCTGCATGCGTAAAGTCCGAAACTGTTTTTGAATTGATGAAAAGAGGCTGGACTGCAGATATCATTGGAGATGCCCAATCAACGGTTCTTTCCTTGGATCTTGAACATGCAACATCGTCGTACATGAACAAAATTATTCCAACCCTTGAGGATTTTAAAGATACTTTGGATGAAACACAAGACATCAATGTGATATTTTTCAAGTTTGGCAAATCGCACGATGACATTGGAAGTGGAATCCATATCTATGTGTATGAACTAAATGACTTTACTCAAGTCAGGATAGGCTACACGGATAAGATTTTGTATGCACATCATGTAAATTCGGATGGAAATATCTTAGAACAACTGTTGATGAAAAATGAAAACTAGAATGGAATTGATTTTTAGATAACTGATTTATTATCAAACAATTTTCCTTTTTCTGATAGAACAAAGTACAATTTGAAGCCTTGAGGTTGTCCATCAATGATCTTTAGACTCTTTCTCAAATATTCTATATTCTTCACAGACTCTATCAATGATTTGTTAGTAATTCTACGTATATCATTGCTAGTATATTTTTCAGGATCTGTTAATTTAATCAAATTAAAAATTACATTCCACGATTCTCCGCTCCAGATCAAATCATTTCCTTTTTTTGTTATTGTATAACTAATGTCATCATCATCATCGGTCACATTAGTAGACTCAATCATTTCGTCGTTCTCCAAAGAGTGCAATTTTCCTTTTAGTTCGTTGTTGATTGATAATTTTTTATTCTTTTTGACCATGTCTTGAATTCTCAAAGAACGTGGTGATGATTGCTTCAAGGTCCACAATATTTCTGCATCAATCTTATCCATTAACTCACATCAAGATAATGCGATATTTGATATTATGTGCAACATTCAATTTTGGAATAATTTTTTGGCACCATATCTAAATCATATTACGTTTTCATGCCCAATGGGACCTTTTTTTAGTGACTGTCGATAAAAAAGGGAAAGCCTCCCCCCTTTACAGGCATGATTTTGTACTAAGAATTCGTTATGACTAGGTAATCATGTAGATTGTCATTTGTTGAAAAATTATAACATAACAAAAACGAGACTGAAGAACTAGTTATGGAATTGGACTATTGATGATGCCGTTTGCAACTAGAGCCATCAATGCTACGGGTACTCCAGCTCCAGCTAAAATTCCAATCAAAACCAAAAAATCTCTTTTATCCATTATTCATCAAAAATTAGTTCTACTGTGGGTTTAATATTTTCATTCGATGCTGATTTCTCTGAAAAACTTAGGTGCAAAAAAGGGATCTTTCCTTTTTCCTGACTGTAGATTAACTCCTTTGTATTTTTCTTACAAAATCATTAGTATTATATCAAAGAAATCTAATTTTCTCCATTATGACGATAGACCAGCAGTTTTTAATCAATTTTCAGGAACAATTTGGTTACTCAGGTGTTATATCATGGTAACCGCTGAAGAAATAGAACGTGTCTCCAAGCTGATGAGAATAGACATAGATGATCACAGGGAGTACATAGATAAGGTACAGTCAATGATCGAATTTTTTGACGTGCTGGATTCTGCAGGAGTTGATTCAGAAGAGATATACATGCAGGAGATTCCAATTTCCAACTTGAGAAAAGATGAATTTATGCCGTTTGAGGACAAGCTGATTGAAAAGCTAAATCATTACAAGGGAACCTACGTTAGGGCCCCAAAGATGTCATCATGAATCTGAGGATATCCGCACTTGAATACGTTCAAGAAGTGCAAAACGGAAACATTTCTGCAGAGGATTATGTTGCAAGTACCATCGAGCATATCAAAGGAGTGGATGACAAGCTTCATGCATTTCTTTCAATTAACAATGATGCGGTAGAACAAGCACACCAAATTGACAAGAAGATAAAATCCGGAGAAAAAGTAGGAGTATGCTTTGGAATGCCGATTTCGATCAAGGACAACATATGCATCAAGGGCAGCAAGACGACATGCGCATCAAAGATGCTGGAGAACTTTGTCGCGCCATACGATGCGACAGTAATCCAAAAGCTAAGGCAACAGGATGCAACGTTTGTCGGAAAGGTAAACCTTGACGAGTTTGCAATGGGACTGACAACGGAGTTCAGCGCATATGGTCCAAGCAGCAACCCGTGGAACACGGATTATGTCCCCGGAGGTTCATCTGGAGGAAGCGCAGTTTCTGTTAGTGCCTTTGAATGTGTCGCATCACTTGGATCAGATACTGGAGGATCAGTTAGAAATCCTGCAAGCTTTTGCTCAGTTGTAGGATACAAGCCGACTTACGGATTAATCAGCAGATTCGGACTGATCTCCTACGCAAACAGCATAGAGCAGATAGGCCCGCTGACCAGAACGGTAAAGGATTCGGCATTCATGCTAAACATAATTTCAGGGCTTGACTCAAATGACAATACTACCATTGACAATGGCAATCCCGACTACCTTTCAGGCATAGAATCAGGCATCGTAGGCAAGAAGATAGGCATAATCAAGGAGATGATTGGCGAGGGAACATCTCCCGAGATACTGTCTGCCACAAAGGAAGCCATAGCAAGATTGGAAAGTCTTGGAGTAATATGCGAGGAAGTCTCACTTGACATGGTAAAATATTCAGTTGCCGCATACTATACCATAACAGCAACAGAAGCAGGAAGCAATCTTGCAAGGTATGACAATCTCAGATACGGCTATGAATTTCCTGTAGAGGGTTACGAGTTTAATTCCTACATTACAAAGGCGCGAAGAAAGTTTGGTCCAGAAGTTACAAGAAGGATGATCATTGGAGGATTCGTTCCGTCTGCAGGTCAAGCAGGAAAGTATTTCCTCAAAGCATTAAAGGTCAAGAGCAATCTTGCAAGGGAAATCAGTGAGACGTTCAAAAAGTTTGATTTGTTGATTGCACCAACTGTTCCGATACTTCCATTCAAAAAAGGTGAGAAGATAGATGATCCCGTTGCGCTATTTCAAGTAGACATCAACACTGTAACTGCAAATCTCACCGGAAGGCCTGCAGTATCAGTTCCGTTTGCAACATCAAACGGATTGCCAATCGGCATGCAGTTGATAGCTGATTCCAATCAGGACAAGCTATTATTGCAAGCAGCATATGCATTGGAGCAGACCGTCAAGCTGCCGGAGGTTCCGCTATGACAATGATTGGACTGGAGATTCACTGCCAGCTTACAAACCTGAATAGCAAACTGTTTTGCTCATGCAAGGCAAACTATAGGGAGTTTGAAATAAACGAAAACATATGCCCTGTCTGCATGGGACTGCCTGGAAGTCTGCCAAGGCTAAACCAGAAAGCCGTGAAAAAGGCAACGATCATTGCAATGGCCCTGAACTGCAGCACACCTGAAAAGATTGCATTTTTTAGAAAAAATTATTTCTATCCTGATTCGCCAAAGAACTTTCAGATTACTCAGCTAAACATCTATGGGGATACAAGCGTCGGCGGTTCGGGTTCAATTATGGTAGGAGACAAGAAGATCAGAATCACCAGAATTCAACTAGAAGAGGATCCTGGAAGGCTGATCTACGAGGGAAGCTCGTCGAAAAACCAGATCACACTAGTTGATTACAACCGTGCAGGCACGCCCCTAGTTGAAATTGTCACAGAACCAGACTTTGAGACTCCAAAGGAGGTAAGGGACTTTCTGAATATTTTGTCTGACATACTAGCAAATCTCGGAGTGGCAGACCCAAGCTTGGAAGGGGCAATGAGGGCAGATGCCAACGTATCAATTGAGGGCGGCAAGAAAGTAGAGATAAAAAATATTGGCTCTTTTCATGATTTGGAAAAGGCAGCACACTTTGAGATTACCAGACAGGAAAGTCTTCATTCGCGCGAAATAGAAATTATCCAGGAGACGCGTCACTGGGATGATCAGAGAAAGATCACAGTCTCATCGCGTTCAAAGGAAGAGGAATTGGATTACAGGTATTTTCTAGAAGGAGACATCCCATGGATTCGCATTGATTCAGACACACGTCAAAAATTAAAATTAGAAATGCCTGAAAGCATCAGCTCAAAAAAGGAAAGGTATGTTTCAAAGTACGGCATTACTGCACAGGTAGCTGACGTGCTGTCCTCAGACAAATTCTATTCTGACTTGTTTGAAGATGCGCATACCGAATCAAATGCAAAAGAGGTTGCAAACATAATCACTACGGAACTGATGGGATTGGTAGATACAAGAGAAAAACGCGAGGCATCCAAGCTTACGTCCATGCACCTAAAAGATCTAGCTGATACCATTAAATCAGGAAAGGTATCAAGGAATTCCTCAAAGAACGCGCTGCATGAGATCCTAAAGACAGGAAAAGATTTGTCAGTCGTCATTGCAGAATTGGATCTTGGAAACGTTTCTGATGAATCAGAATTATCGGAAATAGTAAAGCAGGTAATTTCTGAGGAAACACAGGCCGTAGAGCAGGCAAAGTCAAATCCGCAGACGATTAACTATTTGGTAGGAAAGGTAATGCAAAAGACAAAGGGAAAGGCAGATCCTGCGCTGACTTTGAACTTGTTGAAAAAGCATACAGGAATATCATGACAGAACTGTTCCTGGAAGACATTGAATTTTTCAAGATACTGGCAACGTCTGAGGCCACAATACTTCAGGCTGGAATGAACGAGGTTACCAGACACAAATTAGACGAACCGGTGGGAGTAATCCTCAGAGAATATTATCATGAAAACACTAGGGGAACTCTGACAGAGTGGACTGAAAAATTACTAAAAGTTGGAATTGACGAGGATGCAGGAAAGGCAGCAATTACATGTGTGCCAGACGTCTTGGAATCGACATTTCATAAATTAATAAAATCTTTTTACACTCTTTGAATCTAAAAAGTCTAACAATGTCTGATTTTGAATTTTTTCCAACACAAAAACAAATTCAGGAATCCAACATTTATCGATTCATGCAAAAGCACGACATATCCTCTATCAACGAACTCTCACAAAAGGCAAAAGAAAATTTGGAATGGTTTTGGAAATCTGTGGATGAGGACATTGGAATCGTATGGGATCATCCGTATTCAATAGTACTGGACACGTCAAGGGGAATCGAATGGTCCAAGTGGTTTGCAGATGGCAAGACAAACATCTACAAATCGTCAGTTGAGAAATTTGCAAATCTAACTCCGCAAAAAACGGCATATTATTTTGCATCCGAAGACGGATGCACATCTTCCATAACATATTCCGAACTGGATTCCAAAGTATCAAAGCTTGCAAACGGCCTGAAATCTTTGGGAGTAAAGAAGGGAGACATTGTCGCAATCTATCTTCCGATGATAGAGGAGGCCGTCTTGGCAATCCTTGCATCTTCCAAGATTGGTGCGGTTCAGACGGTAATCTTTTCTGGATACAGCTCGGAATCCTTGCACATACGATTGCAGGATTGCAATGCCAAGGTTCTGCTAATCTCTGACGGGTTTCACAGAAAGGGCAAGGCAGTTTCTCAAAAGCAATCCGCTGAAGAAGCAATCAGGGATACCGCAGTAGAAAAAGTGATCGTCATCCCATACAAGGGAATTGACAGATATTTTGATTCTGAAAAAATAGTATTCTATGACAAGCTTGTAGATTCACAAAGTGACGAGTGTGTAACTGAGATTTTGGATTCTGAGGATCCGTTGTTTATCCTGTATACCTCAGGCACGACAGGCAAGGCAAAGGGCGTGATACAGGTGCATGGGGGATTTTCGGTATTTGCAGGCCATCAGGCTGCATATCTTGTCGATATTACAAAGGATGACACCCTGTTTTGGTCCGCAGACATTGGCTGGATTACGGGTCTGGTGTGGAACGTGTACGGCATGCTAATCATGGGCGCATCAGCTGTAATCTATGACGGCGCGTTGGATTTTCCGACATCAGACAGAATTTGGAAGATGCTGGCAGACTATGAGATGACAATCTTTGGAATTTCACCCACTGCAGTCAGGCTGTTTAAAAAAAATAACGTCGAGCCGTTGAAGTATTTCGCATTGGATAAGATCAAAAACATTCCGACTACGGGCGAACCTCTTGACGAGGACTCTTGGTGGTGGCTGTACGAAAAAGTCGGAAACAAAAAAATTCCAATCATGAACCTGTCTGGAGGTACGGAGATTGGAGGCGCGATGCTGTCGGTTTTTCCGGGGATGAAGCTGAAACCATCCACGGTAGGAATTCCGGTTCCGGGGATGGATTTGGATGTAGTTGACGACAAGCAAAATCCAATCAGGGGAGAAAACGGATACCTGATCATCAGATCACCGTGGCCTGCAATGACACGTGGTATGCTAAACGATGACGAAAGATACATCAAGACATACTGGTCCAGATTCAAGAATATTTGGTTTCACGGAGATTACGTGCACGTGGACAGGGACAATCTGTGGTACATGCAAGGACGTACTGATGACGTGATCAACGTTTCAGGACACAGGATGAGTACCGCAGAAATCGAGCACACCGTAATATCAAACAAGAAAATATCTGATGCTGCATCCGTTGCAATTCCCGATGACATTACTGGTGAGGCAATCGCGGTATTTTTCGTAGCAGATGACAAATCAGAAATCATTTCGAAGTCAGAGATTACCGATTACATTTCTGAAAAAATTGGCAAGGTTGCAAAACCAAAGTTTGTTTTTCAGATGTCAGACTTGCCCAAGACACGGACAGGAAAAATCATGCGAAGGCTCTTGAAATCAAAACTGCTCGGAAAGGACCTGGAAGATCTTTCATCGCTGGAAAATCCCCATGTGCTTGATGAGATTGCAGAATTGGACCAGTAAAATTCAGAGATATTTTCCACGGAATATTGGTGTTCGATGTTGCGGCGTCAAACTGGTGATAAAATCATCATTTTGAAAAATTTCTGATGGCGTATTGTGATATTTAGGCACAAATATTCAAAAAAGTTCATTTTCTGACAGTTGTTTTTCTTCGTTTTTAGGGAATTGATTTACGATTTTAGAATCATCATTTACGTTCAGGAGTTTTAAGGAAGTGAATTTGGACTGAGTTGTGCAAATCATAGATGGCCAAACTAGGGCAATGCGCGATGAGTATGAAAAGATAGGAATCGCAAAGGATACCAACGAGGTTCGAGAGTCCTTTGATCTTGAAACCATGAGAACAGTGATAGCATACATGCCAGAAAATGAAATTCAGCATACTCACAAGCATTCCATGATAATCGAGGCGATTCACGTGATTGCAGGACAGATTGACGTATGGAATGATGGGGCATGGAAGACGATTCCGGAAAACAACATCGTGATGTTTGAACATGGCGAATACCATAATTTGCGAACGATAAAAAAGATCAAGGAAATAAATCTTCTTTCAACTGATTCGAGCATTGCGGCAATCACATTGGCGTACAAGTGGATTCCTCCAGACTTGGAAATATTCCGGGACGAGATTGAAATGGTTCTTGACAATGACTGGTTTCACATTGACTACAAGCAGGGCACAGATGATCATACAACTAGTCCGCTATTGAGAGCAAGCGATGCAGTTCAGGAAAAATTTTTGCAGATCCTAAAGAGAAACAATCTTCCAATGTGACAAAAGATATTCAAAAAAATTGCCATTGCAAAGACAGTATGACAATGGACAGACAGTTTCAAGACAAGAAAATTTGTTTTTCTATGAAGATGACTTTCTGGATTTCAATACATGGTTCATTCTGTCAGTAACTACTCCAAACGAGCCGGACCATGCGTCAATTTGCTTCAGCATCATTTCAATGTCTGATGATTCCAATCCGTTATCCGGATCAAGTCTGTCTTTGAATTTGGTTGATTCCTCCACTATGTATTGCCCTGTTTTCAGATACACCTCTACTGCATCCTTTATGTCATTTACATATTCGTCCTTGAATGACTTGAGAAATTTTCCGTTAAAAATATACAGATAAAAGAAAAACTCCACATCATCACAGCCAACCTTTGAAACCGATTTGATCATTGAGAAACAACATCATTGTTTTTACAGCTGCAGTTGATTTCGTGTGGATTGCCAATTGCAATTAAAATCCAAATGAGACTGTTTGGAATCCTGATGTGAAAAAATTGCCAAACGCTTAGAAAAACCATGTAATTTTACCTGAAATAAACTAATTTGTAAAAAAAATTAGCTCTTTGATACTTACTTTTTTTACATTTGATCTATAATGCCCGCCTGAACAAGAGACACCGATGAAGTTCATAGTTGATCAGCAAGTCGAAGACATCGAAATGCCAGAAAATCTCAAATTAAACACGTTTTTACAGGAATTTCACTCGGATTGTCCTCATTCTGAATGCAGTTTCGGTTTCTATGGATTTGCGTTTGGCCAGTCCCCGTTCCCGGTTCCAAAAATAGTACAGGATCACTGGTAAAGAATGCAGACAAGGGGCATATGCGGCTGTGCCTGGAATTCCAGATCTTAGAAATGTCATATCAAAGTACAACAGGCATTATTTTGGAATGGATATTGCACCTGAAAGAATCTACGTCGGTCCCGGTACAAAGGAACTGATCTTCAATCTTCTGGAGGTATTACACGGAACGGTAATCTTGCCCACACCGGCATGGCTTGGATACCTGCCACAGATCAGATTCCTGAAAAAAAATTACCACATGCTGCCAACTCGTGCAAATAAAAAATTCTCTCCCAACGATCTTAGGAAATTGGCCTTACGATTGCAAGACAGACAGAAAATTCTCATCCTGAATAATCCCCACAACCCTACAGGCTTACTCTATGACGGGTTGGATCTGGAAGAGATAGCAGACGTATGCAGGGAGCAAAACATTACGGTAATTTCTGATGAGATTTATGCTCAGACCACCTATGACTTTTCAAAATTCGTAAGCATGGGGAAAATATACCCCGAAGGCACGTTTGTCACAAACGGACTGTCAAAGTCGCATGCTGCTGGTGGCTATAGGTTGGGATACGTGATATTCCCACAACACGCAACTGATTTGAAGAAACAGTTTAAAAAAATCCTGGCTACAGAATACACCGCAGTCTCAACTCCCATACAGCACGCAGCTATTGCAGGATTTGAATTTAGCAAAGAGATGGACGAATACTTTGAGGTGACTCGAAGCATCCATCAGATAATGGGAGAGTACACACATCACAAACTTTCCTCAATAGAGGGAGTAAAGGCAACAAAACCAAATGCCACGTTTTATCTACTGGCAGACTTCAACGCGTTTGCCACAGACTTGCAAAAAATGAAAATCATGACATCACAGAAACTGTCAGAATCCATGATTCTTCATCCATACCACACGGCAATCGTTGGCGGAGACAGCCTCGTCTTGGAAAGAACAGACTTTAGCGCAAGAATAGCATACGTCGATTACGACGGAGCAAGCGTCTACAAAAACTATCTTGAAAACAAGCCCAGGACCAGCTCAGAAAGAGTCGAATTTGTAAAAAATAATGCGCCAAAGGTGGTTGCAGGATTGGAGATGATTGGCAGGTTTTTCGAGAATCTGAAAAAAGAAGTTCCGCAAAAGTTGCAAATTCAGAAAAACTCCATGGCTTAGCCAGAATCATTCAACATCTAGTCCAGCTTAGATTTTAATCGGTCATACTCTTCCAAGGTAATTTCGCCCTTGGCCAGTCTTGTTTGAATGATTTCCTTCGGACTCAAACCCAGAATCGGGTTGATGATCCTTTTTCTTATGACGTTCTTGTTTAACAGAATTTGTTTTGTGTTGCCATCTGCCTGTCTTTTTATGCCATAGACTGCTCCAAACAGAGTTCCCAGCGCTGCAACGACCAGAGATATTTGCGCGATGTCTAAATCTTCAGTTTCTGTCTTGGAAGGGTCGATTATTGATGACGCTTGTGCCTCCGGAATGATTTCTGCATCCATTATTTCTTTGACAGTCGACTTTACATCGTCAAGATTGCTCACATATCCCACTGTCTCCTCTATGGTTTGGCCAGGATAGTTTCTGTCAAACCAACTCTTGTAATGAGGTTCAGAATAATACCTCTCAACATAATGACTTGGTTCCTTGCTGGAATCCAAGAAGGGCGCACTGCTAACAGCGGCAATCGGCTCCAAAGGTACGGCCAGATTGTCATCATTATTGCCAGTGATTGAATCATCGTTCATGGTTTTACTAGTCACTATTTTGTCAGATTCAGAATCATCATGGATTGGAAATCCACTTAATGAGACATCAAAGTGAACGGTTTCTGCATCAGTCATGTTGAGGATGAATCCTGTCGCAGAATAACTGCCATGTTGAGTGAATTGATTCTCAACTTTGATCTTTTTTTCAAACGAATCGTTGTGATGAATTTCAGAGTGTTCCAACATTACGAATTCATCATTTTGATCACGAATCACGATGGTTACAAGACCCGTGGAGCCGGTTTCGACGGTTCCTGAAATCTTAATTTGATCATCCTTGTAAAACAGATCATCATCAGCTTGAATGCTAGCAACTTCCGCAAATGCAGGACTCGCAGATAACCCTAAATACAAAAACATCCCAAGAGAATAAAACCAATATCGGTCCTTGTTCAACAAAACAAGTAATGACTTTTTTTAATTTAAGAGAAACGTAGAAATCATCCAGATGAATGATGCGCAAACGATAAAAGTGATTTTTGAATGCCGCTGGTTCAGACATCCAATATATCGATTTGAAATATTAATGATAGATTCCTGATGAGGTCGGCCTATTTCTTCTTTCTGAGTTGTTGTGCAACCATTGGCAGAAATGCTCCAACATCAGATACGATTCCCATCGCCTGCCATGTTCCCCTGTCCATCAGCTTGGTAACTGTGGGCTGACTAATATCAATTACAATAACTTTGACCTTTGCAGGCAGCATGTTACCGGTTGCAATTGAATGAAGCATGGTAGAAATCATGATGACCATGTCTGCACCCTTCAGAACTTTTTTGTACTGACTCTGGGCCTGAGTGACATCCGTAATTACGTCTGGCAACGGTCCATCGTCTCTAATCGAACCCGCTAAAACGAATGGCACCTTGTTTTTTACACACTCGTACATGATCCCCTTTGTCAGTTTCTTTGACTTTACCATGTTTGCAATAGAACCCGCTTTGAAAACGGCATTGATGGTATCCATATGATTTCTGTGTCCGTGATATGCCAGGGTGGCATCATGAACGTTCATTCCCAGAGAGGTTCCCAAGGTGGCATACTCTATGTCGTGCACCGCAAGGGCATTTCCTGCCAAAACACCGTCGACATACCCTGAACTGATTAGTTCAGATACCGCATCATCTGCCCCCGTATGCACTATTGCAGGACCGCCCACAATGATTATTTTTCCACCTTTTTTCTTGGTATTGTAAATGTCATCTGCGACCTGTTTTGCAATATGCTGGGTAGGCCTCTCGCTGGAGCTTGAGCTTCCCATGAATTCAAAAACGTTGACACCTTCTCTTGGACGCTCAGGAGGAGTGATTTTGATTCCTTTTTCTCCAACGATTATTTGATCACCTTTTTTCACGTCTCGAACTGGAACGCAAAATGCCTTCTTACCCTTAACGACTATGCATTTATCCATCATCATGTTTCCCACCAAGATCCATGATCCCTTGTGAAAGACGTGAGTCTGATTGTTTGTCGTGCTGTAAAAGTTATCTGGCATCACATAATCCTTGGGCGATTTTTTTAACGTGATTTCGTTTTGAATTTTTGAAACTGCCCCCAATCGATAAATTGTTTCTAAAATATCATCCAAATGCTTTTGATCTTTTCCGACAATGGACAATCTAGCAAAGGACTGGTCCCTTTTCCTTTTTCCAATTTCAATTTCTTCTACCTGAAATTCCCCTTGCAGATCCATTATCTTGTCAAAAATCTTCGTCAGGATGGAAGAATCAATCAAATGCCCGCTAACCTCGATGTCCCGAGAAAATTCACTCATTTTATTTTAAAATGATTAATCTAACTAAAGCTTTACGTTTTTTTTCAAGGCTATACTGGCAGGATTACCTTGCCTTCGAATTTTTCAATGTTATCGCTTTCAAAGGCCTTTTCCAAAATCTCTTTTTGTGATTTTGTGACCCCCTGAACGATTGTCTTTGAGGAACCAGTCTTGTCAACTAGGGCAAGAATGTATCCACTTTTGTCCGTAAGGATGAAACCTGCTGATTCATCAACGAACGCATACAGATTTTCTTCTCCAACTGGAATCCACTCCTTTGATTTGTTCTCAGCCAAAGCCAATGCAGGCATTGCCTTTCCGTCAGTCAGCGTGTTCAGGTATTCCCTGGCTGATGCGACCCTTTTTTGACCCAACTTTAAAGCCTGAAAGTACTGCATCATTCACAGAGAATTCAATTATTATAAAAACAATGTCACTTCAGAAGATTGTTATAGAAATCCCAAGTTCAGAAAAATCATGCCCTTGACAAACAACGTGATCATCAAACTGAATGAAATTACGACGATGGTCGAGGACAAGTCAAAACTTTCAGAATCCGATGTAGACGAGATTAAGCTGATTTTTAAAAAACTTGTCGAAAGCAACGAGAGGTATGATCTAGACGAGATTGAATTCTGGTTTGAAAACGAAGGTAGCTGGTCTACCAGGGCACCCCAGGTTAGAATTACTAACCTTGCAAGTTACGTTCAGGACAAACATCAGCAGACGGCACATTTGAGAATCATATCTGACAATGATTGCAGCTGCGGAAACTAGGTTTCAAACTGCTCTAGTAGCCTGCCGACGATTTTTGCATTTTCCGTTCTTTCATCCACTATATCTTTCATTCTAACATCATTTTTTTTTCCTTTGGAAATCATTTGAAAATATTCCTCGTCCAAATCGTTGTTTGCCTGCAACCTTTTGACCACCTCAAACAGAATTCCAATTACCTGCTTTTGTGCATCAATCAATTCGTCTTTGCTTCTGTCAGACATCTCTACGGATTATCATCGAGAATCTTTCTAAATAATTCTTTTAGTTTCGGATGAATTATGTCGATTCTGGCAGATTCAAGGAATGGACTTATCTTTTCTTCTGAATGTCCCTGCTTTTGATACAGCCTTGCTTGCAATGCCATCTCCAGTCTGTCGATTTGATGCACGATGTTTGATTCAGGCGAATCGTTTTCCTGATATTCGTTCCAGATTTTTAGATATTGGGCTTTGATTTCATCAGGCAGGTTTTCCACGATTTCAAAAAATGCCTTGTTTTCCAATTTCATCTTCTTTTCTTTAGAGATTTGATCAGGAGGGATATCCCCAGTCTCGGATTCAGCCAAGTCATGAAGCATCACCATTTTTAGAATTTTTTCAGAATCATAGTTTTCCAAATCCGATATGACCATGCACATGATTGCCATGGAATACGAATGATCTGCTACAGATTCGGGATTGCTGATGGACAACTTGTCTATCCATCCTTGCCTGGAGACGTTTTTGAGATTTGCCGCCATCTTGAAAAAATCCAGAATCATGAGTTGCATGATGTACAAATTTTTCTCCTAATGAATTTTCACAATGTCTGTTTCGAACAACATAATAGTAATTTCAAAGGCAGGTAATTCATGAAAATTTACACCAAAACCGGCGATGATGGAAACACAGGCTTGCAGGGAAATTACAGGATAGCAAAGTCACATCCAAGGATCATGGCCTATGGCACAGTGGACGAGGCAAATGCCGCCCTTGGGATGGTGCTGACTAATTCGCTGGATGAAGATGTTGCAGAACTCTTGATAAAAATACAAAATGACTTGTTTGTGGTAGGGGCAGATCTTTCAAATCCCAATCTTAACGATGTAAAGAACAGAGTGTCATTGGACTTGATTGAGGCATTGGAACATCATATTGACAAGTTTGAATCCGAACTGCCCACTTTGACTAATTTTATTTTACCCGGAGGGGATGTGGCAGCCGCACAGTTGCACTATGTAAGAACAGTTGTAAGAAGAGCCGAGACTCAAACTGTTCAGTTGAGTGAAAAAGATGAAATCAACTCAAACTGCATAAAATACCTAAATAGATTATCTGATCTGTTTTTCGTGATGGGTCGCTTGATTAATAAACGAAAAAACAGGCAAGATGTTCCTTGGAAGAACTAAAGACAATATCTTGATAAATATACTTGATCAGAGCATTGTGACTACGATAAATAGATCACTGAATTGTTAAATTTTCCACCTTTGCAAGTGCTAGCAAAATGGACAAGACGTACAGAAACAAAATATGTTTCAGGTAAAATAATAAATTACTTTATTTCAACTTCAAGAAGGGTTAAGAATGAAGATTTGCATCATTGATGATAATACAGAAATTCTTGAATTGTTAAAAATGTTTTAGAAGCTACTGGAAACGAGGTTTCTACTGCAGACAACGGAAGGATGGACTGTCATTGATTCTGAACAAAAAATTTGAACTTACAATATTAGACATTACAATGCCGAAATTCAGCGGAATTGACATCGTGAGGTATTTGGACAGCAATGACATGTTAATAGACAATCCCATCATGTTTTTGACTGCAGCATCCATACAGGATTCAGAACTAGAAAAATGGATTAAGAAAGGCGTCAAGGTATGCCTGAATAAACCCGTAGAATTTAGCGAGCTATTTGAGAGAGTGATGGAGGTCAGAATGAAATGACTGAGAATATCCATGATTTTAAACATAATTTCAACGAACCCACAAAACAGCATCAGGATAAAGAAAAAACCCAAAGCAAGGTCTTGAAATTTTTTGGCAAGTCCCAAGATTGTGCCGTGTATCTTGTGAACGTCATCAATTCCACAAAGTTGACTGCACAGATTCCAGAATCCAAATTAAATATGTTTAATTCAACTTTTCTTTACGGCATGGCAGATGTGGTAAAAGAGCACAAGGGTAAAATTGTGAAAAGCATAGAAGATGCACTTTTGTTTTATTTTGATGAGTCTGATGATGACTATATGAGAAATGTGTTAAAGTGCGGATTGGGCATGATTGAAAAACGAGATGTCATCAACGATGCTTTGCATGAAAAGAACATTCCTTCCATCAATTATAGGATGAGCAGTGATTTTGGAAAGGTGATGATAGGCTATTCTGCTGCCTCTGCCGCAGAAGACATTTTCGGATCAGTGGTAAACATGTGTTCAAAGATCAATCCTCTTGCAAATTCAAACGGCATGGTAATTGGAAACGATTTTCACATGATTATAAAATCTTCACAGGATTTCAAATTTAGCAGAATAAAGAAAAAATCATCTGCAGGCATGATAAGCAAATACCCTGTTTATGAAGTAAAACAAGCATAGGCCACATAGCCAGAAATTGAAATTTATAAAACCTAAATTCATAGCAATGGATTCAGACCTCAAAAAAGTTTCACTTTGACACTCAGAATCTGTTATAACAAAGCAAAATTTGGGTGGGACAATCAAATCTGACATTGATTTAAGAACAAAGACAAACTTTAATTCCTTGACTGAATGTGTTTTTTTTAAGTGCCGAGGTAGCTCAGCCTGGGAGAGCACTCGGCTGAAGACCGGGCTGTCGCTTGTTCAAATCATGCCCTCGGCACCATTATCACATCCCATATCTCGGATGGAGTCCTGTACGATGTCAGTTAAGATGAAAATCACAGCGAAATTATGACCTTTCTCAAAACAGTGAATTAACTTCACTGTAGAGTGATGTAGTGCATGAGTAAACTGTAAGAAGCCGAAATCGATTGTCTTCATATTCTAGAAAATATCCTCATCGCAGATCTATTCTAAAAAATTATTCTGCATAATCTTTAAAAGCAACCCCATCTCAAGACATTCGATATTAATGGCTGAAAAGAAAAATGTAAAGAAAAAATCTGCAAAAAAATCCACCGTCAAAACCAAGTCTAAAGTAAAAAGTAAAAAAGTTAAAGACGAGCCAATTGGTGACGGGATAGTCATAGTAGATGATGATATCGAAATTGATCAGGAAAAAATAAACGAAGAAAGACGGGCGTACCTTGAAGAGGCTCGCTCTCAAGAAGCGACAGACTAGGAATCTTTATCCGATCCGGTATCATATACTAACTATGCGTGCATTATGTTTGATTCTAGTAAAACCAGGCAAGGCAGATGTGGTAGTTGAAATTTTAAAGAAAAAACGTAAAATCATTAAACGGATAATGATTGTCACAGGAAGAGCTGATGTCAGCGTCCTCCTGCAAGGAAACATTGACGAGATCAACAACACGGTCATTGATTTTAAAAAAATCAAAGACATCGTTACTACAGAGACACTAATTGAAGTGGAGGTTGATTTGGGATGGTAAGAGCAATAATTTTGGTCAAATCCCCAAAAAAACTAATCGCCGTCAAACTGAAAAAAGTTTCACGAGTAACTGATTCATTTCCAACAAGTGGGCAATTTGACGCCGTTGTCATAATTGAAGTTAATGAGCTATCTCAGATTAAAGAAATTGCAAATCAAATTCAGAAAATCAACGGAGTGGAAAGGACCGAAACCATGGTTGAGGTTCAATAAAACTGATTTAAAGAACTTCTACGTAAAGGGGTTGTGAACATCAAAAAAGTGGGAAATGTCATTTTGGCTGTTTCAGACATTGACAAATCCCTGCAATTTTACCATGAGACCATAGGCCTTCCTATTAGAAATCAGAGAAGATCATGGGTTGATTTGGGAACATCTGGTGCTTTATTGAGTTTACATCCGGCATCATTGACAGCACAGCATATTGGAAGTTCCATAGAAAATGGGATAACCATAGGTTTTCTTGTCGGTGATGTAAAATCCGCAGTTGAGGAGCTGAGAGCTAAGGGTGTCACAATTCATCGCGACATTGTTGAAAAAGATGCAGGAAAAAATGCAGTAATTTTGGATCCTGATGACTATCTTATTTCATTGTTTGAGCCAATCTTTGAAGACAAAGATCAGCAAACAGGCGGATATCAAGGATTTACACCAGCTTAGATTATCTTCTTGACTTGAGGAATAATCTCATCTAAACTTTTTTCTTTTCTGTTGATTGAAATGTAGTGCATCACGTCTTTTTTCTGCAGGATCAGAATGGTTATTTTTTGATGTTGTAATAGAATGTGTTCCAATTTTCCAACCGAACTAGAATTATCGTTTCTCAATGACAGTAATGTGGATATGATTGAAAACTCATTTTTTATACTTTCAGATTTCAATAATGGTTTAAGGTTTGGTTGTATCATCCCAGTCAAGGTCCTGCCATACGCGTTTACCACTCCGACATACCTGATGTTCTTAGACAGTTTGAGAATACTTTGACATTGCTTACGATATTTTATTACATTGTTTTTCCATTTGTCTGCAGGTGTTTTTACCATAAGGAAGACATCATTTTGAAATTAATAAGGCTATGGACTAATTGTAATTTTTAAAATTGCGATGCTTATTTTGAACTAGACTCTTTTTCCAATTTTTTCTTCAATTCCAAATTCTCCTTTAATAATTTGTCATTTGCAGTTTGGAGCGTCTCTACAGAGTTTTGTCTGGAATACAACGGATGGCCAGGTGGGATAACTTTAGAGTTCATTGACAATAGACCTGCTGCATATTGCTGATACATGTGCTGGAACCCTTGTAACTTTTGGTTAATCGTATTGGCATCACCCAAAAATTGCTCCCTCATTAGATTTTCGTGTATTTGAAACATGGAATTAGGTAATCCTGGAGGCAATCTTGGAAACTGAAACGCCATATGTGGAACATTGGGATTTAAACCGTACAGGTCCTGCAAGTGCCTTATTGCTAAATTATCCACAATTATAGCCTATATTTGCCATATTTGTGGCTTACCTTAGTCATTTGATAAACTCTTTAGCTAGCTTTCAGGAGTTTTAACTCAATTTGAGCTGATCGGAGATCCTTATAGATTCGTAATTTTGATCGCAAATACAGATGGACGGAATAAAAAAATCATGTTTGAAATGTAAAAAGGACATCAAAGAAAAGGATCTTCATAAAATTATAATATACATAGTTCAAAAAAAATTCACTGAGCACCATTATGAACATGTAGAATGTCCTGACAAGTTTATCGTTTGATCATGCCGACACAATTCAGCCCTTGAATTCATACACATTATAGATTGCACCTGTGATTCTAGATCTATATTTCCATTCATCTTTGTTCCAGACGGTGGCAACAAAATCTTTTTGCGTCGTTGGATGAAGTCTCTGATACACATCATCTCCAATCAGAATCTGGTTTGGTTTTGCCATGTTTTGAATTTTTGATGCAATGTTCATTGCAGGTCCCATCAAATCTACATGTGAGTTTTTTACATCGGCGCCATATCTTACTATTATATTCTGTCCAAAGTCAACTCCAATCTTAACCATCAAGTCCGGATAATCATATTGGTTAAGGATCGGATTGATTCCATTTTGAATTATCGAAATCATAGATTTTGCACAGCTTACGGCATTGTCTGAAGCAAGCAGTCCGTTATTTTCACCTACAAAATATCCTATCACGGCATCACCTACAAATTTTAAGACATATCCGTTGTGTTGCCTAATCACCGATGCCATCTCTTGCGAAAACGAACTGACGATAATTGCAATTTTTTCTTCAGGCATTTCCAAGGTCATGGTAGTGGATCCAACTAGATCAACATAAAGAACAACCATATTCAATTTGGAAAAAACATTTTTTCTCAAAAATTGATCAGATTCATCAATCATTCCTGAATACTCATAGCCTTTTTTGAGAGCACCCCAAACACGCTTTTGTGTTTCTAAAATCATGGTATCAGAATCCAATGTCTGTTGCTTATCTGTACTAAGTAACATGTCTACAACATTGTTACTTTGGTCACCGGTGTCAGATTCCGGGTCGGACTTGATTCTTTCGTTGTTTTCAGACATCATTTACACCTGTTCTGAGAGAAAATCCACCCAAGATAGAGGAGTTTGTCTTAAAACCACCATAATAATATCTGATAACTGATTCGTTGCTGCGACAACAGATACGGTTGAGTTTGTCCACATGTAAAAATTGAGTTTAACATATTTAGATTTTGATGAAGGTTTAAGGAGAGTGAGTATTTGTTATTTTTGTGCGATTAGATTCACGATCTCCAAACGACTTCATTCAGATGTTAAACCAAAAAAACGAATCATCTCAAAAAGCATACCTTTCTAAGATGACCGATTTGATCAAAATGTCAGACACCAAAGTGATGATGGGAGATTCCACAGTTACAGAGCAAAAAACATTTGAACCAAAGAGGGTCATGGACTATTTTAAAAAAATAAACAATTCGCTAAAAGAATGGTCATTGCAGGATGTATCGATTACAAACAATCAGGACGTTAGAAGGATTTTCACAAAATTTGAAATCAGGGAAGAAAACTATTTGCTGTCAGGTCACTTGTCATTGCAATTTCACGTTTTGTTGTATTACAAGCCGGATCAGCAAGTAATCGAGATTCAAAAGGAATTGTCAGAGATAGTGGATTTGACAAAAAACAAGCAAGAGCAACTGTCAGACAACAGTGATCAACTAGTTTTGGACAAGTTAAAAGAAATGGGGTACAAAGACTTTGATCATCAAAACCTGTTTGAAGTGTTTTACGATAATGATGAGTTCAGAGAAAAGGTTTTTGAGGAAATTCAAAAAGATTCGGGAGTAAACTTTCAAGAACTCACCGAGAAAAAGAACAAGATGTTTTCTGAGCTTGATTCACTTTTACTTGAAACGTATCAGACATCATCCGTGCTAATTGATGATCCAAGATTAGTTGCAGGTGAAGAGGGATGCTTGCTATCGTTGGATTTGGAATTTATCAAAAATGGCAATCGCGAAGGATTGTTTGATCCAAGAAAAATGTCCAATTCAGTAAAGGAAAATATCATAAAACGCCTAGACGAACTTGAAGCAATCATCAAATCATAAATTATAACAAGGAACCGGAAAATGAGACGAATCTCAAAGGGGAGATCCGATCCCTTGATATGTTTTTCAATAAAAAATTAAACTATTTATTGATTCCTGAAAGTTCACGCATGAATTTTGACTCACAATATTTTTTGGAATAGAAGAAGACAAATACGTCAAATCAATAGCATCATTTCCAATGAATCCCTCTTATGACGAAATAGTAAAAGCAAATTCATCGCGAGGAAACGAAATAAGGAAAACTCCTCTGATTCATTCCCCAGTATTCAGTGAACTTGTCGGATCAGATGTTTATCTGAAAGCAGAGTTTCTACAAAAGACGGGTTCCTTTAAGATTCGCGGAGCCTATTTTAAAATTAAATCATTATCGGATGAAGAAAAAAAACAGGGAGTGGTTGCAGCGTCTGCAGGAAACCATGCACAAGGAGTTGCATTTGCATCATCGCTTGAAAAAATTCCATGCACAATCGTCATGCCAAAAAATGCATCGCCTGCCAAGGTTGCGGCAACGAGAGGGTATGGCGCAAAGGTGATCTTGGAGGGAATAAACTATGAGGAATCATCTTCCAAGGCTAAAGAAATTGCAAAGGAAACAGGTGCCACCATGATACATGCTTTTGATGATCCTCAAATAATAGCAGCCCAGGGAGTGATAGGTCTCGAAATACTAGATGACTTGCCAGATGTGGATGAAATTTATGTTCCAATCGGCGGTGGAGGGTTGACAGCAGGAATCCTAATAGCAGTAAAAGAAAGAAATCCGAATGTCAGAATAATTGGAGTTCAGTCAAAGTCATTTCCATCCATGCATGATTCAGTCAAACAGGGTTCAATTACTACCAGCGGCGGAGAAAGGACAATCGCTGATGGAATTTCGGTTAAAGTTCCAGGACAGATGACATTTGCAGTCATTAAAGAGCTCATAGATGAAATAGTCCTAGTCGACGATGTGCAGATAACAAAAGCAATGTTTTTGCTAATGGAAAGAATGAAATTCGTAGTAGAACCAGCAGGTGCCGCAAGTCTGGCCTACCTGATATCAAAAAAACAAGCAAAGGGAAAGAAAGTCGTAGCAGTTTTGGCAGGAGGAAACGTTGACATGTACCTTTTAGGCCAGATAGTGGACAAGGGCCTTGCGGCCATGGGACGTTTGCTAAAACTGTCAATACTGCTCCCAGACAGGCCAGGGGCATTCAAAGAAATTGTCGATGAGATAACACTGGCCAACGCAAACATCGTAGAGGTGGTACACGACAGACTTAGCTCCGAAATCAATGCAGGTTCTGCAGGAGTCACTCTGAGTCTTGAGACCCAGGGAAAGGGACAAGCGGAATTACTGATAAAGTCATTGAGGGCAAAAAATATTCAGTTCACCTTATTGACTTGAATTTTTTTTAGCAAATTTTGAAAGGCCCTCTTTTTTTAGCTGCTCAGACTCTTTCATGACTGAATTGTGTTGATTTGATTTGTGCAGTTTCAGCTTCTTCTTCAGAACGGGAAATTCGTTTGCAAGCATCTTCATTGCATAAATTCCAGCATTTCCAGCCTTGTTAACCCCGACAGCAACGACGGGAGAACCCGAAGGCATTTCAGTGATTGATAGAAGCGAGTCCAACCCCCCAAAAGCGGAGAATTTTGCAGCATCCAGTTTTTTTGTATGTTTGTCATTGTACACGAGGATTGGCACTCCGATCACTGGGATTACGGTATGTGATGCAATCATGCCAGGCAAATGCGCGGCTCCTCCAGCACCCGCAATGATCACCTTAAAGCCCATTTCTTCCGCATGTTTTGCATATTCGGCAAGTCTTGAAGGCGTTCTATGTGCCGATACTATTTGATCCTCGTGTTTAATTTCAAACTCATCCAATATTTCAGAAGCCCCTTGCATTATCCTACTATCTGAACTTGACCCCATAATGATTCCAACCAAAGGCTTTTTTGAAAATGCCATGATAGTAAAAAAAACTAGAGAGTAATTAACAATTCTATTATGAGATATCAAAGAAAATCATGAAAAATAACATTAGATATTTTTAATCCATAAGTGCCATTTCTGATAATGGCTAAGATTCTTGGAATTATTGGTGGAGGTCAACTAGGAATGATGATTGCAGAGGCTGCCAAAAAAATGCCAAACGAGATTTCCAGAATCATCGTGCTGGATCCAACCGAAAACTGTCCTGCTGTACAGGCAGGTACTGACCAAATAATTGCAGATTTTAAAGACAAGGATGCCATAATCAAGCTAGCAAGCAAGTCAGACATCATCACATATGAAATTGAATCAGGGGACAGTGACGTCCTAAAATCAGTTGAAAACGATGCAGAGATAAACCCCTCTCCTGAAACACTAAAAATTATTCAAGATAAATTTTTACAGAAATCATTTCTCTCGCAAAACGACATACCTGTTTCAGAATTTATACAAATTGAGAGCATTGAGGATGTCAAAGAAGGACTAAAGAAATTTGGATTTCCGGCATTGCTAAAGGCCAGAAGAGATGCGTATGATGGAAGAGGAAATTTTAAAATTAATTCTGAAGATGAAATTCAAACAGCATATGACTATTTCAAGGGACAACCACTGCTACTAGAGAAATTCGTACCATTCACAATGGAAGTTTCAGTCATTGCGGCACGCAACACAAAAGGTCAAATCAAGACATTTCCATTGGTTGAAAACATCCATGAAGAGAACATTCTTCGAGAGACGATTGCTCCTGCACGAGTGTCTGAAAAAGTGGCAAAGAAAGCTGAGACGATTGCAGAAAAAACAATGTCCGTTCTTAAGGGTGCAGGAATTTTTGGAATTGAAATGTTTGTGACCCAGGACAAAGACATAGTGATTAACGAGATAGCCCCAAGAGTTCACAATTCTGGACATCACACGTTGCAATCAAGTGCAACATCTCAATTTGAACAACATCTGCGAGCAATCATGGGGATGGAGTTGGGAGAGACGAAACTAATACACAATACGATCATGTACAATGTTTTGGGAGAATCCGGATTTACCGGCAAATACGAATTGCCAAACATTGCTGAAAAAGGAGTATTTTTGAAAATGTATGGTAAAGAGATATCAAAACCATTACGAAAACTGGGACATGTTAATCTGGTTGGGGATGATGGCGAATCCATCGAAGAACTGTTAAAAAAATTACAGACACTAAAGCAAAAAGTCACAGCCAGGCCATCTAATTAGATTTATTAATTGAGTAATGAAAAATTGGGCATGGCTTTGGCTCCTGCACTAATCATTACGGGGATTGCCATAGCATTGTTGACAATTTATGGAATAGACGTTGCCATAAGCTTTAGCAACGACAGCGGAGAAGGATTCATCCCCCTTGATCATAAGACAAGAGGAATGGGACTGGGGCTTCCGGCATTGCTATTGCCCATAATTGCGTATTTCATTTCTAGAAATGATTCGTCAAAAGGCCTTGGCATCATGATAGCCGTGGCAGGTATTTTGATAATCATTGGCGGCATCGTGGTAATTGGCAATGCAGACATGATGGAGGCAGCAGAATCAGGACGAAACGTACTTTCTGAAACGATTCCGTTAATCGTAGCAGGATTGATGCAGATAGGGTTAGGCATACTTAAAATTAAAAAGTCCTAGAGGATTAGCAAATGCCAACCTGTTCCAAATGCGAGAATGATGTAAACAAAGTCTATAACTGCGACCACACGAATTTTGAAGAATACTGCGTGGAATGCTATACCGAATTACACTACTATCTGACGGAGAGTGAATGATTTCATGCTAAGTGACAAGGATATCGCCATTTACGCATTGGGAAAAACTGAAGGAATTCATTCGATAGCAGAAACCCTTGGAAAGGGTCTGGATGACGAAAAATACATCGAATCATGGAACAAAACCATGAAAATGCTCGGAATAGAGATGCCACTAAAAGAACTTGAAAAAATTTATAATGAATTTGCCAAAAAAATGGAAACCTTGGCCGATGTAGAAAAAACAAAACCTGAAAAAGTTTCAGAATCGGATAACAGTAACCAGTGATCACCGTTTAGAAATTTCATATACCCTAAAGACCGACTTTTGGCTGATGAAGGCAATTATTTTGGCAGGCGGCAGAGGTAAGCGGCTAAGACCCGTTACGGATTATGTTCCAAAACCCCTTGTACCGATAAACAACGTACCGATAATAGAGTGGCAGATAAAATATCTTAAAAAATTTGGAGTGGATGAGGTGATAATTTGCACAGGATACAAGCAAGAGATGATTGAGAATTACCTAAGCATGAAAAAGATGGGAATCAAGATAAAGTTCTCCGTTGAGAAATCTCCGTTAGGCACAGGAGGTGCAATCAAGAAGGCCGGAATGATGATAAAGGATTCATCATTCTTTGTCATAAACGGGGACGTCATTACAGACATTGATTTGAAAAAACTGTCCGCAAAACAAAATTCAATTGCAGCAGTGGAGCTGAGAACCAAGTTCGGAATCTTGGAAACAGACGACGGCAAGATTACCGAATTTAAAGAAAAAAAGGAGGTATCAAACTTGTGGATGAACGCAGGGATTTACCATCTCCAAAAAGACATGCTGCAGAACCTTCCCAGCAAAGGAGACATAGAAAAAACAGTTTTTCCAGACTATGCAAAAAAAGGAAAACTCAGCGTTGTCAGATTTAAACATGCAAAATGGTATTCCATCGACTCCTTCAAGGATATGGAAGAGTGTTCACTAGAAGTGGAAGAAATAATTAAATAAAATTTGAGATCTTAAGCACCGGTTCTATGCAAGGTGACCATCATGTATGCAACTTCTTCTACAAACGGGACATCCTTGCTAATTGAAGCGTATTTTGTTGCGACATTCCAGAATGTTGCCTCTTCAGAATGCTTTTCGGATATTGTCTGTGGGTTCAATGATTACGATTCAGAACTAACGGGATAATACTCAGGCTCAATCAAAATTAACCCACTGCTAAAACAGAACACTAGAATATTCATGATGCACACAGTTTTCATGAGAACCGCGTGTAGTCTAGGCTCATTACTGTCAGTAGACGAAGTTTTGAAATGCTCAGAGTTGATCTCAAAAACAAAAATTGACACCTTGTGGGTGCCTGAAACCTGGGGAATGGAGAATTTCTCAATGCTAAGCGCGATATCCAATAAAACAATCACTCAAAAAATAGGCTCATCAATCATCAACATCTACTCCAGGAGTCCATCAGCCATTGCAATGGGTGCGGCCACGGTAGACACGTTGTCAGATGGAAGGCTGATCCTAGGCCTTGGAACCAGCAGCTTGCCAATTGTCGAGACGTTTCACGGCTACAAATTTGAAAAACCACTCCAAAGAATGAGGGAATACGTGGAAATCATTCGTCTAGTGTTATCAGGAAAGCAAGTCAGATACAAAGGAGATATTTTTGACTTGAAGAACTTTACATTGTTAATCAAGCCAAAGAGAGAATCCATCCCAATCTATCTTGCAGCAGTTAACAAGAAAATGGTCGAGCTTGCATGGGAGATTGGAGACGGAGTAATTTTTTACCTCAGACCGATTAACGAGATGAGAGAAACCATTGCAAAAATGCAATCAAAGAAAAAAATAGACGTAGCATGCCAGTTGATAACTTGCGTATCAGAAGATTCAGAAATTGCAATAGAACGTGCTAAAAAAACGATTGCATTCTATGTTTCCGTAGGCAAAGTGTATAGAGAATTTTTGGCAAAGACGGGGTTTGCTACAGAGACTGCCAACATATTTGATGAGTTTAAAAAATCAGGGTTTAAGTTTAATCATGAGCTTGTTACAGATTCCATGTTGCAGTCCCTAGCAATTTCTGGAACGTCCGAAGAATGTAAAAAGCAGGTAAACGATTTTTCCGATACCGGGATGAATCAACCGATTTTTCAATTCAATCCTGTTGGAGACGTGTTAGAATCATTCAAATCATTTAAGAAGACATTTCTGGATGAATAGCATGAACAAAGTGGGAATTGTAGGATATGGAATCATACCCTTCACAAGAGATGATCAAAAGATAGAATCCATTTTACTAAAATCCGCAAAGATTCTGTTTGAAAACAATTCAAAAATAGACAGAGAACTCATTGATGCCGTATTGGTTTCAACTAACAACAATTCAAAATATCTATCCCCCATACTGTCTGAAATGACAGGAATCAAGCCAAAAATTGCGCATTCCATAGAAAGTCTCTGCAATTCAGGCACGAATTCCATAGTTTCGGCATACTCATACATTGCATCAGGCTTGGCAGACATGGTCATGGTATCAGGTGCTGAACGATACGACAGTCCAGGACAGATACTGAAGTGGGATAATTCAAGAGGTGAATTCAAACACCCCATATTTTGGGCATCCATTTTTGCCAAATCATACAAGCAAGAATATTCAATATCCGACGAGCAGTTAGCCATTGTCTCTGTAAAAAATTACAAGCATGCAAAAGAAAACCCTAACGCGTTATCAAACAAGACATATTCAATTCAAGATGTAATGGATTCAAAAAAACTTACAGATGATCTGAAGCTGCTTGATTGTTCAAGACCGTGTACGGGAGGAGCATCCATCGTTTTGGCATCTGAAGAAATGACAAAAAAAATTACCTCCATGCCCACATGGATTACTGGCATAGGTCAAATGACGACATCTGCAGGTTTTACAAAAAATTCCTCATTTAGTTCCATGGAATCTACCAGATTATCAGGACAAACGGCATTAAAAATGGCAAACAAAACGATACAGAACATTGACGTAGCAGAAATACACGATGCGTTCTCTGTTTGTGAGCCCATGGCATTGGAATCTCTAGGATTTTACAATAATGGTGAAGGCATGAAAGCAATCAAAGAGATGAACGATACGGATGATTTTAAAATAAATCCCAGAGGGGGGCTAATCGGATGCGGACACCCACTCGGAGCCACAGGCATCGCTCAGACTATAGAAATCACACAACAACTACAATCAGATGCGGGAAAACGACAGGTAGATGATGCACGTGTGGGATTGGTTCACAACATGTCAGCTGCTGCCACATCTTCAACAGTACTAATACTAGAAAAATGAATTTTGAATCCAAATTATCAATTGGAAAATTTTGCATTCCAGAATGCGAAAGATGCAAAAAAATAGCATGGCCACCTGCAGAATTTTGCAGTCATTGCTTCGGGACAGTTTCTCTAAAAGAGGAGGAGGAGGTTGAGGGTAAAATCATTGAGTTTTCAAGACAAGACAAGCAATATTTCTGTATAGTTGAATTTCAGGGAGCAATCAGGATAATGGCAAACATTTCAAAAACTCCAAAGATAGGACAAGAAGTTAAAATTTTAAAATGCGGCATAAGAAATGGAAATTATTTTTTTCAGGTCAGTTGAACTTTGTATAGATATAAGGAGTTTCAATCTTTTGATCAAATGTCCAAATAGTAGGCAACGGCACAGTTTCCATCACCTTCAAATCATGTTTTTTAATCAACATGCCCCATCCGCCATTTTCCAGATTGCCTGACAATTGCCGCTTTGTATGAGTGCCTGCAAACACCATTCCAGTATTGTTTTTTAGGTTTTGAATTAAATTGATTTTATCTATGATTCTCGTAGCCAGAATATCCCCGCCCATTTGGGCAAGGCCGCCGATAAAAAAGGCAGGCTGTTTTAGACCCAGTGACGAGTAATCAAATTCTAATGCATCTGCACATGTGGGATTAAAGTTCTGATGCGTATCCAAAGTGATTGTTTTTTGCAATTCAACTAAAACGTCATCAATTTCAATGCTGTAGGAAATCAATTCTAAGATCTTTCCACAGAATGCGATTCGTCCATCTCCCGAACCAATATCCACCAATTCCAAATATCCAAATTGTTTTGCAATTAATGCCATAACATATGCAGACATTATCCATGTAGGATAAAACGGCTGACAGCTTGAACCGTGCTTGATGCTGTTTAACCAATATTCGTTAATGTCACCCTCATAAACAATACACGAAATACCGGCAATTTCTTCTTCATACGAATTAAAGTAAATCGGGTTCTTTTGAGCAAAGTCATGAAGAAGTTGCAAATGAGCGGGATCCATAGGAAACTCTTCTGAAACGCATGAGGGAATTACCTCTTGAATATGTGCACTGCCCTTGTAGTTTTTTGCAAAATCTTGCTTTACTCGAACCACGTTTCTTACAAGATCATCGAACATGTTTTCGTAAATAAATTGGGATTGATAAACTCATTGTAAACTATGAGGATTCTTATGATGAGAGAAATGCAATTTCCTGTTCTATTTTTTTTAATTGATCAATCGTATCGGATTGTAATTTTTTGACATCCTCTATTTCTTTTTCAGTAGGTTCCATCACTAGCTCAAACTCAAGATGTTTCAATGTGTTTAGATGCAAGTCTCGCTTTTCCAAGAGTTTCTCAAGAATGAATTCTGAAGATGTCAAATACATTGGAACGATGAATTTGGAGATTTTAAAATGTTTAACGACAGATGGTGAAGTAATTGTATAATACCCTACTTTAGTATATTTGACATTAGAAACATCAAATTGATGAGGACCAAGATTACAGCGTTGACAATTACAAAAGAAGAAATCAAGAAGAAATCAAGAAGAAATAATCAAAAAGCAGCAAAAATGCGTCGACAGCGAGGATATCAATGGGAAGATACCATAGTAAAACGATTTAACGGTGCACCAAATTGGAAGGCCTTCAGATTAGGCTCACCAAGTATAGCACTGCCAGATGTACTAGCAGTGAATAACATTGAGAGGACAATCTTCACCATTGAAGCAAAATCAGGAACCGCCACATCACTTCCAGTACCCGCAGATCAGATAGAGAGATGTTTGTCATGGATCAGAACATTTGACATCTACAAGGAAAAAAACGTAATCCTGGCATTCAAGTTTCTCTCAAAGAAAAGAATAGGCATAGGGGAATACGAGAATAGGGAATTGCGAGAATTCTTCAAGTTATGGGATGAGACGTTGGAAATTACAAACTGTGTCTGCACGTATGACGGCAAAATCTTTGCAAAAAGAAACGGTTCCAGAGAAGAGATTTGTCTCAAAGAATGCGTCATGCCATTTAAGACAAACCAAAGAACTAGTGCCAAATTGTAGTATGTTTTCAAATCGTTTTTAAGTATAAGGTACGCAATAACTGTATGACCGAAGAAGATGCAAAGACTGAATCAAACAATGAAACCATAGAATCATTGCTAGAAACAGTTTCAGACGCGGAAGTCAATTCAAGAATTAGTTTTGAAGAATTCACTGACGAAAGAGCACTAATCAGTCATGATGCTTTTGGCAAGAAGCAAATGAAAATCAAGGTATTAGAAGTATCCGATGAAAACCCAGTATTGAAATGGAAGTTTGGGGACCGCGTGAAGGTAACAAAAATAATGATCACAATTAAGCATCTTACTACGCAGCAAGTCGAGGAAGCTGAATTTGACATAGAGGAAATTGAACATGAGTTGGCCGAAAAAAGACATTATTCATCAACGAACAGGTGGATTCCTGCAGAGGACATAAAAAATGGATACGTTGTAGGATCAAAACATACCAGATTGATCAGTGACGCATCAGCACTGGATTATATCATATTTTAACAATAAGTCACGGTAAGATCATTACTTTAATCTAAAAAACATTATAAACAAAAGAATTTGAAATCGAGTATGAGTTCAAAGGAATTCGATGTGAACGGTACAGATTACAAAATAGTGATTACAGAGCAGGTAATTGGACATGTCAACAACCTCAAATCACTGTACAACGCAGCATATGAAGATCCTGAAAGCTTTGAGGATGTCAGTTCTGAAATCTCAGATACGATTAAAGAAATTGCAAGTACCATTGAGCCAGAAGCTGAAGACAGCGATTTGGACGGAATAATTCAGGAGATCATCAAAGCAGTGGATGTAAAGGCAGATGAAATCAAAAAGGAACTAGAGGCAAAGCCTGTAAAAAAATCAAAATCCAAAAAATAATCCAATTTTGACGCAAAACTATCGAGAATAGGGGGATAAATTATATTCTAAACAAGTTAAAGTATAGCATGTCAAACAGTTGCGAATGTGGTATTTGTGATCATCACAAAGAGTCAGAATGCATCGAAAAAGAATGCAAGTGCTGTTTAAATTTTCACGAAAGATCAGGATCTAAACTGAAGTAGTTATTTTTTCATGAATTATTTTTATGGTCATAGCAACTGCATTTTTTTAGAATGTGACTTGAACAACCAAATAACTTGTGATCCTTGCATCCGCATAAGATGCACTTTTTTTCGCCGGTCATAACTTTTCAATCAGGTCTTCCACACTCTCGATCATCTTCTTGTCTTCTAACGCCTCAATTATTTTCAGTCTCATGTTTTTTACTCGATGCATGTCATCAGAATACAAAGGCGCCATGGTTTCGATTTCCTTCTCAAAAAAATAGCTTTCCAAATAGTTTCCAAGCTTAATCTGTAACGGTTTAAAGTCAGACTGTGGAATTTTTTTCTCATCAATGTTATTTACCACGACCTTGATGAATCCATTGGTCTTGAGCATTTCTTTGCTAATTCTTTGAAGATCTCCAGGTTTATCCTGGATTTCTCTAAGAATGCAATAAGAATCAAGAATTTGGGAAAGGATTTTTTTCAGATATTCGTTGTATGAAACCATAATCGTATATAACATGTATCCAATCTAAAGGTTAAGAAAAATCATCACACCAAACCGCAGTGTGTTAATTATTCCAGTCACTTGCACAAGATTCAAAATTTAGCAAGCAGATTTACCTGTCAGGAATTTACACATTTGCTTTAAATTATCATTGATTATCAACAAGTGCAATGCAAGGTGACGCATATCTCAAGTGTATTGGATCGCAATGCGGATTGGAATATCCGATTGAGAGTACAAATGTACAATGTGAGAATGGCCACATGCTGGACGTCAAGTACAAAAACAAGCCGTCTACGAGTTTAAAAGATGTTTTCTACAAAAGGCGAAATTCCGAAGGTAGTATATTCAATGAAAGCGGGGTCTGGAGGTTTCGTGAATTATTAAATTTCTGTCAGATAGATACCGAAAATCTTGAAGAATGCTCAAAACATCTGGTATCACTTGACGGCGCAGAAGGAAGACAATCCAAGCCATATCGAATGTCAAAGGCGGCAGAATTCATCAACATTTCAAATGACAATTTATGGCTACAACCAGAAGGATACAATCCAAGCGGCTCATTCAAGGACAATGGGATGGCGACAGCAGTTACCCATGCAAAAATGGTGGGTGCAAAAAAGATTGTTTGTGCCTCAACTGGTAATACATCGGCATCAGCTGGAATGTTTGCTGCAAATGAGGGAATCAACTGCGACGTTTACATTCCTGCAGGTCAGATAGCTCCTGGAAAATTAAGTCAGGCGTATCAGTTTGGAGCTCAAATTGTGGAAGTGAATGGAAATTTTGATGACGCACTAAAGGAATCACTAGATGATGCCAAAAATCATGACGGGTATACGGTAAACTCCATCAACCCATTTAGAATAGAAGGCCAGAAAACAATTCCGTTTAGGGCACTAGAATATCTTAATTGGGAATCTCCCGATTGGATAGTTTATCCTGGAGGGGCATTAGGAAACACATCTAGTTGTGGCAAAGCGCTGATGGAGTTGTACGAATGGGGATGGATTAAAAAAATTCCAAGGATAGCAGTAATCAATTCCGAAGGTGCAAGCACACTGTCAGATCTGTACAATGGAAAGTTTGAAGGAGAGGAACTGAGATGGAACAAAGGAAATCCAAATACAGAATTAATCTCCAGATATTACGATGATTTGGACAAGAAAGGATTAAAGCCAAAAACCAAGGCAACTGCAATTCAGATTGGCAGACCTGCAAATATTTTGAAAGGCCTAAGGGCACTAGAATATACAAACGGCGTTGCAACCACAGTTTCAGATTCTGAAATGCTGGATGGAATGTCAGTCGTAGGTCTAAATGGATTTGATTGTGAGATGGCATCGGGTGCATCCGTGGTAGGAATAAAGAAGCTGATTAACGAAGGCACAATCAAGAAAGATGATGATGTGATTGGAATTCTCACAGGCAGGCAAAAAGATGCAATGCTGCCTGTGGATTATCATAACAACTCAAAGAACAAATTTGCAATTCCACCAAAAAACTAGCATCACTTTCTGACTCAGTTCATCAAGAATGCAGGAACATCTTAAGCCTTAAATCAATGTTTAAGTGTCGATAGTGCGGTTAAATTACTTCTAGAGAGATCATATGGCATGGCATCAAGAACGATTACGGTGTTTTTGGAATTGTTGGGTTCAAAGAAGACTCAGGAAATGTATCTATATTATTTGGAAAGCTTTGTGACATATTACAAGTTGCGAGACGTGGCAAGCATCATTCATGCCCTGGATATCATGAACACGAACAAAATACCGCAGGTGACGAGGAGAGTAAATGAGAAAATTAAAACGATTAGATACGCAGTTTCAGATTACAAGACATAAGATTGACTTATGTTGCCAGATATTCTTTGCAAACGGCTGGTCTGGAATCAGATCAGACGTTCCAGAGTATGCAGAAACCATGAGTAAACTGACCGATAATGAGGGAATAATTCTCTGTCCTGAATGTCTAACTTCTAAAATTGTAACGGGAGTAAAGGGTTGACAGAGAGTAATTGTCAGCTTAACATGAATATGTTTGTGTTAGAAGGTGAAAATATAATTCCAAAGTGTCCTGAATGTGGTCAAGGCACGCATACCAGAAGCCAAGCACGAGTATGTAAAAATCAAAATCCACGCCTTACATCTACAGGTAAATTTAACAAATATTATTTTTCAAAGTTCGAAAGATTTTGGGGATGGGTAGTAGGATGACGGTTGAAAACAAGCGTGTTTTAGAATTACAGAAAATAATGCTAGAGATACTTTTAGAGCAACCTGAAATGTCTATGAACCAAGAGGACTTGTTTGTTGAAGCATTCAAACGACAACAACGTATCAAAGCCATGAGTGATCTAACATGACAAATACAAAATCATCACGTAGTATTTCTGAATGTGATGAACATTACGATGAAGTAATTTGCAGAAACAGAGTGTATCAATGTCTTGGATGCGGGTTCGTAGGGCGAGAACAGGCAGCCGAAGAACATCAAATCACATGTGATAATCCTATGGAGCTAGTACGATGACGGATCATTTAGGACGTAAATCACGGTGTAAATGGAATAGAAAACAGCATGGATCATCTACTACTCTGTTAGTAAAGCCTGACACTCAAGAGGAACTAGAACTTTATGGGTATGACAAATGATGAGTTTGATAAAATCATGGAGGCATATTCTAGATGACGGATCATTTACAATGTATTCAAGAAGACTGCAAAAACCCACGATACTGGAAAGGTAGTACTACCTTTCCCAACTGTGAAAAACACCTCAGGGAGATCTTAGGATATGACATCTAAGAATATCGTTCATTTAAAGAAGAATTATGGGTCTGAATTAAAGTTTGATCGTGCAAAGAAGGGTGAAGGTAAGGGAATAAAATACAAGTGGATTGCGTCTGCAAACTATGATTACCCTGAAACAATATTCATCAATGAAAACTCATTTTGGTTTACTCTTGGAGACAAACGCATGATTAGAATATTACGACATGTTCTATCACATGAACCAATTCACAACATAATCAATTATGAAATCTTTGATGAACCAATGTTTGGTGGATATGACAGACTCCGATTAAAATTCATGAAACAAATCCATAAGGAATGCCCAAAGACATGGAGAAACTATAATGGATTCTAAGAACACATCACAAACAAAGCATAACCAATACCTTTGAGCAAAGAAAACTACTGTCCGTTCTGCAAGAACTCCAGGCATTGCCTTGCCATGAGGATACCAGTATCAGAAGAGAACCGGAGGACTTCATTGTCATTAAGGGCAAAATACTGTACGAAACATAATATCATATTCAACACGACCAACTCAAATCTAAAGTTCTGGGACGGAGACAAGGTTGTTGAATCTGTGTGAATGCTTCATTGTAGCTACACTACTGTAGCTACTTTGGAGTAAATTTCCATCAACCTTAAAAGCTAAAAGCTGAAAGTTTTATCCGTAGTGTCACAATTAACTGAAATCAAGCCAAGCTTAGCGTGTTACAGTTTAGCAGAAGCCGCAGTTGCTGTAGAAATTGACGGTGAGGAATCAAACGTCTCACTGAAAGAAGCATGGATCAACCTTGGTAATCAGCTGGAGATAGAGGGAATTCTAACTGATCAAATATGCAGTACCGCATCAAAATTACTTGTCGAGACAAAATGCAAGAAGACAAAAATCCCAAAAGAAGAAATCAAGATGGGCGGTTACTTTTATCGTGTTTACCAATCACAGGATTGGACAAACCAGTTCTATGCAAGAAGAAACATCTCAACTGAATCAGTTCCCTTGGGGGAACAAGAAAATAGTTCCATTAGCAATTTTGAATCAGAAAACAAACAAACAATTTCAGCAATAGATGTCATGATGGAATTCCTGAAATCAGAAAAGCAGTTTCTAAAGCACAATTCACATGATGGCAAGATTCCAGAAAACATCCTGAGGGAAAATATACTTACCATGAAATCCGCAATTACTCACGCAAACCAGAGATTCAACAACAAGCTAAAGATTGCACCTTCGCACTACTCAATCTTATTCAAGCAGTTTCTAGAGTCAATGTCTTCTCATTTGTCAGTCCCATTCTACCTGCACGTGCGTAAAAAGGAGACATTTACGGCTAAACAGGCAGGAAAAATCATCAGGGCAAACGTAAAGGACATGCCATACAGATACGAGCCAAAAGACGAGGATGAGACAGAAGCATGCGGATTCTCAGGAGTGCCATGTCCTAACTGCGGCAACTTTAGAACCGAGGTAACCATGAGGATAGAAACCTATGAGGCAGAAGAGAAAGGAAAGAAAGTGCAAAAGTCAAGAGGAATAAGACAGGTCCACTGCTTCAAGGAGGATGAGGATTATGATGCGCCAAGAGTGGCATTACCTGCAAATGAGATATCCGAATCTGACTGGCAGTAGTATCAGTATCATTAGTATTTCTCTTAACGCATAATCAAAAACCATTTTTGGAATTGAAGCACAAATTCTTCACCTTTCACTGTGGTTGCATCATCAATGATGGCAACGGACTGCTCAAAGAGGATTGTGAGCATCACGGTGAAGGGAACTTTATGAAATAAAATACGGTGTGAACAAAACATGAAATGTCTAGTATGCCACAAACGAATGTAAAAAAAATAATGAAAGATTTGGAAACTTTAATGCCCTATGGTGCCAATTCCAATTGTTTTTTGATATCTTTCAACTTACTAACAGTAGATACTGCATGGTGTGCATCTGACTCAAACTTCGAGAACTCCTCAAGTATCATTGCTTGGTGTATGTTTTTACTCAGTATGGCATTGGCACGTGGTGCAAGTGCATCAACTATGGATTGCCAGAAATCTATCTGTTCTTGTATTTTTTGTATTGCCTCTTCTTTAGACATGTAACCTTGTGCTATTTTATAATTAATAAAGAGTGTGTTCAAGATGATTCATAGAATCTTTATTGTATGAATGGTACTTTATGATTTGATGAGTCAGCAATACAGTTGACGGCAAGTTTAGCGGCTGTCCTTAAAATGACACTTTAGATGCGTGAAAATAACAATATGTCATTGCACATTCTTCCTTCAATACTTCTCTATTTCATACAGGTTTCATCATTCTTAATTATCATAATACTCTACACTATTCCTAATGACATTAACAGAATACACAGTAATCTGTAAATTTGATGTAAATACGGCCTATGACATCCATGTTCGACCACAATATCAAAAAATACTAGAATCTCTCAAAATAGGACAGAAGTTACAACCTGTAAATTTTATAAAATCCCACATTGGCCAGTTTGGCAATACAAAGACTGGAAATAACTGCTGATGCCGTATACAAGGCATTCTCAATCGGATGCAAGATTGGCATTTTGCAAAAAAACAATGTTGTCAGGGGATCAAAAATAAGCCGTTATGCAAAATCATTTGAAGAATTCTGTGCACAAGAGACAGTATCGTACTGGATGGACCAGCTGCGAGGTTCAAGATACAAGAACCTGCAACTGAAAACCCCAAACTCTACGCAGACACAGTATGCACAAGTAGCGAGACGTTTTGACTTTTGGCTTGCAAAAAAATCATTCACGTTCCACCAGATAGAGCACGCATCAAAGGATACATTTCACAGAATTACAAAAAAGATTACGCTGAAAGGAATCGAACATCTTCTCACGATGTTCCAGATGCCATACTCTGAAAAATCAGATTATATCCGTATAGTCAAGACATATCTGCTAGATGAGGAAGTACACAAGAATAACCGTGCAGAAACCATGATGTTCTACTACCATGTTATAAGATCATATTTTGAGAAAAATGAATCTCCTTTGGACTTCAAGTTCAACCCAAAAGCACGGTATGTCTCATCATCAGATTCTGAAGAGGTGGGAACTTCAATGTCACTAGAGGAACTTATGAAACTACTGACTGTTGGCGGGCCATCAATTACGGAAAAGGCAGTATTTTTGTGCAAGTTTCACAGGGGACTGGATACCTCCACACTTTCTGACAGATTTAACTTTGAGGCTTGGGAACAATTGGAACAGTACTTTAGCTCTGAAAATCACAATTCTTGGGACATACAAAAATGTCCTGTTCCAATAAAGCTGGTTCGTATAAAGACTGGATTTCTTCATACAGGATTTTTAGACAGGGATGCAATCGTATCACTACAGGAATATCTTGACTTTCGAGAGAAAAAGACAGGACAGAAAATGAGCAGGGATGTTCCTTTATTTTTGACAAAGCAAAACAAGCCCATATCTACTGCGTGGATATCTGATCACTTTGAGCGATTAAGTAAAAAAGCTGGATTACACAAGGTGTTACCAGGATACCGTACAAACAGATACAAGATAACGCCTCACGAACTGCGAGATCTACTAAAATCTACCATGATTGACTGCGGATGCAGGCCAGATGCTGCAGATCATTTTATAGGTCACAAGCCAAAGGATTCCTATGAGAAACAGACTATTTTATATCCTGAATCCCTGAGAAAGCAATATTTCAAGGCCTCAAGTAAGATCAATGTTTTTTCAAACTTTGCAGCAATGATGCAAGGAACCGGAAGTGTAGAGGGATTGCAGCAGGAGGTACTCAACATGAAGCTAAAGGCTCAAAGGGAACAAATAGCATACTCCCAGGAGCTTGACGAGTTGAGACAGCAGATAATGGGGATGAAGATGAGTCGACGTGATTCTGATCTGATGCAGACATGACAACGATGATCGATTTCTAATTTTTTTAATCTTTTCATATCTCCGTTGAAAAAACCTTAGTTCCTTTATGCTGCGGCGTGAAATATTTTTTGTGATCAATCATTGTTGTTTGGATGAGTACCATTGTAATACACGTTCAGAGTTTAATATCTCACACAATCAAACTGATGATGTCCTCACACAAAGATGTTGTAAAAACAAACCATCTTACAAAATTACATACAGGTGTACCCCTGATCCATTACAGATATGGCTTGTGTGCAAAAATCATTATATGCTAAACGCATTCTCTGAAAAATCAGTAATTGTGTCAATTGCATATTTGAACTAATTGAATTGAACAAAAATTACTTGACAATGAAAATTATGATTTATTAAAATAGTTTTGCAAAAATCATGCTAAATTAGCAATCATTTTTTTTATTATTTTGTGTCGATTATACATGATTAATCTTAACAATACTTCATTATTTTAAAATAAATATAATGACTAGTAATACAAGTCCTTTTCTTATTGTTGCCCAGTGCATTTATCATAATTTGATATGTTTATTAATTTGTACTGGGCAATACAATCATGGTATCCGTAGTAAAAAGAAAGCGGGGAGCTAGGACATTTTACTATCTTCAGCACAAAATACGAAGTCAAAAAAGACAAAAGGAAATATATCTTGGAAAAGTGATTCCAGCAGATATTGAGCAGATAAAGCATGCCTTTTTGCTGGACTTCTACAGGGATAACTGGATTTCCAAGCTGGAATCAATCCAAAAGAATTACAAAAAATCTAGAGCAAATATTCCAAAATCAGCATTAAAAAAAGAGATTGAGGAATTTTCCATCCGCTTTACCTACAATACGCAAAAAATTGAGGGTTCTACCCTGACATTACGAGAGACTGCTGATCTTGTTCTGGAGGGAATAACCCCCTCAAGCAGGCCTGCAAGTGACATGACTGAAACAAGCATACACCAAAAACTGTTTTTACAAATCATACAAAAAAACCAAAACATGACATTTGGCTCTATATTGTCATGGCACAAGTCCCTCTTTTCTGAGACAAAACCAGACATTGCAGGAAAGATACGTGACTTTGAGGTACGAATAAGTGGAAGCAAACACGTTCCTCCAAAGTCAGATGCAGTTCTAATTTTACTGAAGAATTTCTTTGTATGGTACAAGAAAAACCAAAAAAGTTTGAACCCTGTGGAACTTGCAGCACTAGTACATCTAAAGTTTGTAACAATACATCCATTTGGTGATGGTAATGGACGGATATCTAGGCTCATGATGAATTATGTCCTAAATCGATTCGGATATCCAATGTTTGATGTAGAGTATACGGACAGAAGATCATACTATACGGCACTTGAAAGATCAAGTATGAAAAATAACGATGTTGTATTTCTACAGTGGTTCATGAAACGATATTTTAATACACATAAAAAATATCTCTAATCTTGATATGTTTGTCCTAAATACTTGACATGTATTTGTTGTATCCATCATCAAGAATTACTCTCTTGTTATGACATAGAGTATATTTTGGATTTTTGCCAAATGTCCCACTAACAAACATACATCATCAGAATGGACAGTTTGTAAAACCTATGGAAGCACACAAATTATTTTCGTCACATGTTACTATGTACTGTCACACTATACAATAAAACAGAGTGTATGTGGTAACATGATTTGATGGGTTCATCAAATTGTTTATGGAACTAATTTGAGACCCATAATGGTGCAAATCTAGGACGACTTGAACCTTGAATTAGGACAAAATACTATCTGGAACTTAAGAGATTCGATACTGGGGGCAAGTTTTGTTAAACTAGTTTTTACTCTACATGATGGAAATTGAATCTACACTGAAGGGCCTTGAACTTGCTTGACAAGTCACCTTGAGTGCCTCTTCAAATTTATTTTTTTACAAGAAGCTTTCATACGTTTTCTTTAAATACATTTTTTCGATGGATTCACTATCCATGAAACAATTTCCATCTTTAGATATTGCATTTGTGATGTTTGGAATAATTTTGAGTGCTTTACCTTCTACATATTCCCAAACATCTTCATTGATTGAAGCAGTATGGGATTCTGAAATTCATTCTATTGAACTTGATGTGAGACAATGTTAACATGAATAAGTCTCAATTAATTATTTTTGTAGTTATAGCTATTGTTGTAGTTGGCACAATTATTTTAACAGTTACATTATCATTGAAACCTGGAAATGATGCATTTAAAATTCCACAAGAAGAAGAAGAAAGATTTGGAGATTTGACATGCGATGAAATACTAGAAGATTTAACACCTGGATTGAAATTTGACACTGATGATTCTACATTTAACCAAGAAAGAATATGGGATTGCATGAAAGACAAACAAGGTCCATCATTACTAAAAGGAGTAAAAGAACCTTGGTGCCTAAACAATAATGGGATCTGGATAGAGCCTGACACCTGTAAAATCCATAAAGATTATGAGTTGTATCTAGAAGAAGCTAGTCCAATTGAATTAAACTCATTAAAAATTATGGATTGTCAAACATTTGAAAAAAGAAACTGGTTTAACAATGACTATCTAACTGATGAAAACAACAGATATGCAAAAGAAAAACTGCTTGATTGCCATAACCAAAAAGAAGAATTCAAAATACTTGATGCTCATTCTTGTGTAAAACTCTTTGAATTATTTGATAATGAGATGGATGATATTCGATGGGTGGAAAACAAGCAAGCAATACATGAAAAAATGAGTCAATGCATAGATGATGAACAGGCTTTATCATTGACTGGTAATTGCAAAGTAATGACTGAAAGATACTACTATGGCGGAGATTTTATCAGAAACTCCCATAAAGAGGCAATGGAGCAAAGACTAGTAAACTATTGCCATTATAATCTTGATGAAAGATAATAAGAAAAATCATGCTTATCTGCGTCTCGTTTCATCCCCAAAATGGTAGACGAATACCAGTGGATTCTAAATTGAATAATATTCAATCCCAAAATCGGTTCAAGCCTCTAAAGATTTAGTTTTGCATCTTTTTCATTCCAAACAAGTAGATGGACTTTCTTAGGAATAGTACCAAAGATTGGGAGTCTTTATGAACATCAGATAATTTGTCTAGTCATATTATGAAATTTTTTGTAATTTTATTGATTTTTGTAAGTTCTGCAATGGTTGCACCCAACGTATTTGCTTGGTGTCCACAAAATGAAGATTGGTCTGATAGACCATGTTATACCCCATACCAAAGTTTTGGAATTGAAAAAGAAAGAAGTGATTGGGCACCATACTATGATTTCAAAGGCTCAGAATGGATGGAGTCAAAAAAACAAGAAATGACTCAAGCCATACAAAATGATACCTTGTCTGTTTGGATTAAATTAACTTCTGAAACACAAGCACATCGTAATGTTCACGAATATTATTTTATTTTCGGCGAGGTTCCAAATCTTAATGGAGAATTTATCGATGAATCGTATAAACCAATAGAATCAATAGAGAAACATAAATTCATTAATTTTTTATATACACAAACCATTGGAGAACCAATTAAATTCATTTTAGAAAAGACAAGAGACGGTAATTGTAATTCTTACAATGCAGAAATAACTGATGATGATGGGAATTTTGTTTGGGGAGGAGGTGCAGACATAGACTGTGATTCTGCAAGCATTTCAAGTGGGGTATCAGTACAAACCAAAATCGGATATAATGAAAATCATCCTATAATCATTAACGATTCAGGAAAATATTATCTTGAAGTGAAATTTGATGACGTGTTCATTAAACGAGAATTTACAGTTAGACAAAATCATAGTGGAGTCAACATTGATAATACAGATTATTCAAATTCACAAGAATTTCTACATCCACTGAAACAAATCAAAAACGGCATTTCATTAATCGATGTAAAATGTAATGAAGGAAAAATTAAAGTTGTCAAACATGATAGAATGTCAGTTGCATGTGTCAATAATGACACTGAAGTTGAAACAAAATTGATAGAAAGAGGATGGGCAACAATGAGATTTCACACAGAAGAAGATACCTCTGCACATGCATTATGTAACAACTATGAAGGAAAATGGCATTCAGAGTATGAAGGATGTAGGGGGAACATTACTAATTTACAATGTTCATTAATGGGGGGTAAATTTGTAGATGGACTTAAGATATGCTATGATGGGATTTGTCCTGTAGATAAAACATACACATTATGTGTTACAGATTCTAAACAGCCTGACTCTAATGAATTACTACCAAAACTATCCCTCGTATCTGAACTAAATTCTGAAATTAAAATGAAACTAAACGATGCAAAAAAATTATTGGAAACAGCTTATTATGAAAATGTAAATCTGGGACCTCTGAAAATTAATGATGTCATTGTAGGGTTTGGAATAGAAAATGATGTATTGATCATAGATGTACTTTACAGATACAGTACGTCAAGTGAAATGGACATAGTTAAGAAAAAGATTCGTGATATTGTAGGAGATGAAATAAAAATAGAATATGTTTCGTTTAAGACTCCTCCTAGCGTAATTGAAATGGCAATGCCATATCACTGGAATGAATATTTACACAAAAATAATATTGAATTTGTGCCTGCAAACACTTCTTATGGAAATAATGATGATGGAATAGATGATGGTACTTTTCTGTGTTCTCCATTAGTGGCACCAAATGGTACTAAATTTTATATTGTATCAACGGTTATTGTTGAACCATTTTTAATCACTGATACTTTTATTGATATAGAAAAACCAGAATTTTGTAGAAAAACTTGGAAGACTGATGTGATATTGTCAGAGCCTGACAGAGTGACATCACTATGGCTTGCTATGGGGCAAGGAAAAATACCAAACTAACGTGAAACAAAAATGAAATCCGTACTCTTAATCATGCTTGTAGTGGTGATTTTTTCTATGGGAATTCCACGGGCTTTTGCATATTCCAAAAGAGGCTAGACTTGAACATTCTATCTCTGTGGAATGTATGGTTACATGATGAATAATTACTGCTTTTGTAAGTTCGCAACTAAGATTAGAACTATTTATGAACATCTCATTATTTTGGTAGGTATAAAATGAAATATGTGGGAATTTTCTCTCTTTTGGCTTTTGGCATCCTTTTTTTCACAATTGACAATTCTGCATTTGGCTCACATGAAAGTGAGCATGAAATTCGTGTAGATGATCCTGCAATTTCAATTCAAGACAGCAAAGGCAACATAATTTGGCAAGTACGTAACCAAAATGTGGATTCAGAAATCACTTTTACACAAATGGTTAATGGTAAAACAACCATCCCACCTAAACTTATTCTAAAAGAACCACGTATTGGTTTTACCGAAATCATTTCACAAGACGAAAATATCTTTGTAGTTTACGAACAGTACACCCCAAACAATGAGTCGCCACCTGATTTCTATGTACTTACTAGCTATGATGATGGCAAAACATTCTCAGAGCCAAAACTGCTCTTAGTTGGAGATAATGTGCACTATGATATCAGCATAGTTGAAATTGTAAATCAAAAACTGTATATTTTTGGTACCATGTGGACCAGGGCAGAAAATACCAGTTATGCGTTTTATTCTTTTAGTGATGATGATGGAAGAACATTCTCAGAGCCAACAAAGATTTTCAACCAAGGCAAAGTGAACCAAGATATTGTAACATCTATCAGTGATGATGTAATCTATCTTCTCTTTGATGATGAAAAAGACTTTGATGAGAAAGGCCACCTGCACCTGATTAAGATTCTGCCTGATGGCACAGTCACTGAAAAAGTTAGTGTCAACAATGCAGAAACTTCGATCCACAATCAAAAAATTACAGTCTCTGGAGAGGATGTCTATGTATCTTGGTTAGACAGACCAAATGATACTAGGTGGTATTCAAGTTTTGCCGCAAGTCATGACGGCGGCTTGAACTTTGAGAAATCAAAATACCTGCCGTCTGATCCTAACTCTATTGACACTTATCATCCTGAGAAATTAGGAATTTTTGTAATTGATGAAACGCTGAATGTATTATGGGAATCTGATTATTGGGATGGTGAAAATCAAACAATTACAACTTTTGTTGGCACAAGTGACAACAAGGGAAAGGATTTCCAAATGGATGAAATTCCTGCTAGCAGTTTTGTTAGACAGTATGGTAGAGTATTGACAATAGTTGATAGTGATACACAGTATTATTTTGCTCCCGGAGTCAAAAATTATCCCTATGAAAATTCTGCACTGTACTTTAACATAAAAGACAAAAATGGAAATTATTTGGAAATAGTTGACATCTTACAAGACTATCAAATACGATCTGGAGGTGTAATTGCAGACGTGGATAACAGATTCGTTCACATTATATCTGATCCTGATTACAATTCTAACTGCATTTTGTACCATTACAGTTCAGATGATGGCAAAAACTTCAACGATCCAATTGATTTGACAAAGATTGAAACGGACAAGGAATGTCTTGGAAAAATACCTGAGATAGAATCCCCGCTAAAACAACTTGCAAATGGAGTTTCAGAAAATGACATTGAATGCACAACGAGTGTCACAGACAGACATGTTCTGATGTTAAAAAAGTTCGATGGCAAACCAATCTGTATATTACATGAGCATATCTTACCACTAACAAAACGAGGCTACATTGATGAAGATTCTTTTACAAAGTTTGCAATTATGACAGGTGAACAATTTGTGCAATCAACAGCCACATCGGAGATTAAAGAAGGCCGTGTACAAAACCTTGATCTGAGATATAATGGACAGCGAGATACGCTTCCCCCCCAGATCAGCATTGCAGGGACATTTGAATCAGACAAGCAGTTGTACCAAAACGCAAAGTCATCTGAAAATGGCCTTTACAAATACGTAATCAGTCTGTCCGTGCAGAACATCAACACGGTTCACAGAGCCGTTCTTGATAACAAGTGGGACTTACTTGGAGAGAAATTTGTAGACTCTGAGAATCAAAATACTGTTGAAAACAATTCAGTGGCATATCCTACCATTCTGACAATAGAAGACCCAATAAACAAGCGCAATCTACTACCACTTGCAATAACTGATATTGACACAAACGTCAACGGTCAGGCAACATGGGATCGCTTTTCCATAGCAAACAGAAATGGAGACACACGAGGAGTTCTTTGGGATAACCTGCCACGGGATCTTAGCAAATGGAAATTCGTAGATGAGCATGGAAATGATGCATGGGATGATTCTGTAATTGACAGAGACAATTATGGAGTAATTGCAGTCGGGATAGGATATCTTGCAATATGCGATGACAGACGAATCGACATAACAAATGGCATATCTCCCACGATCCCAATATTACCTGAAATCGATACAGTCTACATGACAGAAAAAGGGTTTGGCATATTGCCAAACAGTCAGGGAAATTATCATGTGGAGTTTTTGTCGTTATATCCGACTCTTGTAAATCTGCCCCAAAATGCCACTGATGCTGAAATTGAAACTAGTCTATGCATATTGGAGCAGCCAAAAGACAAGGCAGAATATGCATATTATACCGAGATAGACTTTGGCTTGTCTGATTGATATGATTTTGTTTGGGCAATGGATTGCATGAAAATGAAGACCAGATTTTTGATGATGATTTTAATTGTTTTTTCTTTTTCAATGTTAACATCTTTTAATTCAGCTTATGCAAGCTGTATTGCTGATGTGGATTATGGATTGGTGCATCAAGAATCAGAACTGGTTTTCAAAGGAACTGTAACTGATATCAGCAATTCAGTGGGACCTCAACTAGTTTACTTTGATGTTCACGAGGTTGCAAAAGGCATGGTTACAGATGACAGACATATCTTGGAAAATTGGGAGATGGTAAATCTTGGTGATGATCCATATACGCTTTCATCACTTGACGTGGACTACAATATCGGAACAACATACAATGTCTATATTGTCAATGGACAAACAAGTCTGTATACTACAAAGCCTACTGCATCTCCTGTGCCTTACATCCTTGAGGGTTCACTTCTACTTGTTCATCCGCTGGATGAAAACACAGGTTTCTACGAATTACCTGAAGCACTATGTTTAGGCGGACCCGGTATGGTAATCGATGAGAATTGTCAGAGAATACGTCCATCACCATACAGCCAGCAGCAGCAAGACGGTGTTGAGCCTGAACAAGTAAAGTGTAATGGGGATTTGTACAGGTCATACAAGACATCTGACGGTTCCGCCTTTTGCGCATCAGGATTTGCATTAAGTGAGTTGATTTATCGTGGCTATGCTAAAGCATTTGATTCTGTGAGTTCTTGGATAATTGATGGTACAAACTTTAAAGCAACTGGTTCTTGTCCAGCTGGACAAGAACTGATTCAAGAAGGATGGTATGGTGAAAAAAATCCTGATGTGATAGATACCAACCTTGATCTGAATTATGATCCTGACGAGAATTCGTATGGTGTGGAATTTACATTTGATCCTGTCAATAATCCCCAAGCGGATCACAAATCAATGATATGGATATTTGTGGAATGCAATGATGGCTTGGATGGTGAAAATTGAAAACCAGTAATTATCTTACCATTATAATCTCAATCATACTTACAGCATCTACCCTGTTTGTAATTTTGTTTGTAGAAAATGTTGGAATCAAGGACAATCATGGAAATTCCAGCATACCTGAAAATGATTTACAATGCAGTACAGAATGGACAGTCAAGATGAAAGATCATCTGGACTTTAATACATTTGAGAAAATATTGAGGGTGGAAATAGCAGAATTTGGTTATTCTTATGACGTGTCCCAAAGAGACATCACACTAGTGGATCTAGGAGACAACAGAATACACATTACAATCGAAGGATTGTGGGGAATCGAATCTAACAGGCCAAATCTCAAAACATCAATTGCAGAAGTTGAGCAGGTAGAGCGAATTGAGGAGTTTGAGGGTGGTCCAGTAGTTGCATGGTGTCAATAAAGATGAAAACTGGTATATTGATTACAATTGGCATTATTTCTGGAATCATAATTCTGGTTACATTCACTAGTATTGTCATCCCAACGATGGAGGAAAATCACCAACGAGAATGTCTTTATGATGGTGGAAAGGTAACAGGCTTTTTGCAATGCACCAGAGTACATATGGATTATTCTTTAGAGCCTGCAACTGTCTACATCAATCTTGGCGCACTTGATCCTCAAAGTAAAAATCCAATATTTCCAAAGGAGATGACCGTACTCCTTGGAAAAAATAATACCGTAACCTGGCTCAACACAGACGGTCCATCACATTTTATCAATTTTGAGAACTGGGCTATTGGTCCCATACATCAAGGTGAAAGAAAATCAATTACGTTTAATCATACTGGAGTGTATGAGTATTTTTCAGTGAACTCTCCATCGATTTTGGGTTTGATAATTGTAAAATCTGGTTTAGATAGAAATGAACTAGAAAACTTTACAGTCATTCTAGCTGAGATAAATCAGAATGCAACCATTTATCAAAAAAATAACAATCAGGAAAAATTTGAAAAACAGTTAATCTTGATGAAAGAAAAACAAGCAGAGATTACATCAAAAATACTAGAGGTGGGAATTTCGGATGCATATGTTGCTGAAGGATGGAACTATCCGTTCAAGGAATCATCTGAGGTGACGGTGTTTAATCCAGAATTTAAAAAACCATTATGCAACATTCCAGAAAAGATTCCTATACATCTACAAAAGATTCAACGGTCTGAAATATTTCAAATGTTTGCCGGGAAATACTCTCAGCATCAATTAACGATAGATATTTCTGATGAAAGATACGGTGGAGGGTGGGTTCACTATGATCTTATTGCCAAATCTGACGATGGGTCATTTACCGCATCAACATACTTTCATCTGGATTCATGCATTGATGAGATGAAATGGTCATACTTTCTATCTTGTAAGGACGTTAAAAGCGATGAACACATAGCCACGAGAATAAAGTCAGAGATAATCTCTAGTCTTGAGAGTAACGAATTTTGTAATATCAAGTTTGAACCATGGCATCAGGCAATTCGAGACTATCAAACCAAAATTTCAGACGAATTACGCAGACTTTCTCAAGGAGAAGTTCCGATAGATTCAGATGGCGTTTCCTCACACAAATTCTTTTTAGATTTTCAAAGGCTGGGATTGCTAAATGACATTATACGATACTATGAATCTGAAAATCTTGACTATGAGAAAATACAAGATGACGTGGCAGAATACAACAAGAAATTTGGCAGCCTTCCTGATGAATTATTGGAGTTAATTGAGAAGAGAAAATGAAGACCCGATACATCCTGTTGATAGTGGCTCTCTGTTTTATTGGATTTGTCATATGGTCATTGACTGATACCGTGTGTAGGCCGTGCATCATCCCTCTGGATGCACCTGACAACTATTACTGTGCAACTGTTTGCCATCTGGAGCCTAGATGGTATTCGTGGTTTAGGTGATCAGAAAATGAAAACTAGAGTTCAAATCAGTCATGATTCATGTAAACAAATCTGTTAGGATTTGAATTTACAATCTGCAATATTCACATGGCCACCAAAGCATGCGGTGTCCAAATATTATAATGTAAGTGCTTAGAATAGATAATGCCAGTAAGACATAACCAATCTGTTTATCTTTGAAAATCAAAATAATAGACACTATTGAAATAATCATCTCAATTCCAGTAAACATTCGAATTACATTATCAAAGTATCTGAAACCAAAAAGAATTCCTTCTCCTAACATGAAGATAGTACTTAGCAAAAAGAAATGAAAACTAATGCCTATAGAACAACCTATTTTTATTATTTTATTATTCATTATTCATCTAAACTCATAATGTTGAATTCATAAATTCATCCATACTCTGTAAATTCAATAGGATTCAAATTTGATTTTTTAAAAATTTAGTTCATCAATTCTCAACATCTTTGTCACTATGGGTATTAACGCAACCATGAATGGTGAAATTATCATGACGCATATCATTACAATTACTAGAGTTGGAAAACTGACAATCAACTAACCAATCAAAGTATCCACGATTAAGGATAGTGGGAATATTACAATAATTGTAACTAAAACTTGTTTAAAAAAAAGAGAAAAAATGGGAATTAGTTTCCCAAGTGGTGCTATTTCCATCCTTGATCAGGATCCGTTTTGAAGAGATATTCTAGAAATATTCTAGTTGATCCCTTCAATGTATCTGAACGTGCATGGTCTCTCTGCAGTTCGGCTGGAACCACATTCCAAGAAATTGGTATGACTCCTGCTTGCAGCATTCGCTTCATTCCATTCTCATGAGATGTTTCTGAAAAGCTTCCAATTGTGTCCTCAGGAACATATACTTGATAACCTGCATTTGTTGCCTCAATAGCTGGATATGCAAGGCAAACGTCTGTCCACAGTCCACCCATGATGAGCTTCTGTCTACCCAAGGCATCAACTGCCTTTACAAACTCTGTTTCTTCCCAGGCATTGACGTTTGTTCTGTCAATGATTATTGCATTTGGTGCAAGCTCTGTTAATTCCTCAAGAAATGGCTGAGAATCATTAAGACCAACACCTACATGCGAGAAGATGATTGGTATGTCAAAATGCATTGCAGTTTTGATTAGTCCTTTTGTGTTGTGTATTAGATCCGCATGGTCCATGGTATTGACACCCATCAGTATGTGTGGCTGATAATCAATTAGGATTAACGCCGAATTCGTTGGGGACAAAAATGGATCTTCCAGAGGATCACGTATGGGCGTTCCCTGATATCCTGGTGGATACTGGGCCACACCGTTAACGGTCTTTATCTCCATGATGTTGCCTGTTGCTTCAGGTGCAACAGTGGATACTGAAACAAATGTCAGTAAAACTGCAACTGAAACTATGGCAATTATGGAGCCTGTTTTCTTTGAGCGTGTATTCATACTATGTATTATGAACAAGTTATGTTATACTCAGCTAAAGTGATGTGTGAATTTTCCATAGATTTGTTTAGTATTTGAAATTCATATAGCCAATATGTCTAAAATTAATTTGTGGACAAAGAAAATGAAATTTCAGTTGCAGATATTTTCATAGAACTTTCAAGTGAAACTCGTTGTAAGATACTTTTGATGTTGGCAGAAAAACGTCATCGTTCCACTGAAATTTCCAAAAAAATTGATATGAGTATTCAGGAAACCCATAGAAATACTGCAAGAATGACTAAAGCGAGGTTATTGGTTAAAGATTCTGATGGGTTTTTCAATCTAACAAATTATGGCAGGGTAATAACAAATCAGATTTCCTATTTTGAATTTTTCAGAGAGAATAAAACATTCTTTGAGGAACACACAGTTGGGAAAATCCCGCAAAAATTCATTCAAAGAATCGGTTCGCTCAAAAACTGTCAGATAATTTCTAATGTGACCGTTGTATTAGAACGCCTCAAAAAATTGGAATCCTTAACACATAATGAGCTAAAAATTATGGTTAATCAGGCATGGGGTGAAGAAGGCAAGATAGTGACTGCATGTGTGCAAAGGGGTGTCAAAGTAAGGGGAATAATGGGCAAAGACACGATTTTTCCAAAAGAACTGATTGAATTTGCAAAAAAAAAGTATTTTAGAATTAGACCCAGACATGGCAGAACATCGAATCATAGATTCAGTTCCAATCTCTGTTTACATATCAGATAAAGAAGCAGGAATATTTTTCCCCAATCTTAAAGGTGAAGTTGACATGAATACGTTGCTTGTAAGTGAAGATTCAGAATTTAGACTATGGTGTGAAGACATCTTTGAAGAATATTGGTTGCAAGGTAGCAGGTATAGTATAGACAAAACCAACATTATCTGAAGTTAACAAAATGAAGACAGTATCATTAATCATTATTGCAACTGTTATCACTGTTGGATTGATATCTTTTTTTGGATATGATTATCTTACTGCCCCTTCAGAACTTCAAAAAATCTATGTCTATTGTTTTAACGATTCAATGGGGCTTGGTGTGATCAATATTGGCCTTTCTTATACAAACGGAACACATTACATTGATAATAATACGTGTGAGTGGCAGAAGAAGAAATAAAAACCAGATATAAAATATCGCTAATTATTATTCAAATACAATATCTCAAATTAATCTCAAAAATAATTTAGATTTTAAGATGTCTGAATGAATACATTATTGAAACAAAGGATGCTTAGTTTTTATTTTGTCCCCAACAATATCTGAAAAAATCATAACACCACTTGTATGATTTCTCACTTGTTGTTCCAAATCCAGAACTAAAATCAAGGGCATTATTTTTCCCCTTGAATACAACTCCAGCAATTTTTTCATTTAGAATCATTCCTGCAACAGGATTGTCACAGTATCTTATCTCAATTCTGTCTTTTAATGCATGTTTGAGATCTCCAGAATTGTCTTTTTTTATCAGAATTTTTAGAGATACCCCTTCTTGTTTTTCTAAATAACTCAGAATAGATTTGTTTGAAATTAGTGGCTGATCTGCAATTGCCCAAACAAATTTTTTAGATTCATCAAAGACCTGTTCTACGTGACGGAATGTATCACTTACAAAATTTGAATATTCCGAATCCAAAAGATCGCCCATTCTATACAAAAATTCTGGAGGAAAATTATCTAGATTATGATTTACAAAATAATCATCGTTTTTAACAAAAAATTCCATGGTGGGAAGTACTGACAAAAGAACATTCCCAAAACCAGTAATTTGGCATATGTTGTCCCTGTCTTTTTCAATTATCTTCGTATCTGACAATCTTGTAATGTGTCTGGAAGCTTCTTGTACGGAAATATCCAAAGTTTTTGCAATATTGGTCTGATTTGACGGATTAATTTTAATTTCTTTGATTATCTCAAGCCTCGTTTCACTTGACATTTCAAATAGCAGTTCAGATATTTCTGTCATAATAAAACAAGCAAATCTTGTTGCATATCAACAATTCTGTCCAACGCTAATTTTTCATGTTTGATACTGAGTTTTCAGGATCATTGTGAAGCTAGACTAATCTTTTGTAATGTGTAATCTGAATCTATGAGCAAAAAAAGTGTACTAATTTCAGATAATGCCAAGTATGAAAATGCTCCTGAAACTTCAGAGATGTGGGTTAATTCTTCATCCTTGTTGTTTTCTATATCACGTAAGAACAGTGATGACACTTGAACGATTACAGGGTTAACCTTGCATTAAAATTCCTTGTACACAAAAAGGGGAGCTTCATCGGATGCGTTGTAGCAGTGATTTTTGGAATCATTTTGATTTATGTGAATATTGTGATATTTGATGGATTGTGGGATGGGCTAATACGTGACTTTTCGGGTTACGTCTATGGGGGTATCTTCATTATAGATGATGAGATTACATCACACGATCAGATGCCGCATTGGTTACATTTCTGGAAAGTTTTCCATACGTTCAAGCTGCAACACCTAGGTTATACAGCATATCGTCGATGAATGCAACAAAAAACGGACAAACCATTGAAGAGCATCGTATTTCACTTGTAGGAATAAAACCTGTATCTGATATGCAAACCTCTACAATTCATGAACATGTTGCAAATCCACAGCTTATTCCCAACAGGAACTCAATAGTACTTGGTGAGATGATAGCAAGAGACTTGGGGGGATTAGAGGCAGGAGATAGAATAGATGTAAAAGTAGAAGACAGACGAGGTCAAGACCAAGTCCGACAGTTTACGGTAAGTGACATAGCATCAATTTATGGCGCATTTGGATTTGAATCATACGTTCACATTGATACCTTAAGAGAAATGTTGGACAGAGATGGGGAAACAGGTGGAATTTTGGTAAAGCTGCACAACAGGGATGATACGGAATCTTTTGTGCAAATTTTGAGAGGACATCTCAAATCGGATGAATATGAAATTCAGACATTAGAAGAAGCAGATGATGATACTCTAGAGCAGGTAAAGTCAGGCATTGCCATGATTGAACTAATTGGACTATTTAGTCTGACATCCGCAGGAATTATAATTTTTACAATTCAAACAATGTCTGTCTCATCCAAGACAAAACAAATTGGAATAATTCGAGATATGGGCGGACAGAAAAAGGATGTCTTGCTAATATTTCTCATACAGGGGTTGGTGATTGGTGTAATTGGAGCCGTGATGGGAACATTTGTAGGAATAGGTTTTGCGGCATTTATGGATACTGCTGACTTTCGATTTGGAGATGATGTCAGCATTCCTTTGGAGATTAATTATGACTGGAACAAAATAACAGAAACAGCATTGTTTGCGGTACTTATCTCCATAATGGGTTCTCTGGTCCCTGCATTTTTAGCTACACGTGTAAGTCCTGTGGAGGCCATGAGGAACTAACAACATGTCTTCAGATGAATTGTTTGCAAAGGGAAACGTGTCCAAAGTTTTCATAAAATCTGCCATACCAAGCATCTTGGTTCTTCTCTTGATGATCAGTACATTCTTGATAGACGGGATCTTGATTGGACAGTTTATTGGTCTTGAGGGATTAGCTGCATTCAATCTAGTCTATCCAATGTTTAGCTTGCTGATTGCAATTGCGGTGGTGATTGCTACTGGAGGTTCTGCAATTGTTGGAAAATATCTGGGTCAAAAGAAAATAAAAGATGCAAATCAGGTTTTCAATCTTGCGTTAGTTTTAGCAGTACTTTTCTCAATAGCTCTTTCTGCAATTACATTATTTTTTGCAGATGACATCACTAGATTTCTTGGCGCAACGGATTTGCTTTTTGAACCTACCAAAGAATATTTTTCCACACTTGCCGTATTTTTCATATTATTCATAATTGGGCTGGTGTTCCAACATTTTATTAGAAATGAGGGCAATTTTGTCTATCCGATCATAACCACCGTGGTATCAGTTGGAATCAATATTCCACTAACTTACGTATTCTTGGGAATTTTAGGTTGGAGTCTGGGTGCAGCCGCTCTTGGAACTGGCATCTCAATGATTCCAAGCACCATTTTACTAATGGTATATTTCTTGAGAAAACAGTCTATCATGTCTTATGGCAAACCGATTTTTGATTTGTCAACAATCAAAAAAATTCTCTACAATGGCTCATCTGACGGACTATCAGAAATTTCTGCAGGCATCGTCGTACTGACGTTTAATCTAATATTGATACAGCATTTGGGAGAGATTGGAATTGCGGCATTTGCCATAATCTCACTTACCTCGTTGATTATGATCATGATCTGTGCGGGATTGGCAATGACCCTGCAACCAATGGTCAGCTACAATTTTGGTGCAAACAAGATCAAACGGGTAAAAGACACGTTAAAAATCTCAATCAAGATTGGTGTTGTGGTCGGTGTTGTTTTTTACCTATTTGTTTTCATGTTTGGGGAATATTTCATAGAATTGTTTAGCGGAGACGATGAACAATTGACATCTATTGCATTTGATGCGATTCGCATTTATGGTTTTTCATACATATTTCTTGGAATCAACTATCTTTCCGCAGGATATCTGACTGCACTTCAAAAACCAAAAATATCGCTTATAATTTCAATGTCATACAACCTTATTTTTGTCATTGTTGGCCTGATGGCATTTTCTCATTTCTTCAGTACACCAGGAATATGGTGGGCCGTTCCATTTGCAAATATCGTAACTGTTTTTATTTCACTATATTTTATCAAGCGAACAAACAAGACGATGATTGAAAGCACTTAATTTTTTACACATATCTTCATCCAATTTTATTTCCAACATTATCTGAATTTACTATTAATTCTAACTTTCCTTTTGGTAACTTCTGATTTTAAATAAGTTGATTATGTGAACACACTATGGTTGAAAGCAGAAAAACAATTTTAATCATTTTAGGTGCACAAACAGGAGAGTATGCAAAAGGGGAATTTAACAGAGGATTATTTGAAACAGCACAAGATCATCTGAGTAAAAAATTCAACGTAATCACGACTGTAATCAAGGACGGTTACACTGTAGATGATGAGATTGCCAAGTGGAAAAAGGCAGACTATATCATATACCAATATCCAATTTACTGGTTCATGATGCCCCCAATCCTGAAAAAATACATCGATGATGTCTATGCTTTTGGAGCATTTTACAAATTCAATGACGGGCCCTATGGTTCTGGGGGGCTGATGAAAGGCAAGCAGGTAATGCTGTCCACCACATGGGGAATTGCTGAAAGTACTTTTGGTGGTGACTTTTTTGATGGAGCCGACAGAGATACGGTGCTATTACCTATGCGCAAGAGCCAGGCCTATTGCGGTATCAGTGAGTTGCCACATTTTTCATGCCACAACATTGACAGAAAGGCAAACTATGTGGAAGATAAAGAAAGATACATCAAACATCTTCAAACCGTGTTTGAATTATAATATAAAATTAAATTTCTGCATCCATTTTCATCCTCAATTTGATATCTGAATCCAAGTGACTTGAACCTTAAAGCCAGCAATTAAAAGAACTAGTCAGTATTTCCTATGTTAAATTATAGATCATGATTCTTCTTTGACAAATCATTAAAGACTATCCAAAGGTAAAAGTGAAAATTTCAAATCCTGGACTATCTACAAATATCTCAAGTGTATGGTCTTCAGATGTTTCAGTTTGTACAATGTTGTACAATCCGGGCTGATCCACGTGTACTCTGCCTTGACTTTCCACATCATTACCTGCAATTGATGGATTTATTGGCATTCCATCCAAATGTATTCTCAGAATAGCCTCACCATCAGTTACTATGTTTACTTCCTTTCCACTATATGGAATGAGGATTGCACCAGAATCCGAAACAAGTCTCATTCCACCTTGTAAATTAGTCCATGTTCCATCCATGTAGAAGTTGTGACGCTGATGTGACTCTGGAATGGAGTATGTCACATCCTGATTTGGTCTGAATCCTTCTTCGTTTCCTAACTGATTTCTGTTTTGTGCAAAATGATAGCCAAAGTATAATTCAGGACTTCTCAGCCAAGAATGTTCAAATTCGTCAATCTCTACCAGATCATCTACTGCTGCAACCTGTATCCCGTTGGCATCATCTTTTTCTTTCAAAAGATTTTGAATAACTTTTTCAGTTTCTTGATAGCCGCCCTCTCCTATGTGGTCATACCTAATGTATCCCTCGTGGTCTGCGATGTATTTTCTTGGCCAGTAGTTGTTTTCAAAGGCCTTCCATGTCTCCTTGTCATTGTCCAGTACGACCGGATAATTAATTCCGTATTTTGATACTGCCAACTTTACGTTATTGACATCTTTTTCAAATTCAAATTCGGGTGAATGAACTCCTATGATCAGCAGTCCTTGATCTGCATACTTGTCATCCCATGCGGTGATAAATGGTAGCGTTCTGATGCAGCTGTATGTCCATATGTCGTAGAGTACGACCTTTCCATCAATTTCTTTTTCCAATTCTTCAGCAGTGATGTTAAGATAATTGGCAATTCCAACTAAATCGGGTGCTTTTTTAAATCCAAGTTTATCAATTTCTGTAAATCCTTGTTCATCCGTTGATACAGTTGCAGATGGTACCCCCTCGTCAAGAGTAGAAAAAACCATGCCTAAAATTCCCAATCCTGCAACAATTACAATGCCAAACAATAATCCTGTCTTAATTTCTGATTTCATGGTATCACCCTAACAGCACCGACTCATTGAGAAGTGGAAAGTTTGCAATGTATGCAAGCTGGTTTGTGAACACCAAAATGCCTAAGACAATTATGAATCCTCCCAATATCACGTTATAATATTTCAGATGTTTTGACATTGAGCGAATGACTCGGGTTGCCCTTGAGAAGAACACTCCCATTAGTATGAATGGAATTCCAAGTCCTAGTGAATAAGCAAGTAACAGGCTAAATGAGACTGACGGCGTGGTGGCAGCCAGTGTGAGAATTGTTCCCAGTATTGGTCCTACACATGGAGTCCATCCTGCAGCAAATGCAAGTCCGAAAACAAATGACATTGGATAGCTTGACTTTGACTTTTTTGGAAAGAATTTCTTTTCGACGTTTAGCGCGCGAATCTTTGTGGATAGTAGCAGGAATATTCCAAAACCAACAATAATTGTACCTCCTATCAGGTTTAGACTTTCTGTGAATTCTCCAGATGTGCTAGAAAGAACGCTGTTAATTAAAACACCCAGAGTGGAGAATACTATTGAAAATCCCAGTACAAAAAATACTGTGTTTAGTACAATGTTTATTCTGTTAATCGAAAACACAGTACCATTTTTAGAACCTAGTTCAGTAACTGTAGTTCCTGATATGTATGCAAGAAAGGCTGGAATCATTGGCAGAATACATGGGGCAACAAAGGATCCAAGTCCTGCAAGTAAGGCTACAAGTATCGTGACATCTGCCATGCATGTTATTTTCAATTTAGTAATAAAACTAATTTTCCAAATTAGACCCCAATCTTTTGGACTTTGATTTTTTTATTTTCATCTGAAAAGATTGGGGTGAAAAGTGGATAATCTTCTTTATACTGAAAAATAACTTGCAATTCATGAACAAGTCTTTGTTGGCTATTATTGTAGTAGCAATAGTTGGAATAGGCGGTGCATTAGCCGTCTCGCCATATTTTACAGAATCATCTGTTGATGAGGCAATACCAATTGGCGCAATTATTTCACCAGAGATGGAAGATAAAGAAGCCATGATGGATGAGAAAGCCATGATGGATGAGAAAGCCATGATGGATGAGAAAGCCATGATGGATGAGGAAATGTCTACAGAGTCATATTCAGGCATATTTGTTGGTGCAGGTGATGGAATTCATGATGCACAAGGAGACGCATACACAATCCCATTAGAGGATGGAACCGAGGTATTGAGACTAGAGAACTTCAAGTCTACAAATGGACCAGATCTGTATGTGCACTTGGCCACAGATGACAAGGCATCAGATTTTGTCAGTCTAGGCACCCTAAAGGCAAGTAATGGAAACCAGAACTATGAGATTCCACCAGACACTGATCTCTCCAAATACCATAACGTACTAATTTGGTGCAAAGCATTTGGCGTTCTCTTTGGAAGTGCTGACTTATCTTCTTCCTAATTTTTTTATTTTTAATTTAACAAATAGTTTTAGTACAAATTATTTCTAATTTTTATACCAGAAATTAATTCTTTTCAAAATAGTTATGTTGTACTTTGGTTTTCCCACATTCTTATTTTCCATCATGATTCCAAAAAGATTGTTTAATTTTTCAGGTATCAGTTCAGGAAACAATAGTTCCAATGCAGATCCAAGATTCAGGATGATACTCTGGTCAATCATTGCAGGTACCAGAGGCGGAGTAAATCGAGCAAAAATACTCAACCTGATAAAGGACACTCCGATGAACGCAAACAAGATTGCAACAGTGCTGGGTTTAGATCATAAAACAGTGATTCATCACGTAAAAATTCTTGCAAAAAATAATCTGGTGATAAAAGCAGAAAAAGAGTATGCCGCAGAATACAATCTAACACAAATCACAAAAGAAAACCAGAGTGTACTAGAGGAAATAATGGAAAAAATTGGAACAAAGTAAATTAACAGAGATCATGGATGAAGAATCATGATGGTTGACTTTATGTTGGCAGCAGTAATCTCTGCATTTCTCAACATAGGATTGTTGCTAGTAGTGATTGGAACCTACATCCAAAACATGAGAGTGATTCGTTCCTACTATACTTCAGGATTAGTATTAGTTGCAGCTCTATTGTTGCTTCAAAATATTGTGATCGTATTGTTTTGGTCCACATTGTACATGGACGATAAGGCTTTGATGATGTCAGCTGATATGGTTTCTCATTATTTGTTGGCAATTAATGCGATTCAAACAATCGGATTATCCGTTTTGGTTTGGATTACCAGAAGATGATTCCAAAAAAGATTGGGGTCTAAATTGGCAAAGTGGCTTAATATCCAAAAATCATTTCAATTACTAATGACTAACAAAACATTCTCAATACTATTCATGATGACTGTTCTAATGACTTCTGCTACTGCCGCATCTGTGGATTTAATTCCAAATGCTGAAGCCCTAAAAAGTGAAGGTAACTACCTGACAAAGACAGGCTCATCAGGCTCGCAAGTGTGTGGCGATAAGCTTTGCTCAGAAATAAATGAATCATCCATGATGATGACAAAAATGCAACCACATCTGTCTCACACTAATCTCCCACTTGAGATTCCATTGACAATGGGATATGCAAACGGAAATGAGATTTTCTACATATCTACTGAAGCATCAGTAGAGGATGTTGCAGATCATCTAACTGATCTTACTGGATTTCGAGTAGCATATACTCCCGCATTGACACTTGCTCCAGAAGAATCACTTGCTCAAATCTATGCATTCACAAACGGCGTAGAAGGTTCAGGTGCCTTTGGATTCCAGCCTCAAGTTGCTGATTCTCAACCCGGTGATGACAAGTACAGTCCACTATGGAATGTAAATGCCGTTACCTGGAATGATGATACACAGCCAATAGAGTTAAAGTCCGAAATGGCAATATTTGAAGCCAGAGACAATGGTGAATTATCCTTTGAAGAAGCAGGAGTAATTGTAAACTGTCCATTTGTAAAATGGGATGGTGGACAGCTCCAACTTCGAGAGAATTCACACATCAGCAATGATGATCCCTATGGCGGTGGACAAGTTACAGACATTGATCTTGAGAACATGAAAGTGACCTTTGTCGCACACAGAGGCTTTGCACCAAATGGTGACACCATCTATTACATTGCAACTGATGCATCCTCAAAAGATGTTGCAGATGCATTAGGTGTGATTTATGTTCCTAGGATTCAACATACCATCGATAATGCATCATCTTCAGACCTGTACGTATTTACAAATGGTCTAGAAGGTAATGGCCCTATGGGGTTCCAAGCAAGCATTGGTTCAACTACTGTCGGAGACAAGTTCTACAGTCCGCTTTGGAGAATTCAGACTGCAACATGGGATAATCCTGACAGTGCAGATTTTCTAAAGACTGTTGGTGAAATATCTCAGGCAGCATCTATGGGCAAACTTGAAACTGGTCTGGCCGGTTTTGTGGTGAATTGTCCTTTTGTTGAAGTAGATTCTGTGATGATGATGATGAAAGATGATCACATGATGATGGATGACAAGATGATGATGGATGATGATCCTATGAAAGGTGATTTGACTGCACCTTCTGGTGATGCCCCATTTGGCGGTAACACTGTCGGAACTTTTTCCATTTCAGTTGATCACAGTGATCACATCAGCATAACGACTCACATCAAAAGTACTTCATCAGGAATGGTTCAAGAAGGATGGCTTGTAGATATAGATTCTGGCTATAAGCTGAGTCTTGGCAAGTCATATGACAATGGAAAACTTTCGTTCTCACAGCAGATGGTAAATCCTTGGATTTATGATGTTCTTGTGATTACAGAGGAACCCATTGGAGATTCTGATCCTGCACCCAACGTGCCAGTAGGCGGAGTCTTGCTAGAAATCCCATTTGGACTCTAGTCCATTTCTTTTTTTTATTTTATTTAATATTATTATTTACATATTTTTTACTTAGATTTTAATTAACACAAACATCATACGCCGTCACAGGTATGGATATTTTGAATCTTCATTTATTCATAACAGATTGGGAAAAACACCATCTAGAAAAATAGTTAAATTGTAAAAAAGATCATAGTCAATATGAAAATATGTTATTCTGTTTTTTTTATTTTGACATTGGTTACTTTGATAGGTGCTGCATCATTTCAAAGTGTAAATGCAGAATCTATCCATCAGGACATTTCACCTAAAAAACAATCAATGTCTGGAATTGATATTCATGAAATCCAATGCAGAGAAGGATATGATCTAATTTTAAAAGCAACTGACGGGTCACCTATTTGCTGTAAGGCCTCTAGTGTGGATAAATTGATTCAGAGAGGATGGGCAGCTGATCATGACACAACGCATGATATCATGATGGAATCCATGATCAAAATATTGCCTGAAGATACGATAAACCAAGAGAAATCCATGGCAAAAGCTAAGGAAATGATGAAAGGTGCATCAGAGAATCCAACCTCAGTTTCAGAAGACATGAGTGTCATCGTAGAAGAAGAAAATACCGATGAAGTTACAGTATTGAAAATAGGAAAATTTGAGGGTGCCTTCCTACACCACGCAGAAGGAACAGCGCAAGTAATCAAAATGGGAGATCAGACAGTTCTAAGATTTGAAGCATTTGAAGTGACCAATGGCCCAGATCTCAGAGTATATCTGACATCTGATGGAGATGTCAAAAATGGCATCCAAATTGACAAACTCAAAGGTAGCTCAGGAGATCAAAATTATGTTTTAGACAACATAGATACTGAGACTTATGACACCGTTGTAATTTACTGCCAACCATACAGTGTCTATTTTGGAAAAGCTATAATGTCTTGAACGTTGTTTTTTGAATAGAATTTTTTCTCTAGAGTCGGCAACGTAATCTAAATGATTAAAATTCACACGTATAATCTGCTTCTCATGGGGCACTGCTCAAATCAGTGTCTTCAACACAAAGCCGCAAGACCTGGCAGAACAGGATCCAGATATGCCATGGGGCAAAAGTATTGTTCTCGTTGTGCCTTGTTTATCGAATGGTAGGGATTTCATTGTCCCTGTTGCAATTTGATACTAAAGACTCATTCAAGAAATGGCAGAGGTAAACAGGAAGTCAAGCGGATCGATTGAGGAGATCGAGATAATTCTTCACACTGATCGAGATTATTTCAAACCGAAACAATTCAAACTTGAATCATACTTTCATTCTACATCTTGCCATGTAACGATCGATGCAACCAGTACAAGGCCACAAAGCCGTACGGTGGAACCCGATACGGTGAAGGGCAAAAATATTGCACTCATTGTACACTGTTCATGAACTGGGAAGGCGTAAGGTGTCCTTGTTGTAATTATAACCTAAAGTATAAGGCAATGAATCTAAAATTCAAACTGGAAGTTCAACGGATTTAGGCTGGCCAAGCATAAGAAAATTTAGGTGAAAAACTCATATTTCAGAGGTTCATTATACAATTAAGGAACAATGATGAAGTAAAATAATAATGATTTTATCCATGAAAAGTATTGTCTAAAAGATAAATCATTACAAGTATTGTTTAGAATTAAATTTGTTGAAAATCAAATCACATTATAAATTAGAACAAAACAAAGAGAGATATTTTGAAGCATACTTTATAATTAAAATATTATTTTTAGTGTGATTTGAAAAAATGATTTAACAGTTGCCTGTTTCTAAAATCATTGTGGGCACTTTAATCAAAATAATAGGAATTGTACTTATTTTGCTTGCCATTGGAATAGGAATAGGTTACACAATAGGAGTTATGGAAGAGTCTGAGCCGCCCATTATAGAATCGTCCAACAAAGTAGTGATAGGATTGATTCTCCCGCTTTCAGGAGATTTGTCTACACATGGTGAAGAGAATTGGGAAGGTTCAAAGCTAGGCATCATAGACTTCAACGAACATCTTGAAAAACTCGATGCTGAATGGCAACTTAAAATGATATCTGAAGATTCAGCAACTAATCCAGGCATTGCACAAGAAAAGATAAACCATCTTTATGCTAAAGGTATCGATATAATAATAGGTCCTGAAACCAGTGAGAATACCGAAAAGGTTAGAGAGTATTCAGATTCTAATGACATGTTACTAGTTAGCTGTTGTTCATCAGCCCCTTCATTATCCATTCCAAATGATAGTGTGTTTCGTTTGGTTCCAGATGATACTCATCAAGGAACTGCACTTGCAAAATTAATAGATCATGAAGGAATCAAGATAATAATTCCAATATGGAGAGAAGATACCTGGGGCGAGGGTCTAAGCAGCAGCACAGCTAATTCATTTGTAAAGCTTGGCGGAATAGTAGATCCAGGAATTTCATACGATACTGAATCACCTGAATTTTCTGCATCCACATCATTGTTGGCTGAAAAAGTACAGAAATATGTAAAAGAGTATCAAGAAGATGAAATAGCTGTTGTATTTTTAGGATTTGCTGAAATTTTACAATTTACACAAGCATCTGCAGAACATGATACTTTGGATAAGATTAGATGGTTTGGGCCAGGAGCTGTCACAAAAGAACAGAAACTAATCAACGATCCCACAGGATCCAAATTTTCAACCAATGTGCAATTAACAACGGTACAAGTAACGGTAACTAAAAACGAAACTTATGAGAAAGTAAGAGAGGTACTAACTAAAAAACTTGGGCGAGATCCTAGCACCTTTGCTTATTCATCATATGACGCAGCATGGATTATCGGACTTGCAATATTGGAATCCAACAGTACTGACACGTTAGTCGTAAAAGCAAAAATTCCAGAAATTGCAGAAAATTATAATGGTGCAATCGGATCAACAAAGCTCAATTCAGCTGGAGATTTGGAACAGGCAGATTATGATATTTGGGGAATTCGAAATGGCGAATGGATTCTATTAGGCAAATACATACAAGAAACAAATTCTGTAGAAATGAATTAGCCTCTAAAAATTTTACTAAACATTAACGAAACGTCATATCAAAAAAGAGGCAAATCTTCAAAAAACAGATGAGAAAACACTATTCTTCATCTTTTGTTTTTTTATTAAAAAGAGAGTTATGAGTGATGTATCCGTGTATTGACTTTATTACAGTCTCTGTAAAAATACCCGATGCAAAAGCTGCCACAGTAAGTGTCCATACATTCTCAATTGGATTCAGCCCAGATTGTAACAAAATAAAATACACTATGATTGCCAATGCAGGAGCAATAAATAACAAAGCCAAGTCCGCCACAATTCTATTTGTGAGAACTCTTATCAAACGATAATCAAATTTCCCTGACTTGGTTGCTTCTTTCATGATATGATTAAACTTTTTCACTGGAGTGTCTCCAATATCGGGTACTTCTATTGAATCATCTAATTCATTTAACAATTCTTCTTTTATCCATGACTTTGAAGCATAATTGAGAATTCTCACGTATCCACCAATCATTCCTGCTATGATGATAGATAATGGAATTTGTAATCCCGCAGAATAATTATCTGCTGAATGTCCACCAATGTGCAAAATCCAATCTAATTTTACTTCATCATCAAGAAGGTTTTCATCTGAAGTGGATTCTTGTAAAATATTTGTAGCAATGACATATTCCTTTATGACTATACCAAGAGAAGATTGTGTACCAACTTCGACATCTGTAAATAAAAAGACAGAAACCATTCCAAATGCAATTATTGTTATTAAAGTAAATCTCAATAAACGATATGTTCCTAGCTTAATGATAGGAAAATCGATTATTCCTGTAAGAGATACCAAAATTACAAAGCTTATTACAGAAATTGTTAAAACACGAAAGGAATTTGTTTCAAAAAACTCTACAGATCTAATATTAGATGTAGTACTAATACCCGATGCAGTTTCTGCAACAATGGTGTACAATCCTTTTTGGGTAGGAATAAAACCATTGTCTTGAAACTTTCCATCTTGGGCATAAACTACATTTGAATAAACTTCTCTCGCATTAGTCGAAGTTGAAAGATCAAATACCTTTAATTCGATAGTCTCTTCTACAAATTTATTATTTGTATCAAATAAATGGCCTTTGATTGTTACCCTCTGTTCAACCAAAATTTTTTCAGCATAAGAAGATAGAACAATGAATTTACCGGTGCTAACTTCTTCCTGAGCATCTACATTAAGAATAAGATAGTTTGAAGTGCCAAGAAAGATAATCGTAATGATTGAAATTGTTAAAAGTATTGTAACACTCATAGTCATAATTATTATCTAATGTAATACTAATATGATAAATACATTGATCTTCAAAAAAGTTACTTTTATAAAAAACAATTCCGAAAAGGAAGCTTGGTTAACTAGTTCACATCTCCTAGTAGCATCTCCGGGATATAGGCAAATCATTCTACGTGATTTTTAGAATTGATCAGATTATATGTAATTGATAAAAATTTGAACAAAATAAAAAACTTAAACGTTTCGTAGGATCTTATTGTTATGAATCCAACAAATGGTTTAGGATTGGGATGGCTAGTAGATCATCCTAGTCTCAGTGATTATCATCCAGAACACCCAAAAGTTTTGAAATTTTTTGAAGAACGAAATCTGATTGGTGATTCTGCAGAAACACCTTTGGGTGCAGCATCCGGAATATCTGAAAGTGATTTCTCTCCGATTGAGAATCAGCAAAGTCTGGGATCGTGTACCGCCCAAGCTGGAGTCGGCCTGATGGAATACTATCAGAAAAAGACAAAGGGAAAATTCATTGATATGTCCAGACTATTCTTGTACAAGGCAACAAGAAACATGATGGGAGAAACAGGGGATACTGGAGCATACCTCAGATCTACAATGGGTGCAATGGTGTTATTCGGGGTTCCGCCAGAACATTATATGCCATACGACATTACAAAATTTGACGAGGAGCCATCCGCATTTTTGTATTCCTTTGCAAAGGAATTTCAGAGTGTGACGTATCTAAGATTAGATCCATTAGGCATGCCGAGAGACAGATTGTTGCAGAGAATAAAGTCATTCATTAATCGCAAGATGCCATCGATGTTTGGGTTTACCGTATACAACTCAATTTCTCAGGCTAAAAACAACAATGGTGAAATTCCATTTCCATGCAATACTGATAGAGTAGATGGAGGTCACGCAGTGGTTGCAATTGGATATGATGACCAGAAAAAAATAATAAATTCAAATTGTGGAGAGGAAACAACAGGAGCAATAAGAATTAGAAATTCCTGGGGTACTGGTTGGGGTGACAACGGATACGGATGGTTGCCATACGACTATGTCCTAAGAGGATTGGCAGTGGATTGGTGGACCTTGATCAGAAATGAATGGGTGAACACAGATCTCTTCAAGGTATAAGCCCATCTCTTTTTATTTTTTATAATACTTGGCACAAGTACAAACTTGTTTGGTCATGGATAAATTGTATTCTAACAAAAAACAAATTGTTAAACTTTATCGCCAAAAATATTCAAGTATGGATAGTTTGCAGGCTCTATGATACATTTGAGTGGACAGATATTTGATATTGATTCTGAACTTGTACAAAGAAATATCTCTTGATTGTAAATTGATAAACATAAACAATCTTGTTATCATAAAATAATATTAGTAATACATGTCCAAAACAGATATGATATTTCGTGTGTTGTTTTTTTGCACGGTTTCGTTGATTTTATTGGTACCATCATCATCCATTTCTTATGCTCAGATACCAAGTTCCGATACCACTGTTACTGATGAATATATGTTAAAAACTCTAACAAGAGATTTCAAACCTTCTCGTGGACTTGAAATTGAGAGTATTACCGAAGGAATGCCACAATCATCTCAAATTTATTTTCTTATGCAATTTGAGATGTTGCCTAATGCAGATAAACGAAAGGAATTAGAATTGCAAGGAATATCTCTCGTTGATTATCTTGGTGCAAATACTTATGTTGCTTCTTCAATAGTATCTAAAGTAAAAACGGTGGAAAATTTTGACATTTTACGATCCGCAATACCATTTAATCCTTCTGACAAAATTTCATTAGATTTACAAGAAGGTAAAATTGGTAATTGGGCACTACAGAAACCAATTTCACAAATCAAGGATGGACAAGAAATAATTGTTGCTGAAGAGATTGTTGGAAATAAAGTTGTTCTTACAATTTTCTTTCACAAAAATGTTCCAATAGATGATGCAAAAAATATGATTAAAACCAATGGAGGTACAATATTTTCTTCTATTCCAATCATACCATCAGTTACGGCACTGATTGATCTGGATAAATTAGAAAATATTTCAAGAGAAACAATAGTTCAATTTATCGATGTAGTTGATCCTCCTCTTCAACCAACAAATAATGATGCAAAAATAGCTGCAAAAATTGTGCCATTATCTGAATCGCCCTATTCGTTAACAGGTAAAGACGTTATTGCATTAGTATATGATCATGGCGTGGTGGATCCAAGACATCCTGATTTTACTGGACGAATATTATCATCTGACGTTGGTACTGGAATAGGTCAACATGCCACCCATGTTGCAGGAATTTTGGGTGGGAGTGGGGCAAATAGTGATGGAATTGATAGCAATAACAATCCCAACCAAGGAACTCCTAACAAGTGGGCTGGGATGGCTCCGCAAATTCAAATCAGAACATTTGGTTTAGAAGGTACTACAGATGCATTATATGATAGTGGAGGCGATTTGTTTGTAGATTTTACTACTGCTATTAACGATGGTGTTGATTTGGCTACCATGTCACTTGGTAATCCTGTAGGCAGAATTGGTGTATGTGATAAAGAAGGAGATTATACCAGCACTTCTATTTTGATAGACCGCATTGTATCTGGAGCAATAAACAACCAACAACTAATATTTCTTAAATCTGAAGGTAATGAGCGTGGTTATCAATGTGTGAGTAACGTTGTTAATCCGATTGGTCCGTATGGAACTACCAATCCTCCAGCCACATCTAAAAATGCCATAGTAATTGGTGCCACTTACTCTGGTAACGACAATATTACTAGTTTCTCAGGGTATGGTCCTACAGATGATGGCCGAATAAAGCCCGATATTGTTGCTCCCGGATGTCAAACTAGTTTTGGAAGTGACAAAGTTACTTCACCCTCCTTTGAAGATCTTCCAACTGCCCCCCCATACGGAGATGGAATATGGCAACCTGGTGAAACCTTTAACACTTATGAGGAGATGTGTGGAACCAGTATGGCAACGCCTCTTGTAGCTGGGGCAGTTGGTTTACTAATAGAGAAATGGCGTCAAACTAACACAGATGATAGACCCCTTCCACACACTACCAAAGCAATCCTAATTCATACGGCTATAGATAAGGGAAGGACCGGTCCAGATTATCAATACGGATGGGGTCTTTTAGATGCCAAATCCGCAATTGATTTGGTTATGGCAAATGAAAAAGATGAATTGATTAGAATAAATCAGATCGATAATGATCAAACTAGTACATTTACGTTTAATTCTAATGGTGTGGATGATGTTAAGGTCACATTAGCATGGGATGATCCTGCAGCACCAAGGTTAGCAACAACGACTTTGATGAATAATATAGATCTTAGATTACATGATCCTGATAACGATATTTATCTGCCTTTTATTTTAGACCCAAATAATCCAACATTGGCAGCAACTAATGGTGATGATGCAATAAATAATGTGGAAATGGTAATAGGAAATGCAAAACAAGGTACGTGGACTGTTACTGTTGATGGTAGTTCAATTCCGTTAGGACCACAAGAATATACATTGATTACAAATATTTCAGATGTGGAGTTAATGGCAACAATTACCGACTCAGTTGTAGAAGGAGGAACTCAAGTAGAACTTGAATTCAGTGAACTACACGTCAATTATGAAATCACAGCAATGCAAAATGGTGAAACCATTTACACAGAAACTGCACATGCAATGGAACATACAGCAACTCATCAAATAGATGCAGTTGGTTCTGATGAAAATCCTATTGACATCGACATAGTTTCTTTGGGAATTGGAGCACCTGGTGAAGAAGACAGCTGGACTGGACCAACTGGTTCAGTTGCAACAGCAAAAGTTGTACCAGAATTTGGTACAGCTGCAATGATGATACTGGTTGTCGCAATCATAAGCATCATAGCAATAACTACAAAATCTAGAGTCGTTCCAAGATTTTAAAATTTTCTTAAACATTTCTTAATAGAATGGTTCTCTCCAAATGATTTATGCGGTATTTTGCATCATCCAATCCTTTGAGATATTCGATGAATTCAACTGGCAAAAGGCACATACATCAAGTCATTTCTAATTTCTAATAAAGTCAACAATATTAGAATACTTAACAATGTCTTTCCCATAGTGGCTACATTGAGTGTCTCTACGGACAAAGAAAAAAAGAATAATGAGAAGTCCAAAGTCCGTGCTTTCTATAAACTACTTCTAAAAACATGTGACAAATATGACAAGATCAAGGGAAACTTTGACGAAATATACAATCCTGTTAATGAACAATATCAGGAATTATCTAAAATTCCAGGGTTAATACCTGAGTCAAGCCAGACAATAATTCAAAATGCATTTGACAACATTGATGAAGTCACAGGCATTGCCGATGACTTTTGTTCGACAATACGAGGAGAATTTGAACCCATTTTAAAACGGCTAAAAATATCTGTTGAAAAAATAATAGATGAGGTTGCAATTGAAAAAGCACAGCAAGTAAATTCTGTAACACCTGATGCCAATACAACCAACACTTCTGCTGCTGCAAATACAAGTGCAAACACTTCTGGGGGTTCGGGTGCCGCTACTGCTTCTTCTTCTGTAGGTACGACAGGTATTTCTACTGCTGCTGCAAGCGGGACCACGGGTATTCTCACTACAAAAATAATTGCAATAGTTGCAGTTGCAGCTCTATTTGTTGGTGGTGGAAGCTATGCTGTCATCCAATCAGGAATTGAATCGTCGTCATCTCCATCTTTTGGTGATGGGTCAGTAGGCGCAATGAATGACGTGACGAATGAAATTATTTCTTCTGATTCTGATGTTCCAACTAAAGATGATATTGTAGGTAGTGCTGAAATCATAGTTGAACCCGCAATAGGTTCTGGTGCCCCGGGTTGTGAGGAAACAGCAGACGGATGCTATATTCCAGGTACTGCAACGGTTGGTGTGGGTGGTGTAGTGATATTCTCAAATACAGATAGCGCGGCACATACATTCACATCTGGAGATCCAGCCACAGTTGAAGATAACGGGACATTATTTGATTCCAGTCTAGTAATGGAAGGAAGTACATACGAATGGTCTCCAACTGAAGCAGGTGAAATTCCTTATTTCTGCATGGTTCATCCTTGGATGCAAGGTGTGATCATAGTAGAAGAGATAAGCAATACAACATATCCTGATGAAATATTTACAATCATTGAACCAATACCTCTAAAATTGAAGGTGTCAGATATTTCATCGACAAATATCTTTTCACAATTGCCTCTAACCCTTAGTGTTAAAGTTGAAGTGAACTTACCCGTTGAAAATGCGGATGTAGAATTTTTTATTGATGCAAATTCTTTTGGTTTATCTAAATCTGATGATAATGGAATTGCATCAAAAACAATCTCAAACCTAAACTACACCAAACACCAATGGTATTCTATCGCATCAAAAGAAGGGTATATCACATCAGAAAAATTTGAAACTACTTCATTTACACTAGAAGATACTAATCCTCCAAAATTAGAAATAATTTCCCCTACTTCAGGACAATTTTTAAAAGAATCATCCATACCAATGTATGGCACACTAAGTGATGAAAAATCAAGAGTAACACAACTAGATGTATCAATTAATGATCAAATCCAAGATGTTAAAGTATCACCAAACTGGCAAACTCAAATAGAATTAGTAGAAGGAACCAATTCTATCATCGTTTCGGCTAAAGACAACTCTGGCCAAATATCTGAACAAGAAATTACTATTGTTCTTGACACTGTACCTCCAGAGATTCAGGCATCCACGAATAATCTTCCCAATTCAGAAGGATGGTTTAACTTTCCTGTATCAATCAAATGGGAAGGAATAGATGAAAAAAACGCATCATGTACTAAATCTAAACTTCACAAAGAAAATGGTATTTTTACTCTTAAAGGAGAATGTTTTGATCAAGCTGGAAATAAAGGCACTGGAGAATATTCAATAAAATATGATTCAGTTAGACCTAGCATTCCTGAAATCGCCGTATTTGATTTGAATGACGCGGAAATATTTGATACCACAATATTTGCAAGTGGTTTGATATTTGAATTTGATTCACAAGACAATCTGTCAGGAGTTAACGAATATCTGTGTAGTTACAACAATACACCATTTTCGATATGCTCAGATGAAGTATTGGGGAGATCTGACGGGGAACATCAACTCGAGGTTAAAGCAGTAGATCTTGCAGAAAATGAATCTTTGGAATCAATATTTCAATGGTCGCGGATTACACCGAGATAAGTAATTTTTTACTGACACACAATCCAAAATAGAAAATAATGCCATCAGTTACTTGTACCTTGAAAGTTACATCATCAAGTTTTGGTATGTCTAGAATTTTACCCGCCAGTTCAGGATCTTTTGCACAAAACAATAAGATGTTAGTATTTCAAAATCAAATGCATGAGTAGATATTTTATCTTGTCTGATTCAATCAACACGTATTACTTTAAACCAGGTCTTGTAAATCCACGATATCAATGGGGAATGCTCTACCATTTGTTCTTTGATATGTAACCATAAAGGAACCGATTTTTCACATGGAACAGCATTTGTAACTAAAATACATCAAATCCCATCCGGTCCGTCTTTATTGTTATGTTTCTGTTTTTATTCTAAGTTTTTTAAAAAATCTTCTTTCAAGTGTGAAAATTTGGTTTATTTCCTGTTCTGATGCTTATCTGTAGTCAAACATGAGAATAATTTTACGCATAAAAATAATCAAATCATGATAAACATGTATGAAATACTTCTCTAATTCCATAGTTTTCTGATTTTCATTATGAGTTTTAAAGAACCATCTGACAACGATGATGAAGAGATACCTTCTACAGTCGCAACACCTGAAGAGGAAGAGGAAGGAAAAAAACCCGTAAAGAAATCAAAGAAAAAAACTGAAGAAGAAATATTCAGATCCGAAATGAAAGCAAACGTCGGAAAGTACAGGGCCAACAAGTTCTTCTAGTCTGTCTCAATTCTTCTAATACTTCCTTTTTCTGTACATTCAAAGAGTATGCATGCTGTACCTGCAGGCTTCTGAATCCATAGAAATATTGGATGAATTCAAAGGAGAAAAAGGCAGGTTCCTCAAGACCTTTGCGTTTAACACCCAACGAAACAACAACGGATGGCGTGTAACATGGGATTCCATCAAGCGCAATATCGGTGATTTCAAGGACAAGCCAGGCATAGAATTCGTAAAATGTGAGGATTCAGTGTGCGATCTTTATCATACAGAGGGGGCAACATACGAGCAATCCCTGCAAATACAAGAAGACTTTCGTTCAACCAATATTATTGATTTTACCTTAGATGAGAACACAGAGACTGCATTCTTCATTCACAAGCTGGAAGACGGCCATGATGATTTCTGGGAGAAAGTCCAGCAAAGGATCATCAAGGCAGTATCCCCATCCATCTGGCCAATCCCTGGAAAGTTTGCAGTTAATGGAATCAACGAAAAGGGACTGCCAATAATCGATGCGTTTGACTGGCTTGCATTACACGTTGCATTTCTGACAAAGAATCCCGCATATGGCGATGTCGCAACGATTACCTCCACATGCGAGGGTGAGAACTGTCACATGAAACTATTATCTGCAAAGCAAATCTCTGCAACTGATGATGATTCACTTGCACCATTGCAGGAAGTCTCATTGATGGTAAGACACAAGGATAACATGCAGTTTGTAGGGGTGACCCAGAAAGTTGCAGATTCTATCTATGCCAAGATAAAGTCCGGTGAGACATTCAATGAGAAACTGTTAACTGCAACAATAAAGGAATCCGAGAACAATACTTCTGATTCTGATTCTAATACTTCTTTTAGTTCGTGTTCATGTTCTGCTAATTCAGATATGACACTAAACCCAGAAGAAATCAAAAAACTTGAAGAGGCAAAAAATGCTTCTGATGAAAAAGTAAAAGACCTGGAAGCCAAGCTAAAAGCCAGCGAAGGCCTCCAAAAAGATAACGATGATCTTAAGGCAAAATTAAAAGCTGCTGATGAGGACAAAAAAGAAGGCGACAGTGATGATGCCGTCAAGGATGTCAAAGCGACAAACGAATTCCTTGACAAGGAAAACAAGGACCTCAAGGCAAAAATATCTGCTCCCTTGATTGCAAAAATTCTAAAGGCAAGAGAGGAAAGAGGAATGCCTTCAGAGAAACTAACTGCATTGAAAACTTCCCTCAACGCCAAATCTATTTCTGACTTGGAAGAAAAATCCAATGAAGACGAATTCATGATGATGACCAATCTAACAGCATCAGACCATGCTCCTAGCGGACAACACTTTGAGTTTGGCAGCGAAGGTAACCCGGGATCACTTTCTGCAAAATCCTTGGAATCGACGTTTAATGAGGAGGACAAATAATCATGCCTAATCAAGCACCTTTAGTCATAGGCGATGAGCCGTATCCGCAATATTCAGTAACAGACCGAGAATTCATCAAACTAGGCTTGACCATCAGCCAAGGCCACATCTACACACTGGATGCTGCCGGAAGAATGATCGTTCCGGTATCTGCATCAGGAGTGGCAGACCTTACCCTAGGTGCCATCCAGGCAAAAGCAGATGTCACTGTAGCCCCAATTGCTGAAGACACTGATGAAGTGCAGGTATTGGCCGGACGCAGCAGAATTCTATTGCTTGCCCCTGCAGGACTGGTCCCAAAGCAAAAGGTCGATCTTGCATCATCTGGAAGCACGACTGATGCTGACAAATGCAAAGCAGCAGCATCTCCTGAAGGCGACGGATTCCTTGGAAGGATATTTGAAATTTATACCAAAGGCACAGACGGTGTCAAAAAACAAGTCACAGCCAATGACGATCTAGTCGTTATTGACTTGGAGGCATAATTACGATGAACAGAGAACAATACCACGTTTCATCAACTTTCATGCCTGATGGCTCTGTGTTTGCCGGTGAACATGAAGGATACTCGTATCCCAGTGGAAACCAACAACAACTCATTGCATCAGTCAAGAAAAACACAAAAGGATTGGTAGGAAAAACTATCCCAAACTCTGTTCTAGGAGCACTGTCTGCAAAAATCTCGCAAGGATTATTTCCAAGACAGTTATCTGGAGCCACAACAATTGCTGATGCTGGAAACATTTCACATCTGCAGCAAATCAGACTAAATCCGCAGTTGGCAGGAACCCCTGTTGACTACTTTTGGCTGGATGGAATGTTTGTAACTGCTGATGTCCCACAATTAGAGGGAAGAGAGACATTCTATGATACTACTGCATCCGCAGAGTACCTTGACAGAATGGAGGAAAGCAAAGCAACCAAGACCAAATACGACGAGATCAAATACGATCTCAAGAAACTCGTAGACAAGGCATTCACTCCGATTGAGGATATCATGAGAACCATCATCAATCCTCAATCAGTTGACCTGGGTCAAATCAGTTATGGGATGAAGTTCAAGAGAAACCAATCCGCACTCAGAGCACTCAAGGACATTGGCAACACGCAATCCGCATTGCCAAAATTTGAAACATTGGGCTCAGGTGACTTTCACAGCACCAACAAGGCAGCTGACGAACTTGATGAGGTATTTGGCACTTTCTTGACTGCAAACGACGTCAAAATTACCGACGTTGCCATGAATGCCAAACTGCTCAGGGCATGTTCATCCAACACATGGACTCTTAGCGGACCGACCGATCTCAATCCAATCAGATTGGCTGGTGGCGGTGACATACCATTGCCAGGAATTCAGGGAGTAATGTGCCACGTTGATCCAACCATACCTGATGACACAATCTATGCAGTCAACAAGCCAAACGCATTGAGATTGGGCGAAGGTGCAAAGATTACCAGAAGGTACTACGACGAGGAGAGAGACAGTGAAGCACTAAAGTTCCTAGACTTCCACCAATACTTGGCAGTAAATACGCAAATCACAAAGCTGACAAGAAAGTTTGGAATGACAATACCTGTCACACCATAGAGGATTTTTTTACAACTCTATTTTTCTTATTTTTATTTATTTATTTAATTTACGCTAATGGGTCTCAAATACGGAAAAAGAAAAAGAATGGAATCGATGCGAAACATCGACGATGCGACACTGGCATCAATTGGAAATGCCGACATCCTGTTTGAGAAATATGACGAACAGCTGATCTTTGAGAAGATAAACAAAAGGCTTGATCTGCAGCAAGAAAAGATCAACGCCAGGGACTGATGATGATGCAGCTGTTGGCGGCGGGGATGTGTTATCATGGCTGATGTAGAGACATACGTGGAACTCGAAGAGGTAAAGCAGTTTCTAAGCATTGAGAACAACAACAGGATGATGAATTACTTGAGACCCTGATCCTGGATGCAAACCAGGAGATAGAGCTGAGATTAAAGCCGTATGCAGAATCATTTCCATTAATTGAAGAGTTCTTCTCGCAGGCAACAAAGGCCGGGATGTACCATGTCAACTCGTGCTATAGGGAGCATGCGCACAACGGGGAAGCTGCAGACCGCCTAATGAAAAAGTTTGAGAAAAAGATGGTTACGCTGATTGGCGCACTAAAGGCAATCCCGACTGAGAGAACAAAGACAATCCTGATATCCACTGATCCACGGGACAGCAAGGTCATCCTTCCCACGCAAGCATCAATCTTTGCGTTTGATGATTTTTGATTCTTTGGAATTTGAGATGACGATGTCTTCTAAAAATTTTAGAGATAATAAAAATAAATGATGTTAAGGAAGATCACTAGCCAGAGATGTGGAAGGTAGATATTCTTTCCTCTCCTCATAATTTGCCCCTCTTTCTATTGCTTCTTCTCTTGATATGGGAGAATTTTTGACTTCCACATATTTGCCAAGATCATCATACCTGGCAAATATGGCATTAGTTATGTCGGCACCTGATAAATCAGTAGAAATAAAATCCATATTTGATAAGTCAACAAAGTTAAGGGTAGCGTTAGTTAGATTAACAAAGTTAAGGGTAGCGTTAGTTAGATTAACAAAGTTAAGGGTAGCGTTAGTTAGATTAACAAAGTTAAGGGTAGCGTTAGTTAGATTAACAAAGTTAAGATTTGCATTTGATAAATTAACTTTATAGAAAAATGCATTAGTCATATCTGCCCCCTCTAAATTTGTTTGAGATAAATCACTTTCTGAAAAAATAACGTTATGAAAAATTGTTTTGTTGGCAACGGTTAATTCAAAATTAGCTTTTGAAATAATTGCATTACTTAGATCTGCACCAGGAATATCATTAGCCAAGAACTTACTTTCACTTAAATTGACATTAGTAAGAGTAGCATTAATTAATTGTACTTGAAATAGAGAACTTTTACTCAAATCAATTTTAGATAGATTTTTTCCATTAAGATCTAAATTACTGAACGCAAGTTCAGGATCAAGTTTGATTTTATAATTATTAAAATTATCAATATCTCCCTTATCCAAATAATTAGCAAAAGTAAACTGATTAATTTCTTCTTCAAAATATTTTTCAATATATTGACTCATTAAAATAATAATTATTGGAAATATTAGACTAGCAATAACTAATTTCCTATTGAGTTTTAAAATTATCCATAAGCTTTGAAAACTCACTATGGAATTATTTGAAGAGGTATTTGTGGACAAATTTACTTTAATGTTTTCATAATATTATTTAGCATTAAGTTTATCTTTAAAAACCCAATCATACTACAATGATATGGGCATTCCTGAAAGAAATGAAAACAGCAAGAATGTAAAATCCAAACTAAGAGATCTCCATAAATCACTGCTAAATTATTGTGATAAATATGATAAAGGAAAAGAATACTTTGAAGAATATTATAATCCCATCAAAGAGAGATATCAGGAAATAATAAAGATCAGTCCTAATTTGATCTCAATTTCTGCTCAAGAAACAATTCAGGAAATATTTGACAATGTTGATAAAGGGATTAGCATTCCAGATGATTTTTGTTCTGTCATGAGAGGAGAAATAGAACCTGTTTTGCGTCGTTTAGGAATTTCTCCTGAGGAAATTCTGCAAGAGATGTTCTCAGAGCAGATAAAATCATCTGTGATCTCAGCAAAGAAGATTATTGCCATTGCAATGTCTGTTGCCGTAGCAATAGGCGGTGGAATTATTATTGGTGATGCATACTATTCTGATCCTTTTGTAGAGTATTCGCTATATCCATCCCAATTACCGGCTGACTTGCATGGTACTAGCATAACAATTAATGATGTTTATTCTACAAATGATAAAAATGAAATTATACGCTATGATTGTGATAATGAATCTATTATACGTGAGCTAGAATATGCTTTTGATTGCATCGTTGAAAATTCATTTGGAAACAAAGAGACTGTAACAACTGCCATATCTGTAAAGGAACCAAATAACTTACTTGATGCAGATGCGACTGATTGTGTTGCACAACATTACATATTATCTGATGATGTAACAAGCAAATTTCCATATTTGTTAGATTTACCAAATGTCAGTACTGGTCGTTTACTTGCCCTAAAAAACAATCATATCAAACTGATGGATGATTATTATGAGAAACGTGACTATGTCTTGGCCAAAAAACATGCCACCATAGTGCTAAAATATTTCAGCATCAATGATCTTCAGGCTCTTTCAACTATGGGTAACGTAATGAGAGATGAAGACAGACAAAATGCTTCTGGCACACGTTGTGCGATTGCCATACACAGTACTCCTTTCGTGTCTAATATTGTCTGGGGAAAACTGTCACTTGCAGAAGACCATCATGTTTCAAAAGATTATGAGAAATCCATCTATTGGTCTTCACTAGTCATAGATGCTTATGAAAATAATGATTCAGATATTCCTGAAACTAGCTATATGATTGCCTTGATAATAAAGGCAAACGCACTTTATCGTATGGCATTGAATGAACAAAATGGATTTGCTGAGGCAAAATCATACTATGACCAGGCTAATGAAATTAGAGAATCCTATGATACGTGGTTTGGACTTGGAAATATAGATAGACATGAAGGTAAATTCAAAGATGCATTAGAAAAATATGAGCAGGCAAGAGTATTTGCAGATGATACAGGTGAAATAGACGAAGAAATTAATCGTCTGTTGTTCTATCTTGAATCTTAATAACCGTCATTGCCAATTATATCTGCTAAAAACTTCTCTTAGAGCATTTTCCAAAATTTTGATTCATGAACGTTCTAGGTCTAGAACCAATCCTGGCAACAGTGGTAATTACTGTACTTGGTGTGGGGATGCAGATTGGACTTGGTGTGCTGCAAAGCAACACTCCATTTGATCCAAAAAAACTCGTGGCATCCGCAATCATCTCGGTGTTTACCGCATTTGCCATAGTCGCACCAATAATCACGGCAATGCCTGAAAACGCTGATCAGCTTGTACAGTTCTCAATATTTGTGGGAACCATAGCTGCAATTGCAGGAATTGATCAGCTGGTAAAGAATACCGGCGGCGCAATAAACCAAAAGAAGAAAGGGTAAGGTAGTAGTAATTCTCTTATCCTTACTTTTTCATTTTTTATTCATGCGACACAAATGCGAACTACATTCATCATCTGAAAATAACGACACATTACATTTCACAGAAAACATTGAGGGCATAGACGATGAGTGGCCTCACAGTTGGCCTGACGGCGAGATATCATACCGATTAAACAATTTCACAGGTGACATCTCAAAGGAATCACACCAGCACAGGGCAGTGACCGTTTCACTCAGGGCTTGGCAACTGCGAATATCCAAACTAAAGTTCAGACGGGAAAGAAACCCCGACATCTCAGTCGACTTTGACGTATCATTTGAGGACCTTGCGCACTTTGATAATCAAAAGGGCGTACTTGCACACGCATACTTTCCAGGACAGGGAAAAACATCGGGGGACTGCCACATAAACGATCACTGGAACTGGGTGACATCCACAAAGTTTCAGACGGTATCAAAACCTCCATTAATTCCAATATTGATCCACGAGTTTGGTCACAGTCTGGGTCTAAGACATGATACCCAAACAATGGCAAGCATAATGTATCCGTCATTTAGCCTTGGACAAAAGAAAAATAGACTGGGTGCAAGAGACATCGCAAGAATTCAGGAAAGGTACGGTGCAAGAAAGTTATCCCAGAGAATCATTGATTACTTCCAGCGTCGCAGGGACCTTGCGTGGGACTTTGATTAGAATCTAAAAAATGATAATTAACTGAAAAAGTTCCTTTTAGCAATAATACATTACGATGTATCATGGCAATTGTAGATTCTGACATTTCCCTTAGAATCTCAGGTGGAGGCTCAGAGACTGATCCTAATATGGCACTGGGTGGTGCGATGAGTACAGTTGGTGGCGGAATAATTACAACTGACGTACTAAATAATTTAATGGATGATATTACATCACTAGAGGCATCATCTGGCGTTACGCTTTATCGTGGTTTATACTGGGACAACGAGCATGGTACCTTACAATATACGACGCCCTTCATGTGGATTGCATCACAGATCAGTTCAGGTGATACCGACCTTGCAATGGCAATAGCTGACGAGGCAAAGAATGTGGCAATTGAAACTATCGCATCAGAGACTACAGCCCCATCTGGTCCGTCATTTTCAGCCCCTGCAAGCAAGGGTGCAGGAATCGCAGTAGGTTCCCTGGATGCGGGAGACAACAGGGGATTCTGGCTAAGATATACCGTTAATGCTGCAGCTGCTGCGGCACTTGACACCATGACCATATCAATAGAGGGAGACAGTTTACCATGAGCATTATACAAGCACTACAAAATCAATATTCCAGGGATCTTGCCAGACAAAAGTCCAAAATACTTTCAGACAAAAATGATGTACAATATTCCTTTGATGAAAAGAGGCAGGTCTTTTTAGGATTAGATGAGTCCGGTGTAGAATGGATCAGAGGACCAGACACTGAAGTGCCATGCTACTGGGAATACTGTCCAAACAAAATACAGTATGTCTCCAAGGGTACAATACTAACCAGAAAATGCAACAAGCCCCACTTTGTACCAATTTACTTAGACGGTAAATCAATACAATGTGCAGAGTGTACTCATAAATTTACAATAAAGATTAATCTCCCTGCTAAAGCCCCGCAAAAACAGCTGTTGGATAAGATCAGGGCAGAGAAATAATGAATCACTGAGGTCTCTACTTATTGGCAGTAATTCCTGATTGGCTTGAAAACCTCAGAATAATGATAATTGATAACGTGGCATCAGATGTTGTTGCCACTCAATTCCAAGCAGACCTTGATGATTCAGATCCCGGAAGTCGAAACCTTGAGGGGGTCAAAAACGAGTTTGCATTATACTGCATCAGGATAATCTCCAAAGGGAGGTTGGATTCCTCAGTAAAGTCAGAAATTGATGACATTATCTTGTTACATGAAAACGCCCGTGACAACGGAGAAGATACAATAGCAAAGTCCCAGTGGGATGCGGCCAAAAATAATGCCAAGGGCAAGAGAAACAATCCTGCAAAACTCTCAGATGAAGTGCTGGAGTGCTGCATACATTCAGCTGAAGTCGATGATCCCACATACATCGCAGACATGGCACATGCTGCCCCACATTCCGCAGAGGATAATGCGGCATCAAAGCAGGCTGAGAAAGCCAGGGTAAAGGCGTATGATGACATCATTAGGGAACTGCTCAGGCTGATAGAGAAATCCCCAGTACTAGCGGTGAAGTGACGCAATGGCCAATCTTCTGGTAAACCTTGAGAGTGCAACATCTGAGACTGCAAGCGGCACATGGGCTGACATTCCTGGTCTGAGTGCAACTGGAATTACCGTGGCAGGAACTGATAGCGTAATGTTGATGTTTTCCACTCTGGCTCTCATTAAAGCAGCTGACAACACCCTTGAGATGAGATTTACAGTCGATGGCAGCGAGGTCGGCAGTCCCGTAATACGACAGTTCTCAGACTCTGCTACCACAAACGAAGTTCATTCCGGAACAATCGCCTGGGCAGTAGACGGTCTCTCTGCAGGAACTCACTCCTTTGCAGCGCAGTGGAGGACAGTCAAGGGAACCTGTGCAACTGATGCGACACGTCCAAGGCCACGAACGTTTCAGGTAATCGAGATCCCTAACGGGGAGGCTGCAATCAAGGTGGACCAGACAGCGAACAACGCAACTTCATCTCCCGCATCATTTACCTCGTTATTATCTGAGACTGGCATATCAATTGCAGGCACATCAAGTGTAATTATTATGATTGGCGCCATTCCGCTGGATCTGGTTTCAGACGCATCAATTGATGTGCAGTTCTCAGTTGATGACACATTACAAGGCGCCCTAACCAGCGCATCTACGGATTCATCAGATGAGGGAAATGACTGGAGCGGAATGCACGTACTGGACGGTCTCTCAGCAGGAACCCACTCCTTTGAGTTAAAATGGAGGGACAGGCTGTCTGGTCCGTCAACTGACGCAACCCCTCCACAAATGCTTCAGGTGATAGAGGTCACAAGTAACGCAGTACTCAAGGTGGATAAGACAAGCAGCAGCTCCCAGTCCATTCCTGCAACGTTTGGCGACATCACTGACATGACTGGAACTTTCACCACGGCAGCTGATGCGCTGCAGCTGATGGTGTCCAACATTACAATTGACACTGACGGCTCTGACCATACCTGTGACTTTTCACTCTCAGTTGATGGTGTTACAGAGGGCGCAATCTTTGCGGCATTTACAGACGATGAAGACAGAGTCACAAACTGCCTTTTGGCAAGGGCCAAGACAGGACTGTCTGCAGCCTCCCATGATTTCTCATTGGAAGGCGACGTCACCCAGCGTACCACAGAAACTGACACGACACGTCCCAGAACCTTTGCTGTCATAGAGTTTGAGGAGGGTGCTGGAACTGTGCAGGTCTCAAAGGCTGTCATACTGAAGCAAAACATTGCAAGCTCTGTGCAGAAAGGAGCAATTCTCAAGCACAACGTCATCATATCAATACTCAAGGGAACTATCCTAAAGCACAACGTTACAACTGCGATCAGCAAGGCAATAATCCTCAAACACAGCATAATCAACGCCATCACAAAGAGTTCAATTCTAAAGCACAACTTGATGAATGCAATTTCCAAATCATCAATACTAAAGCACAACCTTGTCAACACCATACCAAAATCACTTATCCTCAAATGGAACATCACTTCTGCGGTACCAAAAGTAACAATCCTAAAGCACGACCTTGTAAACGCCATACCAAAGTCTGTCATACTCAAGCAAAACATCATAGCAGCAGTACCAAAACCAGTAATTCTCAAAGGTAACATCGTCAATGCAATACAGAAATCAGTGATACTCAAGCACAACATCACAACTGCAATTCAAAAGGGAATCATCCTGAAACACACTATCATCAATGCAATCAGCAAGACCATGATCCTAAAGCATGGGATTGGTGGTACTGTTCAAAAATCAATAATCCTAAAGAACAATCTCATTGAGGCAATTCAAAAGGGAACGATACTCAAGCAAAACGTTCTCAGTGCCGTAACCAAATCAACAATACTCAAGCAAAACATCTCCAACTCTGTTCAGAAAGCAACGATACTAAAGCACAGCATGATCCAAGCGATACAAAAGGCAACAATTCTCAAGCACAACGTGGAATCAACGTTGCTTGCAGTTCAAAAGAATACCATTCTAAAGCAAAATATCTCTAACGCAATCACAAAGTCCAGCATACTAAAGCAAAACGTTCTAGAGTACGTCACCAAATCTGCAATTCTCAAACACAACGTGATCAACGCAGTTCAAAAGAATGCAATCCTAAAGCACGGCCTAAAGAATGCTATTTCAAAATCATCCATCCTGAAGCAAAACATAGTTCAGTCAATCACAAAGGCGACAATCCTAAAGCATAACGTGGAATCAACGATACTGTCTGTTCAAAAGAGTATAATACTAAAGCACGACATCGTCAATGCAATACAAAGGAATGTCATCCTCAAGCATAATATCCAAACTCCGGTTCAGAAATTACTCATTCTAAAGAATAGCATCAGTACGGCAATAACCAAGAGTACCATTCTAAAGCACAATTTTCAGACTGCAATCACCCAGACTGCCATACTAAAGCACAGTATCACTAACGCAATCGCAAAGTCATTGGTGCTAAAGCAGATGATTGACGGGCTGAGTACAAAGATGATCGTCTTCAAGCATTACCTGGCGCAGGTGTTTGGAATAGTGAATCTTGGAGAATTTACAGTCGATGACGGTGGTGGTGGGTCCACTGACCTTGGCATCTTTACAATTACTGGCGGAAAGTAAAACTTCTCTTAATTTGTCCGCATGATTTTCACTCATGGCAATCCTGTCCGCAATATCCAAGGCAATCACGCTAAAGCATCATGTCCTTCAGTTGGTATCCTCCTCCACTTACACACTCAAGCACAACGTTGAGGCATCAGTATTGGGTCCGACAAAACCAGTATCCGTATTTGACATCGGCGATGTAGTTCTTAGAAGCGACTAGAAGGATATCTTTTTCATGTCATCATTAATAATTGCAAGAACCGAAGACGAGAACCTAAGGCTTGCAGGTACTGCAAAAAAGAGCGTCAGCGGAGTCACCGCAATTCTTGATCTAAACACTGAGATTACCGCAATGAAGCTTCTATACAGAAGGCCTGACAAGTCAACTGGAAGCGTAATCCCGGCAATCACCAATGTCGGAACCGCAGACGGACTATTCCACTTTGATACCGCTGATGCGTTCTTTACCGGACAAAAGCAGGGACACTGGCACTTTCAGTTCCAGGCAACTCTGACTGACGGGAAGATAAAGCACTCTGACATTCTAAGAATACCCGTAGGGGAAGTAATCGGGGAGTAATAGCGATGGCAGGAACTGATCACGGCATAATCCTAGACCGAATAATTGAGATGATAAGGGCAACTCCCACGTTGTGGGCTGAAGACGTGAAGCTAAAGGCAGGCAAGCTTCTTGCAGTAAAGTTTGGGGAACCAGAATACGATACCCTTGATGCAAGGCAGATGCCGTACTGTTACGTCGCAACTCCCTCAAACATGATGGAGGATACGAGAAACTCGTTTGGTTCTTCTGCACCTGGCACATCGCAGCCATACCAGTCAACATATCAGATTGGCGTGGTATGTCAAAACAACAAGACTGAAGATACGCAAAGGCAGCTGTATAACTTTCTGAAAATAATTCGTGATGTAATAGAGGCCAACCCTAGATTGGGAGATCCTGGAGACATCACAACTGACACCAAGGTGATTCGTACCCGGATATCATCAGTTGAAAGACTGGTTGCACAAAGGGGAAAGGAGACAGACATTGGAATCATAACCATACAATGTCATGTGGGACCTCAGTCAACTGCAACGGTTACTGGGGGATTGGTATTGGATTTGCTATCATTTAATGCCCCAGAAGGATTCAATTTTGATGAGAATCTCACTGATGACCAGCTAAGATGTGTGGACCCAAGTTCGGACAGGGGGTCTTGGCTGCTGGAATATGAAAATACGCCAACCAACGATGCCGCAATACGTGCAATACTGGGAACCATTGGAACCTTTACTCTGACAAGGTTTGGAGTGTCAAGAATAATCAAGGTGGCATACATTACAATCACCCCGAGTGCCAGACTTGATGAGATAGAAAGGGCAGTACTGCATTTGGAGAAAACCCAGTAAATACTTCTCTAATCTTAAAATTTCATTTTCATATCTATGGCATTATTTCAAATTAATGAAAAAATAAATCGATTTATCAAAAAAGTAGGTGCATTGCAAATTGAATCTGCCGAGAATCAATACCAGTTAAAGTTTGCACAGGTTGCAAGAAATTCAATTAACCTGGATAATTTTGACCGGGATCAAATAGATGATCAGACTCCTTGTTTTTCTCTTAATGGTGATGTGATAGGCAATGCTACAATTGAATTCAAAGATACCGTGGATCTCTATGATACTGTAACTCCTGCAACTGACACACGAACAGTATCCTATTGGAAAGAACAGATTGCAAAGGGACTTCCTGCATCCATTACATTTGTAGAATTAAACAATGCTCCTGATGCTATAACAAACAAGTTTGCTCGAGAGAAATGGACAGGACGAATAGTCTCTGTAGACAATGAGACTTTTGTTAATCAGGTATTGCGTGACGCAACTCTTGAAATAGAAATCACGACATACATTTCAGGTCTAAGGGCTGCAAGTTGAAGATAATTCCACGGGTGAAATCTTTGGAAGAGACAAAAGAATTTCAAAGAATAACTCAGACGGTAAAACTTCAACTCATACAGTTTCAAGCAATCACTATCAACAGACTGGCAGAAAATCTCATACTCCGATTAATTCATGAAAGGATGAGAGATTTTGGATATTCTGAGAAAATAATCACAGGGACCACAGTTTCAGGTGTAGACATTGTATCTGGTAAGAAGTTTAGAATCTTCTTTCATTCGGAGTATTTCGCAGATAGCGGATTTGATGTGGCAGTTGCAAGGGAGGAAACAGGGACTGTGGATCACAGAATTGAACCTGTAAAGAAAAAAGCACTGAGGTTTCAGGGTGTCAAATTCTCCAAAGGACATATCGTATCTGGAATAATCCCCTCACACATTATCGAGAGAACCTTAGATGAACTTGCAGAGCCATTTCTAGATAGCTATAACAGGGAAAGAAAAATATGGCTTGAACAAAGTTACGGGGGATTAGCTGTAATTGCCGTTTGATGACTTTATTGATCTAAATGATGATCTAACATTAACTGATTTAGAAAAACTGGAAAAACAAGCAGGCAAGGCAATCAAGAATGCAGAAAAACTAAAGCGAAAAGGTGCAATCTTCGGGGCGTCTACATCAAACACAACTACAGGAAGCAAGGTTACAGTAGAGTTCATTGGAACTTCTGGCCTAAGCAAGCAAGATAGAAAGATAGAGAAAAAGCTGGAACGATTAACTAAAAAAACAAACAAGGATGTCGTAAAATAATTTGGCAATGACAAACAAGGTAGAATCAAACAACTCTTTGGTGATGATGTTGGCAGTAACTTGTTTTCAATTGGAAAGAACCCTCTTGGTTTTGTTCAAAACAGTCTGATCGGTGCTGCAGGTATTGGGTTTGTCACGCAGGTTGCAGATACCGTGATAAAAGAAATTCAAAGGCTTGACAGATTCTTCAAGGTGTTTGTAGACAGAGTTGATACCCGTGTAGACCAGCTGCGTGCAAAGCAGCAGCAAGCAGAGGTTGCAGCAGGACTGACACAGGTAATCATTACTACCGAATCAGGAAACGTAGAGGCAAGGGATTCCTACAACACGTTTAACGAGTTTAACAGCAATCATGGAAAGCTCGAAGAGGATTACGCAATCAGAAACACGTCGGGGTATGACTGATTAGGAATGGCAAAAAATGTCAGACTGTTCAGACTTTCCTTAACTGGGGATACGTCTTCAACCATAGACCGAATTGATTTCAACAATTCCGCATTGTCAGATCTCAAGGATGCAAAAAAGGAGAATGCATGGCTGCTTGAAATAGAAAGACCGTCCAATGACGGCGTAGGGGATGACCAGGCAGCAGAAGATGATCTTTCAAGCATTGATGCCCTTGGACCTTCCGAAGACGTGTTCATCCTAAGAGGAAAAATCACAAAAACTACGGGCAATTCAGATGACGGTCAGAATCAGTTTCTCATCCTCCTTGACTTGTGGGGAAACGAACCCAAAAAGAATGAAAATTGGCCTGAAGGACGGTTTGGAATAATAGATGACAATGATCACACAAATGATCTCATTCCCGTAAGGACTGGCTCCAATCAAATCGGACTGATATGGGAATCCTACACCAAGAAGACTATTCTTGCAAACAATCAAACGGATATCATCATTCGTTTTCGTGTAAGTAAGGGGGACGGAACCTAGTTGGGTGCATTTGCAGACGTCTATGATGTTCTTGTCATTCTGAAGGATCATGGAGCAGACGTTGATATCTCAAGTAAATGGTCCGTGATAGAGTATGAAGATGGGTTCCCTCAATCAGTAAAGATCACTCTGAATGCAAAGGGCGGAAGGTTTCTCACAAAGGCTCCCATGATTCAGTCAAGGGATAGAATCTACGTAAGAATCACAGACAAGCTTGGCAACATCACAGAAGATGTATTTCATGTAAGAAGACGACAGAGAATCAAAAAAGCAGGAAAAGTGTTGGGCCTCAAACTCTCATGTCCGCATCAGTCAGAAAACCTATGGAGTCGAACTGTATCATTTGCACTAAAGAGAACCTCAAACAAGGAAGCCGTAGACGAATGGGTGCGGCAGCTCAACGTAAAGGGTGCAAAGGATCCAACCATAGAAATTCCTTCAACCTTTGACAGCGTAAGAAAGGTCGGCAATGCATTTGATGAGTTAACTTCAAACAATCACATCTATGAATCCGCAAAGGCCGAACCAGTAATTGATGAGATAAAGAATCTGGAGTTACAACCAGTTGAAGGCGGCGGTTCCTTTGAGCCGATGTATGTGAGGTTCAAGTCCAAATATGATCATGGTACCGGACTTGACCTGGATACAGTACAACTGCAGGCATTTCCGCAAGGATTCAAGGATAACGGATCTGGTGTCCTTACAAACATTCCGTCTGTAACGCTGACTCAAAGAAAGGTGGAGGATGGTATACGTTCCAATGTGCTTGGTTTGGAATCAGAAGAGGATCCAGAACAGGGAACAATAGTGACTGCAATTGGAGACAAGACAACTGGGGGCTATCCAGTTGATTTCATGAAGCATATGGGTGCAAAGGATGTTTTTAATTCCGCAAAGGATTGGGCATCTGGAAATCTCTACAGGGTTGGCAGATTGGTCAAGGATAACGGGAATACCTTTGAGTGTATCTTTGAGCATACCTCAAGTGTTGGTTCGCAGCCTCCAAATGCAACATTTTGGATAGCAAGAATATTCACAAAACCTGCCGCTTGGATTATCTCTCAAAGCTATCCTGCTACCGTACTGGTAAGGCATCAGGGAATAGCATACAAGTCACTTCAATTGCACACCTCCAGCTCATTAAATGAGCCTAGAAAGGAGTCACATTCTGGATTCGTGTAAACTTTGTACCCGTAACTGATTATTCTCCACTTACCAAAGACAAGCCTCAATACTGGATCAACGCATTGGCTGGCGCCAAATATGCTGCAACAAACAACGGACAGACATCGATGATTGATCCCAATGTAATCATACCAGACAAGCTGCATCCCAGACTTCCAGTAGATTGGGTTGGAACTAATCCTGCAAGCATTCCGTCTGAACTGCTTGTAGACTTTGGAAGCGGTAATCAGATACCTGACGCTTTCATGGTGCTGGTAATTGATCCTGCAACCGGAATAGAAACGGGCCTTGGTGACTTTTCGGGCAGTGACAAGAACGGAATCACGTATGCTGGAAATATCCTGCAATACTATGATGAGGATAATGACGGAGTAGGAGAATGGCGAGTATTCAAGGGAAAGCAAACTGCGCAGGATCAGGAAGTATTAGACTGGTATGATTCTCAATCATGGGTAAAGAATCCTTGTACGAGTGATTATGTTGATGAAACAGGTGCTTGCAGTCTTATTCTTGGAGGTTCTGGAACGAGGGCAAGTGTTTGGAAGATTGGCAGTTATGGCTTGTCAGAAATTCCAGGAATTGGAAAATTTGGAGTGTGGATTGATGACAAGCCGTTTGAATGCAAACATTCCATAAAATGGGATTCAATAAATTCTAGGGTTGATTGCGGCACAAAGCAGATTATGAACGAGCTTGATTCCTCCACTTCGGCAGTCTTCATAAAGTCAGCACCCACGTTAATTCCAGGAGGGATTGATAAGAATCCGTTCTATGTAGGATTCAACATACACTCACGTTTCCCAAGAACCTCAAACGCAATTCCGTTTGGTTCTGTAGCGGCGGGAGAGAAGATCATGATTTCTCCGTTTGATCTCTTTAACATGTTTCTTACTCATAATGCAAAGCGAGAATGGTTTGGTCCCGGAGTGGAGGACTATTATCCAATTCAGGCATTTAGCTTTGTGCAAGAATTCATTGCTACTCGAAACCTCTTTGGTACTTTGGATACTGAAGGGGACCACTCCTTTGGAATCTGGCTTGCAGACAGGAACATGAATGAGGTGATAATTGATTATTCACATTCAAGAAACGAAGCCATCTTACCGCAAGAAGGGCCATTATCCAAGGCAAAGCCATACGTCGGAGTGCCCGGAGTATCTGTATTCTTCAGTGCCCAGGAACCTGAAATCATTGATGTGTATGAGCCAAGAGAGTGGCTGATGGGGGGAATCTACACCAAGGACAGCTTTGACAGTCAGGGAAGATATTCTGGTATCACTTCAAGATACAGAAATCTATCAGAAATGGAACTGGCAATTGACGCATATAAGATGTCAAAACCATTGGTAGCGACAAACGTTGATGAGGCAAACAACAAGCCTGAATATGCCATCGAGTCAGCCAAGGTAAAGGCATCAAGTGTCGTAAGCTATGCGCAGCTAAAGAATCTCGTACTTGGATTATCCCAGCTTGTAAACTTTCCTAGAAGAAAGTTCATGGTTCCAACCAAACTCAAATGCGGCATTCAGGCAGGTGATCCGGTCTATTACACCAGCGAGGAGATAATTTCTGATACCACTGACAGTCTTCCAAATACAATAAAGGGTGCAGCAGACAAGATTGTAATCACTCTGTCAAAGCCCAAGGGAAGGGGTCCGGGAGCTGCGACAAGAAACGTTCACATCATTGAGAGGTTGTGGCCAGCAGCATGAGCAGCTCGACAGGAATCAGAAAGGAATCCAGCGAAAATAACAGGGTAATTCGTGGGCTCATTGAAAACGACAAGGCATTTGTGGAATCACTAAAACCAGTCATTGCCGCATCCGCATTATCCGGAACTGGTGGCGGCGGCGGGGACTCTGGTACGGGGTCTGGAGGGTCTGCGTCTGGAAATTTCCTGCCGTTGTCAGGCGGTGCTATGCGAGGCCCACTTGCAAACGAATCTGCAATACTTACGATATCCTCAGATGCGATAGACGTATCATCGACAAGCGGAAATGATGCATCATACGTGATACTGAACCCTGAAGGCGGGACTGCAGATAATCTGGTTACGATTACTCCTGGTTCTGATGTCTTGCCAAACAGGGAATTATGGCTTGAGATATTCAACCAGACAATCACGTTGAAAAATACTGGGAACATAATTACGCCTTCTGGTGATTTTGCAGCCCCCGCAGGTACGGTCTTGAAACTGGTCTATGTTACAACCTTGACGAGCTGGGTGATAGTTGCCAGTTCATCAGGAATTGGAGGCGGATCTGGATCATTACCAATCAACGTCAACGTGACAAACGTTCCTTCGCCCGTAAATCCTGTTACGTTAAACCTCAACGATTCAGACGGTCACGTATGGCGATATGAGTTAACGCAAGACCTCACAATAGGCAGTGTCACCAATATTCCACCAAACTTGACTCAAAGAACGTTTGAGATTGAGATAGTAAATGATGATGCACCAAATTCTTGGGATGTGTTTTTGCCCTCAAATTTTATTGATGAGTTGGGCAATCAAATTTCCTCATTTACCGTTGAAGCTGGTAAGTTTGTATTGTTATCATGTCGTGTGAATAACGGAAATGATATACTAATTCAGAAACGTAACGTGACTGCAACCGTAGGTTCTGTTGAAACGTTCACTTGGAGCAATGATCATTCGGCAAACACTTTTGATTTGAATACCTTGGACAGATTACTTTTTGATCAAGCAGCAGGTTCATCGTTGACTATAACACAATCTGGAATTACAAGTAATGCTGCGGGTGACATGTTGTTCAACACAAAAGGATTACTTGCACAATACAATTTTGGCATGAATGCCGACGGTTCTCCAAGATTACAAATCAACAATACAACTGTTGTATCTCAATCATTACTTCCTGTAGATCCTACGGTCGTAACCGGAGATACTTTGGGCGCATCGGGAAGCGAATGGGCAAGGCTCAGCGTTACTGATGTCGTGCTAAAGTCTGGAGACGATACATCAAAGGTAATTTTTGACGGTGATGCTTCGACTCCAAAGACATACTTTACTGGAAGTGCAACTACTGGCAGAGTCAACTTTTACAGCGAGATTGCATCAGTTGCGACAAACGTTGCCGCATTCACAAACAGTAACATAGAGCTGTTTGGAAACACCGACCTAATTTTGACTACTGGACAGATTCGTGCAGGTGGTGCCACGAAGGGAATGGAAAATACTGGACATATTGATTTCGTAGACAATACTGCAACACCTGCAGCCACACTTTCAATTTATTCGGATGGGACAGATTTACTTGCTAATTCTGGTGGACTCGTACGTAACCTCAGCGATATTGTTGCAGGAGGAGCAGCACATACAATTCAGGATGAAGGAACTTCTTTGACACAACGAACGAATCTTGATTTCATCGGGGCTGGTGTGACGGTAACTGATGATGCAGGAGGCAACAAGACAAAGGTGACTATTACATCAGGTACAGTTCCAGATGCAGATTATGGTGACATAACCGTTTCAGGAAGCGGTACTGTTTGGGCAATTGATAATGGGGCTGTCACTGGAACAAAAATTGCTAATACCACGATTGTGAATTCAAATATTTCCGCATCAGCTGCAATTCAAAAATCAAAAATTTCTACATCTGGAACATGGGCAATATCTGACATTCCAACAAACTTCGCAAGAGAGGATGTAGTTGGAACCTTCAGTGCACAAAAGACATTCAGTCAACAAACCCTCTTCGATGCTCTAATCAATCTAAATGATAATGAAGTAGATAACGTCAAGCAAGTAGGCATACGTGAGAATTTCGTAACTGGAACAAAACCTGCTTCACAAACAAATGAGGGAATATTTTTTGCAGTACCGACCGCAGGTGGAAAAACTGAGATACGATGTGCTTTCCAAACAGGCGGTTCAGTGTTAATAGCAGTGGAGCCGTGATAATGTCATGACGTGGATAAAAAAAGGCTGTAAAAATTGCAAAGTGGAATTAGATGAAAATCAAAAAGTGGAAATCTATCCTACGGAATGTTTCATTTGTGGAAAAGATTTTGAAGAACTATAATTATTGAATTTTTAGATTTGCAAGTGTTTCCATAATCATATTCAGTTGAGCCATCATAACTTGTTGTGCATTTTCTAATTGAGATTTTAGATCTTCAATTTGAGATTCTAATAATGCGTTCTTGGTTTTTAATTCTACAACCTCCGATTTCAATGATTCAACTGTCTCAGTATCTCCATCTAATTCAGATTGAGATTGGACTGCCCATTTGGATATTTCACAATTTGGATCAGCCTCACACATTTCTCCACATGACTCAATCACTTCACATTCGTATTTTTCATCCGCATAAGCTGAACTCATGCCAAAAACCAAAACAATTGATAGCAAAGATAGAACGAGAATTGATTTCATTAGTACCTAAAAATGAAAAATCTAGCTAGGAAAGGGTTGCTACCCTTTCTCTCCACTTTCTTAATACTGTCACAATCTAATTCTAATCGTTAAGCGACTGCCATAATTCGTTTTCATACCGACCAAAATAGTACCTGGCCTGGCTGCGAGCACCTAGGAATCATTCTTCTTTGCAGTCAGGTTCAAATTTGTTCCAGGCTGAAAGATATGATAAATCTAAAAAGTATGAAAAGATGGAAAATATATTAAATAGTATTTTTGCTTATTGTATACATGCCACTTTTAGAAGAAAAACCAAGACAAGAATTGAAAAATACTAGCATGGTAGAAGAAGTCAAAGCAATGATTGAAGAAGATCCGGACCTTTTCCAGAAACTATCCTACAAATAGTCAAATTTTACATTCTCTACTTTTATTGAAAGATACTGTTCAACCTCTGTGTATATCGTAGGATCATACTCGAATTTATTTTCGGTGGTTCTGTGAAGCAAATCTGCAAGTGTTTCTTTATCATAATCGCTGTAGGGTCTTAACGTGAATCCGTTTCTGCCTAGAAAACTTTTGAGAATATAGTATGATGTGCGTCTGTTCCCTTCTGCAAATGGTTGCTCATAAGATATTCCTGCAAGAATGAAAGATGCTTTTTTGATAATTCGTGTCCTTCTATCTGAAATATCGTTAAACGAATTGACTTGACTAAAAATATTTTTTAGAACATCCAACTCTACTTTGTGTGGTTCATTCTCATAAGATACAATCAATTTGTTTACGTCGATGACTTCAAGTAAATCTAAATCAGAATAATTTTCAAACATATTGTATATTTTTTTATTCTATCTTAGCTTAATAAAGTCAAATACTTCCCTTAAGCCACAATTTTACAAATTCATTCAGTGTCCTCAGCCACCCAACAAAAAATATCCATCAATGACATTTCAGCAATATTTCTAAACACGTCAACAGAGCAGGCAAAGGCATTTCAGATGATGAGTAATGCGGTAATTGAAAAAAATGCAGACAATGCCAAGCTGATTCAGGAAATTATTACACTGCAAAAAACCATCAACGCACAGCAGGAGGAACTGGCAAGACTCAAGGGAGATGGCAAAGCTGATTGAATCCCTGGGCCGAATACAACTCAATTCTAGTGGAGGAAGACGACATGGGTAAGCAGCTATCATACCCGCTGTACGGATGGTACAATACGGCCCTGCACCCCATAATCAACACCATGGAGATACTTGATACTGATGTCGTGATTCCCCTTGGATTTGATAGCGCAATATCTGACACAGCTGGTCCGAAAAGCCTTCATAGAATTTCAGACAGTACCAATTATTCGGTAGCGTCAGGCAAAAGTGCAAAGCTGATAGTTGTATTCATCCCAACCACTAGCAGTCCGGTCATAGAGATAATCGAAGACGTTGTGGCAGACAGTGGCACAGGAGCCATAAAGCACACCACGCCGGCACTGACCTTGAATGTTCCCACAACGGTAGTAATTGAGAACTTTGCGGCATCAAGATTCGTCACCTTCAAGGTAACCACTTCAGGAGACATCATGAGAGTGGTAAGTGCCGTAGTGATAGAGTCATAATCATTCTCGACACTTTTCGCATACAGCTTCGGGGTTTTTCTCGTCAGTAGTCACCATTACGCCAGAGCAAAAGCATTTGTTACATAATCCTATCATAGAATCATCTGTTCGATAAAAGATAATTTCAAACTGTCTGTGCAAAGTCGGTTCGATCCGGGTCAAATATTTGCGAGATTATCAAAATATTGTTTATGGCATAACTTTCGGATCCTGATAGTTTTATAATGATTCATGAGTTATCATAAACAAGGTACTCAGATACTTATTTTCGGATAGGGAAAAGTCCCGTGAAGACTCCAAGTACTGTTTTACCATTTCTTCTCAATTGCAAGATTACTCTACCTTATCGTTAAACACAGACAACGGAATTGCACTTTGTAAAAACTGCCACGCCACCGAGGTCCATGGGTGAAAGTTAAACAAAACATCAACAACGTGATTGAAAATCTCAAGATCATCTTTATATGAAAGAAATGAGAATAGAGATCGGTATCTCATGTGGTCCAGTGGTTAGGATCTCGCTTTCGGGCGGAGGCTGCGGTTCGATTCCGCACAGGGGCTCTGCCATTACTTTCTAGACTCTTGTCAGTTCTTTCTTGATTAATTTTCTACGTACTGATGAACTCCCACTCTGTTGCGCCAGATACAATATCTTTATGGATTTTAGTAATTGTATTTTTTTATAATTTCTCATAATTATAATCTTTGAAATATGTTATATTTGAGATGGGATACACGCTTTTAATCAATTCCAAGACATGCTCTAAACACAATCTCGTCTTGCCTGTTCTGATCAACAAGTCTTGGAATCTGCAAACATCCTGATTGTCTGGTCCCCGCACTTTTCGCATACTGCCTGTCCGGAATTCTCATCGATCATAATTGAGACACCAGCAGAAGCATCTTGAGCATAGGCCTATCATGGAACCATCTTAACTTCAAAACACAATTTGAGACTATTGGTCTGTGCAAAGTCGGTTCGATCCGGGTCAACATTGGTTTGTCAGACCAATATTACGGAAAATTTGTTTAAGCGACTTATGGATACTTTAAATCAATGTTTTATCAAAGAATCATAGCCAAAAGATGGTGCAAAATAACTAAATGAGCAAAAGGTCAAGTTTTGAGAAAATATCATGGAGGAAATCATGGTAGACTTATGGGTTGAGATAACAACGCTAGTAGTACTGATTGGATTGTCAGGATTTTTTAGCGGATTGGAGGTTGCCCTCGTAGGAATAAGAAAATCAAAGGTAATTCAACTGTTCAATGAAGGGAAAAAAGGTTCCAAAGCGCTTCACAAATTAAAAATGAATCCAAGCTGGATGATGTCCAGCGTAAATCTTGGAAACAATTTGGTAAACGTGGGAGCATCAGCTCTGGCCACGAGTTTGGCAATCAGACTGTTTGGAAACGATGGACTGGGAATTGCGGTAGGAATTATGACATTTTTGATTCTGGTCTTTGGGGAAATCACTCCAAAAACATACTGCAACGCAAACTCTACAAAAATTGCGTTGAAATACGCGCCAGTATTACTTGCATTCAGCTATGTGTTTTATCCAGTTGTAAAATTCTTTGAAATAATCACAAAGGGAGTAGTGAAATTAACAGGAAGCAGTAACACACCTCCGCCGATTACAGAAGAGGAGATCAAGGGCGTAATTGATCAGGGATTAGAAGAGAAAGCCATAGAGAAAGAAGAAATGGAACTAGTTCACGGCGCCCTGAAGTTTGATGATACCGTCATTCGATCCGTGATGACCCCAAGAACAAAGATGTTTTCGCTGAATTCAAAGATGCTGCTTTTTGAGGCATTGCCGCAAATTAATCAAAGCGGACATTCAAGAATTCCAATTTTTGGAGATTCAAGTGACGACATTGTAGGATTCATCCACGTCAGAGATGTTCTCAAAGAGCTGGAGAGGGATAACAAAATGGTGAGTCTCGAACAGATAGCAAGAAAGGCTGTTTTTGCATCACAAGAAAAAATGGTCAGCGCGTTGTTAAAGGAAATGAAGGGAAGAAAAACACACATGGCAATAGTGGTAGACGAACATGGAGGAGTAGAGGGCCTTGTCACCCTAGAGGATCTACTAGAGGAGATAGTGGGGGAGATTGAAGACGAAACGGATTTGACAAGACAGGCAGAGTATGAAAGAATTGATCAAGACACAATAATTACAAATGGAGATATCGAGATCGATACAATCAATGAGATCTTCAACGCCAAAATTCCAGAAGGCGATGATTACGCATCACTCAATGGATTACTGCATGAGAGACTGCAAGACATCCCACAGGAAGGGGACAAAGTGGAGATAGATAGTTTGAGGATAGTGGTAGAAAAAGTTTCAAAAAACATTCCCAAGAAAATAAGAATCGAAAAAACTAACAGCTAGTCCTTTTTAGCAAAATATTCTTGCAACTTTTGCTTTTTTTCTTGCATGCTGAATATTGATTCAGTGTGATTAAATGCATCCTGATAAGATTTTCCAAACAGCATTGCTTGCATTAGCATGTGGTTTTCAGGAATTACGATTCCGGTTTGATCATCAGAATACATCATTTGCACGGTGTCTCCAATGGACACGGTCATGTTTGCATGAATGTGGATCATGTTGGTATCAGTAAAGTTAAAGCCCATGGTTTGAGCAAAATCTCTAACATCTTTCGTCCCCTTAGCAGTCCACAATGTCGCAACACCGAATTCATTTGTAAATATTTCATGAATTTCAGATGGTTTTGGCGCAGTGTCATTGAATCGTATATCCATGATGTGTAAGTGCATTTGTCGCGTAGGAATTTTAATTGCACGAACGTAAAGTGGCGCATCTTTTCCAAAATAGAGTTTAACATCATCTCCGTGATGGGGTTTTTCAGTCATTTCTATCGTGTCTGAAAGCTTCTTTTCAGTCTGCTCAAGATCTGCCCATCTTCGGACAAGCGTCACGTCAAATCTAACCAGCCTATCACCAAACTTGTCCCTCAGTGGTTCAAGTATGCGACCCATGCCTGTCACATTACAACTGCCTTGCATGACATGATGTTTTCCTAACGCCTGATCATAATTTGCCCTAGAATTAAACAGTAAGTCTGAAACGGCTTCGACTCCAGTTGTGGATTCACCACCCTGATAAATTGCAGAAAGACTTTTTGGTTCATAGAGATTTTTCTTATTTTTATAGCCATACCCTCCAGGGGCAGCATCTATTACCAAATCACATTCATCAAGTGCAGATTCTAAGGCTCCCGAAATTTTGAAATCTGAGAAATCGTTCATTTTTTTTTCAGGAACATACACACCTAGACCCTTTGAAATTGCCTCCTCAACCTTGGCATCAGGAGAATATTTTCCAACACCAATCACTTGGATTTCTGGATCATCTTTCAAAAAAGAGACAATTCTACTGCCAATGGAACCATAGCCATTGACGAATACCTTCTTCATGAATTTGATACAAATGACCTATTTATTTAGTTTTTAAACTCTGCTAAATTCGACAACCAAAAATGAACAAGTAAAAATACCACGAACAGACACAATTGCAGATTCCGATACGACTGTAATGAAAATGATATAAGCGATTTTGATGAAAATCAAAGTTTGAGAATTCCACAGAAATGCAATTCAATAGAAGATAAATGAAATATTGAGAATTCAAAAATTGACGTGAACTGTTTAAATTCCAGAATTTCAAAGTTGACGTATGGGATTTTTGTCAAATTTCAAGAGAGACATCCAATCTGCAAAAAGAGAAAAGGCATCACAAATGAATGGAAAGCATCTCAAAAAGGTGTTAAAGCAATTCAAAGAAGAGCGAGACCGAATTGAAAGGGAAACTGGGAGCAGACCGCAGATTGATCAGAGTACACAGATGTTCATGCAGAAAGTTCTAACAGTATGGATTGGTGAGGGCAGAGAGATTGACGAGGAAAAGTTTTGGAATGAGGTGGACTACAACAGGCAATTCACCCATCCCGTAGAATACTACGAGAGGCAACACTGAAGTGAATAGGTCATTGTTCAAATCCTCAAAAGATTCGTTTTAGTTTTAAGAAAGCCATTTTGGAAAAATGAAGCATCTAAGTGCTAAGTGCCAACATTCAGGATCATTTTGTGATAAAAATAATGCAAGTAAAAAATTGGAATTTGTCCATGTTCATCATGTCTAGTTGCAAGACATCAGGTAGTTTTTCAAACACAATCACATGATTTGAAAAATTACAAAGATGAAGACAACAGCATGAAAAGAAAAATTTCAAAAAGATCAGTAAATTTTTGTCAAGATGAAATCGATGAACCATTTGAAATTATTGCAAAATCACAAAAGACTAAATGTGTTAAAAAAGTTCAGCCATCATTGATTCATGGTCCGTCACTTGCAATTGGTGCAGGAATCGCATCAATTGCAATAATTATCGCGTTTGTGGCGTTTAATGGGAATTCTGAACAAACTGAACTTTCAATAGAATCACCCACCACAGTTCAGCAGGCAGGACCTCCAAAAATTACACTGAATACGTTTGTGGCAAACGGTTCACCCACACTGGGAGATTCAGATGCCCCCATCACATTGGTTGAGTTTGGAGACTATCAGTGTCATTTTTGCAATGTTTTTTTCCACTCAACTGAAGATGACATTTTGGAAAAATATGTCAAAACAGGAAAAGTCAAGATGATTTTCAAAGACTATAACATCATTGGTCCTGATTCGATCAATGCCTCCCACGGATCTCATTGTGCAAACGATCAGGAATTGTTCTGGGAATATCACGATATACTATATTCCAACTGGACGGGGGAAAACAACGGATGGGCATCATCAGAAAATCTTGGAAAGTTTGCACAGGAAATTGACTTGGACATGGATAAATGGTCTGAATGCATGGGAAACGGACAGCACTCGCAGAAAATCCTTGCAAGTAATGAAGATGCGGGAAAACTAGGGTTGACAGGTACACCTGCATTCTTTGTGATCGGACCAGATGGCAAGACAACCAAACTTTTTGGAGCACAGCCTCTGGAAGTATTTGAGAGAATTTTTGAGAGTGAATTAGAAAAATAGACAGTGCGATCAACATGTTATGAAGTTGTTAAAAGAAAATACAAAAATTCCCTTCCCAGCAACCTAGAATTATCCCAATATCCTTATTAATGAATTTCCGGGAGCTAGCTTATGGCAGCTGGAATAGACGATATCGCAATTTACATTCCACGATTGTATATTGACGCATCGGACTTTGCAATTAACCGAGGATTGGATCCCGTAAAATTGCAAAAGGGTCTTGGGGTTTCTCAGATGGCAATAGTTGATGCCAATCAAGACCCAGCATGTCTTGCAGCAAACGCATGTTTGCAAATCATGCAAAAGAACAAGCTGTCACCAGAAGATATTGGGAGATTATACATTTCAACTGAATCAGCATTTGACGAGTCAAAGGCAATGAACTCATATGTCGTAGGAATGCTGGAGCAGGTTTATGGCCAAGGTGCCTTTGAGCATTGCGGAGGGGTGGAAACCAAGTTTGCCTGCGTCAGCGGGTCCTATGCACTTTATGATAATGCCAACTGGATTAGAGCCGGAGAGGCGGATGGAAAATATGCACTAGTTGTGGTTTCTGACATTGCAAAATACGACATGGGTTCTAGCGGAGAAATGACCCAGGGTGCAGGAGCAGTAGTCATGCTTCTCAATAACAATCCTAGACTGTTGGCATTTGACCCCAAAGTGACATCAACGTCAATCAAAGACGAATACGACTTTTACAGGCCTTTTGGAAAGGAGACCCCCATTGTACACGGTCAATATTCCAATTTACTATACATGATACAAGTAAGAAAAGCGCTAGAGGCATACAAGAAAAAAGTACTCTCTACGGGTTTGATAAAGATGGCCGAAGGCGAAACAATTTTGGATCATATGGACTACATCAACATGCACTTGCCATACAGCAACATGGGAAAGAAGGCACTGGCATATCTGGTGAGACACGAATGGAGACAGCTTCCACGATGGGATAAAATTTTGCAAGATATAAAAATGAAAGAGCCCATACCAAAGGATCCACGCGGAACTATTGAATCAGTACTGGGTGACAACGAGTTCATGGCAAAGGATCACGAGTTTACTAAATTATTTACCAAAACTCCAGAATACCAAGAAATCTTTGAATCAAAACTTTCCAGTTCACTTATCGCATCATCAATGATTGGTAATCTGTATACCGCATCTCTATACCTTGGATTCAGAAGCAGCCTAGAATTTGAACATAGGAAAGGAATTGATCTGGAAGGAAAGAGAATTGGGTTTGGATCTTACGGTAGCGGAAGCAGTGCAATGGTATTCAGCGGAGTAGTTCAGCCAGATTTCAAGGACATTGTAAGCCGCATGGATTTGGAAGCAGAAATCGGAAATAGAAGAAGACTGACATGGGAAGAGTACGAGGAGTTGCACGAGAACAAGCTGTCACCTGAAGAATCCATGGTGCATACAAACAAGGAATTTGTTTTGGTTGATGTGCAAACCGGAAAGGAAAACAAAGGAGAGAGACGCTACGTCTTCAACGAGTGACCGATTAAGCAATCACAATTTCAACAGCAATAAAACATTCTAGAACAAATTTCAATAATTAGTGAGGAGGTTTTCAGCCTGGACATTTAGGACAGTATGTGGCAAATAGATTTGCGCTTGGATCATATTTTGTGTTGGAATCAGATTCACCAGTACAAATCCTGATCCCATCTCTGACTATGTGTATCATGTTATCTGCCAAGATGAAATAGACAACAGACTTTTTTTCAGTCATGATTCATTCCAGGAACATCAACAAGGCATTCACTACACCTCAGAACTCTTACTTTTGGCCTCAGCAAGACCTTCCATCTTTCCCTTGATGAAGGCAAGATCATACGTCCTAAGCAACACTTCCTCGCCATCTTGCATGTTGGTCTGTAGATGCCTTGCCATGTTTTTGAGAATTTCATCTTTTGATGGGATTTCAGAATCATCAGTCATTTTATTTCTAAACCATTTTCATACATTATAACCTGATCTGTAAGTCATCTAATCTTTTGCAGTTTTTAATTTCGGTGATTACCTAGAAGGTCTCTTAAATCCCTGCTGGATGTTGCAGATTGATGCAGAAGTATTTTCAAACCTTCTATCCAAATTTTTCTTTTTAGACTTGTCAGCATCTGTAATTTTTTCGATTATGAAGGTTTTTTCCACAGAGGATTCAGATTCAGCATCAGTGTAAATGATATTTGTTGGAGAGGTATTTTTAGTTCTACTTGGTTTTTTCTTTTTTTGTTGTTCAACATCCGCTGGCGTTTTTTGGGACCAGGAAATATTTTTTGTATCAGATGAAGAAGATCTTTCAATGTTATAATCTCCCAAGGATTTAGTCATGTCTTACCAATTCGCATTGCAGACTTAAGCGTATGGATTGACGCTCACCATCATTGTTTAGGTAGATGCAGAGTTTTTTTTGTTTTAGACTAGATGTGAAAGTAGGCAAATCATCTTTTCAACCTAGTTTTTTTGTTTGGCATTTCTTCGGATCCATTCATCAATAATTTCAACAAAGTCTGAGTCAAATTCTTTAATCAAATCCACAAAATCTTCCTGTGTGAATGATACCCCATTTCCTTTTTCATCGATGAAACAAAGCCCATTATTTTTAAAATACCATGCAGAACCAGTCATAATACCGTAGAAAGGCTTTGGAAATATCTCTTCAAATTCTGCCATTCCCAGTTCCTGAGAAAGACCAACTACCAATTGACCCAATGTTGTGTTTTCCGTTACTTTGATCTTTTTCTTGCCAATTTTTTTAGATGGATTGATGAATTCTCTCAAGATGTTTGTACTGGTGTCAAGATAGTTTAAGCCGTGAAAGACGAAATAGTTTGACATCAATCTCATCGTAGATGAATCTTGAATCTTGAATTTCTTTGAGATAAAACCCGTTAACGTAGTTAATTTCTTAGGATCCTGAAAAATGTCATCAAATTCACGAAATGTTTGTGATTCTTCCTTGCGATTTTTCATGATCTGCTTTGTTATCTCTGGAAATTTTGATACGTCCTTGTAAACTATCAAATTTTTTGCATCTGCCTTGTCAAAAAAATCCTTGATTGTTTTTCGGCTCTTATGAGTGGTCAGAAACTTCCTACATGAATTGCAAACTTAAGCGTATGGATTAATTCTAAATTCAATCTTGATAACGCGCATCTCTTTCTTTTGCATTGAAGACAAGATCAGAGTCCCCCGTTTTTTTCTTTGACTGTTCATACTCATGCTTTTGCTTGATCATTTTTTTTCTAAAATCCTCAAACATTTTTTCTTCAACAGTCATCTTGTCTTTGTGAGATATTCTCTGGTGCATTTGATAGTTGGTAATAGCATCCTCATCATCGATGAATACTTTGTCACAATGTTCACATTTCATCGCTATAAGATGAGACGATATCACATCGACAATTAACTTTTTGGAAGACATGTTAGGACATCCATCGAAATCTTCTCGGGCAGGTCAAAAGATCTTAGTGACACGCCCACTGCACATCAATACGACATAGATTTTCATATAAATGGGGTTTTGGACATGGTGAATCATGCAAGAAGAAGAGCCAAATCCAATCAAAGATTATCTGTTTGAGTATATTGAAAATTCAGAGACAATTCCCTCATTGATAGTTGAAAAAAAGTTTGATGTGATTATCAAAGATGTTACAAGCAACTGCTATGACAAAGTGGTTTCAATGAGAGAAAAGGAAGAAGCTGTAGGAATCTTAGCTACAGGGCTACTGCATTATCTGCTGACCAACGCCCTAATCACAAGTCAGAGAAAAATAGATCATGGCGGGGTGGACATAGACATCGTAATTCCAGACATCAAGACATTGGAGAAGGATGCAAAAAAGACATTACTGGTATGCATTCCAAAGTCTTCAGACATCAATGTAATTAATGAGAAAATTGCTCAACTGGAAAGGATTCAACCCGAAAAGGAAAACATATGGTTGGTATTGTCTGAAGCCATACAGGTAGAAAAGAAATCATTTGTGCTGTCTAGAGAAAACAACACATTTTCAAAGATAATCTTTGAGATTGCAAAGTTTAGCAACGTTGGTGGTTCAAACAAATTCAAAATTCTGCGAATCTGAAACGCCTATCTTAAAGACATATTTTGAGACCATGATAAGAACTTCAAAGATGCAAAACGACCCAAACTAATTGGGACATTCAGACATTTCAAGTGTGAATTAAATCAAGAACTCTTTTTAATTCCAATTATGACACTGGCTGGAATCCCGACATACATCCCAATGTTGAGCAAAATCAGACCAATCCCATATCCTAAAACAGAACTTTCAGAATCCATATCCACATAGTTTAGAATTGTCAGTGACGAAACCATTGGAATTATTATTGCTTTAACCATTTGTTTGAAAACTGGATTTTCACGCTCATAGTCAGATATGGTTGGAGAAAATGAATAGTAGATATCATTGAACGTGTTCATGAACAGGGTTCCAGATTTAGTTTGAAGCAAAGTGTTGTCTCGGAGTTCCCTTAACTGTTGCACTTGCGGTGCTAATTCTGAGCCATATGTTGCGGTTGCAATGAGGCATCCTCCGCCATTTTCAGAATCAGGCTGACCAACAGCACCGGACGCAGGTAAAATTCTAAAAACGGTTCCCTCACTTAGTGACACGACGTAGAGAAAGCCGTCAGGACCCCTTTCAATATCTGTAACACATCCGAATCCCGTACCAATGATGATTTCATCCATGGATTCATTTCTGTCAATCATGTCGTCTTGAAGAGACAAGCTAGCGAATTCAAACCCGTCTCTGTTTTCATTTAATTCAAATTTGTAAAGATTTCCGGTATTGCAGTCGCCCACAAAAAGAGAATTATCATATTTGTCAATTTCTTTAAATTTTGCAAAATCCAACCCGGTAGGCGCTATTGGTTCTTCCCAAGTAAACTTTGGATCATGATAAACATAATCTTCGTATCCGGGAAGGTCACCCAATTGGGATTCAGTTGCGGGTCCCATAATGACTATCCAGCCACTGTTAAACTTCTCTGGAACCAAGTTGATCTCATCAAAATCATCATCGCCATTTTCAGTAGCCCACAAATTTCCAGTGACGGGATCTACTGCAAGACCAAAACTGTTTCGTATGCCCATCGCAAAATAAGGAGTCTCGGTTTCCAATTGTAAAATCACCCCATTGTCTTTTAGATTAACATCGTCACCATTCAACCATTCCAGTGGCTTGTTTTGAAGAAGCCCGTAACGCAAGGTATCGCCAACAACTGCGTAAACTTTATCATCCAGCCCAACAGTCATAGCTCCACCATTGTGAGAAACACTTGAAGGAAGTTCTTTTAGCAATACGGGATTTATCAAAAAGTCTCCAGTCCATTCGTATTTGTAGACTCTGTTTCCTAATGACTCGCCTCCGTCTTCATTTGCCTCAGTATAGTAGAGATATACTGATGAACCAACACTGGCAATTCCCAACATTCCTTTTTCTCCAATAGAATCCACACTTACGTCAAGGACTGGCTTGTCTTGTAAAATACCATCTCGAATCAAACGTACCGCCCCGTCACTTTTTTGTAAAATCAGAATATCATCTTCAACAAAAGTCATCGTGGTAATCATACAGCACAAATTTGACACGTACTTTTCAACTACTAAATCTTGGACATTTAATGAGGGTTCTGCAAACGCGGTTAATGGAATTAATAACGCAAATGCCACTACGATAATTATTACAGATTTCATCTAGTCTGATTTAATTATGAAAGTAATTAAATTGTCAGGATTTCGTTTGCAAAACTCTTAGGAAGTACTCAAAATCTATTTCCAAAATAGGGATTTTAGGCTTGAAATCAGATACTATCTTTAAGTTTCAAAGTCCAGTTCTAATATTACTATGGCAATTATTCATGGAATGGCAGATAGTGAAAAGAGCCTTCTAAATAAACTGCCAAACGAAGTTGAAAATATTGAGGACATTGATAGGCTCAAAAAAGAATTTGAAGAAAAGCTTGCAAAAGAGAAATCTGGGTTTTTTGGAGGAATCAAAAAATGGAATTATAAAAGACAGATTAGCAAATTTGAGAACAACAAAGACAATCCACATCATGCAGGAGCAAGAGGGGAAAACAAAGTCATTGATGAACTCTCAAAGCTTGATGATAGTTTTCATGTCTTATCTGGAATAGACGTACAATTAGCAAGATGGGTCACATACAATGGAAAAAAGAATCTAAGATCAGCTCAAATAGATGTTATAGTTGTTTGTCCAAAAGGGGTTTTTGCGATTGAGGTAAAAAATTGGAGTGACAATTATGCTAAGAATAATCATAAAGGACTAAACCCATACGAGCAAACAGAAAGAGCAGGTCGAGTTCTATGGATTTTGCTTCAAGATGTAATCAAAGGTACTAGAGTTACAAACATTCTACTTTCAATTCAAGGAAATTTGTCATACAATCAAAATTATCGTTCCGTCTTTGTTTCAAGCTTGGATAGGATCAACCAGTTTCTAGAAAATCGACAGGATTCATTGACTGAAAAAGATATTAACAAAATTGTTAAAAATTTACAGCGTACTTTTATTTGGTAATTCATACACGATTTTCAACCTGTTTTACACACAAAATCTATCTCTAAATCATGGATTTTAGGTACAAATTGGTTATCCATTAAAGCTCTTTTAGATATTCTTCAGCACCTTCAAATGCATCATTTACATCCTCAAGTAATTGTGAAATGAGATAAATGGAAATGCGTCCTCTATTCTCAAAAGATTCAGTGGAAGCTAGTTTCTGAAATTCAATCTGTTTTGATTCTCGAAATCCTTTTAACAATTTTTTTCCAGTAACTAGTTTCTCCAAATGCAAAACTGATATGGTTAATCCTCTCTAAAATAGTTCGAAACAACAAAGAAAATTGATCTACACCATCTGCTTTTTGTTCTAATGATAATTTTGGATATTTTTCTATGAAAATCGTAAAATCGGAATTAAATTTTCTTATATTGTTATCGAGTTCTTGTTTTAGGTTATCTTCTCCTTTTTTGATGTCCTCATTTACTGAATACCACACTATCTTTTGCTTACCTTTGTAATCTTCTTGTCTGAAAAGTTGTTGAAATTTTACAGCCTCATCAATTACATTACTAGTAGTTTGATGAGACATTAGTCCTTCCTGCTCTATTTGTTTGATTAATTGCACTCTTTGAATTCTACCATATTTTTTTACTATTTCTAAAACCTGTTTCATTTGCTCTCTTGTTGCCATTCAACATAGATTTTAGATTATCTACTATAACTAGTCTAGTTTTGATTAGACTAGTCTAATAAAACGTAGAGCTATATCTACAATTTTGACATATGTCTTGATGTATGAAACCAAATCTCAAATGCATCTTCAAGGCATTACAGCTTGACTGTATGCCAAAAATTCGTAGACGGATTGTGATTGGTTTAGTTATTCAAGAAAAAGAGAGATTCAAACAGACAACTCTTGATGAATTCTTTACAATAGTACAATGTTCAAAAATCAAGTAATTTAGTACCTATTTTAGCCATATTTCGTACTTTCAAAGATCTTACTAAAGATTCAAAATCTATTTCTAAAATAGAACTTTAGTTACTAAATCATTGATCATTTTATTAAATTTTGAAATAGTCAAGTTGGATCGTAATCTGAGACTAATAAATTCAAGTTTTTTATTTACTTATGTTTTCAATATGAATATGAGTTCAATTGATGGCGTAGGTAGTGCTGCTGGAAAAGTAAAAAGCCCTTTGATATTTTTTGCATTTTTTATTGGAATTTTGGCAGTCATTATTCCTTTTATAGATCCTTTTCGTGGAGGACCTGATGAACAACCATTTGGATTCTATTTATCAATAATACTTGTAATTTTGATAATCATAGTTTTGATTATTGTTACATGTTTTTTGAAAAAAGATCCTAGTCTTTTAACCGAAACATCAGAGGAGCGAACTAAAAAAAGAGAATTAGAATCCTTGAGAATTGATGTTACTGATTTAAGAACAATTTTAGAAGCTAGTGGGGCTGAAATGGTTGATTGGTTTAATGCAATTACAATAATGATTTCTGGAGATAATCCTAAAAGAGAAGCGAGAAAGAAATCAAATACAATAATTATTGGAACCAAAGAATTTCCAGAGTCTCAAATAGCAAACGAAATTATTTCACAATTAATAAAAAACAAGGTTAGTGGAGTAAGAGTTGACAGAAAATTAGGTTTAGGTGGATCAATGTCAAATATGGTGGCTTTACGTAAGGGCATTATCGATATTTATGTTGATTACACAGGAACAGGGATGAGCTACTTGGGAGAAAAGGGAACTGAGAAGCCTGAAGAGGACAGAAATATTTTAAATGAATATTTTATGCCTCAAAAAATAAAATGGCTAAAACCTCTTGGTTATTCAAATGAATATGTTGTTGTAATGCTGACCAAAAAATGTAAAGAACTATTTGGAGAAAAAATGACATCTTACGATCTTAATAATCTTAAACAAAAAAGTGAAAATTTGATAATTGGAGGATCAAATGAATTTATGCACCGAAAGGATGGTATCTTAGTGTTAACAAATGATGTTTATGGATATGGAATAAAATTTAGCAAGCAAAAGATACTAGGTAATAATGAAAAAATAGATAAATTTACAATGTTGGCAAAAGGAGATATTGATGTTTTAGCATGTCAATTTGCCGATTTTCAATTAAATGATGAAGAAGAAGATGAAAAAGTGTATACAATTCTTAAGGATCCAAATGGAAAGTATAGTAGGCATTTTCCATTACCTGTAATGAGAGATGATGGTATTCCAAAACAAAAAGAGATAGAAAAAGCATTGGAACTTTCAAAGGAAATAAACACTGAAAAACACATAAGAAATTTGATGAAAGATTATAATCCTCATCAAAGAGAAGAACAAATTAGAAAATTCCTTGTAGAAAATGAACTTATTTAAAATATAATTTCCAACAAACAAACTAATCTTATTTCTATAGACGATGCCTGTTTTTACACCTAAAGATGGAACATTCTATTTTTACTGATTGTCTCAAAATCCAAAATTTTAGGCATATTTTAGCCATAAAACGTATTCTCAAAGCTCTTAGTAAGTACTCAAAATCTATTTCCAAAATAGTACTTTTAGCCTTAAAATATTTTTAATCTTTTAAATCTGAAATGATATTACAGTATTTTGTGAAGTTTATTATTTTTGCATTAATTCCATTAATTCTCTCAATAGGAATTATTCCAGCAATTCCATTTAGTGATGCTGTTGAATCAAATCAAATTTGCATTGACAAAGTATGGATTGAAAACACCAAAGGTAAAATTGCATGTGTATCTCCTAGTACTGCTGATAAATTAGTAGAGCGTGGTTGGGGCACATTACTTGAAGAAATCTCTATGGAAAAACCAATGGAGTAATTACCATTAGGTGTAGAAACAATTGAAACAAGAAGTGGAACCATTACTCTAGACCATGATTATCTAACACCTGAATCTGCACAACTTCTTAATGATGAACTGTTTTTCCAACGTGCAGTTCAAGTTTACCATCTTGCACTTCCTGCAATTGGTGGTGCTGGATTTTTTTATGAAATTGATAAAGTAGGTGGAACTTTTGGCGATATTCTATATTTCTCTGATTTTTTGACTTCTGATGTTGAACTTTTAACTGGAAATACTTCTGTGTTATACTTTATCTCACCACAAGATCTTTCTAATGGTCCAATCGTACTAAATGTTCCATCAGGTAATCTTCAAGGGCATGTGGATAACATATACCAACAACAATTGGTGGATTTTGGAGTAGTAGGTCCAAATGAAGGAAACGAAGCATTCTTCTTGGTTCTTCCTCCAAATTATGATGGAGAAATTCCTGAAAGTTTTGATATAACCACATCCATCGAAACTCCTGATTTTGCAGATATTGATGGAGAAATTTCTGATAATCATTTTGTCATTCAATCTGATACAATACAATTCTTGTTTATTGGTCGTGCATTTGTTAATGCACCAGATAAGGCAGCTGGTGAAGATCTAATTAAAAGTCTCAATGTCTATAATTTATCTGAAATCGATAATTCACCTCAAGCAAAATTCATTGATGCAAGTGGGAAATCATTAAAGCTGTCACAGCCTACAACTGAAGGTTTTTGGGAATATTTACATGAAGTTTATTCTAAAGAAACTATCATTCGACCTGAAGACAAAAACCTGATTGGACTAATGCATGCAATAGGAATAGTTCCAGGGGAGCCATTTGAGCCTGATGAACACTCCAAAGCAATTCTGGATAAAGCTGCAGTTATAGCCAATTTGATGGCAAGAAACATTGCATATGGTTACCCTGATAGAGAATCATATATTTTCTATCCTGATACGAATTGGGCACCGATATTTTATACTAAAGATCCAACAAGCTTTGAAGATGAACGAGGAGCTACGCAAATTGACGATAGAATGTTTTTTGTTTATCAGGCAATTTCCACTGCTGATGCAATGAAACTTGAACTTGTAGGAAAGGGCTCAAAATATTTAGGATCTTACAAAGATTCTGATGGAAACTATCTAATTGGTTCAAACACATACCATTTGAACATACCAGCAAACGTACCTGCTGAAAATTTTTGGTCTGTAGTTGTTTATGATGCAGAAACACGTTCTATGATCAAAAATGATGTACAACCATTACCTGCAATTAGATCACTTGATTCTGATAAATTAATACAAAATTCTGATGGCTCTTATGATGTGTACTTTGGACCAGAAGCTCCTGAAGGTTATGAGAATAATTGGGTAAAGACAAATGAGGGCGATGGGTTCTTTGTTTACTTTAGATTCTATTCTCCAACTGAAGCATATTATGATAAGAGTTGGCAATTACAAGATTTAGAATTAGTTGAATGATGATTTTTCATCTATTTTAGCCATATTTCATACATTCAAAGCTCTTATTTTAGCAATAACTTAAGATCAAGATTCTTCTTGAAGATTGCATGCAGTGACGAGTCACTCAAATCATCAATAAACGGAACAGACCCCAACACCGGTACTCCCAACAGATTTTTCAAATCACGTGTCAGTTCATCTACTTTGTAACCGTCAGAATCAAAATCATTGATGATTATTCCCTTGATTGGAATTTTGTATTTTTCACACATTCTTACAGTCATTATCGTATGATTGATGGTTCCAACCTTACTTCTTGCCACGATAACTGCTGGAATCCCCATGTCTTTGATCAGGTTTGCGATAAAATAGTCCTTCAAGACAGGCGTCATGATTCCGCCCATCCCCTCTACAAGGATCATCTCATGCAGTTTGGATAGTTTTTTGAAGCCGTTCAGTATCTGAGATATCTTTGGCTTTATTTTCAAGTTCTTCCATGCAGTGTATGGTGATGCAGGTATCGGAAAGAATTGTGGATTTACCAAATTCTCAGGATCATTTACCTGAGCTGCAGCAGACAAAATCTCAACGTCTTCGGATTTGAATCCCTTTTTCTGGGCAGTTCCTGCGGCAAAAGGTTTCATCACACCCACATCAATGCCCATTTCTCGAAGCGTGATGCCAAGACCGGCCGTAACGTACGTTTTTCCTACATCCGTATCGGTTCCAGTAATGAAAAAAGACTTCAACACATCAATTCAGAACAATTCATTGATTAATTCATCGTTTGATTTGACAGATACCTAGACGTCTATTCCAGTAATTGTCCGATCAAGTGCCCTAAGAACCCCCTGATAGTATTTCATAGCGTCCATGGACTCAGTCTCAATCAGTCTCTTTTCGATCTCTATTCTATACTCGTCAATCTCTTTTTCTGTCTTCATGAATACCGACATCGATGAAAGTCAATTGATCAATCTTTAGGATCACTGAAAAGATCAGAAAATCGGTTAATTATTAAGATCTGAGACGGTATCAAAGCAGTTGAAAAGTTCCGTCTGGCACCCAAATACACAGATGAAAGAATGGGAATCTTTTGATAAAATTACAAAGGGCAAAGGAGTGTGGCTGATTGATTCCAAAGGCAACAAGATAATGGATGCAGTCGCATCCATGTGGTGCAATGTATGGGGACATTCAAACCCACATCTGATCAAAGCTATCGCAGACCAGAGCAAGAAGATTCAGCATTCATCACTGTTTAACCTTACAAATGATCCCGTTGAAAAGCTTGCAGACACCCTCGTAAAAATATCTCCAAGGATGCACAAGGTATTCTATTCTGACAACGGATCATCTGCGATGGAAATTGCCATCAAGATGGCACTGCAATATTGGAAAAATATCGGAAACAAGAAGAAGACAGAGATTGCGACGTTGGAAAACGGATATCACGGCGACACGTTTGGGGCAATGTCCATAGGGTACGTTCCAGAATTTTTTGGCAAGTTCAAAAAGCAGCTGTTCACGACAATTCAATTTCCGGTTCCAAACGAATACAGAATTCCAAGGGGGTTTACTTTTGCAGGCTATCAAGATCATTGTCTAGAAAAAATTGAGAGAAGATTTTCCAAAAGTGATAACATCGCAGCGTTTGTCATGGAAAGTGGCGCACAGGTTGCGGGAGGAGTGATTATTTATCCAAAAGGATTCCAATCCAGGATTAGCAGACTGTGTAAAAAATATGACGTGCTGTTTGTCCTTGACGAGATTGCTACCGGTTTTGGTAGGTTGGGATCAATGGTACAGTACAAGGAACAGAAGAGTATTCCAGACATTGTAGCATATGGAAAGATGCTGACGGGAGGATACCTCACCATGGCTGCAACGCTTGCAAACAAGAAAATCTATGACTCGTTTTTAGGGGAATTCAACGATTGGACACATCTCTTTCACGGACACACATACACGGGAAATCCGATTGCCGCAGCTGTGGCAAACGAAAACCTGAAAATGTACAAGAAATACAGCCTGATTAAAAAAATCCAAAGGACATCCAAGATTTTTGACGAGTTTCACGATGAGTTATCCGAAATTGACATCATAGGAGACATCAGGCGCAAAGGAATGCTCATGGGAATCGAGCTTGTAAAAGACAGGAAGAGAAAAACTCCGATTCATCCTCAAAAATCAATCAACAAAATATTCTTTGAGGAAGGAAAAAGACAAGGAATCTACCTGAGAACACTTGGAAACATAGTCATGCTTGTACCGCCTTTGGCGATAACTGAAAATGATCTCAGATTGATGTTACAAAAGACAGTCAAGACGATTCAGTGTGCAAAACCAAAGGTTATTTGACCGTTAACCCACTTCACATGAGAGGTTAACCAATCCATTATTTTTATTAATGGAATGCTTGCCAATACCATCATCATGAGTACTCTTGAATTCATCAAGGAGTGTCAAGAGAAGGTATTTTCTGGAATTGGGGTATCTGCAGACGATGCCAAAAGACTACTCAACAGTCCAGAAGAGAACCTCAAAGAGTTGGCAAAGTGCGCAAACGAGATCACCCGAGACTTTAACGGTAAAAAAGTAGATGTAGAACAGCTAAACAATATCAAAAAAAATGCATGCAGTGAGGATTGCACGTTTTGCGGTCAATCTGCATTTTTTGATACAGGTATTGAGACATACCAACTGCCGTTACCTGAAGAAGTCGTCATCAAGGCGCAAAAAGCAAAAGATGAGGGAGCAGAATCATACTGCCTTGTTGCAGCATGGAGAGAGCCATCATCAAAGGATTTTGAAAAAGTTTGCAATATAATTAATGAAATTAATGACAAGGTCGGAATCAGCGTAGAATGCAGCTTGGGATTTCTCACACCCGAGCAAGCAAGAAAGCTAAAAGATCTCAAGGTGAAAAGATACAACCACAATTTGGAAACTGCAAAATCAAAGTTTCCGGAAATTTGCACGACCCACACTTATGAAGACAGACTGAAGACACTCGGCATTGCAAGAGATGCTGGACTGGAACTGTGCACGGGAGGAATCATAGGATTGGGAGAAACAAGAGACCAAAGATTGGAACTTGCAGTCGAGTTAGGTAGACTATACCCAGAAGAAGTCACGATTAACATCCTTGTCGCAATGCCTGGCACGCCACTGGAATTGCAGACAGACCTTCCAAATTCCGAGATTGTCAGAATATTTTCAGTAATACGATTCCTGCTACCTGAATCAGTAATCAAGATTTCAGGAGGCAGGGAATCCAAGCTGGATGATTCCGGCGAAGAGCTTCTGCAAAGCGGCGCAAATGGAATAATTACCGAGGGATACCTCACCATGGGCGGAAACGAGGCTAAAAAAGATCAAGAACTGATAGAAAGAATTGGCCTCCAAGCATAAACTAAACTTTATCGATTTAGAGTTACAGAAAATTAAACAAGACAACCTCTACAGAATGATGAGATACGGAACCATTGACGGCTCGCATATTACCATCAATGACAAAAAACTCATCAACCTATGCTCAAATGACTACCTGGGGATACCTGCAGTAAAAATCAAAACCAATCAACTGCAATCAAGCTCAAGGTTGGTTTCAGGCAATGACGAATCATACAGAAAGCTCGAAGACAAGCTTGCAAGACACAAGTCGCATCAAAGCAGCCTTATCTATCCTACAGGATACATGGCAAACCTTGGAGTGATATCAGCCCTTGCAAAAAAAGGAGACCTGATTTTCAGCGACGAGCTGAATCATGCAAGCATTATCGAGGCCTGCAAGCTATCAGATGCCAAAGTTTCAATTTACAAACACAATGCCATGGAAGACCTGAGCAAAAAGTTGAAACAGAAAGGAAAAAATAAGTTCGTGATCACAGAAGGGATATTCAGCATGGACGGAGATCTGTCATTGCTAAAGCAGATTACAGAAATATCCGAAAAATCAAAAGCCATTACGGTAGTTGATGACGCACATGGCGACTTTGTAATTGGAAACGACGGAAGAGGAACGCCGAATCATCTGAGAGTTGCAAAGAAAATTGATCTGTACATCAGCAGCTTAAGCAAGGGACTAGGATCATTTGGAGGATATGTTGCATCACAAGACAACGCGATTGACTTGTGCATAAACAAGTCAAAATCATTTATCTACACTTCCGCACTGCCTTCTGTCTTGGTGGATTATTCCACTAGACGATTCGAATCAGACAGGGAAAAACAAAAGAAAAAACTGGAAAGAAATACCAAGCAAATCTCAAAGGGACTCAGACAGATAGGCTATGAGACAAAATCAAGCACGCATATAATTCCCATAATCATAGGGGATGCAAAGCTTGCCATGAGTTTTGGAAAATTCTTGTTTGACAACGGAGTGTTTGCACAGCCAATAAGATATCCGACGGTTCCGATAAACCAGGCAAGACTGAGGCTTTCAGTCACGGCATGGCTGTCAAATCAGGATATTGAAAAATCACTTGAGATCTTTGAGAAAGCGTATAGAAAATTTGCGATTAACGCATAGCATCAAAGCCACCGATGGCAGGCGAGCCAATAATCACAGAGAGGGCAACTGCAATTCCCAAGACAATTCCGACAATGATAAAGCGCTTGTTCATGCCAATAACGTTTACAGCCCAGTTAAAAATGGATTGCGAAACATTGGGGGAGATATGGAAGAATGTTTTAAAGGAAAAATCAAGAACTGATTTCATGGCAGACGTTACGATTTTTGTCGCTTTGCTTGCAGGACTAAGCTCGTTTGTAGCCCCATGCATACTTCCAATGATTCCAGCATTTCTTGCATACTTATCTGGAACTACAGTTACGGAACTGGGTTCCAAGAACGGTTCCTCATCAATTCTGTCAGTCAACAGGCTAAACATCATTCTAAACACGGTATTTTTCGTACTGGGATTTTCAGTGGTATTCTCCGTCTTGGGGGTACTGATCAACAGCGTACTGTCAAATGCAGCTGGTGAATTCACGGAGAGCCTTAACTTTGTTGGCGGAACAATCATCGTAGCCTTTGGAATATTTTTATTGCTATCAACAAAGATTCGCGCACTAAACGTGGAAAAAAAGTTCTTTCCAAAGAAATCAAAGTCAAGCTATCCGATGTCATTTGTATTCGGACTTGCATTTGCGGTAGGATGGACGCCATGCATCGGACCCATATTGGGAACCATTCTTACGCTTGCTGCAACCACGCCATCAGTCTCATTTAGCCTGCTGCTTGCATACTCATTGGGCCTGGGAATTCCGTTCGTACTGATGGGAGTGTTCTTCTCAAGGGCAACCAGAATCATTCGTTCCATGTCAAAGCATCTGAAATATTACAACGTCATACTGGGAGGATTCATCATCGTCTTGGGAATACTCGTGTTTACGAATCAGCTTGCTTATATTGCAAACTTTCCTCTGCTAAACGAATTGGTGTTGCTAGGGTGATCATATGAAGTCAGAAATTAAGACAGGATTAATTTTTGTTATCGTCATCGCAGTAGGAGTAGGAGTTTTGGGCATGTTCTTTGCATCACTGGACGAGACAGAGATTACAGATGCCCTAACCCAGTCAGACTCACCTTCAAAGATGGACAAGTCAGGATTCAAAAAGGCTCCCGACCTTGTAGGAATTGCGCATTATCTCAACACGACACCTGAAGAACTGACAGAGATGATCAAGGGCAAGGTCGTACTCTATGACATTTGGACTTACAGCTGCATCAACTGCATCAGAACTCTGCCATACATTACTGCATGGGATGACAAGTATGCAGAACAGGGACTGCTTGTAATAGGAATCCATTCGCCTGAATTTGAGTTTGAAAAAGATCCAGAAAACGTAAAGATGGCAATCAGCAAGCACGGAATCAACTACCCGATAGTAATGGACAATGACATGCAGACATGGAAGGCCTTTGAGAACAACTATTGGCCAAGAAAGTACATTTCAGACCACGAGGGATACATCAGGTATGATCATATAGGTGAAGGAGACTATCAAAAGACCGAAAAGGTCATTCAGCAGCTTTTAGAAGAAAGGGCCGCATCAATTGGAGTCGAAATGAAAAAGAATGCGTCTCTTGTAGACATTGAGGAGTTTGAGCATTCGATGTTTAGAACCCCCGAACTTTATTTCGGATACAAGTTTGCGCAAAACAGAAACCAGTTGGGAAGCGAGGAAGGATTCCAACCTGGCAAGGTCATTTCATATACAGAACCACAGAACATCGACTTGCACAAGTTCTACCTGACAGGAGACTGGAAGAACTATGACGACAGCATGGAGCTGATCTCTGAGACAGGCAGCATCAAGATGCTATACAATGCAAAAGAGGTAAACATCGTAACAGAAAATGATGCGGAATTGCAGATATTTCTCGACGGTGACGCATTGACAGCGGAATATTCAGGGACGGACATCACTGAAGGCAACACGCTGCAAGTAACAGAGGCAGGACTATACAACATAGTCAGCAGCGAAAGCAGTTCATCACACGTGATGGAAATCAAGGTAAAGGGTGAGGGCTTTCAGATATTCACGTTCACGTTTGGGTAACTGGTGTAACTGTCACCAGGTGTAACCCCGGTTACAGTACCCGCGGTGACAACTCTCTTTAAAACAAAAAAGTCAACTTACTATAGGAAACCAAAGTATGATCAGCAACTCTTGGAACAAAACAGAAGGGGAATCAATAACCCAAAAGGTAATCGGAAAGGTAAAGCCTGAGGAGCCAATTAAGAACAAGATAGATTTTGCGCAAAAAAAGTTACAATTTCAAATTTCTAAACTAGAAAATATCAATGAAAAATTGCAGAAAAAACATGATTCAATATTTGAAAAGATAGTCAACGCTCAAAGAAACAACAAGCCAAGCTATGCCCAGGCATATGCGGGGGAACTGACGCAGGTCAGAAAGATGAAAAACATGGTAGGCGGCGCAAAGCTGTCAATGGAGCAGGTAAAGCTTCGACTGGATACGGTATCAGAGCTTGGAGACGTGGTGGTCACACTCAGCCCATGCATGTCAATCATCAAGGGACTCAGTCCATCACTTAGCGGAATAATGCCAGAGGCTAACGCATCAATGCAAGACCTCTCAGAGATTCTGGGAGATGTCATGGCAGGATCAACTGTAGGTGATACAGACAATAACATGAACGTGAATACCGTTGCAAGTGCAGACACATTGGCAATTCTTGAGGAAGCCCATAGCGTGATAGCAGGTCAGACACAATCAGCCATTCCAGACGTTCCAGCGAATCTCAAACGTCAGATCGTTGATGGGGAATCAGGCGTATTCATCTAGAAGAATTAATTATTTTAATAAAATTAAGATCAAGGTAATTTTTTACATCGAGGTTATGACACAAGCAAGACTCTGAAACTAGAAAACCAATTATTCCAATGATGCCACATGTTGAAAAAAATAAAATTCAAGAGGCACCGTACCGAGGATTTCTACATGCGATTGAAACTAGCAGAGAATCCCATCAGTCTAGGATATTCAGGAATTGTTTAGATGGCTAATTGATGTTTCTGTAATTCAATTACTGGAAGAAAAGAAGATCAAGAAATCTGATTTTACCATCACCTTAACTACATCCCCATGTATGTTGTGCGGGGGATATAATTTAGACGTTAAATTGTACACCCACGTGTAGGTAATTTTTTTTGAGAGATGATTTTTAGAGTATTAGATACAATAAGATAATTCCATAGATAAGGGGGAGATAATTCAAGGTATCAAATGACCGAAGAATTCACAAAACTTCCGGCCGGTCTGCCTCAACCAGATGATGATGGAGCATCTGACCATCTTTTGGGAATGACAATTCCAGACATCATACTACATTCTACAAAAAATTCGGCACTAAATTTTTCAAAAATTTGTTCTCGCTACAAAGTCCTGTACTTCTTTCCAATGATTGCCATTCCGGGAGATGTAGCACCATCATCAGGATGGGATGATATTCCAGGTGCACGAGGATGCACCCCTCAAAACATTTCAATGAGTGAACACCATGATGACTTGCAAGGATATGATGCCGTATCAATCGGAATTTCAACTCAGTCAATTGATGATCTGACCAAAGTATTATCTATTCGAAAATTTTTACAGCCATTAGTTTCTGACAGTAATTTGGAATTTCAAGAAAAACTCAACATTCCAACATTTCAATTTGAAGGTAGGATGATGTACAAGCGACTTACGCTGATTATGAGTGAATCCAGGATCATCAAGGTATTTTATCCAATTTTCCCTCCGGACAAACATATTTTTGAGATTCTGGAATGGCTAGAAAAGAATTCAAAATAAAATTTCTTCTTGCTTTGATACTGCTTTCAGTTATCTTGGCCTCCATTCCATTGATGATATGGTTCACCTGTGGAATTCCCATCGTCAGAAGAATATCATATGTCTGGATTTCTGCAACACAAATGTCGTTAATGACATACATGCATTCTGTATTCGGATGAGATGATGCTTCTTCTTTTCATCCCAATTCAGAGTAATCATCATCTATGATCAAATATCATTTTAGTCATGAAACCTGTCGCTTCCGTTATCGTTTTGGCCGTCGTTGCCGTTTTGGTTGAAGCATAGAAAAGAAGTATTTATTGAAATCCAGAATAAAATAAAACGTGGTAAATGCAATACGTTTTATTTTTATTGCAATAGCCATTGTCACCACCACCAATTGGGCTTATCAAAACATGGGAGACATGCTCTTGATAGATGGCATTACTGTCTCCGCATTTACTGTAACCATAATTGCAATAGTTACAAGTACGTCCACATGGGTGTTCATTTTATGGGCACGCAATAAAGACAAAATATTCACATTCAACAATATCGCACTTGGAATGCTGTCAGGATACGTTCTGATGTCGCCAATTGCAGGATGGGTAGGTCCAATGGCCGCAATTATTGTCGGAATCGTAGCAAGCACATCGTTGTACATGGTGTTTTCACCGAAAAATAAAGAGTGGACAGAAAATGCAACAGGGGTCATTATTCGTGGAATTGTATGGACCGCGGTTGTTTACGTCCCCTAAATTTCATATTTGCATACTCTCTTTGGTTTCCACACTTTAAGATCTAGAAAATCTCTATTTGAAACAAAATCATCCCAACCTCTCAAACCCACACTCGCAAACGATCTTCATGATTGCTCCGCTTCCCTTAACTATGAGAAATTAGAATTCTAGTCATGAAATTCCTTCTTGTTCTGGCTTTCAATCGTTTTGGTTGGGAGTGTTGGGATTGCTGAGGCTGAAATTTTAACAGATAAACAAGAATATCATTACGGTGATACTATAGTAATTTCAGGAAATGCGGAACTTGAACCAAGGGAAAAATTAGAGATTTATTTTGCTGATCCAAATGTGGTCGTTGCGGTACTGGCCCGAATTCTATTGGAAGAATCACTAACGCCTGCATCAGTAATTGCAGAAACTCGATATGTGTAAAATTCACCGTTGATCAGATCTGTATGCGTATACGATGTATTTCTGGTTCCAGTGTCTTCTGCCAGTACAACATATGATTGATTATCTGCCTTTGCTTCAATTTTATATCCCATAACCAATACGCCATCAATACTTGCCGGAGACTGCCAGAATAATTGAATTTCAGTCGGTGAAGACACAAGTCCTGTTATGATGGGTTGGTTAGGAGTTGAAAATGCAGTTGTTGTTGAAACCACATCGTAACGTTCAGTGTCAGAATTCCAGACTATTGCAATATTGGCATCTATTGGATGTCGACTTGACATCAGATTTTCCATTGTATCTGGCAGCCAATTATCATATTTTGATTCCAGTTCTGACAGTGCTTTTGCTTTTACATTTAGAATTTCCTCTCTAATTGGATTGTATTTTTCACGAATGTCACCTAGTTCATTGGAAAGTTCGATACGTGTCATGGTTTCTGCATTATAGAGTTGAATAATTTCACGTATATCGACTCGCTCATTTTGAGTCAAGCTTGATAATCGAATTGAATAATCTCGGTCTATGATCCATCTGTCTTTTTCAATTCGTTCATCGAGACCATTTATCCGGTCATCCCAGTATGCAATTCTCTCAGAGACTTTTTTCTTAAGAGATTCAGCATAATTTGGTTGAATTTTTTCGTTGTAGTTTGATAATTCAGATACCGTTGATCTTGCAGCACTGTTGAATTTTTGTAGTGCTTTAGGAGAAGTCATTCTATTATCAAGTGCATTGGTTTTTGCAGTTACTCCCAATTCATGCTTTTTCTCTGTAAATTCAAATTGTTTTGCATAAGTGCCCTGAACGTCTGATGGCATTTTATCAATGAATTTCTGATATGCCACTTTTGGTGAGAATTCATGCCATTTTTCTTCCCATGAAATCAAAGCCTGATGCAACCTTTCTAATGCAACTGTACGCCTGTCTTCAAGGAATTTTTGTGCTTGCAGATTATCATAATTTTGTTGTTCTAATTTGGCAATCTTTCTTTTTGATTCCTCAATTTTCTGTAAAATTTCCTGTGCCAGAGGATTGTTCAACAATTCATTACTAAGGGTTGTTTGCTCACTAGTTTCAACATCAGAAGTTTGAGCATATGTTGAAGGTAAGACACCAAAAACTACTTCAAACATTGCAAATACGACAACTAGGGACAAAATTTCTTTCATAGATGTAGAACTGATTTAAAAAATGCACTTAAAGAAGACGTAGTAAAGATACTTTTCAAATTTTGAGATTAAAGGGGACTCACGTAGATTCCAACAATAATTGTGACAATAGTGATTGAAATCGTGTATCTAGCCTTCATTTTCTTTTTCTCCAGAAAATAATCCCTGCAATAGTTACAAAGATTCCAACTATTCCACTAACCAAAAATGCCTGTTTATACATAAACAAAGCATAATCCATTCCTTCAATTGGTCGCATTGTTGGAGGTTCGGTAGGCGGAAACATCAGAAATGATGAATAAAATACTGATGAAAATCCTTCAATCATTAATACAATTCCAATAATTATCAAAAGTGCAGTTTTCACTTTTTATTCTTCCATTTTTTAATCACAAAGAATCCGATTACAATCCCTACAAAACCTAAACTAGAATAAGTGTACAATAAACTCAAACCGTCTCCTGATTCTCTAAAATCAAGAGGTCTGGGGGATTCTGGAACACACAATCCGTCTTTGACTGTCATGTGATTTCCACATGAGAGCACTTCATCCCGACTTTGCATTAGAAGCGTAACTACATGATCATCTTGTTTTTCTGTACTGACGGGATATGGGCTTACATCAAGTAAAATGATCTTGTATGGTGAGAAAAATACGTACGAGTCATGAGGCATGAAATCAATCATTTTCGTGTGAGTATTGTTTTGAATCTGAATCGTGGCAGTCACCTGTCCATCCCAAACACAGGTGACGTCAGAAGGACAACGTGAATCATATACGTCATGAAGAGTGAACTTGAGATTTTCAGTACTGAGTGTTTGTCCCAAATACAGCTTGATTCTTTTATCTGCAAAGGATTCATCAGGAAAATCAGATAAAATTAAAACTGCAAATACAGACAAAATCATTAGCCTAGCCTTCATTTTTCCTCTTCTCAATTATCTCCAAAAGTTCGTCAGGAAGACTGCCAAATTTCTTGTTGTATTTGGTCAAATCATCTTGCATTTCTTCATTATCATAATCATCGGATTCATAGTTCGAGTGATGTCATTTAGAAATCCCAGCCTCTCAAAATCTGAAAAGAATTTGTGTGATGGATCACCATCTAAATCCACAGGAACATCTCCCCGAGTGAGTTCACGTGATTCATTTGAAATTTTGGCCTGATAGATGCAAAGATCCTGATGCCATGGTTCCAATTCAATATTGCAAAATTCGCTACCTTCAAGACTGGACATTATTTCTGACTTTATTCTCGTGGAGATACGCCCCTCATTTTTCATATCATTGCAGGATAGAAAGTATGACCGGTTCATCTCATCACTACACGAATCTAGATGAAAATCGGTACTTGCTGAAAACAGTCCGTCATCTGATGTTGCAATAAGATCATAATGGACCAATCCTATACCGTATCTTTCATCAGAAATGTCTATTGTTAATTGATACGGAGAATATTTTTCTGCAAACATTTGAAACATCTCGGACTGTTGAATCATTTGTAGATGTACGGGAATTTTTTCCGGAATGTCGCATATTGGTTTTTCAAATTCTGGATTAAAGACGGCTATCTCGGATGATTTCTTGAACGGGTAGTTCCACCCTTCAGCAACGTATGCGTCAGAAATATTCACTCCAAGGAGTCTGGATGCAATTTCTGCCTGTTTTTCTTTCATCAAGATTAACTGTCCATCAAGATTCTCATGATTGCCGGTATTTTGATGGATAATTGCCTGTAGGTTGATTTCGTTCAGGATTTCTGCATCACTTTTCATCACAATGTTATTTTCAGAAAATGTGCCATCATCAAACAACACAACTGCTAAAAGTCCTGCAATCAACACTCCAATGATTACCAAAAACCTAGTCTTCATTTTTTTCCTCAAGTAACTGCAATAACTCATCCGGAAGGCCATGATACGTTTTGTTGTATTCTCTGATTTTTTCCTCTATGACCACATCTTCATCAGTATCTGAGACTAGCATTCCAACGATATTGCCAAGTAATCCTAATCGGTACATTTCTGACTGACATCCTGGGATTGTCTCATGATCTATTTCAGGAATTTCAGAATTTGCTCTGCAATTCTCCTTATCCTCATATAGGGTTTTACCATAATCGTAAACTGACTGTCTCCATTTATCAAGTGGAATTGTACAAAAATCATCTAGGTTCAAGCTTGCGATGACATCCTTTTTGTTTATTGAAGAAATATGCTCATTTTCACCATTACGACAAGATAGAAGATATTTTTCAGAATCTGTGATTTGATTTGTGCAACTATTTACATGAAACATTGTCAATGCAGTTTGCCCATCATCAGACTTTGCAATCAATCCATAATGGAACGATGAATCGTGTCTTCGTTCATCCTGCAAATTCAATTCTATGGGATATTTGAAATATTTTTCAACAAACATTTGGAATTTTTTTGTATTTTGTATTTCTTGAAGATGAACGGGTATGTTTTCTGTGACATTGCAAACTGGAAATGACTCATCACCCATAATTTCAACCTGATGCCCATCAGTCAATGGAAAATTATAGTCAATGCCAGATACGCTTGCATTTATTCCGAGTAAATCACTTGCAATGTTTCCTAATTTTTCTTGCATTAATTTTTTTGATTCATCGAATTTTCTCACATCGTTGATTGATTGATATTTTTTTGATTTTTCGTTAATTTGGACTATTTCATCTGAATATTTATCAAAGGATGATGATTTTGGAGTGTCATCAGGATTCTGAGATATGAGAAACAAAGATGCAGAAACTAGCAGAATCATGATCATGATTATTTGAAATTCAGTTTTCATTTCCTTGATGCCCAGATGTTGGAATATGTTGAACGATAAATAAAAGAAGTACGTTCAAAATTACAAATTTTCACGGTTCTTGTATTTCACAATTAAAGGGCGGCATCAGGGGTATTTTATCGCAAACTATGGTATCGGTACCATTTTGATATGAATACTTCATGTATGTTATGGGGCCGTTTTCTTCCACGTATTGGTTAAACACAAGGCCAAAAGAAATGCCAATAATGACTATTACAACTGATGAAAATATGATCAAATTTTTATGATTCACAACCATTCGAACTGAATTTGAGATGCTCATAAAGCGTTCTACACTATCTCGAGACTAAGGCATATGCAAGTCATTTCTAATTTTATCCCAAAAGCCTAGTCTTCATTTCTGCTTTTCAATACTCTTCTTTGCCCTAATTTTTTTGACTGCATAAAGTGCGATAAAAAACATGATCAGAATCGGACCAATACTGCCCATGATTATGGATGTAAGCATGCCGGATTCAGATATTGTTTCGCCTGTCTGCAGTGATTGGCGTGAAAACGTTTCATCCTCGATTCGTATGGATGAATTTTTATTTTCCAGTGAATTGATTATGGGATAGTAAATTGTAATGGTATCTGAGACTTCAAGTTCATTTGAAGTGTAAGATGATGGCAACGTACGGTCCTCATATGCAGCAGTTACAGCATCCCCGTCATATGCGCGCAATCTTTGTCCTGTAGAAACATCCTCGGAGAAATAAACAGGACTGTCAAATATTCCAGAATCTTTCGTTGTTTCATACACTGAAACTATGATCCCTGTAGGATCCGAATTAGACCAAATGTGAATATTAAACTTGTCAATCTCACCTGTATTTTTATTCATATCATTATCCACAACTTGTATTTTGTATGCTGGAATTTTAGAATGATTGTTTATTTCAAGCCATTCCATTTGTCCTACATTTTGCGAATCTGTTTTTTCGGAAAAAGATTCAGGAATGGATAATATTCCTATAGTTGTAATTATTCCAACAATTATCAAAAACTTATTCTTCATTTTCTCCACCTAATTGATTCAGAAGCATACAATTATTGTCATCTAGGTCTTGTATTGTGATGTTTTCAAGTTCAATTATCACATAGTCATCTCCAAGATTGTGATTTTGACATGCATAATGAAAAGTGGAATCATTTAGATTCATCTCAAGAAATGCAAATATCTTATCATTTAATGTGGAACTCCCAGTTACACTTTCTGCCTTAAACCTACTAGATGTGATATACAGCCCTTCTGCATCAGGATACATCTCTGCAAAGTGCTCAAACATGGGTAGTTTGGAATATTTTTCTTGCAGATAATCTAAGCAATTATCTAGATTCAGAATTTGATCATCACACAAAATGACTGTCCAAGCAGGTGGCAACACCGTATAAATTCCAACAATAATTGCAACAATAATGATTGAAATCTTGTATCTAGTCTTCATTTTCTAATTCCCAATCATACGTAAAACTGAACTGATGCGCATCATCATTTATCGCACACCATGCAGACTGCTTTTGTATTCCGTCCCACTTTAGCGTTCCAGAGCCGTCTATTGCGCCATTAAAGTAATGAGAATAATTCACGTCAATGTCCCTGAATTCTCCGCAGAAGTATGTGATGCTTCCATCGTTATTGAAATTATATTTTCCAATGACAAACGCACTTGGAACGTTGTTGTAGCCTTGCTTTTTCATGAAATCCTCAAACTTTTGCCCAATTTCCAGTTCCTGAGATTTTTCAAAATATGTCAGCTCAAATGTGGGTGCGGCCAGGTTCCATCCCCGTTCTACCAGTTTTGTCTTGGTTTCAGGCGTCACGCATGCTATTCTGCGTTCATGAAAAAAATGTTCTTTTTGAGACAGTATTGACTGATCCTCCTTGCATTCTATTTCCCATGATGAGAGTCCCAGATCTAGTTGCTGTTTTAACGAGAACTGATCAGTGATGTTGATCAACATTCCAGTTTTTGCTTGCGGCGTTTTCGTTGAGAAAGTGCCATCATCGCTTACAGAAAATTTCCAATCAAGTATGATGATGCATGGGTTTGTTTCTAATAATTGATGGCCGGATTTGAATAGGACTGAATGAACGTAATAGTTGCCAGACTTTACTAGGTGACCGTATGCTTTGAACTTGCCATTTCCTTCCAGGTGTTCATTGAAATGTTCGTCTTTGTTTATTGTTGAATCTGCATGCATTGTTTCAACAACAAATGGAGATGATCTTGTGGAATCATCATAGATGACATGAAATCCATTCATCACATCTGCAGGTTCCCGGTACAAAGTTGTCCAGTAGCCGTTATGTCCATCACCCTCAGGCAATGCAATTTGTAATTTACGATAAGAGTCAGATGCGGATTCGATTAAAACTACAAAAAGATGACTGTCAACATCATCCGAATTGATATCTGGATTCCGAAGTAGATCGGTGTCAGATATTTTGATATTGGAAATTGTGCATGCCGAATCATCAGGATCCGCTACAAATTCCATAATTCTGGAACCCATTTTGTACAAGTTTGGCCTCTCGTCAAAATATTCAGAGACGTTTGAAATCAGACCATAGCTCGAAGAAATAGATGACATGAACATCAGGCCAAAAACCAGAAAAATTACAAAGTATTTCACAATGTTACTAGACGAATTTAGGGAGTTCATAAACAATTCTAATCTTTTGCTCTTGATATTCAAAGCACGTACATACCAGAAATCAGAATTGATTGTTTCGATCAGGCAATCTCTCGACAGTTTCGGGCAAATCTCCGAACTGATACCAAACTGATGGACATCATCGATCAAACTATCGGAAAGTTTCGGAACATTTTACCGAATTGATAGATTATTGCTCCGAATTGATAATCTCCGAAACCGAACTGATACCGAATTGATAATCTCCGAAACCGAACTGATACCGAATTGATAGATTATTCCACCGAATTGATAGAAAATATCAGAAAAGCAGTTGTTTCAAACTGCCTTTCCAACATCAGCATCAGCTTTACGTGCTGTCGTCGTTTCCCTTATTTTTGTAGCGGTTGTACAACCACACCCCTCCAAAGATTGCAATCATCACTCCGCCAAAAATCAAGAAGGCCTTTACCATTCCAGAGTTTCCGGCAATGTCTACTCCCCTCTCTTCCTTGAGATATTTTGCAAACTCTTCGGGTCTTTGGTTAAACTGCGTCAGGTTACTCATGCTGTTTACTTTGTATGTCCGAGGTTTCTTGTCAGGTCCCCTTTCTTTGCTGCGTGGTTTTTTTCCAGCGAAGACATTTTCGGAATCATTGTTATTTTTAGATGTGGTTTCAACAACCTTGCTTTCATCTATCATCATATTACATCACCTTCCCTGGCCATGATACTACTGCCAGAAATGATTTTCTCGATTGTTCTTTTGTGGAGTTTCAACACTCCGTTTTCCCTAATCTTCTTTTGCAACGAGATTAGGTTGCTTCTGGAAATTCCAAACATGTGGGAATCTTTTGGTCTAATTTCCAGTATTTTCTTTTCCAGGTTGTCATAGACTGTACAACTGTCAGAGTCTTCAGTGACTCCTAGCACATTGGAGGCATCAAGATTTGCCACCTCCTTTCCGACATATTTTATCAAATTTTGGTCTATTTTCATGCGTAATCTGGGTAACAAGCCAACATCCCCTCCTGACTTTGCCTCCTTGTGACAGGCATAGTCATCCAACGTTTCACTTAACGGCTTCCAATAGGGGACAGTATCTGCAGAGTCTGAATATCTCTCTCCAGTCGTATAGTTTCTAAACGGCATGTACTGGATGCATTCTCTCTGCTTTTCATCAAGGTATGCTAAAGTTGTGATTACCGCATTGCCCTTTTCATCTGTCTTGTATCCTGCACCGACAAGTATTTTGTTGAATGGCCTTAGATTGGGAAACCTTTTCAGCACGTTTGGTGTCGTGATGCTCATCTTGGATACTGCATATTCGGTGTCATACTTGCCAAGTATCTCTTGTTTCTTTTCTGGAAAATAATGCATCTCCAGAATGTCATGCCACCATCCCTCTTCATCAACATCCAATAGGTGTGCAAATCCATGAGACGTAAACTTGTGAATGCTGAACTTGTTTTCTATTCCATCATATTCAAACAAGACATACCGCTTGGATGATATTCCATAGAACAAGATATTCTCCAACAGTTTTCTATCACCTGATTTTTCAATTTTAAAAATCTGTACGTCCTTGCTTTCATACGGATTGAGTTTCTGGAAAAATTCCTGAATCTCATTTGCATGCTTTAGGGATACCATTATGGAATCTGTATCCATGTAAGCGACGTATCCATCTCTATGCTGCATAACTAAACTTTCAGCTGCTGCCAAAACCAACCTTGCAGCGGCAGGCAGGAATACTCCGAGTATTGGATTAAAGTACTTTGCAGGAATTTCCTTTCTTGCCAGAGTGCTAGGATCTACGGAAAACGATTCATCATCAACACCATAAACCATTACGGGTTCATTTTGTTTCTCGGATTTTTCAGAGTTTACCTGGATGTGAATCCCGTATGATGCGGTGTTTGCAATTATTTTTATCGTGTTTTGAATTGTCTTGCCAATTTCAGAATCTTCAGAAGATAATGATTGCTTCATCTCCAATCTCTTCTCAATTAGTTGCTCGATGAAATTCTCCTTTCTTGGATTGACTGTCACTCCCTTGAAAATCCCTATTTTTTCATCGGGTATGTTTTGCTGTATTCTTACTGGATGAAACGTAATTGCTTTCTCAATTGTAGGTGTATGGCCTGTAAGCAATTTTGAGGCTACAAGGTCTGCTACTGTATACCACAAGCTTGTCCCATCAGTACTTTTGAGATAGTTTACGCCTATGTTTTGGGTCTTTTTGGAGCCATATCCAGAGCGAACAGGCACAATCATGGAGCCGTCTGGTACTACCTTGCATATTGTGGCAAGATTCTTCCATGTCTCTTTGCATGAAATATCCTGTAGTGTTATTCCATCAAGGAATTTCTGAGTCTTCTCTGTAGTGATTCCTGTTTTCATCTTATCTGCAATCAAAAACTGGTACATCTCCATCAGTGAAAATAATGTTGGATAGGTGCTGGTGCAGTCAAGGTACGTAACTGGCACTGGAGTTTTCCTAATTCTGGTTTCAACTTTGCCGCCATAATATGCAGACATTAAATGTCCCATAATCTTTTTTGAAAAGTCGGAAGTATTTTCCAAGAGTGGCTTGATGTTTAGTTTTTCCAGATAGAGTTTTCCAATTGATGCCGGAGAATACAACTTGTTTGCATTGTTTGGTTTTACCAAAAATGTATCCTGCAATACAGAAATGATTTTGGAATGGAGTTTGTGTACTGTTAATACCCTCTCCACATTATTCATAATTGCATCTTTTGTGATTCCCTTCTTGTTTTGCAAGTTTGCATCAATACCAAATGTACTTGCAACATGATTAATTCCATCAAATGATTCGTTACTCATTGCATAACCCAGAGTCTTTAGGTCAAGGAAGTATCCTCTGTACACCTTGTGAGTTGGAATTTGCTTTTTCTCACTTTTAGTTCTTAACGGAGTTACAAACTGGATGAATACCGCATTACTGTTGATGCTTTTTATCCTGATTGCAGGGAGACGTGGAATACAATCAACAAGCTTCATAGAGAATGCATCTTGTATCTTTCTTGCAGTTCCCCATGATGCTGCAAGTCTAGATAACTCGTATGGCAAGTCAAAGCCGATACACTTTGCCCTTGCCTCATAGACATACGGGTAGAATACCCTTGTAACAAATTCGTCTTTGGATGATACAGTTACAATGCAGCCTTTTTCTTTTTGCAGTGTATCTCCAACTTGCCTTATCACATCAACTTTCTTCTGACTAAGATTCTCATCATGAAATAGGCAAATCTTGTACAATGTACCGTTAATCCAGACTGCACAGGAGCCAAAGGTCAATGTCTGATGTTGGTCAAAAGTTGTCTCAGTGGCAAGAGTCAGCACCATTCCATTGTTAGCATTTTCATTGTGAGAATAGTGTGAGGCAGGCTTGTAGTTTCCAGTGTAACATCTGAGGCGGATTGGCTCTGCCTGAGGTGAATTGATCGTGCCTATTTTACCCAGTTTCATACGTAATCTTCCTCCATGTTCAACGACTGGTAGATTCTTTGGCGCAGTTTCTTTGCCAACTCCTCATATACGCTATTTCTGGTGTTTCTGCCCTTTAGCATCAAAACATCATATATTCCCATTAGCAGGAACCCAAGACGGACATTTTCTGGCTGGTCCTTTTGTAACCATCTACCATCCCAAGTTTTCTGAGATTCGCTCAACTCATAGTGGCATTTCTTGTCTACCGTGATGGTTCTGTAATCGTGCTTTCTTCCTGCAATGTGGTGCAATTCAAGATTGTATGGTTCTTCTCTAGAGTTGCAAACCTCACATCGATTCTTCTTTTCCTGCATGGATTTGTTCTTTGATTTGCAGACAATCTCATTTATCCAAGATTCAATCTCATCGATTGTATCAAGAGTATCATCTCTGAGTTTACCAATACAAAATCCAAGCAATGTCTGCAAACAGGTATTTTTATTTACAAAAGTGGTTTTATTTCCAGTCATTTTGTATTGTATACCTCAAAAAATTCTGGCTCTTCTATTCTCTGATTGATTTTGATTATCTCATCAGGATTGGTTTCAAGTTGATGTAACTTTCCTTTACTATCCTTGATTTTCTTGTTTCTAAACTTGGATAGTTTGGTTTTATCACCAGTGTTTAGGAATTGTTTTACCGCGTTGTGGTATCGTCCAACAACTGACGCAGTTCTAGAATCAACTATCGTTACACTTTTCTCTTGACTCTTGGAGTTAATCCGCATAACTCTCTGTATTCGGTCCCATCTCTTTACAACTAATTTTTTATTTACTTTCTTGAAACCATTTGTGTGCTTGATGACATTCTTGATAGTAATGTCGTTATCGTTTGCTACTTGTGGTAGCGTCTTGGTTTTGCTGTTGCGCAATTCACTAATCACTACAAGTGACTTTTCACGCAACATCTTTTGCCTTGGAGAGAGTTTTCTCCAAGGTCTTTTGTACAATGGAATGGCCTTCATAATGATGGCCTCCATTTGCCGAATACCTTTCGGTTCAGGTCATTTTGTGACGAATGACACTTGGGACACCTGATTCTGTAATTTGGTGTTCCCTTGGTGTATGTCCACTGGTATGAGCAGTTTATGCAATCAACAGCAACTGGTTTTGTGTTATACATCATTAATCAATCAATAGAAGTGCAATCGAGAATATCACAAAGTATGGCTCTTGGGCAAATTCAAGACATATACCCTGCAAGAAATACTAGATTAGTTCAGAAATGACTCAAAACACCGCAGATCTGCTTCGAAAGGGACTCACATCAGAGTATTTTCTAGCCTCATTTCTGGAAAAAGATCCTTCCAGGTACAGATTAGGGCAGATTGTGCAAAATACCCATGGAAAGCCACCCAACAGCAAGAATCTCTATTCAGTATTGGATGAACTAGAAGATGCAAAGTATATTGTTGAGAAAAATGAAAAGTGCTATCCGAATCTGGAAAGATTAGTTGATACCATAAATTCCACCCAAATTCGTCAATGGCAGGAATCACTTGATTCTGATGAAAAACAGATATTGCTTGGAATGCTGCAAAACAGGGAATTCTTCAAGGTTGTCTCCGATGAAATTCTTCAGTACATGCATGGTCAACCGGCCCGCATTCATCATATAGATGCCCTTGATACAATTACAAACAAGATTGGCCTGCTGACAGCTGCAATCATTTTGTACAGGACTCATGCGTTAAATGCCATACAAGAATCCAGTGGAAAAGATTCTACAGAGAATAATCTGTCACAGATCAACGAGGAGCAAAAAGACTTTGATGTTGCATGGAACGAGCAGGTAATTCCAATGATCAAAGAGGTTGCATTTGAGAGAAAACTTGCAACAAAGACAAAGGAGATACAAAAATAGGTCATGAAAATCTACAAGGAGCAAAAAAAGAATGCCAAGGGTGTACAAAAAGATTCAGTTCCAAAACCGCCAAACATCATGATGATATCAGACGCAATAATGATATTTCTAAAATCAATGCCATCTTTAAGGCCATTTCTGTTTGTACCAGAAAAGACACTATGGAAACTGTGCAAGCTGTGGGATGGTTACGGTATGTTTGAATTTGTAATGAAATTCAATCAGGCATTTGAAAATCAAAATAAGAATTTATCTTGAACAAATATTTCAAGCAAAGGAATCATGCACAAAGTTATTGTATCATAAAATGACATGAACTGTGCTTTGAATCCTCTACTAATCACAGGTTTTGGAACATCAATCAACGTAGACAAGAGAAAACTGATCATTACAAACAGACTCAAAGGAACTAGACTAGAATTTTATCCACATAAGATAAACCACGATGGGATAATAATTGACGGCCATACTGGTAACATTACATTTGAGGCAATGAGGTGGCTCTCAAAACACAATATCAATCTGACGTTGCTGAACTGGAATGGTCAATTACTGGCAAATGTAATGCCAGAACAGCCAAAATCAGGCAAATTACGCATAAAACAGTATCAAAAGTACCTTGATTCTACAGATAGATTTGAGATTGCTCTGAAGATGATGCAGGCCAAGGTAGAGCATTCTTTGAATTTATTGGAGGAATTATCCAAATTCTATGAATCAGTAGACATTATCAGCATTAGAAAATCTGTAGAAAAGGAAGATTTGGTCCTGTTGGATATAATGAGGAACAGTGAGAAACAGGATATTTCAAAGTCAATCAAGCAACTGATGACATACGAAGGAAGAATTGCTAGAATTTATCATGATAATCTGACTGCAATATTTCATCAATTATCTCCGGAGTTTCATTTTACAGGAAGAAAGAACAAGACAAATTCGAGAAATTATAATGCGTCAGATGAGATCAACGCACTGTTGAATTATGGTTATGCAATTTTGGAATCAGAAATAAGAAAGTCAATCAATACGATTGGGTTAGATTACTCGATTGGATTCTTGCATGAGATTAACCAAAGTAGAACACCGTTAGTGTATGACATTCAGGAATTATTCAGATGGCTAATGGATATTTCTGTTATTCAGTTACTGGAAGAAAAGAAAATAAAGAAATCTGATTTCATCATTACAGAAAATTATTATACAAGATTAGATGAAGATGTTGCTAAATTATTAATTGAAAAAATTAATTCAAACTTTAATACCCGATACAATTACAAGAATGGAAAAAACTATTCATATCAAATTATACTTCAAGATAATTTGCAACAATTAGCTAATTTGATTTTAGAGAAAAAGAAAGAAATTGATTTTGTTATTCCTAAGATGCGGCTGAATAGGACCGATAATTTAGAATTGAGAGAAAAGATTTTGGCTATAACTCCTGATGAAAGAAAAAAGTTAGGAATTAACAAATCAACGTTATGGCATATCAGGAAGAATTTGTCAGAGGGTAAAACGCCTAAAATATATGAAAAAATACTGTTAAAAATTCAATAGTTTATTTAAATTTGAAACATATTTTTGATAAAATAATTGAAAGTCAGAGCAATAATTTTTAAGAATAAATCAGAAAATCAACACGTCTAACTGTAAAAATAACTGATTTTTAGTATAAAATTATTATTTTTGATAAAGCTTAATTATGTAACAGAGATCACGTTTTTGTGAAATTAACTTGGTTTGAAATTTCCAATTTTCATTCGGTAGTAAACTCTGGGAAAATCAATATTGAAGAATTGATAGTTCTAGTAGGGAAAAACCAAGCAGGGAAAAGTTCTATTTTACAAGGTTTAGAATATCTGTCTTTCACGACATCCACTAAAGCCTCTTCCGAAGTAACCACAATTAACGGAATTAATTCTGATTATGAAGATGAATCAATAAATTCTCGTGATCTTCCCATAGTTAAAGCAAATTTTCATTTAGAACAAAATGAATTAGAAGAAATTACAAAAAACCTTTCGAAAACATATTCAGATAAAATGGACAGTGAGGATCCTTTTGAAAAATTCATTATATCCCTAATGGAACAATCTGTAATCGAGTTCCAAAAAGAATCAACTGTTGAATCAAATGAGGATTTAGAAAATAAGGATACAAAAAATGATACAGATGACCCAATCATAAAAAAAATTGAGTATACAATTGAAAAGACACTTGACGAATTAAAATTTTCTAAATTAATAACAAATAACTTTGAAGATATAGTAATTCAAAAATTTGTTGATGGTGAATATTCTATAATCATCAATGATGAAGAATATTTTTTTAAAAATCCGACGATTCTGAGATCTGAATTTGTAAACATAGGGAAAAAATATGGAGAGAAAACCATGCTGATTTTGAGAGAGCTCCAAATGATCAATTTGTAGAAGAATTCAACAGCCTAGTTGATCCACTTTATTTTTTTGATTTCAAAAACCTTTTTTCGATGAATAGTGCTGCGTCATTAAAAAATCTTGTCAGTAAAGGATTAGAAGAACCATTAAAAGCAAAATTAACTGCATATCAGCAACCTGTATCAAACTTATTCAAAAATATTTCAATACAAAGACAATTTCATGTGCTTGTTTCTGAAATTTATGAAAACATGCCTAAAATATTTTATTTTACAAATTATCAAAGACTAGAAGATTCTTTAACATTAACTGAACTTATTGACAATCCATCAAAACATGTAACTTTTGTCAATTTTTTAAAATTAGCAGGCATAAAAACAGATTATCTGAAAACAAATAAAGACAAAGTTGTTAGGTTAAAACAATATCTTACAAAACGTAGTGGGGAAGTATCTCAAAAAATACAGAAGGTATACAAACAAGAACGTGTAGATTTTGTAATCGACTATCAGAATGACGTAGTCATGGTATTCACTTGTTATCCTCCAAACATCACCAATTTACTGCCTCCAAGCGCAGGGAATGCAGGTTTTCAATGGTATATTGGATTTTACATTAATTTTGCCAGTCATACAAATTCAAAATATCAGAATGCTGTTTTACTTTTAGACGATCCAGGAGTCCTCCTACATCCTAGCGGTCACAAGGATCTATTGGAGGAATTAAGAGATTATACAGACAAGAACATAACTATAATTTATTCAACATATTTACCTTCTTTAATCCCCAAAAATAATTTTTCGGCTATACGAGTTGTGAAAAAAGAAAATATGCAAACAGAAATTATTGAAAATTTTTGGAAATTAGATAAACACGATTCTTGGTCTCCAGTTAGGAGTGTATTGGGAGTAGATTTTACCGACAGCATGATTGCAGGTTCAAAAACATTGATGGTTGAAGGTCCCGCAGACATAATCTATCTTCAAGGATTTATAGAAATTATTGAAAAACAAACAAAAACAAAATTTGATCTGTTTATAATTCCTTTAGAAGGTGTGGCAAAATCAAATTTTTACATTACATTGTTTACCTCTTTAAAATTACCATTTATAGCATTAGTTGATGACGACCACGATTATTCTGATTTACCATCAGATAAAATAATGAAAGTTTCCGTTAAAAACATAATTCGTTCTAATCAAAAATCTTTTGAAATTGAGGATCTTTTAGAATCAGAAGTATTATTCAAATCCTTGAACATGCTATATGAAGATAAATTTGATAAGAATTTATTGACAGAATTAAAGAAAAATTTAGAAAAAGATGCTCTAACGATAGTTGAAGATTTCATGAGAAAAAATAAAATGAAAATTAAATTAGATAAAGTAATGCTTGCTAAAATTGTAATTAGAGGTATGAAAATTAATTTTAAGGCACATGCAAAAACTCTTGAAAATTTTGAAAATATGCTTATAAAAATAGACAAAAAGATCAAATAATTATTTGTTAAACTTGATGGGAATTTAGTTTATCAAATTTACTGTAAACTTTTGGGATTTCAGGATAGTTTGGAAATAAGTTCTCAAATGAATCCATCAGGATTTAAGATCCCATTGTTAAATTAGCTAAAATACAAATTTCAATTAATAGAACATCGATCTTCATGAGGCAGTTTGTTTTTTGTTTTATTTTTGTAAAGTAAAATTCCCATCTATTCTGTCTCTTACTCATTCTATAGGATTGTTAGTAAGTGGTTCTTCCTCAGGACTTAATGTGGTAAATGACATATCTTTATCTGAGGATAAGATTTTGGTTCATCGATCCCATTTAACATCTACATAGTATGTTGTGTTTTGATTCAAGCCTGTAGTTTTGTAATTCACTCTAAAACCAGCAGGTATTGCCTCATTAGCAAATTGGAATGGATGTATAATGGGGGAAGCAAGTTCTACAAAAATTTCATAATTTTCAGGAAAACCATCAATATTCCCCATTGATGGATTGTGAAGTTTTGGTAATTGATTTACACGTGAGTATGAAATATTTTCCCTAAACTATAACCCCATGTATGTTGTGCTCCCAATTAGATTTGAACTTGTTATTTGGATTTGAACTGAATGTTAATCTCAAGATTTCAATGTGACAATGTTGTCACAAATCTATAGAGATGTGAGTCTGACTGGGCTAAAATAGAGAGTTATCATTCTGAAAAAATTCTATTTGTACATAAAAGATTTGAATTGGTAGGGGCTTGTACGCCAAAATAGATCAATCGAATACTGGCCAGGCATAAAAACAGTCGAAAAACAAATGGAATCCCTAGAAAATGAGATTTTCATCAGACATTCAATAACAAATTCTGATTTATCAATACGTAAATTTGAAAAAACAGATCATTAGCATATTGAAAAATAAATAATGAAAAACTCATCACGAATACTATGAAGAAAAATATGAACCACGATAGGTAGTTTTACATTAAATGGCCAACATTGCCTGATCTTTTTAATAACAGTTTAGGCAAAAAACTGATCTTGAGTGATGAGCTAAACAATAGGGATGAGCGATATGTAAGGAGATGGAACGGTGCAAGATATATTTTTCTTGTCATCATGATTGTTAACATATTAGCTATTTTATTATCGGTTGCAATTCCCGCATTGGTTGATTCGATTAGCCAAGATATAGCAATTTTTGGAGCATTAGGAACTATTACAGTAGTTACTATAGTGGGGTTCTTAGCGGCATTTAATCGATTATCCGCTGAACCAAATGTAACAAAAGGTGAAATGCGTAAGTCATTTGCAATAACAATAATCATGATTTACCTATTGGTTTTATCATTGAATATGACTGATTTGATTAGCTTGCCAGAGGACAGTACGATATTTGAGAATTTCAGTACAGTGGTTATTGCTGTGATCGTTTTTTATTTCGGAGGTCGCGTGGTACAACAAGCCTTCAAACTAAAATCATCTGCAGATAAAGAAAGTTTTGAAATTAAAATGGCAGAGGTCAAGGCAGCAGCTCAGGAGGTCGTAACCAAGGCAGCAGCTCAGGAGGTCGTAACCAAGGCAGCAGCTCAGGAGGTCGTAACCAAGGCAGTTGAAGAGACATCTAGAAGTAAATCATGCATCATATCAGAATCATCCCCAGATCACCAAACAGAAAACAAAATATCGTATTCAGACGAAGGAGGATTTGGTCCAGCTCACAGAGAAATAGATGAAGAAAAATGGAATAAGGCAGAAGTTACGTATGCACTAATCAAGGGTACAGAGGATATTAGAGGTAATTCGGATTCGACTGAAATGACTGCAATGAATCTCGCAATGCTGACTTGGGGATTAGAAATTTCTTCATTGAAATTGAAAAGAGTAAACAAAGATGAGAATCCGGACATTACGGTGTCATTTAAGCAAAGTGATGAGGATGATTATCTTAAAGATCATAAAAGAATTTTAGGTTATGCTTACCCTCCAAGCCATACGAAAAAAGGAATTCTCGTAATCAATGATGATTACTATTGGACATTAACTGGAGAACCAGTACCAGCATGGATGATAGATCCCATACATTATTCCATGGACTCGGAACAAAAGCTCAAGACATGGAATCTGACCAGTACGCTCATTCATGAACTGGGACATACGCTGGGAATGCCACACATAGACGACTGCCCAGAATGCATCATGTATACCAAGGATAATTCAAACGTGGATCTTAATGACAAAGAGATAGCGATAATTCGTAGCAAATATGGAAACAGTTCAAAGAGTGACGCTGACTATAAGCGATGGAAAGAGTTTCTCAAGGTAAGAATTAGACGTTACCGAGAATCAGAATAACCACTTAGAGTGCCTTTGAGGCATCATGATACTTCATTATGATTTACAGAATACAAGAAACAACAATGCTATTGCCACAGGTATCACGGATGACATAAAGATCCCAATGCAAATCGTAAAAGGTCAGTTTTCTTTTTGATTCGTCACAGGAATCTTTGATCAATGATATAGATATCCATCCAGAGGATAATTAAAAAATAAAGAGAAGGTTCAGATCTTGGCACTATTCGTGCTTTATCGCATCAAGAAGGTGCTCAATGTCATGTGCCTTGTCATATATGACACGTTTTGCCATCTTCTTTTTGTACAGGTGAACGCTTAGCCTTTCGGTTTTGGTCAGCATCAGGTCTGCGACATATCGCCCGTATTTTCCCTTCTTGTATACCAGAATTTCAAAGGTTTTGCCAAGAATTTTTTTTGTGACATATTTTTTTACACGTAATCCCTCTGGCCTTTCCTCCCCTCGGGTCTCAGGAGTATTCACGCCGTACAATCGAAGTCTTTCCTTTACGTTCATGGAAAATCCCAGATCAATTACAAAATCAAAGGTATCCCCGTCTATCACTCGTACGATCTTTGCATCGTATACGAATGGTTTGATTGGTGCCATTAACAAACAATCCAACATATGCAGATAAAGTTGTCTAAAATAAAAAAAGTAAAGGAAAAAGATTAGAGAAGAATTATAGAATCCTGTTGATTTTGCCTTCCTTCTGAAGTCTCTTTATCCGTGTTGTAATCTGTGCGATGTCTCGCTTTGTCTTTCTTACTCCTGCCTCATGCCTTGCGATCATCTGTTTTGTCCCGGGGAGATTGTACTTTAGAAATGTCTTGGCCTTTTCAAGTCCTTTCATCTCGCCCTTCAGATCATCTTGCAAAAACTTTAGCATTCCGGCAACCTGGGAAGTCATATTTTTCTTTGCACGTTCGCTGTGTTGTAAATCTGCCATGACATGTATTGGCTGAATTACTTTAATGTATTTCGAATTTGATGAATAAAAATTAAAAATAGTAACTATCAATAGTCAATTTTCTAGAGCTGAGTCGTAATTTTAGTTCAAATCGCCGTTGGGTTGCACACCAAAATAGATTTACCGAACATTCGCACGTACAAAAAAATTGGTTTCAAAAAAATACCCCATACAGCAAAATGAAATTTTGAGAGAATTAAGAAAAATCAGATGTCAGATAGTCTCTTTTCCAATTGTTCCATTTGTTTATCTCCACATTGATCTGCACTCTCAATAGCACAGAATTCTCTTACCTCATCAAATGCATCAAGACATGACTGAAGTTCTTTAGGATCAAGTCCTTCTTCGCTACACGCAGACATCATTGATTCATAGTTTGTCGCAAATTGTACTAAAAGCTGTTCTCGTTTTTCAGCATCATCTAATACGTCAGACTCCATCACAGTAGTCCCAAATGGATGGCAGACATATAGACATGAATTATGTAACCTCCATATACGATATAGAAACACTGCCGCCAATTACTAAATGAAAATGTATGTTGTAAATTCACGAATGGCTAACCGTCACGCACAATACCGCTTACAGAGTATTTGTCACCAATACAAAAATAATTTTTAGATTCAACTCCAGTGAGGTTCAGATATTGCATTTTGATTATTTTGCTCATGCATGATACAAATTATGAATTCTTTTGCATTCGTATTATAATTTCAAAATTATTTTTATCAAAAGTTGTATTCTTTTGTTCAGATCCAAATAACATCGGTTCCAATTAGATGCTTAAACATAAAATGATAATTTTCACCGTTCTGTTCTTTCTTTTGCTAACTCTAAAATTTAGAAATCCACGTTATGGGAATCTTCCTTCATCAATTAATTCTTTGTACATTGTTTTTTCAATACGAGTTTCTGCGGCACCACATTTACTGCACATTCCTGTTTCATCAGGATTCTCTTTTATTTTCTTCTCGCACTCTACACATTTGTTAATGCCTTTTTTGAACCCCATATCAGAATTTTTTCTTATCCCGATAATAACTATATCTGGAACTCATAATTTTGATTTTTCTTCATTCTCTTTTTTATTGCATAAATTGACTTTGGAAATACTCACAATTTCCAAATTGGAAAATTAACTATTTGGCTAATTTTCTTGGTTTGAATCTATTGAGGCTTGAACCTTTCTTGGAGAACAAGCTTCAAATGATCTTGATGTTATTTTTTATTAGTATTCTCAGATATCTTTTTCAATTCAGAAAGAACAAGAACTAGTATTTCCTTTTCACTTAACTTCAAAAGTTCGACGGTTTCTTCTTCTGTGAATTTAATATCTTCATTTATTTTTTCATATGTAGTGAGATCAGCCATATCAAGATAGAGTTACAATGTTGATTAAAACTTTGATAACGTTTCTCATGCTGCTACAACAACTAACGATACATTTTCTATCTTGATTACTTGAAAATAAAATAAAAATATCTTAGAATCTGATTACTTAAATTACAAACCACTAATACAGCCATAGTGGATTTAGAATATTTACCTAACTCAGCAAAAGTAGGATTGCTTGGTGCAATTGGAGCCGTATTTGTAATTGGCGCATATGCAATAATCAGTTGGTTTTTCTAGAAATTCAGAGACTGATTTTGAGGCAAATAGAAGATTCCCCGTGGATTCAGCCACCATATTGGGGTTCAAAATGGACGCAGATTATAAAATATGTTTGATTTCAACTGCATTGCTGATCTTTTTTCTACAATAATGACGGTTCTTATAGATAAGAAACTTGTCAGAGTCATGTCACAAGAAAGAAAAATGTACCCATGTACATGTTCTGACTGTGGTAAAGATTCTGAGGTTCCTTTCGAACCAAAACCAGACAGACCTGTATATTGTAAAGAATGTTTACCAAAACACCAAAAGTAGAAGATTTTAGATTAGTTTCGTTTGATTAATTTTAAACTTGATTATTTTCGGATATTCTCAAAACCTCTTTTCTTTTTATTTTTATGATATTTGCAACTTGATGCCACATGCCTTACAATTAGAATTTGAATCAAAGGATTATTGGGAAATTCAGATTTTCTTTACAAACAAAATTGGACGGTATCAAACTAACTTAACAGAACTCTCCAACAACACAGTTAGAATTTAGAGAGGATTAAACGAAAAGTTGAAAACCGTAATTGAGTTTTTGTGTTTGAATCAGTAGATCAAACCATCAATTCATGATTAGAAAAATTCTGAACAGTAGAATTCCATATAATCGATTCAGCACATAGATTCTATATTTTAAAAAGAATTTTGTCAATAGTGCCAGTATCAAGTGTGTTAAGCAACATACACTAATCATATCACAAATTTTCTGTGCCATGACATAATCTTACTTTTTATAATCTTGTCTTACACAAACGAGTAGATTGAAAATCATAATAGAAAAGGGGGATTCAATTAAGGTGTATCACGATTCCAGCGATGTCTCAGTCCTCCCAAAGAGCAAACTGGTCAGGACATTTAACGAGGATGGCTCCATGATTGAAGAATTCAAACTCCTTGACAAGAAAATTGCATTGGACGATGACATTGATAAGGATCAAACTGAAATTGTCGTAACCTTGCATGTCGAATAAATGAAGAAGTATTTTTTGTCAGAATGCACTCAGATGAACATATCGTAATCAATTTCAATATGTTATGTCACCAGTACTGACATCTTTTCATCATCTCAAATGTGAAAGAGATATCAATCATTCAAACCTGCAAGATAATTAAAATCAAATTAGCATATTTTTTAGGAGGATTTGGTTTCGCTTTTTTCAACTAAGATTTTCTTTATTCTGGAAATTGTAGGATAGCTGTATCCGCGTCTGCGATAGTTTGCAATCATCATCTTCCAGTTCTTTAGTCTCCATTGCGCCTGTTCGATAGTTACCGAGTGCACTTCCTTTTGGATGATGCTTTTTCTGCCAACCTTAAGAGTTCCAGCATCCTTTGCAGACCATCTGCTCTTTGCAAACTTTAGTCCGGTAAGAATCTCGGTTACAGGCATTTCGTTAAAATAATTTTGGATCTTTAGTAGCTCTTCATCCGTAGGTTTTTTTACAATTGACAGTTCTATCGTAGGCCTTGCCATGAAATTCATCATAGATCATGCCTTAAGAAAATCTTGCTGAATCATAATTAGCTAAAACATTACGATAAGCATTCTTTTTTTCATTCAAGATGAGACTGCAAGAACGAAATGGAAAATTATGATGATCGTTTCCAAGATGAAACTTGATCCGTAAGCACCTAGCAACCCAAAGGAATTGTAGAGTTTTTGCACAAAGTGAGATACATACCAGCTCCGATGATGAGTGCGGCAAAGGCAGCCAAAGGGACTAGAAGAAAAATATTGGTTTTGCGACCCACGAACGATGTCAGATCAATGCCTATAAAATTGTCACAGTGTCAGTCCACTGCAATACTGAGAGTGCCTTTCATGTTTGGATCCTGCAGCAAAGAAACCATTTCCCTTGGCAACAGATCAGATGCCTTGTCACATTTTACAGCCAGTGTTCTCGGACATACAAAGTTGCTTTTTCGGATTACGATGTCATCCTTGTGAGTAAGAATGAGATCAGGATGACCATTTCCATGCATGACAAATTCATGATCATCTACACGTATTGAAATTGACACTTTGGCATCAGAACTTCTGAGTTTGTCTTTTAGTTCTTCAGGCAGATCATTGCAGCTTGAATTCGCATTTACACCCACGATGCAATCCCCTCTAAGAGTAAGATAAGATTCCTTTGTGATCTCAATTGTGTTTTTGTGATTTGATCGAATGTTCTCATGTCCGGAAAACTCAATCTCAAATTTCATGAATTCAGAAGGATTCAGTTTCAAATTAAGTTTGTTTCTCAGGCTCCAATCATGGCAGTGATCGTGCCTGATTGTGTGTACAGTTTAAATTGTACATTCAAAGCATTGGAATCAAATGCTTCCTGCACAACAAGGTTATGACCGAGCAATTACAGTATTTTCACCAGATGGCAGACTATACCAAGTCGAGTATGCCATTGAGACAGTAAGAAGGGGGGCGATAGCTGTCGGCGTAAAATGTAAAGACGGAATCATCATTGCAGTTGAAGAAAAACCAAGGAAATTACAGATCTCAAATATCGCTCAAAAAATATTTCAAATCGATGATCATGTGGGAGTCGCTGCAGCAGGATACATTCCGGATGCAAGAAGTCAGGTAGACAATGCAAGATTCTTTTCTCAAAGTAACAAGATGATTTACGATGAATCAGTCGAAGTTGAGACCATTGCAAAGCACTTGGCTGATCAATGTCAGCAATATACGCAGTATGCAGGTGTAAGACCTTATGGCGTTGCACTCATCCTAGGGGGTGTTGTAAACGATAAGCCAGAATTGTACTTGACAGATCCTAGCGGAACATACATCTCCTATGATGCGATTGCAATCGGATCAAGTTCTGATCAGGTTACGGATTTTTTAGAAAAGACTTACAAAAATGAACTTACATTGGATGAGGCGGCAACATTGGCTATTGCTGGAATTTATCTTTCAAGTGAAGACAAGGAAGGAACTAACCACATCAGAATGGCTTGCATTAAAAAGGAAACAGGTTTGTACGAGATAGTCTCAGACGAGCAAATTACTAAGTATGCAAGTTCTGCTAAAGAGAAATATCCACACGATCCAAAATAGTTATTCCCAGTTGGCGAGAGATTAAGCAAATTGAAATTATCCGTTGCCATTCCAGAATCGGCCTTATCAGACGAATCACTCAAGATTGACAAGACCCGAAAGATTTCCGTCTTGGCAAGGGCATGTGCGATTTTTAAAATTGATACGATCTATGTCTACCAAGAGGGACAGAGTAGAAACGATGGTGCCCTCATGGTAATGATTCTAAAATATTTAGAGACTCCACAGTTCTTGAGAAGAAGGCTGTTTCCAAAAATGAATGACCTAAAGTTTGCAGGAGTGCTGCAGCCATTGAAGATTGCCAGCCACGTCACTCCAGCCAATTCCAAAAAGATCGTCAGAGGAGACATCAGGGAAGGGATAGTAATCAGCGTAAAGGGAAAGAGATTCGTCGACGTCGGCATCAATCAGCTTATACAGTATTACGGCAACGCATCAGTCGGAAAAAGAATAACCGTTCAGTTCAAGGAAGGCCATCCCAGACTGTCGATTAAGGAAATCGACAAAAGCGAAGTCCCGTCATACTGGGGCTATTCTGTTAAAGAGAGAGCAAACCTGTATTCCGTCTTATCAGAATGGAAGGGAAACATAATCATGACCTCAAGAAAAGGTAAAACGGCAACGGGGGAACAGCTTGTAAAATATACGAAAACGGACGAACCGATACTGGTCGTGTTTGGATCTCCCGAAAAGGGCATTCATGAGATCATCGGAGGAAAGATGAACAAGGTGCAAAACGCAAAGTCACTAAACTTTTTCCCAAACCAGGCAACAGAAACCGTACGTTTGGAGGAGGCAATGTTTGGAACGCTGGCAATACTCAACATCCAAAGCACGTCATAGCATGGCCGAAAAAAAGAGATTCCTTGCACTGGCAGTAGGTCTGGGAATAGTAGGAGTCATCATCGGCGCAGTAACTATATGGAATACGGCATCAGAACTACTGGCACCATAGAAAATCTGCATAGTTCGTTAACCACATAAATTTTTCTGGTTAACGATGTTACCATGGTTTAATAGAGGGAATTTGAGCAATCGATTTAACCATGGGAGCTCGAAAACGTCATTCACCACGCAGAGGTAGTCTTGCATACTCACGCAGGGTACGTGCAAAAACCATGGAGGCAAGAATCAGGGCATGGCCAAAACGAGATGCCTCAGAAGAACCAAAGATTTTGGCACACTGCGGTTTTAAGGCAGGATGTGTTCAGATTGTCAGCATTGATGATAGAGACAAGGTACCAAACGCAGGAAAGCAGCTGGTAAGTCTTGGAACAGTGCTAGTAACTCCGCCAGTCTTGATCTTAGGCATTCGCGGATATTCAAAGGATCACTACGGACGACATGCCGAGTTTGACGTCTATGCCGAAGACATTCCAAAAAACATTGCAAAAGAAATTACGATTAAAAACATTGAAGGCTCATTGGAGAATGCGGAAAAAAGATTGAAGAAGATTAAGGAAATCTTTGCAATCGTCGCAGTCTCTCCAAGGGCAGCAGGTTTGGAACAAAAGAAACCATATATTTTTGAAGCATCAGTTAGCGGGGGAGACATTGAAAAACAGTTTGCTCACGTAAAGGAATCACTGGGAAAAGAAATCAAGATTGAACAAATTTTCGAGACAGGTGCAACTGTAGACGTTGCAGCAATTACCAAAGGCCACGGATGGCAAGGTGTGCTAAAAAGATGGAACGTAAAGAAGAAACAGCACAAGTCAAGAAAGACAGTAAGAGAGGTTGGTTCATTAGGTCCAATCTCACCACAAAGTGTCATGTATACGGTTCCAAGAGCAGGACAGACAGGATTCCATCAGAGAGTGGAGTATGACAAGAGAATTATGATTATTGGAAATACAGAAGCAGACGAGATTAAAATAAATCCAGATGGAGGATACAAGCACTTTGGCCTAGTCAAGGGAGACTTCATCATTCTAAAGGGTTCGGTACCAGGAACATACAAGAGACTAATCAAGCTAAGAAGTCAAATTAGAAATGCACCTGTCAAAGTTACCAAGCCAAGCATCTTGGAGGTTGTAATATGATGAAGACTGCAACATATACCACCACTGGAACTAAGGATGCAGAAGTAGAACTTCCGCCAATATTCTCAACTCCATTCAGAAGGGAGTTGATTCACAAGGTTTTCACTAATTTGACATCACATAAATTCCAAAGACAGGGAAGAAAGCCAAACGCAGGTATGGATGTAGTAGCAGACTCCAATGATCCACCAACAGGTCAAGGCGTATCTCGTGTTGCAAGAATGCAAGGCGGGGGCGGTGGCAGACAAGGCCAGGGTGCAGAAGTAGCATCAACCAGAGGCGGAAGACAAGCACATCCACCAATTGTCGAGAAGGTAATATACAAAAAATTAAACAAGAAGGAAAACAAGCTAGCACTCTGTTCAGCAATTGCAGCTACTGCATCAAAAGATCTTGTAGAGAAAAGAGGTCACAAAATTGAAGGCATAGAATCTTTTCCAATAATAGTATCAGATGACATTGAATCAATTTCCAAAGCAAGTGAAATCTCCAAAGTATTGGATTCGTTGAAGTTGTCACAAGATATCCAAAGACTGGAATCAAGAAGACCACGTTCTGGACAGTCAAGACTCAGAGGAAGAAGCAAGAAGGTCGGAAAGAGCGTCTTGTTTGTAACTGCAAATTCTTCTAATCTTTCCAAGGCCCTAGGCGCATTTCCGGGCGTAGAAGTAAGAAATGCCAGAGATTTGAGCGTATTAGATTTGGCACCTGGTTCAGATCCAATTAGATTAACAGTATATTCCAAGTCAGCCATAGAGGAGATTGGAAAAATTAAATCGACACATCTAGAACTAATGGTGAATACACAATGAACGTAGATCAAGCAATGAAGGTAATTGTCAAACCGTACATTACGGAAAAGACTTTTGCAATGATCGAAAATGAAAGTAAGATCTGCTTCATCGTAGAGATATCTGCAAGCAAACCAGAGATTGCAGAAGCAGTAAAGGCACTATACAAAGAAAACGTAAAGAAAGTAAACACCGCAAGAACAATTTATGGTAAAAAAGCATTCGTTCAGTTTGAAAGTACAGCAAAAGCTAGAGATCTAGCAACAAAGATAGGAATGCTATAATATGGACCATAGAACTCGAAGTACACTAACAGAGGAGAAGAGGGATGGTTAAAGAATTTTTATACAGAGGCATTGCAAAAGACGAGCTTGACAACTTGTCACTTGAAAAATTATTCCTATTATTCAATTCCAGACAAAGAAGATCACTCACAAGAGGAATTACAGATGGAAAGAGAAAACTAATTGAAGAGATCAAGGCTGCTAAAGCAGGCAAGTTAAAGAATCCCATCAAGACCCACGTAAGAGATCTAATTATTCTGCCATACATGGTAGACGTTACAGTAAATATTTTCACAGGAAAGGAATTCCTTCCGCGTACAATCACCACAGAGATGATTGGACATTATCTGGGAGAATATGCTATAACGAACAAAAAGGTTTCACACGGCGCACCAGGTGTAGGTGCATCAAGATCCAGCCTTTACGTGCCATTGAAGTGATTGTGATATGAGTAGATTCGATTACGCTTTCCAAAATTATGATGCGACAAGGCACGTGCGTTCATCATTGAGAGAGAAAGACATTTCTCACAAGCATGCACGCGAAGTTGCAGTATCAATCAAGGGCCTGTCAATTGAAAAGGCCAGAGACTATTTGCAAGATGTAATTAACAAAAAAAGAGCAGTTGCGTTCAGAAGATACAAGAATCAGGTCGGACACAGATCGGATCCAGGCATGATGGCAGGACGTTATCCTCAAAAGACTGCAAAAGAATTCATCAAAGTTTTAGATAATTTAGAATCAAACGCGGAATACAAGGGAATGGATCTGGACAGACTAAGAATCGTAAATGCCACGGTACACAAAGGCGTAGTTGTAAAAAGATTTACCCCCAGAGCAATGGGAAGAGCTACTCCCAAGAACAACGTATTAACACATGTAGAACTGGTGGCAAAGGAGATTTAAAAATGTCAGCAGTGAAAAACGTAATCAAAGACAACTACAACATGATGCTGCTCAAGGATTATCTCAGAGAAGCAATCAAAGATGCTGGATTCTCACATGCGGAAATTTCCAAGACACCTGTAGGAACCAGGGTTGCATTGCACGTAACAAGACCGGGAATTGTCATCGGTAGAAAAGGCACAGGTATCAGGGCACTTACTGAAAAACTTGCTACAGACTTTGCATTAAAAAATCCACAGATTTCAGTGGTTGAAATTGAAAAGCCAGAACTTGCACCAAGCGTAATGTGCAACAGAATGGCATCACATCTTGAAAGAGGAACAGCCTTCAGAAGAGCGACAATGTGGACATTGAAACAAATCATGGAAGGCGGAGCGATGGGAGTCCAAATCACAATTTCAGGTAAACTTAGAGGAGATCGTTCGGCATTTGAAAAACATACTCAAGGTATTTTGCCAAGGGCAGGGCACCATGCGGAAGTAATCGTCTCCGAAGACATCGCACACGTAAAGACAGCCATGGGATTAATAGGAATCAGGATCAGAATTGCCAAGAAAGAAAAACTCATTCCAGAATTTGAAATGAAGGTAGAGAATCCAAAGAAGGAAAAGCAGAATCAAGACGTAAAAGCAGATGACACTAAGAAAGCCAAAGTAGAGGAAATCGTAATCGGCGACAACAAGGTAGAGGTTGTAAAGATAGAAGGAAGGAAAGAAGAGGCAAAGTCAGAATCAGAAGCTATCGTACTAGAAGAAAAGAAGATAGAGAAAATTGAATCGTTAGAGGAAGAAGAGGCAGGATTGAAATGACCAGACTAAGCATGAAGACAATTAAGAATCTAAACGAGAAAGATCTTCACAGTAAAATTCAAGAAACACGAAGTGAGCTTGCAAAGCTCAGAGTTGATGCGTCTAAAGGGACTTTAAGAAAAGAAAGCGGCAAACTAAAACCATTACGTCATGACATTGCAAGAATGCTAACTCAGATGACGGAGATCAGGAGAAAGAAATGATCACTGCAGGCAACATAAGATCACATGAATTCATAGGATTGCACACGGAGATCTCGGATTCCACCAATCCACAAGTAATAGGATTAAATGGAAGAATCATAAATGAAACAAAATCGATGTTTACAATTAATACAGAAAACGGAGCAAGATCAATTGCCAAATCTACAAGCAATTGGAAATTTTCAATTCAGAACAAAGACATCATAGTCAACGGCACTAGCATTGCAAAAAGACCATTTGACAGACTAGGAGGAAAAGCATGACTCAAAACATAGGATTAGATGTTAAAGAACCAAGCAGAGAATGTGCGGATAAGCATTGTCCATTTCACGGAGGACTCTCAATCAGAGGCAAACTCTTTGATGGCAAAGTCACAGGAAGTAAAGCAAGACAAACCATAACATTGGAAAAAGATGCACCAATTTACTTTAGCAAGTTTAAGAGATATGCAAGAGGTACAAGTACAATTCACGCACATGTGCCAGGTTGCATAGACGTTGAAACAGGAGATCATGTAATTACGGCAGAATGCAAACCGCTATCAAAATCAGTATCATATGTGGTAGTGGAGGTTAAGGCATAATGGCAAAGCAAGCAGGTAAAGGAGTACAAGAATTCAGACCATATGTTACAAAAGTACTTCCAGTCGGTGCAAATATTGTTTGTGCAGATAATTCAGGTGCCAAAATTTTAGAGATAATCAACGTTCCAAGACATAAAACCAGAGCATCCAGACTTCCTTCAGCATCAGTTGGAGATTTCTGCAATGTAGTGGTAAAAAAAGGCCCAGCAGAATTAAGAAAGCAGGTATATGGCGCAGTAATTGTTAGGCAAAAATACGCAGTTAGAAGATTAAACGGCGTCAGAGTATGTTTTGAAGATAACGCAGCAGTTTTGATTACTCCAGAAGGTGAAACAAAAGGCACAGATATCAAAGGACCGGTAGCTGTGGAAGCATCAGAAAAATGGCCAAGAGTCGCAAACTTGGCATCGATGGTGGTATAATAAAATGAAACCAACCAAGATGCGCAACAAGATGATTTATCAAGCAACTTTCCAAACCAAAAGCAAGCAACTCGGAAGTGCATTATCCAAAGATCTTCATAAAAAATATGGTAAAAGAAGCGTCAGAGTAGTAGAAGGAGACAACATTACAATACTAAGAGGAGAATTTAAGGGAGTAGATGGCAAAGTGGCAAAAGTAGACACAGCAAAAAACAGCGTTGCAATTGATGGAGTCAAAAAAGAAAAGACAAAAGGCGACAAGTTTGATGTTTACATTCACACATCCAACCTAGTAGTCACTTCACTCAACACAGAAGACAAATGGAGAATTAGAAAACTAGAGAATAAAGAAACAAAAGGAGTAGATAAAATCAAAGTAAAGGAAGATGAGAAATAATGGTTAGTATTTCAGGTAGTAAAAAACTCAAACGTCAAATGGCCCCACAGTTCTGGGGAATAGCCAGAAAAGACAAAAGATTTGTAGTTACGGTACGACCAGGCCCACACAAGAAAAGTCAAGCAATACCTACAGCAGTATTTCTCAGAGACACACTAAAAATTGTCACCAGCCTTAGGGAAGCAAAAGCGGTAATTTACTCAGGCAAGGTAAAAATTGATGGAGTTGTAAGAAAATCACTTCATCATGGCATAGGATTGATGGACGTCGTAGAACTAGAAAACGTCACGGACGTTTACCGTATGGTTCCAACAGAGGATAAAATGCTAAAACCCATCAAAATAAACGAGTCAGAAAAATTGAAAAAACTGGTCACAGTAAAAAGTAAAACAACAATTAACAAAGGAAAATTGCAAATCGGATTCAGTGACGGTCGCTCAATAATCTCAGACATCAAAGTAAACGTAGGAGATACCTGCCTGATACAGATTCCGGAAGTCAAAATTCTCGAAGTAATCAAATTGGAAGTAGGTTGTCACGGATTAGTCACACGTGGAAGCAACGTGGGACAAATAGGCAACATCGAGGCTGTCGAAGAAGGAACGTTCATCCTTCCAAAAAGAGTCATCCTAACATTAGAAGGTAGAAAAATCGAGATACCTGCAGATATCATCATGCCCGTTGGAAAAGGAGAACCAATAATTCAATTAAAGTGATCATATGTCTCAAACAACAGAAACCCCAATGAAAAAAATATCCTTAGAGAAGGTCGTGCTGAATATGGGCATTGGTAAATCAGGGGACGTAATCAACATTGCAAGAAGAGCATTAGATCAAATTTCAGGAAAAAAATCTTCCTCTCGAAATGCAAAATCACAACAAAGAGATTGGGGAGTAAGAAAAGGAGAACCAATAGGTGCAGCAGTAACTGTACGTGGAGACGATGCAATCGCATTAGCAAAACGACTGCTAGAATCTAAAGGGAACATAATTAACGGCAAATCATTTGATAACTTTGGTAATTTTTCATTTGGAATTAGAGAGCACATAGACATTCCCGGTGTAAAGTATGATCCACAAATAGGAATCTTGGGACTCGGAGTTTCTTTCACACTAACAAGACCAGGATATGGAATCAGAACAAGAAGCAAGCACAAGGCCAGAGTAGGAAAAGATCACATTATCAAAAATCAGGAAGCAAAGGATTATTTTGTTAAAGAATTTGGAGTTACTGTAACATAATGCCTAAAGACAGATCATACGAAACCACTGGAAGGAAGAAACATGATTTTGGAAGAGGTTCTAGGTGGTGTAAGAGATGCGGGGACTATACAGCGGTCATTCAAAAATACGATTTAATGCTATGCCGACGATGCTTCAGAGAAGTCGCAACATCTTTAGGGTTCAGGAAAAACAAGTGAGATATAATGCCAGCAACAAACATTCTAGCAAATCTATTTGTCACACTTACCAACAATGAGACCAGAAGAAAAAATGACTGCATTATTCTTCCAACTTCAAAATTGGGAATAGAGGTTCTAAAGACGCTTCAAAAAGACGGATACATCGGAGAGTTTGAACACATAGATGACAAGAGAGGCGGAAAATTCAAAATCAAGCTATTGGCAAAAATAAACAAGTGCGGAGCAATATCACCAAGATTCAAAGTAAAAACTGACGAGTATAACATCTGGGAACAGCAATATTTACCAGCATATGATAGAGGAATGCTTCTAGTTACAACAAATCAAGGAGTAATGTCACATCATGAAGCATTAGAAAAAGGAATTGGGGGATTTTTGATAGGATATGTCTACTGAGCAACTAAGTAAATTTGAAGATCAAGTTGACATTCCGGAAGGAGTCACGGTAACACTAAACAAGCATATGCTGTCATTTGTAGGACCTTTAGGTAAAACACACAAGAGCTTCAGAAGCATTCCAGTAAACATAAAAATTGAAGAAGGCAAAATTCTCCTAAAAACAATCTATATGAAAAAAAGAGATTATGCAATTTTACATACTGCAAGATCTATCATCAGAAATATCTGTGAAGGATTAATCGTAGGTTATACAATCAAAATGAAAGTCGTATACGCACACTTTCCAATTACAGTAAAAGTGGACGGTAAAAAAATCCTAATAGAAAATTTCCAAGGTGAACGTGCACCAAGATCCACACATATTGTTGGAAACACAAAGGTCGTTCCAAAGGGAGAAAATGTGATTCTTACGGGAGAGGTTTGGACGGACATTACACAAACCGCGGCAAACATTGAGCTAAAGACCAAGGTTAAAAACAAAGATCACAGAGTTTTCTTGGACGGCATTTATGTATTTGAGAAAAAGAAAGGTCTGGAAAAATTAAAATAAATTTTTCCCAATGACTCTTGATCCTGAATTTGCCAAGCAAACAACGGAATTGATTGTTCAGACATTAGACTTGTACAAAAAATCAGGGGCATCTCCACGTGTCGGACAGATATGGAATTGTTCAAGTATTGGTGATTTTTTGTGCGGATTTTTTGTTGGCGAGATGGTAGGTTCCGCACTTAGCGCATTTCAAATTGTTCATCAAAGGGAACCATCTGCAGAGGAACATTTAGAGATTATAGAATTAGTGGAGAGTCATGCAAAAGAAATTAAAGAATTCTTTGCCAAATTTAACTAAACCGTTATTGTTTTGAATCAGATTCAATCATCGCAAAGATTAAATCACTTTTATCAAAGTATGAATTTGTGCCTCCCTAGCTCAGCGTGGTAGAGCATCCGACTGTTAATCGGATGGTCACCAGTTCAAGTCTGGTGGGAGGCGCTTTTTGCATAATAACAACACATGATGAAGTGGCATATACGTCAATAAATTCCACAATGATTGAAAAGGCACGTCGTTAGGATTATTTTTCAAATCAGGTCATTGATCGATTGAAACAATTTTGTTTACTCTGTTAGACAAGACAGATCTAATACATGATCGCATATCATTAACAGTGCAGGAGGTTTACATTGGTCAGAACTAGAAGGGCCAACAGGTATTGTGTTGATTGCAGTGCGAGATTGGTCTACTATCCCAGATTATCAAACCCCAAGGCACCAAACGAGCACAGAGTGCTGGTTTACGCATGCCCGGATTGCACAGATGACTTTGAAAAACCAAAGATGTTTTCAATTAAACGCAATCAGGTGGAAGATCCACTAGAAACAGTAGAAATAGAGATTACACAGTTACAGAAAAAAGTAGCTGTAAAATAGTTCAATACATGTATCCAGAAAAGCCAAAGAGCAACGCATGGTTTTTGCTCCCCATATTCTTTGGAGTTATCGGAGGAATAATCGCATTTTTTGTGTTACGTCAGAGTGATCCGCCAAAGGCCAAGAACTGCCTATATCTGGGCATGGTTATGATGATTATAGGTATTGTTTTCAACATAGTTATTACATCATCAGTTCCAGGAATAGATTCAGGATTTAATGTCAATATCTAGGTAGTTGTGTTTTGACCATAGATTTCATATATTTCTAAATTCGAATTTAGAAACATACTAGATTTAGACGGGTAATCATCATATTTAGAATCATATAGAACCAGTGCAAGAAAGACAATATTGAGCACATCCAAAATGCGAGACAGTGTAGAAAGATGGTTAATTCATGAGGGACTATCCTCTGAGGAGACAAAAAATCCCGAAAACACATTTCAGATTCTAGTAAAACATGCAGGACCATACGGAAATCCAGTTGATATTTTTGAACCAAAGTCACAGCCTGGAATTCTCGTGATTGGTGCAAAAGTAACCATGAAGAATAGTCAGATTTCAAGATATTTGGGATTCAGTCCAGATGAAAAGGAAAAATTTGAGAAAAAGGTGTCAGACTATTGCTATTCAATACAGGCAATAAACAAAATAATCACAGAGGACGGAAAACAAAAGGTAGCGGTGTACGCAGTATTGGATGACAAAGACAACATCAATCAGCAATCAGTCTTTGATGCAATAGATGGCGTATCTGAAATGCATGAAAAAACTGCAAGATTTCTGTTAAAGACATTCTGATCATTACCAACATCAAAAATTAAAAACCATACAAGAAAAAAGTATTTCAAACTCAAATGGCAAACTTTTGTTCCAGTTTTGATTTGGTGCCTGAACGTTAAACCCCCATCACATCATAGGCCAATTAAGCACAATGCCATTATTTCAAAACCAGTAATTTTGAGGGGGGGTGTAACACTTGTGCCTACATATGAAATGCAACCGCCAAACCACCATGATCTCCCAGCTAGACATGTACAAAGTATTGTTGTCGTGCGTAAAAGCTCAACCCCCCATGAATAGGTCAAAAAACAGGCATTTTATCAAAAAATAGGTAAATTGATTGAAGGATTTATTTCAAAATCTTGTAATGTAATTCGACCAAAGCCCCATAATCGGCGGTCTTTATAAGTTCAAATTTTATTTCTTTTTGGATATCCGTAAATAATGAAATTCCACTACCGAGAACTGTCAGGATAACGGACAGAATTATTTCATCAACAAATCTAAAATTCATGAAAACAGAAATGATTTTTGACCCGCCGACTAACCATACATCCTTTCCAGGATTTGAAAGGACATCTTTTACCAATTTTTCAATATCGTCTACAAACTGAATATTTTCATCTTTGTCTGCATCTCTATTTTGCGTAAAAACATATGATTTCTTGTTATCATACGGATATGGCCCAAAATGTCAGCACTTGGTCCTATGTTTTTTTACCCATAATTACGGTGTCAACAGATTCGTAAAACTCGTCATATCCCGAGGAACCGTTTGTCGGAAGCCAATTCACACCACCGTCATTTTTTGCAACGTAACCATCCAAGCTTGATGCGACGAACAAGATGATCTTTCTCATAAGATATCATAGTAAGGCAGTTAATATTTTCAAGTTAGCCCATGTTTTGACAAAATATGGGGGGTTTTTTGAGTGCAAACTTCCATCCAAAGTGGCCGTTTCAACTATATACCAAAATGATTCAAAACATTCATGGGCGGAATAGGACTCGTTATTGTAATCGGTGCGATTATCGGTTCAATGGGACTTGCGATGTTCATGTATACACAATACCAAACAAACTACATCGAGTCCAGTGTGGGTAACGCCGTTATCGTAGGACCAGTAGAGTATGTTGTCACATTCGAAGGAACACATGAGGGAGATAAAGAAACAGTTCCTGAAAATACGTTTGTGATGATTGGAGTTACCGCAAAGAATGTCAGTAAGGAAAAGACTGCACTTTCAGGAGGGCAATTATATCTTATTGATGAAAGGGATCAGAAACACAAGGCAGTCTATGGCGAATTTTCTGCGAAGGATCTATGGATAGTGGGATTAGACCCAGGTAAGCCAGTAGAAGTTACCACACAATTTGACATTGAATTTGATGAGGAAATCCAATACAAGATAGTTATTCGTCCACAAAAAGACCAGTCTACAGTGGATACAGCATCCATCTGTTTGACTAACTGTGAATAGGAAAAAAATAGTAATTTAAAAAATGAATCAGTCAAAAATAATTTGGAATGACTATTACATCACTTAGGTTAGGCAAATAATACAATTTTATCTGCATTACCTTGCTAAGTTTCATATATTTCTAAATTCGAATTTAGAAATATTCAAAATTACTACTCTGACATCTTTAATTCAGGCAAAACAAAGACTTTGTCAGGTTTGATTTTTAGAATGACTCTCCGTTCATCATCGCGCTTGAACGGATAGTGCTCTCTACCCATATACTGCTGTGTAAGTTTGTCAGCATGATTATACTCATAATCAGGAATCAATTCCACCACAGTACCCCGAATCGTGGTCATGTCAAGGGGATTGTTAATTGAGGTTACAGATACGGCAACACGGGGATCTCGCATGACATTTTTGTACTTTATTCTTCCTTCAGCAGTATTAATCAAAATATGCTCATCCTCACAGTTTGCCCAAACTGGAGACACCTGAGGAGAGCCATCCTTCATTATTGTGGCAATATAGACAAGATTTTTTTCTGAAAATAACCGTACCACTTTGTCATCCATCCATATTCATCAGATATGACGATTGATAATGGTTTTGCCATCATCTAATGAGTACATTGTTTACGGATACTATGAACAGACTTGAAAGTTAGATAAGAATGGACATGTTTTGAAATTATAACAAGTGGCATATTCAATTTCAAGTTTATTTTTTACGTGATTTTTCAAGAACGTTGGTCATTGCCCGATTCATTATTTCCATTACCAGGTATTGAGAATATTCCTCAGATTTTTTTCCCTTTGATTTGATGGTTTTTGGTGCCAGACCCTTGAGGATCTTTTCAATTTTTGCAGATGTATTCACAATTGTTTTGGAATATGTGGAATCAAAATCCAACGGAGTTTGAAAATCCAATAATCTTGTTGACGTGCCATAGAATTTTGTGATGGCTCCACGAGATTCTTCAATTTTTACGATTTCAATTAATCCAGATTGTTTTAGAATTTCCAAATGATGACGTACGGTTGTAAGTGCTTTTTTGAATCCTGCCTTTTTTAGAGCAGTGGTAATCTGATCAGCGGACAATGCCTGATGATATAGGATTTCCACAATTTTTGCACGTGCAGGATCTTCTATTGCACGGGCCTGTCCAATATTTGTCGTAACAGTACGACTAACTTTGATTTGCTTTTCTAGCAGGGTTGACATACAGAATTACCTTTCAATCTGATCTAAAAGATCATCGTATCATATTTTTTTGTCTAATCGCATCAATTTTTCTTTACTATTATCAGCATCAGGCAGGCATCATAATCGCTTTACCGATACAACAAACATCATACCTCATTCAATGGTATTGATACCACTGTGATGGAAGTGATAATGCATTCAATGGTATTGATACCACTGTGATGGAAGTGATAATGCATTCAATGGTATTGATACCACTGTGATGGAAGTGATAATGCATTCAATGGTATTGATACCACTGTGATGGAAATGATAATGCATTCAATGGTATTGATACCACTGTGATGGAAGTGATAATAATAGAAAAAATATGATAGTGTCTTGAAAAAATCAAAAAATATCAAAAAAAGGGAAAATCAAAAAAAGAATGTCCCAAAACACCCATCATGACAGCATTTTGAAACAATTCAAAAATCAAAATCGAGTTGAATAGGTATGCCATACATGAAATAGAAAATACTACAAACAAAATTTCTACAATTAGATTTCAAACCATATCAAAGCACAAAATGCATCAGAAACATGCATCTACAGAACATCCAAGAACTAAATCTTGTTTCCAGTTAGTTTTTCATATGCAGCAATGTATCTTTGTGTCATCTTTGAGATGATCTCTTCAGGAATTTGTGGGGCGACAGGTTCTTTTCCAGAGTTTCGCTCATCATCAAATCGTTTTTGAAATCCGTTTGCAGACAGCCAGTCACGCAGCAATTGCTTGTCATATGCTTCCTGTATCTTTCCAATTTCATAGGATGACTTTGGCCATAGCCTGTATTCGTCGGGTCCAATCGAGTCACCCAGCGTAATTACATCATCCAGCATTCCAAATTCCAGTTTCAAATCCGCCAAGATAAATCCGGCATCGTCTGCAATATTTGCCATTCTTTTGTAAATGTCAATAGAAGTGTCTTCAAGCCAATCATATTGCACCTCACTGACCAAATTCATCTTCAAAGCCGTGGATTTGTCAATTGGGATATCGTGTTCGGATTTTGTAGTAGGATCAAATACAGGTTCTGGAAGCTTTGCTGCCAGTGTTGTATCAGTTCCTTTTGGAACAGAAACTTCCCCTTTCTCCCACCTTCCAACCAGACTTCCATAGAAGTATCCCCTGACAACGCATTCCATTGGCAGCATCTTCATCTTTTTTACAGTTATCTCATTGTTGGATTCTCTCCTGACGAAATGATTTGCCACTGGTAATTTGTTAAACCAAAACTCTGCAAACTTGCACAGTACCTCACCCTTGCGTGGAATATCCTGCTTGAATTTCACATCAAAAGCAGATACTCTGTCTGAAAAATTGAACAGTAGGTGGTCTTCATCCACATCATATAGATCCTTTACTTTGCCACTGGTAAGAAATTTCAAACAACTATCTCCTAATTTCACAGGATTTAACTGCTAGTGGCAGATTCCGGAAGGAATATTCAAAAAGGTGCAAAGAATTCACGAAACAGATGAGCAATCTGGACGAATCAATAGGAAGATTATTGTTGGATCTTCAAAAAGATGATCCCGATACATTCAAGGAACTCATGAAAAAGGCGCAAATAGAGAATCCTGAACTTTTTGAAGAAGACACGGATGAAGATAATAGAAAAATTGATAAATATAATCAGAAAGTAGATGAATACAACAAGAAGATAGATGAAAGCGATTAGACCAGAATCAAACCTAACAATCTAAGACAGCCCAATGACGAATAACTGACTTGTTTTATAGGGAATTCAAAAATGATTACTGGAATTTATCTAATACATAAGGATGGAAAATGAATTAAACTATCAATGATTGTGATGTGATGTATAATGAAGTTTGGATTCAAAGAACAGATGGGACTTTTCGTCTTGTTTTCCGCAGTAGCGTTTCTCATAGTGTATGCAACCTGTGGAACATTCTCCAAGGTAGAATGTCATGAGGTTTTGCTAGGAAGATGACTTTTCAACAGGGATGTTATTGATGGGGAAATACTGCGAATTTTGCATGGGAGAGAATACAGGAATGGCCAAAGAATATCACAAAGAGGTAAAGTTGGAAACTCGTCGCTGCCCCCATTGTTCCACCAGATTTTGTGATGAACACTGGATAGAATCCAGCGAATGCTCATGCGGCGGAAAGCAATTGGAAAGAAAATGGGGATACTAACACGACAACTAAAATTTCAGATAGAAAGTCGGGTTGTTCATGGAGATTCATAATCTAAGAAATTGAATGCGAGACTCTTGGTCATTATTCTGATAATTGTTGTATCGGTAATTATCACTGTGATTGCAATTGATTCCCATACACTTGATGAAATATGCCAGGAAAGTGGAGGAAAACGTGATGGCGATACATGTATTGTTCCAATCACAACAAACTCCACAAGAGATGATTCTCAAATAGCGGTCAATACGTCACAAATCAGTACGATGAAACCCAACAGCGTAGAGATGTTTTACTATCCAAATCATTCCAAAGACCCAGATACATACAGATTATTCATGCTGATCAGATTGCCCGAATGGATGGGAGGTTCTTCAAACGACATTTCTGCATTTAGGGCATACAGTGCAAAATCACTGGATGATGCGTGCATTGTAAAATATTGGCCAGACGAGGGACGTCAGCGAATAGAGAATTCATGCCAGGGAGCCATGTACAGAGTTATAGACGGAGCAATGACATATGGTGCGATTCATCGTTCGACTGCAATGACTGCACTCCCATACCTAGATTTGTCCATGGATGAAAACGGCATGATGCATGTAAATCCGCCAAAATTTTCCACGTCTGAAAACGGAGTAATTGGTCAGGGAAGGAATCTGTCCATGACAGAGATACGCAACAGCTCTGCGTTTCTTTCAGAATCTTTTGCAAAGCATTATCCAGACTATCCGCACATCCCAGTGGAATTCGGAGGGCATGTTTTGTCAGAGATAAGCCCTGAAAAATACTCTACAACTGCAAAATATCTCAGTTTTACAGGTAAATCAGGCAATCTTGAAATCACTGTAGGGAAGTTATCCAGTGGAATAGTCCATCCAGACTTTCAAAAACAAAACATTGAGTACTGGCAAATTGGGGACACCATAATCAGAGTTGGAGGCTCTGCAATGCAGGAGAACGGCAACGTGTCCAAATCATTCAGAACGTACAACGCAGATTTCTCAGACGAATACAATTACAGAGTGAATGGTAAAGATTTAGAACTGATCAAAAAATCTATTGTTGTAAACTTTTTTCCAGAATACGGGTATGAAGATTTGTTTTTAGTATCCAGTACGAGGAACGAATAAATGGAGATTATCTATTTAAGATAGCATTTTTTTCTACTCAAATTTTATCATTTTTTAATAGCATATAGAATGCGAAGATATGAAAAAAATAACAATTGCTGCGTTAATTGCATTTACTCTAACAATGTATTTTGCATTGACCGTGTTTATCTTACCTGAGCAATACATGTCACATGAAAAACTGATTTCACAGCCTTATTTTGAGGTCAAGATATCTGACACAGATATCAAGTTAGGAGAGTTATTTAGACTGGATATTGCCACAAAAAATAGTGGAGAGTACGGAGACATCCACATACTCTCAACATCATTCCCAGATTTGGTTGAAATTGATAACGTAGTAAAGATCACAACGTATGACTTTACCCAACCTCCCACCTACATCATCACAGGCGATAAAATTATTGCCAAATATAGTGGAGGGTTAGAACACACAAACGCAAAATATCCTTCAATTGAGGCAATGAATAGACCCGTGCACCCTAGCTCCACATACAATCTATCACAAATCATCACACCCGAAAAAAATGGGATCTTTTCAGTGTATGTCAAAGCAATCAACATTCCCCACACAAGCAACCTTTCACACTATCCGCAGGAAGGAGTTTTAGATCATCAAGACGAATTTGTTCAGGTTTATTCGATTAGTGTAAATCCCTAATATTTTTTAAAGACTTACGGAGAACACATGGTAGATTTAAAATCAAAATTTGCACATGGTTATAATTCCAATCATTCTGAACATATCTTTTTCATCGGATGTGTTTTGACAAGTTTTGGCATTTTATTGGTCACAGTAGACGGTAGCTGGGACATTACAAACCACTTACTAAGCAAGCCTGACACCTTTTTTTCACCACCTCATGCTGTGATATACTTGGGCGTCACCATATCTTTGATAGGTGCAATGGTATCTTTTCTCAGCTGGAGAAAATTACAAAATTTTAAAAATTCTTATTTTTCTTCGCTAAGAATTAGCCTAATTGGGATTGCATTGTTGTCCAGTGCAGGGCCTTTTGATTATGTTTGGCATTCCAATTTCGGATTAGACGGACTATTGAGTCCACCACATCTGACTCTGATTGCAGGGATGTTTTTTTGCGCAGTGGGCGGAATGATCGGAATATCAAAATTTTTGAAAATCAGACAATCAAAAAACCATCATGAGTACTTGTTAATTTTGGCAGTAATGCCCGTATGGCTTGCAGGATCAGGAATTATTTCATCTTTATCCTTGCCTTTCTCTAATACGGACTATTTTCAATTTAATCCAGAACCTACGTTTGCGTTTATTGTTGCAACCTTGGGATTTCCTTTGCTAATTTCGGTGTCTAGTTTGCTCATTTTCAGATTATCTGATTTTAGATTCGGAATGATCAGTGGTCTGGGAGGATTGTTTTTGTTAATCTATAGTTCCACTGCAATCATTCCAAATTTTGCATTGATTGATTCAATCATGTTCTATTCATTGAATTTAATTCCATTTGTCATTGCAGACATTATTCTATTTTTTAACAAAAGTAGAAAAGCGCTAATCTTTGTAGGTGGACTACTTGGTTCTGTATTTTACATGGTGTACTATCCATATGTCATGTATACATTCAACGAAACTTTGCTTGGAAAACTGGTCTCACCAAGTTTAATTTATTTTGTTTATTTTGAAATGATTGGAGATATACTTGTTCTCACAGTTGTTCCTGCAGTCATCATGGGCATATTGGCAGTGTTCATCTCTGAAAGAGCATCAAAAAAGATTCTAAAAGTAGATACCTTATGATGGAGTTCTTACAAACAGGAATTCAATATATTTTGTACTAGATAGAGTACAAAACTAGAAGGCATTTTGCAATGAAAATCACTCAAAATAACAGTCATATTTTTGAATCATTTCAGAATAATCATTCAATAATCATTAAAAAATCATAAATTAAAAAAATGCATCTCAATGAAAAAACATTGTAGAAAAATTTACTTTGTTAAAGAATGGTTTTCTGAGGCTAGTTTTTTGTTGTCAGGACATGGCAGTGTGCCTTATGATGAATGGTATTGATTATGTCATCAAAGTGATTTGCCTCAATCATGGAAAGCTTAGGATAATCTACGATCAGCAGGCCTACTTTGTGTTCCTTGGCATAGTCAATCACCCAATGAGCAATTGAATCAGTCAAAGCAAATTGGGTGTTTACTTTAACACCTTCTTTTTGACCCAGTTCTTTCCATTTTTTTAATTCTTCTTTGAGTTTGGAAATCTGTTCTTGCAAAAGTTTCTTATCGGAATCAGTTTCAAAGAAATAGAATTTTGGTGGAGTCTTGTAAACACATTCAATTACAGATAATTCTGTATCAAACTTCCTTGCCAGTGCAAGTCCCAGATCAAATGATTTTTTTGTATGTGTGGGGGTTATCAGGGCAACGGTAATATTTTTGAACAATTTTACTGGTTTCTGATCAATGATAATGGTATATTAATTATAGACTGGGTTAACAAGATCAAATTTGAGAAACGAACATCATTATAAAATAAATCATCATTATTATTGAAAATAGTTTACGTGGAATATTTTGATTAGTCTTGCAGTATCAGAATTTTCTCCAAATTTGATGTGTTTTCCCATTCTATTTTTGTCGTATGAAAATCCCGTCACATCTGTACATAGTTTTAAAATTGCCACTACATTTTGACTTACATAATGATTAGTTTGCAATGATCATGAGCATGTCATAAAGTTCAATAATTGTATTTGTTTTCTTTTAATCTAAATATTATTTTATGCATGATTTGTTTGAATACTTTACATTGTGAAACGTGCTAAAGTTTGATAAAGTACGTATCGTTACTCTAATTTTAAATAGTATTTTCGGGTCATAATAAGTGAAAAACTGTTCGACAACATATTGATCTGCTCATTTGTATCAAAAAATAACACCACGTCTTTGAATACTGCTTTTACCATAGCCAAAAAATTTGAGTCTAATGCTGTCCTGCTAAAATGCTTCCATAAGGATCTTCCAACCTTTACATTATTTCACATGAAATCTGAAAAGAAAAAAGAAAATGATCTAATTCAAGAAGTACGTTTGGAATTGAAAAAAGTTGAAGAAATGGCAAAATCTTTCAATGTCCGTGTAAAAACAGAATGTGTGTTTGTTGAATCCTTAACAGAGCACATCACAACATATGTTCAAAAGAACAACATTGGACTTTTGATTGCAGACTCTAATCCTCCACCAAATACAGATATTCAGGATCACAAGGATGTGATAAACCGCATCTACAAAAATATTGAATGTCCTATTCTCACTTTAAAATAAATATATTAATTGTGAATTTTATTTCTTTAACATTATTTTTGTGTGACCCCATTCTAGAAATTTATTTTGATTGCTAATCAGTATCTCAATTTATTTTTATTCTCGATATTATTTGTGGCACTTATTTATCTTGTTTTACAAAAAAATAGATCATAGTTTTTCACATTTTTTGAAATGATTGTAAATTTTGTAATTTCCAAAACTTTTTTAGCACATTATTTTTAATTCGCTAGAAATAATGATGCATTTGTCGCTGTTCCAATCCTTCTTGTTCAAAGTGATTGTGTGCTTTTCCTCCATCGCGATGGGCATGAACATGTCCGTCAACATGACAATGCGTGTTGTCAATTAGATTCTTCATGAACACGTCATCTATGTTAAGTAACATGTTAGTTGCCTCTACGGCAGTTTTGAAAACTTGTTGTTTCACGATCTCTGTTTCTATAACTCCCGAAGACGACATGTCGGATATCATTCGGGTAGCAGAATTTACTCCATACCAATTAACTTTTCCATTTGATTTGTTTCGCAACTGTGTTGATGCATCCAATACGTCCATTCCTATGTTACGTGCCAATGTCAACGGTATTTCTTCTAGGGCACTTGCAAATCGCTCCATTCCAATTTGCTCCTTGCCTTCTACAAAAACAGCTTGCTCTCGAATTTTTTGTGCTATTACCCATTCAACAGAACCTGCACCAGGCACAACGAAAGGATTTTCAATGAAATTCCTTAGCACGTAAAATGCATTTAAAATATTTCTGTGGAATTCATCAAGATATCGTTTGAAGTTTGCCCTCAACAGTAAAGTTACAGATTTTGGGTTGTTACCGCCTTCTACAAAAACCATTTTTTCATCACCTACAGTTTTCTCATAAACATTTTTTGCAAAACCTAACTCTGCATTGGATATATTTTCCATATTTTCACATGTCTTGGCACCAGTTGCTTTTTCCACCCACCATAAATCATTGTATTTCACCCTGCGCATCGAGATGATCCCCTTTTTTGCAAGAGCCTCTTGAACTAATTCATTGACACCTTTTCGAGAGATTATGACGTTAGCTCCAGAGTCTACGATTTTTTTTACAAGTGCAAGTAGATCAGTATTTTCTTGGTTAAGGAATTGACTCATTTGTGATGGAGACGTTATCTCTATCTCTGCTTCTGTTTTTCCTCTCATTGTTTCTAATGGTTCATTTAGCAATAAAATCTTGGCATCTTTGATAATTTTTGGCATTGCAGAACTGTCTATTGTTTTATCGATTACTGTACCCTTAATCAGTTGTATCTGTGTAATGTTTCCAGGCTTCTCCTCAATCTTTATGTCGTCAATGTCAACTTGAAACTTCTTCAAGTCTGCAACACTACATACTGCATCAATCAAAGTTTCCACAAATTCTGTATTATCTTCATTCAAGTCAAAAATTGCTTTTCCATCTAAACATGTAGTTATCAACTGTCTCATTATGTTCCTGTCCGTATTGTCTGACTTTTTCTTCAAGCTCTCCAACACATCCAAAGCGCAATCCAAACTTCTTTCGTAAGATCTCGTTATTACTGCAACTGGAACTCCAAGTTTTAATAATTCTTCAGCGTTGTGAAGTAGGCTTCCAATCAATATAGCTACGGATGTCGTACCATCTCCCACATGAGTGTCAACTGTATTCACAGCATCTATGACGGATTTAGCTGCGGGGTGAATGACATCCACTTTCCTCAGAAATGCACCACCATGGCTTGTGATTGTCTCTTCTCCCAGTATATCGATATACATTTTTTCCATGCCACGTGGACCCAAAGATGTTTTGACAATATCTGTAACTAGTTTACCAGAGATCAGATTGTATTTTTGTGATTCTTGCAACCCGACGCGAGAAATATCTTCATCAAGTATACCAGGATATTTCATCTCTTTTACCCTACTTTGAAATATTAAAACATACTGTAAATTCTTCTTTGTTGAAATTCAAAAAACATCATGCCGTCAAAATATAATTTTCACAATGCATTTTTACTTGCAATGTCTTCATCAGGTCCAGAAGGTTTTGAGTTGTTCATTTCTCCTGGCATAGCTTCACTACCATCCTTGAAATGCTTCAGATCCTCACCTGCAATTACATCCTCCTCTGGAGGCACATAGTCCCTTACGTCATGTCTTGCCTTTCCAGGATACTTGTTTTGGGTTGCAAGTGCCACTACAAAGAACACAATGAATGCTATAATAGGTGGAATCATCGTATCCAATCCGGCCCATTCTTCCGGCATCGTAAAGAAGAATATCAACCTAATTACCGAACCGACGATAAGTGACGCGATAGCTGCGGGCATATTTGCTTTTTTCCAGAACAGTCCAAATGTAAGAGGGGCAAACGCTCCGGCAAAGACTATATCAAATGCCAAGATAAGATAAATTCCAGGTGCGGGTACAAAGTATCCAATAATTGTTCCAACTATCATCATTGGAATAATTGCAATACGTGTAACTACTAGTAATTTACTATCACTCCAATTTTCTTTTCCCATCCATCGTCTTCGTATAATTCTCTGCATCAGGTTTCTAGAGATTACACTTGATATTGCCAGCAGTCCCCCGCTGGCAGTGGACATTGATGCTCCAACTACGCCCATCAGTATTGCAGCACCTATTGCAAATGGCATAAATTCGGTTGACAGTATAGGCAATGCTAAAGCAGGATCAATATCTCCCGGCAAATAATAAAATGCCACAATGCCCAACATGCTTGTTGGAACCACCGTAAAAATTGTAAGTGCCCCACCCATCAGCGCCCCTCTCTGGGCGGTTTTTGGACTTCTGGCAGAAAATACTCTTTCCATAAAGTCAAGTGCAACTATGTCTCCCAATCCGAGCGCAAGTATTGCACCCCAGTTGATCAACGCACCATTCGCAATGTCGTACAATCCGGAAAGGTCCATAAATTCTGGAGGGGCATTATTGTAAATGACATCCCACGGTACATCGGCATAATTTCCGTAAAAGAAAAGGAATCCTGCCCAGAAAGAACCTATGGCAAGATAAACCTGAAACAAGTTTGTGTAAGCTGATGCAAACAGCCCACCGGCAATAGTATATGCCACAATCACCAAGGCAGAAATTGATATGCCCCAGAAATAGTCAATGCCAAATACAACTTCCAAAATAAATCCACTAGCAGCCAAATTACCTGCAACAAGAATTAGAAAACTGATGATCATAAGAATGCCAGAAAGGCCTTCTGCCCCATTTCCATATCGTCTAAAATAGAAGTCAGGCAATGTAATCATAGACATTTTGTTTAGGGGTTTAGCATAGAATGCAGCAGTGACAAACAGACAGACCCCAAGACCAATTGGAATTACTGCGCCTGCCCAAAATCCAAATTCAAACACAAGTGAAACATTTCCTAATGATGAATTTCCGTCAACCGCTTGAGCAGCAAGCATGGTTCCAACCATTGCCAAAGGCAGGCTTTTTCCTGCAACAATCATTCTCTTTCCGCTGTTCTTGACTAGCTTGCCCGCAAATACTCCAACAGCAAGTGTAATGATTATGAAGGCCGCAACTGCGATGCCAAAACCATCCATTTCCACGGTAACATTTTAGGGTAAAAAAATTATATAAATTTTCAATTTTTTAGGTAAAATACGTTTTTTAAAATGAAATTCATACGTATAATACATAAAAGATTAATTAATAATATGAATTTCATGCAGACAAAAAATCTATGGATAAGTCATTTGATATCGATAACATGCCATATGACATCAGTCCGTTCCAAAAAATTTCATACTAATTCATAATTTTGATCTAAATGATTTTCATAATTTTTATTGCAAAATTGAAAATGCATATATGAATTTGTTTTATTTCTGAAATATTTAATTTCAAATTCAAAATCTTATTACATTGATTTTTTTAAATGTGATATGGACAAGCAATATGCTTTTGCAGTTATTTTAATTATTCTTGGGGTTGGTTTGAGTCAGTCAGGATCATCTGATACTTTTTCCACAGGTCTAGGTATTGGAATCATAATAATGGGATCATTTTGGGTATTGACTAGGTTGATAAAAGAAATAAAGAAAAAATAATTTTTAAACAATATAATCCTGAAAATGATATAAACCTCAAATCAATTCATTGTATATGCCTGGAAAAGGATATGCCACCATTGGTTTGAAGCCTGCAATTTTAACCAAATTGCAAGAGGCAACTGATAAAAACTATCCCGGAATGTTTCTACCCAGCACATTGATTATCATGATGAATGAAATCAAAAGAGGATATTATACCGTAGAATCTCACAACATCAGATTGGATCTATCTGGCCACTACAACACCATAACAATTAGATCTGATATTCAGCAGTGGTTTGAAGCAAATTATGAAGATCTGGGCGAAGCATATGAACAAAAATACAGAGTAAAATGCTTTACAAAATTTGTGAGTTATTTCATAATCAATGTACTGGAATCAAAATTTAATGGCCAAACCCACGCCATCAATCTAAAAGAATCAGATTTTGAATGGCTTAAAAAAGAATATCAGAAACAGACTACGAACCAAGGGGATTTTGATGATGAATTAAGCTTTGAGCAATTTGCAGATAGATATATCAATAATTTATTTGGAAAGATCAAAGCAGCAAGAGAAATATTAACAATATAGGTTGAAATGTAGAAAAACTAATTTTAAAAAAATTACAGAGGAGTCATAGTATCAATTAATCGTGCATTAGTGACTTGTCCGTCTTTCTCCTGCATCTCCAGGTCTACCGTGTATTTCAAAGCATCAAGCATAAAATTTACTTGAATATCCCATGCTTCTCTAGGCCCTTTCTCAGGAATTGGAAATGTCTCATTGATTCTAAAATCATTTACATTTCCATATAATGCATTAATGACTCTTTTAGATTCTCTTTCTATGTCTTCTGTTGTGCTAACTTTTTGCATCATGATACTACGTACATGACAAATATAAAAATATTGTAAATTAAATTTTAAAAAATAACAAACATCACAGTTTTGAAAGTTTTTTTAGAATTGACTCCTTTTTCATATTTGCAATTTCAACCTCTGCTTTATTTTTGTGATAAATTGCAGTTTGATTGTCAGGATCAAGACATATTGCCTTGTCATACCACTTAATGGATTCTTCATATTCTTTTAGCGACAGCAGGATCTTTCCCTTGTAACTAATAGCATATACATAACGTGGGTTCACTGCTAATGCCCTGTCGCAGTATACAAGAGCCTCAGCATATTTTTTTGAGTGCTCCAAAAACCACACCATGCTACACAATGCATTAACATTTTTTGGATCTATCTCTAATGCACACTCACAGTAAAACCGTGCCACACCAAATTTTTTCAATGAATATAAGGAGATACCCTTACTGTAGAGTGCTCGGACATTGTTTGAATCATATTCTAAAACATTATCAAAACATGCAATGGCCATTTTGTATAACCCTGTCCTATCAAACAGCAATCCCTTGTTCATCAGTGCATCAGTACATTTGGGATCAACCTCTAGAGCTCGGTCATAAAATACGCAGATATCCTTGTTTGAAAATCCTGCAAAATCTAAGGTCCAGCCTTTGGCTACCAGTGCTCGAGTATTTTTTTTATCTATATCTATAGCACGAGTATAGTATTTTATGGCACTTTCATGCTTGCCTTTCTTTGTGAGCTCTTGCCCCTTTTCATATAGCATATTGGACTGTTCAGAATCTTCATCAATTGCCTTTTTTAGGTAAAATATAGATTCAGATCTCCTATCCAATCTTCCAAGAATCAAACTCATGTTATAAAGGGCAGACGTGTTTTTTGGACTGACCAGTAAAACTTGTTCAGTTATTTTTAGAGCTTCATGATTACGGCCTAATTTGCTGAAACATAGTCCCATTGACGTCAATGAATCATGATACGATGAATCAATTTCAAGAGATTGTTTAAAACAAGATACTGCTTTTTCATATTCTCCTAACTTTTCAAATGCTAAACCTTTGTTATACAATGCATCAAAATTTTTTGGATCTGCAGACAAAACATTATCAAAACAATATAGGGCATTTTGAAAATTTTTCATTTTGTACAATGCCGTACCCTTGTGAAGTTGTGCTATGAGATTATCAGGATCCAAAGAAATTGCTTTGTTAAATTTTGAGACAGCTTTTTTGAAATTATTATAATAAACTGCTGTCAGTCCCTGATTTAAAAAATACCAGGCATTCTTAGAATTGTTTAACATCATGAGTAGTACATGTAAATATTATTTTTATGTTTAAATCGTACATTACATATCATTGAATTTTTTTTAATTTATGATGGCCTTAATTTAAAAATAATAAACGTACTTTACTTAAAATATTTAATTACTAATGTTGCATATCAGATTTGATAATAATGGGAGCAGAATTTTACGGTGATGATTTTCAGGGTCCTGATGTTGCCCCATTTGTAGGAATTAATACATTTTTACATCTTCCATGGGTAAAGAATCACAAAGAGCTACTCGAAGCAAAACCTGATGTGGCAATTATTGGTGAGCCATTTGATTTTGGTACTACAATTCGTCCAGGCGCAAGATATGGTCCTAGAGCTATTAGAGCGGCATCGACCATACCATCCCCACCTTTTGAACGATTCAACATTGAAACTGGTGCAGACCCATTTGGAACTTTTAGAACCGTAGATTATGGTGACGTCGCAGTCACACCAGGGGATGTGATTGATTCACATAAAAAAATGACATTGAAGGTCAAAGAAGTTTTGGAAGCAGACGGCATTCCAGTAATGCTTGGAGGAGATCATTCCATCACCTATGCAAATGTCAGAGCTTTCCAAAAAAAATTCAAAAACATAGGTATGATTCATTTTGATACGCATGCCGATTGTGCCCCACAAGGACTAACCGGTTTCAAATATGATCATGGCGCGCACATTAGAAGAATAATGGAAATGGGTTGCCTAAAAGGGAAAAATTACTCCCTAGTAGGACCAAGAGGATATTGGCCAGGACGTGATCTATACAAATGGATGGCAGATCAAGATTTCCAATGGTTCACAATGCTGGATGTTGAAGAGTTGGGAATTGATTACATTGCAAAAGAAATAGCTGACAGAGCAAATGATGGAACAGACGCCGTTTATCTCAGTTGGGATATTGATTCTTTTGATCCTTCTTATGCACCAGGTACTGGAGAACCAGAACCAAATGGACTTACTTCAAGAGAAGGAATTAGAATGATACGTCAACTATCAAAATCATTTGATCCAGACAGATTTGCAATGGATCTAGTAGAAATTGCTCCAGCATATGATGTCAGTGACAATAGTTCTTACAATGGAGGCATTACCTCAGGATTGGGACAAAGACTAGTCATAGAGTTGTTAGCAGGTTTGTCATTGACAAAGAGAGGTTTGGAAGGAGGAGATCCTGTGAGGCCAAATGATTACAAAGGAACCGGCAATACGTACAACTTTGGCAATCCTAAAGCAGAAATTCCAAAGAGGGATTAATGAAAATTGAAGTACTAGTACAGGGAGATCCTGACATCCAACCATTTACCAAAATATTTCATTATAAAAAAACCGATGAGGATATTTTTGTGGAATCTGCACAATTAATCAATAAGCATCTTTTAAACAAAACAAGACTAAACGTAAACGAAACACTTGAATTGTTTGTCACATGTATTGTGGCCTCGTTAAACGAACATAAAAAATTAAGTGAAATAGAAAAAAATATTCCAGAACTTCTATTGCCTAATCAAGTTATGATCGGAGTTCCTGAAACCTTGAGAAAGTTAACATTTACAATAACAACAAATCATATTAACAGTGAATCAATATCAGTTTCAGCACCCATTACCATTAATCCTTATTTTCTTCATGAACAGAAACAGTCAGCATAGGAGCAACAAGATATTGATTGACACACTAATTGAAATGTTACAGGCCAATAATCCATTTTTAATAATACTTGCAGGTCTGGCAATTGGATTGCTGCATGCTTTTGAACCAGATCATCTTAGCGCAGTTTCCACCCAGGTATCAAATAATAACTACAACACAAATGATTCAAAAAAAATAGGTCTGATGAATTTAACTATTAATTCTTCTTTAATCGGCGCTCTGTGGGGAATTGGACATACATCAAGCATAATCGTAATTGGACTATTGATTGCAGGTCTGTCACTAAATATTTCCAATAATTTTTTTATTGGTGCAGAAGTAATTGTTGGTTTTATGCTCATTATTTTAGCAATTTTAGCAGTTTTGAACAAGAGTATCTTTAAACGAAAGCATGTGCATCCTCACAAACACTCAAACAAAGGCGTTCATACTCATTCTCACACACACAGTGTTGATCACAAACACGGTCACAAAGCATATCTTATAGGCTGTATTCACGGCATTGCAGGTAGTGGCAGCCTTGTAGCATTAGTTGCATCCACCATGAATGGCTTTGATTCCATGATTTATTTTTTGATTTTGTTTGGTGTTGGCAGCATAATTGGCATGATTGTTGCCAGCGGAATTATAGGTTTGCCATTTGTTTTATTTTCAAAAATAAATTTAGTTACAAAATATCTAAAATACACAATTGCTGGAATAACTTTCATCGTGGGTTTTAACATCATATTTTCAATCGTATCAGATGGAAAACTATTGTTATAAAATGAAATACAGACAACGGACAAAAAAATATTTTATTAGAATTGCCTATTTTATGACCAAAACTGAGACTTTGGATTTTTGTGTAACTGAATTGGATATGCTTCCAAGAATCGTTCCTTTAAAGCCACCAATTCCTTTTGAGCCAATAACAATAAGATCAACTTTTTCTTTGCTAGCAAATTCTGCAATTTGAGATGAAGGCTTGCCATATAGAATTTTGTGCATAAACTGGATCTGTTGTTTTTCACAATATTTCTTTGTTAAATCTAACATCTTTTCTGCTTTTTCTGTCAAGTATTTCTTATAGTTTATTACTATCCCGGCAAGTGTTGGATAAACAACTACCACGTTTACTCCCGTAATCTTTGCATCAGAAAGTTTAGCGATGTAAATTGCTCTATCTAGTCCTTTTTTTGATGCATCAGAATCATCCAATGCAACCAAGATATGTTTTATTTCATTCTTTGACACGTTGAAAATTACATCCGTTGATTATTAAATATTGCCAGTATAGTACATTTTTAGATTTGTTGTTTTGTCACATTCAATAACACCATGATCTTTTCATAAATAGAATACATACGAAACTTATCAAACATATGAAATTAATTGTTCAGTCTATCGAATTATGGCTTAACAGAATCATCCATTGATCTAAAAACCCATTTAAATTTTGAAGGTTCAGAAAATGCTAAAAGAAGCATGCACAAAACAGATATTGTAAATGCAATTAATGCAAAAATTAATGTCTGCATCAGATATGATTCGTGGACAACAGACAACAGAACAAATACAAATCCAAAAACATTGCAGAGCACAAATCCCGTTGTAAACAATATTCTATATTTTGCCAGTTTTTTGTAAATCAATTAATTTCAAATGTTAATTACACTACATCGTATTTACCAATTTTAAAAATAAACGTACTTTACGTTTTATTCCAACAGACAAAATTGCAAACAATGAGATAAAATTATTCATCCTATTGCAAAAAAAGCATACATGTGTGGATAGTAATATGATCTAAACTTTGGAAAAATACGGTAATGCTACTTGGCGTAATGGGATTTTACCATTAAATCATTCATAAAAATACAATAGAGTTTAGACTTACAATTTTTATGGCTAAACCAAACATCATACCAGATGACAAATCAGTGCCTACATATCAAAAAAATAGGCATGGTAAGTACTATCTAGAGAAAATGACGGCATACATTGTGTAAACTAGGGGGAAATTGGATTTATCAGTTCATGTTCAGACTCTGGAAGTTTTTCAGTGTTGAATTCAAGTTTATCGTCAAACTCTACGGATTTTTCGGATTCCTCTGAAGAATCAAACCCCACGTAAAAAATTAGGTTGATTATCACAAACATCACTGCAACTAGTATCAACTTTGATTTGATTGATACACTTCTTTTTGTGTCAGGCGTATGTGGCACGATTCATGTTCTTCACACATGTTCTTATCTATATCGAAAACTAACAACCTACAACACTTAAAGCTAGACTTGGCGAATGTAAACAGTTTTGAATGAAAAAATTGAATGGTATGATAAAATTTTTGATTTTATAGATATTCATCACTCAGGTTGGGAAAAATTACTGACAGAAAACAAGGTCAAAATTAAAACAAGTCAAAATGAAGTTCAATTTGCCGTTGTAGAGAAAATTTTACAAAGATTTAGTCTTAAAATTACTGACATTTCCTTTACAGATTATTATGGAATCATCATTGGAATTGAAAAACTCTAGCAATTGAAATTAGAGTTTAATGATTGAAGTAAAAAAAATTGAGTTCAAATTTTTGATTTTACCCTAGGCAGAATTTTATATCGGGCATTGCTAAAACTGACATGATTAACCCAGGCCGTCCAGTAAAGGATATTCATATTGCCTCAGATACGTCAATAGAGAAAATTTTTGAGGAGATGTCCCAATCAGGAGGATTCGAATCAGTTAATCTGACAAACGGACTAGACATTCTGACAGAGATGATTTTAGACAAACAATGCTTAAGATTTGTTTCGTTTGTTGCAGCCATAGTTTCAACAGGCACTAGGGGAATCATCAAAGATATGATCAAAAATAAGTGGTTTGACGTAGCCATGGTCACATGTGGATCATTGGATCACGACATTGCAAGACATTTTTCACATTACAAGGAAGGTTCCTTTACAATGGATGATGCAGAATTGGCAAACCAAGACATACACAGATTGGGCAACGTACTTGTCCCAATGGAAAGCTATGGGCCAATCATCGAAGAGAAAATGCAGGCATTTTTGGAAGAAGAGTACCAAAATGGAGTTAAAGAGATGACGACCACAGACATAACCAGCATGATTGGAAAGCACCTGGGAGAGGACTCTTACTTGTATTGGGCGCATAAAAATAATGTCAAAGTCATAGTTCCAGGAATAATGGATGGTGCGGTAGGAAGTCAAATTTGGATGTTCACGCAAAAGCATGGCGATTTTAAACTGGACATGATAGGAGATGCGAATCTCATTTCGGGACTGATCTTCAAGGCTGAAAAATCAGGTGCATTCATGATTGGAGGAGGAATATCCAAGCATCACACACTGTGGTGGAATCAGTACAGGGATGGGATGGACTATGCGTTTTACATTACCACGGCACAGGAGTTTGACGGAAGTCTGAGCGGTGCATTAGTCAAGGAAGCAATATCGTGGGGGAAGGTGACACAAGACGCAAAGCAGGCAACGCTTCATGCAGAAGTGACGACAATTTTACCGTTTATTTATGCAGCACTGATTTCAAGATTGCAAAAATAGTGCGAATAAATCAAAAATCTTTTGATGTTTTCTGCATCAGAATATTGTTTTTAATTATTCTTTCAGCAGATTCTAGAGAAATACAGGCCTCACATTCTTCTGGACATTTTTGCGGCAGATACAATTTATCCAAAACGCAGATTGAGGGTCTAAATTTATTATTATACCCATTACCGGATTTAAAATATTGATTGGCAAGAAAACTTAATCAGATTTTATACTCCGTCATGTTGTTTGTCCTAGCTGGTCTTTGTGAGATCGGCGGAGGCTATCTAGTCTGGCTTTGGTTACGTGAAGACTTTGGATGGATTCTGGGTGCAGTTGGAGGTTTTGTGTTATTTTTGTATGGTATAGTTCCAACATTTCAAAAAACCCATTTTCACAGAATCTATGCAGCATACGGAGGAGTCTTTATTGTAATGGCCATGTTATGGGGATGGCTGGTTGACGGTATCAAACCAGATAACTATGACATAGTTGGAACAATAATTGTAGTCGTCGGGGTTTTGATAATTTTCTATTATCCAAGAAAAGGAGAAAAGGTTTGTTCGAAATAATTCTTTCATCTTTAGGACTATTCTTTTTTGCGGCTCTGTTAGAAATTAGTGGCGGGTATCTAGTATGGAAGTGGTTACGAAATCACAAGGGCAAGATATTTGGTTTGATTGGAGCTTTGGTATTATTTTTGTATGTGATCATAATGACGTTTCAACCTGCAACTTTTGGTAAAGTCTACGCAACTTATGGTGGAATTTTCATCATATCATCCATAATTTGGGGATATTGGATTGACAGAAAAAAACCTGACAAGTTTGAGATACTGGGTTCAATTGTTGTTCTATTCGGTGTTGCTGTAATGTTTTATTTTCCAAGATAGTTTTTTGGATGTCAAAGTTCAGACGCATCTTATTCATTGGTTTTTTAATGTGAAAAAACCATAATGGCATCATCATTTGTTCGATTCCCCATCTGAATGAAATATGATGTGAACTAATTTTTCCTTATCTTACTAAATGACGCTTCAAGAATTTTCTTTCTGGTTATTGCAATCGTCTTAAAAATTACATCAGAGATAATGTCGGTTTTGTTTGCCAAAATTCTGATAACTATTCCTGACTCATCAGGTAGAATCGACGTTCCTACAGACACATCAGGGATTCGGATATTTTTGATTATGTCATTTTCTAATTCTATTACATCCTTCTTTCTAGTCAAAATGTAAACTGTTCCCACAATTCCATACTCTCCAAATATTCCAAAATCCTTCAATCTTTGCTTCTTTGGTTCAATCTTTGTATTTTCTAAAAATCGAGTTTTCTTATCTTGATCATTGCATAGTGTTCTTAAGTAACAAATATCATAATCAAAAGATTCGCCCATGGCAACCCTTCCAGGGGTTAAAATTTCTGAATAAACCAGAGTAGCATTTTGATGTACATTCAGAGTCACTTTTTGATAATACCTAGAATTCTTGTATGGGATTATTTGATCAGGGATGTATTCAAGATAGCAATTCTCATCAACTGTAATATTTACGACCTGTGAAGCAAAATTTGAGTTCATACTGTAGATTCTGGTTGCTCCTTGAGTGGTCATATGAGCAATGGCTTTGTTTTTCAACAAGACATCTGTTGTGTATCTATCGCCTTGTAGAATTCCCCCCGAAGGTGAAATTACATAAACGTATGCCATGTCTGGAAGTGAGGTTTCAGGATACAATGCTCGTTGAACTTGTAATGGAACTTGGGAAAACTGTCTTGTAATAACCGTCTTTCCAGTATTGGTCATTTGGAGTTCCAAATCAAGAATACCTACTTTGCCAGACTTTCCAACCCCTAATTGTTTTACATCGGCATCATAATCCTGAATTTCCTTTGGCATGTCATATGATGTATAGTGTTCGGGTTTATTCAAGAATCATACCTTTTGTGTAATTGTGGATTTTGGTGAGGAATCAAATAAAACATCATGAAGTATGTGCTCAGTTACTTTCATAATTCCTTCATCGGTTTTGCAATTGATAAATTCAAACGGTTTTTCTTTTCTAATCTTTTCTGCATCATTTTTCATAATTTCAAGATCTGCACCCACCAGCATAGCGAGATCAATCTTGTTAATCACTAAAAGATCACAACTGACAATTCCCAGACCTCCCTTTCTAGGATACTTGTCTCCGCCTGCAACGTCAATTATGTAAATAAAATAATCTGCAAGAATGGGGCTAAACGTAGTCATGACATTGTCTCCACCGCTTTCAATAATTATTAAATCAAGATCAGGATGCTTTGATTCCATTTCTTCTATTACAGAAAGATTCATGGAGGGATCCTCGCGAATTGCAGTATGTGGACACCCGCCTGTTGCAAGACCTATAACCAAATTTTCAGGAAGCAGCCCTCGTTTTGTAGCAAGATTACTTCTTATCCTATCTGCATCCTCTTTTGAAATCACGTCATTAGAGATAATACTCACGCTGTATCCCTTGTCAGCCAGCATAGGCACCATTCGTTCAATTAGCATGCTTTTCCCAGAACCAACAGGCCCACCAATCCCAATTCTTGGAATGTGAGTCATGATGAAAAATCTGGTTTTTATGTAATAAACATTTTTGAATCCATTTTTTCGTGTGACATCTGTGCAATATCTACTTGGGGAGCAAACTGCCACATATCCAAAAGGGATTTATCAGAATATTCTCTGATGGTTTGACTGATAATCGGTTTGATGTTGTGAATGATTTTTTGACCTTCAAAATGCTGAATCAGCCCTAACCTTAATGCTGCACCCACCATTCCCACGGTAAAGCCATATAGCATCATCATCATGCTTTTTTCTTTTTTTATTTTTAAGGCATTACAACAAATTGCAAACACCACAGGAAAAACCCCATGGGCTTTGTTTTTTACTATGTTGTTTTTGTATTGATTTAAAATTTCATCATCTGTTATGAATTCTGAAACACATTTGATCAACTGAATGCCTGATCTTACTGATGCATCTCGAATTTCTTTTATCGACTTTGTGGCAAAAACTACATCATCTGCCTCCAACACTTTGTCAAAATCACGCTTGTTTGCATTATCAAATGCATTTGCAAGTGCAACACAATCTGATGGCCCTATCTGTTGAACAATGTTGATCCTAATCACATTGGTCAAATCGGTCATGCCATGAATCTTTTTTTCTGTTAACAAAAACTCCAATCCGTTAGAAGTGGTGAAGATTCCGGTAGGGAAAAATGAATCTGACAACTGCATTGCCCCCAAATCTTGTTCTATCTCATCAATGTCCATATACATTAGCACCTGAATGGGGAGAAAATATTTTTTCTTGGATTGTGATTTCAACATGGTTGATGATACTCTGAAACAGCTTTGTGAATACCTCCTTCTCTGAATCCATTTGGATTGGAAACGAAATCTCATCGTCCTGAATGGATATGGGCCTATGTCTATTTCCGATGATGTGTCCTAAAAGCACCATCACATCAATGATATTTTTGGTTTTCAATTTAACAGAAATCACTTTTTCAGGCAATTGCTCTACAATTATTTTTACATCTTCATCTACGATGACATCACCATGGCAAAGTTTTACACCTTGATCTAAATTCAGACCGACATCAGTTCCACGAGTAGTTTTCCTTCTCAAAATTCTCTTTTCTAATTCCAGTCGCGATAACTGGAGCCTTTCCAAATTTTTGCTTTTTAGATCATCAACGTCGTCATCAAGAAAAATATTTCCTGCAGGTGAATTGATTTCTAACACAAGAACCCTTCTTTTTTGACAAAATTATACTTTCTTAAAAAAAATTATATTTTTAACTATTAAATATATTAGTGTATTAATTCATTCAATGATGCTTACCCCTAAGGAATTAGAGAAACTAAATATTTTTGTCGTAGCAGAGCTTGCACGAAGACGAAAAAACAGAGGCCTAAAACTCAATCATCCAGAAGCAGTGTCAATTCTTGCTGATCATATTTTGGAAGGTGCAAGAGACGGAAGGATGGTTTCTGAACTTATGAGCTCTGGAAAAAATGTTCTATCAAAAGACGATGTGCTACCAGGCGTTGCAAATCTAATTCATTCCATTCAAGTGGAAGCCACTTTTGAAGATGGGACCAAACTGGTGACAGTTCACGACCCAATTGTATAAGAAATATGATTCCCGGTGAATACTTTATCTCAGATGAACCAATTATTGCCAACGTAGGCAAATCCACATTACTCATCAGCGTTAGAAATACTGGAGACAGGCCAATTCAGGTGGGTTCACACACTCACTTTTTTGAAGTGAACAAAGCACTTGACTTTCCAAGAGAGCAGTCATACGGACATCATCTCAACATTCCATCTGGAACATCAATCAGATTTGAACCAGGAGAAACAAAAGAGATCGAGGTAACAGAGTTTGGTGGAAGAAAAATTGTCTATGGGTTTAGCGGTTTGGTAAACGGAAGTTTAGAAGAAAAACGAGAAGAGGCGTTCAAAAGTGCCGCAAAAAAAGGATTCAAGGAAATGACACAGTGACACTAAATATTCCCAGAAGAACGTACGTTGATTTGTTTGGCCCTACAGTTGGTGACCGCGTTAGACTTGCAGATACAGACTTGGTTATAGAGATCGAAAAAGACTTGATCAAGTATGGTGATGAGGCCGTGTTTGGTGGAGGAAAAAGCATACGTGATGGACTAGGACAAGCAAGCGGAGTATCCAGAGCAGAATCAGTTGATCTTGTAATCACCAACGCAATTATCATGGATCCAATTTTAGGAATCATCAAGGCAGATATCGGAATAAAAGATGGAAAGGTTGTAGGGGTAGGAAATGCCGGAAATCCCAACATTATGGACGGGATCAACATGATAATTTCCTCAAACACAGAGATAATTGCAGGTGAACATACAATTTGCACTCCCGGAACAATTGACTCACATATTCATTTTATTTCTCCTCAACAAGCAATACATGCAATTTGTAATGGCACTACCACAATGATTGGCGGAGGGACTGGCCCCGCTGATGGAACGAATGCCACCACATGTACTCCGGGTAAATGGAACATTCACAGAATGATTGAATCAGTTGACGAGTTGCCGCTGAATTTTGGATTTTTGGGAAAAGGCAATGACTCTCTTGAAGTTGCATTGCTTGAACAAATAGAGGCAGGAGCTTGTGGACTGAAATTACACGAAGACTGGGGCTCAACTCCGGCTGCAATCAATTCAGCTTTGAATGTAGCAGACAAAACTGACACGCAAGTCGCAATTCACACAGATACCCTAAATGAATGTGGATTCGTTGATGACACAATTGATGCAATCGCCGGGAGAACAATTCACACCTACCATACGGAGGGAGCTGGAGGCGGTCATGCTCCAGACATTTTGAAAATTGCCGGTGAAGAAAACATACTTCCATCATCTACAAATCCCACAAGACCATTTACGGTAAATACATTGGCAGAACATCTTGACATGATGATGGTATGCCATCACCTAAACCCTTTAGTTCCTGAAGATGTATCCTTTGCAGAGTCTAGAATTCGTGGGGAGACAATTGCAGCAGAGGATGTACTGCATGACATGGGCGTATTGAGCATGATGTCTTCAGACAGTCAAGCCATGGGAAGAGTAGGTGAAGTCACAACCAGAAACTGGCAGACAGCAGATAAAATGAAAAAGATGACAGGCAGGCTCCCAGAAGACAACGTCAGAAATGACAATTTCAGAATAAAGAGATATCTTGCAAAAATCACAATAAATCCTGCCATAACTCACGGAATTTCTGATTATGTCGGTTCCATACAGCCTGGAAGACTAGCAGATATTGTAATTTGGTCACCTCAATTCTTCGGAGTCAAACCAAAGATGATCATCAAGGGAGGATTTATCGCATATTCGCAAATGGGAGATTCAAACGCCTCAATACCTACAACAGAACCCGTATTATATCGGCCTATGTTTGGGGCACTTGGTAAGACAGTGCAATCCACTTCTGTAACTTTTACATCACAACTTGCATTGGATAAAGGTCTTGAATCTGAAATCAACTCAAAAAAGAAACTGGTTCCTGTGAAAAATTGTCGTTCTATCGGAAAGAAAGACATGTTGTACAATGATCTTACTCCAAACATAGAGGTCAACCCTGAAACATATGAAGTAAGAGTTGATGGAAAACTTGCAACGGTGGATCCGACAGACAAGGTTTCAATGTCTCGACTCTACAACTTGTTTTAAAATCTAATTTTCACTCACAGCTCACATTAATTGTTTTTTAGCAACAAAGCGAATTTGAAAAAAACGGCATAATGAATTTTAATGTTGGACCCTAAGAATAGTTACAATCATGACTTGCACGTGCCACAAAAATGATCCCCATAGTTGCAACAAGACAAAATATGCATGGTTTGAATCCAGAAAAGAAAGGGATTCAAAACCGGACCAAGAGAATTCTGAATTGGTTATGGATTTGGGTGCAACGGTACCAACAAAATTTGCAAGAAAATATTTTATAAAAATATCTGGAGACGAGATGAATAACATGACAAACGAGATGTCAGATTATTTCCTGGAACTGATTAGAAAAGATTCTTCAGAAATTGATTTTGACATACTGGAAAAAAGGCTGCAGATAAAGTACATGCATGACTGCCACTCATCCATGGTATTGGACGGTAGAAGAGGGGTACGCATAGTCGTTGATCACGGAATGGCAGATCCATGGTCAGAGATAAACTGCAAAACTGAAATCAAAATGTTTGAAAAATGTGGCATGAATGTATCCGAACATGTAATCAGAGAGAAGATTTACAGCTATCTAGTTGATAGAGAAGGGAAATTCTATGATGAATTGAGGGACATGCCTGAAACTGCATGGTTGAATAAAGTTGGTACATCTAAAACCATTTCACAAGACATACTTGGAGAAATTGAAAAAACTGCTCTAAGCATAGGCTTTACACTTGAGGATGTCTTGCAAATGATGGCTGAGAATGCATACATTGCAAAACTTAGAGCTAGAATGATCTAGGCCAGACAAAATCAGGCAAATTACGCATAAAACAATACCAAAAGTACCTTGATTCTGAGACTAGAATTGAAATTACCCTGAAAATCGTACAAGCCAAGGAGAACAATCTCTAAATCTATTGGAGGAATTATCAAGATTCTACGAATCTGTAGATATTACCAAAATTAGAAAATCTGCAGAAAAGGAAGATTTGTTCTTGTTAGAAATCATGAAAAGCAATGAGAAACAAGATATTTCAAAATCACATCAATCATGCGATGAAGTGCAGATTATTTAATGTCTATACCATTCCAAAATGCTACCATTCCCTTGATTTTCATGGCAGCATCATTTGGTTCAGTATAATACCAGGCACAGTCCTTGTTAGTTTTTCCGTTTACATCAACGGAATAATAATTGGCCATTCCCTTCCAGCCACAAACGGTAGTCAATTCGGTTTTTTTGAAATATTCCTGCTTTATAGAATCAAACGGAAAATAGTGGTTTCCATCGACTATTACAGTTTCATCGCTTTCGGCAATTACGATGTCATTCCATACAGCTTGCATGATGACTGGAACAATTTACCATATTTAAAAAAATACCCTATTCGCCTTTCATCTCTTCGCGGCTTCTGAATTCGGGCGTGATTCCAAGTGACTCATAGTTTCCAGAAGAGCACGTAAAGCACATCGAATCATGAGATATCCCAACTGCGGCTGCAAGATTTTCAGCATCATTGTATCCCAAAAAGTCAGCACCGATACTTTGTCTGACCATCTCAGTTGTTTCTTCCTGATTCATCTCTTTTCCATCAGAAAACGTTGCAAGCTCTTCCTGAGAAGGGAAATCAATTCCGGCATAGCATGGGAATTTGATTGGAGGATACGTGATGACCATGCTGATTTTTTTGGCTCCCGCCCTTCTGAGTGCCTTTATGATTGCCTTGGAGCTCGTGCCCCTTACTAAGCTGTCATCAATTACGACCACATGCTGATCTTTGATGATTTCCTTGATTGGTATGATCCATCTGTTGATTTCTATTCTGTCAGACTGATGTGGCTCGATGAAGCTTCTCAATGGCCCTTTCTTGCTATATCTGTCTTTTAGAAGACCCTCATCAAAGGGTACGCCAAGTTCTTGCGCGTATCCCAATGCCGCAGGCCTTGCAGAATCAGGTACGGGTATCACCAAATCTGCATCCTTGATTGGAAATTTCTTTGCCAAGAATCTCCCAATGTTTTTTCTTGCGACATAGATATTGGTTCCCTCCATGTTGCTTGAGGGATGAGCAAAGTAAGTGAATTCAAATGAACAGTGGGCGCGCGCAGTATCATCAGAGAACATTTCAGTCTCCAGTCCGTTCTTGCTTAGCTTGATTAGCTCACCAGGATTCACGTTTCTTTGAAGCTCAGCCCCGACTGCAGATACTGCTGAGGACTCTGATGCAACGATGTAGGTGTCATCTGATTCCTTGTGTCCCAGGACCATCGGGCGAAATCCCTTTGGATCACGTGCCGCATAGACGGAATTATCATCAGAGATAAACGTAAAGCAGTAAGAGCCGACCATTTCGTTTTTAAGAATCGAGAGTGCCTTACCCATCTCACCATTTTCAGAGATTAGTGAGACAAGTCTTTGCGCTGCGACAAGGGTGTCACTGGCATTTTGGGGAGTAAACGAGCATCCTCCAACCAGGTTAGATAATTCTTGAACGTTTGCAATGGTTCCATTATGAGCAATGCAAAGATCCTTGACTTTGAGTGGTTGTGCGTTTTCCAACGTGCTCTTGCCCATGGTAGAATAGCGAACGTGTCCAATTACAGACGAGGACGCATACTCTTCGCTGATTTTTTTAAATTCAGATGATGCTGATGAGACCAAACCAAGTTTCTTCAGAGGAGGTTTGTTTGGAATTGCAAGACCCCATGCCTCCTGACCTCTATGCTGAAGTGCCCTTAGTGCATCAATTACCATTGGAACAACATTGGTCCCAGTAAGACTGAAGATTCCAACAACACCGCAATTTTCCTTAACCAAATCTATTTTCACTCCTTGGGCATGCGTAAATTGTTAACCACAAAAAGGATACTGAAATTTCAGTAATCAATACAAAATATCGATCCTTTCACAATAAAAACGCTAATCAATAACAGCGATCTGAATTTGAGTCCAGGGTCTTGATAACATAATCATAAACACATTTCAGGTCTTCTCCACGCTCATGATTACAATGGTTCCAGAATTCCATTGGAATAAATAACTTGGTCAATGCAATATTCGAATCCGGGTAAAGCAGTATTCCAGAGATACCTCATTTGAGGGGTTGATGCAAAGCCGCATAATCTGCTTGCAAAACTGCTGTCAATTTCCACGGTTGGCAGAATTAAAAGAAAAAGAATCAGCCATTAAGAATTAACTCTACTTCTACTTTGCCATCATTAAACACGCTTTGAATTCCTTTAACCTTGCTTTTGTAAAGGAACAATCTTTTCCCATCTTCAGTGATCGTACCTGATGTTGCAAGTAACTTACTGTCATGAAGTGTTTGGACTCTGCGGTACACAGTACTCATGGGTATTTTTGTTTCATCTGTAATTTCTATTACAGATTTTGGTTTATGTATGATCGACTCGATGATTGCTCGACAATACTTGTCAGATAAAATTTCAAGTAGGCTATCCTGTTTTTCTGTTTCTTGAATTTTGAAGGTTTGCTGCATTGCTTGCATGAGTAACATATGGTGTTATTTTATATAATGACTGAGTCAGCAGTGTCCTGCAGTGCAAACATGTAATATATTTTCTACTTCCATTACTAAATTTCTCACATTATATACAGACGAATGCCTGTAGATTCTATTTTTATTTTTTAGCTGTTTCCTGATATGAATTCTTAAGAAGAATGGGTGTGATTATGATCGTCGCCAATATCACTAAAACTAGCGATGTGTAAATCATATCAGTTAAAATTCCACCGGCAATCCCTATCCCTACTGTGATAAATGCTACTTCGCCTCTTGCAATCATCCCGTAACCTATGCGCAATCCTTTTGTTTTATTTTTTAGTAGTATTATTGCAGGAATTCCACAACCAATCATTTTGCTAAATACCGCAATACCTAAAATCCCTAAAACAAAAATTAGATTTACTTCTGAAATTTGTCTAAGATCTATTTGTGCACCAATTATCGCAAAAAATAATGGCGCAACTATAATTTTTAATTCTCCTACAAATTCCCTAACTTGTCCTCCAAGTTTAGAACCGGCCAGTCCCATTCCTGCTGCAAACGCACCTACAATTGGATTGAGTCCTACTACAGAAGCTATCGCTGCAAATCCAAAAGCAGACCCCAATGCAGTGGCCTGTTTGGTTCCTCGCCTTTCAAGTGAGGTTGGTTTTGCAAGGGCAACCCCATGAACGATTTTTGGTAAAATAAACACTGCACCTAATAACAATAACAACCAAAAAATAATGGATTCGCCTGTTGTGATCAATATTGATTCCATGCTAGGCAATGAATCTGCTATGATGATTGAAATCACTGCAGATAGAATTGCCAATCCCAGTATATCGTCTAAAACAGCGGCATTTACCAAAATATTGCCTTCTTGTGTTTTTTCTTTACCTAATTCTTCCAGTATCGTTACTGAAATAACGATGCTTGTTGCACTTAGTGTTGCACCAATCAATACTGAAATTGTCCAATCAAATCCAAATAGCATGGAAAATAAATAGCCAAAAACTAATGGGGTGATTACTCCCAATATGCCTATAATTCCTGCTTTGTATCCTGCACGTTTAAGATCATTAAATGTAAAATGAAGTCCTGCTGAAAATAATATTATAATCCCCGACATTTGCCACAATCCTAAGGTAAGATCATCTAGTAGGATAATGGGTTTATCAGAAAATGAAATTAATCCCCCAAGTGCAAACGGACCCAATATCACTCCTCCAATTACGAAACCTACAATTTCCGAAAGTCCAAAATGAGAACAGAGTTTACCAAGTAACATTGAAGGTATTACAATGAATAAAATTCCAACCATAGTTGAAATAACATCTATTTCTCCAAACATTTCTAATGATAATTATGTTTGAATCTAATCTATAATAGTACTTGATTTTCATGTTTGAGAATTAACTGTGATACAAGTTTTGGAAGATTTTTGATTTATAGAAATTTTAGGATATGTTTTTGTAATTTTTAGAAATCAAATAAAACACTGCACCAATACCAATAATTATAATTCCTACTAATACGACTTCAATTTCAAATTGAAAAGCCATGTATATTGAAATTCCCACTCCAAATAACAGAAGAACAGGGAATTTGCCTATGTTGATTGGAACCTTGAATTTTCGTTCAATATCGGGCTCTGTATAACGCAGTACGATTACAGCTAGATTTACCGTAGCAAAAGTAATCACTATTGCAAAAACTGTAATGTTTGCAACAATCACAATATCTCCTATTAATGTAAAACAAATCGATATTATCAAAATTACAATGACTGCCAACCAAGGAGTTTTTGTTTTGAAATGGATTTTTTCCAATATTGGAGGAAATACTTTTTCTTTTGCCATCCCGTAAAAAATTCTCGAGCCTGCGACAAGAGTGATCAGAACGGTATTGGTTATGGCAAAAAGAGCAATGGCAGAAAGCAATATGTGTGCTTCTGGTCCTAAACCTCTTTCCGCCACTAGTGCAATTGGCGCAGATGAAGTTGCAAGTTCTTCCCAACCTACAACTCGAACTACAGCTAAAGACACTAAGACGTAGATGATACCTGCTATCACAACTGACAAAATGATGGCCCGCGGGAGTGTTTTTTTAGGTTTTTTTACCTCTTCTGCGATGTTTGCCATATCTTCAAATCCAATAAATGCAAAAAATACCAATACAAATGCGATTACAATTCCAGTGAAGCCGGTAGGACTTTCAGTATAATTTACAGGCTCAGAACCACTGAATGTGAATCCAATTATTATGATCAGTGTCAATCCAGACGCTTCAATTATTGTGAAAATGGTATTTGTCCAGGCTGATTCACGAATTCCCATGAAATTCACTATTGAAAGCACAACCAACAAAATGATGGCTGAGACGATTATCGGGATATCAACGAATTCTACAAAATATCCTCCAAATCCTAAAGCAACAGTTGCAGCTGTAATTATTGATGTAATGGCAGTTAGTCAACCTATCAGAAAAGCAAAAAAGTTGTTTTTAAAGGCATTCTTAATAAAAATATATTCTGCTGCTGCTTTTGGAAATATTGACGATAGTTCGGCATAGCTAAATCCCGCAAACAAGGCAACAGTAGATGCTAATGCAAATGCAATCCAAAGGGCATTTCCTGCAAAACCTGCGGCTTCGCCTATTAGCACATAGATTCCCGCACCAAGAATTAATCCAACACCATACATTGTGAGCTAAAAAAGACCCATGTGACGTTTTAATTCAGACAACAGATTATTTCGTAAATGTGTGATAATATGTAAGGGGTAATTCCTTATGTTGAAAATGATACAAGAACATAGTTTGATTTATCATCAAAAAAATAAATTATTCTTGAAAGTAAAACATGTCGTATTTTTCATGCAGTCCTCTTACAAATTCACGACATTCTTTCCAAAATTGATGATATTCTTGATCAGTCATTGATCTGCCGTGTTCTGAATAAAATTCTGCGACAAAATCATCTTCTAATTTCCCAAAAACAAACCCAAGATGAAAGTCCTCAGACATCTTAACATTGAATTCTCGTTTTGGTCGTAATTCATCCCATCTGACATACAAACCGTCAAAAGATTCTTCTGTTCTTTGGAGCAGCTGTTTCAGATGATTCAGTTCTTTTTCTTCCAATTCCATAGAATCACTTCACGATTAGCACCGGTTTTTTTGATTTATGAAGCACATAATTTGATGTGCTGCCTAGGAAAATCTCTTTTGCCGCACCCATGCCCCTTGAGCCAATCACAATTAAATCAAAATTTTTTCTTTGGGCAATATCCACAATTCTTTTCCCATCATCACCGTATGATGTCCTATCAAAAAATAAGATTCCTTTTTGGGCCGACTTTAATTTGGCCTTTTTCATGATTTTTCGTGCATGTTCTAAGAGCATTTTCTCCAGGGGAGTTATGGGTTCGTTAGTTTGAGGTTTGACAATTCCCAATACATACAATCCCGTAATAGTAGAATGCGATTCTCGTGCCATCTGAATTGCGGCATCCAATCCTCGAAATGAATTAGGAGAACCATCCAAAGGGACAAGGATTTTTTTTATTTTGATTGCCACAAGTAAAGATAAGTTATTTTCAATTTAAATTCAATTAAGATTTTCTTATTTGATTTTCACCTTTGATATTCTAGACGAAGATAAAATATCCAATCAAACATAGATCAATTGGAACATGGGAAATGCAAAAACTATGACCATTGCAGATATTATGACAAAGTCTGTTATTTCCGTCGATTCATCAATAACGATCAATGAATCTGCACAGATGATGGAAGATGCAAAGGTGGGCGCAGTTATCGTAATGGAAGATAATTTACCTGTGGGAATTGTTACAGACAGAGACTTTGCAGTAAAGGTTGCAGCTCATACATATGAAATAACATCCCCTGTAAAACAAATAATGTCCACGCCGCTATTTGCAATAAATTTGGACGAGTCAGTACGGACTGCAGCGGATTTGATGCACGAACGTGGAATAATGAAATTACCAGTAATTGAGGATGAAAAAGTTGTCGGGATAGTCACCGCAAGGGACATCGTTAGTTTGTTGGCAGTCTGCGTAGAAGATGACGTGAGGGACATGTACTTTCATTCAGTGGTAAAAATTTTTTCAGGTTATAGCCCATACAATTAGAATAGACATGGCAATACCGATAATACTTCTGATCGCTATACCGATAGTTCTCGGGATTGCCTATGTACACCCATTTGATCAGCTTGAAAAACCACCTCAGGAGGAGATTTCGGAAGAGCCTGATGCAAATATTTTATATTTAATTTTAACAGGGATTTGGATTTTCTTTTTGTTAAGAATTGCAATCCGAATTAAAAGAGGAACTTTCAAAGTTACACATATGCACTAGTATGAATACAGCTCCATATTGGAATAAGAGAACCTGCTCGGACTGTAAAAGAGTAAAATGCTCAAAAGGTTGTCTGTGTGATTGTCATCAATTGCGAGATAGAAGAGACTAATTCAACTTGTGGCAGTTATCAAACATTCCCATCTTCATGTTTCATTCTTAAAAGGATCTGATCACAAATTCTACGCATTTCTGAATCAGACCCCACGCTGGAAATTTTCACGATATCTGTAGTAGTAATCATTCCTACAATCTGATCGTTTTGCGTAACTGGAAGTTTATGAATTCCTTTCTCTTTCATTATTTCAGAGGCTTCCCAAACTGTTTCCTCAAAATCAATTGTGACTAAGGGAGATGACATTACTTCAAAGACATCAGTGAATAGAGGATTTCCTTTTGCAGCAACATCTACGAAATCTCTTTCAGTTATGATTCCAACAGGCATTGATTTATCTGTAATAATCACGCATCCGACATTTGATTTTTTCATGCTAACTGCAGTTTGCTGCAACGATGATGATTTGTCAACAGTTATTACATTTTTGTTCATTATTTCATTTACAAATGTGCTATTCATGAATCATATCTCATTTTCAATTATATTAGATAAATTATGAATTCCCAAACTTGAAAATCAGTCAAGGGAATCAGAGTAGCCCTTAAACTGTAAATTTAAGTGTCTTGAAACATGGCTGTTAAAACTAAGAAAATACTTGTACCACTGGATGGTTCAAAAAATTCAATCCGCGGATTGGATATGGCTATTCATATTGCACGGCAATCTCATGGTACGATTACGGCATTATCTGTAAAATCTGTGCCTGGAGTATATGCACTTCACCCATTGGGATTCTTGGATTTTAACTCAATGACTGAAGTAAAAAAATTGCTGGAAGATGCCAAGGTACGGGCTGCAAAAAAAGGAATACAATTAACTTCAAAAGCACTTGCAGGAGATCCAGGATATGATATTGCGAGATTTGCAAACAATGCTAAAAATAGAGTTGACTTGATCGTGATTGGAGCTCGTGGGAAAGGTTCTATCAAAGAGATGTTCTTGGGAAGTGTTTCAAACTACGTATTACACAAATCTAAAAAACCAGTATTGATTGTAAAATGATCAACAGTAACAATTTTAGAAAAATTCTTGTTCCACTTGACGGTTCTAAATTTTCTGAAAAGGCGTTACAACATGCATGTCAAATGGCCAAAGCATTTGATGCCAAGATCACTTTGCTTTATGTGATAGAAAAATCCCCCACGTTGAACATACTAGATCGTAACGAATACCTCGAACTACTTGAAAAATTCGGAACGCGTACATTGAAAAAAGCTAAAGACATTGTTTTAAAAAAAGAAATCGATGTAAAATCCATACTTAAACAGGGAAACATTGTAGCGGAGATTGAAAAAATTGTCAAGACTGAAAAATGTGAATTGATAGTTGTCGGAAACAAAGGACTGGGGCCCATCACCAGAATTTTGCTAGGAAGTGTTTCAAACAAACTTGCTCAATCTTCTTCTTGCTCGTTGCTAATTGTGAAATAAGACTATTCAGCCAGCTCATTTACAATGTCTGATTTGGTAATGATACCAACCAGTTTTGAATTTTTGACCACCGGTAGTCCACCGATATTGTATTTGATCATACGAGTTATGGCAAGTTTGACATCTTCATCCATTTCAATCGTAATTAGATTGGTAGACATAATGTCTGTAGCATGAAAGGGAAAAAGATAGCTTAATTCATTTGAATGGTTTTCCTTTAATCCTTTTTTGAATTTATACTCTTGAACATCCCTGGGATCTGCTGATTCGGCAATCCATTGGGGTATTTTGGCAGGAACAAAGTCTCTGAAAGTAATCATCCCCACAGGAGCTTGATTACGTTTGACGATGATTCTAGATATGCCATATTTTAGAAGCAGACTCTCTGCATACAGTATAGGATCACTTGGAGCAACAGTAATCAATTTTCTTTGCATTATTTTTGAAACTTTGACTGACGTCGTTTCCTTTGTAAGGAAAGAAGATACCAAATTTGTTTTTGTTACGATTCCATCTAGCATTTTATTCTCATCTAAGATGATAACCGAACTTATCCTATGCCTTTTCATGAGTTTTGCACATTCTTGAACTGAATTATCTCGAGTTAACGTATAGAGTGTGTTTGGTTTGAAATCTATGGCCTTGACTGACTTGATTGGCTTTGCACCCAACTCATAAATTTTTTTTGCAACATCTTTTTCAGTAATCACTGCAACCGGCTTTTTTTTATATACAACTATCACTCGTTTTATTTTATTTTTCAATAAAATTTCTCTTGTTTTGGTCAGCGTTATGTTTGGACCAATAGTAGTGGGATTTGAAATCACTTTAGATAATTTTACATTTTTTATATTCACCATAATTCTATTTGCTTATTTGTTAAATACGTCTTCAACAATCTCACTATTGGATATCATGTTTGATAATTATTGTATAAGTTTTTAATTTGATTTTGCGACGGTTTAGTATGGCTGAAAAAATTCCATTCTATATTACAGGTTTGCCAAAAGATAAACCAGTTAATGGGGTTCTTGCATCTAAATTTGAAAACGCGCTAGAAAAGATCCAAAAAGTATTATCAGACATCATCGAGGCAAAAGTGGACGTAAAATCTCAAAACCAAGACGGAACAAAAACCCATTACGACGTCACATCCATCGTCAGAACCCAAAAGAATCAATTAATCCATACCGAATCGGGTTGGGACATTCTCAAAATTGCAGATGAATTATGTAGAAAATTGGAAGGAGAATTGCCCAAACATGACAATAAACGTCAAAGAGATAGCATTCGTAAAAAGGAGAGTCACTAATGCTGTTTCAGAACATTCTTGTTCCTGTCGATCTGTCTAATCAATCCACAAGAGCCTTCAAAGTTGCACTAGATGTTGCAAAAAAATACAATTCAGAGATGACCATTCTTACATGCCTCGAAACAGACGCACAGCATCACTTGTACTATGAGGCAAGAGCCAGTTCCCAACTAATAAAAAAGCAAAGCAAAATCGTGAAAGAACACTTTGAAGAGCTAGAAAACCTTGCGGGAAAAAATAACATTTCTATAAAGTCTAAAATTTTAACATCAGGACCAGCCGTTAATAATATCGTTACTTTTGCAAAATCAAAAAAATATGATCTAGTCGTAATTGGGTCTCATGGTAGAACTGGCTTTAACAAATGGCTTCTAGGCAGTGTTGCAAACGGTGTTTCCCAAAAAACTAATTGCCCTGTTTTGATTGTGAAGTAATTTAATCACTTTTTTAATTATGACATTCAATAATGAGAATATTGTGATTTAGCATATTCTGTATTTTATTATTTTAAATCTTTAAACACATGGTGGGCATTCAAATGTTCCAAGAGATATAATATGGATGTAGAAATTGGTAAACATGGGGGATCTGCGTATTATAATGATAAAAAAACTCATGTTAGATATTAGTGGACATACATACAAATTACAAGAAAAAGACAAAATACTGTTCAAAAAGAACAGGGACAATGAAAATAAAAAAATGAGAATTACCCTATTGATTTAAAGAAACTCAACTCCACTGCAAGGTATAAAAAAATTGAAGTCATAGTTAGAACTGAATTAAGAGATGCTGTTGTCTCTGTAATTAAAAAAATGTCGTGGGCGGCATAACTGTTCATTCTGTTCACAGTCAAGGTTCTGCAGATCCACCCCTAGTTGGCCAGTACTTTCATCGAGAAATGATTATCTGTATCGTAGATGAAGCCTAAAGTGGAAGGAGTTTTAGATTCTATTGCAAGTGCCGCATGTACCAAAACTAAAGGAGATGGCAAAGTCTTCATTACGACAGTTGACGATGCATTTGATTAATGCACAAAGAAACGCGGAGCATCTTCAATCTGATCCTAAAACGTATCTAGAATTTAGAACCGATGATGTATTACCTGCCAAGTCAGAAGCATACATCAAAATAAAATTAAGCAGGAATTAGTAGGCATAGAAATCCGTTGACTAGAAGTTAATTTTTAAAATGATGACAGACGATATTAAAAATGATGAATAAAAAATACCCTTTCAAATGTGGACATGGCAAAAAATATTGAATGTTTACTATGATTTTTTTATCTTCTGTTTGCATGGGATTCATAAAAAATAATGTAAGTGATTAATAGTAGGCAAGTTTTTTTCAGCATTATAATGGACTTGAAGAATATTTTGGTAGCATATGATTCTTCTAGCTTTTCAAATCGAGCTTTCAAAAGTGCTTTGGACATTGCAGAGCCAAACAAGAGTAAAATCACTATTGTTACGGTTGTGACTGGCATATATCAGCCATCAATTGGCTTTTCAATGAAGTTTAGCAAGGATTTATTGGAAAAACATACAAAAATGCTCAAAAAACTGTTTTCAAAACTTCAGACCATGGCAAATAAAAAAGACATAAGTATTTCATTGAAAATCTTGAAGGATCCTTCAGTATCAAATGCAATCACAAATTATGTGAAATCTCAAAAATTTGATCTAATCGTAATTGGCTCACGTGGAAGAACAGGCCTTAACAAAGCAATTTTGGGAAGTGTTGCAAATGATGTAATCAACAGGGTAAATGTTCCGATAATGGTGGTAAAATAAAATGACAATAACAAACATTCTTGTTCCATTTGACGGATCATCCTTTTCCATCAAGGCGTTTAACGCTGCAATTGATATTGCAAAAAAACAAAACGCCAAAATCAGTGTTCTGACCTGTTTGGAAAAAGATAATCTTGGTGCCTGGTATAAAGACAAAAGAGTCAACAGACAAATAATAAAAGATGCCAAGGAATTTGCGATGAGTTTTCTCTCAAAGTTAGAAAACACCGCAGAAAAGTCAGATATCTTACTTTCTGTTCACATCATTGAGACAAAATCCATTTCAAAGCAAATTGTTGATTTTGCCCGTTCAAAAAAGATCAATCTAATCGTAATTGGCTCTCAGGGGCAGACGGGATTTAACCGATTTCTCCTAGGTAGCGTCAGTAATGCAGTAAGCCAGATGGCCAAATGTCCAGTTTTAATAATAAAATAATTCTAAGACTGATGAATTACTTTTTAGGTGTGGCCCATGGAATTGAATTTCTTAATATTAAGTCTCAAAATTGGACAAGGGCATATAGAGAAACAGTCCACATGGAAAACTCACAAAAATTCTAAAAGGAACAAGGCATCTTAGCAGAGAAGTGAGAACCACTATACAGTTGATTTGCCAGAATCTAGATCATCAACTGATGGAATGACAAAAGGCACATCCAAGATGCAAATTTTCAGAATTATTAATTCCAATTGTCAATGAGATTTCAATTTGTCCCACAATGCACATCAAATAATTCTAGTACTCCATCAGGCAATGTTTACAAATGTTGCTTCATCTCATGATTAAATGTCATAGATATTCATCTAAATCAAAATCAATTGTTATTAAAATACAAATATCAAACTTGAAAATTATGACTTTACTAATATTCAAGATTACGTAAAGCCTTCCATGTCTAAAAAATTTGAAATTGGAATGAACATGGAAGAAGAACACCAAATCGAACTCAAAGAAAGATACAGGCAAGAAGAAAAATATAAAGAATCAGAAGACCAGACATCATGATAAATCCCCAACTCATGAAATTGCTTGAAGCTAATGACGTGTTGGATATTCTGAAAGATTCTGTCACATATCAGTTGCAAAAAATTCACGGTGTTGAAAAAACAAGTGAAGGTAGAGAGTGGCACAGAGAGATACCGCAAATAGCTAGGGAAAAATTTGACAATTACAAAACAGATTATGAGCATCTTTCCAGAATATTCAAACTTGAGCAAGAAGAAATCAATAACGAGATGAATAAAGGTTATTACTACTGGCGATTATTACGCTCTGCTTGTAACACATACAGAAATGATTTGATAGAATATGATCATCAACTAAATCAAGAATTTAACCTCAAAGAGACAGATGTCATTTCAGATAACAAAATACTCAACAAATGCGTTGGAATTTTAGACCAACATGTAATCTAAAAATAGCATATTTTTATAATCAGAGCTAGAAAAGAGAGCAATAAAAATCTCAGCATAGATAATTTTATGTAATCTTAACAATATGTCCAATCACTTTTTTTGGAATTTTTATCACCAATCTTCCTTTTTGGAATTTGGCAGTTGTTCTTTTATTGTTGATTTTACCTGGTAACGAGACAGATTTTTTGAAATACTCAAATTTTGTAATGTTACCTAGTTTTTCTTCGGAATATCCTTCCCGGAGTTTTGCCTCGATGTTGACAGTATTTTCATCAAAAGTGATCTGGATGTCTTTTTTGCTTACAAGCGGAAGGTCAAATTCCAGCATCCAATGATAATCAAATTCTCTCACACATGAAAGAGGAGAAAGAACCCCATGTTCAGCATCATCAAATAATGGACTGGTCATCAAGGGTGTTATTACAAATTCAAAATCATCATTGTTGCGCATATTATCACCTGTAAATCTGAGGCACCCTTGTTTTCTTTTCTTGCTGTTGTTGTAGTATACGCATGGTATTTTCCATCAAATTTCGGTGTTGAATTCGGAGTTTTTCTATTCTGTTTTCAATATCACGTGTATCTATTTTGATATCTAAAATATTTGAAAGTGTGATTATTGCAACAATGGATGCTTCTGGGTCTGGAAAGAAGGGATGACATTCCGCATACAAAACAAGTGCAGGAATGTTAGTTTTTCTAAAAACCGAGATTATGGCAGCATCAGTGCCAAAAATTGAACCATCCAAAAATTTTGATACTTGATTATCGTAAAGTAAACTATCCAATTTAGAATGGGTTACCAATCCATAAATTTTTGGGTTGTCCTTTTTTTGATTAATTGGTTCCATCCCGCTAACAATAACAATTTTTTTTATTGCATTTTTTTTACAAAATTCATTGACTGCAAGTGCAAATTCTTCTGCCAGATATTGGTCAAATGGAACATCTGAAATAATTACAAACAGATTACTCTTATTGTATACTCTGATTGGGGCAAGAATTTCTCCACATTCTACAAACAATGTCGGAGGCAGTTCAGGTATTTCAATCTCACCTGTTTGTTTCATCTTCAGGTGATGAATTAGATAGGATATTGAAAAAATACCAACAAGACCGTTGCTTGGAAATCCAACAAGCAACGTGTTCTCTTTTTTATTATATTTTGCAATCTTCAAGTGTTATTTTACGTCATTCTTGCAATTAAAAGAAAAGCTCTGATTATCAAAAACAAAAATCAAAATAATGCTAATGTAAAGAATTACAGGTAATATTAACATGGATACTGAAATGCAAAAGAAAATTGATGAGATAATGTATGAAACAAATGACAAGATTTCTTCAATTGTGGATGAAATTAGAAATGTTCGATTTTCAAAAATGGAGGAAAATGAAAAACAAATCAAATGTGACAAACTGAGAGAGGTATTTGAGCAAGTCATGCTTGAAGAAGAGAGTAAAATTGAATTACTCACCAAATATGCCTGAAAAAGATGAAATCAATTGGTCATTTGGAGGTAAATAATCATAACTCAAAAAATTATCATTACAAAAGCAGATGGGAGTAAAGTATTCTTCAATCCCAACAAAATCATAAGAACTTGCATGAAAGCAGGAGCAAGCAAAGACGCAACTAACAGAGTTCTCAAAAAAATAAGAGGTCATGTTTATCAAGGAGTTAAGACACGAGACATTTACAATCGGTTTTAGGGGGCATTTCACTCTCTTGCAGTCAGAACAGACACTCTTATTCCAAAATGGGGCAGTGTTCATACGGTCTCATACAGGTTATTCCTAATTGACAGGTCCGTAATTCTCAAGGATGTCTCTGAATCACCAAACATGGGACAATTTCAGAAAGTTTGGGATGAATTCTATTTTGCCAGCATTGTTTGAATTAATAATATTACAGGTGTACTGAAATAAGCCATATCATGCCAGGTCCAAAAACTGTACAATACAGACAAAACTCCGTTCAATGAAGGATTGTACTTATTTTAGTTGTAATCGTTTGAATCTTGGCACCAGTATGTATTCTTCTTGCATACTAGAAAAATAATATTTTGTTTAAAAACAGTGCTTTATTCAAAGTAACTTAGATGTATGATTCATTCTATCTTTGATTCCACTTTCAACAAATTTCTAAATAATATAACCAGAGTTGCTCATAAAGTTTTAGAAAACCAATTTCTTTTTTTTTGTCAACTATAAGACACCTGATCATTTTAACTAAAATCAAATCATCGGAGAATAGTGATGACAAAACGTTACCAGTCACCAATAACTTATCGTTTGCGAGAAATCCCAGTAAAGCAGATTAAAGTATGGAAGGATGCCCAGGTAAGAATACTTGACAGGGAAGGAATTGCAGAGCTTGCACGTTCCATCAAAAACGAGGGACTTCAAAATCCACCGATGGTGCAAAAGGAATCCAAGGATTCATACCTTCTGATGTCAGGCCAAAGAAGGCTTGCGGCACTGAAAAGACTGGGTGCAAAAAAGATACCAGTACTATTGCTTACCCAGAATACAAAGTATAATTTGGAGGGTGCAAAGGCAGCATCAATAATAGAAAACCTACACAGAAATAAGATGAATGTAAAGGACATGACGTCTGCATGTGTGTTCTTGACTGAGTCAATTGGAAAAAGCAAGACTGCACAGTCCATAGGGATTTCGCAGCAGACACTCAAAAAATATCTTGGATTTGCAGCAGTGCCAGATATGTTAAAGAAATATGTCCCAAAGGAACTATCCCGGGATGATGTTACAAAACTGTATCAAATCATTCCAAATGTGTCCAAGGCAGTACAAATTGCAGAAAAGATCATCCCTCTTGATCAAAGACTTCGCAAGCTGTATTTGCAGACTTTGGCACGAAGCTCAAAGATGTCTCATCCTAAATTGCTCAAAAACGCAAAGGCAAAACTGCTTCAACAGAAAGTTACCATTGAGTTAAACAAGGGTAATGCAAAAAAACTGCAAAGCCTGGCTGCAAGAAACGGTATGGAAGTAACGGATGCAGCAGAGAAGATAATGTCCGACTATTTGAAGAAGAAGAAGAAGAAGACAAGACTGCCAAGATAATCATTATAAATAATTGAAATCAACTAACGAACTATCAACACAGGTATTTTGGATTTTTGGACAACCCCGTTTACAATACTGACGAGTATTAATTTTTCAATTCCTTTTCTACCGTGAGAGCCCATCACAACAAGATTAATTTTGTGAGATTTTGCAAAAGAACGTATTTTATTTACTGTTGAATCGGTAACAAAAAAAATTGCAGTCAGAGGAATTTTTTTTATACAGATTCTAGTTTTTTATCTCTTTTTGTATTGCTTCTTCGTATTTTCCTACTTTCTTTAGATAAGCAGTAGAACGTTCATGTCCAAACCAACTTCCGTTTATCTTTTCAATGTACGTAATTAGGGTTAATTTTGAATCGTACTTTTGTGCCATATCCAACGCTAGGTCAAATGTATGTTTTGAACAACTGGATCCGTCATAGGGAACCAAAATATTTGTTATTTTATTCATCTTTTGATATCGTCTAGTTTCATGACAGCTTGTGCTCGTTACTGTGAGATAAGTAAGGGTCAAATTGGTTTATGCGGAATACGAGGAAATGAAAGTGGCAAACTGCAGCTATATGCATATGGTAAAGTTATTTCTGGTCATGTTGACCCAATTGAGAAAAAACCTCTGATTCACTATTATCCAGGTAGTAAAGTCTATTCCATCGCCACAACAGGATGTAATTGGCTTTGTAGATATTGCCAGAATTCAGATATCAGCCAGCGTAGAACCATTGAGGGCGTTGATATGACACCTGATGAGGTTGCAAATACTGCAGTAAAATATGGCGCACATGGCATTGCATATACCTACAATGAACCATCCATCTTCATTGAATTTGCACGTGATTGTGGAATTGCCGCTAGAAAAAAGGGACTGTTCAATGTTTTTGTCTCCAATGGATATGATACTCCTGAATCAGTTTCAATGATGGATGAATTTCTTGATGGAATCACTGTTGATTTCAAAGGAAGTGCAGAAACAGATTTTACTAGAAAATTTATCGGGGTTCCTGATCCTCAACCGATCTTTGATACTCTCTTGGAAATTAGAGATAAAACAAGAATTCATGTCGAAATCACGGATTTGATCGTACCTAAAGTTGGAGATAATTTGGAACATGCAAAAAAACTTTCAAAATTCATTTATGATGAATTCGGACCTGAAATGCCAATTCACTTTTTGAAATTTCATCCTGATTACAAAATGATGGAGTATCCAAGCACCCCTATTGAGACTTTGGAAAAACATTATCAAGTTGCAAAAGATGTAGGTTTGAAGTATGTGTATCTAGGTAATGTTCCTGGCCACAAATGGGAGCACACCTATTGCTCTGAATGCAACAAAATAGTTGTGAATCGATATGGATTTGGCATTAATGAGTGGCATCTTGATAAGAACAACTGTTGTGACTTTTGTGGAAATCATATTCCGATAGAGGGTAAATTGCAAGAAGGTTACAAACAAGATTGTTTTCAGTTTGTGTCTTAATCATCTTGTAAAGGATTAACTCTGAAAAGAATATACTAAATTTTTTCAATTACATTACTAAACTTATGAATGATTTATCCACAATAATACAATAACTTTTATTTCTTAAATTTGTTAAATTTCAAATCTTTACCAAATCAATCATTTGCATATTTTTAACAATCAATTCAAGTATGTAATTAAGAATAAAAAAAGGAAAAAATCATTGATCAGGCATGTCCTGAACAACAAGAATTGATGATTCGCCATTGGTATGCATCTCCATAGTTCCAAAAATAGTACACCTTACCGTATATCTCATCTAGAATTGGTAGAATTGCAAGTTCCGAGTCTGTAAGCTCAGGGAATGTGGTTTCTGATCTTGGAAATTCAGTTTTGGGGTAGTGCCAATAGTCTTTTTCCTCACCTGGTAACTCTTGGAACTGATCAGTCGTGATGAATCCAACAAATTAAATTTTTTCTTTTTATTTTTATTTATCAAAGTGATTAAACCATTTTTGAATTTTTATCGAAACAGATTATTTTGAATTTTACAACCGTGCAGATGGTTATTTCATATGCAATTCTCCTTAACCGTTAAGCACTAATGTCCTTAACGAATTTAACCAAGTTTTTTGCGCCTTGTCAACTCTTAGATCTATGATCGGCTTTGTTTTACTTGTAAACCGGATATCATCACCTCCAAACTGACCAATGCGCTTGAATGAAACATCATTCTCTTTGAGAGTATTCTCAGTCTCCTTGAGGCTTTTCTTTTCAATGACCAAGAGATACCTAGAATGACTCTCAGAAAACAAAATTCTGTCAATTGCCAATTTTTTATTTGGAACTTTATCCAATGAAACCTTACAACCAATTTCATTTGTCATGCACAATTCAGATACTGCAACTGCCAATCCTCCCTTAGAACAGTCATGAGCAGACTTGACAAGACCATTCTCAATTACGTTCAAAACTGAATTCATGTGCTTTTTAGAATTTTCAAAATTAACTACGGGGCATTTGCCGCCTACAAATTTGTGAATATATTCAAAGAATTCTGAACCGCCAAGCTCATCTTTTGTATCGCCTATAATGACAAGATAGTCACCCTTGGAAATCCTTTGAGGAATGTGTAATTTTTTCTCAATCAATCCCAAGACTCCAATTACTGGAGTCGGTTTTATGGGTCCTACGGGAGTCTCGTTGAACAAGCTGACCTTACCACCAACGCACGGAATCTCAAAATATTTGGCAAAATCAGTCAGTCCCTTGAGGGATTCCAAAAAGGTCCAAAATATTTCAGGGTCATTTGGATTTCCAAACTGAAGATGATCAAGCATTCCAATCGGCTTGGCACCTGTACAGACAACGTTTCTGCATGCCTCTTCAAAGCATCCAATTGCTCCCTCGCGAGAATTGATGTAGCATTGTTTTGGATTTCCATCAATCTTAGCAGAAAGATATTTTCCGTTATCCAATCGCAAAACAGATGCATCGCTTCCAGGTTTTACTACGGTTCTAATTCCAACCTCATGATCATACTGCTGATAAACCCAGATCTTACTTGCGATGTTTGGAGATGCAAGCAACTTCATCAAAACTTTGGAGTAATTTGAAATCGGTTTGAATTTCTTTTCAGCCTCAATTGTTTTCAGATATGCAGGTTCTTTGGATGGCAAGTCAAGCAAGGTTGCATTTGCAACGAAATCAGTTGGCAGATGTGCAACTGTCTTTTTGCCTTTTTTTACATGCATCTGACTGTCAAATTTTACATGACCGATTACAGAGCATTCAATACTGAATTTTTTACAAATTCTTTCCAATTTTTTTAGCTTCGCCGCACTTGTAACAATCAGCATTCTTTCCTGAGACTCAGAAACCATGATTTCCTCAGGAATCATGTCTGATTCACGGGTGTGAACCTTATCAACGTCCATCTCTATTCCTATTTCCAGGGCATCCGCGGTTTCAGAAATTGCACAGGATAATCCACCACCACCAAGATCCTTCATGGCATGAATTAGCTTGTCATTTCTAGCCTCTAAAACCGCTTCGATAATCAATTTTTCAATGAAGGGATCAGGGATTTGAACTGCAGAACGATTTTCGGATTCCAGCGAGTCAGAAGCAAACTGAGAACCACCTATACCATCTCTGCCAGTAGAACCACCCATAAGCACCACCAAGTCACCCTTTTTTGCATGGTTTTTAATCAAATTTTCCTTTTTGCCAAATCCCAATGCTGCAACATCAACTAGTGCATAATTTTCATAGCACTTGTCAAACTCCACTTCGCCGCCAATGGTTGGAATTCCCAAGCAATTTCCATAATCGGCAACACCTGTTACCGCGTTTTTGAAGAGCCACCTGGCCTGCAAGTCTTTTTCAATATCGCCAAATCTTAGTCCGTCAAAAAGTGCAATGGGTCGGGTTCCCGCAGACAAGATGTCTCGAATAACTCCTCCAACCCCGGTTGCAGCACCGCCATATGGCTCCACAGCTGATGGATGATTATGACTTTCGATGTGTGCAGTAACGACATACCCGTCACCGACATCCAGGACTCCAGAATCATATCCTTTCTCATTAATTACAAGAGGACCAGTCATTGGCAGCATTTTGAGATGTCTTTTTGAGGATTTGTAGGAACAATGCTCAGACCATTCAGCAGCTACGATGTTTAGCTCCGTAGAAGTTGGCTCTCTGCCAATTTTTGATTTTAGCTCGAATAGTTCTTGTTCGTTCAGACTCATTTTCCCACACCCATGTTTGTCAGCAGAGATTCAAAGATTAGTGATGAAGGCTTGTTATCAGCAGGATTAATTTCCGATTCTACCGCTCTTTCAGGATGAGGCATCATGCCCACAACATTTCCATCCTCGTTGCATACGCCGGCAATTTTGTTAGACGAACCATTTACAACGTCACTGTATCGGAATACGATTTGATTTTTTTTCTTGAGCTGTTTCAGAGTATCATCATCAGCATAGTATCTGCCCTCGCCGTTTGCAATCGGAATTGGAATTTTTTCGTTTAGCTTGAACTGATTTGTAAATGGGGTCTTATCGTTTTCAACGACGAGACTGGTCCACTCACACATAAAATTAAGTGATTCATTTTTGAGCAAGACTCCCGGAAGCAATCCTGACTCTACAAGAATCTGAAATCCGTTGCACACTCCCAAAACCGGAGTTCCTTTTTCTGCCATCTTTTGCACGTCCTTAATGACAGGACTGTGAGCTGCAATTACACCTGCTCTGAGCCTGTCGCCGTAAGAAAATCCACCAGGAAGAATCACAGCATCGATATTTTTTGGCAGTTCTTTTTCATGCCAACAGTATTGCGCATCAAGATTAAACACGTCAGTAAGAACGTGATGCATATCGCGATCGCAGTTACTGCCAGGAAAAACTACAACAGCTACTTTCACAATTGCTTTAATTTTCAGAGATAATATAATCGAAAACATTCGATTGTCAATATTTTCAGACCCGGTATCGAATGAAAACCTGATTGGTACCAAAGTCATAGATTCTTTTGCAGAGGCCAGATACCATACCGATCTTTCCATTAATTACTGATATTTGCATACCATCAAGGAAAAATCTGGCAATCTCAGCATGCATTTCTGATGGTATCATTTGGATAATTTCCTCACAATAACTTACCGGCTCGTTTTTTACAAGCGTGATGCTCATTTCCCATCACACCCACCCTTTAGGAATACCCAGGATCCTAGCGTCATTGTAGGTAATCCCACTCCCACTATGATTAGAATTGAGGTTAGATCCATCAGTTGTCCATCAGCTCCACTTTTGCGAATATGTCCTTCTTCTTGCACCAGCAGTTAGGCGAACATGTGATATTTAACATGAGATTGGGTCCATTGGATGATTGTTGTGTTCAGGACAATAGATTTGAATTCCGATTGGATTTAGTACCTCGCAAGGTCCGCAATAATGTTCCACCAGGGGGGCTCCACATTTGCATCTGTACTGTGTCATTAGTTGTCCACCAATTCCGCAATTCCCAACTTTTCAACCTTACCGGCGTTTGGAAAAATTTCCGGTTCTGGTTTCATCATTCCTTGTATTGTAATTTGTGCTTTCATGAGTAAAATTTTCAATGATTGCTTATAGTATTCCCGATTCTCCGCAAGGCACCTTGATGCAGTTTGATGCAGTTAGCATCGGGACAGTGCGTGCGTGAAAAGTGCAGTAGTGTGTAAAACTATTCTATTATCCAACCAGTTACGCTTTCAATGATTCCAGTATTAGATCATATAGTAAAATGCTTTCCTGACGCTAAAGTGAGTGCCTTGCTTGTTACAAGTGAACTTAGCGCCATGCTTACGCTTGGGAAATCTTCAAGTTGTGTTTCCGTTCCTGCATTAACATCACCTTGAAATATCTCAAAGTCTGTCAGTGTTGTGGTATTACTGCCCTGTATGATTAGTATTATTGTGGCGGCACCTGATGTGGCTTCATATACCGCCGCTGTGTTGCCACTTAATACCGATACTGCCCCGCCTGCGGTTGTTAGTGTGCCAAGATATACAGGGTATGCTTTTTCCCCATCTTCTATCTTGATGGCATGATATGGAATCTGATCTATAGTAAACTGAGTGTATAATGCTCTGGTGTGCAATGGGACAATAACATCTATCTATTTCTAAAACTATGTTTGGCTCAATGAAAATGTCAACTTGATGAAATCCCCACGGCATAGGGAAGGGGACGTGTTCTGTGCGCCAAATGCCATAATCTGAGCATCCAGATTAGTTCCATAAATCATGATTAATCAAAAAAAAGAGAAAAAAGGTGAAAAGAACTGTCATTCAACAGCAATAGGAAAGCCATTCAGAAACGGTTTGGACAATCTTAGATCCAGCATCCATGACTGCCTGTACGGTAATCACTATGCCAGCAGCAGATACTGTTCCGGCCTTAATTTTTCCTAGAATGTTTGATTTGCCTTCACAACCATCCTTGAAATCAGAATCATCAATGCTGTATGATGGAAGATTCTTTTTGAAAATTTGTCCGTCAGTAATTATCTGGTGTCCTGCATCATAGCATTGCTGCACGTGGTCTGCGATGTGACAGGTCTTGCAGAATTCTCGCTTGCCGAAGATCAATTCTTGAAGCCTCCACACTTTTTCCATTCGTCAAAACTTTTTGCGAAATTAGTTCGTGTTTAAAATAATGGTTTACATCTGCAACACATTCGTTGCATTCAATAGGCCAGATGCCAGAGTGTTCCAGGATTAAACAAGACATCAGTTGGTCCATCCCTCACTTTTGAAATACTGGTTAAGGGCTGCCCTGAATACTTTGGATTTGTTAAGCAGGGGGTGTTCCTTGAGAATTTTATCCTGATCCTTTGTAATCTTGAATGTTACAGATACATCGTTTTTCTTCATGGTATAATTAGTATAATATGATGTAATAAAGATTATTAATATTGTCTAATAATCAATACGAATAATATTAATAATACTATGTTGTAACTATGTCATGGTAGCAAAACAACTGATAATTGCAATTCCCGGAAGGATGGAATCAATCCTGAAAACCGAGGCTAAATTGGCAGGATATGAGAATCAGAACGCAGCATTCATTGTAGAAATGCTTGAAATGCAGAAAATGCGTCGTAAATACATTGAACAAGGACTGGCACCCCACATTCAATTCAGAAGTGTAGGCCCAAACACAATGACACTTGTGGATACCAAACTGAAGAAACCAGTAATGATCGAAATGATTGAAGGTGATCTGGTAGTGATGGACGAGAAAAGCTTCAAAGATGTCACAATCTACAAGATGTTCTGCATAGGACATCCAATGTTTACAGAAATGTTCCCAATTATGTAATTCTAGCGGTTTTCCAGTTCCTTGTCCTTATTCTTATGACCATTTCACATCATAAATATATAAAAAAGAATCTTTCTGCATTAGAGTTTCAGAGATATTTAATTTGAGTCTAGTCAGAGTAAATTCTTATGTATAGATTAGGCCCGATCGCTATGACTCAAGTCAGAGACATCATGGAAAAAAATGTCATTACCATCGACAGGAACAAAACAGCATTTGATGCAGCAACGATACTAAAAGAAAAAGAGATCAGCTTTCTTGTAATTATGAATGAGGGCAAACCATCAGGAATTGTTTCTGAAAGAGACATTGTGAGAAAAATTGCAGCTGAAGATCTTACAGCGTCATCAATAAAATTACAAGACATAATGTCAAACAAATTCAAGTGGGTCGAGCCAGATACAAAAATAGAATTTGCAGTTCAGAAGATGCTTAACAACAACATCAGACGCCTGCTGGTACTTGAAAATGAGAATTTGGTCGGAGTTATTACCCAAACTAACTTGACAGAATTCCTACGAAGTAAGATTTTGATAAACAGTACCATAGAAAGTATAGAATCTAAACAAGCGTGAGAACATTATCACTTTAGGAAAAAAACGCAGTCATCGTTTAGCCAAAATAATGATTCATTCCAACAACTACAATAGCCATTCCTAATGCTGCATATCCAAGGTTTGCAATACTTTGGGGGTTCATGAAAGTATGACGCAGATCAAGTATTTTAGTAAATGTTTCAAAAATAAGCCACCAGGCAGATGACAGATACTTGTAATTTTGTAATGAGTTTAATTCATCTGGAAGACGTGAAGAAACGAAATCATTCTTCAAAGACCTGAATTACAACTTTACTTACCATGGGATTGTAAATTCTTAGGTCATCGCAAATTTCTTGAACTTTGGATTGAGCTGTTTTCTTATCTTTCTCGTCAATCGTGAATTTTAGCATTTTGGCTGTCTTAATTTTAGAAACTGTTTTGTGGGTTCCTTTCAGAACCAAATCATTCAGAATCGTTTTTCCTTCAGGATCACTAATCCCAGGCTTGTTTTCAATAATTACATGAACATTAAAAGTTGCCATTTACAGATTGAAAGGAATGTTAGAGGTTAATCTATCTTGCGAACAATTTCAAATTTTTATAGCGATATGGAATAGATGTCAAGTTTTTTGTGATAATGATTTGGATGGCCATGACCTTGAAATATCGATTACTTTGAATTCATATTCTCTTTTACAAATTCTATATGTTTTCTGTAAAGACCGGATTGGTATTCAGGATTAGTCACTATCAATGATTTGTTTTTCAAGTCTTCTTTTGATTGATACATGTCTTTTTCAAAGATTCCTTTGTCATCAAGTGTCTTGCAGATATCCTGCCATGCAGATACCTCCTTAGAATTTCTGTTTGCAGTTGCATAGTATACGTGGAGTAACCGCAGCTTGTTGTATTCGTCTAAATTCAACTTTCTCCCCAAAATATAATCTCTTTTCAATTTATGAAAATAGACCAAGCCATGTGCAGATAATACGTAGTCAAATAACCTTGGATAGTCATCCAGATGTATCGGAAACAGAGGATTTTTTGACAGTTTCATCTATCTATGAACGAAGATGATCCTTGAATAATTTTTGTTTTTGAATTACAGGTAAAAAAATTTTATTTATCAATCAAGTCTGAAATGCATGAAAATTAAACTTGTGTCATTGTAGGAGACACATGACCGTATCATGATTCTTTGGACATCAAAGTCAGCCAATGTTGCCAAGGCATATTTTATTACAGCATATGCCAACTTACTATAAAAGAAGACGGATAAACATGCCAATCCCATAGATATGGAATTTATATCAGAATAATTCTCAATAGGATATAATGGCAACAGGCAGATCTAGGTATTGGAAAATTACATCAGACGAAATGGTCACTTACTCATATGATGAAAGTAAATTACTAAATTGGGAAATCAAATGCATTAGAGAGCCTGAAGACGAGGCTCATTTCATAGGCGTTTTCATGTACAGACACGGAACCGCATACGACTATGAATCAATCAAAGGCATATGCTATTTTTACAACAACATAGATAGAAAAGAACTTCCAGCGATTACCAGTTTTCTACAGGGAAAATACAATGGTAAGGAGATGGAAAAAGGAGACAGAATAATCCTCAAGGATTCAAAAGAAATCTTCTCCGCCAAAGACATTGGCACCTTGGCACAGGAGATGGAAGCCAAATTCAACACAAAGGCAGTCATATCATTGGAATTTGAACGTCTCACACCAGAACAACTCAAAGATGCAGGTCTTCCAGAAGCAAAACTATTACCAATTCCCACATAATTGATATAGTTTAGGACGCAAAGATATCAGATGTCTGAATTGGAAGGTATCAATAAACATCTTGAAGAGCTAAGAAAGAGACTACTCAGAATCGTATTGGTCATCGGAGCAATCAGCGTATTTCTTTTGACATTTCATGCAGAACCTTTTCAAATAGGTCAATTCACTTTGTATTACCCTACTCCGGAACCGCTGCACAACATTGCAGCCCAGATAACAAATCACATGAGACACAACCTTGTTCCAGAGGGAGTGCAGTTGATTCAGACAGCTCCGGGTCAGGCTTTCTTTGCCCAAATGTACGTCGCAGCGCTTGTGGGCCTTGTGGCAGGAATGCCGATAATCATCAAGGAATTAGTAGGATTCATCAAGCCCGCACTGAAGGAAAACGAAATCAATGTAAGCAGAACGATTTCACTTCCAGCCCTTGGACTGTTTGTTGCAGGATGCATCTTTTCGTATAATTTTGTAATTCCATACATGCTGGAATTCTTGTACAGATATGGTGAGGGAGCTGGACTGGTCACATTTCTTAACGTCATGGAATTTGTAACTTTTGTATTGCAGTTTTTACTGGCGTTTGGTTTTTCATTTCAGCTGCCACTTGTAATGTATGCAATATCAGCATCAGAAATGGTCGATGCCGATTTTTGGAGAAAGAACATTCGATATGCGATTGTGATTATTGTAATCTTTGGCGCAATAATTACTCCCGATGGAACAGGTGTAACGATGGTCTTTGTTGCAGGACCTATGATTGGGCTGTATGCAGCAGGTATGCTACTCATCGAACGTAAAGAGCGCAAAAAGTTGAACACTTAAATCTGAAATGGACAAAGTACGAGTACAATGCTTGGAAGTACTGAAATCATAGTTTTAGTCGTAGTAATCGGCGTATTGATTTTTGGTGCAAAGAAGATACCAGAGCTTGCAAAGACGTTCGGCAAGGCCAAAGGAGAATTTGAAAAGGGAAAAATTGAGGCAGACAAGGATCTCAAGAACTTCAAGGAAGAAATTGACAACGTCTCAAAAGATAAAGAGATGAAATAGGCTAGTTTTCAGCAATTTTTGCAAAATCCTTTAGGATCACATCGTAATCTTGCATGACGGTATTTTTTCCAAACATGTGAGAAATTTTCATTTTTCCCTTGAACTTGAAATCGACATCTATCAGAACTTTGGTGCTGTTTTCCAATTCGACAAATTCCTGCTTGATCTGGCTTCCTTTTGCATCACCGCCAATGATAAAGACTTCATGCAGAATCGGTTTTTTAGAAACATGTTTCGCCATGATTAGCAACTCATTTGCCCCAAGATTGAAATGCTCTTCCACAACTGCCAGTTCACCGCGAACCGAACGAATTCGGACAGAGGGGAAATGTTGAGGAACCATCTTTTGATAGTTCTCATAGTTTGAGAAAATCTCAAAGACATGCTCTCTTTTTGCATGAACTATAAGTTCCGAGGAAAACTTTGGCAAAGTTGCTTTAGCAGCTTCCCCATCTAGGGTATAAACTGTGCTCGATGTCAAACTGGTCCAGACATTTTCCGACAACGTGATTGACAATGTCATCTATGGACTTGGGCTTTGTGTAAAACTCCGTTACGGGAGGCAAGATGACTATTCCCAGTCTAGAAAGTTTCAGCATGTTTTCCAAATGAATTGCAGAAAGAGGAGTTTCCCTTACCATCAGAACCAACTTTCTGGATTCTTTGATTGTGACACCTGCAGCCCTAGCGACAAGGGTGTCATCATAGCCGTTTGCGATTGCAGCCAACGTTTTCATGCTGCAGGGAGCAACAATCATTCCATCCATTTTGTGAGTCCCACTAGATACACTGGATGCCATGTTTTTTTCATCAGAGACATTGTCAGCAAGGGATTTCACATAATCCGCAGTGTGCTCAGTTTCCATGGTGATGCACTTTTCTCCCCATTCGGACATTATCAGATGCGATTCAACGCCCAATTTTTTCAGAGTTTCAAGTATTCGAATTCCATAGATTACCCCCGTACTGCCAGTGATTCCAACTACTAGTTTCATCATACATACTTTGAAACAAGAGTATTTTATCATGACTGACATCACAAAAATAGTGCCAATTTGACCGAGTAGATTCAACAAACAATATTTCAAAACGAAATCGATATGAATAAAAAAATCTGCAATCAGAATCATTTCAATAGTCTTAAATCCATAGAGCCGATGGATGTTTCATGGCATTTGGACTTCAGGAGATCATCAGTATTGATTACAAAGAACTGCAAAAAGTGCGCAAGCTTGCAGGAACCGATTATAATTTGAAAGGAGAAATTTCCATATCCACGATAAACAAAGATGAAAACGTGAAACAAAAGCTGATAATTTATTATTCTGATGATATTTCAGACATTGTAAGCATTCCAGGACTACCGTCACATAGGACTTTTCTTCAGGGCAAGCCGTATTCAGAAATGGCATCAGATTTGAAATTATCTGAACATCTCAAGTCAAATGATGGGACGGTTGCAAAAGTGAATTTTGGTGCAGACATGTGTTCAGTTAACTGGACATGACGGACCCCAGAGACGGAGCAGATTATTAAAACATGATTCATTTAGAATCAAAAAAATTTGTCTTTTACATATTCAATACAAAAATCAAACCAGAACTAGAGACTTTCCGTATTATCATTTTCTGCAATCTCATTTTCTGCATCCTCCAGTTCTTTTCTAATCTTTCGCCTCTTAATCCACAAAGAAATTCCGCCAGCGATCATGACAACTGAAAAGTTGACACCCATCATTTGAAGCTCAAACGAATACAGTACGTCCAAAGTCAGATATCAATCAAAAAGAATCTTGTGATGAACCATGAACAAACAATTTGAAAAATATCTATATTAGATCCCAATATCTAGGCATAACGTGATAAAGGCATCTGAGATCAAGAAAATCGTAAACGGCTATTCAGACGTCAAGATAGGCGTTCTTGGCAGTCACTCCGCGCTTGAAGTAATGGATGGCGCAAAAGACGAGGACTTTCAGACCAGGGTTTTTTGTCAGAAAGGGCGCGAGGGTCCGTATCAAAGATTTGGAAGAATTGCAGACGAGATAACGGTATTAGACAAATTCAAGGACATGGCATCAGCCAAAATTCAAAAAGAGCTGCGAGACTCAAGCACAATCATAGTACCTCACAGATCACTTACAGTCTATCTCGGATACAAGACGATCGAGAACACATTCAAGGTGCCAATATTTGGAAACAGGAGGTTATTTCAGGCAGAAGAAAGAACCGCAAAGAAAGGTCAGTACTACCTGCTAGAAAAGGCGAGGATAAAGTATCCCAAGCTGTTCAAGGATCCCAAACGAATCAACAAGCCATGCATCGTAAAGGTTCAGGAAAAAAAGAGACCGCTGGAGAGGGCATTTTTTACAGTTTCGTCATACAAGGATTACAAGGAAAAATCCGAAGCCAAGATCAAGCAAGGCATCATTGCAAGAAAGGACCTGGAGAAGGCAAGCATCGAGGAATTGGCAATAGGAACATACATGAACTTTAATTTCTTTCACACTCCAATCTCAAACCAAGTGGATTTTATCGGAATCGAGAGAAGATTACAAACAAACATTCATGATTATAACGCCCTTCCAGCAAAGGAACAGCTGGAAATGGACATGGATTTGCAGAACATAGAGGTGGGTCATACGCCTGCAAGCATCAGAGAGTCATTGCTTGAAAAAGTAATCAAGATGGGAGACAAGTTTGTAGCTGCCGTGAAAAAAGAATATGCCCCGGGAATAATAGGACCGTTCTCACTTCAGAGCGTGATCACCAAGGATTTGGAACTAATCGTGTATGACGTATCATTAAGAGTTCCAGGAAATCCAATTGTCGCAACAACGAGTCCATATACAAAATACCAGTACGGTCAGACATTCGGAGTAGGCAGAAGAATTGCCATGGAGATCAGGCGAGCCCAAGAAGAAGACCGTCTGGATGAGATTGTCACTTGATAAAAAATAATTAAAACAAATCAAAGATTATTCTAGAAAATTAAAAGGCGTAGACCCCTAAATTGCAGAACATTGAGAGATTTCCTCTCGTGGTCAGGACGTCAAACGCCTGATTGCCTTTCTTGTTCTGCGGGGCTACGCAACCTAATCGTTAAGTTTTGTAACTAACGACATCAATAACTGTAAGATAAAATTATATTTAAGATTTTACATGATTTGTTTCATAAAATTTGATATAATATTGTAAATCATCAGTCAGTGATTTACAAATACATGATATGTTTGATGAATTAAAGAAGATATTTGAAGAATGGTCATGGGAACAGATCACAATCATCAGAAATTCAAAATATGTGTCATTGAAAATGATAGAGAGTACGGGTTGAATCGAAAAAGAAGAACATATGAAGCCGCAACAGAATAAACAGAAAATATATTTTCAAGAAAACAACGAAGAAATTGCAAAAATATATTTTCAAGAAAAACTAAAAAATTCTGTTAATTGGTTAGATTGGAAATATACTGAATACCATTCGTTCTAATTTTGAATGATTAAAGCGGTTTGACATTCAAAATGGAATGCTGATACCAATTAACAATACAAACTCTTTTGTTGCGTTTTACCAAAAATTTGGCAATGGGAAAAACAATATTCATTAAAGAAATTATTACGATTCTGAAAGAACCGCTTCTTTGTCCCACTTGTCAGAAAGAAGACAGATTGGAAAAAGACGTGGTCAGAGAGGAAAGATCAGGCGGAAAAACAATTCTGTGTTCCAGGTGTGAGGCGCTAATCGTAATTACAAACCACAATCTCAGGAATGTGGAATTATCATCGCTTAAGGACGACACAATCATGCTGAAAGAACCGCACCTGATTAGAAAAGTGGATTACTAGTTTTCTGACTTTCCAAGTAACTCTTTGATGACATAGCTTCTGACATTTGCAAACTCCCATTCCCTCAGATTTTCATTTCTGCACTCTTCTTTGATTATTAATCCGGCCAGACCATTGCTCCAAATGTGTCGCTTTGTGTCATATACCTCTATGATTTTTCCATGCTTGGTAATTTTGATTGCCCCATGACATCTTGCAATTACCTGCGATGCAACCCTTTGGTAGACTTTATCAAAATTGACCATGCTAAGAGGACACTTCATCTTCTCAAAAAGGTTCTGATTTCTTTTGAATCAGAAAATATTATACCAGAGAAATTACGCAGAATGTTGCTGATGATTAATCAAACTTCTAAGCTATAACTGATAGATGATGAAATTGCCGAATTATGAAGCACGCTTAAAAAATTGACATGAACAGTGAAGACAAACCCGTGGAGAAACTGCCCAAGAATTTTCCAGAATACTCCATCATGTATAAAACACTCTCAAAGCAAATCGAGAAGCTAAAACAGCAAAGAAAAGACGCGCATGAAAGCGAAGCGGAGAAAATTGAATTGAAGATTGAGAGATATGAATCAGAAATAAAGAAAATGTTTCTGAGTAATTATTTTGAAGATACTGATTAGCTATTCGTGTGCATGATCATGATCATGGCCACAATCACATGAATGTTCATCGCCATTAAGAGACATCAATTTTTGAACCATTTCGTCGCGGATTTTAAGCAGATCTCCGACCTGAGCTTTTAGGGACGTGGAATCCCAATTTCCTTGCTGCAATTCCCTCACCACATCAATAATTTCAAGATCAATGTTTAGCAAATTATCCATCAGCTCTTCTTGCTCATTCATACGGATTCATGGCTTTACTTGGAAAAAAACTATTCTAATCATTTGTAAAGTTATGTCGGACTATGCTTCCATGCTTTCTTTTAGAAGGTTCTTTCTGACGAGGATTGGAATGTTGTAAAATGCACCCAGGGCCATCGCATCAGAGGCACGATAGTTTCTCAATACAAGATCCTTCTTTCCCGTAAAGTACAGATTTGCACGCAGAACCTCGCCGCTTTCATAGATTTTCACCTTGACGAGAATCAATTCGTTTTGCTCGCAAATCTCTTCAATCATTTTGTAAATTGACGGAGGCGCCTCACCTTCTGTCTCACCAAAACTTGAGATATGTCGTGCAACCTCCCCAGAAAACGCCCTCATGTGAAACTCCTTGTCATTATCAGCCTTTAAAACAACCATCCCTTCAACGGCGTATGGATCGACGAATCCAACATAAGTAATTTTTACAGAATCATAATCAGGATCTTGCACTTGATCAATTTCCATGATATTACGCATAAACTTCCCATCTAGAGCTTATAAAGATAGCAAAGGACACGGATCAAGATTTCGACAAGACATCAAAAAAAGATCCTTTTAACGATCAGGACACACGAATAACCCCAAATTATTTAAAATCAGAAACTAAGAATAGCTTAATGTCGACAAACCCCGAGCGTGCGGTATCGTACGTTCTAAGCAAGTACGTTTCAGAATACATGGACAAGGATGTGCTGATACTTGGTGCAAATACGCAAACCAGGGAAGCTGCCAGGATGCTACGTCACTATGAGACTGACGACATTGTAGTTACAGATGAAAAGAACCTTCCAGTTGGAATCGTTACAGACGAGGACATCCTGAACAAGGTCAGCGACGCGACAGTCTACGCCGAAGCTACACAGCTAAAAGACGTTATGAGTACGCCGCTAATTACAATTAACGAAAAATCAACGTTGCAAGACGCATTACACAAAATGCGAGACAACAACATCAGAAAGCTTCCAGTCATATCAAAGAAAAACCAGGTCATTGGAATAATTTTTCAAACCGTGATTGCAAACGTAATCAGGGATGCAACAGCTACCGCTCCCCGTCTCCTGAGTCCCCCGGTAAAGGCGGTTTTGGGAAATCTGGGCTTTGTGCTGCAATTTGCAGGAGTGCTGCTGCTTGTGCCGGCAATTCTTGCAACGGTATTAGAGGATACGGTAACTGCGACGGGAATTTACCTGACCACGGTGCTGTTACTGGTTACGGGATTCTTTCTGAACTCTTATGGTGAAAAATCCAGTCTCAACTTACAGCAAGCGTCGATACTGGTCTTCGCAAGTCTTTTCCTGCTGTCGCTGTTTGGAACGGTGCCATACCTGTATGTCTTTCCAAGTGATGAGACCCACGTAGAAGTATTTAGCAACGCGTTCTTTTCAAGTGCCGCAGGATTTACGACAGGTGGAATTTCCTTGTTTGATGAGCCTGAAGAACTGTCTCAAAGCTTTACGTTCTTTCGAAGTTATACGCAGCTTGTAGGGGGAATGAGTTTCATCTACCTGGTAATTACAGCATTTTATCCAGAATCAAAATTACAGTCCATGAGGGGTTTCATATCTGGAAGAACGCTTCACATGAAAGAGCTTTTCCTGACCATCACAGTCATCTTTACGATTTACATCATAATCGTTGCAACCCTACTGGCATTGTTTAATGGAAAAGACATCATTGACAATTTTTCATTGGCCATGAGCACTTTGGCCACAGGCGGATTTACGCCCTCATCCACAATTCTCGATAATTTGGTTTGGCAGGAACACATCATCCTAATGGGTGCGATGATACTAGGCGCATTGCCATTTACATTCCATTATGCATTTGTAAGAAAGAAATTCCTCTCACCGAAACTCGGAAAGGAAGTTTTGGCGTATTTTGCAATATTAGGTGGTGCGACAATCTTGTTCCTTGGGGTAAGCGGATTAGATCCCATGCAAAGTGCATTTTATTCCGTATCTGCAAGCACCACGGCAGGACTTCAGATAGAAAGTCTTGCCGGATTAAACGGCGGAGCACATGCGATTCTGATTATCTTGATGTTCATTGGAGGTTGCGGATTCTCTACTGCAGGAGGTCTGAAAATATTCAGACTCTTCCATTTGAAAGACGTAAGGGCATTGTTTAGCAAAGTTAGAAGAGCAGAACTGTCAAGTCAGTCAAAAAAAGAAGTCATTTCCACATTAATCATTATTGCGCTATTCCCTACAATCTCAGCAATTACAGGACTGCATCTTGCAGAAATTGAAGATGTCTCGTTCCAAGATGCGTTCTTTGAGGCTGCCGGAGTGATCACTACAGGAGGTCTGTCAGCTGGAGTAATCGACTTTGATACGGATCCTGCAACAAAAATTGTCCTGGGGTTCTTGATGATATTTGGGCGATTGGAAATAATTGCAATAATCTACATCTTTGTTCCAAGGCTCAGCTAGGGAATCAAATTGGTATGCAGTCTGATTTTTCAATGGTCTTTAAACAATGATTTGTCTTTTCTACTCACAAACATGTCATGATTCGAGACAATTCAACCAGTTACTTTGACAACCAAACAAAAAAACAAAATTAAGAGATACGAACTATGCCGTTTTCAACAAGATATTTTATTCCAGAAACGAATGCGTCATCGTCAATTTGGCCATCGGCCCACCATCCGGCATTATTCTTAATCCAGCCAGGAATCGGTATTTCGGTTTCAGAGATTGAATCGTATTTCGAATGACTGATTTGCAATATTTTTTCTTTAATCAGGAATTGTATTCCAGAAACGAATGCGTCATCGTCAATTTGGCCATCGGCCCACCATCCGGCATTATTCTTAATCCAGCCAGGAATCGGTATTTCGGTTTCATTGTTGGCATCATTGATCAGAGGATTGTCTTCTACAGGTATTTCGATTATGGCATAGCCTCCAAATTCTTCATCTACCTGATCCTCAGGCCCCAAGCCATGTACGAAAATGGCATATCTAACAAGTCCGGATCCTTCTACGGGTAGCAAGTGTCCTACTTGACCAAACGCGTTGAATAATTTTTCTTTACCAATGGATTCTGCATACGAGTATAACTTGTTATCATTCTCATCAACTATCCAAATATCATAATTGACTTGATCAAGTATTTCTATGTCATTGTATTTACTGTAAAAATTAATTTTCCAATCCATATCGCATCCATTCACGGGTGACTCTGGAGAGTAATTGTATTGAATCATCATAGAGTAAGTATTTGTAGATATTCTACCACTAGTATAATCAGAAAAATCCTTGCTACATTGTAACAATTCCGATTTTTGGATTGTCTCTGCAATGTCTTTGAAAGGATCATCTGTAATACCTTCGTCATATTGTATTAGGTCAAACTCAAACATTACAGGTACGCTGTCAGAATTAATTCCTGCAAAAGTTAATGCCTTTACTGGGAATGGGAAATCATCCACCACCCATATTTCGTTTTCGTTGTCATTGTACCAACCAAGAACTATAGAATCAGATGTCCCATCAGGAAGGGTAATTGATTCTACTCTACTTGGAATTAAATGCGACTCCAACCCCCCGCCAACTGGACCTAATGCTCCCCATGAGGCACTCCTGAATTCTTGCGGTCCGTGAATCCTGTCTTTTTCATTTGATGTGGCATAGGATGAGAGCCATGCGATTGAGGACTTGAATGCAACAGCATAATCTAATAAGTTGTCATCAAAGATTATCGGGGTTGGAACAGTTTTTCCCAATCCCCATGAACCCTTGATGATTTTATCTCCATCAATGACCAGAATTTGTGTATCCCACAATGTTTCGCTAACATTTTGTATGTCTCCTTTTATCCAAATTTTCAACTCTATTGGGGAGCACGCATTTAGATCAATCTCGCATAAAGTATACTCAAAATAATCGCCATCCTTGAGACCTTCTCCCAAGTACCAAGTACCATCAACATCAACCCCTCCAGAACTCTGAGCGAATGTAGTACCTGCAAATCCCAAGGTCAGGATTAGGACAGACAGTGCCATGATGCTCTTCATGCTCGATTTTTAGATTAATGGATATTAAACGTAGGCAGAAAAATCATATTCGATATTCATTCCCAGTAATCCCCCATTTGAGAAACTACCAAGAAATATGCCTAAAATCAATCTAATCACCACCACATTTAAAAAAAGATTTAATCCCATAGAGGAAAAAATCAAACCTATGGATAAAGTCAATCAGAATGCCAAAAGCGGAAAAAAACTGATTGTCATTGGATTTGTGTCAATTATGATTTTGTTTTTAATTTATGGCAGATATCAGGATCCGGAGCTTTTGACACCCAGCGCAATCGACTCCATACAAAGAATAGCACATTGGTTTTATGTAATTCTCGTAGTATCATTTGGCGCCATTGCATTTGGAATGTACCGATATCACAAAGAAAAAGTAGAGATTAATGGCAAGGATCTCTCCACCATCATCGCTCTTATTACATGGAACTCAAGATCTCGTAAAATCTTCGTAATTACCTTTATCGGATATGGAGTATTCTTTTCGCTAGTTTCAGGAACCCTCGTGTATCAGCCAGAAGTCAACTTTGCAATTCATTATGGCGCCACAATCCCATCAGGATTTGTCGCACCGTGTTGCGACGGACCAGGATACATGCCAAAAATTATCGTTTATCTCACCGAGCATGTAGGACTGCAGATAATCCCAATTAATTTGGTCTTACAGGTTACAGTATCATATCTAGTGGGACTAAATACCGCGATTGCCGTAAGCGCGTTTACAATTTCAAAGAAAGAGAGGGGCATGAGTACGATTGGTGCAATCGTAGGACTATTCATCGCATGTCCAACTTGTGCAGGATCATTCTTGTCCATATTTATCGGCACTGCAAGCGGAATTGCACTGTCAATCGCATTGACACAAATGCAGACATTGTTCATCGCCATATCAATTCCAGTTTTATTCGTCACGCCATACATCATGGCAAAGAAACTACAAAATTCAGATGGCAGCTGTAAGGTTAATCCCGGAAAGTGAATCTTTTAACTTCTGGAATTTTATGATTGCCGATGTCATAGCCGTCACGTCTCAGAAACTTTAGAGTTAATTTGTAGATAATTTCGTCATGGTCTACTTTTTCAAGAATCTCGCTCCACAGAATTCTTCCTTTCTCTTCAATGTATTTTTTAAAATCAGGATTCATGGATTCCGCAATATCTCTGCACTGATCAAATGTTTTGTCATTTTTGTAGACACGCACTCGGACATCACAACTATCCATAGAAAAAGATTGTAAAAATTCTAAATAAACCTAGTTTGCAGGCCTTCAAACAAATACGGGAGTGTGAAGATGGACATATGGCAATAGGCACAACCGTAGAATACGTAGATTTCTTCATAAATCTCAACATGGGGGAAAATGTAAGCCTGCTAAGTTTTGTAAACAACGAAAGAATGGTACTCAAAGGGAAATTAGAACATAAGAATATGGAAAAAGAGCCAATCAAGATAGGCATAGAGATTCTAGAACAACTGATAATAGAGATTGGCGAGAGGGGTGAGAAATCAATATTAGAAAAATACAGGATGAAAAAAACAGTGAAAAGCAATGGATAAGAATTCTGACATAATTAAAACTGAAATCATCAGAGTACTTAACGAAAATGGGAAGACTCGAGGTACGGAGCTTGCCAAGAGAGTAATTTCCAAAGTAGGCAATGAAAAAATAGTCTACAGAGAAATTAGCGCACTAGTCGAAGCTGGAGAAATAGAAAAGAAAGTTCACAGCAGATCTCACATCGAATACGAATTGATCAATTTATCCGAATCCGTAAACACTCAGCTCAAAAATGTGCACAAAGAGATTGAGATGATACATGAAGAAATAATCAATTTTGAAATCGCAATGAAGGAAGAGAGATTTACATTTCAAGAAAGATTAAGATCAACAATTCATCAGATACACATCGTGCAGTCAACTGACGGCATATTGAAATTATTATCATACTATCCCGCATTTAGAAAGGACAAAATGTATTCACAGATTGCAAGGAAGATAAGTGATTGCTGGGAATTAATCATGAATGACATCATGCATCAACAAGAAGAGAGCTTTCTAAACGAAATTCTTGCAAATCTAAGGATTCCACGTACTGATTCTAAAAATATAAACTAGAATTCTTTCAGCTTGCCCAAAATTATTTTAAAAATTTCGTGATTATCTAGCAAGATATATGGCAAATTATTCTCCTCACAGGCCTGGCCACTTTCAGTATCACGAGTGACTAGAATCATGTCGTTTTCCTTAGCATAGTTTATCACAGAATAGTCAGTCCTTAGCTTGTGACCGTCTATTCGTAATTTCTTTACACTGTAAGCATCATAGCCCAATTCCTTGAGTTTCTCATCCCAACCATCATCCATTTCGTCGATTAGAATTTTCATGTGTTTGAGTGATTTAATTCCAATATTAGTGTAAATCAGGTTTATACTACATCAAGATTATTCGGAACATGGTAGGACTGTAGTGCCAAGGTAAAAAAATTTCAAATGACCAAGTACTTATTTTCAAAGAAATTACAAGGCATGATGGACGTTAAAGACGAAGACACATCAGAAGAATCAAGAAAGAACCATATTTTGTACTACAAGTCACTAACAAAAATAATCTTGGACATTCAAAAAGAAAAAAACCAAGAGTCCGAACCTGCAATAAAGAGTCATCTGGACAGCAGAATAGAGGCAATGGAAAAAGACAGGGAAAGGATAAGGGGAATGTTTCCAGACATCAAAGAAGAGGAATGGGATGGCAACACCAACTGAAAAAAATCACAATAAACACCTAGATTTACTTCAAGACTACAAGATACACCTGATTAAATACATAGAAGCATTGGAAAAACTGGACAGGAAATCAGAATTTGCCAAAGATTGGAATCAAACCACGATAAAAGAAAGAAAGAAGGAAATTCTAGTGATAGACAAGGTTCTGAAAAATCTGATACGGTTTTAGTTATGCTGTTTTTGAATTAAATCATAAAGATTATTGCAAAAATCATCAACATGCTCAGATGAAATACCGTCAAACCATGAGAGTTCAGATGTAATGTTAAATCCTGCAAAATCATACGCATGTTTTGATTTCACATAGTCCGCTTCTTCTTGAACGAGTTTATTGATTTGCGTTTGTTCTTGTTTTGACAATTCAAAATCACAGGTCATCAAATCAACCTGAACAAAATAATTTTTGTGAACGGGGTTGGTTTTTGCTTTAATGAACGGTATATTCTGCTGCTGACACTCACGATAACGCTTGTCATATTCAAACATCTTAGAATCTCCAAGATACTTTTCAAACATAGCAAAATGAAAAATGATTGATTGGAATGTCCTTAAAGATCAGACGTGATTTTTTTTACCTTCGTAATCAACCTAATCTTCTTATCAATTGACATTTCAGGCTCCATAGTAAAAAATACAATATTTCTTTTTGTATAAATCACCATTTGAGATACCTTTTCTCGTTCGACGTGGACATATCTTACCTTACCAAGAGATCGGTCAAATTCTTTCCTCATAGATCTTCTTTGGGCTACTTGTATACAGAAATGCTCCTGTTGTTTTTGATTCTCAAGATTTGTTTTTCCCACATTCATAATTGCCTCACGAATCTTACCCTTTGGATCAATTACGGCTGCAAATCTCACTTTTGGATCCAGATTTATAATTTTCTGAACAACGTCAAGCAAATCAATTTTTTTTACTGACATTTCAATATTGAAAAGGTGTTTACTAAATATAAGCTATCTAATTATTGCTAAAAGTAGAATTGGTAAAATGGATTAATCCTTAAATATTCGAAACAGATCAGCAGACATCCAACAATAAATTTTAGAATAAATTAAAACAATCTGATAGAAACAGTCGATCAGTCATAGAGCAATCTATGGAATTGTCCAACACTTTAATCCTGAAATTTATTAGTCATAAAAAGATCATTTCAAACATGAAGATGGAAATCACGATAATGATAGTTGGAATTACAATGTTTGTAACAGGACTAATCATGTTCTATTCGATAGAATTGGGACAAACTGATTCATTATTTAGATTCATCAAAAATACAGGTACATTTATCGGTCTCAGCGGAATGGGGGTCACTCTGGCAGGCATTCTGCTATTCCTCATCAACAGAAATGAAGCACCGATAGCAGAAGCGTTTGATGTCTAGTATTGAAATGACACATTTCCAATTGGCCAATTCAAATACAAATTTACACACATTAACAACTAAGTTATAATAATATACAAAAACCACACTCAATGATGGCTGAAAACATGTGGCTCGGTGGAATATACTTCAAAGATGAAGGAGGATACGAGATTGTCCTAAAATCATTGAATCATTACAAAAATAGATTGAAAACACTAAACGATAGCCCAGAACTAAAGGAAGCAGGTGCAATGTTTGCACCAGTGTTAAACCAGCAAGCAAGAAAAACAGTTCCAAAGATAGATGAGACAGTTAAGAAAATTCAAGAAAATCTAAACAGTATTGAATCTGTGAACGATCTACAAGAAGACATACCATTTTTCCAAAAGGCGCTAGAATGCTATGAATCAGACATACACAAAGCAGAAGAGACAGGATACGAATATTTTTTAAAATTGGTAGGAGATATGTCACAAGCAAAAAAAGATTTAGAAACTATTAAAATTGCATTTAACAAAATAAACCAGTTTGAATAAGAATACACCGTATTCTTTAGAAAAAAACACGTTTTGGTAATTACATTAGTCTAAAACACAATTACTTTAATTTCTTAATTTTTGCGATTAAAAATCAAAGACCTTGCAGGTACCAATCAAAATATGGCATCAATGCCCTGCACAATTTCTTTCTTTCAACATCATCTTCAGAATCTAAGATTTTTTGGATTTTTCCTTGAAGGTATTCAGAGATTAATTCATTTTTAAAGAATGGTTTAATCTGATCTAAGATTTCAAGAATTCTTTCTGGCGACGTCTGCTCAAAATTATCCAAAACTTCTTTGATTTCATTCTCTAATGACATGATATTGATTACAATCCTCCATCATTGTTTTTGGCATTAGAAAGATCATCATCATTCCATGTAAGACGAAATTTTCCGGTGACTCTGAACATGTTAATTTTTCCGCCTTGTTTAAAATTCAATTTGTAAGATTTATGAGACGTATCTTCGATCTCCAATACTACATTTTTCTTTGAAGCCTGAAAAACTATCGGATCAATTGATATCTGATCCCAATCAGCACTGTCAAAATCCATGTAAAATTTGGTATAAAGTAATCCCACGGATTGATGACTGATTTACCCGAATAAATAACTAGATGTGATCTTAATTATTCGATAAATCGCCAATCTTAAAAGAATTGAATTCGACCACAGTGATTTTGAAAAATATACTAAAAAAAGAACCAAGGCCATGCAAAATCTCGTTTGGTATCCTTTTGAGTATTTTGAACTTAGGGGGTAGAGATGAGCTTCGCTCTTGAATTAACTACAAGGTATTCAGACTTAAGCGTGCATATGAATTTGCACTCACTTGGACAAGAATTCTAAAAGATTTCAAAATATGAAAACACGTTATCATAATTTGCATCTTAAACATGCAAGGTTGTCAATTTCAGATACATTGTAAATGAATGCTACGGATGCAGCAATTTTGAACACGTTCGTTTCATAAGAATTATGATCAACTTTAAAATAAGTTTGAAATAATTTGTTGTAAATATTCAAAATTGAGGAAGGTGTACCATTATGAATTTGTCATGAAATCCAATTCACACCTGCAATCTGAAGGTGAACATGTTATCATCATATTTTAAAACATTTGAATTCACTTACAATAGCATAAATACAAACTATGTGATACAGGTTACCTAACACGTCATGGAATTTGGTGAGTAATTATCAAATTTCATGATTAATTTGAAAAATAAAAATGGTTAATTCGTGAATCTTTGCAAATAAGATTAGCCATGCCTCTCAGAAAAAAGAATTCTAAACACGTCAAAAATTCAAAGTTTTAAAATAGTTTTCTCACATTAAATCTTAATAAAAAAGAAAAACAATCACACTAGTTTTTTTGTGTGAATGGGGTCATCCAAGATTGGATGATGTTTTTGTTTAAATCAGCAAATGCATTTACGTTATCGTTAAATGTTTTGATGTTTTGTACAGTTGCATCAATGGTAGTCTTTACCAATTGATTGTTTGTTGTACTTGCTTGAACAATTTGCTTGTTGGTGTCTACGATTGCAGTTTTTACTGAATCAGGAATATCTGTTTTCATTCCAGATTTTTTTGCAAATTCTTGTTGCATTGAGACTGTTGCATTGATTGTTTTTTCGCATGTTTTCATACATTCGTCTTGCAAATGTGTGATAGATTGAAAATATTGGGGGGTTTGTTTTGTAATATTTTCAAAATATTTTTGAACATTTTGCTTGTACATCGTGTATGCATCGCTTGATTGAGATTGTGTACTCATGTTTTTTCAGAATCATCTCCAGTATATATAGTATTGGCAATGAAAGGTAATAAAAGGATGTCAAAGGTCAATAATGGAAATCTTGGAATTTCAATCAGCAAAAAATAGAGATCATGAAACCCAGACAAAAGAAGAAAATATTTGGGGGAAATTGCTTTGTGTTGAGATAAAAATGATCTAAACTAATGAAAGTGCTAGAATGTAAAATGTCAAAAATTATGCGTTGTCAATAATCATTTAAAACAACCCACCCAACACCACTACTGTGAAATTAATGATTCGAGAGGCCACACATGAAGATATTGCATCAATTCTTAATTTGCTTTATGAACTAGAAAGACCCAAACCTTTAGATGAATCAAGCATGAAATCATTCAGAAATAAGATTGACGAGTATTTTTTGGATTCACAAAAAACCATCATTGTTTCCGAACAGGAAAAGAAGGTTACAGGATTTGTCAGCATAGTATATCTAAAAAGATTAAATCAATTAAATGCAGAAATGTACATTCCAGAATTAATTGTAACAGAAAGCATGAGGCAATATGGAACAGGTAAAAAACTGATGAAGCATTGTACAAATCTCGCCAAACAAAATAATTGTTTCAGAATAAGACTGGAATCAGGCAATCAGAGAAAAGACTCCCACGAGTTTTACAAGAATATTGGATTTGAGCAATCGGCATTGTCTTTTTCCAAGAACATTGTTTGATCATTTCAGATAAAAAAACTACTTTGTAAAACAGAATAACGTCATATTGCATTCAAAATTAGATATTGCCTTTATTATTGGAATTACCATTGATGCACATATCATATCATATCAATATCAGAAAGATCACATGCACTTAAAATCTGAAAAAAGTTTGAATACGCATATGAATTCATATAGATTCAGCATAATGAAAATAAAAAAAGAATTTCAGACCAGTTCTGTTTCATAAATTTCATTTAATTTTTTTATCCATGACCAGGATTGTGAATTCAAAAAAAATTGCCCATTTGCCAACTAGGCAAATAATCAAGTTTTTGGATCTTCCTATGACTTAAGTTCATAATCAGCATAGTGAAATAATTGAAAATAACGGAAATAGATATTGATGACAGTCAAACCGGATACTATTGGCTACAGATTTTTGTAAAAAATCAAAAAGAGGCATTTTCGTTAAAAAGACAAATATTCCAGGACCAGGAGATCAGAGAAAGACTACATCAAGAGATAAAACAAAGTCAAACTACGGTCAATAATTCTTCAATAGAATTAGAAGTAATCCTTCACAATATGATCATAAAAAAACTTCAATGGATTCTTGACTGTAAAAAAGAGAACTAGGCTCAAAACTCCAATACCAGTGATTTATAGAGTTTTTAGAATGAAAGAAGGTATTTGACCTAAACTTAATTTGAACTATATCTAACGACGTGAACTTGCTATACTTTGTCGATAAAAATAGAAATCCCCCATCATAGGCATGAATTTCTGACGACTCTCGTAATGTTTAAGATTGCAACTTATCTTACCTAGCATATCGGATAGGTTCATCTCTAGTTTTGGACCAAATTTTCTTTTGAGGGTTTAATTCCAAATTAATTTCAGATATCATTGATTTTGGCAGTTTTTTCAAATACTCTGAATTTACAGATACTAACGTATCTTCGTATCTGGATGATTGTTTTTGAAGAACAAATCTTAGGTTCAATTTTACATTGGAAATTGAAAAAAAGGCACTGAAAGGGATGACATTGGTTCATTTTTTATGTATTTTTTGGCAACTTCAATACTGGTCTCATCCATGTGGCTTTTCACATTGACCAATGCACCTGTAATACCTGCGAGAATATCATCTAATTTCACAGGAGGTACATCATCGGGTTTTATTTTCTTCCCAAGCGATACAACAATATCATGCATTGTATCTTTTCCTATCCCTTTTATCGAATCAAGTTGCTCTAACGACTGAAATTGTTTTTTTGGTAATCTATTTCTACTACTAAGAATTCTTTGTGCTAATTTTTTTCTAACACCATATGCCTTTTTTGATGACTTTCCAAATTTAGGATCATCTTTGATTTGGTCAACAATCTCTTGAAAATTTGTTACATTATTAAAAAAGAGCAGAATTTGTTCTGGATTTTCTACAATGTTATCTTTCATTTCAAACACAATGAATTTTGAATTTAAAAATCATTTTTTAGCGGTCAACTTTTAATGGATTTTCTTTTTGTAGCAGGAGTCTTTGGCGTCTTGGTCTTTGTAGCAGGAGTCTTTGGCGTCTTGGTCTTTGTAGCAGGAGTCTTTGATAATTCAGTTATTTCTGTTTTTCCAGATTTAGATTCAATTGGATGTGAGGTTATAGATTCTTGAAGTAAATTCATTATCTTTCTTTCAGCTTCTGAAGACTCTTCTTTTTTTAGCTTAATTGATAAGGAAAGTGTATGAGGCTCTTGTGGCCTTTCAGGTGTTGCCTGTATTCGTAGTGCAAATTTACTCTGAACGATAAAAGGAAATTTGGTTTTAGAAGTTGTTTTTGCTTTATTTTCTGGAAGTCCAACAATGTCGATGTTAAAATCCAATGTAGATTCAGATATGGATATGTTTGGAATTTGTACGAGTGATGATAGAGGAATTGACACTTTAGAAGGAGTATCAATCACCATACCCGGATTGTTGGGATCAGGTACAGGATGAGAATAAGTAAACTCAACTGTTCTAATCTTAGATTTGTTTAATTTTGAATTAGACTCCAAACCAACTTCTGTAATAAAATCTAACGCAGATTGGGTTGCGATAGCCTGAGCTTCAACAATAGCCCTAATGGGTGCGCTGATAAGATTCTCAATTGGGAACGCCTTTTCTGATAAACTGCTTGGAAGTTTGGCACTCATTTTAAAAGAAAAAAATTATGTGCTTGTAGTAGTTTTCTGTGCTTGTATTGTATCGTTAAGGATAGTGAGCACTCTAGATAGTACCTCTGGAATTTGATCCTGTACAGCTTTTAATGTCATCTTGAAAGTTGCACTTCGATCTGTTGATTGTCTACTAGTTGACTGATATGTTGCAGAGACATTGGCCTCAAAGTGAGTCTTTGTCTTTACTCCTACTTTTGGCCCGCCAAGAAATCCTAAAATTCCTCCTCCGAACTTTGCTTTTGTTTCTGTGTCTACGCTATATCCAGTTGAACCTGTAGTTTCAAATTTGGAGACTCTGGATTGAATGTCTCTTATTTTAAATTCAAAAGTCACATTCAAGTCTTCAATTCGAATAAATGGAACTGGAACGATACTCAGGATTGGAACTGTAAGACTAGCGTCAACTTCTAGAAAAGTTCCGGGGCTATCGGGGTCAGGCACTGGTGCAGTATATCCAAACTGAGCAGTCCTAACTGTCAAATCTCCTGTTGTTTCGTCTTCTTGCAGACCCACATTCTGAATGAATTCTACCGTTGATTGTGCAGCTAAAGCTTGGGCTTCAATGGCAGCTGTGAGAGGTGATGCAAGCATGTACCCTAATGGAAGTTGTTGAAGTTCTGATCCAATATTTGCGGGCATATATTGACAAGACATAAGAAAGCAATTAAGTATTTTTCATATCTAAAACGATATCTTGTCAAAAATTATGTTTGACTCAAAATAACGTAATTCATAATTGGTTATATTGTAAACAAATAAGGAATTATATCTGAAAATGGTCAAATACACCATAAACAATTCAACAAATGAAATAGATGTCATTGCCTGTAAAATGAGTTCTTCATTGGAATCTACCAACAAAGGGCTATCTCTTTTTTTGGATTCTTTGCAGAAATCTGGGCTATATTCATCTCTTCCGGCATACCAACAAATGATGTCAGTTTTAGTTCAACAAAAAAAATGGGCGGATGCAAATTTAAGAATAGAGATGCAACCACTTTGGAATGAGATAGCAAAAAATTCTGAAAAGATGTATCAAATCATGAATGCATATTCGGGCATAATGGGCAATCTTAGAAGATTAAACGTAAACGAATTACAAAAAAATAAAATAAAACAGTTTGATAACAAAGAAAAAATACTAAATTACTTGAAAAAATATTCAGAATTTTCCATTTCAGAATTATCTGAAAATTTGAAAATGAAAATGAAAGAAATCAAAGAAGAGCTAGAACCGTTGATAAAAAAAGGAATAATAGAAAAGGAAAGGGCAAAACACTTTGCTACAAATTGAAAGAAATTAGTCGTGATTCTAGAAAAACTCCACAAAATTAGGTGATTTTTCCTTTGATGATTCACCTGATGTAGTCAGTAATGAAATTGTATGTCCTACGGTAAAATTCATTCCCTTTAGTATTTTTTCTGCAGGAATCAAAATTATCCATAAATTTTATTATAACACGATAAATCTAAAACTTTACGAGAGCCGTCAGAAATTCATGCCTACCATGGGGGATTTCTATTTTTATACTTTGTCGATGAATTCGTTAACACCTGGTGGATCTGGGGCCAATCCCTTTCTCTTTCTAATATCAGCAACGCCTGCAGCCAATAGAGACTTAGGAACTTCTGTCCATTCTTTAAATGATGTGTTCCATGTTGCACGTCCCGCAGTTTGACCTCTCATAGATTCTGACAAGGTAAATGTTTCAGAAGCTGGAATCTCACCAATGACAATGCTGGATGCACCTTTTTGAGACATGTCAAGCACCTTACCACGTTTACCAGAAAGAATGGTTGCAACGTTTCCAACTAAATCAGTTGGAACTCTAACTTCAATTGCCAAAGTTGGCTCCAAAACAGCAGTACCAGCAGTTAGTAATGCACCCATACATGCACGACGTGAAGCAGGTCCCAATTGAGACAAACCTCTGTGTGCAGTATCTTCATGAGGTACAAAGTGAGTAAAGACAAACTTGCAATCCCTCATCTGCTCCTTACAAAGAGGACCTTCTTTCATTACATCTTCAAAACCAGAATTTATAGAATCAGTTGACTCTTGAACAAACTGAACACCCTTTGTTCCATTAATCAAAACATTTCCACGTGAATCAAACTTCATAACTCTCTTAATCGTATCAGTATCCCATCCAGCACCTTTTAGTAAATTTGAAACTACCTTCTTATCTTTCAAATCACTAATTTCACCAGTTCTTAACATATGTGCAATTTCAGGCTCTAGAGGCTCCACTTTCATGAAAATCTTATTGTGTCTGTTTGGTGATTTTGCCATGATTGGCTCACATCCACCCTTTACAGTTTCCCTATAGTTAATCAAAGGTTCTGATGTTATAATATCACATTTTGCATCTTGAATTCTATGCACTGCAACATCCAAGTGGAGTACACCCATTCCGGCAACAATTGTCTCACCACTTTCTTCATCAATTTTTACAACTAGATTAGGATCCTCAATTGTAAGTTGTTTTAAGATATCCACAAGTTTAGGTAAATCTTTAGGATGTTTTGGCTCAATTGCAATTTGGACCACAGGTTCTGAAACATATTTGACACCTTCAAACATTGGAATTCCCTTAACAGAAGATAAAGTATTTCCTGCCCTACACTCAGTTAATCCTAACAGTGCCGGAATATTTCCAGCACCAAGTTCACCTACTTGTTCTCTTTGGTTGCCCATAAAGAAATTAACAGATTGTACCCTCCCTTCTCTTTTCTCATCGATGATATGAAGAGTTTGACCATCTTTGATAGTTCCAGAAAACAATCTGCCAATTGCAACAGGACCAGCTGCAGGATCTAACACCATATTTACGACCATCATTATTGTCGGGCCGTCATCTTCGCCTGCAAGCAAGGCTTTGCCAATGTCTGACTCTAAATCGCCTTTCCAAATTTGTGGAATTCTGTATTTGATTGCATCACTTGGTGCAGGATGATGTTTTACAACCATTCCAAGTACCGCATCAGCTAGTGGTGCTTTCTCTACAAGGTCTGCAACTTTCTCATCAGTATATGCATCAATTACGTCTTTGAATGTGATTCCTCTTTCTTTCATTAAATCAGTGTTAATTGCCCATCTGTCTTTGGCAGAGCCAAATGTCACACTTGCATCTTGAATGGATACTTTCCATTTTTCTTTGTATTCTTGTTCTGCATAGGTGTCAACTAGTTGATTGAAATTTGAAACTACTTCTGCCAATTGTGCTTGCATTTTTTCTGGAGTTAATCTTAATTCTTTAATGAGCCTGTCCACTTTATTGATAAACAACACTGGTTTTACTCTCTCTTCAAGTGCCATTCTAGTCACAGTCTCAGTTTGTGTCATGATACCTTCTACAGCATCACACACTACGACAGCACCATCAATTGCCCTTAGACTTCGAATAACCCTTCCACTGAAATCAACGTGTCCAGGAGTATCGATCATGTTAATAACATATTCTTGATCTTTTTGAGAAAACAGTAAGGTAACGTTTGCTTGATAAATTGTAATTCCTCTCTCTTGCTCTTCTTTATCAAAGTCCATGGCAAGTGCTTTTCCTGCAGCTGATGGGGCAATAATTCCAGAATACGCCAAAAGGCTGTCACTCATCGTAGTCTTTCCGTGATCAACGTGTGCAATTACTCCAAAGTTACGAATATTTGCTTTATTTTTAATAATCTTCATGACCTCAGCTGTTGACTTGAATTTTGCCATATTCGCAAAACTTTGTTTTCAGGTATTAAACCTTAGCCTTGAAAAAGATCAGTAGATCATTTGGTTAGAAACATTACGAATCTTTTTTGCAACAATAAAGTGACAATCTTTTACTTTTCTCTTTTTGGCCTCATTAAGAGGAATCATCTGAGATAGGAAAATGCAACACATTACCTGAGATAATTTCTCAGTAGGGATAGCAGGATGAATCAGATTGATACCTATTTTTTTTAGATTTCTTCCAAGCTGTTTGGAGTAAGGATTTTTATCATCAAAAATTATCACGGTGTCGCCTTTTTTGGCTGAGAATAATTCCATGTGAGAGAACTGCTCCATTCTTGAATAATGTACATCATAGCCCAGAATTTCATAGAATTTCGCAGCACAGTACATTGCCAGAGGAAACGTATACAGATTTCCTAAAACAAATATCCTCTTGGATACATTGGTTTTTTTTGCAGTCAAAGAGGCTCTTTCAAACAAGGTCTCTTTGGGAATACGGATGTTTTTCACCAATGAGATACATGTCAGAGCACTTTCCAAAAAGGAGATACTGCCAGCAGTGAAGATACCGCTATTATGAGAAACAAGGGGTATAACATCATCAGATACCTTGGCCAGTTTGCTATGGATTTGAGACGTGATTGCCGTCGCTTTTTTTGTAATCTTTGCAACCCTGATGTTGGTGAGGGTGTTTCCAGAAACTGAGACAAAATAGACATGCTTTGATTTTGCCAATTTCTTGTTACGATACAGATCTAACGGATCCATTGCATTTACAGCCCCATCAGAAAAAGATTCAGCAAGTAATGACGATACCAGAGAATCTCCACTGCCTGAAAATATGATATTTTTTTGCTGATTTGGAGATAGTGCCTTTTGTTTTTTGAATGGTTTTAGAAAATCCAATTGCATCCCAATGTCTTTCTCATATGCCTCAATGGAATTCATGATGCCAATTGATTTTTGATATATATTAGAAAAACGATCAATACCGGGTTTTGGTATTTATTACGATAATCCAGAAAACAAACGTGGAAATTTCTGTAGGACATACTCCTGATTCAGACGATGCATTCATGTTTTATGGAATGTTTACAGACAAGGTCCCATCTCCAGATTTTAAGGTCAATCACGTCATTGAAGATATTGAAAAATTAAACCGCAAAGCAACTGATCCAGTACTTGATGTTACTGCAGTTTCAGTCCATGCATGTGCATTCATTCCAGGATATACAATTTTGAGAAGCGGTGGGAGTTTTGGAATTAACTATGGCCCAATCGTCACGGCAAAAAAACAGATGACGATAGACGAGATAAAAAAATGTAAAATTGCCATACCAGGAAAAATGACATCTGCATTTTTACTGCTTCAGTTAATGATTGGAAAGTTTGACTATGTGGAAATGAACTTTAGCGACATTCCAGAAGCTGTCAGGATGGGCAAAGTGGACGTGGGACTTGTAATCCACGAAACACAGCTGTCATACGAGCAAGAAGGAAACGTCAAAATTCTAGACGTTGGAGAATGGTGGGACCAGACAACAGACGGCCTGCCAGTTCCATTGGGAATCAATGTGATGCGAACAGACTTGGGTATGGAGACAATTGTGAAGTTTGACAAACATCTTCAGGCATCAATAGAGTTTGGAATAGAGCATTTTGACGATGCGTTGGAATATGCAATGCAGTATTCCAGAGGAAAAGAAAGGGATCTGATTGAGAAGTTTGTAAAAATGTACGTTAATCCTGTAACGGTCAACATGGGAGATCCAGGAGAAGAATCAATTAGAAGATTGTTCCAAATGGCAAAAGAGAAGGGCCTGGTCCCAGACTTTGAAATCAGTATCGCCACCAAGTAATTATAGAACGGAAAAAAAATAGCACATATGGGAGACGGAATCGGCGGTGCAGTAATTTCAGTTCTTACAAACAATGCTTTTGAATTATTGGTAAGTCATACGCGAAAAGATAATCAGGAAAGATACGGAAAGGTAGAGAAAATAATCATGGGAAAGATAGACGACCCAAACGAACCGCAATACGAAGAGAAAACAAAAGAAGATCTTGAGCGAGCACTAAAAGGAAAGTTCGTCTCATGTAATGTTCAGTATAGAGATACAAAAACAGATGCTCTGGTTTGTAATGTCTTTGTTCAAAGACCTCCAGAGGGATTCTAGCAAAGAAGCACACAAAATACCTACTATGTTCATGCAAAACGTAACTGTATTGAACATGGTGATTTTGAAATTGACACGTTATCAATTTGAATAATGAATATCAGTCCAAAGTCTCAATGACGTAATTGAACATAATTTCTAAGAAAACAATTTTTGATTTCTCATCTTCTTTCTGTTTCTGTATGTGATTATGTGATATCTGATGATGCCTTGAGCTTGTCCTCCACTGTTAGATTATCCTCGATGCATACTGATAGAAAGTCAAGATACTCCTTGTCCTGGATTCCAATCTCTATCTTTCTCATCAGTGAAGTACCTGAACCCTAATCGTTGAATCATCCTGAGAAATCTGCTTGGCGTGATTGATGCAAAACCTCATGATCTGCTGACAATAGGCTTTTGAGTTCCCCGCCTCAAAGTGGTAAAACATCACCTTAGTGTAGGCTTCCGTGTTATATCTCAGCATATTACAGATCATGAGATTACTTACTAGGTACGTTTGAGCCTAAAGGAGATGGTTATTGTATTGTAATTGATTCCGAAATACCCAAAATGATTTTCAATGAAGATTGTTAAACTCTTCAGCAGGGTATAAGGATGGTATCATGAAATCAAATGCATGGAAAAGATTTGCATCGTATGTGGAAGATTTCACGATTCGGGGATTTCCAGAGGTATGCAATATGACTACTCAAAGAAATGTAAGGAAATGGATACCATTTGACAATTGGGGGAAAATGCCATCATGAATGGAAGCAAGATGGATCTCCAACAATTATCTGTTGTACTAAATGTGGTATGAAAAAATATGATAGGGGTTTTGGGTGGGAAGAAACACCATGACAAATGAATTACTTTGTAAAATATATGGCAGATATTTGACCATTGGATGTAATTGCGATTCATCGGGGGAAAAATTATGTGAATTATGCCATATAGAATTTGATGATTTGGATACGTTAGAAAACCATCTGGTAAATTTTCATAAACGACAATCAAAATAAAATTCTAAAAGAAACTGTCCAGTCTGACCAAATGGGCAACATGCCACACGCATTTCCTGTGATACCAGTGAGCATTCCTGATCCTGCATTCATCAAACGGAAGGTGTTTCTTGCAAAGGATACAGATAATGATCATCAGAAGTACTTGTAATGAGTGGAAGATTTTCGCTTTAGAGGGACGGGTTATTGTGAAACTAGTTGCCTGAAATCAGTTCCCAAATGAATCCAAAGAATTCCTTTTCATGTCATATGTTGCAAAAAAGACAGTTAATTCCAAGTCTGAAAAACTGTTGACTCGGATCGAATCAAAGTTGCACAAGTAATTTCAAATTATCTTTGGGTCCAACGGTGATCATATGAAAGGTCTATGTTCAAAATGTTATTCCTCTGGCGTGTCAGTTACTACAGATGAGAATAATCCTGAAGCAGTATGTGAAAAGTGTCGAAACTAATTCCAAGCCTACTGATAAAAGTAAGGAAACGATGTCAATTTCATGGGATTCACCAAAATTTGCCCCCTGTGCTTGAAGACTCTTTCATCACTTGATGCATACATGTCCCATATCAAAAACGAGCACGGAAAAGCATCACCTAAAGAATTTGTAAAACCTGATGGCGAATTGAAATGGTCATTTAGGACTGATGATTGATGATCGGTTTGCAAAAAGTGCAGGGACTAGTCTTTCTAATTCCTCAAACTCATACTTATGAACGCATTTCATGTTCTCTCCGTACTGCTGATTCCAACGATTCCAGAATCTAAATCCGCTGAACTTCCAGCTTACCTCTATTATTCCGCGAATGTGTCTTTAGAATTAGGTGACAACATGGACAATGTGCACCTGTCCATTCGATAAACAGCGCACACTGAGTACAGTATTTTTGCCCATGTGCATATCTGGATCCTATTCTGCCGGGTTTAGCTGCCTTGTATGGAACACATTGGTTTGAACAACTCCCCATATGAGAAGCGGATGATGATGTGTTATTTTTAGTTATGACCGCTTGCCCTAATCATTCAACCTGAAACATTGCCTTGTTACAGTGAGGACAGTTCATGGAGGTACTGATATTCATTGTCGTCATCGGCATGTCGCATTTCTTGCAGTTCCAAGTAGGCATTTTTCTTGTTAGATATATCCATTAATTGTGCCATGACAGTAAAAATAATTGTCAAATGTACCAAAAGAAACGACACACGTCGCCAGCCGCGGCTCGGCTCTCAGCACCACAACAAGTAACTCATCCGATTCAAAACACAAAATTTAAACAAAAACCATTCTCAAACGAGAATAGAAAATGAACAAAAAGAACATCCTCATGCTAATAATTCCAATTGCCGTGATGTTGGGGTTATTGATTTCTTAATATCCTGCAGAGACACACAGGATGACGTTTGTGGGGTGTGTATATCAGCAATACATGAAATATTCTTCAGGAACCCATAGTTCCAAATTATATTTCTCCAACTGTTCATCATTCATCAACCAAACTTGTCCTGGATGTAGAGATTTTCTTTTAGCGTATCTTCTTGTTTACGAAATAAACCAGACCTAGAAGAATAGCTATAACAATGACGTAATTTAGATAACCAAAGAAAATAGGGGTATCGCTTATTCCTCCACCGTAAAGATAGATAACGGATCGGACATCATAATTAGTGACAGTGTAAATCGTTTCGGATGGCATGAACGGATATACCTCAGGAGTCACCATAATTGAACGAGAAAAAAAGACATGATTCCTATCCAGGTAATAAGGCAATCCGTCATTCATTTCCTCAAATAACGGATGACCAAGTCCCAAAACATGACCAATTTCATGAGTAATCACCAAATCAATGTTAGAATCCAGTTTGTCCCTTGAGACAGGATCTAGATAGAAGATCACAACATCAGAGAATCCATACTGGGATAGTGCAGTCTCGCCTCTTACGACTTCTTGTCCTGCAGGAGGAATTTGTGCAAACGTTATTGTTGTATCACATCCAAAATCTGCAAAGCTTGAATTGACAGGTATCGTTTTGAATTCAAAGTTCCAACCCCCGTCGGTTTCGGTATATCTTTCTAACCCTATTTCCCAATTCATGATTGCAGATGAAGTCTTTTCAACCATCACAGTGTTGATGTCAGGGAAAAAAGGATCTGAAAAATCCTGAATACAGAATAAAGGAGATTTGTTTAATCTATAATCATGAATGTAGAAATACTTTTCAGAACTAAACTCATTGCTACCGGATAACATTTCAATTGCCACGACCCCCAACGCAAGACCAATTATTCCCAGAACAATGACTTTCTTCTTTTTACTTTTTTGTTTTTCCAGTTTTCGGGGGTATTTTTTATTGTAATTTTCTTTGTCTTTTTCCATCCAGTTCCAAAACTTGCTATCATCATCAACGTCATCTTTTGTCCAATCAGTCAACGTTCATGAATGATGATATGAGTATAATAGAATTAAGATTAAACATATTGAATTATCGTAAAGAGAAATAACACGTTCAAGACTAAAGATAATCATGTAGATTTGAAGACTGTGTTATCCATATCAACAATACATAAAATTTTCTTCTGGAACCCAAAACTCTAGATTGTATTTCTCAATCTGCTCATCACTCATCATGTACCAACAATACTTGTCTTTAATCCAAAGATGTTCCTTTTTGCCATACCCCATCTTGTTTCTCTTGTCATATCGCATCTTAATCCTGCTTGTCTCATACTCAACGCCGCCACGGTTTGCAGTAGTGATGAGATCATGATAAGCACAGTACTGAATCAGTTGCGGTCTCCACCTGGACCATCTTTGCGGAGTACATCCAAGCTTCATCATCACGTTGACATCCAGAATACCGTAACGATAGTCTCCAAAGTTCCAGCCATCGTTGAGTGCCTTGGTGAAGACGTCCAGTTTCTCATCCAAGGGGATGGCTCTAACCATTATCTGTACAGCCCCGATAGGTCAAAATTATTCTCCCAAATCGAACAGATTGAATTTCTACAATTGGAATTTTGTTAATATCATGACGTTTACTTTCTTCTCCGCTTTCATCGGATTTTCTTTGCTTCATCGGGCGAACTTCTGAATAGTAGAAGATGTGGCATTTGGAAGGCATGTTGATGTGCTGCTCAACCAGTGTTTTGTGTTCCAGCCCATCCTCCAAAACTCACCGCTTGCAACCATGTTATAGCAGTCAATGCCGTTAAGGAAAAGTGGTCTTTGCACCTGACCAAGATGCATCACTCGTCCACATATTACAGCTATGCCTTTCTTGAAATATCCACCATTCGTCCAAGTTTCGTGTAATTCTCTTGGAATAGGCTCAGTTTTCCATTGATTCCACGTGTTTCCACACAATTTTAGCCCCAACGGTTTTCTCTTGTTCTTATCAGGATGTCCGACATCAGCGGGCAAGACATTCATGGCCCTTACAGTCCTCCACCAGTCCGCACCTTCTTCTGGAGTCATCTGTTTTTTTAATTTAGTTGCCATTATGCGACAACCTCCTCAAAGCAGCAATCAGGCTTTTCCTTGTTGTGCTTGATCAATTGATTGACGTCATCCCAGAATTTGAGAATCTCACGGTCATTTTCTGCTATTCGTAATTGCAATCCGCATCCACAAATTCCTAGATAAGCCAAAACAGCCCCCCAAAAACATCAGGAGGACAAGTAAGTGCTAAATAGCAATCAGTACTATTACGTAGCATACAAGTCCTCCTTACCGTTGATTTGTACAGGAATAGTCTCGGCCTCGAAACTAAGACTATTCTTTCGCTTGTAAAATTATCTGCTGTAATGTTAATCTGATCAAATTTCCCCATTCATTCCTTTTAAGAAATATGTACAATCGTATGTTTCAGCCAGGGTTTGACCCATCAATAAATTTGCAGAATCATTGGGTTTAAGCGATACGTGCCACTGACCGTGTGAGTGAACGTGTTGAGTTTTTACAATGTCAGACGGCATTAATTCTAAGTTAGAACTTTCAATTATTAATAATCTATTTATGAATCGTGAATTATTCTCTGTGTGTGAATTATACATTGTCAACTCATCGTACAGATTACCGCAAAAATGTACATAAACTATTTGTCGGATGTGACAAAAACATATGTCCAATTAAAATGACTATTTTATAACAGAGTTTAATACAATGTTAATTTCTGCGACGTATCAAATCTATCTTGGAATCTAACCCGACTTTCTCATGTCATCTAATTTCTCGTTTAGAATTCCCGTAACCTGTTCGCGTACCGTGTCCCGTTGTTCGATAAGTTTCTTTTGCAGATCATCTTTTTCCAAACGTTCCTTAGTAAGCTCAATCTGATTTCTTGATAAATCACTAATGGTCAGATCAGGAATGCCAATAACAAATTCCTTAAACAACTCATGTCTACTGGATCTAAGATATACCCCATCCAATCCCTTTGCATGACTCATTAACTTCTCAACCACATTGGAATTGACATCCTTGTTTAGCTTAAGTTTTGTATTGAATCGTTTTCGATTCCCATGAGTTCGCTGAATGTCATACCTTCTACCTTTTTTCACTCGCGGAATCTTGGCAGCAGTCAGAACCCGTTTGAAAATATTACTTATGCTGAGTCGTGACAGTTGCTTTGGCGTAGTCAAGGCCAAGCGATACGTATTACGAAATATCGGCGTATCAGGCGTGAATATCTCACCATCCTTCTTTCGCTCATCCCAATACTCCAATAATGCCGTTGTTGTCTCAGGAGTCAAAAATCCCCAATACGTGTCTGCCGTAAAGCTGCTTTCGTCTTCCTGTTCATCTCGCATGTCCATTTCTTCGACATCAATATTCTTGTCAGCATAAAGCAAGACACCCATACAATCAAGATTATCATCAAACGTACTGCTCATCATTATCGTATGCTTTACCAATAATGGACAAGAATAGATTCCGATTCGCCCACCGACTGAATTTTGAAAAAGAATAACGGCTGTGTTTCTGTTTGTCTTTGCCTTTGATAGCATCTTTTGAAGAAATCCGTTTGGATATGGCTTGTAACCGCTTAGACGTTCCTTTTGTGGAAACTTATTTTTGATTGGTTTCCACTTGATATCATTTTCACGATAATTATTTTCCAGGGCATTCTTAATTCCTGCAAACTTTTGACCAACTGAATTAGGAGAAAGATCCCCCATTTGAAACACGAGAGTTAAGAAAATTACAATAACCTTCAAGTTCTTTTTGCAATACATCAGACGAGCAGCCTATCAAAAATTCTAAATTTTTTATGACATCTGAATATCTGTAAAACAAGCTAAGCTGATTCTGATAGATGCTTTTAGTGTCAGGATCTGCGTTACTATTCATTACACTGTTTATTTTATGCTTTAACTCAGACATACCACATATCACACCCAGTGATATTTTAACACGCTTTACGTGCACATATTACCTAATATACAGTAAAATGCGATTATTGTCATCATGGTTCTCGTAGACAAAAAAATTCTAGCAGGAGGGATTGCAATGATGGTTGCAGGAATCATACTGACCATGTATGTTGCAGAATCACCTTCCGGTCAACCTGGAATGACTGAAGAAGAGATAATTGATTTGATGGTAGCAGAGGATGAAAATCAAGCTTTTGAGATGCTGTCAGGGATTTTAATCGGGATAGGATTCTTACTTGTATTGATTAGTTTTGGTGCAAGAAGGAAAAAAGACAGCGTCAAAAGGCAAGAGAAAAAACCGGTAGAATGAATCGGTCTTAGCTAGTACAAATCAAATTTCTTTTTACAGTTACCGCAAAACCGCTGCTTGGTTTTTTTGCTTTCTGTACCCAAATCGGAACCGCATCTATCACATTTTTTCTTAATCATCATCAATTATCCGATTTCTATCACTGTCTTCTAACCATGTTATTGAATGTTCTCTTGATCACTCATAAAAGAGATTTTGGAAATAGTTCATCAAAGCCCTTTAACGTCAGAAGAGGAGAAATTTCTTGTCCATATTTCCTAGTTTCAACCCACATATTTTTTAGATTCGTCAATTTTAGTTTCAAAATTTTCATTTTTTCTTCTGACAGGTTTGGTTCTTTTTCCACTTGGAAAATCAATTCATCAATTTTAGTTTCAAAATTTTGTATGTCTATCTGCCCAATGCGAATTTGACTAAAGGACTCTGTATTTTTAGGACGTATCTCTGCAAAGTTTGGACGAGACAAAAATTCTCCTGAAGATGTAATTGAATATTGAATTACGTCATTAGATGTGACATCGTATTTCTTTACTAACGGAGGAGATTCATTTTGCAAGTGCTGAATTGTTTCAGAAACATCATCAGGATCAGAGCCGAGGAGCCTAATCAGATCTTTCAAAGAATAGTCATTCACATAAAGAAAGTTCAAAACCCTGTTTCTCAGTTTATTGCTCCAGAACAAATCATTGCCAGATTTTTTTAGCATGTATCCTGAACCAAAAACGGCAGGTACGGATTCAATCAATCCACCTTCAGCCAAATATCGAAGTTTTGCCTCAAGTTCATCATTGCCTGTCAATTTGGCATTATTTTTTCTGATATCAATTTCTTTCAAATAATGAGATTCAGTTTGTTTCATCGTCCATAAAATCTCCACGTCCATCTCATCCATGAATTCAGTCATTATCAATTCAATATGTGGTTATCTAAAGACATAATTTTCATTCATTTCATTTATCTTCATTCTCATTTGATCATCCTTTCCTGCCAAATGGGGACAGGGATATCAGTCCCCCGCCAACCATTAATACAAATCCCAGAATCAAAATAGCACGCATGGTCAGATACTCATGTTCCAAAACAATGTCATCAGATTGTTTGACTGAATAAGAAACCAAAGAGACACCAAACAGTATGATAATAATTCCAATCAGCGATATTTTCCTCACACACACACATTAAGGCTATTGATCAAATATGACCTAGATGTTTTACTCCCAGATATGATACTAACAATCAGTCATGATCTTATTATTAAAGAAAAGGAGTTGGTGATATCGATATGATTCATGTATGGGCTAGCATGAAATGACGCTAATTTTCGACGCGTAATATGCTCTTTTGCTAAACGATTAGAGATTTGAAGGTGTGGGAGAAATGGAAATGATAATTATTGGCGATACTTTTGTTTCAGTTTTTCATGATTAGAATTTAAGAAATCCAAAGGCTCTTTTGAATTTGCTTTTCTCATCAGAAGCAACAGGATCTCCAAAGTCTTTCTCAGGATTTGCAAACATTTGGATAAATTCATCATAGTTTTTTGGAGGTATTGTTCTATCCATGACCCTCATAGATTTTGGAGTTAGAAATACCACTCTTTGATTAACTGTATCTTCAATAAAATCAGATTGGACATACTCTAAACTAGATAAATACATTACATCAACTCGGACATTTTCGTATTCTCTATTTAGCATTGGACAAAGTTCCTTTAGAGACATGGAGTTTTCTTTATTGGAGTATATCGTTTCAATTATTTTGAATAGATTAGTTCCGATGATTTTAAGCTGATCGCCAGGCAATAATCAATGTGTGAAAATGCTCCTATTATACCGATTTATTAAAAAATAGTAGGAGGTTCTGCGTTTACATCAAAATTCAAGACCATGTGGCCCATCGAGTACGTCCAAAAAAAATGACTCTGATCGAATTAATTCTAAAAGAATTATCCATCCTTACCAGATGAGCAATATGCCACACGCATCTTCTATGATACCAATGGGCATTGCGGATCATGCATCCTCAAACGGAAGGTGTCTTTTGCATAGGATGCAGGTAATGACCATTTGAGGGACTTGCAAATGGTAGGTGATTTTGGCTTAAGAGGGACTGGTTATTGTGACACATTGCTTTTTCTTCTTCGGTACGTATTGAATTGTCCAAAGTATTAATTGCCAGCACAATAGCATATCATAGATGTTTGTAGTAATGGCTGACGTCCAGTTAAAAGAGTCAGCAGAATCAGAGTTCAAGGAATGGTTTTCAGAATCAAACAGGATACTGTCAAAGGCAGATGGTTTTGAATCCAGGAGACTGCTGAGTTCATCAGATGGATCATACAGGATACTTTTGCAGCATCAAAGCAGGGAAACCTTTGAGAAGATGGTCGACAGTGAAGAACATAAAAATCTGAATGCTGTCGCAGTTACATTTATGGTTCAACCGCCAACTAGAATGCTTTACGATGTTCTCGTAATTTAGATGGACAACATACAGTCAAAATTTGATTTGACTGGATTACATATGATGATTCAGTTTTTCAACAATATTCTAAATGAAGATTATTGTGATGCTGGCATCAAAAAGACTAAAAATACAAGACTAAACGTATTGTAAAAACAGTCTGTAGGTATTCAGCATATTTCCCATTCTAGCCAGCAAGAAATATTGTAAAGGAATTAGCAGTATTATGTTTATTGAATTGAAAAGTCATGAACGATTGATAAGTCCTACGTGCTCCTCTTAAGCAATTTTACCACATCAAAGTCATGAAATCAAACAAGACAAAGAAATCAAAAGAAATTTCCCTTACAGTTGACGGTCTGTGGGGATTGGCCAAGGGGACGTGGAGTAAGGTAAGAGAATCCAAGCTAACCATCAGAGTAGATCAGCTGCAATAGTTTCAACTAATCTAATGCCATGATGGCACAGGCAAATCAGCATCATTTTCTTGGTTGTAGTTATTCCATGCCTTGTCCATGCCATCAACAAAGATAATTCTCGTTTGCGGCGTCAGGATGCCCGAATTCAGGCGTCAGAACGAATGGCTTGCCCACAAACGAGTCTAGATTGTCGCGTAGTGCTGCCTCGGTCACCACCCAGCGATTCAGGTTGATGAATGCATCCATTAGAAAGAACTGGATGAAATATACGTCGTCTGAGGGAATGTGGGAAAAGCCTGATGGCATGAAGCAAGATTTGAGAATTTAAGAAAAGAGAACTATATCGCGGCACTGGATGAACTAAACGCCTTTCCTTCCTGTTCTTCAGAAATTTCAGGCATGTCTACAATGTCATTTTTTATTTCCTCCAAGTTGAGCAGTTCTAGTTTCTTTTCATCTGGAATATTCACAATGTTTTGCAGCTTGCCAACCGCATCAACCAAGATTTTGTTTTGATTCTTGAATATTCATGAATCATACAGAATTTTCACGGATTTGGAGATGTCTTAAACTATCATGAATCATCTTGAACGTTCATGAACAAATTTGTACTTTATTTGTACCATATGTGGTACAAACAGACTCTATTTTCTGGGATTTGTGCCATATGTGGTACAAGTTGATCTTGTAATCGATTCTAACAGAATTACATGGTGACATATCCGATAACGTGTGCTAACAGGTACCCAATAAGCCACGTTTGTCAGTGAAGATACCGTTAGGGTACTACTGACACTGAAGGTACCGGATAAGACACTATAGATACTCAACGATTTTCATTTTTTACAATTATTGAATTTTGATGTGTATTTGGTTTGACGTCATCACAATGGCAAAGAATGTCAACTTTATTTTGGGCTCATTCCGTAATCCATCTTGTCTCGTTCGTTCATTTCTTCACAGTTCAACATCATGTACTTCCTTGGAATGCAATACCAATGGGATGCTTCTTTGAGGTAAAGTCGCAATGGCTGCATTTGAACGTGACTTGCTGCCGGGGTGAGCCTGATTTTCTAGCCATTTTGTATAATTATTATCGGTTTGGGATTAAATATTTCATCATAATAAAAAGAGAGAAAATCATCTAAGCATGTTGCCACACTTTCTGCATTCTGTGCAAGATTAGTATTATCGTTATGACAATCTGAGCACTCGTTGTTATTATTCAACAATTTTTACCTACAACAAATTACGTAATAGTGATATAAGCAATTCTATTATTTACAACCCAAGCAATCCGTCATTCACGTTCTCCTTCCTTTGTCATCCTATCTCAATTTTCCCTATTGAATATGATCATGACAATCACACTGACACCCTTTAGGGCACATGTCATGAACTCCCAATAAACACCAAATAGATTTCTTCATCGTACTACCTTCTTTTGTCACAATCGTACAGTAGATTAGGTTTTAGTTTGGCTTGTCTTTCTTTATTTTTTGTCAAATCCCCATAGATTTGCAAGGCAGTTAAAATACAATAGAGGTCTCAGTTAATCCTTACAGTTCTATGTCATGCTCTTCCTTTGCATGCAGCACGAGAGGGACGTGCCTCATTGAGATAAAGTCGCAATGTTCACATTTGAATACGTGGTGATGATTTTCAGAGCCTGATTTGGTAGTCATTTTCATCCACTCTTTGCTAGCTAGATTCAATCAGAACCATTGCCTTGTTGCAGTGAGGACAATGCATCACGTTAATGTCATATGGAACAATTACGGGCATGTCACATTTCTTACAGTTCCAGGTAGACATGCATGATGACTGAAGAACAGGAATATCTTGCTTTGTATTTTGATTGGCATTAATGACGACTATTCACATGTTTTTGTAACATATCAAAATCATCAAATTCTTCGTTGCATAATTCACATATTTCTTTTTTCGATGAACCACAATTACATCCAATAGCTAAATACCGGCCACATATTTGACAAAGTAATTCATTTACCATCGCATTTCTTTCCACTCAAAACAGCTAAAATATTTTCCCATACCACATTCTGTTTGCAATGAAAGCAGGGTCATTCAATCTTGATTTCCATGACAGACTGATTGTAATAATCAGAGAACTGCTCACCTGGCCTCTTGCGTCCTTTCATTTCCTCTTGGAGTCTTTTGATATGGTCTTCAGCCTTTTGTCGAGTTGTGAATATTCGAATTGTTCCGTTGACATGACCATCATTTCCATGATCTCCATCGACTACGACGAAACACATTATATTTTCTGTCAACCCAAAATAGCAAATACGTCAGATTTAGATAAACTTCTTGTTTGCAACGTATTCATACAGGTGCAATCACGTCTAGAAACGGATAAAACATCTTTTCATACGCTTTTACTCTCTGTGCAAATCGAGCTTCTCTGTTGATGGGATTCCAGTGAATATTGGAGTTTGCATCTCCGGATTCGATTTCATTTATCAGCTCAAAAAATAAAGTGCAGTCTATTTTGCAAGATAATTTGTTTGTCATTGTCAAAATCCCCAACCTTTCTTTTCTGCATTGAATTTGATACATTCACACACTTTACAATCACCATGTTCAAAGTTTGAGTCCATTAAAGGCAGTACACCATACAGGGTTTTTGCTTGTAAAATAGAAGATTCATCCAATCTTTTCATTTTTGCAATGTGTTCACTTTCATGATGACCACATTTGCATTTCTTGCCATAGGGTTTGGAATTCATTTACTTTCCTTGTTTTCTTTTTCTTTTGTCATCTCATATTCTCATTCATCTGTTAAATGAAATGTTGTCACTTGCATCATAAAATTCATCAAATGCAATGTGAGGCAATTGGGCATTGTTAAGTACAACGTATTTTTTTTCCATTTGTGCCACTATTACAATGAGACTTCCAATTACCAAAGCCCCTCCAAACACTCCAAGCCAAAAAACTGTATTTACAATATCGTAAGGATCCAATTAGTTACTACCTTTATTTTTTGTCATGTTTGCTTCTCTCCTTATCCCTCATCTTGTAATTATCAGCAAGTGCTTCTCGCATCATAGCCACCTTCAGGTCTAATTTTTGCCTCCTTTTAGGCGTAGGATTCGCTGATAGTTCCTGAAAATGTTCTTCCAATTGTTTTTTCATTTTTTCCCTAATGGCCTTTAACTGTCCAAGTGTGCCGTTGTGATTTTCTTTATTATCTTCTGTCAAAGAAATCTTCCTTTGTTATTTTGTCATCGAATAGGACATTGTTAATAACTTTCAGGCATGATCTTATTATTAAACAATAAAAATTAGTGTATGTTCACATTGATTCATGCAGAAATCAGCATATATCCGATGGCCACAAGAACCACCAGTGCCAGTTTTTACATTGCAAAGGCAGTTGAATCAATTCAAGGTATTAAAAATTTAAGGCATCAGATTGGCCCAATGGGAACAATTCTAGAATCAGACAGCATGGATGTAATTAATTCGGCATCAAATATAATGATGGAAACAGTTCACAATCTAGGTATTGCAAGAGTCGAAGTCGTAATCAAAATTGATTCAAGAAGAGACAAACATGTCAGAATGGAAGAAAAGTTAGAGTCCATTAAAAAACAAATGCAAGAGTGACACGACTCTGCTGACCAACATGATTGACAATTCTATTTCAGACTGATTTACTTCGTCATACAGGCTATGGATGTTTGCTCTGACTCAGAAATTTGCGGGACTTTCTATCGACTGAACATCTAAAACTTTTTCAAGATTCCAAAGTGCGTATTTCTTTGTGCAGGAATGCGACCGATTTCCTTGACCATTGTTGCCAATTCTTCCACAGAAGAAGACGTTGCTTTTCCTGCAGCACGGTAAATTTCTTCGGAAAATGCAGTACCAACCAAATCACTTCCACCATTTGACAGTGCAACCTGCGCAAGTTTCTTTCCATACGCAACCCAGTAGACAGAAATGTTGTTTAGAACGTTTGCAAGCATCAGTCTGGACAATGCAGTTATTCTCAGATCATATACGGATGAACATTCATGGTTTACCAAATGTTCTTGCTCTAGTTCAGTATTATCTAAACTGAATTTCAAAGGAATCAAAGTCAGGAAACCGTTAGTTTTCTTTTGCAATTCACGGATTTTAATGAGATGATCAATGATATGCTCAGGCTTTTCAATATGACCATAAAGCATGGTGACGTTGCTTTTGATGTCCATAGTATGAGCCTCCTCTATGACATCAAGCCATTGCTGCCCAGTACATTTTCCTCTAACAATTTTTCCCCGAACCTCAGGATGAAACAGTTCTGCACCACCTCCAGGCATTGAATCAAGTCCTGCATCCTTGAGGCGAGACAGGATTTCTCTAGTGGAGTTTTTTGTCAGTTTTGACAAATAGTAAATCTCAGCTGCAGTCAATGCCTTGATGTTTAGTTGAGGGTGACTCTTTTTGATGGCCCTCATCATATCCTCATAGTATTCCAATGGAAGTTTTGGATGAAAACCGCCCACGATATGAACCTCAGTTGCACCCATTTGTTTTGCAATGCCAACCCTTTGCTCGATTTCCTGCGGACTCAGCGTGTACGCATCATCTGCATCCTCTTTTCTATAAAATGCACACATCTGACAACTAGCGGCACAGACGTTAGTGTAATTCATGTAGTATGATGCGGCAAAAGTTACAGTGTCACCAACCAGTTTCTTTCTGGCGTTGTCTGCCACAGATGCAAGTAAATGTAAATTGTCATAATTCATCAATTCAAGACCGTCCTTATGAGATAGTTCCTCACCTGCTATCGCACGATCCAAGGCTTGAGAATCGGCAACCAGATCTGTTAACATAATGCTTCACTTTTCTATCAGGATATATTCCTTATAGTCTCAAGAAATAAGTAGCCATTCAGACTAGCTATATTATGGTGCTTCCCCTGGTAGATGAACACAAGCCAAAATGCTATTTTTGCCATGAAGGCTTTGAAAATTTAGAGGAATTGAGAAAGCATCAAAAATTATCACATGGGGATTTTTTGGAAGAAAATGAAAATCAAAACAAACGAGAGCCAGCACCAGGCGACGTTACAGTATTTTAGATTTTTTTTGTTTTCTCAGACTTTAGCAATTCCTGAGCCAGGCCTTTAGATACATTTGCCAATTCGTAATATTTGTCAATAGCCAAAGCCTTTTTGAAATGTTTAATCGCTTCTTCTAGTTTTCCCATCTCACCCAACGATAGTCCCTTGTATGCAAGAGCGATTGCAGATTTTTTTTCAACCCGCATAGCATGATCATAGCAATCTATTGCTTCAAGATATTTTTGATCGGAATGTAACGTAGCACCTTTGTTGAGTAGTGCATCAAGATGATCAGGCGAGATACGAAGAGCTTTGTCATAGTACGTAATGGCAAGTTTGAATCTCCCCATGTTTTGCAATGTCGCACCCTTGTCAATGAGCACGCTGACATTGTCAGGTTCTTTTTTGAGCGCCAAATCATAAAGTTTCAATGCATCAGAATAATTTTCATCTTCTGTACATTCAAACGCCTGTACCAATATTTTCTCCATGGAACTGTCCACAGATTTTGAAGGTTTTTTATCAATAATAAACTGATTTTTTGTCCCAGAAACAATCAGTCGCTCGCATAATTGCTGACGAACCATATTCTTTGAAAGAAAGATTCACAATTAAATCAGCGATCATTGTACAATAACCAATCAGGATTACAAGATGTTTTGTATTACTTAAGATGAATATTTGTCCCTAGGTTCGATTTCCAATGATCTGTTAAAGCATTCCATTGATTCCACATATCTACCCAGGCTGCGCAGTACAATTCCTTTGTAATTCCAAAGATCAGGATCATTTTGATTCAAAAGAAGCGCTTGTTCAAAAAATCCCAGGGCATCATCAAACCTGCCTTCCCCCATAAGAGATTTGCCTGTTTTTACAAGGTAATCCATCTGGACCATAAATGATCAAATGTGACATTCGTATTAAACATGAAAAGAGAAAATGAGATAGAAGTAAGAGGAATTGAACAAATGTACACGTGTTACCTGAAAATTTAAATGAATTATTGACTACAGCATAACATGGAACCGGATGAGACAGATGAAAGAATTCTCAAACACCTGTTAGTTGATGCAAGGCAATCTGCAAGGCAGCTTGCCCTGAAACTTGGAATGTCAACCGTCACGGTACTGTCAAGAATCAAAAAATTAGAAAAAGAGAAGATAATTCAAGGATATACAGCCATCATTGATCATGAAAAAATTGGATACTCTCTTACGGCCATTATCGAAATCATTGCCAAAAACGACAAGGTCATGGATATTGAAGATGAGATATCAAAGTTTGAGAACGTATGCGGGGTATATGACATCACAGGTTCAACAGACACCATAATAATAGCAAAATTCAAAGAAAGAAACGAATTGAGCAAGTTTGTAAAGGGCCTGGCGATTATTCCAAATGTGGAAAATACGATAACTCACGTAGTTTTAAACACTACAAAAGAAGATTTCAGATTATCATAGGTTAGAAAGATGAATAAATTCAGTATTTTTGCAATTTTAATTCTTGTGTTTGGGGGATTGCAATTTGCAGAAGCGCAAAACAGCAATCTAGACATGGAGCTTGAGGTAAGCGATGACGAAAAGATCATTCTCTTTTCAGGTTTTGCGATTGCAGTAATTGCCATCTTTATGTTTCTGGCAAGAGACATTATCTTTAGGAAAAAAACATCATATGACAAAGAGAACTTGGAATCAAAAAAAGATAAGACGTTTGAAAAGTATCATTCAGATTGGGGAGATGACTACGAAGAGATTGGACAGAGACGAAACACAAAAGAGGAGAAAGAATTTCGTGATGCTGCAAACAATGATGAACTGCCAAATTACTATGACATAATTGGAGTGTCAAAGGATTCAACCCCAAAAGAAATTAAGAAGATGTTCAGGGAGCTTGCAATGAAGACACATCCAGATAAAACAAAAGAGGACTCTGAAAACGAAATGGCGGAGCTGAACAAGGCATATGAGGTTCTTTCAGACAAGGAACTAAGAGAAAAGTATGACCGGCATCTTGATGTCGATTAAATAACTTCAAGTTTTACTATAATCATACTTAGTTCGATTGAATTTGGGGTCTGAACACTGTTTGTAAGATTTGTAAATATTTCAATATCAACAGGTTTTCCATCAAATTCAATCTGAGTTGTAATTTTCATCTCATCGAATTCCGTATTCGGTCCAAGCATTTTGCTTGTTAATAATGGAACAATAGAAAGATCTTCTATGACGCCATTCATCTTATAGGCAAATTTGTCGGAAAAATATACGCCTCCACGAGTAGTAGGCTCATTAACAGGAATAGAAGAATTTGAAACGGTTGTATTTGTAATATTATAAACAACATCGTTAAGATAAAGTAGGAATTTGGGGGATCTTTTTTTATTAAACTCTATCAATACATGTAGTAAATCCTTGTTAAATGACATTTAAAATTTTAAAAAACAATAATTCTATTGAGTGTTTCGTGAAAATGCGTGACATTCGGTTTTTAGAACAACTGGATTCATCCAACTAAAAACTGATCTTCAGAGTTTTATTCTGTAATTATCCCAGTGCTCAGGATCAAACATTGTAACAAATTCGGCATTCTCTTTACTTACACGTTCACAAATAACATCACGTAATCCAAAGCTTGTAAGATACTTGTATCCATTAGACTTGCTTTCTCGTAAAATAACTTTCTAAGTTCAGAGCCCATCCCAAACCCCAATAACCCATTTTGAGTGAAATAGATTCCAAAAATATGGTGTTTAACTGTCCATGGTTTTTGTCTGACACTTCTTTCGGTAAAGAATACCCTTCAAGCGGACCACCATTCCAAATCCAACAATTTCCCCGTCATCATCGCCTACTCTCATGGTGACAAAAACAGTATTCTCATTTTGAATTGAATCAGTAAAACCAATTCTAGTAAACTGTAATGGCTTTATCATTTCATCATAAATCGAGAATATTTTGGTGATGAAATCATTGCCACTTCTTTTTTCTACAGATTCAATTTTTGTAATTAATTTTAGACTATCAAGGATACACTCATTTTGAATTCTGAGTTCCTTTTCTCGTAATTTCATAAAAAATATGACTGCATTCATAAAAAAATTTCTCATTTCGTTTGGTAGAGCGAAGTACTAATTGACACATGTCAGATTCGTTATTCAAAAGATCCTCAAAATAACTGATTGATCTTTGCGTAATCAATGACGGATGTCATGTCAATGCATGAGCATTTTTCTTGGCTATTTCAAGAGCCTTTGAAAAATCACCCAAAGCATAACCACTTACTCTTCCACAATTGAAAGAAACATCCCAATTTCATAGTGCTCTTGTTTTTGTTCATCATTTTTGGCAATATCAGAATTCTTAAAACAAACCCAAATTTTTTCCTCTGCTTTTTCTCTGTTCTCCTTTCCAGGGATTAGTGGTTCTAAGAATCAAGACCGTAATCAGTTCTAGATCCAAATCCGTTTGATTCAGTAATTTTTGTAGCTCTCTGTCCAATGAGATGAATTGTATTACACGGTCCTCATGTGGTTTGTCTACAGTTTTTTGTGGATCAAAATCATGAAACAATGCTGCAGTGTAAAGATATTCCAGGTCTTTTTGATCAATTTCAAACTTGGTCATCAATACAGTAAAAAAAGAACTAAACACATCCAAATCGTATAGAACATCTTTAAAAACAGGAATTTCATTAAACTAGTATTGCAACAGTTTGCAAATACCCATTCAATGAGAAATGAAATTCTCAATTTAATGGTAAAGAACGGATTGGAGGAAGACAGCTATGTCGAGATGCTAGATTATACGATTGAGCTGTTTGAGAGTCAGGGACTTGGCACAGAATATTACGGATACCACAACATTAATCATGAATTAGAAGTGACATATGTTTCACTTTTATCTGTTAATCAAAAAAAAATTCTATTCACCCAAGATGACATAAAATATCTATACGTTGCAGCGTTGTTTCATGATTTTGATCCACAAAAAAGCGTTGACAAGCCTCATGAGGATAGCGTTTTAAGATTTATTTCAATGGATAAAAAACTCCTTCAGTTAATCAATGCAGTGAATATGGATTTAGAAATAATCAAGGTCTTGATTTTAAGAACGACATATCCTTGGAGCGGAGAACTGAAAAAGAAGGCAGAAATACAAATCAAGCAATGCTTTGACAAGTCAGGATTAACAAGAAATATCTTGGAATATCAAGAACACATCATGGAAATGGGGGCATACCTATCGGTGGTAGACAGAATCAGCGGTTATGCATTAGGAGATTTTTCAAAAGCCATGGAGATGGCAAAGATGAACGCACATGCGCTTGCATGGAGACCATCATTGATTATTAGAAGTGCAGTCGCATACTTTGAAGAACTGTTAAACAAGGAAACAGAGATGGTCAAAGCCATTCTAAAAATACTTCCGAAGGAAATGCGAAAAAACTTTTTTGATACAGTGTTGTCATTTATGAAAATCAGACAACAGGAAATCACAATACAGGCGGACTACGCATATGAGAACCTCAAACTGGTTCCTACAATTGAATCCATGTCAACACGAAAAGATCCCAAGTTTATCAATACCCTATATGAAATATTCTTGGAATTGCCCACCCCTTTGCAGTTTGAAAAAGAAAACTTTGAGATAACAATTAAAGAACCTCAAATGATCATCAACACTTTGAGACTTAATGATAAAAACGGTGAAATTGTAGGATTTTCAAAAGGTGGACCACTAGAAAAATACAAGCTACGAGAGGAAATAAGAGATGAAAATTATGGTTTGGGAAATACAATATTTTTAGAGCCATTGGCATTGAAAATGGGGTATTGGGGATTGAAAGGAGGCAGCGAAATGCGTCACATGTTCATCATGCAATCACATTCCATGAAATACAAGTACATGACCAGTTTTGCCTTACGTGACGTCATTAGTGCAAGAATTGACAAGGAGCAAGCCGAATTTGTCACGCTGTTTGATCCAGAGAGATGGGATTACTACAGAATCAAAATTTAGACTCGGCATATGAAAGAATCAACTCACAAAAAACTTCAGAATAGCATTCAAGGGGACGTGTTTTCAAGCAAGGAATTCAGAGAATTTTATTCTGTAGATGCAAGTTCTTACAAAATAATTCCAAAGATGATAGTGGTACCAAAAAATGAAAAAGACGTTATTAGCATAATCAAGATTGCCAAAAAAATAAAAATGTCAGTTACAGTACGTGGCGCAGGTACTGGTCTCGTAGGAAGTGCATTAAATGATGGAATAATTCTTGATATGAGAAATTTTGATTCCATTAAGGTTCACGGAAGTTACATTACCGTAGGTCCAGGCACCATCAAAGGGAATCTAGATAAAAAACTGGAAGAAAAGAAGAAATTCTTCCCTCCAAATCCTTCGATTGGTTCTTTTTGTTCTGTAGGAGGAATGCTTGGAAACAACTCAAGTGGCAGTAGGAGTCTAAAGTATGGAAGCGTGATTGATAACGTTGAAGAAGTAACATTCATTGACGGGAATGGGCAAAAGATAACTCTTCCAAAAAACAAAAAAATTGCAAACAAGATTTTTGAATTTACAAATAAGATAGACAATGTAAAATTTCCAACCGTTTCTAAAAACTCATCAGGATACAGAATAAACAATGTAAAAACAAATGATGACTCACACAAAGTCATAATTGGTTCTGAAGGAACATTGGGAATCATAACGTCTGCTAAATTAAGAATCAGAAGCAACCCAACGAAAAGGATTCTTTTTGTGATAGAATACAAATCAATGAAAAATGCTGCAAAAAATTGCATCAAGATTATCAATTCCAATCCATCCGCAATAGAATTTGTAGACAAGACCACACTAAACGAAATTAAATTCAAATTTGAGAAGAAAAGTAAATGCCTTCTTTTTGTAGAATATGACGAAAAAATTGTTTCCAGCGAGAAGAAATTGAGATCGATAGTGACAGGTAAAATTGCCAAAAAACTACAAACAGATGAAGAGATTCTCAGATGGTGGAGATACAGAGATTCATCACTGTACTACAGCCTAAAATCAATGAAAAAAGAAAGAATGTTCCCTCACGTAATTGAAGATGCAGCAGTACCGCTAGGTGATCTTCCAAAAATATTCACAAAACTGAACAAAATCAACAAAAAATACAATACCAAATCGATCATTTACGGACACGCAGGAAATGGAAACGTGCACATACGTCTAATCTCAAATGATCAAAAAATAACCAGCATAAAGAAAATTGCAACAGAGTACTTTCACGAAATCATCAAGCTGAAGGGGACAATTACTGCGGAACATGGAGATGGGCTTGCTCGTTCAGAGTTCATCAGAAAACAATATGGTACAAAAAACTATCAGATATTCAAGGAGATCAAGAAATTTTTTGATCCTGCAAATATACTCAATCCCGGAAAAATCATTACAAACAGGAGTACCGTCATAAAAAATATCAGATAGTACAAACAGCCTCCAATGGAATCTTGAGGAATATGCAGAAACGCTTTAGTAACTAAAAAATTCCCAAAAATTTGTGTTTGGCAAAGGCATAGTCGTGTTATTGGCAATAGTAATCACTGTAAGTGCCAATCCAGTATTTGCCTTAAACGAATTGGAAAGATCATCAGTTGAAGATCCAAGACTGGAAAATGTATTTGAAGCACCCATTATGGACAATGTAAACGTAAATCAGCAAATTCAGATTTCATCTGACATTACAAATCATCAAAAAAAATCTCAGAATTTTGTATACCTTGTTCAAATAAAAAATGAAGCAGAGGTTGTTGTGTCATTAGGATGGATAAGTGGACAGCTTACGCCAGATCAGAAACTCAGCCCGTCATTATCATGGACTCCTACCAATTCCGGCAAATACGTAGCAGAGATTTTTGTTTGGGAAGGCCTGAAAAATCATAACGCGTTGTCAGAACAATCCAAATTGCAAATTAGCGTAAGTTAGAATCATTACAAGAACAATGACAAGCGGGTAAAGGGATCATAAAAGAACTCAAACAAAGGATTTCCAAATCAATTGCAAAATGTTTCACATGATAAATAAGCAAAAGTATCCGCAAAAAGAAGATCATAGATTTGTCTAATAGTAAAAAAAGTTCGACAAGATCTCGCTAATACAACATTGAGCATAGTACAGATATGACAATAGGATATTGTGTAAAGTGCCGAGACAAACGAGAAATCGGCGGCCCTAAACCATATACAATGAAAAATGGCAAACCTGCAATCAAAGGTACATGCCCAGCATGCAGTACAACCATTTTCAGAATCGGCAGAGGGTAAACTTCCCACTAGAGAAAATCAATGCTGACATTCATCAGTAAGGCCATCCCACAATGAACACAAGGGGATGGATCTTTTTCTATTTCTTCAGTAATTCTATTTTTCAATACAAAAGCAAAATTCTCCAGAGCATCGACACCGCCATCAGCATACAGTTCATGACCAATCTAAGTAATCCGTTTGTGTTTTTCAGTTATTTCTGCAGATTCGGAATTTTGAAGACAGAACGTCATCAAATCTATTAATCCTTATTCAAGCATGAAATCCATACAAATTCTAAAAATATTAGCTAAATGTAGGCATTAAGATAAAAAATGAAATGGATTATTTCAGACGCCTATAGATCTCTCTGAATTCGCATGAGATGTTGTATGATAGGTTTAGCAGATGTGCTAGCTGGTTCATGGATGTTTTATCATGTCCAAGCTGTCTTAGCAGAGTCAGGGCCTTTTGGGGCGAACCAGTAACAAGCGGACTCTGTCCGGACCAGGTCTTAAAAGCATCCTCCACATCCAGACTAAAATTCAAAACAAATTCCTTCCAATTGGGCATGGATTTTAGTGCCTTTTCACTAAGAAGCACCATAGACAACTCGCGAAATTCATTTTTTCTGTCAATGTACAGCATATCAAGAGTCTGACCTATTTTTTCAGAATCATATTCCTCTGAATTTAACATATACATTCCCGCAATGCTCATACAATGTTATTCTCATAATCAAAGATAAGTAAAGCAGTAGATTTTCTGTAAACTTGTTAAAAAAAAATAGAAAAAACTAACAGATGTAAACAAATCAGAAAAAAAGAAAAAAAGATCTCATTGGAACGGATCAATAAATGGACAGTTGACGATATGGTCACTATCCATTGGACGTGCAATGCCAATGTTGATCAAACCAGCTTCTCTGTATGCATTCATGTCATCAACGGTTTCTAGAACTTGTGCGTTCTCAGGGTTATCCCAACCAATCATAAAGATTCTCCACATTGGAGAATAATTAGCATCACCAGGAGCTCCTGCTGCTATTCCAGGTTGGAATCCCAAAGGACCCGTGCCGGTCAAACCATTTTTGAATTGGTACAAATCTACTGCTGCTGAATTTGCAATCAAGCTTGCAGATGTCGGCGAGCTTACGACACCCATCATTCCGGCAGGACCGCTCGGAGTAGCATCTGTTACAATGTAATAGATCGTTCTACCGTCAGGACCCCATCCACGATGAGCTATGAAAGTCACATTCATCTCTTCTGTATCGATATCAAGAACCTGTCCTCCACCGTATGGTGTCGTGTCAGTTAAGGCAACATCCTTGATCATCATCTGACCCTCGGGCCAGATAATTTGAGGCATGTTCAAAACCACTTCAAGCGGAGTCAATGTAATTTCGTCGTTCTCAGCTGCCTGCATAACCATTACATCAGAATCCAGTACTCTTGGGATCGCACCATCGTTCCATGTAATATGGACATGGGAAGTCAGTGCACTATACACATCTGCTTGTGCAGGTGTACTTGTAAAGACTTCACCTTGATAACCATGCACACCACTGCCTTCAACGCCATTGGTGAACAGGTATATTTTTGAAAGTGCCTCCTCAGGAGTGTTCTTTAGCAAAGGAGCAAGTTCTACTTGCCAACCTTGATTTGCAGTAATTATTTCTGCATGCGTAGGATCACTAGAGTCAGTGATGATAAAATAAACATCCTCCCCGTCATAGTATCCCTGATGCATAGGAATTGTTGCTGGAACATTCGCTCTTGATAATCTAAGTACAGAACCCAAGTCAGCTTCAGTTGTTTCATCCTCATGAGTTTCCTCCACAGATGTTTCTTTAACTGGAGCTACAGGAGAGACTCTTCCTTGCTCTGCCATCCAAGCTTCTTTTCCACCTGGAATTTCAGAACACAGTTGTACTCCGCAGATATTAGTACTAGAACCATACTTCGAGGTTCCAGTTCCTTGGCTTTTGAGAGCCTCAGCATCTGAGAAATAATCAGTCGTCATGCCTGTTGTAAACAAGGGTAAAATTGCAAGAAGTGCAATGTATCTTAGACTCTTGTTCATACTTGAGAAAATTGTATTTTTGTTTAAAAGAATTTGCCCAAATCAGACGTATTAGCTTGCAAGTTCTGAGAATCTATTTCCAACATAATCCCAATTTACAACGTTCCACCATGCTTTGACATAGTCAGATCTTTTGTTTTGATATTTCAAATAGTACGCATGTTCCCAGACATCCAATCCCAACAAAGGGTATTTCTGAAGAGTCCAAGGACTATCCTGATTTGCAGTGGTGATGATTTCAATCTTATGATAAGTAGCGTTAAAAACCAACCAGCACCAACCGCTACCTTGCACATCTAAAGCTTTTTCAGAAAAAACTTTTTTAAAATTCTCAAAATCGTTAAAGTACACATCAATTGAATCCTGCAATTCACCCCCAGGTTTTTCGTCACCATCAGGAGTCATTACTTCCCAAAACAGTCTGTGATTTTCAAAACCGCCCCCAAAAAAATTTATTGCACTACGTCCTGATTCTGGAATTGATTTTAAATCTGACAATATTGCCGAGATGTATTTAGGATGTGATTCGCCACCTATTGCTTCTAGAGCCTTGTTTAGACCATCGACAAATGCCTGATGATGTTTTTGATGATGGATCTTCATCGTTTCAACATCTAGGAATGGCTCAAGCTCGTCATACTCATATGGAAGTCTTGGAAGTTCGTATCTAACCATGAATCAAAACTGGATAATCCACATATATTCTTCAAGGACAGTATTAAGAGAAGTGGAAAGAATGATAACCTCAGAAAGTGTATTTTCGGTATGAGAAAGCTCGGAACCATAGATTTAGAGATTTTGTATTTAGCAATTAATGAAAATGGAAAATTTGATGAAACACATTTAGAAAATTCTAATTTAAAAAGATTGGGGGTTGGGAAAATTTTGGATTCTCTTGCATCCCTAAAAGACAGAAAAATGATATCGTTGAACAAGGATGGTTCATTTGCCATCACTGATCTTGCAAAAGATATACTTTGGAATGAAAGAATACCCATATGGGCAAGAGTGCTACGACTCTTACAAATAAAATCATGCGACATGGATCAAATTTCAGACATTCTTAAAATATCCACTTTTGAATTGGGTACAGAAATCGAAAGACTAAGAAAAAGCCAGCTTGTATTGATGTCTCCTCAAAGGCAAGATGAAAAACTAGTGAAGGTTTTTGAAATACTATCAGAAGGCATAGAAGAAATTGACAAGACAGAGACGGAAGGGTTTGGAAAGATAGAATTCAAAGAACAGGAATCTGAACCAGGCATTTTAGATACAGTAGATGAAATCATAGAAGAAATTCAAGATGTGGCATTTGATCAGAAGAAAAAAGAAAACATTGTTGAAAAACTCACAGAGTTGAAAACTAAGTTGAAAATTTAGTCATTTTGACCGAATCTTATCTTGTATCTGGGCTAAAATGAGTTCGGCCTTGTCCTTGTTTTCGTAGTTTTCTTTTGACTCATCCATGATCTCGTCAATTTCATAACTCTTGTCCACCAAAACATTTGCAACATGATCATCCAAAGTTCCGTTTCCAATCAAATAATATGCGAAGACGGTATTTTTCTGACCTATCCTGTGAAGCCTGTCTTCTGCTTGCCTATGAATTGCAGGACTCCAATCAAGTTCTGCAAAGATTACATACTTTGCCCTAGTCAGATTGATTCCAACATTACCAGCACGAATGCCCGCGATCATCAGTTTTGATTCGCCCTTTTGGAATTTGTCTATTTGATCCTGCCTGATCGAGTCAGATTGACCGCCAATTATTGATACAGGTGAAAATTCTTGAAGACTTTGATGAAGCAATTTATGAATTACCTTGTGATGGCAAAATACCACCACACTTTCTTCGATTTCCATTATATTTTTGACAAAATTTATTACGTGAGGAACTTTTGCAATTCCTGCAATTTGTCGTTCACTTTGAATGGCTCTGTGATAGGATGCTGATTTGGAAAATTCGGTAGCATCATCATTTTTTTGTTCTGCTTCAACTTTTGTCCAAATTTTATCTAATTCTTCAAGATAATAATCGGTATCAGCTGCAATTACCTCTTTGTAACGAACCTTGTCCTTGAGTTCTTTTAACACATCAGCTTTTTTCCTTCGAAGCATTACATGTTTTTGTAACTCGTTTCTAAGAGAAACACGTTTGTTTTCCAAAACTATGGCTTTGCCTTTTTCGTTGACATAGCAAAAATACTCACAGAATTCTTTAAAGCTTCCAAGCAATCCTGGCTTTATGATGTCTATGATTGGCCAGATTTCAGAACCACGATTATAGATAGGAGTCCCAGACAGGCCTATGCGGTATGAAATTGAAGGCAGAGCCGCCAGTTTTTTCACTGCCTTGTACTTTTGAGTTGTTTTTGACCTCAGATTATGCACTTCATCACATACTATGGTTCTAATTCCCAGCTTTGAGATATCCTCTTTTCTCTTAAAAAGCAATTCGTAATTAATTATGTAAATATCGGTTTTTGGAAGTTCGCGTGATTTTCCAGTTCTTATCAGTGTCACACTGGGAGATTCGGATTCCAAAATTCTCCCATTCTTACTTTTTTTCTTTAGAAATTTTTTGATTTCACGTTCCCAATTCTTTAATGTAACCAATGGTGCAATGACGAGAATTGGGAATGTTTGTTTTTCAGTTGCAGCATAAGATAACGTTTGTACAGTTTTTCCCAGTCCCATCTCATCAGCTAGTAATGCATTGCCAGATGATTTTAGCAAAAAATCAAGACCTTCCTTTTGGAAATTCAAGAGCTTGCCCCTAAACTGCTCACCTGTTTTTGCACGTTTTAATTTTAGTTTGATAGGGGGCAAGATAGGTTTTGGAGCATATGTCTTTACGATTTTTCTTTGCCAAACAGATTTTGATAGGATTTCAAGTGGATACCTATCCATGATTAATTTGATCTGTTTTACACTTTCAGTACTATCAGGAATAATTACTTCATTGACATTTTCACCATACCATGCTTCCGGAACAAGTCGAGATATCATACTAACTGCACGATCGCCAGTTACCTTCCAACTCCAAATTTTAGAGTATTTGTCTAGAACATATTCCAACGTTCCAATGTTTTCCATTGATGTTTCCATAATTTGTCGACAGAAAGTTTTTTTGCCTTATGAATCTTGATATTTTTCCACGATCTCGAGAAAATAAAAAAGGGTCCGCAAGAGTTAAAATATAACATTATCTTTTTTAATTAGATAAAATTAACCAGCAAGATCTACAGGCCCAATTATCATGAATATTGTGCCTAATTAGGATTAAAAAATTTCAAAAATGAAAATATGAAAAAAAGAATTCATTTCAACTCCGTCAATACAAATTCAGACATCATTGAAAAAATATCAATTTGAGAATTTTGCATCTTGCATAACTAGCCTCATGATCTAATCAAGGGATGAAATTATCAAATCTAAAAATGAAGGATTTTCCAACGTATTTATTTAAAAAATTCACGTTAGAATGAAATGGGAAAATACAGTAGACAAAGGGAAACAAACACATTATCAAACACAACATACGTTTAAAATTAATTAAATTTCAGATGAAGCATGGAATTCATCCAAGAGGAAGAACCAGACGTCAAAAAACCAATTGTCATTGCTGCAATGCAAGACATGGGAAATGTCGGCAGCATCGTAGTAAATTTCATAAATGATTCTCTACAAACAAAAACGTTCAGAACAGCAAAACCCCCATTTCCGACGTATGTGATAGACAAAGGAGGATACATCGAACTTCCAGACGAATGTTGGGAATACAAATACACAAATGACTTGATAGTTTTCGGTGGGGGCAAAGGACAGCCAAAAAGCAATTCTGAACTGAATGCTTTGTGTCAAGATGTCATCGATGTATCAAAAAAATATTCTGCAAAATTCATCTATACATTGGGAGGCTTTCATACAAACAGAATTTTCCAAAACAATCCTAAAACATTCATCACCTCAACGTCAGAAGAATTGATGAATCAGATGAAAGGACTGAACGTCGAAACCACACCTCAAAAGTCAATAATCACAGGATTCAACGGACTGATTCTGGGATTTGCAAAGAGAAATGGAATTCACGGCATTGGCATGTATGCAGAATTGAATGTGCCAGAAATTCCCCAATACCGATCAGCAGTCAGCATCATCAAAACCATTGAGAGACTGACATACAGAAAACTAGGAGATACAAGTCATCTGGAAGCGATGGCTCAAGAAATAGAGAGAAAGTTCAAGAACTAAAATCAATGGGATTTTCCAACTTCATGAGACTCAGTATTCTCATCATGGCAATCACAGCTACACAAGTGAGTTTTGTGATTATTCATACAGTCAATGCACTCAAAATGCTTTCTGGTCTCACATGCCGCACAAATCATCTCATTTTGCCTAAAGCATAGGAGAATTTGAGTTTTTTCTCCACAACGGTGTTTGAAACTAGCCACAGACAGTCAAAAATGATGTCAGTCAGTCAACCTGCAGTTCACAGATCAATAAATGGAAAATTTGGCAAAGATACGGTTCGACACAGACAGATTAACTCAATAAAAATTGAAAAAGAGCAAATTTTTCTTCATACTTTGTCTTAATTGTTAAAATCCAAATAAACTCACGTGTACAGTAGCAATAAGGCAGTCATAGGATTATTTTCATTTTTAGTGTTAGTCTCATTCATTCAAACCTCCCAGGCAGAGCTTTGGGAGTTCATAGTGGATGTAGATGTGGAAAAAAGTACAGTGTATTCAGGAGATACAGTCATTGTAACAGGTAAAGTTGTAGACCAAGCATACAAAACAACAAGGGGAGTAGAAATTCTAATCAGAACAGGATCTGAGACAACCAAAGCTTTCACAAGTCCGGACGGAACGTTTAGAGGAGAATTTCCAGACTTTCAAAGAATCCCAGGAACTTACGTAGTCAACGTGATCGCGTCATGGTATGGCATGACGGGACTAACCAGCACACAATTTCTAGTAAAGGGTGACAGTCAGGTTGGCGGAGCACTGATAGAAAAACTATCCACTGAAGAAGCTAGAAAATATCTAGGTTCGGATAAAAATGATTTTGAAAAAAATCCAATCGGTCAAACATTGTTCAAGTATTATCACGGATTGCACGATGAGTTAGTCAAGGAAAAGAAAAAAGCATACAAACACAGTAAAGAACAGATTTTACTAGACCAACAAAGATTGATTGCCGAAAATCTAAAAAATAATGCGTTGGCAAAATACAATCCGGAAGCAGGGATTTATGACGGTTATCAATATGAGCAGTACATTCACAGCCTCAATCCAAAGATCAGAGACATGATCACAAGCCAATTGAACTTTACAAAGAACAATTTTGCAGACGCCCAGAATATCAGAGAGCAAATAATTGCAAATGGCGGAACGTATGAAGAAGCAAGGCAAGCCTACTTGGATAGAATTTCCATATCAAAGGAAACCCTTGACGAATTCAATGAAAGAAGATCTGAAGACACATCAGAAAAATAAACTGATACCAAAGGACTGAAGGTATTGAAGAGGATTATCCAGAACACACGTTCAAAATCCCGCAATGCTAGGGGATAAAAGCAATCTCCGCTGAAATTTCTACAGATTTAAGAAATGCATAGCAGAGTCAGTGCCGTCATCCTTAGCAGATGGTTTTTCAAAAAAATTGACATTCATCAGAGTTGATTTTCATCATGAATTTGATTTTCCAACGTATCGGAATGCAACATTTGCATAAACAATTTTTAACGCAGACAAAACAAAGAAAGTGAATTGAAAGTATTCCATAAAACATCATGCATTACATGCAAGAAAACAATTTCAGAAATCGAACGAATGAAAACGGATATTGATAAAAGAGACTTTTTCAAAGATCCGTTTTCAGAAACAGAGCTTAAAAAAATCATAAAAATGTCAGGCAAAAAACCATCAGAACTTCTTAGAAAAAGAGACAAGATGTACAAAGAGTTAGATTTGGAAAACAGCAAAAAAACAGATATTCAGATTATCAATCTAATGGTAGAACATCCAGGATTGATTTTACGTCCCATAATAGTAACAGAAACTCAGACATTCATCGGAAAAATAGACATATCTGACCTCGAATAAACTAGGGCTGATCATCGTTTTTGAATATCCTGATTGCTTCCAAATGAGAGCAATTTGCCTTCAAACCTCTTCCATGATGAAATTTATAGAAATTTTTGAATCCTGGACATTCGCATGTATCGGAGGTCACAAAATAAGATTTTTCAGGATCTGATGAGGATTTGATTTGGAACAAGTCATCTTCAATTTTCACCACGCCTCCATTTTCGACTAGTTTCTTGGCTTTTTTGATCGTATTTGCACTCATAGCATTACAAAAACACAGCTTATTTTTTATTCTTTAATTTTTTCATCACACTTCCCCATGATTCATCGTCTTTGGCCAACGCATTTTCGTACAGAAGTTCAAGAAACCATTTCAGAATCTCATTCCAGATTGCCTTGAGCGAGTATTCATCTGTCCAGACCATACTAGTCTTTACGGCCGTCATCGCAAGAATATTGGTCGCATTCTTTGTAGGGTTTTCATTCCATTTTTCAAGTACTCGGTCACAGAATTCAAGAATTTCAGGTTTAGTCAATGCAAGATCATCAGGATCAAAGGAAATTTTTTTCACCATAAATAATAGAAGTTAAACCAAATTATAACAATTTCAGGAAAACAAATATTTTTAGTTCATCATCTCCTCGGATCACAAACTTTGTACTATATGTGAAAAAAATTTAGGGGAATTAGTTCTCTTTTCTCATCAGAAATTTTTACATGATTTTCGACTGTCATACTAATTAGGAATGTTGCTCTTGCCTGATCAATGACATTAAAAATTATGTCTGGCATAGTTTTACCTTCGAAACAAAGCGGGTATGTGAAAATCACTTTTGACGATCATTCAATCCAACATGGTTCTGATGCCCAGGTAGTGGAAAAAGAAACTATCGGTCCAGCAGGTAATTTCAAAAAAGTTCCAGCAAAAATTGTATCATTACGTCAAATCAAAGTACAGACCATAGTGGCTCCAGCCGTTGGTGGACCGAGCTCTTTGGAAAAATTTAAAATTGGAGATTATGTTAATACGCAACGATTAAAAATTACATGGCACGCAGGCGCCCATAGTGAAATAGATGAGATATCCTATATGGTGATAGGAGAGGTATGACTTCTATTTTTTTTAGATTTTACATGAATGTTTTGACATTTTATTTTTTAAAACCCGTAACCTCTTTTCATTTTTTTTAAAAATCAACTAATTACACATATGAGAATATTGTAAATACTAGTTTTTCTTTAATTTGTTAATGTCAAATAAAAAAATAATCTCAACTAAAAAAATCAAGAGCATCAAAAGAATCATCGGATCCCCTGGCAAGGCTGGAAAAATAGGTCCACGAGGTCCGCTAGGCAAGGTGGGAAAAAGAGGATTAAAAGGTCTAGGAAAAAGAGGCTCGCCCGGTAGAAGGGGCCCACCCGGACCAAGAGGTCCAAAAGGAGAACGAGGGTTACCGGGCTTACAAGAAATACAAGGCTCGCCCGGACCCGTAGGTCTCAATAAACCGTTCATTGGTGAAGTGAGGCTTTTTGCGGGTAATTTTGCACCGAGGGATTGGGCCTTTTGTGAAGGACAAATTCTTTCAATAAATGATAACCAAGTACTCTTCAGTATTTTGGGTACTGTTTATGATGGTAATGGACGAACTACATTTGGGCTTCCAGATTTGAGGGATCATCAACCGGGAGATGTACAATACATAATTGCGTTACAGGGAATTTACCCTTCACGTAATTAGTCAAATATCATTCCTAAACTTTCGTTCTCCTCGTCTCATAGCAAAAACTTTCCACAAAAACGTAGACTATTTTTATTGTCTATTGTTATAATCTTTTTTTACATTATACTGCACGTGAAACCACCTGTTGGGATTCCGGGCAAGGACGTGTTTTATGTTCCTCATTTTTGTGATAACTGCAGCAAGCATTTCTTGATCGATGCGGAATTTGAAGTTCATAAATCATCCTGCTAACGTATTTCAAGCTGTAATGACTGATACTTTTTGCTAGTATATGCTTTTAACCCTCTTTCTATTCTTTTTTGCATTTTTTGCAAATTGGAATCAAAACAGATCCTAACGGATTACTCACTGTACCTTTGACCTCTGTCAGTGCAAGTTCCTCCCCGAATTGTAACACAGACTGCACATTCCTCTCATAAAGTATAATGTGTATATACAAAATGATATGATGGCTTGTCAAACTTTGATTCGATCATGGTGAAATTTTTTATAATAACCCTGTCCTTTTAGGCTCAATCCTACCATACTAAGATCCCATGTCCTACCGATGTCTAATCTGTCAAGCATCTCTGGATTTACCACACAAGCTGGAAGTTCATTTGGAGATTGAGCACAAGTGGAAAAACAGAGAAATCGCACTCAGGGGGGCTTGATACCGGGACATGATCTGCAACGTTCTGTATTGTGATGCCGAAGGATACTTCAAGGTGATGCGCCACTATCGTAATCCCGGCAAGAACTCCCGGCCGTTCTGTAAGGACGTCATGCGTTACTGCGAGGTTCATGCGATGCAGATTGTAGATGCGGATACGGATGTTAGCGTTCAGGTGCTACATTAATTGAGGAAGATAGATCTTGAGATCCAGGATAAAGAATACCTTGACTTTCTGTCTGTATGTATCGAGGACAATCTTACCGTAGAGGACAAGCTAAAGGTCATCATCCGGCATCACGTGATCATTCATCGCAACAGGACCAAGCTAAGGCCCCGAAGAATTGATCAGTTCTCTTAGTTTGTTTTTGTAATCAGTAAGAAATAAAATTAGTTGAGAGGAGTTTTACAATTACCCATCAGAACAGTTTCCAGGTCAAAAGAATCCGGATTGATTTTTCGTTTAAAGTTTTGTTTCATTTGCTTTCAATATAATTATGATTTTTTACTAATAAGATCATCTTGTATATGTACATGCAAAGATAAAATCAGATCCTTTGAACCGATGTTTAGTAAAAATGAGCGATCAGCTTATGATACAAGCTGAATTTTACTGATGGAATGCTTTGAAATGTCATTGTGAATGTTTGACGTAGATTCCTCCTTGAATGTCAAGTCGCATATATAGCACTTGAAACCGTCACATGGCATACAATGTATAGCTACATTTGGTATTAAAGAGATACGTAGAAATTATCTTTATCATGTTTGAAATGACGCGATTTGATGAAAGACTGTTTGCACTATGAGATAAATTTTAACAATTGATCAGTTCTCTTAGTTTCTAACATTGCATCCCACTGCATGTCAGAGACATGTGACAACTGCAAGACCAACCATAAACCGACAGACAAATGCGTATATCCATGTCATGATGACTTTACGACTTCTGGTTCGGGATTCGATTTTGAATGAGTGACCCTGTAGGTCCACCACCATGAACTGTCCCAACTGTGACGGCAAGACCCGTGAACCTGGGGCTGAACACATCCCCCCCTACTCGACGAAGATCCCGACGAGTTAACAATGAACGTGTACAGGGACGATTATGACACGATGATGCCATACATCATGAATCTGATGGCCAAGGGATTCAGGGCAATCAATATTGATGAGGACACGATAATGATAGTGCCACCCCATATTCTTTATTTTATTTATCATGTCCCAGTCTATTCTGATTATCGAACTCTAATTTGCCAATATATTAAACATGAAATATTCAGAGGGTTTGGATAAAGAGAAGAATAGTTTTATGCACTAAAATCCTACATCTCTGAGTCCTTTCAGATGTCGTTTACACTCTCCGCATAGTTGCATCCATGCCTTTCCTACTGGTGGAAATGCATACTGCATGTCAGCTGGCCCGCGAGCAGGCGACGTGTTAAAGTACGAATCGTCTAGTGTTAATTGGCATTAAAATCCCATTTTTCACGTTAGACACTACAAAATATGCATACTTTTGCTGTGTTAGGCAATTGAAAATAAAGGAGTTTTGGAAATTACTCAAAACTATTTTTCTAATTTTGTTTGTGATTTTGGAAACAGTCTCTGCAATAAACAGGTCTGTCATCTTTAGGCTTGAATGGCACTTGACAATCGTTTCCACAGTCGCCGCATTTTGCGTCAAACATTTCACGTGGTCTATCGTCTCGTCTACCAAATCTAGAGCCTCTGTCACCACCAAAGCCGCCGGATCTACCTCCAAATCTACCGCCACCAGATCTTGGTTCAGGTTTGTGATTTTGGAAACAGTCTCTGCAATAAACAGGTCTGTCTTCCTTAGGCTGGAATGGCACTTGACAATCGTTTCCACAATCCCCGCATTTTGCAGGGAACATTTCTCTTTCTCTATCAAAGGACATTTTTTTTCTAAGTCTTGATACAATTCTTCAGTAATTAAACTGTAGGAAAAATACCTATTGTTATTAACCAATTCCCTTTCTTGAAGTTGTTGGGCATGAAAAAATACATTGCCACACGAATGGCAACGATGTTTGGAGTTTTGATGATCACGCTACTGATTACCATCGCCCTAGTAGGCTCCAATATGGATACGATCCTAAAGCAGGGAGTTGTTTTTCAAATAAGAGCGGAAATTACAGAAAATCCAGCAATTGCTCAGAGCTTTTCGTCAGTTGCAGAATTTGAAGGGTTTGTCCAAGATCAAATCGATCAAAGAATCCAAATTTTGGGATTAGACAAGCCATGGTATTCGCCGCAAAGAATAGGACTGACGATGTACAAAATCATGTTGTTGGATTTTGGAAATGCCACATTTCTTACCAGCGACGAAGGATCTTCAGACGTCAGGGATATACTCTTTGAAAAGATTCCAAGAACGGTTTTACTGTTCACAACTGCAACGATAATAATTTCAATAATAGGAATATTTCTAGGTGCCTTTTCTAGCAGCAAAGTAGGATCAATGGTAGACAGAGTTACATCTGGTTTTGCGATAATTAGTTCCAGTTTTCCAGTTTGGTGGATTGGAATGCTAATGATATTTTTGTTTGCATTCACATATCAAATATTTCCTGCAAGAGCAACCCCAGACATTCCTGCATCAGACCCAAGATATTTGGGATCTTTGCTGTACCATATGGCATTGCCGTTAATCACAATTGTAATGATCGGTTTTGGATCATGGGCATACCTAGTAAGAAACTTCATGGTTGGGATAATGCAAGAAGACTTCATCATGGCAAAAAAAACAATCGGGATTAAGCAGAACAGAATCACGTATGCTCATGCCCTAAAAAATGCAGCACCGCCAATTGTAACAATTTTGGCACTTAGTTTGTCAGGATCATTAGGAGGAGCAATAATTACCGAAGCTGTGTTTGATTGGCCGGGGATGGGCAGGCTATACTTTGAAGCAATCACGGTAATGGATCTTCCAGTGATTATCGGTGCCACATACATGCTAACGGTTTTCTTTCTTATCAGCATATTTATCGCAGATTTACTTTACGGTTACTTTGATCCTAGAGTAAGGACAGAGAGTTGAGCGGCATCACACCTAATGAAATCAAAGATGAATTCCTTAAAAGCAAAATGGGGATTGCAGGCATTTCAATTCTCATAATTTTGATCGTAACTTCCATCATCGCAGTGGTTGTAATTCCAGTCGAGACGTTTCAAGAATGGAATAATCCAGGGAGCTGGATTTCAAATCCCAAGGCAGCGGTTCCGATATGGACAAATATGTTAACCGCAGAAGACATACCCAAACACAAAATATTGGAGAGTCCCAACATTGAAAGAATTTCAAACGAAGAGATTACACTCACTTCACACCAGTTTGGGTTCAACTTTGGCTATGATGACTTTCCAAATGATTTCATCTACGAGTTTTCAGCCAAATATTCTGGAGCTCCTTTGTTACAAATGTCAGTAATCAGACCAGACGGAATCAAGATGGATTTACTTTCCACATCGCTTCCTTACTCAGATTCAAAAACAATTCACAGTGAAAGGATATTTTCTACGGATAGTATGATAAAGAAAAACCTGGCATTGCAATCAGAAAAATTAAGATTTGCATTTGGCAAACTGTCCGCAGAAAACATCATCTTTTCAAAAAGCCACATCAACGAACCATTGAAAGGAAATTATATTTTTTCCATGGATTTGTACGGGATGGATTCTGAGAATCAAATTCCAGAATCAAAGCTAATCATCGGAGGCAAGGCATTTGGAGTAATGGGAACTGACGAGTTGAGAAGAGATTTGGCAATAGGTTTACTGTGGGGAACACCTTTGGCGCTATTTATCGGCCTTGTAGTGTCCATTGCGTCAGTAGTCATGGGATTGCTTTACGGAGTTTACGCGGGATACAAGGGTAAAAAAACAGATGAGACGATGATGCGATTCAACGACGTCATCTATGCGTTGCCAGCACTGCCATTTCTCATCATTCTTTCAGTAACGATAAGCAATAGCATATTTGTGATGGTAGGTTTTTTGATGATTTTTGGGTGGGTAGGGATTGCAAAGGTAGCAAGAAGCATGTCACTCCAGATAAAAACCAGAGGCTATGTGGATGCGTCAAACATGATGGGTCAGAAGGATTCCAAGATCATCCTCAAGCACATAGTGCCACAGTTACTGCCATATACATTTGCAAGCATCGCAATATCGGTTCCAGCAGCAATCACCACCGAAGCAGGTCTAAGTTTTCTTGGGTTGGGAGATCCTTCATTTCCAACCTGGGGACAGATATTACATGATGCAAACACGTTTGGGGCAGCAGCCAGAGGGTTGTGGTGGTGGATTATGCCACCAGGGATAATGATTGCAATTACGGGATTGGCATTTGTATTCATTGGAAATGCCCTAGACGCGATAATTAATCCAAAGCTCAAGAGATGATTATACAGTATGGTCACGAATGATTGCCAAAGCTGCATCATTAAGCTTTATCGTATATGTTAAGGAATTTGGATCCTCCTTTGTATCAGCCAAAATTTCTGTAAATTTTACCTTTTCATCTTCGGTGGCACCAGCCTCATGAGCACACAGATTAAAGGCCTTGAGATTTAGATTGTTTTTCAACAAGTGTGAAATGAATTTTTTATAATCCTCAGTATTTGTCCAACTTACATTTCTCTCCGAGCATGCGGCAATCCACACATCAACTGAATTATGAAAAATCACCTTTTTGCGAATTTCATCTAGCGACATTTTTTGTATCTAAAAGTCAGCTCTTTGCATTTTGGAACCACATCTTGGACAGGTTCCGCCCTTGTGTTTGTTATTGCAGACAAGACAAACATAGCTGACGCCGCCGCTAGAAGTTCCTTGTGAACCAGTCCCAAAGAAACCGCCGCCTTGACCAGTTCCAGAATTACTCCCATAACTGCCCATGCGACCCATTTGCCGACGCCTCATGATCATTGGCAACAGAATGAAAATTCCCATCACAAGACCTATGCTGATATACCACGGAACCCCCAAATATCCAAGAACGATTTGGATACCAATGCTGAACACAAGTGATGCGCCAAGAAAAATATAATATTTTTTAAGTTGAGGATTCAATACAACGAAATTTCTTTAAAATTGGTTATAAAGTTTTGTCGCTTTTCAATACATTACTCACAGAATTTTTGCAAATATCACACAATTGAAAGAGGTATTGGATGTCCGTTGCTGTCCCATGCAAAAACAGAATCATCATCATATGGGGACTTCACAATCATCGAAACCAATCCGAAAAAATTGTGCAGGTCTGTCACAGACGGTTCTGCAGAACCGCTTGGATGTGAATGGATGACACCTACATAGCTCATGTCAAAAGGCAGAAAGGAATGTGGAAATCCAGCAAATGTGGGACCGGTTTCACTAAAAGGAGGAATTACAAGACCGTTAACTGTGATTTCACCATTTTTTGATTTTCCCTTTAGAATCAAAATTCCCTCATTAGGATGCTTCATTTGACAAAAGGACAGAATGCTGTCAAGAACATTTTTTTGAAGCAATACCTTACGCTCAAACTTTTTCTTTTTAAACAACCCAAATAAACTCAATCTTAGAACTAATTTAATTTTAAGATTTCAGTACCGTGTATTTTGTATTTGAAAATTTTCTCAATTTTCCTTCAATTCCAGACACCAGTTTAGGGATTTTTGCATCTATTTCATCGATCTCATCTTGATGTGCTTTAGACTTTGACAAGGATTCATCCCTGAGAGAAAGGGTTTTGGCAAGATCGTTTTCAAAAGGAATCAGATCGTCAGGAATTATTGAATTCAGTTCATTTTGCATCTGTTCATACTTGGCATGATATTCTGAAATCTGGTTAACAAACATATCTATGGATTCCTCTATCTCAGTTATCTGCAAAGATGTTTTATCAACATCCTTTACGGAAATTGATCCTGTTGAAATTCCTTTTCGAATATTTTCAAGTATTGTAATTACCGAATCCTTGTTCTTTGGAATCAGTACGTCAAAGGGCTCTGCAACCAGTTCAGACAGAATGTTTTTTTGATCTTTGTCTAATGATGATGCATATTCATATCTGCTCAGGGGTCGAGAGATTTTTGTAAACTGCGTGTTGATGCCATTTTTGATTTTTGATTTTTGATTGCCAAAGGCATTCAGAGTATTTTTCAAATCAATGTATTTTTTGTAAGGGTCTGATGAGTGAATTTTCTCAATTGAATTCTCCAACTGAGAGATCTTTTTGTTTAATGAGTCTGCAACATCACCGGTTTCTACAATTTTTTGTGATTTTTCTTTTCGTACATCAGACGAGTGCTTGATTTGATTTATCACTTCAGATATTTCAGCATGCAGTGACTGAGTGGAACCATAATTTTTTAGCAGTCTAGAAATTTCAGCATGATTTTTGTTCATGACTGCAAGGTTTTCTTTTAGATGGGTTGCATATTTTTTTGCAAAAATGTGTATGACCCGGGTCTGCCTTCCAAGTACATCACCTACTTTTTTAAGAATTACGTTGAGTGCGGAATCCAATTTTTTGGCATCGTCAAAAGTTGAAATTTTAGGTAATGATACAACGCCCTTTTTGATAACATCGATAACCTGTTGTTTTCCCCTGACGACAATAATGGCAAGGTGCTTATCAATATCATCAATCTTAAGATTGTCTTTTTCAAGCAAGTTGCCAATTTTCATCAGATCACCAATGAGAGGTTCGGTGTCATTTCTTAGTCTGTTTATCTCAGTCAGAATTTGAGAACTTCTCAATTCACGAAGTTCTGAAATGATGTCAGGTACGTTCGAAAGGGAGATTTCCTTACTCTTAGGAACTTCCTCAACGGGTTCAGGAACGTCATGTTTCTTTTTACCCCACCCAAATACCATTTGATATCATTCTCTTCAGGGGATTAAAAATGGTTGTACAAATAAAATTTAAAATCACGGCAATTTTATGAGAATGCATGGCAAAAGCTGGAAAAAGAATGCATCATACCGGTACAATTAAGAAAACAATCAGGATCAATGCGACAAAAGACAAAGTTTGGAGGAAAATAAGTAACATTTCAGGATTACCCGAATGGGTTGTGGATGTAAAAGATACGGCGTATCTTTCCAAAAAGAAAAGAGATGTCGGAGCAGTCAGACTGATCACGTTTGAGGATGGAAACAAGATTGAAGAGCACATAGTTGACTGGAAGAAGGGTGAACAGTTTACATATGTTGCAACCGAGGGACTTCCACTAAGAGCGTACGTCGCAACAATCTCAATCAGATCAAAAACAAAAAGCCAGACAGAACTGACATGGCAATCATATCTTAACAGCGAAAAAATGTCTGAAAAGCAATTCATAGAGTTCATCGCATTTCTTGGATCATTTTACGAGGCATCGCTTGAAAACTTGAAAGTGCTGCTTGAGAAATAGCACTAGTGGTTGTAGAAATCAAAGTGTAAATACAACAAATCGGAAAAAAAGTCATGAGTGATATGCGATTCATAATCATGGGAATTGTATTGGTTTTTGTCGGCTTTTTAATTCTAGGTGCGTTTGGGCATAATTATCAGGCCGCTACTTTTGAATCCAATGAATTTGGAACGTGTTATGAATATTCAGATGACTCACCCCCATCCCAAATTGATTGTTCGTTCAAGATATTTGATCAGACATTATTCTTTGGAATAGTCATGGGATTCATAGTAGCAGGAATAATTGCTTTGGTAAAAGGGGTCAAAGGAGACTGGGACAACAAAGTAAAACCCGAAGACATGGCAGGTCCGAGCAGAAATCAAAATGAAAATACAGATGATTCGGGGAAGGACTAATCAGATTTCTTTTACCTAGTTTCTGGAAATCTTTAGCAGCATCTTTCATCCAACTTTAAAAACATATTCCTCAAGAAATATTTTTTATCATTTAATTTTTAGGAGTCTTTTTCCAGACTTGGATTTGACCCCCATAAACCTCATCGTCATAAACTAATGCAGGAATTTGAGCATAGAATCCTTCTCGACCAGAGCTAAAAATTTTTGCAGGAAGTGGAATTTCATGTTCTTTGCCGTCAGGCATCTTTAAGGTTACAAAAACAATTTTATTTTTTGGTTTTTCTGTATTATCTTCACTCATAATGACAAATTTTCAAAAGACCAATATAAAATCATGCTAATTTTACATTCAATTTAATCTTGATGAGAACTTGAAAGAATCAGCCAAGTTAACGAAATTTTCAAGGTTTTGATTTCATTTTACAACTTGTTAATCTCTGAGCAGTTGAACATATGAACAATGAAAATGCCAAGTGTACATAGTTTGTGACACACGTAGCAGTGATTCGTCAAAAAATGTGCAATCCATTTTGTATAAGAGGTTTCATAAATTCACATTCAGTCTGAATGCAGAAAATTCATGGTTCAGATTCCAGTATGTCTTTCATGGAATTGAACATTTCGTCAATCTCAATCATTCTCTGATCAAACTGCACATCAGTGAGTTCGTCAGGTTTGTTTAAAGTAATTGTCACTTCAGAAAATTCACCGTTGGACACTACTTGCATCGGGACGTTCCAAGAAGAGACCTCATCGATGTATTGATGATCCAGAATTCCCTGTGATTTGTCCTCATTGAACTTTAGTTTGGATTTGCCATGTGGCCCCGTAAATGACCACCAACCTGCATCGTTTATCTTTGCATCAGGCATCATTTTGGGAGGAATTTTCAATATGGCATCAAACGCATCGCCAATTTTCTTTTTCACGGTAATGGAGATGGTCCTTGATCTGCTCACAAAAGCAATGTCAAATAATGATTAAAAAGGATATAGTAGGAATTACAAGAATCAATTCATCCATACCCTATTTGTTAAGGAATTTCTTGATTTTCTTCAGGTTTGCGATGTTTGATTCATGAAACATCATCACAGATTCTGATAGGGCATCAGGCAATACGGTTTTAAGATTGTTCACAAATTCATCGCCACCAGTAATCATATTGTCAATAAGCTTATCGATTTCATTTTTCTCTGCAGTCATATGAATATAATAGATGTTAATCGTAATTAAATGGGTCGAAAGGGATGAGCAACTGTTTTCAATGAAGATATAGATTGCAGATACATCTAACTCGAATCAATTCTACACCTCTTCAAACTCATAATCACGAACGCACTTCATGTCTTCTCCATGTTCGCGATTCCAGTTGTTCCAAAAATCCGTTGCAGCATCTATGGAGTATGCCTCATGTGTATGTCTTAATTTACATTTCTTGCATGTTAGGACATACTTGATCATGAAATAATTTGGGAAATATTGAGTTTATGAATCTGTATATGAAATTTACAATGGTGAATCAAATATTTTCAAAATTCTTAGGAAATTTTCAAATATTTTTGACTGTTCGTAGTTCAAATCCATAGACATGCCAAGTTCGATAATGGTGCAATTTACTCAGGAACAAGTCCACCTCTACCCCAAGAGTCAGAAGGGCTCTAAAGGAAACCAAGCGGGATTTTGCATGACTACTGTTCCATTTTTTAGACTCTTTTTATAAAAATACAGAGACAGTACGCATCATCATTGCAATATAAAATAGCAAAACTGGAACATATATTCGTGGACGACAAAATCATAAAAAATGATTCAATCAATGTCACCACACAGTAACAGGCAAATGTATAAAACTACTGCCTTTTTCAAAAATGATGTCTTTATCATGCAAGATACAGAATATTTTATGCATCACCAATTCAGCGTTAGTTAATCAATTATTTGTTAATCAGGATCAATCGAAATTAAATATTAAACGCATCATGACTTTATTTTCAATTTCAACCATCAAGCAATAACAGATCACGGTATGCAATTAGGAACCCATATTTTAGAACAACATATTTGATCCAAAAATCAAAGTTGTGAGAGACAGGATAAATCATTCAAATTATTTTAGAAAACAAAAACATGTTCAAAAGAGGAGAACAGGAGTTTTCTTTGACTTGCTGATCATTCAAGGCTCTTGCTTCTTTCCACGAAAGCCATACAAAATTCCATATCAGATCATCTATATCCTGACGTTGTTTTTCTGAAAGTTGCCTGTCACGCAAATTGTAAATTATTTTCCCCCGCATTGTTCCAAGTCTAACTCCCAACATCACACATTCTCGGTTATTGCTTGGTAGTGATTTGCCTCTAAAACTATCAGGACTCTTATCAAAAATGTCAAAGGGGTCTGCACGCCACTCAAATTTTAATTTTCTAAAAACGTCTAAAATCAACTTCACGGCATCATAATCCAATTTTTTCTTGTCTAACTTTTCTTTCATCAAGTCTTCAGATACCTGTTTTCTTTTCGTGCCGAGCTTTTTCCTTAGTTCTTTAAACGACTTTGATTCGACAATAACACTATCATCATCATCCATGATTTCAGGCATAAAATAATAAATTTAAGCGCATTGATAGAAACAGTATTATCAGGTTTCTTTTTTTATCAAGGTTGCAGTTGAGCGAACATTTTTCAGCTGCTGAATGTTCCTAGAAACAATTTCGCGTACCTTTTCAAAATTTTCTGCCTGCAGTTTTACCAACATGTCATGAGTTCCAATCGTTTCAAAAACATCTACAACCTGTTCAAGTTCCTTTAGTTGCTCTATGATTGCGGCTTCGGCACCCAAATTACAGTTTAGCATCACATATGCATCAGTCATGAACTAGACAATAATCCATGATTATTTAAAGATGGAGGGTTTTGGTTGCAATTACCATGAGACGTGAACCAGATCTTTGAGATTTCGTCTTGATTTGGGGAATTTTGTTTGTTCAGGATAACCAATGCACAGTATGGATGAAGGGACCAAATCAGTCCCAATGATATCCATTACCTTTTGTTCATCAAACATCCCAATCCAGATTGAACTCAGTCCCAAGGCCTGGGCTGCCAGCTGAGAGTAACCTGCGGCAAGAGTCGCATCCTGTATGGCAAATTTTTTTAGAACGTATTCAGGAAAATCAAATTTCACTCTGGAGGGATTCTTGCAGAAGACAAACACGACAGGGGCATCAACATAAGGCTGTTTATTGCATGCTTGAACTAGGAGCTTTTTCTTTTCCACGCTTTTGACATAGAATATTTCAAACCCCTGAAAGTTTCCAGCAGTAGGTGCAGTGTCAGCTGCTGCAAGTATTTTGTCAATCTTGGTAGTTTCCACAGGTTTGTCTGAAAACTTTCTCGTAGAGCGCCTCTTGGCCATCACTGCAAACAAGTCAGTATCCACAAATTCAGTCGGTCCAGATTTTAAGATAAAGTCCAATAATTGGTTTCGGACATCATGATCATCAGACTCGGGGATTTCTTGTGGTTCGTATCCCAAGGGATATATTTTATCTCCTTTGTTCTTCTCACTCATGGCGAATCTACAACAAATAGGGTATTAAACAATTGTAAAGGGTTACAGTAAACATACCTTTCACTCTGCTTCAAAGCCATCACAGCCAGATGTGCATGGCTTGTTCATTACACCTTCACAGACATTCAGTTCGTTGTGCATGATTCTATGATGTCCACAGACTTTGCATTTTTCTCTAAAATGAGAAATCAGTTCAGCAAGAGAAATTCCAGAATCAGAAATCTTAGATTCTGTCTCTTCTGTCACATTCATTTTTGTAAATCATCTCACTTTAAACATTTTGAACATCAACTGACACGTAATCAGAATCAATTCAAAATAGGAAGCATTCAATATTCACGAACGAGTAATGACATTGAAAGTTTTGAACAGGATCAAAAAGCCATGCATATGTCAGTCTTTACGTATTTTTTATGAATTGACGCCGTGTGCAATAATCAGTATTTGAGCGCGCGGAATCATTGGATTGGCGCTGAGAAAGGGATTCGAACCCCTGCACGCTTGCGCGTAGCCGTTTTCGAGACGGCCGCCGTACCACTTGGCTATCTCAGCATCGAATCTAATAATGTCTCCATAATAAAGCAAATCAGAATTAAGATTTGGACATTTTGCCAATGTCAAAGAGTTCGTCTTTGAATCTCTTTTTTATTTGGTCTTTGGTTTTATTCCACTCATCATTTGATACTGAATCAGTGAAGATGGAATGAAAGCCAACAAACGTATCAACGTTCAAAATATTGCAAACTTCTTGTTTTTCGGATTCAGAAAAAGGAAAATACGAGATGATCTTCGAAACAGAATCGGAATCATGCCTGATTTCAAAAATTTTATCTTCCAAACTAACTGGGAAACCTGTTTTGTTCATATTGATCTTTGAACATTAACGGACGTATTAAAATGGATTTTTGGCCAAATGAAAAACCATGGATCAGAAGAAAAGGATAAACACTGAACATCTCAAAAATCCAACAGCATCATGGGATTAAACCTCAAAGATCTGGTTGTAAGGGAAAAGACAAGTCTGGAAGCATTTTCAACCAAAGTAATTGCAATTGATGCATACAATGCAATTTATCAATTCCTAGCTAGCATCAGAGGTCCAGATGGATTGCAACTGACAGACTCAGAAGGTAGAATTACCAGTCACCTAAGCGGATTACTATATAGAAATGTCAATTTTCTATCGTTGGGAATAAAACCGGTGTACGTTTTTGATGGAAAACCCCCATCACTAAAAACAGCAGAGATTGAACGTAGGAAACAAATCAAAAAAGATGCTACTGTAAAATATGAAAAGGCGATTGCGGATGGAAACATGGAGGATGCAAGGAAGTTTGCACAGCAGACTACCAGCATGAAAGACGGAATGGTAAAAGACTCTAAAGAAATTCTCAAGTATTTTGGAATCCCGTACATAGAGGCCCCATCCGAAGGCGAAGCTACAGCTGCACACCTCACAAATACAGGACAAGCATACGCATCTGCCAGTCAGGACTATGATTCAATTTTATGCGGCGCAAAAAGACTTGTAAGGAACTTTACTAGCAGCGGAAGACGCAAGATTCCTAATAGAAATACATACATCGATGTCCTGCCAGAAATCATAGAAACGCAGAAGGTATTGGATGCAGTCGGATTAACAAGAGAAAAGCTGATTGATGTTGGAATCTTAATCGGGACTGATTTTAATCCAAATGGTTTTGAAAGGGTTGGTCCAAAGACAGCAATGAAAATGATCAAACAGCATTCAAGATTGGAAGACATTCCTCAAATACAAGAACAGTTGCAAGAGATAGATTTTCAACAAATACGACAGATATTCCTAAATCCTGAAGTGGCAGATGTAGATACAATTGAATTTGGCGATGTGGATTACGAAGGCATTACAAACTACCTCGTAAGAGACAGAAGTTTTTCTGAGGACAGAATACAATCAACTCTAAACAGATTGAAAAAAGCGCTTGAGAGAAAAAGTCAGAATCTTGATCAGTGGTTCTAGCAATCTACAATTAAAATAAAATTAAGGAAAAGTCTAGTTAAAAGACTTCATTTTGATGATAAATTGTGCCCGCATTCCATTAGTATGCAATTTAAAGAAACGGTCAGTATTCTCTACTCCAATAATTTTTTGTTCATAAATAAAATTAAAAAAAACAAATCCTCATCTATTTTGAGATTTCAGCACCTGTCTTTATCAACTGCCATATCCCAACTCTCCAGATCGGTCATAACATTTCTTTGCCTCCTCATTGTTGCCAAGAGAATTCAGTGCCAGACCTTTGTTGTTCCATACATCTGCATCATTAGGATCAATCTCTATTGCCTTGTCATATGATGTGATTGCCTCATCGTATTTGCCAAGAGAATTCAGTGCCAGACCTTTGTTGTTCCATACATCTGCATCATTAGGATCAATCTCTATTGCCTTGTCATATGATGTGATTGCCTCATCGTATTTGCCAAGAGAATTCAGTGCCAGACCTTTGTTGTTCCATACATCTGCATCATTAGGATCAATCTCTATTGCCTTGTCATAGCACTCTATTGCCGCATCATATTTGCCAAGAGAGTACAGTGCACCGCCTTTGTTACGCCACCCCCATACATCATTAGAACTGAATCCTCCTCCCCCTTGTGCGCCTCGAAAGATGTCATCGCCAGAATATCTTCCATTAACACCGGCATGACCATACTGATCATAGACTTGCTTCTTTTTAGGATCCGAAATGACCGCATAAGCTTCAGAAATTTCTTTAAAATGTTCTCCAGCATTGGAATATTGGTTACGGTCAGGATGGAATTTTAATGCTAATTTTCTATACTGTTGCTTGACTTCATAATGAGAAGAGGTCTTTGTGACTCCCAAAACGTCATAATAATCACGTTTTGCAGCCATGAATCAATACAGTTATCACAATTATTGTATAAATGGTTGAATTGGGAACTCGGACGATTTTTGTTTCACCAGTTAAAGACTTCCCCCAGACTTGTTCTTCCACAATTAAGAATAATAGAAGACAAATCAAAAAATAGCAACTGCAAAAACTAATCGTGAAACTTGGATTATCGGAGTTTAGAATCTAATTACGGTATTTCTTATTATATTTTAGCACGTCATCTAAAGGAATAACAATTGTTCTATCTGCGCCTTTACAATAATTTTTTCCTTTGAAATGCTTGTGGATTTTGACTTTGGCCATCATAACACTGTCTATTCCATAGTTTCCATGATGATCTGTAATTTCTTGACTAACAATATGACAGGTTTTAGAAACGTTACACCATTTACACACAATCCTCATTTCTTTCTCATCGATCACAAAGGTACTGCAAGAATTTTGAACTTAAGCGTATTGAAGTTTAGGATCACTTTTTAATTACAATAACTGCAACAGGTTCAATACAGACATACATATGCTAAAATTCAAAACGCAAATCAGAATAGGTTGTAATTTAAATAAAATCAAGAAGGTCTAACTAAAAAACGTCTTTTAGTCAGATTTTCAAAATCTCAGAAAAAATAAAGTCATGAAAAAAATAATTCATTTCTTTAGACCCAACCAGTGGTTTTAGATAAGAAATTTATCTTTCATACATCATAGTCCAAGACTACCTGAAATTCAAATTAGTGCATTCCAATTATCGTCGTTGAAAATCATGTTTGATAATTATTGTGCTAGTTTTTAATTTGGATTCATGTACACAAGTCATGGTTAATGCAGTTCCTTTGTATGTAATTGGATTGCCAAAAGATGATCCTGCTGGTGAACTTTTAAGGTCAAAATTTGGCAATATTTTGGAAAAAGCTCAACATGTATTGTCTCATATAATTGAAGGAAAAATTACTGTAGAATCTCAAAATACTGAGAGTACTAGAAACCATTCCGATGTCACAGCCATGGTTAAAACTTCTAAGAATCAATTAATCCATACCGAATCGGGTTGGGACATTCTCAAAATTGCAGATGAATTATGTAGAAAATTGGAAGGAGAATTGCCCAAACATGACAATAAACGTCAAAGAGATAGCATTCGTAAAAAGGAGAGTCACTAATGCTGTTTCAGAACATTCTTGTTCCTGTCGATCTGTCTAATCAATCCACAAGAGCCTTCAAAGTTGCACTAGATGTTGCAAAAAAATACAATTCAGAGATGACCATTCTTACATGCCTCGAAACAGACGCACAGCATCACTTGTACTATGAGGCAAGAGCCAGTTCCCAACTAATAAAAAAGCAAAGCAAAATCGTGAAAGAACACTTTGAAGAGCTAGAAAACCTTGCGGGAAAAAATAACATTTCTATAAAGTCTAAAATTTTAACATCAGGACCAGCCGTTAATAATATCGTTACTTTTGCAAAATCAAAAAAATATGATCTAGTCGTAATTGGGTCTCATGGTAGAACTGGCTTTAACAAATGGCTTCTAGGCAGTGTTGCAAACGGTGTTTCCCAAAAAACTAATTGCCCTGTTTTGATTGTAAAATAAGCAGTTTGTGGTATAATTGATTTCAATTATAGGTAGTGGTAGAGTTGGCACATCCATCGCATTTCTCTGTGTGTCAAATGCATTAGATGACGTTTTGCTTGTTAATCGCACTAAAACCAAAGCAATTGGTGAATCGTTAGATGTTGCAAATGCAATTCCTCCGACTTCTAAATTTTCTATTCGTGGAACCGATGATTATTCTCAATTATCAAGTTCTGACATTATAGTTATCACAGCAAGTACAGGAGTTTACATGAAAGATAGAACAGAAAATATGTCATCACAAATAATCATGATAAAAGAAATAGCACAAAAAATTAAGCGATATTGTCCATCCGCAATAATTTTGTTAATTTCAAACCCTCTTGATGTCTTGACTTATTTTTTTCAAAAAGAAACTGGCTTTTCTAGATTCAAAGTAATCGGAGTTGCTTCTAGCCTTGATACTAGTAGATTTCAATATTTCATCTCAGAAAAATTCTCTGTTCCTCAATTGTCAATCACCAATGCAATGGTTATCGGAGAACATGTGGATTCCATAGTTCCGATATTTTCTAGAACATTTGTTAATGGAAATGCCCTTCATTCTATGCTAAATGGTGATGAAAGAGATGTCATTACTAAGGATGTTAGAACTTATTGGAAGAAACTGAGAAGATATAAGAGTAGATCTCAGTTTGGCATTGCCAAAAATGCTTATGACGTAATTAATACGATTGTCAACGCAAAGGAATTATCAATTCCTGCATCCGTGGTTCTTGAGGGTGAATATGGAGAAAATAATGTCGCCATAGGCATACCTGTGAAAATTAGCCAAATGGGAATTTCTAAAATACAAAATATAGATCTTGACAAGTCTGAGCAGGAACTGTTTAAAATCTCTGCTCAAACAATTCGAGATCAGATTCGATCCGTCTAAGTTGTTTCATTGTTATTGTTACAGGAATTTTTGATGAATATATCACATAGTTGGATGTGTTTCCAAGAAAAATCTCTTTGATTCTTTCCATCCCTCTTGAACCAACAGATGATTGCATTTACAGAATATTTCAACATGTCAAAGAATTAAGTGTATTTTCAGGTTTGATAATTGTTGATTGTTGCTTTATGCAATAAAACCAATAGTAGAACATGTCCCAAGATATTTCCATATCTGAGAGAGCACTGGGAGAATTACTTCCAGACACACTGACTTATTCTCTTTGTATCCATATTGACAAAGGAACAGATGTTTGGGTAATTGCTGGAATGCTAGTTCAATATTTAGAATCTATGACTGATTCAGTCATAGTAAGGGATGGTAAAACTCCAATAGGTACAATCGGAGGAAAGGAAATTATGGAAAACCTGTTAACGAATCCAACTTCCAGTTTATTTTATGGCACCAAAGTTGAAGAAATAATGGAGCCCAATCCGGTAACTGCAACAAAAAATACAAAATACAAGGATTTAATGAACTCTTGGAAAGAGAGAGGCAGAGCCTATGCGGTAATTCAAAACGAATGGGGCTTTTATTCTGCAATCTCTGCAAAAAAGATTCTAGAGATTGGAATGAGATGCAAAACTAACATCTCAATTCGAGACCTGCCAAAAAAACAACCTGTAACTTTCAAGAAAGGGGCTACATTTCGTTCTGTAATAAACTCGATGTTTGAGAACAAAACTAGAAAAATATTATTAGAAAATTCAAACAAGTATCTTAATGATCGATTGATCATAGAGGCAATCTCAGAAAAAATGAGTTGCCTTAAAGAAACAGATGATTTTTTAAACGAATCAACAGACATAGTGAATTTAGAAGAGGCAAGAATTGTCTTTGATGATTTGACAATCAATGAAATTTCAGCAATGATGTATGATATGGAGCACCCATATGTAATTTACAAGAGTTGGATTGTAACTCCATGGGACATTTGCAATGTTTTGTTATCACCGGAGATCATTGAATATGTGGTAAAATGAGAGTCATTCGACATGCCAATAAACAATTTCCAATCAACCAGATTAGAAGGAAAATAAATTATATTTTGTATTAACCTGAAGAAAATTAAAACCAAAATCAATTTCGGGGTTAAACTAATCCTACAAATTCTACCCAAAGATTGAAACTAAAATCAAAGACAAAATGTATTGAACTTTAGCTGCCAAACTCGTAAGGGTATAGAACTAACGAACTGAATCCCAATAATTTGTACTAATATTGTCATAATTCTGACTATTGAATAGTCCCTCATTAACAAAAATGGTCAGTATTTCCCATGTTAGATTACAGTTTTGGTTTTTGTCTTGACAGATTAATTAATGATAAATTTGTCAAAAGTCAATCTCAAAAATAATTAGTTTGAATTCCTAGACCCACCAGTGGTTTTATCTAGCAAATCCATACTTGATGCCTTGTGGATCAAAATTTGTGTTTTGTTCGTTCCTAAGTTCGGTATTTTTACTGATGAATCATCAGTGCCCGATATATAGAAAAATCCAATCCATCACATATGGGAACCATGGTGATTCTTGGAATCAGCCTCATTTTCACGCTTTTCATGGCCACAAATCCTGTTTTTGCAGATTCAGCAGATACAGACAAGCAAATCACCATCTCAGAAGATTTTGAGATCAACCCCGTTGCACAAGATATTCTAAAGAAAATAGAAAAAAGCAAGAGATGGATTACCCAAATAGAGCAGAAAAACTTTGAATCCATAGAAAGACAAAAAGAACTAGAACAAAAAAGGGCAGAGACACTACAGATTCTAGAAGAAAAACTGAAGAAATGGGAGAATCTCTGGGAGTACTATACGTTTGATAAAATGCTGGAAAGGGCACTTGAAAATAGTCCTGTAAAAGATACTTCCAGTATTTATGATCATCCGCTAAAGTTTACGGCATCAAAGATCAATGCCGGACGAGATGCACTACACAAAGTTCTTCTTGAGGATGGAGGGCCAGAGGAGGCAAGAGATGCTTTTGTCAATGCAGCTAAAATAACAAGAGAAGAGATGTTTGCCGCCAACAGTATCTTCAACGTGATTAATAACAACGCATACTACAACCAGCAGATTCTTTTTAGTTCAGATGGCAACTTTGAGGATACAGTTTCTGGAGAACAGCTTAGAAAATACTATCAGGATTACAGAACGAATCCAGAATACCTGCATGCGAATCCATTTGACAAAGTATCTTGGACAGATATTTCCAAAAACAATCCAGATACAGAATGCAGACAAGGCCTTGTGTTGGTGTACAGAACACATGCAGATGACTACGTATGTACCACAGAAAGCACCGCTGAGATGTGGGCGCGCCATAAAATGGGAAGCATCGTAACGGACACACTTTTGGAGACAAAAGATCCCGTTGACGTAGAAAAATTCCGACAAGACAGAATTTTTGAAAAGGTAAAAAATCTAAATTCAAAAGTTCATTCCATGCAAAAATATGACGAGCTGAAGATATCTGAAACAAAATCTAAGTACGATGTCATTTTCATAGACATGAAAGCAGAACAAAGCGAAGAGGAGAAAAAAATAATCAGTACATACAACGAATCGAACTCGATGTCAAACAAGACATTAAGTCAGAAAATTACAGACATCAGAGAAAAATACGCCAATCTGGAGGAGACCATGAAGGAAGAAAAATCACGCATCATTGAAATTCTGGAAAAGCAGCATCAGAAAAATATAGATGATTTCGTAAAAAGTTACAAATCAGATTCAGAAATCAAAGTGATGTGGAATTCACAAAATCCTGCTTTTGAGGCAAAAATATAGCCACAGTAGAAAATTTTACGTCTGTCCATCATCGTTTGTCAAACGATGTCGGCGCATCGGGATTTGTTTAGAATACTTTATGAATCCCACATGAGAAAACGATTTGATTCGAATTGTCATCTCAAAACAAGAAAAAATTAACAGGATATGCAATTACGTTTGCAATAATTTTTTCACTGATGATTGTCACAATTGGAATTTATAGCTTGGAAGAAGAGAATATCAAAAATACCATTATCAAAAATCAGGTGGAAATCCAAGAAATCATTACAAAGTCAATATCTAAGAACATAAATTCCGAATTGGAAACAATCATTTTTGAACTGGCTCTTCTTGCAGATTCAGGTGAACTGCAAAATGATCTTGGTACAGAAGAATCAAACAGACTGATAGGTCAGACATTTAATCGCTTAAATTCCATCTCGCCAACAGCACAAATTCTTGCTCTTGACGGAGACTTCAAAGTTCTTTCTCAGGCCAGTAAAAATCATAATTCATTTGTCGGGGCAACCGTCAAAGGGTTGCCTGATCTGATGAATTCAGAAGAAAATAGAATAGAATCAGAATCAAAAATACTTTCAATAAACACATCTCTGTTTGATGAACCCGAAATCGCGATCACGTTTCCAATCGTTAACAAAGAAACAAACGTCTACAAGGGATTGTTGCTTGTGACATTTCCATCAAGTGAATTTTTTAAGAGACATGGAAACATCTATGATGTCGAATCCCAGTTCCTAATGGTCATGGATGAAAACAACGTATTGCTCATCCACCCCAACATGGAAAATGTGGGAAAGAATTTTTTTGATGACCAAATTCAACAAGACATTAGTTACAATTCTGTCTTAAATGAACACATTTTGCACGTTTTGAAAGGAAATCTGTCCACGGTGATTTTTACCTTGGATGACAACATTGGAGAGAGAATAAATTCTGCAATTCCGGTAAATGTAAACGGTAAAAACGAATTCGTTTTCGGAGTAGTCACTCCAACACAGTCAATCAATCAGGAGATTGATGAAATCATCTTTTTGACAAAGATTCAAACTATTTTCCTATTGATGTCAACCATTGTTATTTTGTTGGTATTCATGCTAAAACGTTCACAAAGCTTCAAAAAAGAAAAGCTCACGGTGATCGGACAGCTTTCTTCAAACATTGCTCACGACATACGGAATCCGTTGGGCACAATTAAAAATGCGGGAGTGATAATCGAGAAGGAAAATAAATCCAATAACGAGGTCATCTCAAGAGAATTAAACCGCATTAATTTGTCCATTCGACGCATTTCACATCAGATTGAGGAAGTGCTAAACTATGTAAGAACAACACCGATGATACTAAAACCATATTCCGTCAATCAGACAATTCAAGAAGCAGTAGACACTCTAGATATCCCGTCAGACATCAAAATCAACATTCCTAAAAATGATGTAATAATCAAAATTGATCACGAAAAGATGCTAATCGTGTTTGTGAACATAGTTCTGAATGCAGTTCAGTCAATCGGAAAAAACGAAGGGAATGTTACAATCAACATACGTGAAACTACTTCCAATGTCAGCATCGAGTTTGAAAACTCAGGTCCCAACATACCGACAAAAGATTTGAAGCATATTTTCGACACATTGTTCACCACTAAATTGGAAGGAACAGGGCTAGGGCTCTCAAGCTGTAAAAATATCGTAGAGCAGCACAAAGGAACCATACATGTTGTTACGAATCCGGTAATGTTTTCAATTAAGCTACCAAAATGAGCATTCTAATATCGAATAGAGATTCATTGTTAATGAGATAGCGATGTCAAGTCCCAGAATTCTATTAGTTGATGATGATGTCCAATTTCTAGAGGCAACAGAATACATGTTGAAATATGAGAATTACGAGGTAATTACGGCTAAAAATGGGGAAGAGGCAGTCAAAAAATACAAAGAATCACCCCCAGACATCGTTTTGATGGACTTGAAGATGCCTGTGATGAACGGATATGAGGCATTTTTCAAAATAAAAAAGAACAGCCCCGATGCAAAAATCGTGTTTACGTCATCTTACACCATCAACAACGAGGAATTTGAAAAGGCCGAAACAGCTGGATTGTTTGGATTGCTCACAAAACCTTTTGATCTCAACGAATTAAACAACATCATCACCTCAATAAACTGACAGAATCAACCAATCTCAGACTTTCTTAGAATGCTGTATCGTTCATAAAAATACTTTTTTGATTCCTTGAAAAAAATTACAAACCATTTCTTCAACTCTGCATCATCATCCAATATTTTATCCAGACCATGAATTCCTGCGGTCGTTACACCTTCTTTCTGAATTGGCTGATAGAGCAGGTTGATGTAAAACCAATACGATATCTGTTCTGCAAGCTTGTCCTCTGTAATATGTTCAAAGTTTCTTTGATACTTTATGTGAACGTATGACATCAGTTCATAAAACGGAATTCCTTGCAGAACTTGAATTTGAGGATTGTCAGCAAGCAACCCATTTGCCAAAAATTTGATTCCATATACCCTGTCTCCGATTTTTGATTTTACGTATTCCCATTTGCCAAAAACCTTTGGCAATACCTTGAGATATTTTTCAGCAAGCTTGTCAATCTCGTTTTTGTCAAGGTTTAACACATCGATGCAGTACAGAACACCGTACAATGACAGCCGATACTTGTCAGCCATTCCAGTCTTGAAGCTTTTTCCATCTTTTACCACCAGTCCCAAATCCAAAATTCCGTCTGAATGTTTTCCCTTGTCTTTTCTACCAACGATTAATCGCCTGTAAATTTTTTCACGTTCCCGCAGTTTGGACATGTCATTTGGCACAGATATTTTTGCCAGTTCCCAGGTCGTCATTGATTCATTTTTACTCATGATTTTTAGAAGGTTCTGAACATTTTGCTGGTGCTTGCTCAATACTGATTTTCTTTCATCAGGTGAGCCATAGTGAGCATGAGCATTAGGACGAAGATACAGCTTGTAATTTTGCAAATTTCCATAGGTGACATCATTTTCCAAAGGCATACCGTATTACGGTATCTCTTGTTATATAAAACTCAGGCTCAGTTTTATCATGAAACAGCAAATCATGCACAACTGGCAACACTCGCCTTCTGAAACTCAGGTTGCAAGCAATCCTGTAAAAGCAGTGTCAAAAACCTTGCAACCAACTAAACCAGACACATTCTCCATCGAGGACTTGATGGGTCTGTCTTGGATTTTGTTTGAGGAGAGAGACTAAGATGTCAATACCATGTGCTTTCCCCAGCAGTCAGATTGTGCGTTACAGGATGATTTGTAATCTTGTACAACTGCACAGCCAAAACAGTGCAGAGGAGATGATTTGATGATGTCTTTGGATGACAAATTTTTTTCCAGAGGCGGATTTTCATCTTCACGTTTGGATGATACAGAAATATCAAATGATACAGGCGTGATGAATGGTTTGTGTCAGAACGATCCAATTCATAACGAGACAATTGCAAGTCAAAGCAAATCAAGAAGAGCCAACAAGAAATCAAAGTGTGGTTTTTCAACATGAGTGGGATTTTTGCATCAGAAATATCAAAAATATACAGCATAGAAAACACAAAAAGTTTAGCAACGTTGTGCTTTTTTGGAGCGATGCTAAGCATGTCAATTTTACTACTGGATACACCAGCGTTTGCAGAACCATCTCAAACTACATCGTCAAGAATCGATGATGGTACAAGTCTTGAAAAGACAGTTACCGTCATGAACATACCTGAAAACAACACCTTGCCTTGGGGAACAGTGAAAGGTAAAATCAACGACCCGACTCAGGGACATCCAGTGATTATTCAGTTCTTCAAGTCAGTTGAGGAAGATCCAGTACATGTTGCACAGGTCGGGATAAAAGGTGATGGTTCATTTGAATACAGATTCAGAGTACTGTCAATAGATGAAGGTCAGACTACCCATTTTTTTGAGGGAGACTATATTGTCAAAATCTTCAAGGTAGTAAACACGCCAAGAGAGAATCTAGAGTCAGCCTAGATTTTCTTCACTTATTTTTTTATCAAAATTGCACTTATCTCGATTGAGGTTCAAAATAAGGAAAAAATCAGTCTCAACCCAGGAATTCTGATATGGGTTGAGATACGGTGATGAATCTTCTAGGTTCAGAGATACAAAACTATGATTTTGTATTTCCAAACCTAGATAGAGACTTTGAGCGTATTTCAATTTAATAACTAGTCAGGATAATTCCAAAAAATGTCCAAAACAGAGTCAAGAAAGATCCTCAAGGATGCCCCAATAATGTGGAGAAGGATTAACTCGATTGGAATCATTCTAGATTGCAACTCAACTTATGCCGCAAACATGGGATATGCCAAATCCGAGATATTGGGCAAGACGATATTTGCACACGTTCCCAAAGAGTCATGGGAGGACATGAACGATTCCCTAAAAACATGGTTTGAAACTGGAAAGGTCACATCCAGAAAGATTACATTTGTCAGACAGGACAACAGTACGTTCTCAGTATTGCTGCAAGCTACAAGTCTTTATGATGAAAACGAAAACTTGGTGGGAAGCAACACGGTAATTTTTGACTTGACGCAGATGACTGATGAAAAAATAGCAGAGTATAAGGAATTCTTTAGAAAATCAACCGAGAGACTAGATGAAATTAAAAATAGCGAGTACGATAAGATGGATGAAAGCTCAAAATCAGAATACAACGGCCTTAAGAAAATGTTTGAGATGCTCTCCACCGTCAATTTGAAAGAACTAAAATAATTAGTTGAACAATTAGTTAGACTTGTCCTTGATTGATTTTTGTGTTTCGTCAAATACTTTTTTGACTTCAGTTACTGCCGCACCGTCTTCCAATGTACTGGTATCCCCAATCACTTCACCAGTTCCAATTGCCTTGAGTAGCCTTCTCATTATCTTTCCACTGCGCGTCTTTGGAAGTCTTGAGACAAAATAGATTTGCTTTGGCGTCGCAATCGCCCCAATTTCGGATCGGATCTTATCAGAAAGTTCTTTTTGCAAAACATCCGAATCAGTTTTCAATCCATGCTTTAAGACGACGAATGCAATAATTACTTCTCCCTTCACGTCATCAGTAATCCCGCATACTGCAGATTCCGCAACGCTGTCATGAGAGACAATGCAGCTCTCAAGTTCCGCAGTACCAATCCTGTGACCGGCCACTTTAAGAACATCATCTGCACGACCAAGTAACCAGAAATACCCATCCTCATCCCTCAAAGCATAGTCTCCAGAATAGTATCGATTTTCATATTTTGACCAGTACACCGTACGATATTTTTCATCATCACCCCACAATGTCAGTAGCATTCCAGGCCAGGGATTATTGGCCACAAGATAGCCCTTGGTATTAGATGGTGCAGCATCACCGCTTTCATCAACGACGCCTAGGTCTACGCCTGGAATAGGGCGAGTTCCAGAACCGGGCTTTAGTGGAATCGTCTCCAATCCAGGAAGCGGAGAAATCAGCATTCCTCCTGTTTCTGTCTGCCACCAGGTATCAATGATTGGGCATTTTTCTTTTCCAATCGTCATAAAATACCATTTCCAGACTTCGGGGTTTATTGGTTCGCCAACACTCCCAAGTAATCGTAATGCCGAAAGATCAAACGAATTTGGAATATCATCACCGAATTTCATAAACATTCGTAGGGCAGTAGGAGTAGTATAGAAGATTGTAACTTTGTATTTTTGCAAGATGTCCCACATCCTTGATTCATCCGGATAGTCAGGTGCACCCTCATACATTACCTGAGTTGCACCGTGAAGTAATGGGGCATACACGACATAGCTGTGACCTGTTACCCATCCAATATCTGCAGTGCAAAAAAAGACATCCGAATCCTTAATGTCAAAGGCCCACTTGAACGTGGAATGTAGATGAGTCAGGTACCCTCCAGTACCGTGCAATACACCCTTGGGCTTTCCGGTAGTTCCAGACGTGTACAAAATAAAAAGCGGATGAGTGCTGTCAAGTTTTTCTGCATCGCATGAGCTTGATGCTGAACTCATCAAGTCATTCCAGAGCTTGTCTTTGGGAGACATTGAAATTTTGTTTTTTGCTCTTTCAAGAACTACGACATGATCAACAAAGTCAATACCATCTATTGCCTCATCAACTACCTCCTTGAGTTTCACGATTTTTCCCCGTCTGTATCCGCCATCAGCTGTGATGACGACATTGGATTTGGAATCGTTAATCCTGTCTCTAATTGATGCGGCACTAAAACCAGAAAATATTACGGTGTGTATCGCACCTATCCTTGCACATGCCAACATAGAGATTGGCAGCTCGGGAATCATGGGAAGATAGATCGTAACCCTATCACCTTTTTGCACGCCCAGTGATTTGAGAACGTTGGCAAGCTTTTGAACCTGAACAAACATGTCACAATATGTGATGGTTCTTGATTCCCCGTTTTCCCCTTCCCAGATAATTGCAGGCTTGTCAGCCTTTGAATTTTGATGGATGTCCAGAGCATTGTATGATGCGTTGATGGTACCTCCTACAAACCATTTTGCGAATGGTGGTTTCCAATCCAAGGTGGCAGTCCAGGGAGAAAACCAGGAAAGATTTCTTGCCTGATCATCCCAAAATGAAACAAAGTCAGAATCAGCCTTTTTTCTTAGATCATTATCATGATTTCCCAGCCCAATATCAAACGTTTCAGACACGAAAAAATGTACGATGTCCAACTACATTACATTTTTGCTAGAAGATTTGGGACATTTCTCTTACTTTATCCACATTTCCTTACACATTGTACATGGGTTAAGATAAGAGTACATCATTTGAGCTTTTTTCAAAAGAATTTACAAAACAGATTACAGATAATCTCTAAAAAGGGAAAGCACCCTCGCAGTCACAAATTATGCGATATAATTCAAGTAATGATCAAATTTGGTTTGTAAAAAAGAGATAAACCAGAATCAATCGTTATCTAAAATATTGAATGAGCCTTTAGAAAAAAGTGAAGATTTTTTTGTAAAAATTAATGAATCTCTTAAAGACAGTCTCCAATTCAATCACTTGGTTTAATTCTGTGGAAGGAAAAATTATTGGTAGAACAATTGCTTCTTTGGGCTCTTTTGTTGTAGGAGATCCAACTGGCATTGTTTTTCCTGTAATTTTAGAATCTGCTAATCTAACAATTCGAAAACGTTTCTTGAAACATTTTCCTGATCTTGTTGAAAAATTAAACAGAGAAAAATCTAAGATGAATGAAGATTTTTTCAAAAGTGATATGGGACAAGATTTACTTCGTGAAACGATTAATCATATTGTTAAAGAAACAAACGAAGAAAAAATTGAATTTTTGAAAAAATTCATCATGACATCATATACTTTAGATGATCCTCAAGAAATAAAATTAAAAAAATATGAGGTAATTTTAACACAAATGAATTCATTAGATATTCAATTATTACAACTCTTTTGTAAGCCTCAAAAATTTACTCATGAATTAAGAATAATTAAAAATAAACTAGATGATGAAGGAAAAGCAACGTATCAATTACTTTTACCTGATGATTTGAATGATTATAATTTTAAAGTGGATGAAGGATTATTTTTGGCATCGTATAAGTCTCTCATCAATTGGGGCTTAATCCAACATCAAAATATAAAATTAGAAAAGAAAGATGAAGTGAAGCCCGAAAACACTGCAGTATACACTCTTAATAGTTATTGGGGGATAGGTCAAGCAGATTATTACACTGCAAAAGATCGACGTCATGCAAGAAAAATCCTCAAGGAAAATTCACAGTTAGTACATGATGAAGAAAGAACCGTTGAAATCTCACTATCAGCACTAACCATGGCATTTGTAACTAATTTTGGGTGGGAATTCATGTGTATGATTGATAAATCAATTCAGCCCATCAGTATTGACGAAGATTTAGAATTAGAATAAGTGTATTCTACATGTAGATTTAAGGAAAAAGCCCCCCCCCTTCTGAGCGTGAAAACGCGACATGACTTGTATTAGTACGTGAGTTGGTTTGTTAGAGAATTTTCAAATCTGATTATGATGATCCAGATTAAGTAAAAGATCCTCTAATTAGATTTAGTGAAAATAGCAGCCATCATTGGAATAGTATTAGCAATTGTATTTGTAGGCATTTTTGGTAGTCAATTTACACAAGTGCCAACTGATACCCCTCAAGTAAATACATCGACAGGATTTGAAGAAACATCTGAATCCATAGAAATATCATCCACAACTACGCAAAAAATACCATCTACACAATCTACAATATCTGTGCAATCCATTCCATCAAAGTATTGTTCTGGAGATTCAAGATGTTTTACTGGAACAATATCCAGAATTATCGACGGAGACACAATTGTTGTTGATGGTCAATCAGTTAGATTTGCTTTAGCTTCTACTCCAGAACTAAACGAACCTATCGGCAAAGCTGCAAAAGAGTTTGTAAAGGAAATCTGTCCTGTTGGCTCTAAAGTAAAAGTTGACGAGGATGATGGTCAAACTCAAGGCAGTTATGGTAGAATTATTGGTGTTGTGTATTGCAATGGTGTAAATCTGAACCAAGCTATCATTGATGAAGGGTTTGGAAACTTGTTTTTTGACAAATGCAAGGATAGTGAATTTTCAGATGACTCATGGAGTGGATGTAACACATCTAAAAAGATGACAGCATCTCAAACAAAATACCCTTACACAACCCAAGGTAACTGTGATCCAAATTATGTCGGTGCGTGCATTCCTCTAAATTCACCTGATTTGGATTGTGCAGATTTTCCATCAAGTATCAAAGTAGTAGGATCAGATAAGCATAGATTGGACAGAGATGGTGATGGGATTGCCTGTGAATGATACTTTTTGATGAATCAAATAATTTCTAGAATTCCATACATTATTGACACAATTAGTTACTATGGATATCCTATTGTTTTAGAATACATTTGTGATGAGAGTAAATTATATGATGAAAGCCCCCCTATTAGGCACGGAAAATGCGATATAACTAAAGTAATGATCTGAATATGAGAAATTTAGAATATTTTCCATAATTATGAAAATATATACGAAATTATCTTTATTGAAAATATTGAAAATTACTGGATTTATCTCATATTCACATGCAGATGGAGTTGATTTAACATTAGGTTTATCAGAATATGTAGAACGTTTAATCTCTGATTTTAATTTAATTTATGATGAACATATAGGCAAAGGAGAAAAACTTGAAAAAATAATTGAAAAACTTTCACAATGCAAGATATTGATAATTGTCATAACGCCAGCAGCTTTGACAAGTTCTGCTATGAAAGAAGAAATTGAATATGCCAATCAGAAAGGAATGAAAATTATTCCATGCAAAGAAAAATCTGTGCAAACTAGTTGGGAGGATTTACCATGGGGATTAGATCAGTGCATAGGATTTGATTTTGAAGGAAAGTATGAACTAAGAAGAAAACTGGTTTCCTCATTAAGTAATCCAGTTGAGAAATTAAGATCTGAAACTAAACCAGTAAGAACAAAAATTGATTCAAGTAAAGAAAATGAAGATAAAGTTCCATCATTAGTTATAATGATCGACAAAAGCTATTACATGTATAACACGGATATGATTTGCACTATAATTAGTCCTAAAAAAATAAGTACGATTCCAATTGATTTAAAAATTTTTAATGAAAATAAGGAATTAGTATACAAAAACACAATTCCAATACAACCTTCAAAAAATGGAATATATCAGGAAGTTATTCTAATAAGTGGAGATAGATGGATATCTAAACCGGGGTCTCAATATTTTCTTATTGCAGAACATGAAGGGCGTTCAGCTAGTTTAGAATTTTTTATCCATAATCCCAACATTGCCATAGAATTGGACCAGAAAGTTTACACTTGGACAGATATGCCTTACATCACAATTGTTGCTCCAGAGTTAGTCAATAATCCAGAAGTTGTGGAAACAATAGGGAATAATAAAAATAGTTCGCTAAGTATTTCTACAAGTAAAGGAACACTATCCAATTATGAATTAATGGAGACTGGACCTGGTACTGGTGTTTTCTCTGGACAGATTCAATTAACTGGTTTTATTGGATGTACTCCTTTAGGAGATACAAAAATTCCTACAACAATGGGTGAAACTCGAGGTTACGGTCCCATTGGAGATTGCTATCTTCGGATTATGAAGATTAATTAGAGGTAATTCTCGAAACGCTATTTAATAAATTGGTAAGTTCGGCATTAATTCGTTGGAATATCGGTGAAATTCAATGGATGCATCGAGAATACAACATTGATGATGTGGGAACATTTACTGTAATAGATCCTGACGCAAATCTTAATTCAAAATCAATAGACACATTCAATGTCAAAATTTGGTCAGATTCTGACAAAAACGGTACTAAAATTCGTGTGAAAGAAACAGGTACAAACACAGGTATTTTTCTTGGAAACATCAAATTCGCTCAAGATACCGTAGATGGACTTATGATCAAAGTAAATTCAGGAGATAAAGTATATGTGGAATATATTGATCATACACTACCTAAACCGCATACTCTTGGCGAAACAATGTCCATAATAGATTCTACTAAAATAATCTATAATACTTCTAAGGAACTATATCAAATAGAGAGAAAACGTCGCACTCAAATCTTAAATGAATTTGAAAGTTCATTTAAAAAATTACGAAGTATGATGGAAGGTTTACAGCATTGGGCAAAATCGAGAGATTTGTTAATTACACAACATAAAGATGGGATTAAAAAGAAAAACGAGTTGATTGAAAAAATTGCTAAACTAATTGAAAATCCATTGATAGTAATTAATGATGATTTAAAAAAAGAAATGTTTATTGCATTAGAATTATCTCGATATAAACCAGCATGGGAACGTATGGATTGTGATGAAGAAACAAAACTAAAACAAAAGAAATTAGATGCAGGATGGAAAGAAAACTATAAAGATTTTGATATTACAAATAGATTAAAAGACAATGATGTTCAATCTGCAATAACAAAAATTAATGATGTAATTAAAAAAATATCTTCACACATGAAATCAAATTAATCAAACATGGTATTGTTTAAAATAATTTAATGAAATTGGCATTGAATTAATCCTCTTTTCATCATTAACATTACTCAAATCTTCAAACCAAATTCTCTTTCTGTCTGCATTAAGATTCACCAATCTTTCAACAGTATTGAATTTTCCAATATCTTCTATGGTATCTGATAATATGGAAGTTCTCAACAGATTAACCCTCAGCACTTTCATAATTTGATACAAATTCCCATTGTTCTCTACAGTATCCAAATGTTCTATCTGCCTATTTCCAATATTCCCTATGCCTCGTTTCTTCCATTTTTTATTGAATCGATAAATGCCATTTTGCAGAACATACACGTCATCCCCCGAATTTTCATAGGCAAATCCTCCCAATTTGCTAGAATTTACGCCTAGTTTCTTTGTAGAAATGATACTATCAGTAGCAAATGACACTACATCTCCTCAATGCCATGTTTCTCTACAAATTCAAACATCTGACAACAGGTTCAATCAGTCTCTAATGTAACATAGTCTGAAAACCTACACCAAAAAATGCATGACCTTAGATCTTTCTAAATGTTAAAAAATAGATTAAAAAAATTATTGTGCTTCCATTCTAGCAAGCCAATCGTTATCGTTGTCGTCCTTTGAAGTTTCTGATGTCACCTGTTGGGGTGGTTGTGGGATTGCAAATGTTACCTCGGAATCAGCTGCTGTAGGTTCTGGTATAGGTAGAGCCTCAGTTGCGATAGGTTCTGAAGATGTGACGACTGGTTCTGTTGGTGCTTCTGGAAGTATAGTCTGAACGACTTGTTCTCGTTCAGGAGTCTCCAAATATGTAACGGCAGATTCCTGTATGTCTGGTGGTGATGGGGCAGTTATCTCTTTGACTTCCAATTCAAGATCAGCAATTCTGTTCTTTACGTTTGCAATTTCTGCGACTTCGTGAGTCACATGCTCAATTACCTCAGTTGTGCAGGATTTCACAGTCTCAAACGTTGCATCGGGAATTTCGTTGCTCTTGTATTGTACTTTTGCATCAAACGATAACATTTTTGCAGACTTCATTTGAGCATCTAACTCAGTCAATCTAACCTCAAGTATGGCTTTGATTTCACTTTCTGTTTCATCTAATGACACAAGTTTTGACTTGTATTTTTCATGAATGATTTCTGCATCTGCTTTCATGTCGTCATTTTCTGAAACAATGTCAATCAATGCCTTTAGACGGCGTAGAGTTAATTGCTTTTCACGAATTAATCTTTGGGAGTCAAGTCTCCATTTTGGAATAAATATAACAACTTCACCTTGGACTACAAGCTGCTCAAATTGGATTTGCTGTAATCCCTGAGAACCGCAGTCAATGCCGACAGATTGAATACTGCCGTCGATGTCAGTTATTGTTCCTATGACTTTACCCATGAATGTTCCGTACATGTCTTTGACGTTCTTACCGATAATTTCTGTATCATCGTGAGTCATGTGAGTTAGTTCAGAGATTTGTATAACCGACAAAGTGTAAGAAATGTTTTTAGTTTTGGTAAGATTTTTTTCACCAATTTTTAATTGCTTGGAATGTAGTAATTTTAAAATTTAGAGAGAAAATAGCCTAATTATGATTCAAAAGGAAGAACTAGAACAAATCTTAAATTTTGTTGCAAGCAGATGGACCGAAGCAACCAAGGATCCAAACAACAAATCAATGGAAAGTTTACCAGACGATTTTTGGATGAATTCGATAGGTGGAAAAACCGCCAAAAAAGGCTATTGGATTACCACACTAATGTATACAGAAAATGAAGCAGATGCGGCAGGTTTCAAGGAAGTACTAATGAGATGGCAAGCTAAAGGTCAGGACAAGAACAAGGAAAAGGGTCCCGATCTAATTCAGATTGGAAAAAAGAAATAGACTATTAATAATTGAAAACAGACACATAGTCATTGTCAAAGTTTTCAATTAAGGAAAAAAAGAGTCTGTCGGATCATTTTTCAAATACCGAAGACAATGTCTTTGCCATTACAAGTCCGAGACAAGTTGATCGCGGCGCATTAATGTCAAGATACAGCAGGACAGACAAAAGTATGAGGCAAATTTTCCTTGACGAGTTTTTAAAAAACAAAAACAGGGGAGATGAGTTTTACGACAGGGTACTTTTGGAATACGGCGATGATTCCGTTGCAGAGCTAGGAGAAGCGCAAATTGCAATCGAAGGATTATCAAACATCGCGGTAAAAAAAATTGAAGACAGACGAATAGGATTATCATATTTAGAAAAATCATCAAGATACGTTGCATGGAACAAAAAAGAAAATGGCAAGTACAGGTTTTACAGAGATCCAGAAATAACAAAGTCCAGATTTGTAGACATGTATGAAGAAAGCTGCAATTTCTCATTTGACACATATTCAAATAACATCGAACCGATGACAAAATACGTCAGGGAAAAATATCCGATAGAAAAATACAGGTTTAAGGATTCAAAAGATGAAAAAGAAAAATCATTTTCCAAATTAAAAAACGAATCAGACATTAAATCAGCTGGCATGATTTACAGAGGATCCACCAAAGCTAAAGCGTTGGACATTCTTAGAGGATTGCTGCCAGCTTCAACCTTGACAAATGTCGGAATTACCGGAAACGGCAGAGCGTTTGAATATCTTTTGACAGTTTTAGGCTCGTCGGATCTTCAAGAGGAGCAAGATTTAGGCTCAAAAATCAAAAAAGAATTGGACACGACCATCAAATCATTTGTCAGACGAGCAGATGACAAGTATGGAAAAGCATTTCAAAAATATCTGAAAGATGTCAGAAACAAGGCAAAACAGGTCACCAGAAAAGAAATAAAATCAAATCAGGTTACGGGTTCATTTACAAAACTCGTAGATTGCGAATCAGAAAAAAACGCAATGGATAAAATAATTACAAGCATAATGTATGAGCAATCTCCAAGCACATCGTATCAAAATATTTTACAGCAAGTCAAAAAGATATCAAAAGAAGACAAAATAAGAATCATCAACGAATTTGCAAAAATTAGAACAAACCGACGCCACAGACCATCAAGAGCATTTGAAAATACCTTTTACACATTTGACCTATGCAATAATTTTGGAATGTTCAGGGACATGCACAGACATAGGGCTTTGACATTGGAAAGACAGTTGCTTACAACTGATCACGGGTATAGCATGCCAAACGAAATCAAAGTACTTGGAATCGAAAAGGATTACAGAGACTGCATGAACAAAACAAAAGAGACATTTGAAAAAATCAGAAAAAAATATCCGGAACAAGGACAGTACGTTGTCAACTTTGGATACAACTATCCGTATTTTATGAAATTCAATCTCAGAGAAGCATGTCATCTGCTTGAGTTAAGGACTGTTCCGCAAGGACATGCAGACTATAGAAAAGTGTCACAAGAAATGTTCAAGCAAATCAACAAGGCACACCCCAACCTGAGCAAGATAATGAAGTATGTAGACATGAAAGAATATGATTTGGAAAGGTTTGAATCTGAAAAAAGAACGGAAGTAAAAAGAAAGAACCTGAGAAAATAGAACAATGTTATTATCTTTGGTAAAAGGAAACACGTCGTGACGGAAAAAATTGAAAAATCATCAGAAGAATGGAAAGAACAACTTACTCCGGATCAGTACGAAATCTGCATTGGTCACGGAACAGAGCCGCCATTTGCTGGAAAATATAACGACAGTAATCTTGAAGGGAGATTCAAATGCGTATGCTGCGGAGAAGAACTGTTCTCATCAGATTCAAAGTTCGATTCGGGCTCGGGATGGCCAAGCTTTTGGGAACCAATTTCTGAGGAAAAGATAGAATACGTATCAGACTCTGCATACGGAATGGTTCGTACAGAAGTAAATTGTAACAAATGCGGAGCTCACTTAGGTCATGTATTTGATGATGGTCCAAAGCCTACAAATCAAAGATATTGCATCAATTCCATTTCATTACATCATGAAAAGGATGATAAAGTTAGTCACAAACAATGATCGGTAAGAGTTGTTGAAACTATATTCAAAAATTATTAATAAAACGCAATTAATGAAAAGAAAATCAAGGAGAATAAGATGAATAACAATTACATGCAAAAATGGAATGAAATGATTTGAGAATAATCCTATGTGGGTTTGGTGTCGTAGGTCAAAGTTTAGTTAAGCTGTTTGATTCCAGATCAGATGATCTCTACGCAAAATATGGGCTAAAGCCAAGAGTGATCGGCGTATTTGACAGTAAAGGAAGCGCAGTGGATCAGTCAGGACTTAAACTAGACAAACTAGTCGAAGTGAAAAAAAAGTTTGGAACAGTAAAAAATTATTCGAATGTAAAAAATTCCATGTCAGGTACAGAGATGCTAAGGAACATAGAAGCAGACGTGCTCATTGAGACCACTGCCAGCAACTACAAAGATGCAGAACCGGGCATGACACACATTACAACAGCCATGAAAAATGGCATGCACGTAATCTCTGTCAACAAAGGTCCTCTTGCACTAGCCTTTCCATCACTGCTTGAACTTGCAACGTACAATCAAGTGATGTTCAAATTTAGCGGCACCGTAGGAGGAGGAACTCCAATTCTGGACTATGCAAAGAATAGCCTAAGCGGAGAAAGAATCACGTCGTTTGCAGGCATATTGAACGGCACTACAAATTACATCCTAACCAATATGGCATCAGGATTATCATTTGACGACGCATTAAAAGATGCAAAGGATAAGGGGTATGTCGAAGCAGACGAGTCCCTAGATTTGGATGGGCTGGATGCGGCAGCAAAACTGGTGATTCTTGCAAACTGGATTATGGGAATGAAGGTGACACTTCCAGACATTGACTGCTCAGGAATACGAAAGGTTACATCCAAGGATATTAAAAAAGCTGCCAAAAAGAATTGCGCCATAAAATTAATCGCATCATGCGACAAAAAACTGGTCGTAGGTCCAAAAGAAATCTCAAATGACGATCCACTTTGCGTCAACGGTACACTGAACGCCATTGCGTTTACATCAGAGCATTCTGGCACTCAGACAATCATCGGAAAAGGGGCAGGAGGCATGGAAACTGCCAGTTCGATCCTAAGAGATCTGCTAGACATCAGACAAGAGATTGCAAGAGATTGAAGTCCAACCTAATTTCCAAAAGTGAAACAGCTACACTGCTAAAAACGGTTTCAGAAAGATGGGGAATGGAGTTTCCAAAAATAAAAAATGTCAAGGTACATCAAATATTTGATGACGCGCAAATCATCACAGCCAACGGAATGAAAATATTAAAAGTTGAAGACGACTATCTGCCATTTTTATCAGAGACAGAAACATTGCAGAACTTCCCATCTGTAACAGTTGACGTTGGAGCAATCAAGTTCATGTGCAAGGGTGCAAACCTAATGAGACCAGGCATTTTGAAGTTTTCAGAGTTTGAAAAAGACAAGATAGTATGCATCGTGGAAGAATCTCATCACAAATTCATAGCCATAGGAAAATCTATCGTATCTAGCTCCGAGTTAGAAAACATGGAAAAAGGAGAAATTATAAAAAATATTCACTACATTTCTGACAGATTTTGGGAAACAGGAAAAATGATTTACGATTAATTTCACATTAATGAAACAATCAATATTGATTACTTGATACTTTCAGAAAATTCTTCGGTGCCATCTTTTGTGATTACAAGTACGTCCAGACCGTCACCGCTTGCCGAATCTCTCAAAGCAGCAGACTTGACCGCACGTTTTGCCAGATCAACTGCCTCATCCCTACTCATATTTGACTTAAACTGTGGATCCAATACACCCAATGCCATCTCAGCTCCAGTTCCAACGGCGGCATAATCATCAGGTAAAACAGACCCCAAAGGATCAAGAGTGTACATTATTGGTTTGTCAACGACACCTCCAACAATTACTTGAGTTAGTAATGGAAAATATCTTCGCTCATACATCATGTTTGACATCATTTTTGCAACAGTATTAGGAGGAACGTCTCTTTTGATGTCCATTTTTCTAATTTTTGCAAGGGCAGAGATTTGTAAAGATAGAATTTGCATGTCAGCCACAAGACCGGCACAAGTTGCACCGACCTTAGAAGTGATAGGGAACGTCTTTTTTGTCGTCTTGCTTACAAGGAAATTTCCAAATGCGATCCTTTTTTCGCTGGCAAGAACAACGCCCCCATCAAAAGTAATTCCAACAGCAGTTGCTCCGGGCATATACATTGACATAACTCAAATAATTTTGCCGCATAATAAAGGGCTTTCTACATTTGACGCATGATTTATGGGCAAAATAATTATACTGAAAGTTTTAGAAAACCGCGATGACTTCTGCAGCCATCAAAGAAAAAATCCTAAATGATGCAGTCTTTGTCAGTTTAAGATCAGCCATCGGGCGTAATAGTTGTAATTCACGTCATGCCCAAATTCAATGAAGGATTTGTCAATTTTTTTGTCAAGTGCAGGAATTCCTGCAGAAATGCAAATTCCGATTGCACTGGCAGAACTGATCCCGGGCATTTTGTTAATAATTGGAGTTCTCAGAGGCTATCTACGTCATTGTTGGCAATCATCATGCTTGGCGCAAAATTTGTGATTAAATGAGTTCAAAGTATGACAGGGGATGGCGGGGTTGAATTTGATTTGATACTCCTTGCATCAGCATTAGTGATCATGATAGTGAGTCCAGGTAGAACGTCACTTGCACAGGCAATCAGAAAGCTGCCCAGATGCCTTCATTAGGCGTTTCCAAAATTATCCATGATCAAACACATACACTTTGTTGTCTTCTTCAGTAGATCAACCCTGGCAAACTCATTTGGAGAATGAATTCTTGAAAACATGTACGTGCTGCCAATTGAGATGCAGGGAGCATTCAAAATACCAGCAAACGGATGCATCGGTCCGGTTCCAGCGTTTGAGAGGTTTAGAATGGATTTTCCAAATGCCGTATCTGCAGCATCCTTTACCTGTGAAACAAACGAATTTGAAGAATCTGTTCTGGCTGCTGCCTCACCATGAAAAACTTTGATTTTGATATCAGGAAATCCTTTTGATTTTAAGTGATTTTTCAACCTAGAAACCTGTCTTGACGGAATCATTTTGGGAATCAATCTGAAATCTATCTTTACCAAAGCTTCACCTGGAAGAACAGTTTTGGCACCATCTCCAACATATCCAGAAACGAATCCCGCGATATTGCAGGTAGCACCTCCTACCAGTGCCTTTTTTGCATCCATTCCTTTCTTACCACCCACAAAAGATTTAATTCCGAATTCTTTTCTGAATACGCCTTCATCAAAAGGTTCCTTGCGAATTATTTCCAAATCATTTTTTGAAAAAGGCACGACCTCTTTGTACCAGTCCTTGATGAGGATTTTTCCGTCAGCGTCCCTAAGCGTTTTGACAGCTTCAATTAATTTCCATGCAGGATTTTTAATTAAAACCGCAAGGCTGGAGTGGGTATCCCTGACCGATTCGAAGACAGACAGCTCGACGAACAGCAAGCCCTTCATTCCAAGACCTATGATGGGTCTATTTTTTGCATCCACATATCCAAATTCCCAGATTACCCCATCACAGGAAAATTTCTTTTTGTATTTTTTCAGATACTCTTCGATGTGCGCACTTCCAGTTTCCTCCTCACCCTCAATTACAAATTTTATGTTGCACGGGACATCACCCGTTGTTTTAAGACATGCATCGACAGCTTTGATTCGCGTGATCAACTCGCCCTTGTCGTCTGTTGCACCTCTTCCGAAAATCTTATTTCCCTTTCTAGTGCCGCTAAATGGAGGATCATCCCATAGATCAAACGGTTCAGCAGGTTGCACATCATAATGATTGTAAAACATCAAAGTTCTTGACGAGTTTTGTTTTGACTTTACTTCGCCGTATACAATTGGCGCAACGCCTTTTTTTAATCGTAGAATTTCAGATTTTACTCCGGAGTCTTTTAGTAATCTTTGAACTATCTTTGCACATTCCTCTATGCCTTCATTTTTTGCAGACACGCTGGGTTGTCGAATTAGCATTTGGAGATCGGATATCAGATCATCCATGTGGGCGTCTACGTGCTTGAGATGGTCCATATCAGTCACAGAATTCTGTCAAACGGCATCATCACGTGAGGAATTTCATCTAAAAGATCCATGGATGTCATATGCAATCCCAATTTCTTTTGAGATTCTGTACCAGCCAACCCGTTAATGAAAGCGGCAGCTGCCGCAGACTCCAAAGCATTTCGATTTCGCGACAGCAGTCCTGCAACAAGTCCGGAAAGAACATCGCCGGTACCGCCAACGGTCATACAGGGCGTCTTTTTCTCATTTAGATAAGTGATAAACCCATCAGAGATGATATCAGTCGCACCCTTTAGTAAAACAGTAATTCCAAAGGCTTTCGCATTTTTTTCCACAAGAGCAATCCGTTCACTTTCGGAGTTAGGAGGAATTTCTCCAAACAGTCGTTTGAATTCCCCGGCATGCGGAGTCACTACGACATTTTTATTTTCCAAAAGAGGCAAGACTTCTGGAATCAAGGCACTTGCATCCAAAGACAGTCTCACATCCCGGTCCAACAAAGACTTAACAAAACGCAATAACGAATTCCTTTCTTGTATTGCAAGACCCATTCCGATTGTGGCAGAATGTAGGTTGCGTGGCAATGCACCTATTAGCTTGTTGACAGCGCCCAAGGTTAGCTTTTGATCAACTAACGGAATGACAATAAGATTTGGAGATATTGCACGAGTCGACATCACATTAATTTTTGGAACGCTGGTGTAAACAAGATCAGTGCCGCATTTCAATGCAGCGATGGAAGACAGGATTGGGGCACCGTGATATATGTAACTGCCCCCCACAACCAGCGTGATTCCGTTGTCACCCTTTCTGGATTTTGAATCCCTTGCAGGAATAAATTTTTGAACGATTGATGCGGATAGATTTTCAGTCGTCATGCAACATGTTCAAGAGGATGCATGAATAAACCTGTTTTGAAATACTGTAAATGGCTACGATGATTTTGTACTAGTTTTTTTCACGCCTTTTGTACTAGTTTTTTTGGGGGCTTTCGTAATCGTTGTTTTTGCAGCCGATTTTTTGGCATCTTTGATATTTGATTTTGACTTATCCGAAGATTTTTTAGAATTTCTGCCAAAAAATGCCTTTCTTGCAAAGCAAAGATAGGTTGTATGACCAATCCCTTGAAAAGAGTGCCTGGTTTTGCCCTCTCTGGCCTCAATTGTACGCAAGATGTGCTCAGTTGACTCGATGTCGGTGAATTCGTTTTCAACCAGAGCCATTGTCAGTTTTTCCAACTGGTTCATCGTAGGACAAATGGCAAACATACATCCGCTTCCCTTTAACATCTGCCTTACCTGAGGAACCACAACCCATGGATCACCCAAATCAACGAATGCCACATCCATGTCTTCCAGAGGCATTTTCTTTGCAGTCTTTAGATCAAGATTGTGCTGCGTTACGTATTTTTCAACCCCGGCCTTTTTGATATTTTTTGCCGCTATCTTCATGAAATTTTCATCCACGTCAAAAGTGTAAACATGTCCTCTAGGCCTTACAACGCCTGCTACAAAAGATGTAAGCGAGCCGCTTCCAGTTCCAATTTCCAAGATTTTTTGCCCGCTGCCTATTCCGGATCTTGCTATGATGTAGCCGATATCTTTTGGATATACAATCTGAGTGCCATGCTGAATCTTCATTACATAGTCATACATTGTAGGCTCCATGAGATAGACATACTTGTCCTTGTTTGTAATCAGTCTAGAACCGTATTCCTTGCCAATTGCGTCTGAATGTTTGATCACTCCGATATGAGTATGAAAAGATTCTTTCTTGGAAATTTTTGCCAGCCATTTTTTTGAATTGCTATAAAAGAACAGTACAGGTGAATTGTTCTTTATCAAGGCCATGCAGTTTGCCTCAAATTTTTAGATAAGAATCTACTGATCAAATTCAAAGTGTTATTTACTTTGAGAATTCAAGTATTGTGCTGATGATTATATCAACGGGTTCTCTCTGATTTCCTCAAAAGTGAAGAAAGTTGCCGAATTATGAAGCTGTTTCTTATTTTAAAAGAAATGAATTCAAAATTAATTAAGAATTCAATGTTCTGTCGGTAATTTTTTCATAAAATCATCAACCTGCGTTTAAAAATTTAACAAATAGGTGGGAATTTTTGGCCAGGGGTTTTAACAGAAACTTAGTTTTAACAGATTCAACGAGTCAGAGACATTTCACGGTGTTAGCTGGAAGAGCCCTGTTGCTCACATAAACTAGTTAATGCATTTGTCTCCCCAGAGAAGGAGACTAACTTTTTTTCAAGAGAATAGAAAATAATTGTATTTGGCTTTGTAGACAAACATTTCTCCGAATAAATACTACTCAAGTTCCTAAAACCAATTTTATCAACTTAATTCATCATGGTCATAATTATTATTTAATCATGGAACTATTTTCCAAATTGGAAATTTTTTTATGAATCTGTACATGTAATGTTAAATTTCACTTCCAAATTGGACATTTTTTGATGAAAAAATTTCCAAGGAAAATATATCAAACAATATGTGAGTTGGTACATGGAAAGCATTAGCGGCAATTCACCAAAGTCAAGAAGATCCACAAAACGCCAAATGGACAACCATATTTCTCTTACAGATGATTTCCACATCAAAATAAACGACATAACAGTATTAACTACAATTACGTCGGAAATTAGAACGTGAAGCATTTGACTTCAGTCAGGACTGACATGGGTGAAAACATTACAGACAAAATATTTTGTGAAGACCCATATCGTTGCAAGAAACACAGATCAATTTTTTGGTATTTGGGAGAACGTAAATGAGTCCATTCCACATGATGTCAATGACAACGATTGTCATGTTGACATTTTTTGTAATTTTTGATTCATTTGATGATGCAGAGGCATCAAAGAATTCCAGGTGTCTAATTCCAACATGATGACAACACAGCTCAATGAATATTCCAATTATGTTCATTTTCAACCCGAATGGAAAAGCTACCCAAGAAATCTGATAGTTGATGTATCCACAGTATGGGAACGGCAAATTACTCCAGGATCAGGAGAAAAATCAGACATTTCAAAACATGGCGCCAAACAGAAACAGAATTCTCTTCAGTATGTAAACAATAAACCAGTGGTTGCGGTCCAATATGATTACAGAGACTGTCAATCTCAATGGTTTCACTATATAAAAACAGGTTTAGATTTTATCGGAAATCAACTTGAGTCACTTGAAGAAAACAAATCCATCCCCAACACAGCATATTCTGACGAATTACAAAAACAAAAATTGCAAGGGGGATTTGCACAGTGCATCCCAATTTGTACATCAAAGAAATCTGTAAACTATGAATATGCAATCTCAATTAATGATAAAGCAGTTGGATTCGATGCATATTTTGTGCCATCCAATGTTCAACAAGAGAATTATTTTTTATATCCTGAAAACTTTGAGTACTATAATCAGGAAGGATGTCATGTGAATAACCATCAAAGATTTTCAGGCACATGTAATGTGGATAAGAATGCAGGACTGCTAATAATAATTCCAGATGAGCTGTCAAGACCAATGACAAAAATATCAGTCAAATTGACAGAAAAATGATATAAACAAAATTTCTGACATAATTCGCTTACAAATAGTATTTTAATGCCAACAAAATTACCAATGTGAATTGACAGAGCTCAAAGTGCAAGGTTCAGGCGGCTACATAATTGCCGATTTGACCGAAGAACAAGCAAAGAAGGCAGATCTTGGAGTCGGCAAGTTATTTTTGGCCCCAATCGGAAAAATCGAGACAGAAAAAATGTCCAAGCACTACTGCAAAGAATGTGAAACCGAATTTAGTAATCCACCAAAAATTCACTTGGAAGAAAATCCTAACGAGGAAGTCGCTGACAATTTGATCCTAGTAGAAAGAGGTCAATACACTTGTGAAAAATGCAACGGCATAATTGGGGAATACAGAGTCTTCAAAAAGAATGACGAATCAAGAGATATTGGAAAAGCAAATCCATCTGAATAGTTCACAAGTCACCATAATATTTCTTAAATTAACAAGAAGTTTGTTCATCAACTTCAACACATTACCACAACATCAAGGTTTGAAATCAAGGTATAATACTAGTAGCAAGTGTTTTTGATCATGACAAACCAAAAATGTGTCTCTTGTGGAATTGGATTTTTCTCACCAACAGGTGCGAACAAATGTTCCAAATGCGCAGGAGCAGAATCACAAGGAGAAGCAGGTCACGATTCCTGTGGCTGTGGACACAGCCATTAATTCCTTTTTTCCATATCATGAATATATGTGACTGAAGATGACCGACATCATGGCAAAGACATCAGAGCAGATGAAAGTGCTGGTGGAAGACTTTATCAGAATTACCAACATCAATTATGAGGATCAGACAGAAAAGATCAGAGAGAAAAGCAAGATTGTAGATTGGCAATTTCACGTGGGTACAAATGTTATAGTCAGTAAAAATGCAAACAGGGAAGACAGGATACATGTGAACGTAAACATGAGATTTCCGTCACAGGATGCAAAATTACTTGTTATGAAAAATCCGTCATTTTCAAAAGCAATCATGGAGATCAGTGAAATCTGCACGGTATGCAAAGTAGGACACCAGTGGATAAAGAACAACGATGAAGTGATAGGCTTGGCAATATTCTCACATGTGGATGAAGAAGATCTAAACAGGGTTGCATTTCACAACGTATGGGATAACGTTGCAAGAGTGTCAGGCCATGTACAAAAAATACTTCGTTCGAATTTTAGTGGTTTTTCAGCGCAAAATAATTCAGCGGATCAGACAATAGACAAGTCAATGTATGGTTAACAGACAAACTCGACAAATTTGACACCGAAATGAACATACACTAGTAAAATCCATCAGAAAACGAAATGATTTCCTTTGAACACAGAATTCTAAGCGAATATCGAATAAAAATTGCAAAGATTGAGACATTAGCCAAGTCAGTAGTCACACATCAAAAGCCTAAAAGTGAAGAGGTCAAGGGAGCTTCACAGTTTCTCGACGTCCTAATTGATGAGACCGATAAATTTTATGAGAATAACAGTGAAATTTTGTCAAGTAACGGAAAAAGACCACATAATCGTTCAAATCTTACAGAGACCAAGGAATGGATTGACAATATCGAGAATTTTTACGAAAGAAATCCACGCAGAAGACCCAGAAAATAACTAAATTGACACATGAAACAAACCTAAAACCGGACAATAATCCAACCAAACAGACGATCGTCCTCAAAACAAAGCTGATGCCACAAGATATTGTGGAAATTCTAAATACAAAAAAAACATCACTTTTTGGTTCCGCATTAAGGCGACCAAAAGCTGATGAAATAACAGTGGAAAATCCGCAGTTGTTCTTGGAACAGGTCATTTTTGTTTCAGGAAATTATGATGTAGATTTTAATCGGGATGTCTCATACACGGTCAAAGTAGATTCAGATGTCAGAGAAGTGACAATTGGCAATGAGCAATTTTCAATTGTAAATGAATCAGGAGTATGGAAAAAAATGAAACAGGGTGTGGGAATGACAAAACAGGATCTAGAGGTTATGGTAACAGAAAAGGCAGTAAGGAATGCAACTGATTCGTTGTATTTGGACAATCACGGATTGGAGACGACGTTTCCATACAGCATAAATTCAGATAGCATTGAGAATTATGCTCAAAGAATACTAGATGTGAACAAAGAGCATATTAGAAAAAACAATGTCAAGGACAGCGAGGTGTTTTCGATGCTAGGACAGAAATTCAAAGATAACATCTCATCAGACATTGAAATCAATCAAGACGATTTTACCATTACAGAGTTCCTTGAGATATTCATTCCAATTTATGAGATAGAGTGCCATGACAAAAAGAAGAAAGTCGCCATTGCCAGAATAGATGCAGTTACTGGAACATTCCTCTAAAATTAACATAACACATGCGAAAAACTTTAGTTACTATTAGTAGAATCTGACATATGCAAGCTTACATTCTTATCAATTGTAATACAGGCAACGAGTCCAAAATAATTTTCGAGCTAAAGGAAATTTCCGAAGTATCAGAAATCAACGGGATTTGGGGAAAATATGACATTTTTCTGAAAATTGTAACTGCAGATCCCAACGGAATAGAGCAAATCGTGAAAAGATTACGAAATCATCCAGACATCACAGACACGTATACGATGAACGTGCTTTACGGTCAAGGCGGAAACATAGATCAAGACGCATGATTCAACAGCAAGTCTAGGGAATTGATTTGGGACCAGAATTCGAATAAGCATCAAACAGACAACCAACATATCACTCAATTGCATATGGCAATTCAGATAGAAAAATGCGGGATCATTTTTTAGATATTATCGCATTGTTAGGATCTAAATCATTCCAGATCACATCATATCCCAATTTGGACAATAAATCTGCATGACATGAGTCAGGAATTTCATTTGAGGCCATCACATCACATGCATCAACGAACTTAGAGATACCATCAACAGAGTCATTTACAATCTTAGTTTTTTCTTTTGATATCAAGTATGACCCCATTGCAATGTACCGGTCAGGGTAAGCAGCATTAAGGATTTTTAATGTTGCATCTTCTGGAATTGCATATTTTTGAGCGATTTGTTTTATAGAAATTAGATCCAAGTTATTTTCATCCAACACTATTTGAGTATCTTCAATCTTTTCTTTGGTTATCTCATCATCAATTTTTCTCAAATGTTCCAGAATGGGTTTTATTGAAACCTCTTTTTTAAAAGTAAAAATTCGGTCTTTAGAAATCGTCTCTATTTGCGAACACGCCAATTCAGAATTTACTGCAACTAACAAATCCACGCATTTTTTGTTTTTATCATTACCGTCAAACAACACTTTGAGTTTAGCAGCCTTTCTCTCCAGATAGTCCTTTGTCCAAAACCCCACAATTTCAAAATATACTTTTCGTCCAAACCTTTCAAATAAAAAATCAGGAATCATGGCCTTGCCATTTGCAATCAACGGGTCAGGTTCCCTGGACAATTTCCATCCAAACTGGTCATCTTGATCAAAATGCTGGTAAAATCGCTTGGCAAATGTCGCTTCAGTGGCACTATCATAAACATAGCAGTCATCCAGGGCATTACTCCCACTGTTAGGCACAGGTTCTATTCTTGAGCGAAGGAATCCACAAGTACTCTCATCAGATAACTCAAACGAATAGATTTTTTGGCCATTGTCGGTCTTTTTTGTAATCGAGCCGTTAATTTTCCAAGTTGGCGTGCCAACGATTGACGGCAACAGTTTGGCCATGGACGAGCCGTACCTGTCAGTCATTTTGAAAAGTGTGAACGGACCTTCCAAGATGCATTTTATCGAATCGTCACCGTCAGAACCATATTCCAAATTGTACATGAGGCCATATCTTTTGACATCGCGTAAAACTCGTTTCCAATGCAGTCCCCCATGGATATAAAACTCCAATCGAGTGCATTTGAAAAGAAGTGTTTGGAGCAGTGAAAGATTGTACCATAAAATCAGATCTTTGGGATTAATGGTATCAAACTGCGTCAACAAAAGATTCTCATCTTTATCACCCCACATCACAGTTTCAACAACATCGGGTGAGACATGCATCTGACTTGCAATTTTTTGTATGATGAATTTTCTTTTGGAATCAGACACGGCCAAGCCTTGTTTTGAAGATTCTTCAAACAGTTTTTTTCGCATTGACACAGGAGTTACGATGGTAGATGATGACGCTAGTTGTCCAAAAACCGAACGACGATCTAGTAGTGCAAGCAATCCTCGGACCAGCTTGTAATCGTATTCAGATTCAAGCAAGTTAATTTTTTTGAGCAAATCCCCCTTGCATTGCTTATTTTTTTGGGCATTTGTAAAAAACACAATCAACCTGTTGGCAAGTTCATAGTCAGTACCGTTGCCAAAATCTGAAGTGCAAAACAACGGCATGACCTTGCCTCGTCCAATCTTGATTCGCAAAAGATCTGAAGAGAACATCAGAAATTCCTCTCAATTATTTTTGGAATTTTGTCATACATGATTCAATTTCCATAATGCGACGAATTGACACCAACAGAAGAATTTTTTTTCAATGCAGATATTCTCTTTGCACTGGTGCCTGTTTCCCTAGTATGTCTTGACACCAGTTCAACCAACCTGGCCTTTCTGCCATCCTGTTTGGGCCTCAGAATCCGGCCCAGCCGCTGTATTAGCTCTCTACCACTTCCCGTCCCGCTCATGATTATTCCCAATTCGGCATCTGGAACGTCCACTCCCTCATCCAATACTTTGGAGGTCACGACTGCCCCATACCTTCCAGATTTGAACCCATCTAAGACATCCCGTCTCTCTTCTTTGAGGGTCTTGTACGTAATATGCGGAATCAGGAATCGGTTTGAAAGATAATAGACCATTTTGTTGTTTTGTGTGAAAATTATTGTCTTTGAATTCTTGTTTTGCTGCAGAATTTTCTGCAATTCGTCTATTTTAGATTCACTGTTTAGTGCGATTTCACCTGCTTTGTTTCGTGCAAGCATTGCCTCTCTTGCAATCTTGTTTTTATTTGACATCATGATCAATCGTTTTAAATTGTACATTGATGGAACTTTGAATCCCAATCTTCGCATATTTGTTAGGAATTTTGTTTGATTGACCTCGTATTCGTGTTGTTCTTCAGCGGTTAGATTAACTTGGATTCTGTCGACGGTGTAATCTGCAAGATGCTTTTGTTCTGAAAGTTCTTGAGAACCAATCTGAAACACGATTCCGCCAGTAAGGTATGGAATCAATTCATGTAACCCGTCTTCTCGCTCTATTGTAGCAGTCAGACCCAACCTGTACGGTGCAACAAACTGTTCTGCGATTGAACGATACCCAGGTGCCGGAAGATGATGCACTTCATCGAAAATGATTAGTTTGAACTGATTCCCTATGAAGGATGCTCGGAGATATGCAGAATCATAGGTTGCCACGGTGATTGCCTGAAGATCATCCTCACCTCCACCCAATTTGCCAATACGAACGTTTTGTAAAGAGTGAGGACTGCTAATTGACAGATACTTGGAGATATTTTTTTCCCATTGTTCCATCAAATCAATTGTTGGGACCACCACCAATGTTGACGCATTTACTTTTTGAATGGCATGAATTCCTATTGCAGTTTTTCCAGCACCAGTAGGTAAGACGACACATCCCCTCATGGATGATTTTTCCCAGTTTTGTACAGCTCGCTGCTGATAATCCCGCAGAACTAAATCCCTCATTTGAAATACAGGAGATGGTATAAAGTCAGCCACATCATCAACAAAATCAAGATCACTGTTTTTTAGATATTTGACAATTTCAAAATAATTCAAACCGTAAGATCTAAGAGATTTTGTCCTTTCGTCATACTTTGTACCTGGAATTTGTACAAGCTTACTGTCTTCTATGCGAATAGTACCCTTATCAAAGAAGAGTTTGGGTACTGACAACGATTCAGATGACAAATCTGTTTCTTCTTTGTCGATATCACTATAACCATTTTTTGATCATCAATTGCATCGTATTAGTTAATGAAGAGTTACATACAGAGAAGGCATCAATAAAAAATTCAAGAAAGTATGATTTGTGGAATTTCAATCAATTTTGAAGCATGAAGTGAATCATACCAAATCACAAAAATCGAGATCAGTCCGCATGATAAAATTTTGATTTCATTTATTTAGCCATGTCAGTGATTGATATCCCCGATTTTCATAGTCGTGGAACAAAATATTAATTTTGAATATCCGTCAACCTTTAGAAATATGTCCATCAATTTGGGATTTCTGGTACATGGTATGTAAAAATAATCAGGTTTATTTTTCATCACTCCATTAAGAAGTCGAAGGGATTTAACTTTCTTTATTATTTTATTGATCATCAATCTATTTGTTCAATAAACCTTGAAAGATTAAAGTGCAATTCTACAGGATAAGCAATTCTTGCATAACTACACGGCATTCGCATTAGGACATCTTCAACTTAATTCCTTTTTCTAACATGATTTGTCATCACATTGAGAACCATTGTCAGGATTTGCCAAAATTAAATGAGCTAATTCTTCCATGGTAAATCCGGCTTTTTTCATGGCACAGTTTAGGCAATACTTTTCCACAGGGAAGTGCGGATTCTCGATATAATTTTCCTCCCCCAATACACATACATGACAACTTGCACCCGAGCAAGTAAATTCTTCCAAATGATTCTTGCAAGTGCATGCCATAATTTTATTTACAATTCAATCAGGTTAAAATTTTTGTGATCATAAAATCAAAGAGTTGCATAGTGAAATAAATCAGATAGGCGTATCGGATCTCCTTGCGTGAATGCCTGTGGGTGCCGATTTTGCATCATCTTTCTTTACGGTTGACTTGTGAATGAATTTGAAGTAAACAAAACACAGAATATGAGATTTTAGCAATACCAATAGGAGCAAATAGTCGCCAAATTCCAATTCACCTATTCTTACGCAATCTTTTAAATAAAATTTGAATATTCAAGATCAAAAATTCAAGGATAGAGAAACATATTGGCTCAAATTAACTGAGACTGGCAAATATCCAAGGTTCATAGGCTAAAATTATTTCAAAACATCGACGATTTGAACTCCAAAATAGATTTGCCGAGTATTGGCAAGGCGTAAAAGAACGATTTTTTTTTTGTTACTAGTTTAGAATCCTAAAGAACGTCAAACTAAAGAGTACTAAATTAAAAGTTCTATACTGCAATAGGTTCAACTCCACAAGAACTCACCCACCATTTTGGAGATAGAGATGGACGCAGAATGGATAAATTTTCAATTAGTCTATTAGTGTTTTTGTAAGATAATAGCATGAATAGGTTCAGAGTCTTTTGATGCAGAAAGAAGTGTGATGATTTTTTGAGGATTAGAGAATAATTTCGACAGTGAGGATTAATTTATCAAAGTTATATTCTAGAAAAGCCTAAAAAAGGCATGGTAAGTCTGCAATGCAAAGATTACGGATACGAATGCGAATATGTTACAGAAGGCGAAATCGATAATGTGATTGAGGATTATAAACAACATATGGACAAAGTGCACGGAATAGACTATTCTAAAGAAGTCATTATGGATTTTGTCAAAAGAAAATCCCCGTAGGTAACTCATAAAAAATTGATACGAAATAGATTCAAGAGAGAATCACTGCAAATAAATTTCTCAATTAATAGGTGCATTTGACATTAAAGAATACGCAAACAAAATCAGAAACAAGTAAAATTTTCAATATTAATAAATCAGATTAACCTACAATCATACTTGGACCATCTTGCTTTTCCTATTGAATTTTTCATATACATTTTAGATGTTTTTGGAACAATGGCATTTGCAGTTACTGGGGCATTCAAGGCAATAGAGCACAATGCAGATATTGTTGGCATAGTCCTTTTGGCAATAATAACAGGAGTTGCAGGAGGTACGATACGGGATGTGCTATTCAAAGATTCTTTGCCAAACTCAATCTCAGATCCAACATATGTGACGGTTGCACTGGCAACTGCGATAGCAATTTTTTTGCTACATTCTCGTTTAAAAAAACATTGGAATTTATTCTTAAAATTTGATGCCATAGGACTTGGAATCTTTACAATTATTGGTGCAATGTTTGCATTCACCCTGTTTGGACTGGACTTTCTAGCAATTTCAGTATCAGGCATACTTACAGCGATTGGAGGAGGAGTATTGCGAGACGTGTTTGTAAACAACGTTCCGATTGTTTTTGTAAAGGAGTTTTACGCCTCTGCTAGCTTTGTGGGAATTATCACATTTTATTTGATTTTGCTAGTAAGTGACCAATTATACATTGCCGCAATTTTGGGAATAACGGTCACTACTGGACTCAGGCTCGTTGCAATGAAATATAATTGGAATTTGCCGAAAATCAGAAAAAATACATGATTGGGAAAAATTCTTGAAAATTTTAATAATGTCTGTCATCATTGAGCAATCGTTTGATATATCATGATTTTGACAAGATTAAATTATTTAGATTTTGACTGCATTGGTGAAAAATTCATTGTCTATGAATTTTATTTTTTGCGCAGCAACCTTTACTTCTTCAGGAGTAATAGACTTCTCCAAAGTAAGATAAATTGTAATCATTGGCAAATATAGAATCATTTGCTGCATTTTTTCTCTAATAATGTGAACATAGTCTGTTTTTCCATACGCATCATCAAAGTGCTCCCGGGCATTTCGTCTTAGATGAAGCTGATTGTAAAACTTGATTCTGTCAGGATCAGGTTCAGTGGGTTTTGATGCAGCTAAAGATTGGTCAAGCATGACATTTCCCTCCAAATCTATTAGACCTTGATGAATAATTTTTGGATCAGCTTTGAAAATCTCTGATGCTAATTGTTCAATTTCTTTTGACACCATCACTGTTGGTACAATTTGATTTTATTAAAACTTTAATCACTCCAAATTGAATTTAATCTTATTTATAAAAAAAATTACCATGGTTCTTAATGATTTCAAAATTATTGATTGGTTTTCCTTTAAATCATTTACTTTTTTGCAATATATTAACAAATGTTGAAATAACTTGCAATGATGGCTGAATAATGAAACTGGTTTGTACTCATTGTGGAAATGTGGCAAAAATGATATTCAATAGAACCACTTCATTTGATTCAACATGCATTGAATTTTCTATAGAGTCAGGGTTTTTTCCTAAGAATAATGTTTGTTAGGATTTCTTTTGGATAATCAATCATGTGTTCTTTTTTTATGTGATTTTTGAATTCATCTGCTATTATTTTGATGTCTCCTTCCATCTCATAATTGCATTCAAAACCATAATACCTGCAATTCAGTACGCTCATTATTCCACTATATGTAACGCAAATATTTTAATCATTTTAAAAATAATCTTAACATTTGTTACATTTTATCAAATATATCAAAAATTCATATATGTTTAACATGAATATGCTTATTTTTTGTTACCCCCAATAAGATACATGATAGTCACATAGTACCTCACAACCCCTTAGAAGAACACTGATTTTTGTAGGCATTGTAATTTCCATAGCTACACTTGTCTTCTTTGGAATCTAGAATATTTGTATTCTATCAGGTAGATGTTTCGGGTTAACTCTTACTCCAAGATATGCCTCAATCATTGCAACTTACAAAAATGACCCTCATCAGAAACATGAACCTGGAATCTTCCGTAATTTGGATACGCAATAGTACTGCCGGGATCCATTGGGCTAGGGGAGTGTTACAATATTGACAGTTCCATGAACGACATTTCAGAAATTATTAGTAAAAAGACCAGAAAGATTCAGGAAATAAAATCTACAATTACAAACAATATAATAAATAAATAGGGATTTTGTAGAGAAACGTTTTCTAGGTGAAGTCCATCACTTCGCCTTTTGCAATTCTTTGTCTAAATTTCTCCTTGAATTCTTCTCTGTATTTTTCCTGAATTCTCTTTTTTTCATCATTTTCTATTTTTGTTATCATGCAATGTACTAACGATCATTAGATTTATTGTAATCCATCAGAATTGCTAAAAGATGTTTGAAATTTTTTAAATTCTTAAACAATTCTAAAGTAAATTATACATCAAGATTATGTTCTATTGAAACAATTCATAGTAATGTCAGCAACACGAAATGTGAATGAAAACGAAGAAAAACTGCTCAACATGATCTTGGGTGAGATTCCTAGCTCAAGGATTGCCATAATATGTGATCATGACGCAAACATCCTATGGAATAGCATCAGAGATAATACCACTAGCTATCTTAGCACGGATGAAACAAAAGAATCTTTGAAAAGATCGATCAAGTCCTGGCGAGAACGTGAAAAACTCTCGGCAAAAATTGGAAACGGAAAGTATGCAATTGTAGCGTATGACAAAATAAAAAGAATTACCGTACCGTTGCCTAACGAACATCTATTATTTGTAAGTCTAGAGGGCGAAGAGTTTGGAAACGTTCAAAACATTATGACCATTGTAAATTGGGTTAATTCCAACATGGGGCTATAGTTACATTTTTTCAAAAATTAAACATCTGAAATAAAAATATGTTTAATTTTTTTCAATTTTTCACACAGTAATTCAAAAATTTAACAATCAAAGTTATTTGCAATATAAATTCTAGAGAAGTAATGCCTGATGATCGTTATCAAGATATCGAAGATTTAGAGAAGGATATCATGCAAATAGAAGACAACATGATAGAATTTTTAAAACTAAAGCATGAAGACGAGATTAAAAAATCAATACGACAGCTAGAATCCAATTTAAAATACCTCAGCATTCTTGCAAACGGAACACCGATTGATAAGAATGAAGATAGGAAGATCATGGATTTTTTGAGAGTTCATTATAACAATTTACAGAAATTATCGGTTCCAGTATAACTTGCGTCAAAAAAAATATCATGTTTTGAAAATTAAACTTTAAAATATTTTGGGAGGACTTAAACCTTGAATAGAATAAAATGCCATCTGGAACTTGAGAGGCCCATGCTATGACATGCAATAATATTGTATGAATTCTAGTTCTGATTTATGTTAATTATTCAAAAATAATAATTCTCGATTCAAAGCATGCTAAAAGAGAAGATTTCCAGATGAATTTAGAGTCAGGGATGAATCTGAAGAGTAACCCTTAATCTGTATCTAATCTAATTAGATCAGATTGAATTGTCTCAGATGTGATGGAAAAGGTCAGTACAGGAATGAATTTGGTCTGATGGAAAAATGTGAGTCCTGTCAAAGAAAGGAAATGACTTTTGAAAAGGCAGACGAACAGAATTCAGATGATCAATATGACTGAGAAAAAATCAAAGAAAAAAGATGGAAGGAAACTGAAAGGACAGAAGGCAGACGAACAGAAACAACGAGTTAAGAAATACAAAAAGGAACAACAAGTAAAGAAAAAGGAAAAGAAGCCTAAGAAATAATAGAAAAAGAGAGTCTGATGAAGAAATAATTATTATCGCACTTTATTTTACAAAAGAATTTTCATCATAGTATGAACCAGTCCAATTATTACCTAGAGAGGGCAGTGGGATCACCATAATTGTGATTTCAATTAAAAAATAATTAACAGGAGAAACAAGACGGGACAAATGAATTATTTTGTAAGTAATCTAATGCATCAATTATTGAAAAAAATTGATAATTGGTTTTCAGTCGAAATTTGCGATATTGAAGACAAAGATATTCTTATCTTAGAATTGAGTGAATTTGTCACTTTGTAGACGTGACAAATTCCCTGCATGTCATGATGAAAAAACAAACTGATAATTTATGAATCCTGATAGAAATACACCAGGTTAAAAATAAACAACATTTTCTTGTTCAGTCAACATAATTCACGCAGCAAGGAATAAATCTAATAAAAAAATTGAAGGTATTATGAACATCAAAAGAATAGGAAATGTTATGCTTGCGGTATCAGATATGGAAAAATCTTTAGACTTCTACCATGGTTTGATTGGCCTCCCAATTAAAGAGCAAAGAGAAAACTGGATTGACTTGGGCAGCGGCGATAATTCTCTGATCAGTCTACATCCAGCTTCAAAGACAGAATTACACAAGGGCAGTTCGCTTGAAAATGGAATTACAGTTGGATTTCTTGTAGGTGATGTTCAATCTGCAGTTGATGAGCTAAAGTCAAAAGGAGTCCAAGTTTACAGGGATATTATAGAGAAAGATTCTGGAAAAAATGTAATTGTATTAGATCCTGATGAGTATTTTGTTTCACTTTTTGAACCTGTCCCAACAGACAAAGATACACAGACTGGCGGATACCACGGATTTACCCCTCAGTGATTACAGTCAAAAACACTCTGTTCAGCAATTAATTGAAACGTCGTAACCACTAAAAGACACGGATATGCATTGTTTAAATTGACTTAATATCCAACTATCGACACATCAAATGCACGTCTCTTTCTTATTACCAGACCCAGATAAAATTATAGACATACATTTCCTACAACCAGTCAAGTAAATCGACACGATTTGTAGGATTCAGATCCTTTTTGGGATCAAAGCAAATACAATTAGAATAAAAAATGGAATTCATCTTATTCAGTAACTATCAATGTCTGAGTGGATTGAACATGTTCAATTTTGTGGATTTTTGTTGTAATAGCCCGGTTTATTTTCTTTATTTCCAAATGTTCCACCTTGACCAATATGTCAAACATTCCAAAAACACCTTAATCTCTTTAATTAATTCAAAATTTTTAGTTTATCAATGACCTGAACTTCGGAACCAATATTGCAATTAAGCAGCACATACACATCTGTCATAGTTTTTGCGACAGCCTAGTTTTCAAAATCAAGGAAATTTCCCCAGTCATGATTCATCCTTTGATCCTTGCATAAATTTTCCCCTTGACTGATCTGGGCCTTGTCCTTAGTAACATACTACAACAAGGGCAGAAAATTCCGTCCCAGCTAACAAAAATTTCACAAATATTACAACGTTTTTGCCCACTTGCATAACGTTGCGTTTGAGTAGTCCATTTTGCCCTGTACTTGTGACACATTCCTTTACAAACCATGGGTAATGATTTCCTTATTTTCAGAAATTGCTTTCACGTATTTTTTCTTGTATTTTGAACTACGCGGGGTTAGTCGCAATTTGTAATTGCAACAAGGACACCATAAGCCATCCCAATAGATGTAAATTTCACAGGCATTACATCGCTTCTGACCCGACAAATATCTTCCTATGTTATTTGGTTTTTTAGCCCTGTACCTATGACAAACATTATTGCATGTGATGGCCATTAATGTAAAACCTCGCATGAATTTTGCTGAAAATGGCACTCAATCAATTTCGAAGATCCGATCCATGAATGAATTTTGACAATGTGAAAATATCTGTGTTTGTTAGCTTCTTTTGCAATAAACTGGCATTCATCTGTAAAATCTTTTTTGATACGGGAAAAGCACCATCAAGAATGAATTGGTTCTCAATTCGACATGCAAGAAAAATTGCGGCACATGCAAGACCGATCTTGTTTTTTGAGACATAGTGTTTATTGCAGACTGCGGTACTGATCAAAAGTTTTGCCAATTTACGTATATCTTTATTAATTTCTAATTTTTTCCCAATCGAATCAACATGACTTGTAACATCTAAAAGAAACTCATCATTACTCAGATCTTTTATTATTTTCCCCGTTACAAGATTTATTTTGACCGCACACTCATAACAGTACCTCTTTGATGTGGATGTTGCAACTATATCATCCAAATTAAAATCACACTGACATTTCGTGCATCTGGCAAACCCTATTTTTTTAAGCCTGCTTAGCTTACATTGAGACATTACGTATACGGTTTTTGAGTGCGACAATATTACTACAAAAATATCTCCAATAATTGTGAACCACTATTATTAAAAAGTACACTGCGTTGATTTGTGATGATTTGTGTTCATGCAACTGACCAAAATTCACAAATTCCAAACGGCATGTTTTTCAATCATATGTAAATAAGAGTAGATCTTATTCAACAATGAGATTTTCAAATTTTGAATAAAAAAGAAAAAGGTTCTAAGCAGGATACTGTGACATTTTCCAGTCGTATTTACAAGGACATTTTTACAATTATTGAACAAGAAGCAAAATCAAAAAACATTAGCACAAATTCGCTGATCAATAACATTCTTGGCAAATACGTCACACTGGAAAGATTTGCGAGCGATATTGAGCTGGTTTCTCTTACAAAACGATCAATAGTACAGATTTTTTCACAAATGGAGGAAAAAACCATCAAGCGAATTGCAAAGGATGTAGGAGGAGTGGTGCATAGAGAATTAGTTTTTCTTAAGTTCGATGAGATGTCATTTGATAATTTAATGCATGTATTAGTAGTCAATGCGTCTAGATACGGGACAGTAAAACACAATGTTGAAAATATAACACACAATATTTGCATTCACCATGGTTCATGTATTGAATTCTCACAATTCTTGGCCAGGATTCATGAAAATATGGCTCATCACCTGTCTGTCAAAATAGACATTACAAACACTGATCAAAATACAATTTGCATGAAAATTCAAGACCCAGAGGATTTGAAGTAAATGTCAGTAATATTTTATCGTGGGGAAACAGCGCATGGAATCAATCAGGAAAGAGGAAATGAAATTCTTGAAGTAATGCTTGATCATGTGAATAGAAAAATTATCACATGCATTAAAGATGAGTCAAAAACGGCGCTTCAGATTTCTGAGGAGACAGGATTATCAAGCAGCATGACCTACAGAAGGTTACGCGAGTTAAAGGAAAAAAACTTACTCATACTATCTGGAGAGATTGCCACGGATAAGAAAAAGAGATTCAAACACAAAAGTAAGATTCGCAAAGTGGTGACATCATTTGATGGAAATTTAACAGATATCAAAATTTATTCTAATCTAGGAAATTAAACTATTGAAAAATAGCCACGATTGTATTCTCAACGTAGATGACATGCATCACAGACAAGATCATGACACAAACCATGATCTTGACTCTAACCAATCTATTTCTTTGATCATATCATCTATTTTTTTACTGTAGCGTTAACAGATCTGTACCGTTCAAACATTTCCATTTATTCTTCTTTCGACAATACTTCTACTTCTGCCTCATCAAAGAATTTGTCTTCTTTGTTTAGGTGATCAAACAGGTATACCGAATAGACTTTCAAATGTCTTGCAACCGGCTCTCTTGCATCTTCCCCATTTCTCCATTTTTGTAATTCATTTCTAATGTTTCGCGCACTCTTTCTTCCAAATTCATGCTCAACCATCAACCGGTGTATTTTATCTTTTAACGTATCATAGCTTGCAACACATGGAAAATAGGAATCTTCTTCTCCCCCATAATGGACTGCATCGATAAATTCAGTAATTATGATGATGATCTTATCAATATCTGAAAAAGGTATTTCGGTAACCTTGAGTGGTTCCTATGAACATTTCAGAGTAACTTTTTGAAGACGTCGAATTTGATCGTGATCAGCACGAAGTTGACTCGTAACACTCACATCATTCAGTGCACTTGATATTTTTTAATCTTATCTGTTTTTTAACTTCCATTGGTTAACTGAGTTGTAAATCTAATCATAGATCCCAATCTAAAATCATAGTCTTTGTTTGTCGCATCAGACAAATTTGATTCTTTGGTTGTGATTATATCAGTTAGTTCAGACAATTAGTCAAAAGAAGGTTTATTGGCTTAAAACTATCCGTTATACAGTAATTGGTTTGCACGCCAAAATATGTTGAGAGTATGTTGGTTTTTGATATTTTAAAATTATTCTAGAGTCACATTAACATAATCATGCAGACATTTCATGTGCTCACCGAAATTCTTATTCCAGTTCTTCCAGAAATTCTCAACACCATCAATTGAGTCAATCTCATGTGTCTGATCCAAATCATAATTTTTACAAATTAAATGACATTTCATTTCTAGATTCTCTTTACATCTTTGGATTCCATAAATTGTGAACGAGTAATTCCACTCCTTGGTCTCAATCTCAGTAATAGACTACAGCATGGGCAACGTTTACCATCCCATTTGATAAAAATTTCACACTCATTGCATCTTTTATGTCCGTTATCATATCTCCCACCCATTTCAGAATGAAGTTTTGTCACTTTGTATTTATGACAAATTCCCTTACAGGTCACAACAAAATAATCTAAAAATTACGAGTTTATAATTCTAGATTCTCTTGATTTTACGAGTCAGCAATGCCTTATGCCTTGAACGAGTATCTTTGGGTCTTGTCCTTAGACGATAATTGCAGCATGGACAGTAGTTGCCGCCCCATTCTATGAAGATCTCGCAGATCGTGCATCGTTTCTGCCCCAAGTCATATCTGTTGAAATGATAGTGCTTGAAAGCCCTGAATTTGCGACATGTTCCTTTGCATACCAATACTACTAGAAATGAAATTTGGATGTAATTAATCTTGAAATTAAAAATTCTTTCTAGTAAGGCAAGATGGTGTCAGAACGGGATTATTTTTACTTATGACCATTTGAAGCTCGGCTCTAAGTATCAACTTGAAACATTGCATTGTGACAATGAGGACAGGTCATAGGAAGGTATTTGTTGGCTAAAAGTAGAACGGTATTCATAAATTGGTTTGCACGCCAACTAACCTAGAGGAATAACATTGTTGTTCCTCTAGGACATTACATTCTGTCAGGAGTCTTGACACCAAGAAGATCTAACGCTTTTTCCAGAGTCATCTTAAAAGAATTAACCAAACATAGACGGGAATTTTCCAAGCTTGCATCATCCAGACTCAAAACTTTTGATTTTTCATAAAAGGAATTGAACGATACTGCCAGATCATGACAGTATCTTGCAATGACTTTGGGAGAAAAGTTGTTGGCAGCATCACGAACTTGTAAATCAAAAAGTCCAATGTTTTTGATAAGGTTCAATTCGGATTCCGCAATTAACAAAGAAAAGTCAACATCTATCGAAGGAACTCTGCCAGATTTTTCCAAAATTCTAGAAGCCCTTGCATAAGAATATTGGATGTACGAGGCAGTATCACCCTCCAAACTAAGGGATTTTGTCAAATCAAAAGTTATGATTTTGTCCAAATCCTGCTTGATCATCTCGTATCGCAACGTACCAACTGAAACATGGTGTGCGATCTTTGCAGTTTCAACGACATCCATTTCAGGATGTCGTTTCAGAGTTTCTTCTTTTGTCTTTTCTTTTAGCATTTCATATACAGAGTCTGCACTGACGTACAATCCTTTACGGCCAGACATCTGAGCCTGCTTTCCTTCAGTATCCAGACCGAGGGTTTTTGCAGTTTCTGAGCTCAAGGTAACTGACTCATAGCCAAGATGAACGTATGAATCAGGAATTGACTTGAATTTTCCCATCAGAGAAGTGATGATTTTTTGCAGCCTTGCTTGTCGTGAGTCAATCACCGTAACTACTTTGTCCCCAGCAAAATTCTGAGAGACTGGGCAAGTCACATCCAAAGTGGTTTGCCATAAAACCTTAGAATCAGATTGTGCTTTACCATATTTTTCATAATTGAACGGATCCTCAAGCATGCCCAATTTCCAAGCAGCATACGGGATATCTTTGGCAATATACGTTGCAGTTCCGTTACTTCTTACGATCACCTTGTCTTCTTCCTTGCCTTCACCACGAATGACCCAGCATCCTGCATTCTTGCCTTCGTTTTCAAATTCAAGCAGACCCATTTCTTTGAGGTTTTCAAATATCTGATTCCATAATCCCGAACGAATTATGTGAGATTCAAAGTTAAGACAGTCATAGAAAACATCCAGATTCCAACAGGTTTCAAGTTGTCCTGCTAAAACGCGTCTAGTTATTTTGTCTGCAAACTTTGCAGTCTCAGAACTTCCGTCTTCGAGTTCTTTCAGAACATTTTTTCGAACATCCTCAAGACTTGCATCAGATTCATATTTTTCTGTAGTCTTGACATAGACGTCATCGCCACAATAATGATCAAACTTCTTTCCATCTGGAGGTTCCTGTCCATATCCGAGATGCTTGAATCCGACTATGATGTCAGCAACCTGAAGTCCAGAATCATCAATGTAATTCAGCACGTTGACTTTGTAGTTTGCCTTTTTTAGAATTCTAGACACGGAATCTCCTATGATGATATTTCTGATGTGTCCAATGTGAAGAGCCTTGTTTGGATTTACACTCGTATGTTCAACTACGATTGTGGAACCGTTTCCAAGATCAACATCTCCAAAAGTGTCAAGGTAAGATTCAGAAAGAATCAACTGAGACAGTCTTTTCCAGTCTACAAAGAAATTAAGATATCCAGACGGATGGGCCTCAGCTTTTAGTACAAGGGTGTTTGTACAGTGAGCATATTGTTCAGACAGCATTTCAGATATTTGTTGTGGGCTCTTTTTTAGCTGCTTTGCAAGTAAAAAGGAAATGTTTGAGCTGACGTTTCCAAATCCGGGTTTTGCAGGTTCTACAGCAAACGATACATCATGAATTGAAAGATCATCCAGTATTTTATTTAGATTGTTTTCAACTTCATCAAGAATAGATTTGAAGGTCATCTTATATCTCAGACAGAGAAGGTGCTAATTTATCTAATGCCTCAAGAACGCCGTCACCGGCGTTTGCAGACACGTTCATCGTAGCCTCAGATCTTACTTGCTCAGACGCATTACCCAAGGCAATGCTTGTTTTGGCCACTTTAAACAAAGGAACATCAGTGGCACTATCCCCTATCGCAATTACATCACCACGTGAAAGGGATAGTTTGTCCATAATTTTGGCAAAACCGGCTCCCTTGTCAATTCCAGAGGAATTGATATGATATGCATACTGACTGTCAGACAGCTCGACATCAATGTTGTTTTCAATCATTATCTTTCTTGCAAGATCCAAATCAAAGGTTCTTTCCAAAACAACTTCAGTCATCCTAGGAAAGACGTGCTTTTCTTTGACATTGTCAATGTTGTTTTTGATTACTTGTAATGCTTTATTGCATTCTTCAAAATTTCCCAACAGTTGATGTTCATTGGAATCCAAAGTAATGCATCCCCCGTTTTCACCAACAGCAATTTTTGTAGTTCCGCCATAAACGGCAAGCAAGAATGCCTCAACAGAAGATCTGCCAGTCACATAGATCACGTTGTGGCCCATATCAGTAAGACGTCTTAATGCTTCAAGTGCATCAAGATGAATTCGCCCTCCTCCATTTTCAGTGATGGTGCCATCAATATCAACCGCAAATGTTTTCTTTTTCACAAAAACCAGTTTTCTAACCGAATAATATTTGCTGCGAATGCAAAGTAATACGGTTTTATTTGAAAGAATGGAGAAATAGGTGAAGAGTATTGGGAATTCCTGAAAAGATCAAATCCATTCAAGACGAGATGGCAAAAACTCAGATCAACAAAGCCACAGAACATCACATCGGTCTTCTAAAAGCAAAGATTGCAAAACTGAAAAGAGAGCAAGAATCAGACATTGCTAAAAAATCGGGAATGAAGCAGGACGGGTTTGATGTAAGAAGAAGCGGGGATGCGACAGTTGTGTTTATCGGATTACCAAGCGTTGGAAAATCAACATTGCTAAATAAAATGACAGGGGCCAACTCTACAGTTGGTGCATTTCAATTCACCACGCTTACAGTGGTTCCAGGAATGATGGAGCACAGGGGTGCAAAAATACAGGTATTGGATCTTCCAGGAATCATCAAAGGAGCATCGTCAGGCAAAGGACTCGGAAAGAGAATTTTGTCAGTTGCAAGAACGGCAGATCTTGTAATCCTGATGTTAGACGTGTTTCAGCCATTTCACGAAGATGTACTAGTGAATGAACTTGGCAATATCGGAATCAGACTCAATCAATTACCACCAAACATAACAATTGAGAAAGCATCAATGGGCGGAATTGCAGTAGCACAGCAAGTCAAATTAACAAAGATTACAGAAAAACATCTCAAAGCCATATTGCACCTGTATGGATTAGTAAGTGCCAGAGTTGTGATCAGAGAGGATCTCACTTCAGAACAGTTGTCAGATCATATTGCGGGAAACATAAGTTATTCAAAGGCACTTACGGTATTGAACAAAATTGATTTGGTAGACAAAGAATTTCTAAAGGATCTCAAAACAAAGATAAAATCAGACGTAGTAGAGGTATCCGCAAATTCGGATATCAATATTGAATTACTCAAGGATAAAATCTACGAGAGACTGAAATTCATCAGAATTTATTTGCGACCTAAAGGAGGAGAAACGGATTTCAAGGAACCGTTAGTTGCTAGAGAGGGGGATTCAGTTGAAGATATTTGCAATCAACTTCATAGAAGACTGAGAAGAGAATTCAGATATGGTTTGGTATGGGGTAAAAGTGTGAAATTTGGAGGTCAAAGAGTAGGATTAAATCATATTATGATCGATGAGGATGTTTTGACAATAATTAAACGACGTGGCGTGTAATTTTATAAAAAACGAGATTTGTAAGACACAAAACAGTGTTTTAATGTATTTTAGATGAGAAATAGAATTTCATTCAAGATGTTACAAAAAATTAATTGCATGCAAATACAAAATAAAACAATTCATAATTGTAGAAAACTTGTAAGATGCAAAGTGTGAAATCATTTTTAGAAAACATCGACAAAAAATGTCAATCAATGAGAAAAAGTTAGTAAAATTACTTGATTAATTGTAATCAATTTGTGTAAATTTCTTTAGTCTAACCACTGAAAAACAATGAGAATGTCGGTTTTGTAATGGCTATTAAAAGAAAAGCTGCTACTAAACGTAGATCAACTTCATCATCTACAAAGAAAGCAGCTCCAAAGAGAAAAGCAGCTCCAAAGAGAAAAGCAGCAACACGCAAAGCAGCTCCAAAGAGAAAAGCTTCTAGAACAACTGCAGTAAAGAAAGCAGCTCCAAAGAGAAAAGCAGCAACACGCAAAGCAGCTCCAAAGAGAAAAGCAGCAACACGCAAAGCAGCTCCAAAGAGAAAAGCAGCAACACGCAAAGCAGCTCCAAAGAGAAAAGCAGCAACACGCAAAGCAGCTCCAAAGAGAAAAGCAGCAACACGCAAAGCAGCTCCAAAGAGAAAAGCAGCAACACGCAAAGCAGCTCCAAAGAGAAAAGCAGCAACACGCAAAGCAGCTCCAAAGAGACGATAACATCGTTTGTAAATTAACAATCGTCTCAGAAACGACGAATTGTTTTCATTTTTCTAAACTTCCAAGTGAAAACTATAAATTTTTTTTGTAAAACCCAAACAACTTGAGAATAGCAATTCTATTACTTTCAAAAAACTAAATCCATCATGTATGAAGACAGTCTTAAAAAAACAAGATTATATTTTAAAAATTACACAATGAATTTAGAATTAAAAACATAGAATAAACAGATATGAATTTAAATTAAGAAAATAAACTTTCAACAATAGTTTTTAAATAAAAAATAAAATTGTCGTTAAAAATATTTCATTAAAAATTTCTAGTAAAGATAGCTCATCAGTTTGATTTGCTCTTCTGTAGAAATGATATTTTTGTTTGTCAAAATTTCCAAAAGGTCTTTAAAAATTGCTTTTTGTTCAGAAGCCATTCCACCTGAAGGACCTTTTTCTCCAGGTGGACCTGGAGGGCCTTTAGGACCGGATGGGCCAACTGGACCCTGGCCACCAACTGGACCCGGCTCTCCAATAGAACCAAGAGGGCCTGAAGGACCTCTCTCACCTTGCTGACCTTGGATCCCTTGTGGGCCTTGTGGGCCTTTTTCTCCGGGAGAACCAGTAGTCCCACGCTCACCTTGCTGGCCTTGTGAACCTTGTGGGCCTTTTTCTCCTGACGAACCAGGAGCTCCTGTTACGCCTTTGTCTCCAAGCAGACCAAGAGGGCCTTTTTCTCCTTTTTCTCCTTTTTCACCCTGAGGACCTGGAATTCCTGTTAATCCTTTAGAACCAGCAGGACCTTGTGGGCCTTGTGGGCCTTTTTCTCCTGACGAACCTTCAACACCCTTAATTCCTTTATCACCAATAGGACCAGTCGAACCTTTGTCGCCCTTGTCTCCGGGACTGCCAGTAGGACCTGTTAATCCTTTAGAACCAATAGGACCTTGTGGGCCTTGCTGACCTTGCTGGCCCTTGTCTCCGGGACTGCCAGTAGGACCTGTTAATCCTTTAGAACCTGTTGCACCATGCTGACCTTGCTGGCCCTTGTCTCCGGGACTGCCAGTAGGACCTGTTAATCCTTTAGAACCTGTTGCACCATGCTGACCTTGCTGGCCCTTGTCTCCAAGTGTACCTGTAGAACCTGTTAATCCTTTGTCGCCTTGAACTCCTGTAAGACCGGTTGTACCCTTGTCTCCGGGTGGACCTGTAGAACCTGTTAATCCTTTAAACCCTTTTTCTCCAAGAGGGCCCTTGTCGCCCTTGTCTCCCGTAATACCTCTTAATCCTGTTATACCCTTGTCTCCGGGCGGACCTATTGGTCCTTTGTCGCCCTTGTCTCCAAGTGTACCTTTTAATCCAATTGGGCCTTTGTCTCCAGGTGATCCTGTTGGTCCTTTTTCTCCCCCATCTCCGGGTGAACCTGTGATTCCTTTGTCGCCCTTGTCTCCTTTATCTCCGGTTAATCCCTTATCTCCTGTTAATCCCCTATTACCAGAAATTCCTTTGTCGCCAGAAGTGCCCTTATCTCCTGTTGCACCCTTGTCTCCGGATGGACCCATTTGGCCTTCTTGGCCCTTAATCCCGATTGGACCCTGAGGACCTGGAGGACCTGGAGGACCTGGATGTCCCTTGTCTCCGGGTGGACCCATTTGGCCTTCTTGGCCCTTGCCTCCGGGTGGACCTGGATGTCCCTTGTCTCCGGGTGGACCCATTTGGCCTTCTTGGCCCTTGCCTCCAGAAGTACCCACAACAGTTGTTTTTGTAGAACGTTTAAGCGGGGATGGGCTAGAAATTTTTTTAGTCTCAGATTTAGTGACGGGCTTTGTTTTAGAATTAGGAACAGTTTCAGGTTGAGAGTCAGATCTTGCCAGAGGAACATCAAAAACAGAATGCAACGAAGAAAATAAGTCAGTGACGACAATCCAGACTTTTTCTAGATTTGCAACGGATTGCGGGATAGGATTGGATTGAGAACCTATCGTTTCAGAAAATATACCGTCCTTGACCCTCAGATGGAAGTTGCCTCTCCATAAGAATGAAAATTGTTTATTTCTAATCGCATCATCAGAAGGTTTACTATCAGCGATAGCAATCTGAGCCTCATATACACCTGATTGTTTGAAAGGTGCCTTTCCTTGAATCTCCAATCGTGGTTGAGATGACACAATCGTTTGAGTGTATTTCAAGTATTTTTGTATTTAGATCGCCTGTTCAAAGGATGTATCAGAAGATAGAACAGCATCAATTGAGCGTATCACTTGGTATTTATCTAGATAAAAGCTCTAACTGAGCTGTGAAGAAGCTTTTTGCCAAGAAATCAAAAGAGAAGGTAGAAGAAACAAAAATCGAGAAAACAATACCTACAGAGAGAAGTTTAGTAGATGTAGATTACAATCGCAAAAAATTATTTAAAAAGGGAATTAATTTGATGGCTGATGAAAAGCTTGAAGAAGCCATAGATGTTTTTGAGCAGGCGTTACGAATTGAGCCAGACAACGTAGAAACCCTGATGAAATTAGGATATGCCAGATTCCATCTGGAAGATTATAGTCAGGCCCTAAAAGTATATGATAAGATTTTGGAAATTGACGTTACTAATCCTGAAGCATGGAATTTGAAGGGGCTGGTGCATTACGAGCAAAAAAACTATTCCAAGGCTTTGTCTGCAGTCGAGAAAGCCATTGAATCAGATCCGACATATGGAATGGCATTGTACAACCAAGCATGTTTCTTATCATTGCTAAATCAGGTTCCAGAAGCATTGGAAGCATTGAAACGTTCAATTGAAGTCGATGTCAAAAATGCAAGAAAATCAATCCGAGACAAAGATTTCGTCAATGTCAGAATTGAGGAGGGCTTTAAGAGAATCGAGGAAGTGGTTGTTCTTGAATCAGTAAGACAAGGATATCACACTATAGGTGCAATTGTTTGGACGACATTTTTAGATAAGGTCGACGCCGAAACAGCCCTGAGAAAACTGTTGGAGAAAGGCCTCATAGTGCAAAACGAAAAACGTGATGGGCTGAGTAAAATTCCAATCTATGATCTTGCAGACAACATTGCAGAAAAGATGGGAAAAGAAAAGAAGGGATTGTTTGGAATCACTAGAAAAACATTGCCAAAGCCAATTAAGAACCTAAAGGAACTCAGTCAAGCAATCCATTCAGTAAAAGAAGCCATAGAAGAAGAAGACATGGAAAAGACATTAGAACTCTTTGAAGTTTTCATCGATCCTACAAAATCAGGTGAACAGATGATAGAGACTTTCTTTGATGAACACAGAGAAATCAGACTATGGAAGATCAGGATTAAGGATAGAGGCGTAGACTACATAACTGACAACAAAGAGAGCATGCTAGTTTTGTTTAACAACATAGAGGGTACAGTGACAAAAAAACTTAGAAGTGAAATAGCCTAGTTATTCTGCAGACAGATCCCAGTAACTTGCATCTTCTTGTTTTTCAGTAGGCTTGGCAAGATTTTTCCATTCTTTGAATGAGCGAACGTATAATTTTGCATTTGGAAGTCCTACGGATTTTAATGCATAGTATGCCAACCCAGACAGGGTTCCAACACTTCCACAATATGTAATGATTTCAGAGTCCCCAGTAACACCCCTATTATCGAGTAATCTCTTCATATCTTCTTTTGAGCGTAGAATTTTGTCAGATGTGGCAAGGGTCCTATAAGGAAGGCTGATTGCACCAGGAATATGCTGTTCAAGAAAGTTTAGCCTTTCACGATTATCTATTAGAACTACGTCATCTCGGGTTTTTGCACTTTCCAAATAATCAGACGTTGCCAAAATATCAGATTGCAGTTTTATAGAATGATCTTTGTTTTGTATTTCTGGTATTACAGAATCGCTTTCCAGACCAGTTGATTTCCAACTGCTGAAAGTGGTTTCAAGCAAGGTCACATCAGAATGCCCAAGATATTCCAGAGTCCAAGCAACCCTAGACGCCAAAGCTCCAAAAGTATCATCATAGACAACTACAGGCGTCTCATCATCAATTCCCAAAGAATTTACAATCTTCAGTACTCTTTCAGGACTGTCATCAGACAACAGATGTGCCAAGGGTAAATTTACAGCAGACGGAATGTGATCTTGTTTGTAATCGCTCTCCCTCCTAACATCTATGACCCTGACACTATTGTCCCTTATTTCTGAACGTAAAGAGTCAACGTCGGTAGTAATTTTAGTGGATCTTGTCAAGCAGCACATTCACCCTTTCCGGTCTTTGTGTGATAACTAGAATCACTGCCATAATCCAAGTAAAAGTCAGGATCATCTTCTATTGTAGGAGGAACAATGAGCGGTTCGAGTATTTTTTTAATATCGACGATGGATTTTACTTCAGAATCTTCATTGCCATTAACAATCCTATGAATCCAAGACTTTAGAGTGTCATCAGACTTTTTGTTCTGTTTGAATGTCTCTATGATTTTAAGAATTACAGGAATAACTCTTTTTGCAGGAACTCTAACACACGTCTGTCCCAACATAGTATTGCCATCAGAACGTCCACCCAAAGACATCTGATAGTTTGCATACATGTCTTTTCCAACACGTCCGCCCCCTCCAAAGAATCCAATAGTTGCAATTCCATGTTGCCCACAAGAGTTTGGACATCCACTTATCTTAATTGAGGAATCACCAAGGTCGTCGTCGTCATCCAATTTCAATTCCAGGAATTTTCTTTGAATTTCTTTTGCAAGTCGATGTGAATTTGTCAACGCCAGATTACAAGATGTGGTTCCAGAACAACCTATAGGTGCAGTCATGGTAAGAGCACCGGATTTTGCCAATCCAACCTCAAGGAGTTTAGAATACAAACGTGGTAATTCATCTTCATGCACGTATCTTAATGCGATATTTTGTACAAATCCGCATCTGGCATTACCTTCAGATGAAAAGTCACGGATAATATCAGCAAGTGCATATAGTTGGCTTGCTGTGATATCACCGGCCTCAAGTGTGAGAAATACAGAGGAATAATCTTGCTGAGATTGTTTAACAGTATTTGTTTTAAGCCATCTGGCAAATCCGTCAGGAATAGCATCACCCCCATTCTCATCAGAGATTCGAATGGGTCGTTTGACTTGATTTGGGGAATGATCAATATCTAGCTGAGTAATTACAGATTGAGTAGCTCGTACGATGGCCCTCTCTTTGAAGACAAGGTTTTGGAATTTTTCCCAACCCATGTCATTTACAAGATAACGCATTCTATTTCTTGCAAGATTTTTCCTGTCACCGAGTCTATCAAATATCCTCATCACAGCAATCGAAGTGTAAAGTAGATCTTCTTCAGGAGTGAATTCTTCCAACTGATGTCCGACAAAAGATTTGTTTCCCAATCCACCGCCCAGAAAAATTTTAAATCCTCTCTGATCAGAACCGTCAATTTGTCGAATCTGTGGAATTAGTCCCACATCAACCATCCTGACCATTCCGTGTTTCTCACAACATGTGAAATTGAATTTGAATTTGCGTGGAAGATTCTGAGCCATTGGATTTCTCAAAAAGAATCTTGCAGTAGCCAAGGCATAAGGGGTAGAATCAAATTCCTCATCAGGGCAAACGCCGGACAAAGGACTGCACATTACATTTCTAACAGAATTCCCACACGCTTCCCTTGATGTTAATCCGACTTCGGCAAGGCCTCGGAATATTTCAGAGACATCTTCAAGGATGACCCAATGAAGCTGAATGTTCTCTCGAGTTGAGAAATGTGCACTCCCTATGGAATATTGCTCACTCAGCCGAGATATTTTCTCAATTTGATCAGGATAGATTTCTCCTGCAGGAATCTTAATTCGCACCATGGCATAGTCTCCAGTCATCCGAGTACCGTATGCCCCATGCTGAAGTCTAAATCGTCTGAAACTAGCCTCATCATACTTTCCTTGACGGAACAGTTTCACGGTTTTAGCAAAATTATCTGCCTCTTCGATCTTGGCCCAATTTATTTTGGCTTTAACAGAATTGAGTGGGGACTGTTTAAGATCAGAGACGGTCAATACAAATTATTTTCTTTTGGTTTGGTTATAAATTTTTGATATACGGATATTTTAGGATAGAAATTTTCAAAAAGGAACATAATTTTCCTATTTCCGTATCAGGTCAACATCAATCACTATGAATTAGTAATACCTAATTTTTTCAAATGTGGGAAAGTATTAATTGTTTAGAAGATGAAGCACCGACATGCAAGAAGCAACAATAGCAGAAAAGTCAACTAAAATATTTACAGACGTACGTGAGGTTGAAATCACACGTGCAATTGCAAACGAATTTCACGAGGTATTAATTGACAGAGCAGAATCAGATGTTATAATTATTGGTGCAGGTCCTGCAGGGTTGACCGCAAGTAGAGAGCTTTCAAACATGGGTTACAAGGTTTTAGTCATTGAACAAAACAACTACCTAGGAGGAGGTTATTGGTTAGGAGGATACATGATGAATCCAGTTACAGTTAGAGAACCATCCCAGAAAATATGGGACGAACTTGGAATACCATACAAAAAAGTTGCAGAGGGACTTTACCTGACACCAGGCCCACATGCAGTTTCAAAGCTAATTGCAGCAGCGTGTGATGCAGGAGTAAAGTTTCTACAACTGACAAAGTTTGACGACCTTGTAATGAAAAATGGCAGGGTTGCAGGAATTGTAGTTAATTGGATGCCTGTTTCGGCATTGCCACGAAACATTACATGTGTTGATCCGGTTGCTTTTGAAGCAAAAATCATAATTGATGCATCAGGTCATGATTCTGTCGCAGTAAAAAGACTCGTGGATAGAGGACTAGTGAAATGGAAAGGAATGAATCCAATGCACGTAAATGAAGGAGAAGAGCACGTTGTAGACAAGACAGGAGAAGTATATCCAGGACTAATTGCAGCAGGCATGTCAGTCACAGAAACACACGGATTGGCAAGAATGGGTCCAACGTTTGGGTCAATGTTATTTTCTGGCAAGAAGGCAGCGGAAATTACAGCAGCCAAAATCAAAGAGCTAGAAAGATAAACAATTAAGACGTAATTTTTGTGTTGAAGACGTCCAAAATTATACTATATTGCGAACCTACAGTTCCAGAAATTCAATTAGCAGAGATGCAAAAATTCATCGCCAACATATTTCCCGTTGAAATAGAGCTAAGAAAGAATTTCTTTAAATGTTCTGATGAAAAAATCTTTGAAAAGATTTCAAACACAAGAATTTTTGATTTAAAGAAACAATTCAAAAAACATACTCCATCGATTAAGGATATTCAGATTGAAAAAGAAAACAGAGATACATCCGACGATGAGACGATGACGTTGTATGACGGATTTGAGCTACAAAGAACAGTTTCAGAATTCATTCCAACAAATGAAAAAATAGATAGCATATTACACATTGTTTTTACAAACAAGACAACATGTACGTTTGATGATGATGATTTTAGGTATCACGCAAGGACGTGGATTGGATCTAATCCCACAATAATTTCCACTACAGGGATCATAGAGGCACCTGCAAAACCTAAACAATACTATCTAGATTTAATGACATGTTTTTCTGAAGACGAGATTAAAAAGATCAAGGAAAAATACAAGGGGAAAATTTTAGAATCTCATGATTCACGGTTGCATAAAATTGCAGAAGGATATCTACTACAATGCATCATGTATTATGAGACAGGCGATGTATTTTGCGAGAATATAGAATGCAGATTGTTTAATGCACATTGGCAAAAAGATCTATTTTATTCTCAAATAGAAAACAAGAAATTTTGCAAAAGACATTCAAAAATCATGAATGAATTGAAAAATCAGGTTTAAACACTTCTCAGTACAGGAAAATGAGCATACAGAATATTTAGCAAAAAAGAGGCAAAATAAATTTCCAACAAAGATGCATTGATGACAGAATTGTAATGACAAAAATCAATTATTAAAACGGCTAATGTTCAGCATTTGAGTTCCATGTGGTTGAAAAAATACTGTTTGAAAACACATTGTTTGAAAAATGAATCACAGATGTTCAGAGAGATATTCACTTAAATTGTTGAAATTGAGCGTAGAATCATCATGATGGCAGCAGATTCGGGAGCAGCAGCACTAGAGACAAATGACGATGGTCCAAAAATACCAGATAAAAGTAAAACAAAGTTTGACGTAATTATTATCGGAGCAGGACCTTCAGGATACACTGCAGGAATCTATTGTTCCAGAGCAGGCTATGACACTTTGATATTATCAGGAATACTGCCTGGAGGACAGCTAGTAAACACTACAGAAGTAGAAAATTATCCAGGATTTGAAAAGGGCATAATGGGCCCAGATTTAATGATAGACATGAGAAAACAGTCTCAAAGAATGGGGACTACAATCATTGATGATGAAGTAGTCAATGTAGATTTTAGACGTAAACCGTTCAAAGTATTAACCGCCTCAGAAGAATATGAAGGACGTGCAGTCATCATTGCGACAGGCGCAAACCCAAGGAAGATGGGACTAGAAAGAGAACAGACGTTTGCAGGAAAAGGAGTATCGTATTGTGCCACATGTGATGGGCCATTTTTCAGAAATATGGAATTAATCGTAGTAGGTGGAGGCGATTCTGCAATAGAAGAAGCTACGTTTCTAACAAAATTTGCAACAACTGTTCATCTCGTCCATAGACGTGGAGAACTTCGCGCAAGCAAAGTAATGCAAGATAGGGCACTAAACAATGACAAAATAAAATTTCATTGGAATTCAGAAGTAATCGACATCAAAGGAGATCAGAAGATGCAGCAGGCAGTCCTAAAAAATCTAAAAACAAACGAAGAAAAGACCATTGATGTGGGAGGATTGTTTGTGGCTATTGGACACGAGCCAAACACGAAGTTATTCAAAAGCCAAATAGATCTTGATAGTGAGGGATATGTAGCATTAAAAGACAAGACACATACCAACATAAAAGGAATCTTTGCGGCAGGGGATGTGCATGATAGAAGTTACAGGCAAGCAATTACCGCAGCGGCATTCGGATGCATGGCGGCAATAGATGTTGACAAGTACCTCACGGAAAATGCAGACAAGTAGTGATGAGAAATGCACAATGCAAGCAATGTATGGACAAGTTTTACGAGAAAGAAATCTATACAATCCAACAGTTTCAGTATAGAAAAGAACCCACATACGAATGGTCACTGACATTTTTTGAGAGATTAGGAATTGACGAGTGGGACTCGTTTTGTGAAAAATGCATGGCTGTTCACGCAGATGAGTCAATCAAAACATGGAAGGAATCCAAAGTCTAAACTCTTTATTGTGATCAAAAAGACAAAAACATATGAGTCAAGAACCAGAAAATCTGAAAAAAGCGGTAATAGAACACAGTGAGAAACTGGCAAAGCTAGGAATAGAATTAGGAAAAAACCAGTTCAACTATAAGATTAAAGAAAAAGCATCCAAGGAATATTGGCAGGGCAGGATTGATGATTTTAAAAAATATAACGAAAAAGGACTTGAATACTACAGTCAAGTGCATGCAATAATGAATTTAGTCAGCAAAGATGAATCACAGATGTTTCTGTTACGTACAAGCAAATTTCAGCAATTGAGTAAAACGATGATCGAGGCAATGGAAAAGATAAGAGAGAATCCATCAATCATAGATCCCAAGGATAGACAACAAAGCAAATGGAGTAAAGAAATCAAAAGCCAGATTACTGAATACAGTGGCAAATGTCTGCAGCACGAAATAGACACAAATACAATATTCAGAGAATTTTATGAGAAACGCTTAAAGAAGATTTTGGAATAATTATTTCATCAGTATGCCAATTCAGACATGTGTTCTGCATCTTTAAGAGAATCGTCAAATTCGTCCTCAGTCATCACATTCTGTTTTGCATAAACGCTTTTGAACTTTCTTCCATCATCAGCAAAAATTCCCACAACACATGCATCATCTTGTACAGTATACTTTTTCATGCATGCATACACTGCTGCAGAAGATGGACTAATCAAAAGCTTATCCTTTGTAAAAACTTCCCTTACCACCGAAAACGCTTCATCGTTATTAGCAGAAACCCAATCATCAACAACGCTCTCTCGTTTTAAGAACAAGTCAGGTTTTGCAGATTCCTCAAAGTTTCTCCATCCTTGAATAAGATGATTTTGTTGAGGCTGACATCCAATGATCTTTACATCGGGGTTTTTTTCTTTTAGAAAAGTACCTATACCAGTAATCGTTCCACCAGTACCAACACCAGTAAAGAAATGGGTCACCCTTCCATCAGTCTGTTTCCAAATTTCAGGTCCGGTCCCAACATAGTGACCATTGAAATTTGCCTCATTGGCATATTGGTTTGGAGAATAATACGTATCAGGCCTAGATGACGCAATGGATGTTGCAAGTGCAATGCTCTGATCAGTACCTGCTCCCACTTTGGGGCACAGATCATCGCTGGTTTCAAAAACTTTGGCGCCAAGACTTCTAATGATATCCTTGGTTTCGTTGCTGACTTTATCGGGTATTACAATCTCGACTTTGTAACCCAGCACATTGGCGATTCCAGTTAATGCAATTCCAGTATTTCCGGATGTGGGCTCTATGATAATACTTTTGTCCTTTTTTAGAATGCCTCTTTCTTCACCATCTTTAATCATCCAAAGCGCAGCTCTATCTTTGACAGAGCCAAATGGGTTATGTCCTTCTAATTTTGCAAAGTACTTTACACCATCATGAGAAAGGGAATCCAAATCCACAAGAGGGGTATTGCCAACACGGTTCAGAACGTCTGTATCATTAACAACAGTCATAGTTTAGGTTACTTCACCTTTTTAATTTGAAATGTTATTGTTTCACCGTCTTTAGACATGTCCAATAGTACATGTCCGTTTCGCGTGACCCACCTAGAAATGTCATCTTCGGCTGCAGGATCATCAGCAGACACGGTAATGATTTCGCCGACTTGCATTCTTTCAATCTCAATTTTTGTTCGGAATACAGGTTCAGGACAGAACAATCCAGTAGCATCTAATTTTTTCTCAGCGGATTCAGACATTAGTAATCAATTTACAAAGAGCGGTTTGTCATATTAAAATCTATTTGAGTTTGTCTTACGGTTTCATATCTACAATGCCATTTTAAAAATGGTTGACAGATTTCTATCCCTCATAAAACTAGGATCTTGATTTTGAAAATTAATCTTTTTTGAAATTCTCTTCATCACGAAAATGGAAATGTGATAAAACAAAGACCACATGTGGCTGTTTTGATTTGAATTGTAAATTCTAAGTAGCAGCGTAAAAACCCATTTTTCATTTGGATAGTGTTCTGAAATATAATCCATCAGGTATTCTCTTGAATTGTTTATTTTGTATCTAAGATGATCAATGATTTCAGCTTGCAATGCATAACCTGTTTGAGAAATTTTGATCTTGCCTCGTTTCATGGCATGTAAAATATCATCAACGTTGCTTTCAGAATCAATCTCATTAACGCATCTTCCAAAAGTCGATAAGACATGAGAATCACTGCCTGCAACCTGGATCATATTGTTATCCAATGCAAACTGAGTTGCGCGTGCATTTGACAAGACATCAACATTGTTGCTGTTGAAAACCTCAACCATGTCACATTTTTTTGCACTTTCACGCAGTGCATTGATCAAACTAAACGGATGAGGTGCAGATGAAACCGCACCCTGTTTTCCTATTTCATCCATAACTTCCTCAAAAGAAATACCTGCAGGAATTTCATCGTGAACACCGTATGCTAAAACATGTTCACCAGTGTCAGTGGTGATTTCTTCTGCAGGAAAAATATCAATATTTTTGAATTTTTCATGATTATTTTTGTATTCCAATAGCTGGCGATACCCATCTAGTGTGTTATGGTTCGTGACAAAGATTGCATCCAGCCCCAAATCATATGAGCGTTCTAGCTGGTCTCGGATTGAAATACTGCAGTCGTATGGAGGCTCCTCATCACCAACATGAAAATTTGAAAATGTGTTATGACAATGTAGTTCTGTACTAATAGACATTTGCAAAAGAATTACACATCTTTAGATTATAACTTTATTGAAAAAAATAATCATCTAAAAAGATCTTCACGTTCAGTACGAATCAATCCATCGATGACAGAGTCTTCAAGCTTGAAAGGATAGTCTCGAATTATTGCAACTGGACACTTCAAAGATTTGCCCATTACCAATTCAGATGCAGATGAAAGTTCATCGGCTATTGCTATTGCAGTGACACGTAAAATTTTTTTAAAAGAGTCCAGAGTTCCCGCATAATCCAGCATAGGATTTAGTCCTGAAACTCCAATTGCAATGTTGGTTTGACCCATTCTAAAGGGACGACCAAACGTATCAGAAATAATCACTGCAATTTTTTTGTTGGTTTGTTCAAAAATTTCATCCCTGATTCTCTTTGCAGAAATATCAGAATTTACAGGCAATAAAGTTGCATATCCATCTTCAACATTACTTTCATCAATTCCCGCATTCGCACATACAAATCCGTTGTTTGTTTCAACGACAAGAATACCATTGTGCATACGAATAATTCGTTTTGACTCGGACAGAATTAATTCAATAATTCTAGAATCTTTTTGATATTGAGAACTTATACCTTGAGACAGCAAAGAAGGAGTCACATCATCAAGTCGTATCAAGCGACCTTCTTGTTTTGAGATGATTTTTTGCGCAATGACTACAATGTCTCCATCCTTTAGTTTTTCAGATTTCATGATAAGTTCAGATATGCGATCCGACGGGACAATCTCTTTTTCAATGTGAATTGGAATAATTTGCAAACATATTGACGGATGCAACGGAGTAAAAAATTGTTTATGTTAATACGGTCAATTACAGATTTAGTTTGTAATGTTTGTTGATAATATCCACGATTTTAGAAAGATCTTTCTCTTCCAAAGTAGTTGTGGCCAGGTCTTTGACAACATCTTGTGCACGATAAGCGATTCCCAGTCCGCAGACATCAAACAGCTTCACATCGTTTGCACCATCAACAACGCAAACGACATTTTCTTTGGACTCTCCCCACTCATCGATTTTTATTTTTGCAGACGTAGATTTGTCAGAATCAACAGAAATTTTTACGTCGTCTAACTTACCGTCCTTGAAAATCAATTCGTTTGAAAATACATAATCCAATCCCAATTCCTTTTGCAATCTCCCCATCATCAGAGTAAAACCTCCTGATACGGCCATGAGTTTCCATCCCGCTGCCTTTAGTGCCTTACATGCCTCCTTTGCACCAGTCATGATTGGCAACGCATCAGCCACTTCCTGGCATGTTTTTTCATCAAGACCCTTTAAAGCGGCAACTCTTGTTCTCAGTCCATCTTCCCAGTTAATCTTTCCTTGAATTCCCTGCTTTGTTATTGCCCAAATTTCATCTTCTTTGTTGAGCTTTTCAGCAAGAATTGGAAGATATTCCTCATCATATAACACGCCCTCAACATCAAAAATTACTAGCAATAGGTTTCTGAACTGAAAAAAAATCACTAATTATATAAAAGTAGGCAGAAAAACTAACTTAATTTTCATTTGTTGACCCAGATCGAACCAAAATTGCACAAATAGTTTGAAATTGTCTTTTTGCATAATTATAATTCTCATGATAGGAGTGTGCCACCATTGCAATCAGGACAAGACAGACGTACATACAAGGACATTGTATCAAAGGGTCAGGATATGTCAGTTCTGGTATGCAGTGATTGCAGGAAACTTGAATTCCCATGATAGGCCTATGTAACAAATGCTTCTGCTCTGGTGTCAATATCATTACCGACGAGAAGAATCCCGAAGCAGTATGCGAAAAGTGCAGAGAGTAGGTAATTTTACATCCTCTTGACGTTGTGCACAATCTGAAATTTCTGCCTGGCGTCTCGCTGTCTTGGTGTCGTTCTTAATATCCCACCACAGCACGGACAACGTGTTCCTTGCCAATCTATGAATATCTCGCAATTGTTGCATCTCTTTTGCCCGAGTCCATATCGTGACTGGGGGACAGGCGGCTTTTGTGCCTTGTACCTGTGACAGATTCCCTTGCAAGGCATTATGAAATGATTGAAAAGTTTGAGATTATGAACCTGTAGATGAAAAGTGTAGAAAAGAATAATAGATTAGATTCGCCTTACCTGTCGGATTATCTCATATAGCTTTCTTGATTTTGCAGCCCTGGGCCTGGTTCTCAGAGGACGGTTGCAGCAAGGGCAGTACGTACCATCCCAATTAATGAAGATTGCACACATGGAGCACCTCTTTTGTCCCATTTCATACCTCCCACTTGCACCATACGGCTTGATTGCCCTATGGGCGTGACAAACTCCGTTGCAAGACATGCAATTACTGGTACAAGGATATGATCTTATGAATCTGCGGTTGCGTGTGTGAATTGCAATGCATCATGAAATATTTGCAATGTTTCCAGAAACATTTCATGGAATTTTCATGGATCCCAGTATAAATCCATAGACATGCTTAAGTTTCAGAAAGTCGTAATAACTATCAGAACGAGTCCACCTCTACCCCATGAGTTTGAAGTACTCAAAAGGAAACCAAACGGGATCTTGCATGGGCTGTGTTCTGTTTCTTAGATATCGCATGCGAAAAGTGCAGGGAGTAAATCAGGATTCCTCAATGACTATTGCATAGACTATACTTGTTCCCGTAACGTTTTCCACGTTGAGATAGTCGCCGTCCTCTATGGTAAACATCCTGGTAGTCACAAACGAAGATGAAGATACCAGCCCGTTTGACTGATCCCAGTCCACTGTAGTGGGTGCGGTGTCTGCCGTACCGTGTCCACCAATCTTCAGGGTTGGTCCTGTGGACTGACTGTCGATAATGCATATGACCTTCGCAGTTGCGCCACTCAAGTTGCGATAGTCAGTTGAATCATCCTCCAACAGATGAAATGATTTGGTCAAAGTACCAGAACTGCTCAAGGCCGCAAGCCTCTTCAGTTTCGTAATGTCAGTTATCTCGATGTTGATGGTACCTGTCAGCAGTGAGCCGTTGTCATACATGTTGACCTGAACGAAGCTTCCCATGTCAGTAGCCACCACCACGGTATACATGTAAAGAGGCGGACCGGCTGGCAATCATTTCTTCCCCTCTTTAGAGGTCTTTTTCTTCTTCTTCTTCTTCTGCCTGATTATCTTGACACGTTGCTTCTTTGGAAGCTTTTCAATCGCTGCCTTTAGCTGTGACTCCAATGATACTATCCGATTAACGTAAGGTGTGATGATTGCGACGTATTCGCCTGAGGCTTGGGTTCCCTTGGATATTGCGTATTGAGTCTTTTGTGATTCGATGTATTGTTCAAAGGTTGGAAGTTTTTGTTTAGTTGACAATACTGAATTTGTAAAATTGTGGCTTAAGGGAAGTAATTAGAACAGAAAGATCCATTTTAAATATCAAAATAACCGATGAAGAGTATGAGTAATAAACAAACAAAAAGAATTACAGAGACTAGAAAAATGCCTGAGAGTGTAAATAACGAAAATAGATCTATGATTGGAAGCAGAACAGAAGTACCCAGTACCACTAGTGCTGAAAGACAAGGAACCCCTAGAACCACAAAGAAGACAAGTTAATTTATGTTGAATTCTTTTTTCAATTTTTCTTTTATTTTAGGTATTTCATCTAACAAAATTATTTCAGTCTCATCTAACATCTCATAATATCTTTCAGTTTTCCAAGAAATATCTTCATCTTTCTTTGCGTTATCTTCCATATCTCGTATTTTTCTAATGTACAAATTATGATCTTTTATTCTCTGAAAAGTGTCTTGTACGGATTGTTGTATTTCTGGCGGTAAGAAATTTATCTTTCCAGAAAATACCAAACTATCATAAAAATCATGATTTAATGCCCTATTCATGAATTTTACAGTTATTCCAGATTTCAAACGTACGTCTTTGAAATCTATTTTGTGTTTATAATAATCCAATCCGTCCAAGGCATCTTCCAATTCAATGTGAATATTTTTAGATGCACGTTTTCTCTCATTTCTTTCATCATGTATTATTTTCCAAAAATATACAATTGGTGCAATAATTAATGTTGAAGCACTAGCTATTACTGCAAGTCTCGATATCAATGCATCTTCATCAAAATAAGGATCTAAGAGAAGTATTGCCTCATTAAATTGAGTATTGAATATAACGTAAAACGCAGGAATGAGTGGGAGAATGGCCAAAATTTCAATTGTCGCAATGGTCTTGGCATGCATGATATTGGACAATAATTATTATTTTTAAATAGATCAATTTTATTTCCTGACTGCAAAGAAGAATGATTCCAATGATAGTAGTCAGTAGTAACCCTTTTCTAGCTAGAATTTTCATTTTTATGTACTCATGAAATCCATGCTCATTCTATCATTGTTATCAATTGTTTTGGTTATGGGAGTTAATTCAGCCTATGCAGATTGGCAAGAATTCAATTATGAGGTGTATAATGACTCTGAAACTTTGCGTATTATTGCTATAGGCAATGCGTTTTTTGACCCTGTATATGTAAAAATATTAGATGTGGATGGTAATGTTGTCAAGGATGAAGCAATAGTAACCGATAAAGATTTTGAGTTTGTTAGAAACTATGGTTATTCATATTTAGGAGGATTTGGAAAGTATACCGCGCCATAGTAACATATGAGGGGACAGACACAACCTTTGATTTTGAGCTAATAGGCAGACATGCTGCGGCAGGAGTACAGCCAGAAGAAATGATGACACAGACCAAAAGGACCAAGCATAATCTTCTCAATGCACAAGATCAAGGATCACGTGGATGGACATTGGGTAAGCGTAGAGAAGGGTACGAAGAAAATCTGGGTAGAAGGAACATAGTTTCCACATCTCATTTTTTGTTTTAGAATATCTGCATAATCCTATCTAAGATTATGAAAGGAATTTTGATTATCTATTTTTTGGATTCGGTATCCTGAATTTTTTCCCAATCTGGTTTGGGGTATGAAGACATACCCGTGTCATAATTGAATCTCAACGCTGGAGAACCATCTTGTATTTTTTTATCTGTCATGGATATGCTATTCACATGTATTCCCATGATAAGAAATGATTTCGCAGTTTCGTATATGTTGACAAATTCCTTTCTTTTGATTATTTCTAATTTTTTTACAATGTCTTGATCTGTTACTTCTTCTACTGTTAGTTTCAAATTAGAGGTATCAAATCCATCGGGAACTTCAACTTTGGATACTATTTGAAGTCCAAAATTACCACGTGTTTTATTGTCAATGGTTTCATTAAATACGGATGTTATTGGAATTTTTAATCTTAATCTAAATCCATTCTCTAAATCATACACATTGTACTCTTCCCTTACAGTGGTAAAATCAATAATTTTTTTAGTCATTTTCATTAATTCCTAAAATTTGGTTTACTTTTTTTTCATACACTTCTTTTGTTATCATTCCTTGTTCCATCAGTTTATGGATTCGTTTTATTTCTTCATCTTGTGGTATCGCTTCAATCCATTTTGACGGTTTATTTCCACCACAGACAAAAGCAAATTTTCTTCTTCTTTTTATCCCATAGTTTGATTCTTTATTCTCACAGGGTTTGAACACATTTGTCTCATGAATCTCTATGTTTTTGTGAGTTTCATGTTTTAAAGAAGCACCACCTTGAATACGGATAGGCCAAAAAAGATCAACCATGAATTGTAATCTCAGATAATTCTACTTCACCATTTTGATTTTTTATGGCCATGTACTTTGACTCATAATAATCAAAGAAATATTTTTCACCAACCATCATTTTGTTAAAATCTAATTCAAATCCGTTAGAGGTAACAAAGCCTATTTCTTCATCATTATCTTGAAATTGTTGTGTGAACGCCTCCACAAACTGTTTTGTAATGGTATTGGAAATAAGTTCATCAATATTACATTCCAATTCAGCAATTGTTCCTGAATTTGTATTATACACATATTCAGGCTTTACTTGAATTACTGACATGTTTACTCTGTTGTATTTGATGACTATTTAATAATTCTACACTTTCATTTTTGATTGTTTATATCTTGAAATTAATTAAAATTGATACTATTTCATAATCTCCATTAGGATTATGAAAAAACCTGACTGCAAAAAAGAATGATTCCTAGGTCGCAGTCAGGCTAGATTTGGTCGGGTTGGTAAACGGTATGGCAGTCGCTTAATGATTTTGGATATGATGTATTTCTATTAAGCAGGAAGACGAGATCGATAGTAAGCCTTTACTAGCTTGATTTTTCATTTTTAATTACTCATGAAACTAATCTATGTTCGTCCCTTAGATTAATTTCCAACCATGAACCTCGTTATGACATGATTTACAGAGAGCGATTCCGTTATTGACGTTCAAGCTTAGAGCGGGATATTTTAACTTGTGAAGAATGTGGTGTGAAATTTCAGCGAGTGAGTGGCAGTTTTGGCATTGGTGTGAATCTCTTTTGCGGATAGTATTTGTCCACGATTGAAGAGCTAGAAAATATTCTGTTCTAGGTAATTGAAAACATAATCCTAATTTTGTGAGATAATTTCTATCGCTTAGTAATTTCTTTTCGGGATTGTTTTTTCTCCATCGTGATTTACTTTCTTGTTCACGCATAATTTTCTCATTACCAAACCATCTTGGTCGGGATTCCCACATTTTTTTAGATGATTCTTTATCTCTTTTTTTACCTAACCAGTAACCAGTTTTTCCTTTAGCTTTTAATGACATTTTCTTACGAGTCTCTTCTGAGAAACATCCTTTCTTGCCTTTATTCCAAGCAGATTGAACTCCTTTCTTGCCTTTATTCCATGGGACGTACCCTTTTTTGAATGAAGTTCTTGGAGGATTCCTGCCGATTAAAGAACGAGATAATTTTTGTTTATGGACCTCTGTTGGTTTGTATCCTTTGTGGGGCATTATGTTATCTCACAATAGATTGAATCCATCCCTTTCTCAATTATTAGTCGCACCTTCACATCAATCAGAATAATTCCATCAGCCTCAAAGTGATTGGTCGAGTGTTCCTTGAAATGATTGATGTCCTGTACAATTGACTTGGAGTCAGAGATAAGGTAGTATTTCATTCTAAACTCGTCTCCGGTTCTATTGGGTGAGGATTAAGATAATCCCGAATATTGCAAAACACCCTAGGAATTTCATTTTTCCTGAACAGCAATGATACGTTGCAATCCTGAAAGATTCCCTTGACAGGATCCAGGTGGATAATGATTTCATTGGGCTTGAACAGTTTGTTAATCTGGTTTAGCTGCTTGAATCTGATCTCGTTTGGAATTCTCATAGCAACTTCTGTAAAGTCATGGTTGTTCTTCCAAGGAGCCAAGCCAAGAACTGACATTCCCATCAGTGCAGTTACCTTGGGATCCTGTTGTTCTATCTGCAATTTGGAGACATCGAACATCATATCATTCATCCCTCGGAGTAACGAAACTCCATGTCTCACCAGATATCGGGTCGATAATCATTCGAAAGTATCCAGTGACCTGAATTCTACTGTTCTCGATAGTTTTGGCTTTGAAGCCGTGAGCCCATAGCTGAGAGACTGAGCGAAACAACGTTGGTTCGTCTGCCTTTGTCGTTTCGATTTCGAATTCCTCGTTTGTGTGGACTGGTTTTTCTTGGTTCATGAAAAAATCACCAGTTTTGATTGTACGGAGTGTATTCCGTGGAGTTCTCCGTTGCATTCACAGGTACAATCCTTGTGGAATGCGGACTCACAAAGTGTGCTGTGGTTTTTTTGTGTTGTATTACTACTATTAGACATACTACTAGTAAGACCAATAGTTATTTAAGGTTTTATAATGGTATGACTATTAGTAATAACAGTGGCAATAATCAAAGGAGATATTTGCAAATGTAATATTTGTGGTCATGAATGGCTACCAAGAAAAGATGAAATTCCTGTAGCATGTGGTAAATGCAAAAATGCCAGATGGAATAGATAGAACCGAAGTCAGTCTCTTATATCATACAATAATTATTAGATTTCATGTATCATCTTTTCATCGATGAAAGTGGTGATGCAGGAGATCATCTAGATAAAGATGGCAAGGTCATAGAAGGCAGTTCCAAATATTTTACACTTGGAGGGATCATTGTACATGAAAGTCTAGTCAAAAATATAAATCAAAAAATTGATTGTATCATTGAAAAATATTTCAAAAACATACAACTACCAAAGAACTTCAAGCTTCACTATCACAAGTTACGACATGGTCGTTTTCCATACAGTGAACTTTCACATGAAAAGAGAAAACAAATGTCTGACGAGGTTTTTGATATTATCAAGGAATCTGAATGTACTTTACTATCAGTTACAATCAATCTAGATCGCCATTGTGATAGATATAAGGAAAAAGCTGCAAACCCTATGGCGTATTCGATGCTGATAATGCTTGAAAGATTTCAAGACTTTTTGGAAGATGTCGATGATGAAGGCATAGCAATCTATGAACAATTCAATCACAGATTAAGAAGAAAAGTTGAGCATACTTGGAATTGGTTAAAGGGTGCTTTATCGTTTAGACATCATAAGGAACTAGACAACATCAGAGGTCATGTAAAGAATGGTGATCCAAAAACAGATCCAATTTTGCAAGTTTCAGATTTTTTTGCATTTTCTGCATGGACTAAGGTAACTAGTAGCAATAAACGATCAGATCGTTGGAATTCTATCAAGCACAAGTACTACAAACTAGATCATGGATGGTATAAGGAAGGAAATGTTGAAATCTAAAGGCGATTCCTGAGCTCTTCTTTCGAAGTCTCATAGTCAGGATAGCCTGACGGAACCGTATGGTAAGTACGGTAATCTACCTTATAATTTTTTATAATAATTATAAATTTTATAATTTTTACATTAGTAGCAAGTTTTTAGTATCAGATCCATGAATTTTAGTCATGAAATCCCTTCTTGCTTTGGCTTTGCTTTCAGTCGTTCTAGTTGGAATGATTGGATATGCTGAGGCTTACGATGGAAAGATCAGGTTTGATTCTACATCATCTGACTTCACAAATGGAGAAATTATCCATTACAAGGGCATGTTAATCAACAGCGAACCAGACAGAAGTGAGGCAATCATCATACAACTTTTGGATCCAAATGGCAATGAAATGAACGCTTTTGGAATTGCCGTAGAATCTCAGATGGAATTGTTTGAAGGGGTTGATGAGGTTTGGCCTTTTGAATTTAGCATTGACACTTCTAATTATGATCTTGAAACGGATATCAGATATTCAGTAAAAGCGACATACGAAGATAAAACGGATGAAAATAAATTATTTGTATATCCATCATTAGAACAGTCAATTGTAGATGCTGCAAATGCAAAGGATGAAGCAGATTCTATGATGACACAAGAATCAGAGATACCAGAATGGGTTCGTAATGTTTTTACTTTTTGGGTTGAAAAGCAAATTTCTGATCAAGAATTGATTTCAGCCATAGAATATCTTATTGAAATTAACATAATTCAAGTTTCGAATCCTCTAGGTTAAAGCATCTCTTCCCATCAAAACCGAACTCCAATTACCATCAGTCTGACGTATGAATAATACTGGACTTCCAGTTCCTAAATCTTGAATAATCATAGATCCATCAAATGCACCCGCTCTAGAATCAGCTACAGATGCACTGGAAATACCAGTTGTAGAAACAGGTATTCCAACTGAACCCAAACTCCCAACGGATGCCGAATCTTTTGGGAAAAATCCAATTACTCCGGAAGTTGATTTTATACTTTTTTCGTCATCCATCAAAATATCTGTCTGAACAACACCATTCAGAAAAACATCATCCAGTCCACTACTACCCAAGAAAACGTCTCCATTGAACAAGGCATTTCCAGAAACCAAAATATTTCCTGCAAAATCACCACCATGTGCATTTACCTGAGCAAATCTTTTTGGAGTCCCTACAGAATTATCACCAAGATTTACCACATTGTCAACACTTGGAATGATTTCACTGTTTGACATTTCCAAGAATGCAACACCCGCCTCTCTCATCTCGATTCGCTTAGTAGAAGGAGTATTGAAAATCAATCCATCTGCATTTCCATAAATTTCTCGGTTAGCAGCAACTCCCGTAGCATTTGAATTGAATTCTGCACGCAAAATACCTTCCAAAATGTTTCCGTTTAGGTTTGTCCTTCTTTCCAAGTCAATGATAGAATCTCCAAAACTGGCGATGCTAGGCGTAGTATTGGCCTCACGAATTCTAAATTTTTCACCAGTAGGCAGATTGAATATTGCATCTCCCGCATCATCCCATATTGTTAATTTTGTAATATCAACGGGTTCGTCTGTTATCAATTCGTGAAGTAATTTTCCTCCAGATGCTTCCAATGCATCAAGCCTGACATCCACAGAATCACCTACAGGATATCCCGTCAACGCATTAAGCAATTCGGCACTGGTGATTGAGCTTGCAATCAAATCTCCAGAAATATCGCTGATGATGGCTCTTACGGGAGTAAATCCTGATGCACTATTACTAATCAAATCTTTAGTAACTCCATCTTCACGTGCACGGAATTTTGACAATGTAGAATCATAATAGATTTCGCCATCGTTAGGAGCACCCGGAGCCGTTACGGCTTGCAATGATAACTGATTGGATATCACATCATTCCAAGGTAACAACGTACTTCCAATGTCATCAACACCGCTCGGTAAAATATCAGGGGCCAAGACGGATGTGGCATTTACGGTGACAATGTTTACACCATTGACTTGTATGACGTGTGAGGCACCTGTTGGTACATGTGAAATGAGATTTTTTGCAGCGTCACTTGTAAATCCAGTATCTCCAACTGCAATGGCTGATCCGGCTGCCTGGTCAAGCAGTAATCTATCAATGTTTATCCCGTCAAAGGTTGAAAAGTCAATGTCTTGCAATGCTGGGAACTGCGACCAATTGCTTACATCAGTAGTGAATATTCTTGGCCCCAATAATGAGTCTATTTCATATGTAACTCCTGCATCTTCAGTATGGAAAACATACCTTGCTCTTTGATCCTCTGCAAGAGAGATGACTGCGCCTCCCATCGAGGCAGGAAATGTAATGTCCCAAGTGTTTGCAGTACCATCCTGTTTAAACAAGATAGTAAATTGTCTAGATTGTCCGGCGACAGGAATATTGGAAAACAAGATCGACGTGATATCCTCTGTTACGGTAATCGTATGTGTGTGGAAATTCAGATCAATTGTAAGAACCCCGGATGTTGATGATGGCGTTTGCAATGTGGTTGGATATGGCTCTGATGCCGAACCTCCGCCGCTCCCTCCGCTACCACCCCTGGCACTAGGATTCGCCCCTGGAAACGTACTCTGGCTTGAATCCTGATTCTCCTGCGTTACTGAAAATTGAGTCGATAGGAAATCAGACTGTAATTCATCTATCTTCTCCTTTAATTCCCTGAACTGGGATGCGTCATCATCTATGGGATAGGACATGTCTATGGAGGCACCTCGAATTTGTTGACCGCTTTCACTACCATGTGGTATCCAGATGCATCTTCGATGTGAGTGATTTCAGATACTACCAGTTCTATTTCTCCTCCAGGAATGTTTACACCACGTCTCTTAAACCTCAAACCCACTCGTAATCGTACATCACCCCAAGCATCAATAATGTGGAATTGAGGATGGAATTGTCTTCTGGTCTTTATCTTTTTGGCGATGCTCTTCATGTCGATGTAATCAGATTGCTCAGGTAGTACGGTGAGTATCTGTCTAGAGTCTGCAACTTCGGCATCCTCACTTGATACATATGCATCCTTGAGGAAGTGTATGTCAGTTACTGCAATCTTTGCATGGTCAATGATGTGGTTTGATAGGTCAATTAGTCCTCCCGTTATGACGCTTGTTCCGTTTGCAAATGCCTGCGTGATGTGCTCCACTATCGTATCAAGCATGAAATCCTGTCCGCCATTGTAAAAGTGGTTGTCATCGTATGAACCCTTGTAGTAGAACTTGAATCCCGTTACGTGGTTCCAGTCGAATTTAATGCAGGTCAGCTCTCGCTCCTTTATGAAGAAATTTTGTAGGCAATGTGAATCCCAATATCGTGTAAAGCTCGTCTATCCTTGAGTCAAACAGCTGGTATCCCTTGGCATTAGGTCCCGCATCAATTGTAATCTTCCCCCATTGTCCATTCACCCTGACCTTGACCAACGTCCAAATCTGCCTGTCTGCAATGTCACGCCAGCACGCATAGAATGCAATGTCAGACATGCCGTTGATGTTGTCATTGTCGACATCCTCAAAGTCTACTTTACATCTGAACTGAAATCCTCTGATGTCGCCAAGGTCTTCTGATGCCAGTCCGTTGTTGTACCCTTCAGAACCTGTGAGGGTTTCAGTTTTATTTTCAAAGTCCAGATGAGATGTATTGATGAGGTCTCCAACGGCAAAAGCGCCGGATGTATGTTTTGGCAATGGCAAATCAAATCCGAATCCGCACCACCTGCCTGCGAGATTCTTGTTGCTTCCAAGTCCCAGCTCGGCTTCCAGTTCCGGTGCGGTCTTCCCAATCTGTGCGAGTATGGTAGCTAGAACAGTTGATGTGATATCTGACACCGCAGTTGTAAACAATACCAATAATGGATTTGTAACCCTGGAAATCAGACCTACCCAGTCCGCAGCTGCTTCTGCAGCATTCCAGTTGAATCTGAATTCGACTGCCTTTATGATCCCCCTGTGGTCCTCGACAATTCCTGCAGATTCCACTGGATGAAACGGGGACGAGGTGGCAAAGTCAGTCGTGAAGCTCCATGCGGTATCCCAGATGGTACCATTGAAAAATAGAACCTGTGCTGTTTTCAGGATGTGTATAACGTCATTTAGGACCGGTGCGACTGAGAATCGCCATACTGCCGGAGTTACGGTCTCGTCATACTGGGCAATCCGGTTGTCCTGTCCTGTCCACGCACCTGTCGCACTGGTATTTACCAGCCAGCGTCTTCCATGCTGCGTCTCGCCTGCAGGAATTGAGGAGGGATCAATGAACTGGTTTTCCACGTCCTTGATGGAGACTGATTCAAACTCGTTGGTCTCCTCTGCCCTGTCATAATTAGGACGAACGATGTTCATGTCAGTAAAGAATCCTATGTAGCCTGCTGGTGGAGTTTCAAAGTCTGCCATGTTTGGCTTCCAGATGTCAATTGATGTAGTTAACGGGGAACCTCTTGTTGCTTCCTCTAAATTTTCCCATAATGTAGGACTGGTGTCAGGAGGATTTCCTCCGCTTGAAGTGTGATCAATTACGCTTTTGAAGCGAACCCCGTTATGTCTTACGTATTCATCCTTAAGATATGAGACGGAGCTGCCAGACCAATCATCAGCAAGCTTTGCATGCTCCAGGTCTGATGACAGCCTTGTGAATCCCATCGGCAACGAATGCGAACCACTCTTGCCCCTTACGATGGAGACGTTTGCAACTTTGCCATGATCAATGGTTGCGGACTGTTGCGTTTGTAACGTCTTTGTGGAAAGATCCTTTATCTCATCTAGTATTACTCCAGAGTCTCTTTCTCCAAACTTTTCTGCAAATATTGAATGCTGCTGTCGTGCGGTTGCAGATGTTTCAAAGTAGTAATAGTAATCCTCGTTTGTAGTACCGATTTTCTCAGGGGACGAGATTCTTTTAATGATGTCATTGAGAAGCTTTTTCGTACTGGTAGGCTGCGAAGGAATCCAGTTCTGTTTGAGCTGGGGAATGTCAGGTAATTGGATGTCTGCAGGAGTTACTGCAATGATTAGCGGCGCATCAGTCCCTTTGCGGAACCCGAACTTTTCAACTCGCCTTAGAAACGATTCCTTTGGGGTAAGAAATCGATGCGCATCAGAATCCAAGACCAGTTCGGACCTTACGTCGCTGCCAGTAAGTGTCAATGTTATGTATGTCCCCCCGTTGACTGTTGCCTGCTCCGCCTTTGATATCTCGTATCGGAATATGGTTCCCTGTCTTCCTTTTGGGTCTGCCCCCGACGGCTGAAAGAACTGGATGTCTATTTCGTACAGATCCTTTGCGTCCTCATCTGTCAGTATTGGTGATGATGTGGTGAAGATTCCTCCAGGGGCCCTCAGTGTAATGGTGGCATTTCTTGTCTTCTCAATTGATACCTCAGAGTATTTTCCAGATACACGAAACCGGTTGAGGTTTCCCTTTGTGCCGTCCCCGTCAACTGCAACGTTTGTTACAGAGGCTTGAGTCTTGTCAATTAGGGTGATTTCAGGTGTGTAATATTGCGATATGCTCATGATAATGACTGTACCCCCAATGACATGTTGACTCTGAAGTCAACGACTTTTGAAGGCGAATCATGGTCAAAGACTGGCGGTGCCATCGTATATCCAATGGTATCTGTAGGATCTTTATTGAAATCAGTCAGTACGGGATGAAAGAACCCAATTATTCCAAACTTGTGATAATCATGTTCTACCTGAGCCCTGTAAGAAAATGATCTTAGCTTTGTCCTTAGTGCAGTTTCAGAGCCATTGAAATTTCCCTGTAATGTGAGAGTCGGGACAGGTGAACGTCCCTGCTGCTTGTATACAGCTATTGTTCCATCAGGGTTTAGTCCCGGTTCGTTTGTAACGGGATCATCTCCTCCCTCGACGATTTTTTCCAGTTGCGTTACAGTACTATCAAATTCAATTACCTGCAATGGCTTTGCGGCAATGAGCTTGTCAAGTGTGTCATACGCAGCCAATGCGGTTCTTGTTGCATTATCCCTCCAGTATAATACGGCATGTGCAGGCATTATTACGTGTAAGAGCCCTCCTGTCTAAGATTGTAGATACGAATACCATCACGAATGTTTTGCGTGTTGGAATTTCCTGTTGGAAGTCCCTGGTTTTGTAATGGATTGGATAGAAACAGTTTACGTCCTGATGAGATGTCCGTCTCGTTTTCTACGCCGATATTTGAGAGATCCTCATCACGTATCTTCACTCGTGTATCCTTGGTTCCACCTGCGCCAAACTGTCCGATATACTTGTCAGCTACAATCTTTGCTGCAGTTATTGCAATTGCAATGTGTGGAACTCTGCTGGCAATTCCTGTCACAGATGACAGTATTCCTCCAGGAGTTGACAGTCCGGATGCGCCCTGAATTAATGATTGGCCCCTGGACAGTCCCTGGGTAAATTGTTCTTGAACGGACATTCTTTGCTTTAGTTTAGTGAATTCAGATACCTTGATTGCTGCAGCGGATGATTTCTTGTCCTTTGCCTTTTGCAGTGCGGCAAGTGTGGAATCTGACTGTCTAGAGGTTGCAGCCTTTCGCTGCTTCTTTATTATGCTCAAAGGTAATTGCCCGTTTCCTGAACCTGTTCCTAAAAAATTACTTTGATTGAAATCAGAATCAGATAAGATGTCAAGTGTTACCCTCTCAGAGACGACCATTGCTATTTCATGCTCCTTGAAATGAATATGCGAGTTGCCTCATTGAGTCGGGCCTGTGCTTCCGGAATCTTTTCCTGCACGGTCTTTGCTACCACGTTTGTGGCAGTGATTCCCCTTACGAAATGTCCCTTTGAGAATGCCCTGATGAACCCGCCTGCGATAAATGAGAGTGCCTTGGCGTTTACGGGCCTTATGAAATGACTCTTGGTGCCTTTTTCTCTTGCAGATGCAACGTCAAATCCTAATTCCGAATCGTAATCAGATACGACATCAAATGACAGGGTACCGTTTCTTCCAATCTCCAAATTCTCAATTGTAGTACCGTCAATTATTTTCTGGGAATATCCAAATGATCTCATCCTGGAGTGTGACGGCTTTAGGATAACATCCTCTGCAATCTTTTTTACCTCTTCTCTGAGGAATCTAGGATACTGTACCTGTGACCTCATTGCCATAAACGCCTTCTTTGAAGGGTCCGTCTGTGGTGATGGTGATGATGCTTGCAATCAACAATCACCTACTACTATGGTGCCGCTGCCTGTCTCTTGTTACTGGTGTGTGAAATTATCTCTCCTGACACTATGATCTCCTCTGCACCAAGGCCTTCGCTTCTTTGCTCATCGATGTTCTCTACGGTGGCTACAAACTCATCAACTATGAATTCGTTTGATGCAGCATTTGATTCTGATACGCCACGCAATGTTATGGTTGGTAGCGTTGGAGGAGTGCCATAAATCAGGCTCTTCCAATATGAAATGGTTTTAGTTTGAACTGGAGTATCTAACGTTTCGTAAAAATCAGCGGTTCGTTTTACCCTGAACTCATACACTGATGAGTTACCAGTAATCGTTTTCTTTTTTGCGCCGTTTGTCGAATAGTGCTTTTCAGTGTCAACTATTGTGGATACAGACCAGTCAAGTAACTCATCTGGCTTGTAGTAAGTGGCATCGTTATCGTCTAGTAATTCAATATGCCCCTTGAAATTCTCAATTAAATCAGATGATTGGTTAAACAAAGTGGGCGCCATGAGAGTAACTTTGCAGATAAATCTAAGAGAAGTATTTGGCTAGTGAAAAATCTCAATTTGTATTACTGCGGTCTCCAGCTGGTCAAACCCAGCCCCGTTTGATATTTCCACGATTCTTCCGTTTTGTACCGTATTGCCGGATGGCCTTGTGATGGTGAATGGTATGGTGCTACGGGCCCTCTTTTGTGTGCGAAGAGTAGACACTATACTTTCCACGTATTCTATCTCTGCTGCAAAGAAATGTGTCTCAGATATGGGCGATACTGTCTTTCGTATCCTTGCGGTATCGTAGATGTTCTCGACGTTTTCAGTCTCCCTTTCCACGGGTTTTGACAGTAATGGAATTCCTGTCAGTCCTGCAATGTCAATTGAGAATTGTGATCCTATCTGACATTCAATGCCTATAGTCGCAATGAGTTTTTCCTTTCCTCTTTGGGTCGCATCAAGGGGAACATCAAAGATAAACGATCTGACGCATTTGGGATCTGTGAGTCCTACTGGTTCCTTTAGTCTCGGATTGGCCTTGAGGATATCTGTTACCTGTTTTACGAATCCGAACAGTTCACGTTCGGCATTTTCTGAATTGTTTCTAGATACGATTATCTTGATTAGATATTGTGCGGTGTGCTGAGGATCAGCAGAACCATCTCCAATGCCAAAAGAGTCCCTTGTCCTAAACGGGGAATTCTGGGCAGTTACCAAGATGTAAGGTGCAGGCTCGTCATATTTCAGATAATTAGATTCCCCAAACTTGATGTCACGCATTGCATCATCATTGAGTGTTGTATCTGCAGATAGAATTGCAATTATCCTGTTGATGTCACCTGCAAAGTCAATTGATGCCAATGATTCAAAAAATAAAAAAATATGATTAGAGAAGTATTCTATTCTCTTCTAGGACTGCGAGGAATCAAACAGGTGCTTTGCTGCAAAGCCCGCAAGCATTGCCATCAATGATCCTTCAGCTATGGAACCAGGTATTCCTGCTACAAATGCGTAGATTACGGATCCTACGACTGCTGCAGCCATTATGTTTGATACCCTAGCTTTTGAGAATATCGGTGTGTTGTTGTTTTCTGTTGCTGTCGACATTAATCAGAATCCATTCCAGTGCATTAAGAGAAGTGTTGTTTGGATTTTATGATCATGTCAGTACCAAGTGATTGAATTATTCCTATGGCGCAGTCTCTTCGTTTCCCATGCTGTAAAAAGTGTCAGGACTGTTCTGGTTGCTATACTCTGTACTAATCCATCCGGCATCCCTTGCAACATCTGATATTCTTACCTCATCTATTGTTCCAAAATAATGATTGGTATCACCAGTATATTTCCCAATAAACATCGTATCCGTAGAGGTCTCCAAAGGATTGCCTGATGACCTTGCCTCCTCCTTGTCCAACACGCCATCAACATAGATTCGAATGTTTGCACCATCCAAGAAACTGCTTGGGTACAAGACAGTTACAGAAAGACCCGATGTCACCACCCCCACCCTAGAAATCCCGACTAATTTTATAAAGTTCAACGAGTTCATCGGTAATCCAATTCATCCTGCAACTCAACAACAAATGCCGTTAACGCCACACCAATTGGATTTCTTCAAACAAATCAATGAATCTCCCAAACACATGTATCATCTCAACAAGGCTCGGCAGATGGGATTTACCGAGCTTGTAATTCGCATTCTACTGTTCTATGCATGTACCAAATATCCTCCCGGCAAGATAATCATAATGGCAGGAACCAGACTGGATACCACCAAGGATATCTTTCAAAGGATGCTTGCCCTGCTTATCAACTTCAACCTGGCAGAGAGGTTTCTTGATGGAGACAGAAGAAAAGATTCCATCAGGGTGTACTCAAAGCCAATCCGGGAACTTCAAGGAGATGATCTGTATGGCTCGGCGGTACCTGCTCATGGTGTACTGAAAAGCAGGCATGCATATGTGCCGGGATAACTTGGTAGCTTGGACTATTACTTTGTAACCCAACCAGATGGCGTACATACAAACAGATCAGAACTTGCTGCAGTGTCATCTACTTTCATGCGGCCGACCTCATCTGAACCATCGCAGTCAGCTGCCGGTGGAACTCCAGTGCTTGTGTCAAGTTCAACATATCCAGTTACATCAAGTGCAGAATTTGGCGTCTTTGTACCTATTCCAACATTGCCAGCAGTATCAATTGTAATTATGTCTCTGAAATTTGCGTGATCACGAATCTTGAATCCCCCACAGTTTTTGCCTTTATCTTCCAGTCAGCTCCACCTACATCATCTTGTAGCCGGATTACTGCACCTGCAGATCCGCCAGTATTGTGAACTAGAATAGTCGTACCTGTCATGTTTCTACTGACATCAAGTGCATGCTCAGGAGTTGCAGTTCCAATACCGACAAAGTTGGTTGCAGAATCGACAAACAAAGTGTCAGCATCTACTGTAAGATCAGCATTTATGGTTTGGTCGCCTATAGTAATAACGTCTCCCACATGTACAGTTATGAGTTCAAAGACTTGCATGCGGTCGTTGCTAGTATCTGCAACTATTATTCTGTCATTGCTGTCAGTAGTTACGTCAATAGGACGATTAAACTGGCCTGCACTTGAACCGCTACTGTCAAACTCGAAATCAAATGCTCCGGTACTATCAAAGACTTGGATGCGGTGATTACCAAAATCTGACACTATTATTCTGTCATTGCTGTCAGTAGTTACACCACGAAGATTACTAAACTGGCCTTGGCCTGAACCAGATATTCCTGCTTGACATGTGGAAGTACAGACCTCAAATGCGGCCGCACCTGTGTCTACACCAAAACCAAACATGAATTGAAATGTATCTGTGGAATCAAAGACTTGGATGCGGTTGTTGTTACGTTCTGCAACTATTATTCTGTCATTGCTGTCAGTAGTTACATCATAAGGATCTTTAAACTCGCCTTGACCTGAACCAAAACTGCCAAACTCAAAGGAGAATTCTGGTGTGGCCTCTGCATTGGGAATTGCTAGTATTCCAAAGCCAAGTAGAAATATGCTAATAATTGATACTAGTAAAATGAATTTATTATTTCTCAATGAATGATGGCAAATTTATGGGTAATTTTTTTGTTTGCATTTTTGGATTTAGAAATTGGTCACATCTAAGATGATGATGATGATGATGGCTGCTGCCAATTACTTCTCTTTATTCATCTAACTGACTTTTGAATCATCATTGTCAGTCAGTCAATTAATTAATCAATCCTCTTCATCGTGAATCAGAATGCAAAATGATAACACTCGGGCATACCAGCACTTTGAGTTGCACTTGCCTTCACATTGGCGATTCTGCATATCTCCTCAACTCATACCCCAAAGAAAGCATGCTCATTACGCTTGAAAAAATAACAGAGCCAAAAATTATCTGCTCTGTTGGTGATTCTGTGATGTAATCAAACGTTGCCATACTGCCAAAAAACGATACCATGAAATTGCTTGCGATTCGGGCTCCAGATTTTTTCCAGTTCAAAATCCAACAATTTCATTTCATTTCATTTCACTAAGAGAAGTATTCTATGCCCTAGGATTGCGATGAGTCCCACAGGTGCTTTGCTGCAAATCCAACGATTATTCCCATCATTTACCCTTCCACTACTATTTCTGGAATTACAGCAACGAATCCGTACAGTATGATTCCAATGGTTAATGCAGCCATGATATTTGAAATTCCGGTCTTGTTTGACAGTCAGGGTTTGGCATTGTTTTTCGTAGTCGACATGAATCAAAATCAGAAGATCATTCTCTAAGAGAAGTTTTCTTGCGATTCTTTTTTGGACACTTTATTGCCTGCAATCTTTAGCACGTTTTTAGTTAGGGTATCAAATCCTGCAACTGAGGCTATCAATCCTGCAGCAATTATCAGTTCAGATATGTCAGTCAGCATGGAGTCGTGCAGTGCCTCAATTTGGGGACCAATTACCGTAATTCCCACAACAAATGCAATTATGGCAGATCCGGCAGATCTTTTGACATCAAATGATTCAGATTCCTTTAGCCATCCAAGGATGTTTTGCAGTGTTACGCCAACTGATACTATCATAATGGTTGCCAGTACCGGGGATAATCCAAATATTTCCATTATATTATCATATGTGCATGATTGCTTATCTGGTTTGGCAGGGAATCATACGGGATGTTTTTATAATCTTACAGGTTTCCCTGCTTGTCTTGCAGAATTTCCCTGATTCTGAGATGCAAAATAAAATCAGTGTCTGGATACGATGGATTAGTCTGCTTGTCAATGTCCTCAGATAGAATGATCATGGCCCCTGATATGTGAAAAGTTCTTTTATCTACCTTTTCCAAACAGTCAGTCAGTCAGTCAGTCAGTCAGTCAGTCAGTCAGTCAGTCAGTCAGTCAGTCAGTCAGTCAGTCAGTCAGTCTTGAAATGAATCCAGATGACAACTATTGGAATTATCACACTTACGATAATCAGACGGACCTCAAAGGTTGATTCTGGCATGACCTGTAGATTAGTATGATTGTGCAATAGAAGTTTTATGGTATAGAATCAGGGTAGAGTCATGGATGAATCCATGAATGCAAAAGAAGAGATCGTCAGTGATTTTGTGGAGATTATCTCAGAGATTGACTCCAGACCATGCGATGAGATAGAATTGGAGATGCAAAAAATAGTTCAAAAGACAAGAGGACTGATACATGAAGACTTGAAGTGGAGCTCCAAATCCATGACACTGTGATGATGACTAATATTATTATTATTGGCATTATTACTATCATGTCTTCCCCGATTGGGTTTTTTTAAAGTGATTTCATAGTTTGTCTGGATTTTTTCCCGTAATGTATGCCATGTTACCCCGAGGTATTGGATAGACATATTTTTGTTTGGTTACATCCATGACTGCCACAAGTGAGCGAACATCTCGAATCAGTGAGTGTATTTGGTCATTGTTTTTTAGTTTTGGATCATACAGTCCGGACGCAATTAATACATCCTGCAGAACCAATAGATCCTCAATGCCCCATCTGTATGTCAAGGCTTACCTTACGATTCTCCTTATTTGGAAATAGTCTGAGCAATATTGGTTTGTGCAGCAGCATGATAAAATGGAATCATAAGGAGGTCTTCTAGCCTTGAATGCTTCTCTTTGACATGTCTGGCAGATTATCTTGATGTGCATTGACTTGCATTGCCAATGAATCGTTTGCTTTTTAATCAGATTAGGAATTATGCAGCAAGCCTTTTGTTCTAGTGTGAAAGGCAGTTTTAATCATGTTTTGTAGAATTTTGGCATCTCATGAAACAGATGACATCCAAAAACTGTCAGAGTGTGATTCAAAGAGACATTCATGCAGATGGTGTGATTGTCGGCCCCACATACTGGTAGAATATCCTTGTGTGTACAGGTTTTGTTGAAGATAGTAGTGTAAACTCAAATTGAAATCCCCAATATCCTTCTGTTGGTAAAGTTCCAGGAATGATTCCCTCAAAGGTATTTCCAACGGTGAATGCTGCTGTAACTGCAGGATATGCAGTTTCATCATTGTCAGGACCTGTCCTGAGTATTCTGATCTGCGTAATTGCAGCGGCTGAGTATGCTGTTCCATCATCCTTTACCGCTGTGGCCTGAATTACAGTATCCTCGTCTCTAGTGAATATTCTGATAATAGTCATGATCCATAATTACCTCAGTTGTTATCCCTTGGCGTCTCCAAACGTGCATGTTTCTTGAGCTTTAGCGTCTCCAATTACAGTCATTGTTTCTTGAGCCTTGGCATCTCCAAAAGGAAGTATCTGGTTTGAGAGGATCAGTTCAGTTATTGAGTTCTTGAAGGTTACAAGTTTCTGAACCGTTGCTGTGATGTTGTGCTTTAGGATTGTGGATTTTGTGATGGATGCGATGACGTTGTGCTTTAGGATTGCTCCCTTTTGAACGACACCTGTAATTCCATGCTTTAGGATTATTGGCTTGCTGATTGCCCGGATTATGGTATGCTTGATGATGACTCCTTTCTGGATTGAAACGGCAATATTTTGCTTTAGGATGATGCTTTTTGGAATCGCATTGATGATGCTTTGCTTGAGTATCGTTCCCTTTTGTATCGCCTGAATTATGTCATGCTTTAGGATTACACTTTTTGGAATCACTTGAATTATGTTATGCTTGAATATGGCCTGTTTTGGGACTGCGGTTGTGACGTCGTGCTTTAGGATTATTCCCTTGAGTATGGATTGGATTATGTTTTGCTTGAGTATTGCTCCCTTTTGCACCGTTGCTGCAATGTTTTGCTTCAGTATGACAGACCTTAGGACCTGCACAGTTCCAGCACCACCCTCCTCAAACTCTATGACTGCAAAGGTTCTGGGACGTGTGACATCAGTCTCAGGGGTACGCTGGGTAACATCACCTGACAATGAGAAATCATGAGATGCTGCAGACAGTCCGGTTACGGCCCTTGCCAAAAGGGCGTATGTAACTCTGTCTTGGTCATCAGTGAATGCCGCAAAGATTGCGCCCTCCTCTGCACCGTCCACTGCGAGTGAGAAATCAACGCTGTGATCAGAACCGTCAGTGTCTAGAACCATGTTTGCCATCATTAACTGCAAGGCATCTGCTGCTGTAGTGAAGGTTCCAGTCATGTCAGTAATGGTTCCAAAGGTTCCAGGGATGGACTGGGAGCTTGAACTGGTCTTATCCACCTTGAGTGTGGCGTTATTTGTAATTTCTATTACTTGGAATCTCTGTGGAGGGGTTGCATCAGTTGACGGGCCAGACAGTCTGTCCTTCCATTTCATCTCAAAGGAGTGAGTTCCTGCGGATAACCCATCTAATACGTGCATTCCGCTCCAGTCGTTTCCCTCATTTGAGGAGTCAGTTGATGCGCTGGTTATGGCACCTTCCAGGACATCATCAACTGAGAACTGGACATCAATTGTCGCATCAGAGACCAGTCCCAGCGGGATTGCTCCAATCATGATTATTACACTTGAGGGACCTGCAATGGATACGCCAGTCTCAGATAGTAATGAGGTAAATGATTCAGGGGATGCCGTAGCGGTGTTGGCTGTCTTGTCCACCTTGATTACAGCATCGCCATTAGGAATTTCCACTACCTGAAACGTTCGTGGCCTTGGACGTGTCGCATCAGTTGCACAGGTTCCCTTGACTGTCCTCCACTGCGCTGCAAAGGAGTGAGTTCCTGCAGAGAGACCGTCTACTGCCCAGGCAATGGTTGCAGCATGTATCTCATTTGTGGTAGGAGAGTCTGAGAACGCTCTTACTACGGGACTGCCGACCTCACTGCCATCTACTGTAAACCTCAGCTCAATGGTATTGTCAGCCTCTCTTAGCAGTGACAGGGTGGCAAACAGTAACAGTACGCTGTTAATGCCTCCTACGGTAATAGTGGTAGCAGCCAGTCCGGGAATGTCAGCCCATGTGCCACTTGCAGTCTCGGATGTTGCACTCTCAAGGTTAACTAGCAGGTTTGCCATTGTGTCATTTCACCAACGCCAACGCAGGTGACTTGTTGATTAATCTGAGCAGTTCCCTAATGATGTCATCATACGCCTTTACCCTGTCCTTTTCTGCCTGCTTTGATGAGGCATTGTCTTCTGCGGAATGTGGGGCGGCATGTGCCATATCTGCGATGTATGTAGGATCATCAATATCTGCTGAATGTATGCAGCATTCCAGCACTTCATCTGAGAGTCTGGGAGGATTCTTTTTTACCTTGGCATTGTTTTTGGCTGCATCCCACTGGGACTTTGCTATGGTTGATTCTCCGTTGTCACGGGCGTTCTCATGCAATAAGATTATGTCATCGATTTCTGACTTTACTGATGAGTCCAGCCTCCCTTTGGAGATTATCCTGATGCAGTGTAGCGCAAACTCGTTTTTGACTCCCTCAAGGTTGCGGCTTCCGGGGTCTGAATCATCAAGGTCTGCTTGAAATTGTGTGGCAACATCTGATGTCACGTTATCAATTATCATTACTCTTAGATTTTCAAGCCAGTCTGGAATGGTATCTGCTACGGCGGCCATGATTGGCGTCGTTACCCTTTCTTCTCGGTTTGTACTCTTTGCAGTATGCCGTATTGAGGCGCATCTTCTGGTAGATTGATTTTGATTCTTGATTGGTATCCGCATTCAACGCATGTCATATCATCACCGTCTGAGTAAATCGAAACAAAGTGGGGCTTGTTGCATCTTTTGGATTTCATTATTCCCTTGTGTGCATATTCGATTATGTTGGAGCAGTAAATCCAGTAGCATGGAACGTCAGTCTTTGGACCCGCAATCCATTCTGTGCCGGATTCGTCTACTCCGAGAAATACTTGTCTTTCTTCGGAAAAATGCAGGAAATGCTGCTTTTCATCCTTTTGGACAATATCCTTTTGCTTCAGGATGTCCCTTTCCAGCTGTTTTTTCAGTGCGTTAATTATGCTCATGGTAAACTGTCTCCCTCTATTGATATGGTCATGGTGTCAAGTGCCGCAGCAGCTGCAGCATTAACGGTATATCTTAGCCAGAATCCCCTGTTGTCTCCCGCATCCAGGGAACCTACTGCGATTCCTGCACCCTTGCTTGCAGGGGCTGAAAATGACGGACCAGATGGGGCTGTAGTCTCTGATGCGATAGTTTCAATTGCCACATTCTTTGCCTCGTCAGCTATTGCCATTGCAAGGTCGGTATCACCTGATGAAGTCTGAGATGCAATCCACATGAAGGGCGTCGTATATTGTAAGGTACCATGCTCGTTGTCCCAGTAGAGTCCACGATAAAGAGTTACACCGGATGATGCTTCTCCACTTGTAATGTCATCCATTAAATTATTTAGTACGTCAGTTGTAATTTTTCCGCCTGCAACTGTACTCATTGCTGCACCCAATTGCCTGATTGGGATCAGTCTCTGAGGCACCGCCGGAAATTCTAAGGGAAATGTCAGAAGCTGCTATTGCCATGAGTCAATATCGTAAAACGGTCCTAATGAGAACTGTTTGGAATGGTTTTACAGCTTGTTGGGATCTTTACCTGTGATATATGTCATGTTACCCTGAGGTACAGGATAGACATGTTTTTGTTTAGTTATATTCATGACTGCCACGAGCGAACGAACATCTTGAATCAGTGAGTGTATTTGGTCATTGTTTTTTAATTTTGGATTATACAATCCAGACGCAATTAATACATCTTGCAGAACCAATAGATCGTTAATGTTCCATCGATATGTCATTTTTTTATTATCTTACGAGTCTCCTTATTTCAGAATAGTCTAGACAACCAGGGTTTGTACAACAGTACAATATGGAATCATAGGGTGTTCTTGCCTTGAATGCTTCTCTTTGACATGTCTGGCATATTATCTTGATGTGCATTTTGGATTCATATTTACGATGAATTATTTGCCTTTTAATTGAATTAGTGATTATACAGTAAGCTTTTTGTTCTAGTGCAAAAGGCAGGCGGTTTACAGGTGTATGTGACTCCAGTCATCTTTGACCATGGTCAATGATAAAATCACCTGAATTGACTAAAAGAGAAGTATTATTCAGATTATTATCTGGGATATGATTATGAAAGATTACCAAAATAGTTAGAAAAAAAGAAAGGATTTAGAGAAGGTTATTTCCACCAATCGCCGTGTTTGTCTTTACGATCATCCGTATAGTTTATCTTCATAACCAGCTTGGTTTGTGAAGTCTCTACGCCGCCGTCATTTTGAACAGTCCATTTCATCGCTACTGATTTGCTTTTGTAGTCATCTGGTAGGGTGATTGGAGGGTCCAGAGTATCAAGGTGATTTTGTATCTCGATAGTCAGCAATGCAGTCTCATAGTCGACAATAATCTTGTCAAAGTCCGTTGGGTTGGCGCTTATGGCATTTATGAGTGCCTCGAAATCCTCAATGCTGTCAGGTCCCATATCTATCAACTCAAGAAGATCTACCTTGTTCATGGTTGCCGTTGCCTTGCACCAATCGACGTTCATCTGTCCATGCTTTTTGTATACCTTGCATTTCACCTTATCGATGTCAAACGATGAGGTATCACCATAGTCAGGATCTACTTCTATCGGAATGATTCGATTTTTTGGCTTGTCGGCAAATGCCAGATATGATGCATCGCTGTTGCTGATGTCCTCAGACGTTTTAATATCAACTGCTTCCGCATAATCGGCGCTTGTTCCGAGATTTGTAACTCCCAGAACTCCTATCGCCAACACTGCAGCTGCAATTGTTCCTAATGTCAGTTTTCTAATCATTGTAATTGCTCATGAATTATTCTATTTAACTGCAGTCTTGAAATCAGGGTTAGCTGTGCATCAGAATAAAACGCTTGAATACCCTCATACAGGATCATTAAGATCAGGATCAATCGGATCAGTGAATGCAGATCTGCTTTCTTCTGCGTCTAGACAATCATCGCATAACTGTCGATAATTTCGGTATCCTCTTGCCATTATTTTGACTTGCGTGATTGCCGATAATAGAGCAATCACGTCATTTCATAAAGTTCCCTTCACCGTGATGCTCACAATCCTCTTTGAGCAGTCCGTTGCCATCATTGATGATACATCCGCAGTGAAAGGTGAAGAATTTGTGCTTCAATTCCAAAAACTGTTCTTTGATAATGCGTTAAGAGAAATACTGATACTATTACTACCAATTACTTTCAGATATCTCGTTTGCAGGCAGTCTGACTTTTGGCGCATCATAATCTGCATCCTCCTTGAAGCAGTGGACCCGTCTTATCCCTCTTGACTTGATTATAGCCTTGCCATTCTTGTCTACACCTTCTTCATAGTTTTCTATCCTCATTGTCACTTCAGTCCTGAAATTGCCGCAGTTTGGGCATGGCACCCCTGAGAATCCACATGATTCTGCCTCATCCTCGTCTTTGGGCTCGTATCTCACGGGCATGTCCTTTATGGTTCCCCTGATCACCTTGCCTGCCTGCTTTGCGGTGAATATCTCCTTTTTGCGCACGTGCAGGTAGAAAGGGACTGACAAATGCGAGGACATTGAACTGATGAAATTGGCAAATATTATGGAATAGTACGATGGTGCAATCTTTAGCTTGTTGTTGAATCTCTGGTTTGCGTGAGTGATTGCGGATTTCATGATCAGGATGTTCTCCCGGAGTATTTCCTTTGGAATTTTAATATCATGGGAATTGTGCTTTAGGAACTGCTTTTCTGACTTTAGGTATTCCATGAGACCATCTATTGCTGAAATTGTCTGTTTGTTTTCTACCTCAAAAATCGTCTTTGGCTTTTCCTCTGCAGGAGTTTTTGGATGCGAGTAATGGGGATCAATGTACCCCTGCTCTCTTGCAGTTACGTACCACCATGTACCTACATAGACTTCTGATTCCGTAATTGCCTGACCGGATAATCTTTTGACTTTCTTTTGTTCTATAATTTTACTTCCAATGCTTGAAATTTTTTCTTTAGGGATGCCGTCAATTTCCAATTGCCCCATCAGGTTAATGTAAGATTGTTTTAATGTGACGTTGTCATCGTTGTCTTGTATTTCGATTTGTGCGATTTCGTCTGCAAGACGATAACTCTCAGTTGATGGTGTGGAACTATTTTCTCGGTACACATGTGTACCGACTTGTTGTTCTAATCCTTTCATCAAACCTGAACTAACTTTCGGCTTTTAGCTTTTAAGGTTGATGGAAAATTAATGAAATTGGTATCCTTTACTGGTATCCTTTTGATAAAATGTTATTTCAGGATCATTACAAACAATTGTTTTGCATAATTGACAAATCTTTGCATTGATTGCATGATTTTTTCTTCCATCAGATTCTGTGGCTCTATATTTTAGAACTTTCAATCTTCCCCTGTCACATTTGGGACACCTATTCTTATTTTCTTCACTCAATCTCTTTTTGTTTATTCTTAAGACGTAGTTCTAGCTCATCGGAAATATCTTCCAAATGCAAATGATATGTTCTTCCATCACATTTGAAAAATAATGAATCCTCATTACTGTGTTTTATTTCAAATACTGCCCTATGTTTGATCATGGAATAAATCCATCCGAATACGGGTGACGATTTATCACTCAATTCGATTAAAGTTCGATTCCATGCACTTGCTTGGAATGCAGTACCAATGATCCATTCTTCTTTGAGGTAAAGTCACAATGCTCACATTTGTGAATGGGTCGCTGTCTTGGTGAGCCTGATTTTCTAGCCATTTTGCATATCCGTCTCATCTGTCATTTTTTCATCCATTCTCAGTTGTTTTTCCAAACAAACAGACTACTGGGATTTTTTCTTTGTAGTCACAAAAGCAGACAAGATGATGCGGGCATTGTAAGATCCGCCCTTGATCTCATGCTCAATTGACTTTACCTTGTATGCGCCTGGACCTGCCTCGTGAATGGTTATCTTTTCTCCCACTTGCGGAATAACTGGAATCTCTGTATGAAATTCCTTTTTCGTTCTGTAAATCTTGAATTTTGCCATCATTGTAAATTGAAGTGGGCGAATTAGGATTAATCATCGTTGATCTGCAAAATATTGACTTGTCGGGTCAATTTTTTTTTAGTCGTGCAGATTGTTGCTCTGAGAGAGAACAGGGCAATTGCCTTGTCATTTACGTTTACTCCAGAGGAGAAGAAGAATCATCATCATCGTGCCTTCTCAGATTATGACAGTTAAGCAAGTCGGCACTTGCATACGGAATTCCGCACTGATAGCAGACAAAGTTTTCCCGGGTTATTTTTGCAGGTGATTTTTTCTTTGGTGCATTTTGGTACTTCTTCAGGCAGCTGTTCTGATACTGGCGAATCTTCTTGATTTCAGAATCTGACTTGTTCCACGTGGTACGTCTGCACTTTCTGTTGGAGCATGCGTCAGGATATCGTATCTTTGCCTCGACTATGTTTGGAAAGACATAGTGATTGCACCATCTGCATGGGATTACGTAAACCTGGATTATCTGAAGTTGATTACTCAATTTTCTTTCTCCAGATAATCACAATGTATTCCTGCTTTGCGTTCTCTGGCTTTTCTTGATCAGGATGGATGAATGTGGGTCTTGGCTGTATGCGGTGCCATTCAATTCCTCCGTTCTTTGGAGTTATGTAGTTATCAAAAATATCGTTAAAGTATTTTCTACCAAGCGTTTGCAATGGGACAAGCATGAGGATGTTGATGTTGTGTTTGAGCCATTGTTGATGTGCCTTTAGTATGAACTGCTTTGTAATGGAATGTGGCGGGTTGCACCATACATCATAACACCAATCATTCTCCAATGCATTCTCACTGACATCTATGAAGATATCGCATTTCTTGTTATCAAGGGTGGCTGCGACATCGACTAGTGGATGAATGTGATAGATGGTGCAAAGCTTGTCGTACAGTTTTTGGTTTGTCTCCCATTCATCTGAGAGTGAAAGTTGGGTTCTACTGCTCATCGTTCTTGCACCTTCCGCACTTTGTAAATCCCGTATCATCGTCAATTACACATTCAGCGTTTGACGTGTAGCACGTCTGGCACATTGCCTTCAAAGTTGTGTTCGTCTCCTTTGGACGGTATCAAATCCGTATACTGGTTTCCTGCTGCTTGTGGCCAATCCACCAGAGATAATCTGATAATTGTAAATCATTTGGAGTATCCTCCAATTTCCTCGGATTTTTCCAGTCTTTCATCCAATAGAGAATAATAGTCAGAAGGTTTTCCTACAAACTCCTGCGTCATCATGATTGGTTCCTTGACACTGACCAAGATTGCAAACTGATTGACGTTCTTCCCAGTCAGTTTGTTCCACATTTTGGCGTAAATTGTCGCCTGTAGGAAATAGTTTTCAATATATTTTTCCAACTTTGGCTTTTTGGATGTCTTAAAGTCAACTAGAGATTCCACTCCGTCATACTTTGCGATACAGTCAGCCATGCCTGCAAGCCTCATTTCGTAGCTGTACAGTGGAATCTCAGTCGCATAGATATGATCAATCTTATCCAGTAACGGCTTCATCTGCATGAAATGCCCCCAGGCTAATAATGCGAGTTCAGGGATGGGATCATTGTTCAGATATTTTTCAAAGATTGAATGTGCAGCGGTTCCATCTTCCTTTGACTCATTAGTGATGTAATTTGCAACAGCATCTCCCTTTTCTGCCCTCCATTTTTTAAGACCAATTAATTTTTCTGGAGGAGTTGTCTTGCCAGTGAATGTCGTAACGGACTTGAAGACCTGTCCGTCAGGTGCCTTGTAGAAATGGTTGTACTTTGTATGCTGTGGAACAGCATGTTCAAAGTGTGGCAGGGGTATCCAGGTGAATTTCTTCAGTTGGTCTTCTCTGATCAAAAAAGAAAACGACCTCCAACAGCAGTAAATAATAAAGTGAATGTTGTGTTTGTTTTGAAAAATGTCTCTATCTCCCAACACTGGGACATAAGGACATTGATTGAAACGAAATGGCTTTTCATTTTTAGAACCCCTCCAGACTTCCCGACGAATCTGTCCGTCTTCTTTTGACATCAAGTGGCTTTGACTTGATATTTTTGATAATGTTGAACTTGTTGACATATCCCAACTTTTGCAGGGCATCAGCCATCCGTTTGATGTCGATTATGACATCATGTTTTTCATTAAAGTCCTTCATGATACTGTAAACGGACACCTCAACAATTTCCCCAGTTACGTCATAGTTCTTTTCCAGATACTCTATTTCAGGACTAGCTATCTTTTCCCATTCTGTTCTAACTGTATTGCTGTCTTCGTATTTGCATTCTTTATCAGGTAAATTGAGAATCCATGAAATGATCTTTTCACCTTCCTCTTTGCAAATATCCTCAACGAGATTTGGATTTTCTTGGTATGCCTCTTTTTTTGTATTGTGTAACAGGGACAGCCTTCTGGAATATAATGCATTTTTCTCATTTTCTGGAATCGCTGTAAGATAGTTGCCAGATGCCCAAATCTTTAACTTGTTTTCAAACATTACAGAATCCTTTCTGAATCCTCGTGCGGTGATCTTGGATTCACCAGTCATGACCTTGAGCTGCGAGAAATCCCTCCATTTCTGGGGCAGTTCCTGCAAGACTAATAGTCGCAACCCGTTGATTTTGGCACGAATGAATCCATCCTGTAATAGATTATCCAGTTCTACTACCATGGCATACTCTCCCAATATTTCAACTAGAATTAGTAGAGGTGTTGATTTTCCAATACCTGATAAACCATGAATTACAGAAATTTTAGGATCCAGATAATTTGACAAAATGGAACGTAATCCTGCCTTTATTCTTGGATGCTCGGATTTTGGAATATTATCAAATGTTACTGAAATGAACTTTGCAGGAATGTTTTCAGGTGTTGGTAACAGATAATCATATTCCTTGAATCCCATATCTGCAATCTCATCAGTTTTGACAAGTGAGTCGGTTCGCTTGTCAAAAACACCATTTCTAAATACAAACAGATTCTTGTTTGTTTCAGGAATCGGCTTTGCCATGCCCTTTAGCTTAAACAGAATTGAGTTGTAGTCGCCTTCTTCCAGTTCGGGGTATTTTTTAATTATTTCACGAAGTAGAGTGTTGTTTATTTTTTCAAGAAAGCCATCACAATTCTCAAAGATTTCATCAGTGTCAACATCAGAGAATATTTTTCTTCCCTGAATCATTTGTTGAGCGACTGTTGTTCTGTCAATTCCAGAGTCCTTGGCCTTTGGCCTTCCGACTGACAGTTTCTTGTCATTCTCGTAGACTTCCCTTACCTTGGCCTCAACATTTGACCACGGTCTGTTAGAAAATGAATCTGACTGCTCCCAGATATCATATACTGTCTGGATTTTCTCCAGAGCCGATTGTTCATCCAGTCCGTCGGTGTTGCACTGCATTGCGGCCTGAAAGAAATAATCATTTGATGTTCCAGGTGTTGGCGGAACCATCTCCTTGAATCTTTTTCTCATATTAAAATTGGTGCTGGTAGATTTTTTCCTTGGTTTTACCTTTAATTGAATGCACAACACATCAACAAAACTGTTAAAGTCGATACCTCTTGCATCCCATATTTTGTCAGTTCCTTTGTTTTCATAGACTACTTGTCTTTGGAGTTTGTCATGAAATATCTCAGATCCTGGACCCACGCAGTATTGCTTGATTCCCTGAATCTCTATGATTTTTTTCTTTTGAAAATCATAATCAAAGAGTTCGATTTTAGATGATGAGTTTTTTAGACCCTTAACTGGAATGTGCCAGCCGTTTCCAGTCTCAATTACAATGTATCCCTCTTCTATCTTTTTTTCTGCAAAGATACGATACTTTTCCTTGTGATCGCAGTCAATAATTGCCGTGCCCTCACCCATAACTGGAATGTAGCCAAAATTCTCGTTTTCTGCAATTGGTTGATTCGGTTCAGTGTTTGAGGCGTTGTATCTCCTGTCTGCCACTTTTTTGTTCTCAGGGATAGGGAAGCAGTTGAATCCATTTTCACGCAGTAATTTGATGTATTTTTGGTGGTCTTCGAAGGTCATTTCTATTTCATTTTCCTCCTGTCAAAACCATCAAACCCTAATTCCTTCATCAGATTTTTTGCAACAAATGCGGTTCTCAAAAACTCTTCACCTGTCTGACCTGTTAGCAGTAATACGTCCCCAATGTCTGAGACAATGGCAATGAAGTGATTTGTGCAGATCATGCGAGCTGCCATCTCCGAAATATTTACAAAATATTCAATTGTCTCCTTTTCATTCTGATGACATTCCACATGCAGCATGACTTTTCCATCAAATTCCATTGGAGTCGTCCTGACATCACATGTTGTATGCAGCCACTTTCGTAATTTTTCAATATGCTCAGGATTGTCCTCAACGATTGAGGCTACTGGTCCAATTTTGCTTTCAATGTATTTCAGCTCGTGAGTGGCGGGAGGCGCCATGCTTATGTCAACGAATTTCATTTTGTCCTCCTCACGATTTCCACAAGCATCTCAAACTTCTCAGAGTTGTAGCGCTTCCAGTTCTCTACGACATAATGACACTTGTTGCATAATAATTTGAAATCAAATGGTCTTGATTGGATAATTGGTAAAATATAATTCTGATATTCAAACGTGTTTTTAAAATCTCTGTGTGTTAGCTCACCTTCCCTGTATTCCAAATGATGAAACCCGAATCCTTTGCGGTATTTCTTTTTGCATACGGCGCATACGTTGCCGTAAATGGTGTCTGCCACCTTTTGTTTCCATTCTTGGATTGTTTCTTTTTCTTTTTGTTTCATTTTTTGTTTTCATTCCTTTTGTTTTGCATTTTGACTCTGCAAGAGTTTTACAATTTTTTTAAAAAAATAAAAAATTGAGAAAAAATCATTCTCATTTTTTGTTCTACTTGATTCTCAATGTATCCACTGCGATGTGACGATATTCTCCGTCTCCGCTGAGTGCAAGTGGTATCGGCTTGTCCTTCCAATCGTCTGTCTCATCACCCCATGCGTCTATGAGGGCGTTCTTTGACTTGCTGTTGAGAGTCCACGTGTCAGGCATTCCCTTGTTTTCGGAAAATCCTTCATACGTTATCTTGAATTGGAATTTCTCGTCGTCGGGCTTTCCATCTTTTTTGAACTTGGCGATACTGACATCGCTTATGATTTTCACTTCGGATATCTTGTGTTCCTCCACGTAACTTGCCTTGAGGTAGTCTCCACCTATCGGATCTTTTGTTGCTTTCATGTTCTGAAATCTCCCATTACCAACTTCCCCAGAGCTTGTGGTGGGTTTTTTGCTTGAAATTGATAATCGTGATATCAGACCTCTGTCCTTGGCAATTGCCATGTTCTTCTCGTTGAGTTCCCAGCAAAAGCCACATTGAGATACGTTTCTGCCGTCAGCCAGAATCATGATTTGAGGAACCATTTTCTCGGCAGTTCCGCAGAAATAGCATTTTTTCAAGATGCAATCTCCTTCTCTTTCTTATCATACGCATAATGACAGGTTCTGCAAAGTAGAAGATAGGATAACGGGTGAAGCAGTACGTCCTTTAGCCTGTACCAGGAGCCACGGGACCACCCTGACAATCCGGTATCATGTCCGTGCCTGTGGGCAAATTGAAGATCAGTCTTGCTGCCGCATCTCTCACACTTGTCACCAAACAGCTTTCTCAGTTCCTGAATCCTTTCTACTGCATATGCTCCGCCGGATTTTCTTTTCATCAGTTATAGATCCCCCGTAATTTTTGCCAGTGCCTTTAGAAGTAAGGCATCAATCAATTCCCAATGATAGATTGTAAATATTCCCAAACCGATTGAAAGAATCGCCATTGCAAATCCAAACATCATATATTCTCCTTCTCGCACAGACCGCACTCGCATCTTGTATACTCACACTCACAGTGAACGTTGCAAGAGCATGCAGAGCAGACACTCAAATCTCCATCTCCTCTTTTTTTGCAACATGGCACTGTGCCAAATGCTGATGATACGTCACTCCCTGAGACTCGTAATTGATTCCGCACGAGCACGTGTCAGGCCAGATCAGTTTGGCAGACTTTGGGGAATCATTATCAAAGGTCAAGACAGTCCGGCCTCCAACAAAAATAATAACAAAAATGATTCCCCCTCCCCGAAGGAACCATCGTTCTCAACTGTCGTAATTGAAGCACACACGTTATTCTGTTGAGCCAAATTATTGATCCTCCACCCAATGCTGTTCGTTGTAATGCTGTCTGTGCTGTTCTATCTTCTCAAAAGTCTCTGGACAGAATGAGCATGAATATTTCATCAGTTAAGCCTCACCGTCCCATAGCGTTCTTTTTCCTGTGGTGAAATCGGTAGCTTGATGCCGACCTCTACGACCATGCAGAATTCCCTCAGGTCATCTGTCGGATCATCTCTTTGATCAAGTCTTTGAGTGATGTACTGGTGTTTGTCACATAGGACTCCTTCGTGATTAAAGGAATAGACAACTTGTGCATTTGGCTTTACGATATATCTTCTAAAGTCTCTGGAGAATGCGATAATTTCTCCATCTTGTTCCAGTACGAATCTCAATTCAGATTTCCTCCGAATCTCGGTCTACAAGTTTCCAAAAATTAGAAAATGACTTTTGTATTCTACGTAATTCGTTATGATAGTCTCTTTTGTTTTGTTTTTTGGTTTCTAATTCTTCTTGAATCTGATTTCTAATGCAGTCAAAGTTTATCGGATCATCGTATTTTGATTCAGGGATTGTCTTTGTGGTTGGATTGAATTTTTTATGATACTCTACAGTGTCTTTTGCAGCCCGACATCTAGGGGTTGTTCTGAGCTGTCTATGACAGCATGGGCATCGGTATTCAGGAATATGGAACCATTCTTCGCAGCAGGTACATTGCTTGTAGCCCAACGCATACGCTGAGTTTTGAGAAGAGGGTCTCCTTACTGCCATGACATGACAGATGATGTGCTTTGGAGAGCATTGTAGAAGGCTCATTGTACGATTGCCTCCGAAATTCTTTTGAAAATTTTTGATGAAGAATAAAATGAAATGCATTCAGGACACAGCCTTACAATGGGAAGCTTCTTGCCGTGTTCATTTTGAAATCTGGCATATACTTTTTCTGAGGAAATGTGTATGCACTCGTTCTTGATAAGTGGTTGTTGGAGGCTCAAGAGTTAGAACTCCCGGCAATTTTCAATAATCGTTTGATGATAATATCATATGTTTCACCTTTTTTTCCAAATTCATTTATGGAATTTTTGGTATCTTCAAAAACAGGAATATTCCAATAGTTTAACTTTGTTTCAACAATTTTTTTATTTTCAACAGTTTCAACCATTCTAATATTATTATTAGAATAATTTTATTTATCAGTTTCTACTAATAATATTAGACTTTTAGTCAATTAATCTAACATATATGATAGTATATTATAATGGTTTCAATGGTTGAAACACCAATTCAAAAATCAGATTATACTGCAATTCAATTTCCTAAAGATATAGTTGAAAGATTGAAACAATTTACAGAGACAAAAAATGCCAGAAAAATGGGATTGACGAATAAAGCCCAAGTAGCAAAATTTGCAGCATTGGAATTTCTTAAAAAATATGCCGTAGAAAAAGAACCAATCAGATTCGTATTGCCGAGTTTAGAAGATGATGAACTAAGAATAGACGTACATATTTTCAGTGACAGGATAAAATGTAATCGTTGTATTGGAAATCAAGAATCATGTAAACATATAGATCTAATACATGAGAATAAAGAAGTTAAGAAACATCTGAAAAATTCTAAGATAGTTATTCCGAATAGAAAATAATTAAATTTTAAATTGCTTGTGTTGAAGGAGGTTCCTCAATATGTGGAGTACCAAATTGTTTTTTACATTTATGGAAAATTGGATATAAAATAACAAGTGCAGACAATCCCAACAACATCCATGGTTCAAAAGTTAATCCTTCCTCAACCTTCTTCACTGTAACATCCAAACAATCCAAGCTGGAACACATGTCCTTCTCAATCCTATATGTTGTCACGTAATCCTGCACTGAGTTTTGTGCAAATGCCAAAGGAAACAGATTACCATTCTCCACCAGATGTATCTCCAAGTTTCTGTATCCTGAACCAGACGTAAGGTAGAATTCCTTGATGTCTGTAGAGTAACTGTCAATTATTTTATTATCATTTATAATTGCAATGCTCTCATAGCCTTGAATTTCTGGCAGATTTATCACTGCATGTATCGCCTCATCATACCTTACAGAAAGAGGGTTCTCAATGGTGAACACCAATGAATTTTTTTCCTCTACAAGTACGGCATCCACGATTTTTTCAAATCCGTTTTCAGGTATAGTATGGTCTGCGGTAAATGTGTCAAAGATATGATCAAGATATGGCTCTGCTGGAGGATTCATTGTAACATTAATCGTGTATTGACCTTCCTGAATTACGCCAGTTGGAATGCGGATGAACTTGCTTTGACCGATTTCCATATCAGTTATCCTGCTTTTTACAGGTATCGAGGTTCCATCAGGCTGTATTATCTCTGCGTTTATGTTGACAGTACCAAGCGGCATCTGTCCGTCGTAAAGAATTTTTGGCTTGATGATCAGGCTGTGCAAGTCTGTCTTATCCTGGTATACCTGAACTGACAAAAAGTCAAAGTCCCATTCGTTGTAAGGTGTGGGATTATCAGCAAATGCTACGGATGGCAAGACTAGAAGCAAAGTAATAATAGGCAAAATTCCCGCCAACAGTACCTTTGACATAGTCATTGATCAGTGAACCATATTAGATAAAGTTGATGTTACGAACAAGTCTCAGTTTATCTTTCCACGCCATGCAGGAATTTCTTTTTCCGCCTTTTCTCTTTCCAATGCTCTGAGTCTTGTCTTCATATCGTTGATTTCCTCGGTCTGGTCTGCAAGCTTTGTGTTTGCTTCCTGTAGTTTTTTGATTTCTTGATTTTTCTTTTCAAGATCAAATACAAGTATTTCAGGTTCCAATTCACGCCATAGTTCTATTTTTTCATCAGTCGTTCTTCGCTGATACTGCTGAAGATATGCGCCGTGACCGATAAGTGCATGAGCCGTATCATCATCAAACATTTTTTGAGCTCGTGTAAAGAAATATCCCCTAAAGCAGTACAGATTGATCTTGTGAAATCCTGTGGATTCATATCTGTCCGTAAAGTGACCTCCCAGTCTTTCCCGAATCTTTCCAAGGTACTGATTCTCATTGTTTCGTGCAGTCTCCAAGTTGGGATTTGATGTAAACAGCATGTCACCATAGCGTTCGGATTTCATGAACCTACTGACATACGGATTGCATTCCTTTGAGAAGACAATTGTTCTGGCCATGCCCTTCTTTGTCAGTCTAGCGGGAATTATCGCCTTCCATCTGTCACCTCTCCATTCCAAATCCTTTTTTGACAAGCCTAGAATTTCCATCGGTCTGGCACCGCTGCTTATCAGACACAGGTAGTACCCTTGAGTTTTCCACTTTGCGGCATTGAAAATGTCTATTATCTCCTCTCGTGTAATGGCATACTTTTCTTCCTTGAGTTCCTTTGAAAACGTAATATTCTTGATATCGGTTCTGAATCTCCTATACTTTAGATAGTGATTAATTGATGAGACATACTGCTTTATCACCTGGACGGACAACAGTTTGCCCCCAACATTCACAGGGTTTTTTGACAGATAATTGGACCAACTCTGTAAAATATCCTCCATTTCCTCATCAGGATCATCATCCTTCAAACACTCATGGATTTTGTCTTCAAATACACACCATTGGTTGATTGCATTGTAAGCGTATCTTTTAAGATCCAGAGAGGACTTTGAGCGACTTTGATTCTTTTCCAGATAAGTTTCAAAGGTCTTTTCTTTCTTCACGTAAGTCTAGGAACAAAATTAATAATTAAAGTTAGTTTTTTGACCTACTTTATTATATTAAAGTTTAATTTTTTCAAAATCAAAAAAACGTTAGTAATAAATCACCGAGCGTATGTAACAAGATATGGGAGAATTAGAACACAAGTTTGACGTAAAAATCAAAATGACTGAGGACAAGCAAAAGCTCCCAACCGAAATCAAAGAAGAGTTAAAGGCATCAGGCATGATGGACGAAAAAGGCAAACTAAAACTAAAAGGCGTAAGTCCAAAGATGCTTAAAAAAATGAAGCAAGAATTCGTTGAATGTCCAGTAATTAAAGAAGACATACAGTTCATTCAATGTTTTGTGTGTCCTAATTTCCAAAGCAGAGTAATGGGAGAGGTGCTATGCAAAGGAGATCCATTAAAATAATTGTAGAATTAGTGATTTCACGAAAGGCTCATTAGTAAAAATAATTCATCTAAAACTAGCTTGGCCAAGGAAAAAGTAGGAATTACAGTTTCAAAAAAAGATGACTTCAGTGAGTGGTACACACAGGTTGTTCTCAAAGCCAAGCTGGCAGACTATGCTCCAGTTAAAGGATTGATTGTTCTCAGACCTGACGGATATTCCATCTGGGAATCACTCAGAAACACGTTTGATAAAAAATTTGCAAGAAATGGAATCAGAAATGGGTTTTTACCAATACTAATTCCAGAGTCATTGCTTGGAAAAGAACAGAAACACTTTGCAGGATTCAATCCCGAAGTATTCTGGGTAACTCATTCAGGAACCAACGAGATAGGGGACAGACTTGCATTAAGACCAACATCTGAAACGCTGGCATATACGCTGTATTCAAAATGGATTCAGAGTTGGAGGGACCTGCCATTGAAAATTAATTTTTGGAACACGGCACTTAGAGCGGAAATCAAAGCAACCAAGCCATTTCTTAGAACTTCAGAATTCTTGTGGCAGGAAGGGCACACAGTGCATTCCACAAAGGAAGAAGCAGAAAAAGAAGTGATGAAAATCCTAGACATCTACAAGAATACAGTAGAATCAGAATTAGCAATTCCTGTAACCACGGGAAAGAAAAGTGAGAAAGAAAAGTTTGTAGGCGCAGAATACACTACCACCATGGAATCAATCATGCCTGATGGCAAGGCACTCCAAATGGGTACATCGCATTTCTTAGGACAGAATTTTTCCAAACCATTTGAAGTTAAATTTGCGGATAAAGACAACATAGAGCATTATGCATGGCAAACGTCATGGGGCGTTTCTTGGAGATTAATTGGAGCCATGATCATGGCTCATGGAGACGACAAAGGTCTTGTTCTACCGCCAAAGGTAGCACCAATCCAAGTAGTGGTTGTACCAATTTACAAAAATGACGAAGGCAAAAAAATAGTTTTGTCCAAAGTGGAAGAGATTGGAGATGAGCTAGAATCCAAAGGGATTAGGGTTCACATTGACGACAGAGAAGGGCTGTCGCCAGGTTACAAATTCAATGACTGGGAATTAAAGGGAGTACCCTTGCGAATAGAGATAGGTCCTAAAGATATTGAAAACCAAAGTATCATAATGGCAAAAAGATACAATTTAGAAAAAACAAGTTTGAATTTTGCTGAAATCGAAAAGATTCCTTCAACTTTAGATCACATACATGAAGAGATGTTAAAAAAGGCCAAGGAGGAAGCGAAAGCAAACACAATAAACATATCAGACTATACGGACTTTAAATCAAAGATCGAGAAAGGAGGTTTCTTCAACTCTCCTTGGTGTGGAAAATTAGAATGCGAGGACAAAATCAAGGAAGAGACGGGGGCAGAGATTAGAGTGGTCCCATTTGGAAGTGAAGATACAAATCAAAAATGTATCTATTGTCAAGAACAGAGCGTTGTCATTCCAGTCTTTGCAAGAGGATACTAAAGAAAACACCCACAAACATAATAATAGAAAAACATGATTTTTTAATTATGACCTCAAACCCAGAGTTGGATACAAACAGAACATTACTAGAACAGTTCAAAGAAACTAGAAACAGAACGCTAGAGATCGTAAAGACTTTGGAAAAAGATGATTTTGTTGTACAAACTTCATTTTTTATGAGTCCTCCGAAATGGCACGTGGGCCATGTCAGTTGGATCTATGAGGCAATACTCAGTAAACTGGATAAAAATTATGAGTTTTACTCAAAAGAGTTTTCAGAATATCTAAATTCCTATTATCAGCAATTTGGCGTACCACATAACAAAGGATTACGAGGAGTGGTGTCAAGACCAACCATAGACCAAATTTTCCAATACTTTAACACAATAAATCAAAGAGTGGAGAAGGTAATAGAAACTCAGGTCATGAGTGAAGAGATGAAACAGTTGATCACCATAGGTGTTCATCACGAGTGCCAGCATCAAGAACTTCTGGTGTATGATTTACAACATTTGCTTGCAGAGCAATACAGACCCATTAAAAAGAGAGAAATTCTAAAGCAGCCACCTGTTGAAAAAAAATTAATTCACATTAAAGGAGGATTATACACGATGGGATACAACGGCAAAGAGTATTGTTATGACATAGAGTTACCAGAGCATAAAACATATCTCAATGACTACGGAATTGATGAATTTCCAGTGACGAATCAGCAATTCATGGAATTCATGAATGATGGAGGTTATGAGAAATACCAGTATTGGCTATCTGACGGATGGGAAAAAGTAAAAGCAAACAAATGGAATTCTCCAATGTATTGGGAAAAGATTGATGGCAAATGGAATGTAAGAGACTTCTTAGGCATCAGGGAAGTCAATCCCAATGAACCGGTATGCCATGTAAGCTACTATGAGGCAGATGCATACTGCATATGGGCGGGAAAAAGACTCCCGACGGAAGCAGAATGGGAAAAAGCTGCCTGTTGGAACGAGGAAGAACAAGAAAAAACAGTCTATCCGTGGGGAAACAAATATCCTACAAATGACACATGCAATTTGTTTGAATCATATCACTGGAGATGTTCAGAGATAGGTGCATTTCCAGAAGGCAGCAGCAGTTCAGGATGTCAGCAGATGATTGGAGACGTTTGGGAATGGACTGCATCAGAGTTTACGGGGTATCCAGGGTTCAAATCTGGATTCGATGAATACAATGACAAATGGTTTACAAATCAAAAAGTTTTGAGAGGGGGATCGTTTGGAACTCCAAAAATGTCAATCAGGGGAAGTTACAGAAACTTCTTCAGACTGGATGAGCGATGGTTGTTTTCAGGATTCAGATGTGCAGAAGACGCCTAAACTTTGGATGCCAACGTTAGTGAAAAGTATTTTTTATCATCAAGCCATATATGATTAATCTTAAACCCTGCACCTTCAAGGAGTTCACGAATCTGATCTAAACTGTATTTGTGCGAATATTCGGTATGAATTAATTCATTTTTTTCCAAGTTCAATGATAGATTGGACTTTGACACAATTACAGTTTGACGTACAAGGGATTTCAGATACATTTCAATTCTTTGGCGTTCTTTGTTGTAAACGGAATAATGTGAAAAATTATTCAAATCAAAGTCAGCATCAAGCTCATCATTTATTCGAGAAAGAACGTTAAGGTTGAATTGCGCAGTGACACCCTGCGAATCATCATATGCAGACTCCAAAATTTGTGCATCTTTTACTAGATCCAATCCGATTAAAAATAGGTCTCCGGATTTCATTGTAGAATTTATCGTTTGTAAAAATTTGCGCCCCTCGGAAGGAGAGAAATTTCCAAAGCTAGAGCCCAAAAAGAGAATCATATTTTTTTTCTCATCATAGTTTTTAAGAAATTCCAACCCTCCCTCATAAGTATCAATTATGCCAGTAATGCGAAGATTATCGTAATCCTTCAACAGGGTCTCAGAACTTTCCGTGAGAATTTCGGAAATGTCTATTGGAAAATACTCAGTTATGTTTTGTAATGAGGTAAATATGTCAAGAATTAGCCTAGTTTTGACAGATGTGCCACTCCCGAGTTCAACTAATCGATATGATTCATCAAGATAACAAGGCAGTTCAGTGCGCAAGATATTCAAGATGTTGATTTCAATTCTCGTAGGATAGTATTCAGGCAAAGTACAGATTTTTTCAAATAGTTCAGAGCCCTTTTTGTCATAAAAAAATTTGGGCGTGATGAATTTTGATTCGATGCCAAGAGTGGAAGAGATTTCTTCAGCAAATGTTTTCTCGATTTTGCTAGCATGAGGTTTAAAATATTGAAGTTTTGAATCTACAACATATTTTTTGTAATTAAGATTTTTTTGAATCGCGTCATTCAAGCATTAAATCAATCTTTGTTTTACATAAATGCGTTATCCAAGATTTACGCATGAATGATGTTTCTTGATATACTGCTTTATGCAACGACATCTAGTGAGTGACATACTAAGAGTGGAGCATTTGAAAAAATATTTTACAAAAAAAGGAATGTTCGGTTCAGAATTAAACACTGTTAAGGCTACTGACGACATATCATTTTCTCTAAAGAAAGGAGAAGTGCTAGTCTTAGCTGGAGAGTCAGGTTCTGGAAAATCCACGATAGCGAAATTAATTCTAAAATCAATACGACCAGATTCTGGAAAAATATTTTTTGAAGATCAAGAAATAGGTGAGAATAAGAATAATTTGAAAAAAATCAGAATGAATTGTCAAATGATACATCAAGACCCATACGATTCCATCAACCCAAGGATGAAAATCGGAGACATTGTTTCAGAACCTCTTGAAATACACGAGATTGGAAGTAGGCAAGATAGGGCTAAAAGAGTGATCGCTGTATTACGTGAAGTAAAGCTAGAGCCAGCAGAAGAGATTGCGAAGAGATTTCCCCACATGCTCTCAGGCGGGCAAAGGCAAAGGGTAGTTTTGGCCAGGGCATTGGCACTAAAACCAAAAATAATACTAGCAGACGAGCCTGTTTCCATGTTAGATGTCTCGATAAGAGCAGAAATGCTAGAATTAATGCAAAATTTACGCAAAAAATACAATATTTCTTTCATTTACATCACTCATGATTTGGCAACGGCCAGGCATTTTGGCCAAAGAATAGGGATCCTATACATGGGTAAAATTGTAGAGATTGGAGCAATAGATCAAATTCTAACAAACCCCAAGCATCCATATACCCAAGCCCTACTTGACGCAATTTCAGAGCCAGATCCAGATAACTTACACAGAGAAAAGAGAATAAGGATTAACGAATCCCCAATTGCTGACGCGTACCAAGGTTGCAGATTCAAAGCAAGATGCCCATTCGTCATAGACAAGTGCAAAGAGGAGCCAGATTTAGAAATGGTTGATGACGAACATTATGCAGCCTGTTTTGTAAAATTAGACTAAGAAGTTCTAACAGATGGAATTCGCTTGTCTTTGTAAGTGACAACATGGGATACGCCGTTTTTTGGAAATACACCATAGATTAGTTTTGCCTTTTGTATAACTGAATCTTTCAAAGACACCATGATAAACTGACTTTCCTTAGATCTTTCTTCCAGAATTTTTGCGAGCCTTTCAGAGTTAGGAGCGTCAAGATGAGCGTCTACCTCATCAAACAAGTAGAATGGAGATGGTTTCAGTTTTTGCAAAGCTAGAACAAATACAATTGCCGCCAATGTTTTTTCACCTCCACTGATTGAAGTTGATTCTCGTTTTGGTTTGTTGGGGAACTGAATCAGATATGAGATTCCAGAATTAAATATGTTATCCTCATTTTGTAATTCCAGCCAAGCATTGCCATCAGTCATTTTATTGAAAATCAAACGGATTTCTTTATCCACCTTGTCAAATGCGTCCAAGAATGTTTGTCGTTTATCTTTTTCAACGTCCTCAATAAACTTCACAATGGAATTCCTTTCGGCTTCAAGCGAATTCTTTCTAACAGACATGGAACGATATCCGTATGAAACTTCAAGATATGTCTGAGGAGCCTTAGCATTTAACGCATTGAGGGAGGACAGTTCACTTGACAGTCCTTGAACAATTGATTCCACATCAAATATCTCCATATTCTTATCAAACCCAAATGTGAAAAGAAGCTGCTGTAATTTAACCTCATTTTCAGTCAGATCATGCAAATCACGTGTTAAGGAATCAGACTGACGTTCCAATGTGTTTATCTGTTTTGTCAGATTTCTATCTTTTTCAGATAAAACTTTCAACTTGTCATCAAATTCTTTGAGATGGCCAATTGAAGAACCAGATGTGGAAATCAGGTCCTGTTCTTTCTCCCTTAAAGACACAAGAAGTATATTTTTTGATTCCTTTTGCTTTTCCAAGTCTTGAATTCTTGTTTCCAGTTCATTAAATTCAGAGCTCAAAGAATTTTCCTCATCTGCAAGACGATTTGATTGTGATTTTTCTCGATTGTCTTGCGTTTGAAGTGTTGTTAGCTGAGATGATTTGTCACGGTATTCATTCATGATTGTAGAATACAGTTTCTCGACATCAGATTTTTTGATATTGATTCTGGACAACTCGTTTGCGATACGATCTTGCTCGCCACTCGCATAATTTTCCTCAACAATTGCAATGCGCTCTTGTAAAGAAATTATGTGTGAATCCACTGTAACCAATTGAGATTCAACAGCGCCATGTCTTGATGTCAAATCAGAAATTCTGTTAGTCAATTGTGTTTTCATGGTAAGCGCAGAGATAATTCTTGATTTCAGACCAGAATAGTTTTCATTTGTAGACGTAAGGGAATTTTCAGACACCGAAAGCCGTTCGTTGTGAGAATGGACTGAATCCTCCAATTTTTTTAATGAATGTTTCTTCTTTTGCAAATATTTTTTAATTATTCCAATTGATTGGAACAATCCATCGATGTCACTGCTCATAGAGATGAGCTTTGTAAGTTTTGAAATTTTTGAGTTTATGTCAATCACTACAGTGCCACCCTTTGCCTCAAAGTATTCACCATCAAGCGTAACGGACTTGTAGCCCAATTGAGACACATTGTAGGCAGATTTCCTGCTTTCAGTAAGCACAATATTTCCAAACAGGAATGTTTTGAGAGCTAAATACGCAGGATCACAGTTCACATAGTTTGCAAGAATTCCCACAACTCCAGACTCCTTGGGCAGAGTAAGTTTGAATTTTGGAATGGCATCCAACGGAATGATCTTTAACTTTGGAAGTTTTTTGCTTCTGGCAACTTCGGCGATTCCAAGTAACGTTGCAAAGTCTTTTACAACAATTGCCTTTATCCAATCAGAGCTTACTGCAAGAACAGAACGTTCGTATTGCTTATCCCATGAAATCATTTCGTAGACCAGCCCCTCTATTCCGAGCTTGTCTGCATCCTCTTTTAATTTGGCAACAGTATAATCCTCATGCATGAATCCTTTTACAGTTTTGATTTTTGATTCATATTGATTTGCAGCCTTGCTAGATTTCTCCAAGATCAAGCTCAGCTCATCCATGTCGTTGTGAATCTTTGACTTTCTAGCATGCAGCTTTGTAATTCTAGATTTTAATTCAAGAATAGATGCGTTATGGTTATTCTTCATGGATTCTAATTTAGATGTATATCCATTCAGCTTGGCTATGGCTTGCTCTAGTTCATCAAATTTTTTAGAATTAATGTCAATTTTATTTTTGCATTCTTCTTTCTCGTTTTGCACTTTAGAAAGTTTTAGCTTGGCGTCATTAAGTTGACTTGTAAGCAATTTGATTTTATTGTCAATCTCGGACTTCTTAGATGCAGCTTCTGATTGCTCTGTCAGTATCTTGTTTCTTTGAGAATCAATTATTTCCACATCATCGTTGATCTTATTTTTCTTCAGATTGGTCTGACCTATCGATCCCTTAATTTTGGAAATTTGGGCATCAAGATCACCTCTTGCATGTTCTATGTCAGAAATTTCGGTTTTTATTTCAGGAATTCTAGAATTGGTTTGCTCAAGCCTCTTCTTAGATGCAGAGATGGCACTATTGTCAATCTCATATTGCTCCATTGCTGAACTGATTTCTACATCAAGGGAGGCTTTTGCTTGGCTATAGTCATTAGCCTTGGTCATCAACTGTGCTTTTTCTCCCTCAAGAGAAGCGATTTCAGTCCTCAAAACACCTCTTTCACCATCAAATGTTGCCATTTCAGATGTAATTGTACCCAGAGAAGACTCTTTTGTAATTTTTTTACTGGATATTACCTTCATCTTGTTGGCAGCAGATATTGCCTTGTATCGGTTTAGTTCTCGTTCCAATAGATCATGTCGTAGTTTTTGATTTCTTTCCTCCTCAAGTTCATCAATTCGTTTTTTAATTTCACCCATTTTTGCCAAGGCAATCTCCAATCGCCTATCTGCCTCATCAAGCTGTTTAACGGATTCTTCTTTTTTATCGTCAAAATAAGACAGGCCTATGAGATCCTCAATTGTTTTTCTTTTTTCTTCTGACGTGAATTCGGAAATTCTTGTTACAGTTCCCTGTTGTACGGCATTGAGCTGCCCCAAACCGGCGTTTGCCATATCCAACAGATCAAGGATATGACTTCGGTTTGTCTTCTTTTTGTTTAGATAGTATGTATTTTCACCATTTGCGTCTAATTCTCTAGTGATTTCGACAATGTCAGCATCAACAGGAATTTTTCTATCAGAGTTGTCAAAATGCACACTGGATCTTGCCATTTTTGCCCCATGGCGACTTCCCTCAACGTCATGTATCAAAGAACGCAATTTGTCAACTCGCATTACTTTCGGTTTGTTTTCACCCATTGCAAAAATAATTGCGTCAAGGATGTTACTTTTTCCAGATCCGTTTGGTCCGGAGATGGATACCAATCCAGGTTCAAAATGTACTGTAGTATTTTTGAATCCGAATGATTTGAAACCAAAGATCTCGACTTTTTTAACATGAACCAATGATGGTTATTTCTCAATACGTGGGATAATCGATGGTTAACAAGTTTTGTTGACAGAATTGCGTAATTTTTCTTGTTGTGTTATCATATTTTTCGTAGTGGTTGTACTCTCAAGACATTTTTTGAAATAATGATCGCATGATTATGCCTACCTATAATTAATGAAAGCCAATTTGTAATTTATGGTAAAGTTAGGATTGGTTCAAACCGCATCTCAAGGTACGAATCAAAAAAGAATATCTGCTGCATCAAAAATTTTAAAAGAATTAGGAGAAAAGGGCACGCAGATAGCATGCCTGCCAGAACAATGGCTCAAAAATAATGAAATCGCGGACTTTGATGCAGAATTTTCAGAATTCAAGAAAGTTGCAAAAAATCACTCCATGACAATTATTCCAGGCGCATTTTATGACATTGTAAAAAGTAAAGCATCCATAGTATCTCCAATCATAGGTCCAAAAGGAGAATTCATAGGCAGACAAGAGAAAATCCACCCTTTTGACTATGAAAAAGATAGCGTAAAGGCTGGAAAAGAGGTCAAAGTATTTGACACAGCCTGCAAGTTCGGAGTGGTTATTTGCTATGACATGGTATTTCCAAATGTTGCAAACACCATGGCAAGAAAAGGAGCCCAAGTATTATTTTCTCCAAGTAGGATTGTCAGAAGAGGCATAGAGCCATGGCAAATGTACGTTAAAGTCAGATCACTTGAAAACAGAATTCCAATTCTTGCGGCAAATGTAGAAAATCAAAGATTTGGCGGAAACAGCATGATTGTAGATTTGTCTGAAAATAACAAGGTGATGACGACAAAAGTCATAAAACTTGAAGGGGAGAAAGGAATTTCCAAGGAATTCAAATTGGACAGATATGAGAAGAGTAGAAAGGATAGATTTGCAGATTCAAACAAGTTTTACTAACAACTAGTCACCAGCAACAAACTTTTCACATGCAATTTTTGCATTAACGTCAGAGGTTTGCTCTATTGGGTGTTTCATCAAATATGCGCTGGCAGGTTTGATTGGACCGCCAATTTTCCTGTCAAGTGCAATCCTTGCCAATCTAATTGCATCAATTACAATACCCGCAGAATTAGCCTTATCATCCACTTCCAAACGTACTTCCATATTGTAAGGAATGTTTGCCCATTGACGACCCTCGATTCTCATAAACATGAGTTTGGTGTTGCCTAGAAAGGGAATAAAGTCAGAAGGACCAACATAGATTTGATCATCATCCAATCTTTCTTTAAGTTGGCTTTGAACACTTTCGGTCTTGGAAATTCTTTTTGATACAAGTCTGTCCTGCTCCTTCATGTTTAGAAAGTCAGTGTTTCCACCGACATTGATCTGATATGTTTTTTCAATTTTTGTTCCCCTGTCACTGCACAGTTTAGCCAATGTCCTATGAACAATGGTTGCACCGACCTGACCCTTGATGTCATCGCCAATGCAAGGAATATTTTTATCTTGAAATTTCTTGGCCCAGGTTTCATCAGATGCGATAAACGAAGGGATACAATTAACAAACGCAGTATTAGTATCAAGGCAAATTTGAGCCCAGAATGCAGTCACCTTGTCAGAACCTACTGGCAAGTAAGACACGATAATTTCGGCACCAGTATCTTTTAGCACTTGTTTCACTTCTGCAGTTATCTCATCATGGGTTTTGGTACTGGTAAGAGGTTTAATCTTATTTTCCACCCAAATTCCAACCCCGTCTAATAACGGACTCTCGTAGACTTTGGCATCAGTTTTTGGCATGTTGTCATTTGGAATCCAGTCAACCATATTGGGAGATTCATAGATTGCATCGTTGAGAGGTTTTCCAACTTTGTTTTCACCCACATCAAAACCGCATACAAAATCAATGTCATGAATTCCATACCCTGCTAATTTGTCATGAATAATCCCCGTAACTTCCTGTGAAGGATTTTCTCGATAATATTCTATTCCTTGGATTAATCCTGAAAAACAATTGCCAATTCCTACTAATGCAACTTTAATTCTATCTGCCAACTATCATCATCAATGTTGGAGGGGTTTATAGTTATCTTAGTTAATGGAAAAAAATTATTCCGTTGAAGGCAGAATTTTATACTTGACGAGGTAAATCATGATGTGATAAATCCTGGCCGTCCTGTAAAAGATATAGAAATTGATTCAGAGACATCAATAGAAAAAAATTTTTGAAGAGATGTCCCAATCAGGAGGATTTGAATCAGTAAACCTGTCAGATGGGTTGGACATCCTTACGGAGATGATTTCAGATAAGCAATGCTTGAGATTTGTTTCCTTTGTAGGAGCAGTTATTTCGACAGGATTAAGAGGCATCATTAAAAACATGATCAAGAACAAGTGGTTTGACGTAGCCATTACAACATGCGGGGCATTAGATCACGATATTGCAAGACATTTTTCACATTACAAAGAGGGATCTTTTACAATGGACGACATGGAATTAGCCAACCAAGACATTCACAGGTTGGGAAACATACTTGTTCCAATGGACAGCTATGGTCCGCTCATTGAAGAAAAGATGCAGGCATTTTTGGAGGAAGAATTTCAAAACGGAGTAAAAGAGATGACAACTGCAGAAATATGCAAGATGATTGGAAAACATCTTGGCGAGGATTCATTTCTTCATTGGGCATACAAAAATGACATCAGCGTCGTAGTGCCTAGCATCATGGATGGTGCCGTAGGAAGTCAGATTTGGCTTTTCACACAAAAACACAGTGATTTTAAATTGAACATGACCGGAGATGCAAACCTTCTCTCAGGATTAATTTTCAAAGCTGAGAAATCAGGAGCTTTCATGATAGGTGGAGGAATATCCAAGCATCACACACTGTGGTGGAACCAATACAGAGAGGGACTGGATTATGCATTTTACATAACAACGGCACATGAATTTGACGGAAGCTTGAGCGGAGCACTGGTCAGAGAGGCGATATCATGGGGGAAGGTAACGCAAATGGCAAAGCAGTCAACGCTTCATGCAGAGGTAACAACAATCCTGCCGTTTGTATATGCGGCACTGGTTTCAAAATTGCAAAAGTGAATTAGGCAAAAGATATTATCAGATTAGGACAGGAAGCATTCAATGTCACCAAAAATTCGGATAAGGGAATTAAAGCCAATTAATTTGGAAGGGGGATATCTCATTGACGGATTTCCATCCGTAGGATTCAGCAGTGCAATTGCAACGGAATCAATGATTCACACGTCACAGTTTGAACTTGCAGGGGTTATCGACTCAGAAAGTTTCCCGCCAATCAACATTGTAAAAGATGGAGAACCAAATTTTCCAACAAGGATTTTTGTCAACGAGGATTTGAAGTGGGCGTATTTCTATCATTTCTCACCTTTGACCAGTCATTGCACAGAGTCACAGCCAAGACAATGCTGAAATGGGCAAAAGAACACAAAATCGGATTGATTGTTAGCAGCGTCGCAATCAAATCGCCTGACGGCAATGAAGAGATGATGGGCATTGGAAGCACTGATGCCGCAAGAGCAAAAATAAGAGAAGCAGATTTGAGAGTTTTGGAACACGGAACAATTCCAGGAATCCCAGGAACTCTGCTTAATGAAGGAAGGATGTTCCAGCAAGACGTAGTCGTTATAGTATTTCATACAAATGGAGAAGGTCCAGACTTTAAGTCAAGTGTGCAGTTGTGCATGGCAATGTCCAAGTTGATTCCAGGAGCTACATGCGACATTTCATCGCTGCAAAAAGAGGCAGAGAAGGCAGAGATAACGATTAAAGAAACACAAGAAGAATCAAAACGTCTAAAGGATTCAATGTACAGATAGAATCTTTTCAATCATGGCAATTTCATAATCAGGTAGTGTCTAAAGATTATGATTCAGACCATAGAATTTGCATTGGTTGTCATAATAATATCTGCATCAGGAGTCATGGCTCCCGGACCGCTTTTTGCGGCAAACATATCACACGGATTACGTGACGGTGCAAAATCAGGTATCAAGATGGCAATTGGCCATACGATTGTAGAATTTCCATTGGTGATTTTGTTAGGAATAGGAGCACTCTCTTTGGAAATGTTTCCAGAATTCAGGACATTGATTTCTGTATTTGGAGCAGGTACGCTTTTTGTATTTGCATTTATGCAGATTAGAACGGTCTTGCACGGTGGAAAAGACATCATTGCAAAACCAAGACAACATCCAATCATTACAGGAATTGCATTTAGCGCATTGAATCCATTTTTCATAATTTGGTGGCTGACGATAGGGCTCAAGTTGATTACAGATGCGATGTTAATTTGGGCATTTGCAGGCATGCTAATCGTATTTGTCATGCACATTTGGATGGACTTTGTATGGCTAGGAGGAATTGCATTTCTTGCATCCAAAAGTACACAAATCATGTCCAATAGAAATTACAAGGCATTGATGATCGGATTGAATGTAATGTTAATTTATTTTGGAATTACATTTTTGTTGGGCATTACGTTTTAACCGCAATCAAGGATTTCTATTTCAGATTCACAGTTGTCGTTGAACAGATGAATTCTTTCAACGAGTATCTCGCAAAATTCAGGATCACGTGATTGCTCATTAGAATAGACATCACGAATTATTAGAAAATATTCAATCCCGCAAGGATAAATGGCAAAACCAATTATTGTTGCAAAAAATAAAATTCCAATTATGATCAAAGATGAATTTTTTAAACTAGTTCTTTGTAATGTCAATTTCCATGGTAGAGACATTACGTTGTTTTCCATCCTGAGAGGTTAAAGAATCAGAAGAAATTCTTACATCAGAAATTACATACCCTACAGAATCCATTCGCTTAGTAATCATTTGAGAAACATCCACTGCTTGCGTAATTCTTTTTCCTCGTGCCTTGATTGTGACAACAGCCCTAGTCGAAAGCTGAGTTAAAGTTGCAGAAACGTAAGTCATGATTGGTTTAGTGCCAACAAATATCACATTGCGTTCTTCTGGAATTGGTCGTGAATCAGTAGACTCGCTAGAAGTGTTTTCTGGTGTTGGTTCTGGTGTTGGTTCTGGTGTTGGTTCTGGTGTTGGTTCTGGGTCAGATGTGGGTTTAGCACGAGAGTCAAATTCAGATAAAATATCTTCTGCATCTTTTGATTTTTTTGTGTCGCTCAATTTTAAATTCCTGTTATGATAAAATTCTATTTTCCTTTTATTTAATTTTTCAGGTGTTTTCCCTGCATATAGTCCTCAAATAATTTTTCAAGATCGTTGTCATTATCGCAATTTTGAATTTGCTCGACCAAAACGGGTTCTTCAATCTCATAACAATTCATCACATCTTGAGAATCCTTGAACACCAACATAGCCTTGTCTTTGAATATGCAATGATAGAGTTTTTCTTTCTCCATTTTTTCAGGTTTGAAATTAACGCCATTTTCATCTACAGACACAGGATAATCCATGAAAATACTAAATCCACATCGGTATTTAGATGAATAGCGTCAATAATTCGACGGTATTTTTTTATATTAATTCAAGGTTCAACTCCACGGGGACTCACCCACCATTTTGGGGATGAAAATGGACGCGTTAGACTTAAGATTTCTTAATTTTATTAAAATTGTTCTAAAGGATTTATCACCTTGCCCAAGCCAAAGGTACCAAAAATACTATCATTACAGTAACAATTGGAATGCAAATGAGATCAAATGGTAATCCATAACGAACCATCTGTTTGATTGACACATACCCGCTTCCAATGGCAATTGCATTTGGAGGAGTTCCAACAGGCATCATAAATCCATAACTTGTAGCAAATGCGACTGGAGCCATCAGTAAAATTGGATCAAGCTCTGAGGTAGCTCCTAAAACTGCCATAATTGGTAACAATAATGCAGCTACTGCAGTGTTACTCATCAATTCACTTGTAAGCATTGTAATTGTAACAATTACTAATACAATCAAGAAATAATCCAATTCCCCCAAAAATAACAACTTGTCTGCTATCCACATGTCAAGGCCTGTAGCAGTAAAACCACTAGCCAAAGCCAAACCCCCTCCAATCAACACTAAAACTCCCCATGGAATCTTGCATGCAGTTCTCAAATCAAGCAGGCGCTGTCTCTTTAGTCCTGAAGGTAGAATGAGTAGGGCTGCAACTGAAACTAGAACTATCACATGATCCCCCACAAAGGGGACCAAGTCTTTCCAGAATAGACCTCGAGTTATCCATGCAATTGCAGTTACTGCAAATATTATTAGAACAATTTTTTCATTTCTATTCCAGTTTCCAAGATTTCTTAATTCTTCAGTGATAATGTTTTTGTCTTTGAGTATTGGTTTTTTGTTATCCAATCTTGCAGAGGTTGTCATGTATATCCATAATACTAAAAGAGAAACAACACTAATTGGAACCCCGACCAACATCCAATCAAAGAAAATTATTTCTACTCCTGCAAGCGAATCACCTAGGGAAGCAAAAAGCACATTAGGTGCAGTGCCAATCATAGTTGACAACCCTCCCAGACTAGCAGCATATGCAACACTGAGTATCAAACATGTTGCAAATCTTTTTTTCTGTGCAACATCTACCTGTGATATTACCGCAATTGCAATTGGAAGAATTAACAGAGTGGTTGCAGTGTTTGTAATCCAGGCACTCATGCATCCTGTAACAATTATGAATCCCAAAATGATATTTTTTGGTTTTGTTCCAACAATTTTCAGAGTGTTAAATGCAAATCGCTTGTGAAGATTCACTTTTTCTATTGTCTTTGCAAGTAGAAATCCACCCATCAGTAGAAATACCAACTTGTCACCATATGCAGAAATTACTTTGTCAATATCTGCCACATTAAACAGTGGAAATACAAACAATGGAATTGATGCAGTAACATAAAATGGAATTGCCTCAGTTGCCCACCAAATTGCCATCCATACAGATAATCCTAAAACAAGCTTTGCCTCAAATGCTAATCCATCAATAGGATATGAGATGATAATAGAAAATAGAATTGGAGATAACACAAACCCTGTAATTCGTAGTTTGCTGTGTAATGGACTCCAATTGTCAAAATTAATCGTCAAAACAACTCAACATCGATGTTAACATGTTTTTAACTTATATGACATTTGAGCCTCAATTTGCGTGTAACGTTTTGCAAGAATCTATTTTTAGATTCTTAAAAAAATTTCAATTCTAAATAAAACTAAACATTTAGATCTCAGTTCAATTTTTTAGAGGCTTGAGCCATTTTTGGAATAATTTGAGATTCACTTCAAAGAGATACCGTAATTTCAATATTTTAACAGAAATTGATACACAATATTTCTAGTCGATGTCTAGATGAATACACAAAACTGTAATAATCAAATAGTTTCAAAGGAATATTGGAAACCAGAATAGTTTTCCACATAGACTTTGATTATTTTTATGCCCAATGCGAAGAAACACGGTCACCAGAACTAAAAACAAAACCGGTGTGTGTATGCGTATTCTCCGACAGAGGAGGAGACAGTGGTGCCATAGCAACTGCAAATTATACTGCCAGGAAATACGGAGTAAAGTCAGGCATCCCAATTACATTTGCAAAAAAAAGACTTGAAGAGAGAAAAGATGCCGTTTTCTTGCCAGTGGACTTTGATTTCTATTCTGAAATGTCCAAGAAAGCAATGGAGATCATGAAAGACCGTGCAGATATTTTTGAATATGTCGGAAGAGATGAGGCATATCTGGATGTAACACAAAGAGTGGAAAGAGATTTTAAAAAAGCGAGTCACTTGGCGCAGCAAATTAAAAATTCCATCAGAGATAAAACGAAACTAAGTTGTTCCATCGGAATCTCATCCAACAAGTTAATTTCAAAGATAGCATCAGACTTTCAAAAACCGGATGGTCTCACAATTGTACCTCCAAATGAAACTGAAGTGTTTTTAGATCAATTAAAGATAAGAAAAATCCCAGGCATTGGAAAAAAGACCGAAGAGAGATTTTTGGAAATGAGTCTAGAAACAATTCAAGACCTGAAAGGATTAGACATTTTCACTTTGAACAAAGAATTCGGCAGAAAGAGCGCAGCTTACATCTATAATGCAGTAAGGGGCATAGACGATGAGCCCGTAAAGAAAAGGGAAGCAAGCATACAGTACAGTAAAATTACAACCTTGAAAGAGGATTCAAAGGATTATCAGTTTTTGTCTGAAAGCATCACAGAATTGTGCAAAGAAGTCCATGACGTTGTCAAAAAAAATAATAGGATGTTTAAATCCGTAGGGATACATTTTGTTCAGTCGGATTTGTCAAACAAGTCAAAATCAAGAATGCTACGTAGTCCGACAAAAAGCATAGACGAACTACAAAGAAACGCTGTCCAGCTTCTAAGAGAAGCCCTGGAGAACCAAACAATCACGATTAGAAGGTTAGGAGTAAAGGTTTCAGAATTATCGGAAGTGCAAGGACAAAGCGACATCACAACTTTTTTTTAGGATTACTCAAGATTGATTTTCCAGTTTCTTTAGGCGCCTAGACTCTACAAGGATCACGACCAAGATAAAGGCAAACAGCCAAGGTAGGAACATTATCTCTCCCGCGATTTTATGGTATTCTTCCCATGCCACAGGATCGGTTGTGACCTTTAGAGCATACCAAGACAACGAGAAGATTCGAATGAGATTTACAATTATGGTTCCAATTATCCCAATAACGAAATAAACTGCCTTTCGATTCTGTGCGATGTTTAATTTTAGCATAAATGCCCCAATTACCAATGAAAAAATGATTATGCTATGAACACCTGCTGATGGCCAGAATACCTGAAGGGCCATGGAACCATGATCACCGCGCAAGAACATGACGTTATCCCTAGCTACGGCAGTTCCAAGATCAAGTATGGTCACCAGCCAGACGTTTGCTTGAACAAAGTATGGAACAATATACTGTAACGGACCAAGCGTGTCATACGGGAAAAATGCATCCAGAGATAAAATTATCGCTGTTCCTGTAAGGAAGATTGGTGCAGCGGGTGCAATTCTAATCCATCTTTTGCCAAAGAAGATCGTAAGGGTTACGACAATGAATATGGCCATTACGACAAAATCCCACATCCAAGTCCAAGAATAGATTAATTGTACATCAAATGATTTTGCAGATTCAATAATGTATTCCCTTAGACCAAATTCTAACGAAGCAAGGTATGTGATAGTCAGAATGGATAGTGGGATGACAGACAGCAGTCTTTTCTTTGAAATGACAATTTTCAATCCAACTAGTTCAGCAATCACAAAAATAAGCGCAAAAAGATATCCCCCTCTACCTTCATTCCAGCTCCAAGATATGGAATCAGAATATGCAATCATTGCAAAAAGAATAGGACTTGCGATGATGAACATTCCAAAAATCAAATTCCAATTCATCATCATGGTAGATCTAAAAAAGGCAAATAAATATTTCGACTTTACAAATTTTTAAAACTAGCAGATCAAGAAAAAGTTAAAATTTCAACATTCAGATAAATGGAATTTACAACATGACATTCTCAAGAATCATTGAAATTACGATGCATACCCCAATCTGACATCAAATGATGAAACAGGTTACGGATAAGTTTCAAGAACACAGTACTAAATTTTTCAGATTTCAACATATGAAGATCAAGAATTGATCTTACACTCAACTTTGAGGGATTTCACAGTTGTAAAATAGGTAACGATTAAAATCCCGATAGCTATCATCCTAATCGGAGTCTCATAGTTGGTCAGAAATGCAGTAGCAGTAGCTCCAACCGAACCAAATGTGGAAATCACAGCAAATCCAATCTGTCCGCAACTGCATGCGCCAGCTGCAGCACCGATTATGGAACCAAAAATGCCACCGCCCATTTTTTGCTTTGATTTTTTCAGTATGTTGATACGAAATACGTTCATGGGCAGTACCAACGCAGACAGGATGGAAATTATCACGACAAGGACGAATGCCAGCTCAGTGCCAGAAGGAATGTGACTCACAACATACGGCTCCAAGAAAATAAATTCTGATAAAATAAGCAGTCCAATCAGCATGCATGTGAAAATTACAACTCCCAAGACAGCATACCTAGGATTTGAAAATACGAGTCTTACAGTGGATGTCATCTATGCCATGGTATCCAGTATCTGTTTAAACACCGAAAATGGTTGTGCGCCGCCAAGCTGCTGCTGTCCATCAGGTCCCACTATGAAGAATCCAGGAGTTCCCCTAACGCCGTGTTCTCTTGCCTGCTGAATGTTATATTGAACACGTTTTGAGTATTTTCCAGAATCAAGACAGCTTTCAAACAATTCCATGTCAAGTCCCAAGCTAAACGCAAATGCCTTTAGTCGTTCAGAATCGGCCCATCCGCCGTCAATTTTAGGTTCCTGAGAATCGTAAAGAAGATCATGGTAATCCCAGTACATTTCTTGATCCTCAGCACAGTATGATGCCTGGGCTGCCTTTGGAGAATCACTGCCCAAAAATGCCAAATCAACGAAAACCAAATTTGCCTTTCCAGTTTCAATGTATTCGCGGTCTATTGCAGGCTTTGTATTATGAAACCAGTTAAAACATTGATGACACTGGTAATCACCAAATTCAACAATCGTAATCGTGGCTGACGGATCACCTAAGATCGGAGACCCCATAGCAGTGGAAATCGTCCCATGAGTTCTTCCCATGTCAAGATTCACAGTCTCAGAGGAAGATGCAAAAAGGGAAGCCATAACGCCGGCAATAATCGCAATAGAAATGGCACCTATCAACACGCCTTTTTTATTCATGATTCAAAACAGCGGAATTGGTTAAAAAAACTTATTCCAAATTGCCATGTGACTTTCTTCTAAAAATATTCACAAATTTTGAAATGACGGTATCAATAGGACACGTCTCGCATACAATCTGTGATTGGTGGCTATCAAGGTGCCTTTCAAACCGTTGACGGGATTCAAACACAAGATCACATTTTTCACAATAGACCTTTTCCACATGATTTTTTGATGATCCTGTCACAAATGGTTTTCATAATTATTGCTTATAAAGATCCTGTTGAAAATCAACGTATGGGAAAAATTCTGGATAGATTCGTTACGGGTTTTTTTGTCGTGACATTAGGGATTTTGTGGTATTGCAGTTCAAAATATCAGGTAAGACAAGAACAATACAGAATAATAATTTACGATGTGTTTGGAAAACAAGAAGATAGACGGCGTCAGAATCAGTTTCAGCATATACAGGGTTGCGACAAACTACATTTCAGAATATCAGGACAGGTTTCCACACTATGATTTTTCAATGGCGGCAGAAATTCCAGAAATCAAAAGAAGGCCATTGCTAAGTATTTTTAAAAAAAATCAGATGTAATGAATTCTCATGTGAGCGTTTAGCTCCACTTCGTATTGGGTGACAAACCCGCAATGAGTGCACGAAAACATGCTGTTTTGAGATTCGGCAGTGTCAGATTCTAAGATCATTCCAGAAAGGGATTTGATGTTTATCATGTTGTTATTGGAAATTACGGTAAAATTGCCATCTTGATCTATAGAATTCAGGAATTCCTTGATTGCAGAAACCACCTCGTTGACGTCAATGAAATCATCATCATCCAAGGTAGACAAAGTGAATTGATCATGCTTTAAGGTGGGAATTGCAGCCATTTGATCTGCGACATAGACGAGGAGTTCATTTTTTATGGATACCACATCCCTGCAATCAATTGTGAGCATGAAATATCACGTTCAAATCAATATTTTAGTCTAACAATTATCTGAAAATGATTATTATTGATTAGAATCTAGAATTCGATTAGATGGGTGATTCAGAAACATTCGGAGTAGAAAAAGGCCACGGGGAAGAAGTGATATCATGGTTAAACGATAAAGCAAAGTCTCAATCCCTGAAGCTTGAAGCCAGACTGTATGGGTATTCAGTATCGACTACAAATTTTGGAGATTTTGAAATGTTTTCATGGGTTGGCAACGTGCAGAATGCAAGAAAGATGATCAACAAGGCAAGCAAAAGATTCAAGATAAAAATCATCGAGGGAGGATACAAGCCCAAGGAAAAGGTAATCAAGATAAAAAAGTTTGATTTTGCCAAAGTCAAGAGGGGAGACAAAACGATAGGGCAAATAGAGTTTACAGCTTCAAGATTTGGGAACGGACACTGGAAAATTCAAAACGAGGAACGACATTAAAGACATGAGTTTGGAGGAGACATGAAGACTAAAAAGATTGGAATCATAGGAACTGGAATGCTAGGAAATGCAGTGGCATCACATTTGCTAGAATCAGATTTTGAAGTGACAGTTTACAACAGAACAAAGGAAAAGACGCAAAAGCTAAAAGACAATGGAGCCAGGATTGCTACATCACCAAAGGAAATTGCGGAAAAATCAGATTTAGTAATCATCGTAATAAAGGATGCAGAGGCAGTAAGACAAGTCTCATTTGAAAAAAACGGAATCATCGAAGGTAATCATAAAGGACTAGTTATTGCGGACATGAGTACAATTGATCCGTCAGAATCAAAAAAGATATCAGAAAAATTTATGGAATACAGCATACCAAAATTGGACATTCCCGTGATGGGAGGTCCAAACGTAGCCATCAATGGGGAATTGGTGATGATGGCATCAGGAGATAAAGAAAGTTTTGAGAGATGTGAAGAAGTATTCAATGCGATTGCAAACAAAGTATTTTTCCTGGGAAAAAGCGGAGTTGCTCATTCGGTCAAATTAGCCATGAATCTTCAAATTGCCATGCTGGCGTTGGCGCTTTCTGAAGGTATTACACTTGTAAAAAAATCAGATGTAGATCCAAAAATATTCCTTGAGATCTTAAACTCCACGTATTTCAAAACGGGAATGAGTGAAAAAAAGGCATACAAAATGATAGATGCAAAGTACGACATCACGTTCACACTTGCAAATTTAAAAAAAGATATTACCACCATAACAAGTGCCGCAAAATCTTTGGGGATTAAACTGCCAATGATCAGCAAAGCAGAAGAAGTATACGGCAATGCGATAAAGGAGGGATTTGCGGAAACTGACTATACAGGAATAATAGAATATATTAAAAAAATTAACAAATAACACACACATAGATACTAAAAAAACTCAAGATTACATGTTGAACATTAGAAAGTATTTGTAAAAATAAAATTCAGATCAAAGGGATGAAACACTAGTATTTTTTTTCCGCAGGTATGTACGATAGCTGAATCCAGTAATCAAGATGACAATTCCGGTCACAACAGACCATAGAGCAAAGGACATGAGTTCAGATTCATCCATGATTTACCATTTTTCAACAAATATCTTAAGTTTGTCATACAAAGGGCAGATAGCGCCCACATTTTAGATCAGCAATGGTACATTTTTTCAAATTTAAACCAAAGATAATATTTACAATCATTCTTGTTCTTTCAGAATTTTGGCAAGTGCAAAATTGACTTTGATGCCAGAGTCAAGATTTAACACATGTATTTCCAAAACAATCTCATGACAGACAAATTTGATTGTGATGAATTGTATGAAAGAATACATCAAGAGTATGAAACATATCAGATGAACCTTCTACAGATAGATAACAAAAAAGAAACTGCAATACTGCAGACAAACTACTTTCAAAATTGCTTAAAGGATTCAATGGAAAATGTCTTACAAAGTAAAGAAGCCAGAAGGATTCCAGTTAAACTGATCATATCCATATTGAAGGACAGAGTGGTTTTAAGCTCCGAAAAAGCAGTGGATGCAATTAAAATATGCGACATCAGGGATTGGTTTGCACATCGCATAAACATAAAATCAATTGAAGAGGATACTGAAGAATTGATTTGCACAATAAACATGCAATTTCCAGCGGAGGAAAATACGATGCACAGAAAAGAAATCACAAACATCATGGTACACGTAAACAAAGAGGCAAAAATATTCGATTTGTATAAAAGGCTGGATTTGATTTGTTCTGATTTGTCTTCGATAGTAAAAAACGAATATCTAAATCATGGCAATAAATCAGATACAAACGATATAGCATAGAAACTTATTTTTCTTCTAGATCCACAGTTCATTCCTTCTTTACGAAGACCAAGAATCTCACTAGGTAGCATGTCAAAAACCTCCAAAGTTTTGAATTTATGTGAAACATGCGTTCAAGGCATATCTTTGTAAAATATGAAAGGTCACGATCGTCTGAAACATCTAAATAGATTTAGCACAGTCGGAATTCATGCCTGAATTTGTATGTCTCGACTGTGGAAAACGCCTATTTCATGAAAACGAGACCACGTTGAAAATTGAGGAGACAGTTCATTCCAAATTCTGCAGAAAGGCAGAGGGAGAGACTCACAGCTTTATGCATCGAGATCCAGCACACATGGAAACATTTGATACGGAAAGAGAAAATGACACGGCAGGTGCCCCGGTATTAAAAAAATAATTTGTCTAATATCCTCAAAATTATATCCTAGGTCATTGTGACTCAAAGCAATTGTCCGAAGAGTATCATTATGATTTGGTTGTTGTAGGTGGAGGACCTGCAGGTTCCTCAGCTGCATTTGCGGCAGCAAAGAGTGGAATCAAGGTGGCATTGCTTGAGAAAGAAGAATCAATTGCAGAGACAGTCAGAACTAGCGGAGTCACATGGATTCAGAATATCAAGGAGTTTGGGATTCCAGATGACTGCTTTAACCCAATCAAGAATTTTTCATTTTGTTCTCCCAACAACGAAGTCACTATCAGTGACTCGGTTGCAAGGGCGGCAGTTTTAGACGTAAGAAAAACATACAGATGGCTTGCACAAGAAGCTGAACGGTCAGGAGCGGACATTTTTGTCAAGATGAGTGTGGATGAGGTTTTAAAAAATGAAAAAGGCGACATCATAGGGGTCAAAGGAAAGGGACCAAAAGGAACCGTAACGTTCCATTCCAGAATTGTCATTGATGCCAGCGGATTCACATCCACGGTATGCAAGGCCATGGGATTTGCAACCCAATGGAAAAGGTTTGGTGCGGGAGCAGAATACGAGGTGGAGGTAGAAAATGCAGACCCTCATACATGGTGGCTGATGGTCGGACAACAGTATTCACCTGCAGGATACGCGTGGATCTTTCCGCTAGGAAACAACATTGTCAGAATAGGAGTGGGCGTAGGAAAACCGGAATCAGATGTCGACCCCACGCAAAGACTCAAGGAACTGATGGAAAAAAAGTTGGGCCCGATTGGCAAACTTGGAAAAATTACCCCCATAGAATTCCACTACGGCCTGATTCCAAATGACGGATTGTCAAGAAAGACAGTCTTTAACAATTTGATACTGGTTGGCGACACGGCTGGGCAAGCAAATCCGCTTGTTTTGGAGGGAATCAGATACGCGATAAAATTTGGGAGAGTTGCAGGAAAGGTGTCAGCTGACGCGATAAAATCAGGCAACACCAACAAAGATACGCTTGAAGCCTATGAAAAGAACTGGAGAAAGGACATCGAATCAAAGATCAGTTCTGCAAGAAAGGTTCAGGACAGATGGATAGGACTGACAGACAATGAATGGGACACAGAGCTTGACATCATCAAGGAGTTGAGACCTGAAGAGTTCATCGATTTCATCAAAGCGGATTTTGGATTATCCAACATGATAAAATTGGCGACACATCATCCAAAACTTGCAGTCAGACAGCTGTTCAATCTAGTCAAAGGAAAAAAATAATCATTTCACATTAAAGAAATCAGTTACAATCACGTCATGGTATTGCAACTGAGTGACATATACACCAGAATCAAACGGACGAGACAATACCTCAGTAAACAATCCCGAAGAGCTGTCTTTTAGGGTAATCTCCTCAATCAAGTTGCCCCTTTGATCATAGACATTAACAAACAGATCCTCTCTAAACGCGAGCGTTTTTTGGACGGCTCCTGACACTATCAATTTGTCATCATCATATATCGCCTCAACTACTGCAACCCTAGATCTTACAGGAAGATACCTCTCCACAAGTATCTTAAGTTCATCAATATTATCATCCACTTGTTTGGCATCTTTGTCGGTAAACGCAAATTTGATTTCATTAATCACGGATGCGAATCGGGGGTTCTCAGCGAAACTGTCGCCTCCAAACTCATTTGCAAATGAATTTAGTTCTTTGAATTCACGTGCAAGTGCAACCATATCCAGATCAGATGCACTGTATTCGTACTCAAATTTGGGTTCAACGTTGACGATTTGTGAAGCCTTTGAATCCTTGTACTGCAGCATCACAACGTACAGGCCGGGATCAGTTGGTGCAACCCATTGAGTAAAGAAATTCCCTTGTTTGGTATCAGTAAATTCGAGGCTGCTGTGAGCAGTTCCGTCCATGCGATAGACAGTGACATACAGGTTTTCCCGTCTGTCAGAGACAGACTTCTCTACTGCACCGTTGATCATCCAGGTATTTTTTTCCGCATCAAAGGAGATATCATAGATAATCCCCGAATCATGCAGTGTCAAATGCTCACTGAGAAAAATGCCAATTTCCAAAATCATTGATTCTGCATCTACAAAATTTGCAATCTGTATCAGGTCATTTGCGTCATTCATCTTTTGATTATACTCGTCAACGTACCCTGAAAATCCCGCAGTATAGAAGGTGGATACCATGTTAGAGAAAGCATCGAGCTGTTTACGGAATTCTATGCGTTTAAGCTCATCCAAAGTGTATCCATTGTCAGAACCCAAAGGATCATTAGCATACGCTTGTGAGATAACAGTCCACTCGTCAAACAAATCACGAACAAGCCCATCAGCCTCAGCAAGATCATTTTTGATTACTAGGTCTCTTACGTTGTCAATTTTTTCGTTAAAGGTCTCAGTGAATTCGACATAGTTTGGCAGGAACCTGTTCTTGGTGAGACTCAGTTCGACCAAGTTCTCAAGGGATTTGGCACGTTGTAAGATATCACCTGCGCGAACTTTGTACGCGTCTTTATCATAAGAATCCAAATCTGTTTTGATTTTAGGAGACATTTCGCTGACCCAGGTTAGCAGGACTTCAATTCTATCTATTCTAGTAATGGATGGATTTCCAGATTCCATTTGTCTGGCAGTGTCCAAGATTTTCAACGTATTGTCAATCAAAAATAAATTTTCATAATCTGATTGAAGTTCTGCCTTTTCTTTCATGCTCTTGTATTGAAATTCTAAAACCATCAGAGGATTTCGCTTCTCTCGAAGTGCAGTCATTGATTGATCAAATTCAGACACGATTTCCAAGATATCATCAGCAGAGTCAGCATTATCAACTCGTTCTAAAAGAGACTTCCAATCGTCTGTCAGAGCAGAGTTAACGCCACTAGCTTGCGAGATTTCAACGCTCTTGCTAATTCTGGAGGAAATGTCGATTATCTGGATCATCTGGTTTATCTCAGATTCGGATTCCAAGATATCATCAACGCTGGTCGCCAATTCCAAATCACTCTCAAGTGAGAACCAATCAGGCATGATGAGATTTGCAAGATCACCGTTTTCTTCAGTATCAGAAGAAATGAATCTGTCAACGCTGTCTAATTCTCGTAAGAGTATGGCTGCAGGATGTAATTCTGCAACTCGGGCAGATGAAGATATCAAATCGGCAACGGACTCCTTTCCAATCAGGGAAGACTTCAGAGAAGTCCAATCGTTTTGAACCAACCTGTAAAGATCACTTTGTTTTCTAGTCACGACATCAAGGTATCTTGATTTTGAAAGAATGTCTATCAGTTCAGTTATTTCACTGGCATAGATGGGTGCGGTTCCCCTAGCAAATATGAACGCGACTTCCTGTTTAACGGATTTGCTCATTACGGAATCGGATTTTTTCATCAGATTCAGCAGTGTTTCTTCCAACTCATCAAAAGTAGGAGTTCTTATCGCAGATGCTTTTTCAGGATTTACATTTCGTACATCTACAAACACATCTGTCAGTAAATCAATTGCTTTTGTTTTGTCACCAATTTCGTAATAAAATACAGATGCAAAAATGATTTTATCTATTGACTTTGCAACTTCAAAAGAGATTTCATCCTCATCGAGTAGTTGCTGCACAGAATCCAATGATGATGATACGGCAGGCCTAATCAAGGGATCAATTTCAAATATCAAGTCATCGGTAAAATATTCACCCCACAAATTCACATAGACGGATTCTAATTCCGAGATATTGTTTGGAATTGGATTTGGTGTTGGGAGTGTACTTCGTACAGATTTGCAATCAAGGATACCTGTTCAGATACCAGGTTTTGGGCCAAGGCGACTGCTTGCTCATTACTGAGACCAGAAAAAGAATCCAAAGAGACGGTAAATGTAGTAGATTTTGAATAATCACCGTAAAACAACCTTATCTCATATTCACCTGAAATGCCGCAGATTCTGCCCTTTAACGGAATTGCATCAGTGATGAAAGCGCCGTTTGGCAAGGGCATCAGCTGTTGAATTTGGCACAAATCGCCATGGGGGTTAAAAATTTGCATGATTAAAAAGGAATCATCCAGCATGCTTGCAACCTGTCCATAAACGAATATGGGTTCACCACGATCATAGTTTCCAAAGCTTTCAAGCACAGTTATTCTGTCAGGACTCTGGGCTGACGCATAGACAGGCATCAAAAGAATAACAAAAATACCTAAAACGATAGGGATTCGCACCATAAGGATCCAAATCGATGCCCATGTTACTTAAAACTAAGGCAGCTATAATATCAGAAATTATCATGTGTGTTCAATCAGACTCTTTTGGATGAAGACAAATTCAAAATAAAAGTAAATCAAAAAATCAAAGATCAAAAACATGCAGAATGTATTTGCAGCGTTGATCAGTTAGACGAAGATTATAATGGAAACAAGAAAAACAAAAGAACATGGACGGCGTTAGAAAAACTTTTGATGAATGGGCTCAAAATGGAAAGGCAGAATCGATGGAGATGGAACATGGGGAAAATGTTTTGAGATTTTTAAAATCAGTATCATTTGACAAGCCGTTTACGTTCCTGGATGTGGGATGCGGAAACGGATGGGTAGTAAGAAACATTGCAAAAGAGGAGAATTGTAAAAAATCCATCGGCATCGACAAAAGCAAAAAAATGATCATCCAATGTAAAAAGAAAACAGGCAACGGCAAAAAAGAAGAGTACGTCCATACGGATATCGAGTCAATGAATTACAAAGGAAAATTTGACTTCATCTTTTCGATGGAGTCTCTTTATTACGCAGACTCTATCGAGATTGCACTTGAGAAAATATACAAATTGCTAAAGCCAGGAGGGCGGTTTTTTTGCGGAACTGATTTTTATACAGATAACAAGGCAACCGTCAGATGGGCAGGCATAATGAAAATCCAGATGCACCTTCATTCAAAAAACGAATGGAAAGAATTCTTTTACAAAACAGGATTTGACGTAAAGACAAAACAGATCAAAGATCTGAAAAGCACAAAGAAATGGAAGAGAGAGTTAGGAACCTTGTTCATAACAGGTACAAAACCTGAAAAGTAATACTCAAATCAAATGAGATAGTAGAATAATCATGTGAGCTGGAGCACGACACGCTGCTACGGCAGAGGAAACTCCTCCCTCCATACAGGAAATGTGATCTGGAGATAGATAATCAGAGATGGTTGGCAACGGAGCAGAAAATAATCCAATATGGAGTGTACAATGATGGCAAAACCTGAGATTTCCATAAAAGGAATGAAAAAGACGACCCACATGGAGAAAAGCCAAACAGAACCCCAAGATCCTGTACTAGGTCCAGGTAGGCTGCAAAGCGAAATATCGTGAAAACAGAAGGAGGGTTACTCCCAGCACACATACTTTTTTCATACTTTAAAGATTATACAAAGTCCAATATTGAAATGATATTCAGCAAGGTTGAAAAGGCAACATAGTTTGTATAAATGCTAATCTGAAATTTTAGCTCATCGAACTGACTTGCTGTCTACAAATTTCGGCATTGCACTTGCATGTTCCATCACAAAGACATGCACCTTGCATCTCACAATCACATTCAGAGCCCATCTCAGATGAGGCTGCACATCCACATGCTGCTTCCTCTTCTTGTGAAGATGGAGTTGCTTCTTGTGGTGGTGGTGAACTTTGTGGTTGAGTTTCTGCAGGAAGGGTCTGCATTTCGTCATAGACACTACGTGTTTGCTGATAACTTTCATCATCCTTCAATTGAGCCTCACCCCTGTTGGTCTGATAACCGCCAGATGATGCGCTTGTTTGATAACCTACGAGTCTATCAGGAGAAATCCCTTGTTGTCCTTTTTTCTCGTTTTTCATCGATCTGCCACTGACAATGAAGAATGCAACTCCTGCAATAGCTGCCATTCCAGCCATTCCATAAACAATCATGATAGGAAAACCACCAGTAGATGTTGTAGCATACCCTTCTGGAGGAGTGGGAGTCACACCTGCAATTTCAACGCCATCTAAAACATCTAAAGCGCCAAATCCTATTGTTGACAAGTTAGCCTGATCTGCTGACTGAACGCTTCTAACAGTATATGTCTTATCTGCGACAACTTCAGCCTCAAAGACACGCTCAACTTGTCTTCCTTCTCTAATACTGCTTTCTCCCATAGTCCAAGATGATACTACAAACCCAGAGATAGATTCATCTAATCCAAATGTACTAGCATCTGCATTAATTCCGGTGGGATCAAACAAAAAGTGCCAGTTGGTTAATGGCTGCTCTAAAATGAAATCTGCATTAATCAAAGGTCTGTGAAGGACTTCTTCAGCAGCAGTTCCTACGAAGAAAGAATAAGCTTCAGGTTCAAAATCTCTTAGAATATTAATTGGAATATTGATTTCAACGTCATCAATTACAACTTCACCGTCAACAGACATTCCTCTCCAACCTAAATCAATCAATGTTCTCAGAGAATCTTTCGTAATTACATAATCGCTCAAAGTTCCATCCAAAATAACCTGATAATCAACAGAAGTATTGATATTTCTTGCTTTAAGATGAAACTCGTAAGTTACATCCAAACCAGTAATTTTTGCTTTAATTGCTTCAGTAGAGATTTTTTGATTGAGTCTATCCATAAGTTCTTGGACACCAGGATTTGAAATATCAGCAGTCCCAGAAACGGTCCATTCTTTTCCCTGCAATTCTTTAAACAGATCACCGCCATCTGGATATTCGATAAAGACAGTTTTTTGATATTTCATTTCAAAAGGGGATGAGTCAACATTAGGATTGATTCGGGCATCCATCTGAGCAGCCCATGCAGGAGCACTTGTACTAATAACAACAAGGGTTGTAAGTAAAACGGTCAAAACAATAGTTCTAGACACAGTTAAAATCCGCAAAATAACGGTAATAAACTTATCCTAATTATTTAGATCGCTATTTTTTGAAAAAGTAATATGTAGTATCTAAAACAAGAACTCAGGTTTTAAAGGAGTATGATATGATTACAGTCTTAGCAGGAGGAACAGGTTCGGTCAAGCTTGTAAGAGGATTGGTTGCTCAAGAATCCAAGGTTAATGTGATTAGCAATGTTGGAGATAATTACTGGCTTTACGGACTTTACGTATGCCCGGATATTGACACGATAATTTACGGATTGGCTGATCTGCTTGATCAGGAGAGAGGATGGGGAATGAAAAAAGACACATTCAACTTTTTACGTCAAATGGAGGTTTTTGGAGAAGAGACATGGTTCAGAGTTGGAGACAGAGATGCTGCAACTCATCTGATTAGAACAAACATGCTAAAAAACGGAAAGAATCTAAGTGACATTACAAAATGGATGTGTGAGAAATTTGCAGTTACCGCAAACATCATACCAGTTACAGACAACAGCATCGAAACTAGGATTACCACAGATAAAGGAGAATTACATTTGCAGGAATACTGGGTCAAGCACAGAGGAAAAGATCCTGTCGAAGGAATTCAATACATAGGGGCAGACAAGGCTCGTCCAAATCCAGAAGCAATCAATGCGATTCATGATGCAGAAATGGTAATTTTGGCGCCAGGAAATCCGCTAACATCTATAGGACCTATGCTTCAGATAAAAGGAATCAGAAAAGAACTGTCAAAGATGAAAAAGAAAGTTGTCGCAATCAGCCCACTCATCGGAGACGATGCAATTAGCGGACCGGCTGCAAAATACATGCAAGCAGCAGGGATTGAATCAAACGCATACGGATTGGCAAAAATGTATTCTGACGTATGTTCAAACATTATCGTAGATACTAAAGACAAGTCATTAGTTAAGAAAATTCAGAGTCTAGACATGAAAGTATTTGAAACAAAAATTACCATGAAAAATAAAATAGCCGAGGACGCGTTGGCAAATTTCATCTTAAAACAAGTGCACGTATAATTTGAAAATAGCTGCAATCATACCCGTAAAGACATTCTCTAAAGCAAAAACTCGTTTAGACTTATCCCCACAGCAAGTTGAAGACTTGTGTAAAGTGATGCTTGAAGAAATTTTACATACAATATCAATATCCCCTCATATCGAAAAAACAATCATAGTTACAAAAGAAGAAAAGGCAATAGAGATAGGGAAAAAATTTAACGCGATTATCATCAAGGACGAAAAAGAAGAAAGCGTCAACAGTGCAATTGCATTGGCAGATGAATATCTTTTGGAAAATGACTTTCATGCATCGATAGTATTACCACAAGACATTCCATTCATCAAAACTCAAGACATTGACTTTATGCTAAACTACAAAACTCATCCAAATTTTGCAATCATCGTTCCATCCAGAAGATTTGATGGGACAAACGCACTTGTAAGAATGCCAATAGATTTGATGAAAACACATTATGACGAGGACAGTTACAAAATCCACATGAACACGGCCAAAAAACACACGCTAAATGTCGCAATGGTTTTTGTAAAAAGAATAATGCTGGATATTGACAATGCAGAAGATCTAAAGTTTGTCTTAGAACAAAACGAAAAACCAGAGATCAGAGAAAAAATTAAGAGTATAGTGGAGTCAAACTAAAAAATACATTTGAGAAATAAAAGATTCGGATTTTATCTGGAATCATCAGCAAGCTTATATACGATTATTTAAAAAATTTAAATATTATCATAAAAGGCTTTGAGAGATAAAATGGTTAAAACAGACAATTCAAAAGACAAGTGTCCAAGATGTGGTAAAGGATCCATAGTTACCGATGCCAACACGGGCGAAAATTTTTGTGGCAAATGTGGATTCGTAATAACCGACAAGACAGAAGAATCAGGACCTGAATGGAGGTCATTTTCAAACGAAGGTGAAAACAAAAGCAGGGCAGGAGTTCCCACATCGCTTGCAATGCACGACATGGGATTATCTACAATTATCAATCCACAAAACAGAGACTCGACTGGAAAACCGTTAACAGCGACTATGAAAAGTACGATTGAAAGGCTTAGGACATGGGATAGCAGAAGCCAGGTTCACGAGCCAGTGGATAGAAATTTTCGACAGGCATTCAGCGAGCTGGATAGGCTAAAAGACAAACTTGCAGTCGGGGATTCAGTGATCGAGAAGGCAGCTTACATTTACAGGAAGGCACTTGAGAAAGGCCTAGTCAGAGGTCGTTCCATTTCAGCATTAATTGCATCAGCACTGTATGCTGCTTGTCGCGATACTGAAACACCAAGGACGTTAAAAGATATAGGACAAGCAAGTAACGTTAAACGAAAAGACATTGCAAGATGCTACCGGCTATTGCTAAGAGAATTGAATTTGAAGATGCCAGTGGTTAATCCGATAAAATGCATTTCAAGAATTGCAAGCAAAGCTGGATTATCCGAAAAAACAAAAAGAAAAGCTACAAAAATATTGCAAACTGCAAAAGAGCAAAAAATATCAGCGGGAAAAGATCCAATGGGGTTGGCTGCTGCGGCACTTTATGTTGCATGCGTGACAAACGGCGAGAACAAAACACAGAGGGACGTAGCAGAAGCTGCAGGAGTCACGGAAGTTACAATCAGGAACAGATACAAAGGTCTGAAAGTGGCCCTAAACCTATAACGTTGCTTCTTTAGTTGGAAGAAATCTTTGTGCAAACAGTATGCAAATTGAAAAAGCACCAGAAGCCAAAAATAAAACTTCCAACGAAGACATCAATGAATGCGAAAATGCATCATGCATTGAAATAGAATTGATCTGAGAGAGAAATCCAACAAATGAAAATACAAAGTAATTGGTGGCCCAATGAATCAGGAGCGAAGTGACAAACCCGTATCTAAGATAAACCCACCCCAGTATAATCCCACTAGCTGCAGCTTGAGCAAACTTTCCTCCACTCCACGAGTCTTCAAACGCGATGTGTGCAAAACCAAAAAGGAAACCTACAAAAATTATCAAAAAAACTGCTTTTTTTACGTTATAGATATCCAAAAGTGCAGGAGTCCACAGGCATCTGATGAAATGCCTTACAGAAGACTTGTTCGAGTACAGAGCAAATAAAGGGATCCCAATCAAAATCAGACGAAATGCAAACTCTTCAATCAATGGCGCAAGGCTGACATAGAAAAATTGAATCAGAACATTTTCGGTCTGGGGAGGAATGATTTCCACGCCAAAGCCTTCCTGTATGAAATTTATCAGTGCAGAAATGAAAATTAAAATTGAAAACCATTTCGTAACTCCGATCATATAGCTTAATCTAGTATCATACTTTCCAAACGAGATAATGGATGATAGCGTTTTTAGAAATCCAGATTTTGGACCAAGAGTCGCAATTACAAAGAGGGCAAGATAAAATACCCATAAAACAACAAATGCGTCACCAATACTGACATCTGATGAAGATTGATACAGTTCGGTCCCATCAAAAATATCCAGATGGGTCAAAGGAAATTCATAATTGATGTCACCGCCAATTTCTGTTTCAAAAATTACATACAATCCCATAGGAAAGGAAATGAGAAGCAATCCAAAAAGTACAGAAAGTAATGCGGTAAATGGGATTCCGAGTACTTGTAGAATCTTGTTTGGACTTTCCAATTTGGTCTAATGAAGTTCTATAGTATCTGCAGCAAATCCCAAATTAATCAAAGTGTCTTTGATCGTATCCCTATGATCACCTTGCAAGAAGATATAGCCTTCTTTTGCGGTTCCTCCACACGCATATTTGTTCTTGAGTTCTTTTGCCACAGTTTCCAAATTATTTAGTTTAGGATCCAGCCCCTCAATCATTGTTCCCTTTTTCTTAAATCGTCTAGTCTCTAATCGAATAATGATTTTGGTACTGTCTTTGGCAAGTTCACCACATGCACACAAATCTTCTGGAAGTCCACAAGTATTACAAATTACCGCCATACGTTCGAACTAAATTCGATTATTCATACTATTAAGCCTTCTTTGAACAAGGAAAAAGATCAAAAATAAACGGATTTTTTAGACTGAAAATTAAGTAAAAGCAATGGAAAATGATCTTACAAAAAAGGCTGCCGAAATGCTGTTGAATGGTGCAATATTACTAAGTGAACCTTGTCCGTATTGTAAAGGAGTAAGGGTAATGAAAGAAGGACATGCCTTATGCATCAGCTGCGGTCGAGAGCCTGAAAAAAAAGACGTTCCAATTAAAAAATCATCAGACAATACAATGTCACAAATCAAACAAACATTACAAAGAAAAATAGAGATCCTGACAAAAGAGATAGAGATGGAAAAAGATCTTGAGAAACAACAGAATATTCTAAAAACTATCAATTCATTGCTAGAAACGATAGAGAAAATTGAAGATAAACAATAAAGTTTTTATGTTAAAATTTGCGACGACGTACTGTAATGGCAGATAAAAAATCAGCACCGCTTCCAGCATCTAGCGGAGGTCTAATGAGATTCTTTGAAGATGAAACAAAAGGATTCAGGATAGATCCCAAAATAGTAGTTACAATACCTATTAGCTTAATTGTAGTTTCATGGGTAATCGACATATTTCTAGCTCCGTGAAGAAATAATGGAAAAAGATCCAGACGACGTTTCAAAAATACATAATAGATTTTCCCTTACCCTAGTTAATCCTTCATCAAAATATTTTTCGCTAGTGGTATCACTTGTTGTTGCCACAGTAACAGTTCTTTCAATATATTTTGGTTATTTGGCCAATTTGGGTTTTGAGCAAAATTGGTACAGGTTGCCACTAGTTTTGGGAGTATTAGTTTTAACACAACTACTAGATTCACGATTTTCAAAGAAAAAAGAACTATCAAAATCGCTGCATTCATCTCTCTTCGGAAACATGTTATGGACGGTTACACTCCTGATGGGGATTCTATCAAGCGTGGTTTTGTCAAAAGATTTAGAATTGTTCTTCGTAACTTTTGGATTACTTCTTTTTGCAAGTTTCAGAATAGGGATTTATACGACAACGCTTGGTGCAAGCCTCAAAAAAGCATGGGCAATTTGTTTTATTCAACCGCTCGCAATGTATTTCGTATTGATTCCGCAAGACATGTGGTTTTCAATACTCAGCGAGCCCGCAGGATTAGGATATGGAATATCTTTTTTGATAATTGCAAGCGCATGGTCAGTTGTAACAGACAGAGCAGGAAGACCGGGAATGGAGAGCACTCACAAAACAATTCAAGCATATCTAGCATCGCAAGGAAATGATTTTGAAGACGCCGAAAAACTCATGGAACAGCATTCAAATGAAACCAAAGTATCCACGTCACAGATAAAGTTCTCACCACATAACGGTGAGAAGGAATTTAGAATGATTTTGCCAGGAATACATCCAGGACCATATCATCCAGTAGGAGGAAGCAACATCCCGTATCTGATTTACAAGAAGTCATCATCATCAGCAATGGTTTTGCACAGCATATCAGATCATGCGTTAAATCTCCCATCAAGAAGCGAAGTGGAAAAGTATCTAAAAAATTTAGAAAACAGTAAAATCAAAGAAGACGGAATGCAATGCACAGAGCCAGTGACAGTTCAGATAAATAAAACAAGGGTCACCGGTTTGCTTTTTGGAAATAATCCCTTATTGTTTTTGTCACTGTCGCCACACGGAATGGAGGACATACCTAGTTACATGAAAACGGGGATTACACAATATGCAAAAAATCAGAATTATTCAGAAATAATGATCGTGGATTGCCACAATGCGATGGGCGAAGAAATTTCTAAAGAGGACGGAGAAGATATGTTAAAAGCTGCAAAATCATGTCTGGATTCACTTATTACAAGAGACAGTTTTCCAATAGAATTTGGCTATGCCAACACAGATGACATGGATGTATGGACAGAAGATCTTGGAATGGGGGGCTTGGGCATTCTTTGCCTTAAAATCAATGAGAAAAAATATTTTCTAGGATGGGCCGATGCCAATAACATGGAAAATGGCGTAAGAGAAAAGATCATCGATACCTTTGCAAAAAGGGACTATCAACTGATCGAGATATGCACATCAGACACACATTATGCCCCAGTGAAAGCCAGAAATAGAAACGGATACTACCAACTAGGGCTAATAACAAGTGCGGACAAGATTTCAAAATGGTTCTTTGAAATTGCAAAAAGTGCCGAGGCAAAAATTGTGCCAACAAAATTTGAGATTTTGGAAAACGAGACAAGCGTGAAAGTCATGGGTCAAAGCATTTACCAGGATTATTCCAAAGCACTTGACAATTCATTGAAGATAACCAAGGGATTCGTGATTGGTGGCGTAATCTTTTTTGCGACTAGTCTTTTTCTATAGTTTTCATTTGATCAATGTTGCCGTAAAATTCATCTATAAATGAAGAAAATTGGAAAATAGGCACAATGGGGACATTTTCAATAAAATCAATTTTGTCCTGATACAGCGTAACAATTACGGGTACAGCGATAGCCCCAGGGGTTTTCTCAACATACTGTCTGGTTCTTTCAATTTGTTTTTTTACAGCAGTATCTAATGACGATTGGCTATATCGTTTCCAATGCTTGCAATCAATTAGAATTGCAATTCCCAACCGGATACCTACCACATCAATTTCCATTCGAGGTTTTGTCAGCATTAGGTTTTTGAGGACTGCAAAGTTTTTTGATGACAGAATTTCAGCAGTAAGTCCCTCAAAGTCCCTCCAATTCAAAGCAATTGAAATATCATCTATCGGATAACCTTTTTCAAGCAGCCCCACAGCAATTTTTAATTTATCACCATCTTCGAAAAAATATGAATCGTTTTGTTTGGCTCCTATTCCATTTTTGATAAATTCATCTAAAATTGTTTTTGAGACACTAGAATCCAATTTTGTGACGGCAGAAAAATCCTGAACAGATACACCTCCAGGAATTATCCCCTGCAATCCAGTCATCATTTTAGGATGTATTTTCAATTGGAATTTCTGCATCATATTAGAAATATAGGTTTTAGGAGATAATAACGTCAGGGTATTGTGACATAGATTTTATTATATGCCATTGAAAGAGGGTTTATGAAAAAAATGCTAGTTTTCATACTAGCTCTTTCAATTGCACTAGGAATACATAATGAATCATTTGCAGAAAAAAACACATTTTTTGATTCGGTGAAGTTCATCCAATATCTAGATGAGAATACGGCATTAGAAGAGGTACGTAACGGGAATCTTGACACATATTATTATACAATTTCGCCAGACAGAATAGAAAACAATCAGGATAAGAAAGGATTGCAAGTGTTTGATTCTACAGGAGGCTCATACAGTATTCTAATCAACCCCGCAAAGTCAGATGAATACAATCCATTTTCAGATAAAGATATCAGATTTGCATTAAACTATCTGGTAGACAGAAAACTGATAGTGAACGAATTGATGGGAGGATACGGTTCTCCAATCATATCATACTATGGTCCATCAGACCCAGAATACTTAACAGTAATTGAGCAACTTGAGACATTTAATTTCAAATACAACCCCATACTGGCAAATGAAATAATTTCAAGATCTCTAAATGAACAAGGAGCAACCAAAAAAGATGGCAAATGGCAAATAAATGAAAAGCCAATAGAAATTATCATTTTCATAAGAAGTGATGATCCAGTTAGAAAATCAATCGGAGAGATATTATCTACAGAATTAGAAAAAATAGGATTTACAGTCAAGAAAGATTTCGGGGATTTGAATAAAGCATTTGTCGTAGTCTATGGTTCAGACCCATCGGATGTAAAATGGAGCTTGTATACGGAAGGCTGGGGACGCTCAGCATTTGTAAAGTATGATTCAGTAGGATTAGGACAGATGTACTCGCCTTGGTTTTCAAACATGCCAGGATTCAACGATCCTTCTTACTGGAACTATGAAAATGAAAAATTGGACACCCTTACCCAGAAAATATACACAGGTGGTTTTGATAGTCAAGAACAAAGAGCCAAATTAATTCAAGAAGCAGTGATAGAAGGAATAAATGAATCAGTTAGAATTTTTTTGGCCAGTAAGATTGATCAATATGTTGTCAACGAAGATGTTTTCGGAATAGTAAATGACTTTGGAGCCGGAGTTCCAAGCAGATTTACGCCAATCAATGCTAAAAGTGATCATGCCGAGTTTGTTGTCGGAGTAAAACAGATCTATCAAGGAGCATGGAATCCGGTAATGGGGTTAACTGATAGCTACAGCAGACATATTTGGGGAATAGTTTCAGATCCTGCAACATTCAAACATCCTTTTACCGGTGAAACATTTCCAGTCAGGGCAACCTGGAAAGTTGAAACGGCAGGACCAGATAAAAAAATAGACATTCCTCAAGAAGCACAAATATGGAATGCAGTACTGCAAAAATGGGAAAATGCGGATGAGGGCGCACAAGCAACCAGCGTTGTGACATTTGATTTTGAATTTGGCAATTGGCATAACGGCGAAAAGATGGGCATGGATGATATTTTGCATTCGCTTTATTTTACAACAGAATGGGGAACACAAGTCGATGAAAACGACAAGACTTTTGACACTGAATTTACGCCAAGAGCTGCTCAGAGCATACAAACAATCATGGGAGTAAATCTAATTGATGAGGACACGATCGAAGTTTACGTTAATTATTGGCATTTTGATGAAAAAGAGATAGCCGATTGGGCACAAATATGGAGTTCAATGCCATGGGAGATCACAGCAGCCATGGAAAAGGCAGTGACGGATGGAAAAGTGTCATTTTCAAGGTCTGGAGCTACAAGCAAAAACGTGAGTTGGCTATCGCTAATCATTCCAAATGATGCAAACATCATCAAAAATAATTTGCAAGAATTCAAAGAAACCAATCACATTCCAAAATCACTTAAAGAAACCAATCAAAGTTCAGAGTATTTTCAAAAGAGATATGATTCTTCAATCAAATGGATTGAATCCAACAATCACGCAGTGATAAGTAACGGTCCATTTTATCTGGAATCGTATTCGCCAGAATCAAGAACAATCAAAGTAAATTCGTTTGAAGATGACTCATATCCATTCAAAAAAGGAGAATGGGAAAAATTTGAAAAAGCAGAATTGCCATCAATCAAAAAAATAGACATGAAGGAAATCATACAGCAAGGTGATGAACTAATCATCAGGGTTGACACGAAAAATTCAGATTTCATATTATATTTTTTGACAAATAGTAAAGGAGTGATGATATCCTCAAACACGCTAGAATTAAAAGGAGACAGTATTTCCTTTGACATAATTTCTGATGATACAAAAGGGTTGAACATCGGCGTAAACAATATCAAAATATTTGCGACTTCAAATTCAGTATCAAAACCAGATTTTTATGAATCAAGCTTCATCGTGACAGAGAGCAGCACGGAATTACCAGTAAGCACTCATGAAAATGTGGAATTTTCTGAAAACAGCCAAGAGTATTGGATCTGGATCATTCCAGCAATAGCAGTAATTATTGGAATTTTGACATATCTAAAGAGAAGAAACTAAGACAGTCCATAATCTTTCAAGACTGACTCTACTTGAGATTCGTTTTCAAGTTTTGAATACTCGTCTAAAAGATTCTGGTTTAGTTCGTAGAACGTATGTCCCCACTTGAATTTGTCAAGTAGTTCCATAGACTGCTCTTTAAACCCCAAAATAAATAGCGACGCAGACAGAGCCTCAACAGTAGTCAACTTGTTTAGTTTGGAGTAATTTACGGGATTGCCAGCAAGAAGAGGTGGAAGCTTTCTTTTGATGCCGTCAAACTTTTTAGAAAAGGCCTGATCAGCAAGATTCCAAGAACAGTCAATTCCGATGACGGTGTTAATTATTGATCTATCCTTAGGCAACAAGGTTTTTTCAGCAAACGGATCCAACACCATGCCTTTTGCGCCTATTTTTTTAATTTTATGTGCAAGTCCAAACTTTACCATTTTTGCTGCCGTGCATTTTTTAGGATCATCCTGATAAAACATCAATACCTGCACTTTCATTTCAACTACAAACAGCGCAGAGGGTATTTTGAATTTACTCTAAACTCTTGAATGTCACAGAATAGTAGAACCTGGAAACTTGATCATCCTTGATCACTTCTACATTCCAATTCGTATCAGGTAAAAATGCAGTTGAAGATTCGGGTAAAATACTGAATTTCTCCAAACGAACGTCAGGTCCACTATACCTCACATTTAGATTGATTCCGTCTACATTGACCACATCATAGATTTTACCCGGCTGCCTAGTAGATTTTTGAACTGGACACTCATCATCAGGACCAATAATGCACATGCCAGAAACTGAAGTTACTTTGAGATTAACATTGGATTCATCGCCTCTTGAGGGAGTAATCAACGAACCGGTAACAACACGAGGAGCCAGATCTCCATCAGAGGTATTTTTTTCTTCAGTGAGTATTGAAATCATTTTCTCTGCAATTCGGGTTTCTTTTTCAATCACGGTAGCAGGTATTGAATAGGATTGTCTTTCAACCACGTCAAAGGAGACGGATTTCTTCTCAAAATCGGCATCTACTGTTACCTCGTATGTGCCTACCGCAGTCACAAAGTCAGGAATGGGAAATTGGTGAGTAAACGAGCCTGAAGGACTGGGTCGAATTGAGGTTACAGGACCAGTATTGGTTCCGCAAACAAAGGATCCGCACGTAATCTCAGAATCGGTTTTCTGAGTGATACTCACATCGAATGCTTCAAGATAGATCAGTTTGTTTGGCTTTCCAGTAATTACAACCACATCGCCAGGATGATATTCCAACTTATCAGTAGACACTAAAAGAGATACGTCTTCATCAAGACCAAAAATAAAATCATTTGTGATGCTAAATGTAGCAGCATCGGAAACTTTAGAATACGATGCTTTCACAGTATAGGATCCTTCACTAAATATGGTTACAGGTAATTCGAAAATGCTGGAAAATCCTCCACTGTTGTCTGGATAGACAGTGGATTCATGAATCTGCTTGTACGGGAAGGTGCCATCAAGAACTTTGATCGTTACGCGTTCTGGAACTACAAGGCCCTCATTGCCTTGCTCAAGTTGAATTACATTTCCAATTACTTTGAGTTTTTCACCAGCTTTGTACAGGGATTTTTCAGTAGATACAAAGAGAGGGGTCGCAGACAGAGAATCATTTTCAGGATCATCAGAGACCTTGAAGAATAGTTCTTCGTTAAAGCTATCCAAGGACACCTTCATTTTATACACCCCAAAGTTTGAGCTAGTGACGCTTTTTTCGGTATCATCCACTTTGGAACTTTGGAACTTTTCTGATATTGGAGTGACCCATGACCAGGAGAAACGCTGATTGTCAATGGTGGTGCCGGAATTAGATACTGAGCCGTCAGGCTTTGTCAATATTATTTCAACGCCTGCATGGCCAGATGGAGGGACCAGACCAGTAAGAAATACGGTTTCACCTAGGCCATAGATTTCTTTGTCAAGAGAAAGGATAGCCCCATCTGTCAAATCAAGAGAATCCACTATGGTGAAAGTTTTTGTCACCTTATAACCATCATATCTGGATTCTATGACGTAATTTCCCTCATCAAAGATGAGTTTAGTGATATCAAGTTGAACGGAATACCTTCCAGAGGTTTCAGGAATTGCAGTAAACCCGTATTCAAATTCTATGTTATTGTTTTTTGACAGCGTGGTGATTTCCAGAGGAGTTCCATCTTCATGCGAAATTGAGATGTCTACAGCAGAGCCAGTCCCATAACTTGAGTTCGTTTGCGGATCGGCAATGAATCCGCTAATGGTAACCTCCTCACCGAATTCATACACGTCTTTGTCAGATGACACAGTCAGCGGATCATCAGATGCAACGAAATCATCAGGATTTGTTACAGCATGAACGACTACAGATGCAGAACCGACATCCTTAGAGACCATAATTCGATAATCTCCCAACCGGTTTTGACTGTCAGGAATTGTAAAATAATATGTGAAAGAACCATCGCCATCAATTCTCACCCCGTCTAAGATTTTAAATCCAGCATCACTTCCAGCACCAGAAATTCCCAGAGATGACTGCTTTGTCTGGACTATTTCCAAATCCAAAGTACTAATCCAGACGTGATTCAACCTACCGGTAATTTGGACCTCATCACCAAGTCCATAAGCCTCGTTGTCAGTCCAAAGTGAAATCGGTACGTCATCCTTGAGATCTTCTAACACTTCAAAGCTAGTCGAGGCAGATTTGTCAGAATATTCAGCAAATACGTAATACGTTCCAAACGAAGGATCAACGGTTGTAATGAAAACAAGGGTTTGGAATTCGCCATCAGTCGGGAAAAGATTTCCACTTGCAATTAGATTGTCACTGGAATCAACTATGGTGAACTTCATTCCCTCAAACGGAACAATTTCTGAAGAAAAACCGGTTATGGAGACAAACTGTCCCGGAATATATTGAGACCTGTCTGTAGCAATACCCATTATCTCTTCTAGAATCACCTTTTGTTCGATTTGCTCATAGCCTACTGAGAATTCGGCACGTGTAGTTTCCTCTGCATATGTCACACTTACATCGTAGATGCCGGGATTGATTCCGAGTACTTGGTGCAAGGTAAGACTTGTCTCAAAATTCAAGTTTAGGTCTGGATACATGGTAAACGTTTTATCAAAATTGGGTCCTGAAATCGCAATCACAATTTGCTCTGGTTTGAAAACAGGCTTTAGAGCATAGACTTCCTCAGAAACACTTCCAGAAATTACTGCTTTGTCTCCAAATATGTAAGACTGTTTTTCTGAAGAAACGGTGACAACAAGTTTGTCAGATTCCTGTGTTTCAATTATCTTGCCGTTTGACAGACCAGTAGTGGAGGATGCGAACTTCCAATCATCAGAACTGTCAAAATCAAAACCATCATAGATTCTTTGCCACGAAGTAAAATCATTTTTTATATCAGAAATAAGGGGAGTCTTGTCAATTACAACATCATTGTCATCTCTAAGCTCAACGGATTCATTTGCGTCAGTAAACCAGATATTTTGGTAAGAATATGTTAAAAATTCTCCAGGTTCAATGACAGTGCCAGAGGAAACAGTCATTGTTTTTTTAAGAACTGTAGTTGATGCAATTTTCCAACCGCTGATATCCACATCTTGATCAGTAGGATTGTAAAGTTCAACCCATTCAGTAATGGATGCAAAATCATCACCAGGAGGATTAATGTCAACTTCGTTTATGACAACGTTTTCTGCGGTCTGAGCGTAAGCGGGAACTAAGATTCCTGCGAATAGAAGAATAGAGAATACTAGTGGCACATTACGATTCATTGTTGTTTCCTTACTTCATTGGTAAATAGACTCATTTTAGAATGGGATTGAGGAAAAGTTGAGCTTGTTGTTAAAGTTGACCTGAATTGTATGACTTTTGGAGGCTTTTTCATGACTAAATTGCAATTTTTTGGTATTTAGGGAACACGTAGGATTGATCCTTACAGAAAGATTAACAACACGACCACATTTGATATTATATGCAGTAAAGTTTAGCTAATTGGCATAAGCTAAATTTCTGTTGAAATAATTGGAATATTGATACCAAGAAATTTTTGTTTAACAATAAGCAACTAATCCCAATTTATCCCCAAAAAAGGTTCAAGCCTCTAAGGATTAGGCTCAAAAGTTATTCTTCAAAAAATCCTGAAATTTTCTGATTAGATTTTTGCTTCAATAATTTTTGTACATTACTCCATTTTCTTCTTACAAACGTAGGAAGTTCTTTACCTGGATTTTGTTTCATAAATATTTCTAAATATTGATCAGTTTGTGGATTTCCAGCATTACCTGATCCTGGGGAAATTTTTTGCCCAGATTCATCTTGTATGCTGAATTCCTTGTCTATATTTCGCATCTCTTCAAATCTCTCTTTTCTTGCAGCTACAGAAGCTGCCTGACATATTGCATATTTTTCATCAGCCTTGTTTACAACAATTACTGAATTTCCTTGAGAACGAAGATTATCTACAAATGATTTTAACTCTCTTTGAATTCCATAATCATCAATTATTACACACACCTTTTCTTTTTGAGGAATTGCCTCATCTAACAATTCTTTGTATTTCCTATCAAGAAGTGTGTTTTTACGGGTCTCATCAATTTCTGATGCTTTGCATTTTTTCACAAAAATTTTACAATACTTTTTAATTGCTTCGTATTTTTCAAGTATTTCATACTCTTCAAGTATCTTGATGTTTTGAATATCAAAAATTTGTTGAATATTTTTTAAATTATCTGCATTAACTGTAACACATCCTAGAAACATTGATCCAAAGGTTTCTCCAGCACCTGACTCGTCACATCCTACGAAATACTTCACATCAGAAGGAATCTCAGTTGAGTTTTCCTCCATTTCATCAAGTGAATTTAATGAGAATTCTCTATCTATATCTGAAACCAAATTTGCATATGTTTTGTTTGTAGGGCTTGACTGAAAGAGCAATTTTCCTTTTGTATAATAATGAGCCTTGATAGATTCATTCAAAATATCAAAAGCCTTTTCTAGTCCAGGGGAAGTTTTTTCCAAAACCTGAATTTCGTATTTTAATTTGATAAAATCTTTAATTTCTTGATATACTGAGCGTGAAATATTTGTGAATGTGTGGTTTGGTTTCAATTTTTCTCTGATTAATTTTTGTGATTTTTAATATTAATCCTTCAAGTTTTAGAAATGATCTAGATCTCTCATATCTATTTGCGTCTTATTTTATCCCCAAAATGGTAGATGAATCCCGTGATGTAATACCCGGAACTTTTTGGTACCCAATTATGGTTCAAGTACAATTTGAACCTTGAAATCCTTTCAATCCCTAATTTAGTAGCTGGCCCAAAACGATTCAGAACTTTGAAATTATTTTTATGCATACTGTTATCTTTTTCAAATTAAGCAAATAGACTAGCAGTGAGGATGCACATTTTTGTTGAATGTATTCAGACAAAAAATTTGTTTTAATCACTGTGTACTTCGTTTTTCTTTTTATTGAATTTGTTGTATCCTTCTTGGTTGTATCCTTCTTTGTCGTAACCTAGGTGATCATATCCTAGTCCATCATACCCGTTACTATCATACCCATTTTCATCATACTCGTCTAAATCATACCCATTTTCATCGTATCCATTTTCACCATACCCGTTACTATCATACCCATTTTCATCATACCCGTCTTTGTCATACCCGTCTTTGTCGTATCCTTTTTTGTCATAACCGTCTAGGTCATACCTGTCTTTGTCATACCCGTCTTTGTTAAACCCATTTTCATCGAATCCTTTTTTGTCATAACCATTTTTGTTAAACCCATCTTTGTCATAACCATTTTTGTTAAACCCATCTTTGTCAAAAGCAATTTTTGTATCGATGTGAATTCCATTTATAGAAAAACCCCGATTATCATAATCGTCTTTGTCGTATCCTTTTTTATCATAACCATTTTTGTTAAACCCATCTTTATTGTAACCCTTGAAATCGAATCCATCTTCGTCATACCCGTCTTTGTATCCTTTTTTGTCATATCCTTTTTTATCATAACCATTTTTGTCAAATCCTTTTTTGTTATATCCATCCTTATCGTATCCTTTTTTGTTATATCCATCCTTATCGTATCCTTTTTTGTCATATCCTTTTTTGTCATATCCTTTTTTGTCATAACCATCTAGGTCATATCCATACTTGTCAAACGTACGACTAAATCTATCCAACAAACCCATTACAGAATTTCATGAATTCAATTCAGATAAGCATTTTCACGCTTACCTGCATCTCATTTTCTCCCCATTTTGGTGGGGGAATCCCCGTGGAGTTGAACCTATGATTTTTTTACAAATTTATTTTCTAGATTTCTTCTTGTAATTACTCAACATCTCTTGTAATGCATCATCAAGTGTTGGAATCTCTCCAGTTCTAGCTTGAATTTGGTCCATTATTTTGAGAATTTCTTGTGAGTATCTTTGGTAATTCTAATAGTTGTACTGTCTTTCAATGCATATTTGGTATATTTGCAAGTAATAAACACTGATTTTCTGACTTAGAATTTTCTTTAGCATAATTCTAAAGTTTAGCTAAAGCTATATAGATCAAGAATAAAGAATGCTCAAAATTACTCAAGATAATTTTGTGGATTATTTTATGACAAAATTAATGTCAGGAATAGAAATTTAATGAGTGTAACATCTACAGCGGAATTTGAACTAAAAGTCAAACATCCCAAAATCATTTAAAATTTACTCGTTTTTTCAAGTGTAAAGATACTCGTAGGAATTATTCTTTAACATAGTCGCAGTTTGGGCATTTTTCATCAAGAATCTTAGAACCGCATTCCATGCAGATTCCATCCCCGACATCATTTTGAATGGACTGTTTTCTTTTTTCCACGTATATCTTAATTCCAAAATACATCAAAATTACAATTATTATGGCAAAAACAGGAGTTGTAAACGGAATCAGGCCAATCATGAAAAGCAAAAGTCCTGCAACCAGAACGATATCACGCCTCTCAAATTTCAACGGAACCACACATCAGAGAATTTGAAGAATTCATAAAAACATGCCGGCGCTCAGATCCAATTAGTTAATCTCATTTCAAAATCATTACTCTAACTCTTCTTCATTGCCCAGCAACTACACTGTAATCCAATTTGATAATAAGATAATGATGTGGTGGGATCGGCGAAATTTGAATTCGCGACCTCTGCGTCCCAAACGCAGAATCATACCAAGCTAGACCACGATCCCAGAAAAACCAAAGAATAGCCCAATTTAAGCTTCACAGATAATCATTTTAAAGGCAGTCAGAGGATCAAAATCGTGCAGACTGAAGAGTACATCAAGGCAGGAAAGATTGCCTCAGAAGTAAGAGAGATGGTCAGAAAAAAGGACTGGATAGGCAAGACAGTTTATGAAATTTGTGAGGAGGTGGAAGGAGAAATCAAGAAAAGGGGTGCAAAATGTGCATTTCCAGTAAATGCAAGTATCAATGAAATTGCAGCTCATTACACAGCTGAGCCAAATGATCCAATTACAATTAAAGATACAGACCTGGTCAAAATTGATCTGGGAGCACAGATAGACGGCTACATTGCAGACACGGCAGTTACAGTTTGCTATGATGCCCAATTTGATGGACTGGTTCAGTCTGCAGAAGAAGCACTGGCAAACGCAATGTCCATGATTAAGACAGGCGTAAAAGCAAGCGATATCGGACGAACCATAGAAACCACGATAAAGAAAGCAGGATTCAAGCCTATCGCAAATCTTAGCGGACATTCACTTGATCAATATACCATCCATGCTGGAAGATCCATTCCTAACATTTGGTCAATAGGAGGCTTTTCTCTTTCAGAGAATTCAGCTTATGCATGCGAGCCATTTGTGACGACTAGTGACGGGGGAGGATTTGTAAGAAACGGGCAAATAAAAAATATTTTTGCGTTGAACTCACGAAAGAAAACAAAGAACGATGAGGCAGATAGACTACTTGATTTCATTTGGAGCAATTTCAACATGCTACCTTTTGCGCTAAGATGGATTGTAAACGAGTGGGAAGAAAAGCAGGCCAAAGATCTTCTAAATATTTTGATAAAGAAAAAAGCGGTTCAGGCATATCCAATTCTTATCGAGGTAAACGAGCAAAGGGTAGCTCAAGCAGAGCACACGTTTATTCCAAACGAAGAGGGTGCCACAGTGACGACAAGGATTCAATAATATAGATAAAAGAAGGCGAAGGGATTTGAGTGAGGAGATTGCACCATGTCCAAAATGCAGCGGCCTGATGTTCAAGGAGCAAGGAGAAGGGACGTCATGGTTTTGCCCATCTTGCAACGTGAAATACAGAACAGAGTGATCTACAGTCTATAGCTCAGAAGATTCGCCAAAGATTTTTTCAATTAGAATCAGACCGTCACACGAGCCGCATTTTGATACATCGGCAAACAGCACATCGCCTTCGTCGAATTTTCGTTTTGTCAATATTTTGCATTTTGTGCATTGTTCGACGGTATATGCAATAGTGATTTTTTTCTTAGAGAATATCATTGAGGAACACCAGCAGTATTGCCCACACCAATTATTGCCACGGATTGTCCCGGCTCAGTGTTTTCCAAAATCATATCATAAACTTGCAGACGAACATCATCAGCCTTATCGGCAATATCCTTGGTCATCAGAGTAATTGCCTCCTTTACTGACTGCTTGACGACAATAGAGAATATAGGAATATTTGAATTAACAGCAATCGCCTCAATTTGAAATCTTTCAGTGCCGATACCGCCTATAGCTGCACCAAACCCTTGAGCAATGGATGCGGAATCTTCACCTTCCATCTTCAATGCAGCATCCACCATAATTACGGCATCCAACTTGTTGTTAGACACGATGTGCTCCAAAGCGTCAGCTGGCCTTCCAACTGTAGAGCCTGGGCCTTCAGCCTTTAAAAGAAACAAGGTTCTGCCTTCAAAGTCAGATTTTGCAAAGGCAGTTTGAAATACAATCGTCTCTTTTTCAACGTTGAGCATCATTTTTCCGACAACCATTGGACCAATTCCATCACCCACAGGCTGTCCTGTTTTGAAAGCAGGAATTGCATCCCTCATGGATTCTGCCTGCTCCATTATGAAGGGAAAAATCATCTGCAAAGGCAGAATTAGAGGATAGTTGTTTTGTTTTTTTGCAGTCAGGAACATGTGATTTATTATTTTATGAATCATTTGCAACGATGATGCAAGTTCAAGCAAGGTCTGAACCTTTGTCAGTTCAAGTTCGCTCATGTCTGGAGAAAGAGTCCTCACATGCACTCGAGTGTAATCTTCCCTAGACCTAACTGTATGACGAACTTTTTCAACAATCCCGTTAGGATCCATGTCAACAGGCATTATTGTGAAATAATCCAAAAATCTGTCAATCTTTTTTACAGGATCATCCCTTACATTCAGATTATTTTTTACATAGTTTATCAGCTCGGTTTTGGACTCGACTCTATAACCATCGAGTTTTTTTATGCCTTTTTTGAGTTCTGAGGATGTAACCCATAATTGAATGCGTTGTCCGTAAAAAACAAAAAGAATTATTGGAAGAATCCAGATCAACATCATGAGCGTATCAGAATCATCACCCATTGAAAACATCTGTTCAAAATTTGTAAAATTCACTAGAATCAACACCTGTCTGAACCAAATTAAAGCATTCGTTCCAAGATCAATAATGAGACAACACTTCAAAATCTCAGAGACAGTATTAACTACAAGTTGATGACAAGTGCTTTAATTGTAGTTTAAATATAATAAATCCAAGCATGCCACAAACAAAACCGATGATAAGTGTGGAAAATGTTGTAGTTTCAGCAGACGTCATGCAAAAGATGGACTTGAATGACATTACCAGAAAATTTCCGGACGTAGAATATCACCCAGATCAATTTCCAGGATTGGTTTTTAGATTAAAAATTCCAAAAACTTCCACATTGATTTTCACATCAGGAAAAATGGTATGTACAGGCTCCAAATCCGAAGAGATGGCCAAAAAAGCAGTCAAGACAGTGGTGCAGAATCTCCGCAAAGGAGAAATCAAAGTGAAAAAAGACGCAGTTGTGACAATTCAAAACATAGTTGCTTCAATCAATCTAGGAGGAAAAATCCATTTGGAGCAAGCAGCCAGAACCCTTCCAAGAAGCATGTACGAGCCGGAGCAATTTCCAGGACTTATCCATAGAATGCTAGACCCGAAGACAGTGATTTTGTTATTCTCATCTGGAAAGATAGTGTGCACAGGAGCCAAGCATGAAGCAGACGTATACAGATCTGTAAACAACCTACATGCCATGCTGGAAGAAAAAGAACTGATGATTTATGATTGAATGCCGCGTTACGAGACATCTGTATTACCATCAAGTTGTAAAAACGGTTTAGTTATTTGATTGGACTTCCCAACGGGACATCCTCTTTTACGGTCAACCAAAACGGCTTGTCGTCAACGTCTGCTGCCAGCAACATTGCATTTGATTCAACACCGGCCATTTTTTTTGGTTCAAGATTTGCAATTACGATGACGGTTTTTCCCACAATATCTTCGGGTTGATAATATTGGGCACCGCCAATTATTACATCACGTTGATCGTCATTTCCCAAGTCAATTCGGCCTTTGATTATTCTGGATTTGCCTTCGATTGGATCAGTTCTGATAATTTTTGCAACCCTAATGTCTAGCTTTGCAAAGTCATCATAGGATACAGTTGGCATGGCAAACGTTAATTTCTCCACTTAAAATGAATTTGGAATCTCACTGCAATTCCTTTTTGCTAATACCACTGGTTTCGATCTCGTATCTAAGCGCAGCAGGAATTTCAAGGTATTTTTTATCTACCAGTGCGATAATTTGATCTTCAGGTACATTCACCTTTTTCAATAGCTTGCCTCGTTGATGAGCATACGCGTTTTTCCAAAAACCGACGGCATCAAAGGTCTCAATTTTTGGCATGCGTTTTGTGGACCTCAGGGTATTTTAAATTTTAAGTGACTGTGACGGAAGAATGGCAAACGCCATTGGAACTGGAGTTAATGTTCCGGATTTTAGGCATGTTACCCATCACAGTCTATTTCAAGTGAAGTTAGAATCTAATATATTTAATGCGAAGAAAATGACCGGTAGGATATGGCTACGATCAAAGTGGAAGTAGAAATTAATGCCACAATTGACAAAGTTTGGGACATTGTTTCAGACATAGATAACGAGCCCAAATTTTGGAAGGGTACCAAAGAAGTCAGGAATATTTCCAAGGAAGGAAACACCATCAACAGAGAAATCATAATTGCATTTAGGGATCAGAAATGCTTGCAGGAAGTCAAGATATTTCCCAAGGAGAGAATAGAGGCCAAGTTTACCAAAGGGATCCTTAACGGTAAAAAAACAATGGTGCTAACCCCCAAGGAAGGAAAGACACTACTTTACGCATTATGGGATATCAAACTGACAGGTGTTATGGGCATGTTTACAGGTATGATTAAAAAGCATATCAAAAGCGGAACGGAGCAAGCAATGCACAGCATCAAAAATGAAATTGAGGGATAGATTTCATGGAATTGGCCATAGATATTTTTAATTATTCGCTTACAGCAATTTTGATTGGAATATGCGGGGCTTGGATATTTCTCATCAAGTCAATGATAAATTCATTCAAGTTAACACCATATCTTGACAGATTTGAAAATACATCAAAGAGCAGTCCCAAAGTATCAATTATCCTTCCAGCCAGAAACGAAGAGGAGTTCATCGGGAAGTGTTTAGACTCCCTGACAAAACAGGATTATGAAAACTATGAAATCATAGTGATTGATGATTCATCTGAAGACGACACAGGAAAAATAATTTCCAAATATGCAGAAAAATATGCAAACGTAATCCCAGTCTCTGCAAGATCAAAGCCAGAAGGATGGATGGGGAAAAATTGGGCATGCATGGAAGGATACAAAAAAGTGTCAGGGGAGTTGCTGCTATTTACGGATGCAGATACGGTTCATGCAAAAAACGTGATATCACTTGCGGTAGCACACTTGGACTCGTTTAGTTTAGATGCACTGTCTGCAATTCCAAAAATGCTCACATTTGACTTTTGGACAAACATCACACTTCCAATGATCTCCACTTTTCTGCATACAAGATTTTCAGCATTGAATGTAAACGATCCATCAAAGAAGACAGGATATTTTTTTGGAAGTTTCTTCATCATTAAGAAAAGTACATATCATGAGATTGGCACGCATGAAGGGGTAAAGCATGAAATCATCGAAGATGGCGCATTAGGGAAAAAAGTCAAGGAGAAAGGATACAAGATGAAGATGGTCAGAGGAGAGCACCTAATTGATGCGGTTTGGGCCAGAGACAAAGGCACGTTATGGAATGCCCTGAAGAGACTAATGGTTCCGCTTTACATCCAGAGTGGAAAAATAGCCATAGGGATCTTTTTTGCCATAGCATTTTTGTTATTTGTGCCATTTCTGATATTTGCAACATTGGCAATTTTTCCAAATGATGCAACATCTGCAAAGATACTTTGTGTGGCATCAGCAATTGCCTCAGTTTTGATTTACATAGGTGCGACAATAGAAGTCAAAGTCGGATTAAAGTTGAGATTGGCATATGCATTGTTTGCGCCATTAGGAAGTTTAGTGGTGGTCTTGGGATTTTTAAGCGGATTGTTACAGGCCAAGAAATCATCATCAGTAACCTGGAGAGGAAGGAGCTATTCGGTAAAAGATCATACTCAGAGTTCAATCGGATTATAGCAATCCTTTTAGATTGAAAATTCCGAATAAAAAACTCATGGACAAGTCGGGTATGTTTGTAGGAGGCATTATCGGAGCTGTGATGACAATCGCCATTGTTGCAACACTGCTTGCATTGCCCACAGAATCATCGAACCCATACATTGCAATAAGTGATGATGGTACGACAATTGCGATTGCAGAAGCATCGTCACTTTATTCAAATGACTTGTCATTGATTGAAATTTTTGAAAAGTCAGAATCAGGAGTATTAAGAGTCAACGTGCAAAAAAGTGAAACTGACGACGTTGTCGGAGGAGTGGGTTCAGGTTTTGTTTTTGACAAAATGGGGCACATCATAACAAATGCACACGTGATTAAAGATGCAACAAAAGTGGTGGTGACATTTCTTGATGGCAGATCATATAATGCAGAAATCATCGGTTCAGACAAATTTACAGACATAGCCATAATCAAAGTTAATGCGGACTTGATTCCGTTGCACCCATTACCCATCGGGGACTCGTCAAATCTCAAAGTTGGAGAGCAGGTAGCTGCAATTGGAAATCCATTTGGATTATCGGGCTCCATGACTTCAGGAATTGTTAGTCAGTTGGGAAGATTACTCCCGTCAGATACAGATGCAAGATACTCGATTCCGGATGTGATTCAAACAGATGCTGCAATTAACCCAGGAAATTCAGGAGGACCGCTACTAAACATGCGTGGAGAAATAATAGGCATCAATACGGCAATACAGTCAACCACGGGGGAATTTACAGGGGTCGGTTTTTCAATACCATCACAAACAGTTGCCAAAATTGTTCCAACATTGATTGAGGAAGGGGAATACAACCATCCATGGATTGGAATTTCCGGAAGAGACATAGATCCTGACATGGCAAAGGTCTTGAACCTAAAGGATGCAGTTGGGTTTTTGGTAATTACAGTGGTAGAGGACAGTCCAGCTTTTGAAGCAGGGTTGATTGGATCGGATAAAACCATCGAAGTGCAGGGAATAAGCTATCCAATGGGAGGAGACATTATTTTAGCAGTTGACGAAATTGAAGTTAGAAAGATAGACGACATTCTAATTCACCTTCAAAGGGCAAAAACCGTAGGGGATGAAATGGTTCTAGAGATCCTCAGAGATGGAAGAACGACGAATGTCACAATCACACTTCAAGAAAGACCAAATTGAAACTACCTCAATACAAGCATAAATACTTCCTAACAAGAAATCCTTCTGTTGAACAAGCTTGTCTTAGACTCTGAGTGTTTAAACGGTATTTTAGAGAGCAAACCCGTATCACGCCACGATATAAATGAGATTTATCAAAATGCAGTAAAAAATCCCAACGAATTATTTTCAGCGGCCCAAATCCTAAGAAGAGAATTCAAGGGAGATTCCGTGACATTTTCTAAAAAAGCATTTTTCAACATAGTCAACCTATGCAAGGATACGTGTTCGTATTGCACTTACAAATCAGAGCCGGGAGAAGCTAAACTGTCTCTGATGTCAAAAAAACAAATTTCAGAATTACTGATCCTTGCAAAAAAATACAAATGTGTGGAAGCTCTCTTCGTTACAGGAGAGCAACCCGAACAAAGATATCAAGAAGCACGAGACTGGTTAAAAGAAAACGGATTCAAAACTACGGCTGAATATCTAATTCATGCTTCAGAACTTGCGTTAGAGGCAGGATTATTTCCGCATACAAATGCAGGAAATCTAAGCTATGAAGAGATGAAGGATCTAAAGAAAACAAACGTTTCGATGGGAATAATGCTTGAAAATGTAAGTGAACGACTCACACAGAAAGGAATGCCACATCATTTGGCAGCAAGCAAAAGACCAAAAGCACGACTGGAGATTTTAGAAAATTCTGGAAAGCTGGGAATCCCAATGACCACAGGCATACTAGTGGGCATTGGAGAAACGATGGACGAGGTAATTGACTCGTTATTTGCAATCAAGCAACTCAATGACAAGCATGGGAATATTCAAGAAGTAATCTTACAAAACTTTCAACCCAAGCCAGATACCAAAATGAGGGATGAGCCATCAACGGATGAAAGATATTTCAAATTAATCGTCGCATTATCCAGAATCATCATGCCAAAGATGAACATGCAGATTCCGCCAAATCTGTCTCCAAGTTCATATCAGAATTTCTTGGAGATTGGAATAAACGACTGGGGAGGGATATCACCATTGACACCAGACTTTGTAAATCCCGAATTTTCATGGCCTGAAATTGACAAAGTGGACATCAATTCGAAGAAAGCAGGATATGATTTGAAATGCAGATTCCCAATTTACCCAGAATTCTTTTCATTTATTAGCAAAGAGTTAAGAGATAAGATATCAGTCATTGAAAATGAGGAAGGGTACGTTAAAGAGGAGTATTGGAGATGACAGTCAACATAGATTCACTTTTTAGAAATGCAGATCCCGTAGTTTCAGACATTCTAAACAACGCACTATCAGAGAAGGAAATTTCTGCAAATGACGGACTGATACTGCTTAACACCAAGGGAATAGACTTTCATCTTACAGGTCTTGTTGCTAACGAATTAAGAAAAAGAAGGGTAGGAGATACAGTGACATACGTGGTAAATAGGAACATCAATTTTACAAATGTCTGCATCAAGCAATGTGGCTTTTGCGCATTTAGCAGAGATTTTCGAGAAGAAGAGGGATACTTTTTGCCTACTGAAGAGATTGTACGTAGAGCAAAAGAAGCTCATCAGTTAGGGGCAACTGAAGTCTGCATTCAGGCAGGACTCCCGCCAGACATGGAAGGGGATTTGTATGAAAATATTTGTAGAGAAATTAAAAAAGAAATTCCAGACATTCACATTCACGGATTTTCTCCAGAAGAAATTCTATACGGGGCAACTCGCTCAAACATATCAATCCAAGAGTTTTTGAAAAGGATGAAAGAGGCAGGAGTCAATACACTACCAGGAACCTCAGCAGAAATCCTAGATCAAAAATTAAGGGACAAAATATCCCCGGGAAGAATTAGCGTTGAGGACTGGGAGACGGTCATCAAAAGCGCACATAAGATTGGAATCAACACCACCTCAACCATGATGTTTGGACATGTCGAGACACTTGAAGATAGGGCCAAGCACATTGCAAGATTAAGAGACATTCAAAAAGAAACGGGGGGATTTACGGAATTCGTTCCTTTGAACTTTATTCATACGGAAGCGCCAATGTACAAACACGAACTGCATGAGGGAATCAAACAAGGAGGCAGCGGAAACGACGTACTGCTCACCCACGCCGTTGCAAGAATAATGCTAAACAATTGCATCGACAATATTCAGATGTCATGGGTAAAAGAAGGACAAAAAATGTCCCAGTTACTACTCATGTGGGGAGCAAATGACTTTGGCGGAACTCTGATCAATGAAAGTATCTCAACATCAGCAGGCTCAGAATACGGTCAATTGCTAAAACCAAAAGAGATCAGAAGAAGAGTAAAGGAAATTGGAAGAGTGCCAGCTGAAAGAAATACGCATTATAACATTCTAAAAAGATTCGACGGTGAAGATGAGGTAGAAGACAAATTAGACAATGTTACAGACACACAGTTTGGCTCTTACGTAGAATTGATAAAAATAAACAAATTCAATTATAAAAATCCAAGGAAGCAGTGATTTGTCTGCCTTAGAAAAGGCACTTTGTCATTCAAAGAAAATTGGAATTGATGAATGTGACATAGTCAGAGTCAAAAAAAAAATACAACGGTTAGAATTACAGATTCAGAAATTGTAGAAATCAAGCAGAATTTGGATGAGGGTTTTGGAATTAGACTCATCCATAACAAGAAAATTGCATCAGTACATACAACAAACGAGGATGGAATAGAAAAAATAATTGACGGCGCAGTTAAAACATTCACAAATCTCAAATCAAGGGAATTTTGGAGAGGGTTGCCACACGAAGTAGAGAACAGGGAATTGGATGGGACATTCGATGAGAGACTTGATCAGATTTCAGGCTCAAAAAGCATGGACATTGCACAAAATATGATTAACTCGTCTACCAGTGACAGAATTAACACGATTACAGGTTCACTAAACATCGTATCAGAGAATTTTGAGCTGATGAATTCCAACGGATTGAACTTCAGTGACCGAGCAACATACATTTCAGGAATTATTAATGCCGAATCAGAATTTGGAAATATTCCAGTATCAGGCATAGGCCATGCAAGCGGAAGAACACTGGGAAATTTTTCTGCAGAGCAGATTGGAAACGATGCAAAGAAGATGTGCACAGAGTCGATAAATCCACAGAAAGTCAATTCTGATTCTTACTCCATAATTTTTGAACCGTATTCAGTGGGGGAATTGCTAGCATTTGTAGTGGCTGCCAATTTTAATTTCAAAACTTTTTCAGAAAAGAAAAGCTGTTTTTCAAATAGTTATGAAAAAGATATCGCGGTAAAGCAACTCAGTTTGATTGATGACCCACATATTTCAGAAGGGATTGGAACAAAGGCAGTGGATGATGAAGGAGTTGAAACCAAGAAGCAAAGTTTGATAGAAAGAGGTATTTTTAAAAATACGTATTCGAATCTTTTTGACAGTTACAAAGAAGGAACACAGTCAACAGGTAATGCATCACGTCCAGGATCACCACTTGGAAAAAGTGCCGAGCCCATTCCAACTGCAACGCCACACAATCTCACAGTCATTTCGGGAGATCAGTCCCAGGAAGAAATGATCAAAGAAACAAAACATGGATTGCTCGTTGGAAGATTATGGTATACATATGCAGTTAACCCGATTCAAGGAGACTTTTCATGTACCGCAAGAAGCGGAATCAGAATTATTGGAAATGGGAAAATTAAAGGTCCAGGAAAATCCGTAAGAATAATTCACAATCTGCCAACAATGCTAAAAAATATTTCAGCAATCGGAAATGATCAGAGAAACGTCATTCAGTGGGCATCACTTCCATCAATCACGCCATCAATAAGGGCTGAAAATATTTCAGTAAATTCAATCTAGTTTCATTTGTGATTAATCTCATTGTACTTACGACACTTGTAAATTTGAGCCTAATTTGATAAAACATTTCATCCAACCCTCACAAATACAAAAAGGAATTTCACCAGTTGTAAAAAAAATTCAGTCACAAATTACTTGAAAAACGTAACTGCAAGATATGCAACATAGCCAATTGTAAGACACACTCCCATGGCCCTGCCAATAATTTTGGTTTTCAGAGCAATCAGCAAGGACAGACTGAAGATGATCATAATTGTATAGTCAACATAAACGTCGGTGCCAACCATCACACCGCCAAGGACAGCACCCACACCCATAATCATCAAGATATTGTAGATGTTGCTTCCAATAATATTTCCAATGCCGATATCTGCATGTCCTTTTCTAATTGCTATGATGGACGTGATTAGTTCTGGAAGTGAAGTTCCAATCGCAATAACTGTCAATCCGATTATCTTTTCTGACAATCCAAATTCCTGTGCTAAAATTACTGCATTATCAACTGTAAGTATAGCACCGACATACAAAAGAACAACACCTATTCCAATCAATCCTGCAGATTTTACATAGACGTTTCGTGGACTCTGTTGAACAACTTTGTTTTCTGCCCTTTGCTTCACTGCATCTTTGAATGTATAGAATCCAAATATTCCCAAACCCACAAGTAACAAAATACCGTCATACTGAGAAATTTCTCCATCAACGGATACCAAAACCAGTAAAAAAGAAACACCCAACATGATGGGGATTTCTTTTCGCAGTACGGATTTGCGTACTGCAAGAGGAACAAGAATGGCCGCAACGCCAATAACCATACCAACATTCGCAATGTTACTTCCAACAATATTTCCAAGAATTATTGCACTGTGTTCCCCAGCTGCTGCAACACTAGCAGCAAGCTCAGGGGTAGAAGTTCCATATGCTACAATAGTCATTCCAATTACAAGATTACTTATGCGAAATTTTTTGGCAATTGCAACACCGCCGCTAACTAGCCAATTACCACCAAAACATAGCATTACTAGCCCAACCACAGTCAGCAGAGCGTTTACTGCAATTTCCATAATGAAGCCTTAGGCATTGGGGGTTTAAAGGCGATGATTTACATTAATTTTACAATGTTACCAAGAAGAGTGATACTTGGTTTACCTATTCCATTTTGAGAATAGTATTGAATTTTGAGTGTATCAGAGAAGTATTCATAATCAGGAGAGAGGGCTAAATGACAATCATTACGGGTTTACTATGTCATGCATAGTGCGAACTGTCGATCCCTCGACTCCTGTATGTCAACTATGATTCCATGATACTTAACGTTGGCAGTGTGATTCCCAAACGTTTGTTCAGTTAATTTGGGAATCACGTTAAATGCAAATTCATCATATGTTACATCATGAGTGAAATGATACAGACAGCCAACGAGAACTGGTGGGTGCTGATTAATCGTTTCTTGAAATCTAAATCCGCTGAACTTCCATCTTGTACCTGTTGCTTCTGGGACGGTATTTTAGATTGTAATTACAACAGGGATACCTGACGCCTTCCCATATGATGAAGAGTGCGCAATGAGTACAGTACTTTTGGCCTATGACATATCTTGATTCTCCGTAAGGCTTTGTTGCCTTGTACTGGTGACAGCGGTCTATGCATGGCATGATAATAGATGAAAGCGTGTTTGAGATTTGAATTGTTTTTGTTTGAAACTTTATAGATCATTGTGAAGAATTGTCTCGATCATCGTATTACAGTACATGAGATGTGAAAGTCTTAATGAAGCTAAAAATTATTGCAAATGTGGAGATATCTAAATGAGTAATGAAATGTCCAAAAAGGTGCCCATGGCATTACTGGGAATTTTTATTGTCATAGCAATAGCCGTAATAATTGCCATTACCCTTCAAGGAACAGATGATGAGACCGTTACTTCCACACAACCTCCGAATTCACAGCATGTCAACACATTGGGTGATGAAAGTGACAGTCGTTACCTGTCAAGCCAATTGTATTCAGGACCATTTGCCATTCTCAATGAGAGTTACGGGGTTGATGACACTGTATTTTTTATCGGCAGTGAAATTTCTCAAGATTCAAAAGGGGATATTTTCTTCATACGTCCTGACGGAGAAATTCATCACACGCTATATTTTGACGGCTCACAGCAGGCAGTCAACCACTATTTCATGCCTGTTTCGTCAAGTGATCTGAAGGAATGCTCTGATTGTGAATTCTTTGGAACATGGGAAATTGCCTTTAGACCAATTGAAGGAAGTTTCTATTCTTCAATGTATTTTGAAGTAGAAGACGACAGGTAAAAGACCTGATAATTATTTTACATTACAAAATGCAAATACTGTTTACCCGGATCAAACGAATGAGGATTGATTCACAAGTTGAACAACACAATAATTGAAAACAAATTATGTTCGCATCCAAAATCCAGATAGATACAGTATTCAAGTGTAAAAAAACCAGCTAAAAAGATCAATAACACTCAAGTTAAAGAATAATAAGGTAATGTACCGTACTATACGGTATGATGCGAGCAAGACTAACATACGTTCCACTAGAAGTGGCAGATCAATTCGAGGATTTCATCATAAAGCGAGATGAACGAGTTCTAGATGCAGTAAGGGCAAAAACAAAGGATTACAGCACGCTGTCACTGCTGAAATTACTATACCAGCTCAGAGGTACTCCGATGACATTTTCCAACCTGTATTCAAAATCAAAGATCAGGATGAAAAAATCATTTTTGAATTATTTGCACCTATGCGTGGACTACAACTTTATCAGAAAAGAGGCAGTGGGAGTAAACGTAATCTATACGATAACGGACAAAGGACGAACCATGTTGAATCTCTTCATCAATAAAGGGAATTGAGATTTTGATTTATCACAGCTCAGTAAATGACTGAAAAATAGCTTGAGATAGGTTTGTCTCTTTTCATCACAAAACAACACACGACACAAACCAATTCAACAAAAATATTCAGAGCATGGTGAATATAGTAATTAAATGGAAGAAATCAAGCTAAATCATGCAAGAAGGATTTCCAGAGGCAGAAGTATTTGAAATTAAAAAGAGAGAATTAAAGAGTCCAATAATTTTTGCGGGATTTGTTGGTGCGGGCCTAGTAGGTCCTGTTGCAATTAATCACATCATTACAGAATTAGAAATGGAAGAAATAGCAGTCATGAGATCAAAATATCTCCCACCATCAACAGTGTTCATGAGAGGCAGACTACGTCACCCATTCAGATTTTATGCAAATAAGGAAGGAACGGTCTGCACAATAATTTGCGAAATAACATTGAGAATGGATGGGTTGTATACCCTAGTCTCATCGATTCTGGATTGGGCAGCGCAGAAAGGATCCAAGGAAATAGTAATTTTGGACGGGGTTGCAAGCATGGAACACGACGACAAAGCGTATTGTGCAGCCGAAGAAGATCTAGTAAGAACGATGGCAGACAAAGACATCAGCATGATCCCCCAAGGATTCATCACAGGAATTCCAGGCGGCATACTAAACGAGTGTCTAGTAAGAGAGATTCAAGGATTGACGCTGCTGGCAAAAGCAGACAAAGAAGCACCGGACTCTGCCGCTGCTGCAACTCTGATTGAGGCATTGAATAGATTCTATGACATGAAAATAGACACGTCGGATCTTAAAAAAGATCAAGACAGAATTAATTCTGAATTTAGCGAACTGTCTCAGAAATATTCAGAGCACAGAGAAGAGATATCTGGAATGTACATGTAATCTAAACAACAGGCAAATTCTTTTATTCATATCAAATACGCATCAAATCATGGCTTTGACCTACAAAAAAGCAGGAGTAGACATTTCTAAAATTAAACAAAGCCAAAGAGAGATCGGCAAGTTAATTGCATCAACGCATAACCTTCAGAAAAAAGCAAAAATGAAACACGGTTTCGGACATTATGCAGGAATTGTTGAAATTCCAGGCGGAAAGCTTTTGGCCACACATACAGACGGAGTCGGAACTAAGGTAGTCATTGCAAACATGATGAAAAAATATGACACGATAGGAATTGATTGTGTTGCAATGAATGTAAATGATATAATTTGTATCGGTGCAACGCCAATATCGTTTGTAGACTATATCGCAGCAAACAAAAATGATCAAAAAATATTCAAGCAAATCGTAAAAGGGTTGGTAACTGGCGCAAAAAAATCCACAATGCCAATTGTAGGAGGAGAGACGGCCATAATGCCAGACGTGATAGAAGGAAAAGGATTCGCATTTGACTTGGCAGGAATGGTGGTAGGACTTTTAGATAAAAAAGACATGATACTTGGAAACAAGATAAAAGCAGGGGACGTGATTATTGGCGTAAATAGCTCAGGCATACATTCAAACGGATACTCACTTGCAAGAAAAGCACTGTTAACAAAATATTCCGTTAAAGACAAAGTCAAAGGGATCGGAGTAATAGGAGATGCGTTGCTGAAACCAACCCAAATCTATACAAATCCAGTTCTAGAAATCATTCAAAAATGCGAGATCAAAGGTTTGGCCCATATCACAGGAGGCTCATTTACCAAATTATTACGGCTTAAAACAATAGGCTTTGAGATAGATTCACTTCCGAAAATACCACCAATTATGGGACTGATCGAGGAACAAGGAGTAAAATCCGAAGAGATGTACAAGACGTTCAACATGGGCGTAGGATTTTGCGTGATGGCACCAAAAAATCAAGCAATACGGATCAAATCAATATTCAAAAAACATAAAATTACAAGTCAGGAAATTGGACAAATCGTTTCCAAGAAAGGAGTTTTTGTAAATTCCACAAAAATTGCTTGATTTAACAACAACAAAACAACATTCATCACAATATCACCTTATATGACAGATTTTTTTAAATTCTAATGAAAGGCAATGAGCGAAGCACAATTCATTGAAACAATTATCGGCGTAGGCATTCTTCTTTTTGCGGCCAAATTAATGGCAGAACTTTTCCTCAGATTAAAACTCCCAATTGTACTAGGGGAATTATTAGCAGGTATGATCGTAGGCCCATTTGCATTAGGGGCATTTTTTGTAGTGGATGGAAAACAATTACTGCAAATCAATGATGAAATCAAAATACTTGGAGAGATGGGCGCAATTGTAATTTTGTTCATGGCAGGGTTGGAAATGACCCCAAGGGAATTTCTTAAAGGAGGAAAGGCGTCATTTACGGTTGGAGCATTAGGAGTAGTAATTCCATTCTTTACAGGTTTGGTAATCTTCCAGATGTTCGGATTTGATGCTTTGCAATCCATGTTAATTGCCACAGCACTTACTGCGACAAGCATAGCAATTTCAATTCAAGTCTTGAGCGAATTTGGCAAGATCAAGACTCCAGAAGCCAGACTCATCATAGGTGCAGCAGTAGTAGACGACATTCTAGCAATTGCGGTACTGTCAGTGGTAACATCGATAGCAGGATCAGAAGGAGGCATCGAAAGTATCGATATCACCGAAGTGGTAATCACCATTTTGCAAGTCTTGGCATTCTTTGCAATAATGCTGATAGTTGCAGTGGTCATAATTCCAAAAATCATCACACCTAGGTTATGGAAAGCAAAAGGAAGTGTGGAGGGAATTGCTACGGCATCGTTCTTTGGTGCCGCAGCGTTAGCTGGTTCCATAGGCCTATCTCCAATTGTAGGTGCATTTGCAGTAGGAATGGCATTATCAACTACCAAAGTGTTTGAAAAAATAGAAAACTATGTCGGAAAGATAGGGCTAATTTTTGCGCCATTATTCTTTGCCATCATAGGTGCACAGGTAGACCTGAGAGCAGTCGATCTGAATGTCCTGATGCTAAGCGGAGTAATAATCATAGTTGCAATCGTGACCAAACTGTTTGGGTGCGGATTGCCTGCAATGTTATTTTTGAAAAGTAAACAGAAGGGAATGAGAGTCGGAATCGGAATGATTTCAAGAGGAGAGGTGGGATTGATTGTTGCAGGAGTAGGAGTGACAGCAGGAATTCTCACTTCAGAAGTATATTCCACAATTGTAATCATGGTAGCAGTTACAACCATCATCACACCAATCTGGTTAAAAATGGAATACCGAAAAGAGCAAAGAAGTGGCAACAACAAGTCAGAAAATAATGCAGATGAAAAGCCATAGTCAAATTCTTGATAAAGTTTAGAACTAGTAGAATATTTTTCTCCAACACATGTTAAAAACAACAACGATGGAAGACGAGCAAAAACTCTTGAAAAAACTAAAAAATAAAACCCGTCAAAGCAAATTAAAAAGTATCAAGAAAATAGTTCAGGATACCGACTAAAAGACAACGGAATGACAGAACCAGGGTAGATCATAAAATAAAGAATCACAAAAGCGTGACCTAACACATCAGGTAATTTAACGAATTTATGTCCAGATAATTACGAATACACATGAATAATCTAGATCCTCTTGTATCCAAAGCATGTAGCGAGATTACTCAAAATCTTCTAGCGATACAAGATCCTAGCAAGAAACAAGTCAAAGAAGAAATCATTAAAATCTGTACAAAGTATTCGCTTGAAAGAATTCCTAGAAATTATGAAATCCTATCATTGGCAAAGAATGCAGATTTTGAGAAATTGAAAAAAGTCCTGTTGAGAAAACCTGCTAAAACAGCATCAGGAGTGTCAGTAGTAGCATTAATGCCAAAGCCATACGCATGCCCGCATGGCCGTTGTACATATTGCCCAGGTGGGATTGAATTTAATTCGCCAAACAGTTACACGGGAAAGGAACCGTCATCTCTAAATGCGATTGAAAACAAATTTGATCCTAAATTACAAATCATATCAAAGATCGAAAAGTTAGTCGCGTTTGGACATGACCCGTCTAAAATGGAGATTGTGATTGTCGGAGGCACATTTCTGTTTATGCCAAAAGACTATCAGAGAGATTTCATTAAATCATGTTATGATGCATTGAACGGAACCGATTCAAAAGACTTGCAAGAAGCAAAGTCCAATAATGAACATGCATCGATTAGAAATGTAGGATTTACGATAGAAACAAAGCCAGATTATTGCAAGAAAGAGCACGTAGATCTAATGCTAAGTTACGGAATTACAAGGGTGGAGATTGGAGTTCAATCATTACAAGAACGAGTTTACAAAATAATCAACAGAGGACACGATTACAATGACGTGTTGGAATCATTTCAGATTTCAAAAGATGCAGGATACAAAATTGTCGCACACATGATGCCAGGCCTGCCCACAATGACGCCTGAAGGAGACATTGCAGATTTCAAAAAGTTGTTTTCGGATCCATTGTTACGTCCAGACATGCTGAAGATTTATCCATCACTGGTCATTGAGAACACGCCGCTGTATGACGAATACAAACAGGGAAAGTATACACCGTATTCTGATGACGACATGATCAATGTGCTGACTGAAGCCAAAAAGAGTGTTCCAAAATGGGTCAGAATTATGAGGGTGCAAAGAGAAATATCTTCAAAGGAAATTATCGCAGGTCCAAAATCAGGCAATTTGAGGCAAATTGTGCATCAGAATCTTGCCAAACAGGGATTGTCATGCAAATGTATCAGATGTAGGGAAGTGGGTCTCTCAAACAAAAAATCAGACGGAGGAAATGCAAAACTAAACAGAATTGATTATGACTCATCAGGAGGAAAAGAAGTATTCCTGTCCTACGAAGATGAAAATGAGTCAATTTATGGATTTTTAAGATTAAGAAAGCCAGGTGCTAGCGCACACAGAGATGAAATAGATCAGGACACATGCATCGTAAGAGAGATTCACGTGTATGGGAAATCTCTCAGACTGGGAGAAAAAGAGGAGGGTCAAATACAGCATTCAGGATTAGGAAAGAATCTGATGCAGGAAGCTGAAAAGATATCAAAAGAAGAGTTTGATGCAAAGAAGATTCTGGTTATCAGTGCAATAGGTACAAGAGAATATTATCAAAAATTAGGGTATTCGTTATATGGGCCATACATGTCCAAAGCGTTGAGATAGTTAAGAGAAATGTCAGAAAAGGAAATTATCGGTAAGGGAACTTGGATAGACAAATTAGCTTCGGAGATGCTTGAACGTGAAAAAACACTTGGAAGAAATACAGATCTTTTAAGAGTGGAAAGCGGTCTTGGCGCATCTGGAATTCCACATATCGGAAGTTTGGGAGATGCCGTAAGAGCATACGGCATAAAATTAGCATTAGAGAATCTAGGGTACAAATCAGAACTAATTGCATATTCTGATGACCTGGACGGATTAAGAAAGATCCCAGAAGGGTTTCCAGACTCGCTGGAAGAGCACATTGCCAAACCAGTATCGTTAATTCCTGATCCTTACGGATGTCATGACTCATATGGCATGCACATGAGTAGCATTCTTCTAGACGGATTAGACAAGGTTGGAATAAAATATGAATTCAGAAGAGCGATTGACACTTACAAACAAGGATTGCTAAAAGAGCAAATCCACACAGTTTTGCAAAACAGTGCAAAGATTGGTGAGAAAATTTCAGAACTTGTAGGACAAGAAAAATATCAAAAATACCTGCCATATTTTCCAGTTTGTGCAAACTGCAATAGACTCTACACAGCAGAAGCCACAGAATACATTTCAGATGAAAAGAAAGTGAAATACGCTTGTCACGATACAGAGATCAGTTCGAAGACTATCAAGGGATGCGGTCATGTTGGAGAGGCAGACATTACAAAGGATCTTGGAAAACTAGCTTGGAAAGTAGAATTTGCAGCCAGATGGACAGCATTTGACATCAGATTTGAAGCATATGGAAAGGACATCATGGATTCAGTCAAAGTAAACGATTGGGTATCAGATGAAATTTTAGGATTCCCACATCCTCATCACGTAAAGTATGAAATGTTCTTGGACAAGGGAGGAAAAAAGATTTCCAAGTCGTTAGGAAATGTGATAACTGCACAGAAATGGCTAGAGTTTGGCAGTCCAAAATCAATTTTATTATTACTGTACAAAAGAATTACAGGTGCAAGGGAACTGGGATTTGAAGACATTCCAGCGTTGATGAACGAATACAACGAATTGGAAGATATCTATTTTGGACGAATCAAGATAGACAATCAGGCAAAATTGATAAAATCAAAAGGACTTTACGAATACGTAAATCTCCTAAGCCCACCAAAACAATCAAGCACCCATGTAAACTATAGACTTGTGGTAGAGTTAGCAAAAATCTTCAAAGAAGACAGGGCAGACAGAGTGATGAAAAAATTGCTGGATTACGGGGCAATTAAAGAAGCCGAACCGGAAATAGAAAAACTCATTGAACTTGCAGGTAATTTTTCAAACGAGTTTGTTCAGCAAGAAAAATCCCAAGTGACAATAGATGACACCACGAAAAAAGCACTGAAAATTCTTACAGAGGCACTTGATGCAGAAGAAAATCCCGAAGATATTCAAAACACGATATATCAGATTGCAAAATCAAACAACATACAGCCAAAAGATTTCTTTAGGATGCTATATCAAATCATACTTGGTACGTCAAGAGGACCCAAAATTGGACCGTTCATTTCAGATATCGGAAGAAGACAAGTAGCAATAACGCTTTCAGAGTACACATAATCATGGTTCACGGAGAACACAATAGCTCAAAAAACAACGGGGGATTTGCGCTAATAATTTTAGGAGCTCTGTTGTTGTTTCTTGCGCCAAATATCTACCAGGACATGAGAGAGTTAGGCACGATGTCACTGGTGGGAGGAATTATTGTAGGAAGCATCGGATTTTATCTGAAATTTTTCAAAGGACGAATAAGAAAAGGGTAAAGAAAGGTTCATTTTTTAGAAAAAAAGAGAGAAACATGGGACTTTTTGGTAGAAAGAAAACAGAAGAATCAATACCTGAAAGAGACGAAGAAGTAATACCTGAAAGAGACGAAGAAGTAATACTGAAAGAAGAGCTGGAAGGCGAAGTAGAAAAACTTCAAAGTGAATTTAGAGAGAAGCATAAAGAGCTAGATGAGCTTGCACAAAAAATTGAAGATGTGAAAAAAGAGTATGATGAAACAATCAGTAACATCATGTCCGTAAAAAAAGAATTCAATAAAAACAAGATGGAATTAGATGTTGTTCAACGAGAATACAAGGAAACAGTAGAGAGAAACAAAAAAGCAGAGTCAGTCAAAAATTCAAAATTAATTGAGGAATTCAATAAAAACAAAGAGAGTCAGTCAAAAATAAAACAGGAGTTAGACGAACTAACCAAAGAACATGACGAGATTAAAAGGCAAATAGAACAAGGACAAACTGCACTACACAGCATAAGAAAGCAGCAAATCGAGGCAGAAAAAGAACTAGATGAAGCAAATTCAAGACTGTACAATGCCAAAGAAGAATTAGAAAAAAGAGATCATTTTGAAGATACAAGTATTCTGACTCAATCTGAAAAAGAATTTATTGCAGGTGAAAACGATGATAAAAAGAATTCTGCAGGAATAATTGAAGCTGCAAGCGCAGTTGTAGGTTCGTTAAAATCAAAACTCAACATGACATTAAAAGAATTAGAAACGGTTCAATCTCTACTGGAAAAGGAAAGAGAAACACACGAGGAGACAAAAAAAGATTTAGAAAAACTGAAAGTATCTACAAAATCAATTGATGAGTCATAGAGTTGCAAAATGCTTTTGCCATTTTGATTTAATTTCCTGTTGGGCAATACCAAGATCGTATAAAGGAGAAGTTACATCAGATACGGATGAAACATATACCAACACGATTGAGTGAATAGGGCTTTTGACTCCATTGATTCTGTAATAATTCAGAATCTCATCATACAGGTTTCCATCCTCAATAATTCTAGCCGTACCTTGAAACAAGTAACCCTTGCGAAGAATAGGATCAATGACATTGATTTCCACATCAGGGTTTTCGTGTAGATTATTCATGGTGTCAGGTGAACGAATATCGGCAAACGCCAGGGTGTCAAGTGTCCAACCAATAATGGTTCCTTTTGGAGAAATGTTTGGTTTGCCATCTGAAGAAACAGTTGCAACATAGCCAAGCTTTTGTAGATTCAAGAAGTCCTTAATTTTAGGAGTGATCAGGGTCATGAGCACGTCAAATCAATATACGGCATCTGATTTTCATAGTTATCGCATTATTTCGGTCATTTCTATGGAAAAGAAGAAAAAGCCAACTACGCTTGCAGCGATGGCAATCCAAGCAGCAACCTGTTTAGGTTTAGACATATGATGGTGACGCTTCAAACATACTATTGAATCTAATCAATATCTTCAGACAGCTATAATTAGACAGACATCTATTGGGAATAATGGCAAGTGTCAAGGACGTAGGGAAATTCTTTTTATTCATAGTTGGTGGATTGGTGGCCATAATAGTAGGCTCGTTTATGATCAGAGGGACCATGCATATGTGGGATAAACCAGGAATTAAAAAAACAGACAAAGAAAAAAGAACTAAAAAGTAAGAACCGCCAATCAACATTCAGATTGCTACAAGATTCTACAATAAGAAAATCACTTGATCAATACATTCAGAGAAGAATACAGGAAATACCAACAGAAATCAAACAAACATTTCCAGCAATCAAACAGATTTGGAAGTGCGAAAACGAAGTGGATTTTCTCTATGGATACTATGTCGGAAAAATTGAAGAGGGATCATTGCATTATTTGCTCAAGGCAACTCGTGCATCAGCTGGTGGATATGTGGACACATTTGAGATTAGGGGCATCATAGAAACTCACAAAAAAACACTGCAAGATACAATTAGATCTGCGATCAATTAGAGAAGTAAAAATAGAACATCAGTGCTGGGCAATGCATGGTAGGACCGCAGGATGGAGGATTTGGTTTTGATCAATCAAAAAAATACACAAGTGTGAATAACATTGAGGAAATTTGTGTTCAATGTCAGGCAGGACAGCACAAAAAATGCATGAAGAAATCAAAAGAGCAAGAGGTTTGTGAATGCGAGCACTGTATTATTTACGGTTAAATTGCAAGAATCCAATATAGATTTCAGGATCAAGTATGCAGTGCAAGAATAAGGAAATCGGATGCTATCATGACAATTCTATACACTCAGATGGAAACGGAAAATGCCTAGTCCGAGGATGTAAATGCATGAAATTTGAAAACTAGAGGCCAGACAACTTATTTTCTAATTCTTTAATTTCATTTTGATATGAATTTGAAACGTTTTGTGCAAATTCTTTGTGTGCAAAAATAATGGCAGATAATGCATCCTTATACTTGGAATGGCCTTTCTTAATCACATCGCAGGATTCTAGTGATGTGATATGTCCAGTAACAGTGGCAATTGCACCCTTTTGATTAAACTGTACAATCCCTCCAAAGGCTTCAATTTGCATATATGCCGATTCTGCCTTGCACTTGTAAGTAACTCTGCCAGTTTCAGTGTTAAACAACTGCGTGATTCCACCTGGCTTTCTAGTTACAGTAACTGTCACAAAAGTACTGGAAATGAGGTGATATTAATTATTTTTTAAAGAAACGCATCTAGGCAGCAACATCAGCAGGGGCAGCCGCATCGGCTGCAAGTACTTTGTCAATCTCATTTATCGCTAGTTTGTCCCTACCTATCAGATCAAACTTTTGCAAGAGGGTTTCAAACTTTGTCTCTTCTTGAACTTGTTCATTAACGAACCATTCTAGAAATACATACGTCGAATGATCCTTTTCTTTTTGTGCAATCTCAACCATGACATGGATCGCCTTGGTCACTGCCTGCTCATTCTTCAATGCAGTTTTGATTAGACCTTCAAGGGATTTGTACAAATTTGTGGGAGCCTTGATTGCAGGAACGCATGCGATTGCACCCAAATTATTGAGATAATGGATAATTTTTAACATATGAGTTCTCTCCTCGTCAGATTGCATGTAAAAGTAGTTGGCAGATCCCTGATATCCTGTTACTTCACACCAAGAGGCCATGGCAAGATAGCTGTTTGATGCAGATGCTTCAAGGATGACCTGATCATCAAGGGCTTTTTTCATTTTTGGGGAAATTTTCATAAAATTAGTAAAAATTTCGCGAATTTAAAGGATCATGAATAAAACTTCATGAATAAAAAGAACAATGCAAAACCACTTAGAAATATAATTCCTGCAAAACTCAACAGTCTTAACAAAACGGATGGCTGATGTTTTTTATCTAAGAATTTACCGGTGACCAATCTAAAATTAAAGATTGCAACCACAGGTGCAATGACAAATGACAAGACGGTTGCAAAATCAACTAATTCTCGGAGATTATCTCCGAATTGCAATATTACTGAAAGAGAGCCGCTAGAAATGACGAGCAAGAAAACAATATAAAACATACGAGATTTTTTGCGTATTTTCTCCTCTTTAGAAACAAAAATCAATTCCACAGTTCTTTGCAATGACCTAGAATACCCATCAAAGACGGCAATGATCGTCCCGAACATGACAGTGAATGCCGAAGCAGCGATAATGATATAGCTCCAGTCCCCAATGGTTTTAGTGTATAGTGTTACTATCTCATGTGCAAATAAAGAATTGCTATTTGGTAATTCTTCACCAGAGCCATGAAAAATGAAAGAGCCAAGTGTGACAAACATTACAGCAAGAATTCCAGTGATGAGATAAGACATTCGAAACTCAAGCAGAGTTTCCCGTAGTTTTGGCTTGTAGTTTGTTTGCTTCATTCTTTCCAACGTCCACAAACTATTCCAGCTTGAAAGGTCAATCGCGGTAGGCATCCATCCCATTAGTGCAAGCAAGAAGAAGATTCCAGACACGTCCCAGAGATCTTTGGGTTCAAACCCAGACACAGAATGCATAGGACCATTATACAGCGTAAGCAAAAATGCCGAAGTTGTAGAAATCAGTAAGACAATGGCAATTATTTTTATCAAACTGTCAAGCGCATTATATTTTCCAACTGCCAATATTCCAACGCAAACTGCAAATAGAATGACCACAGTCCACATACCAAGAAAATCAATTCCAAAAAGATTTTCAAAAAACCCCGCAGTTACAAACCCAACAGCACCAGTTACAAAAAACATTGATGCAATGGTAAGTAGAAAATACAGCCACAAAGCAGGCTTGCCGAGTTTTTTGTAACCATCTATGATACTTGTCTGTGTAGAATTTGCATATCGAGACCCATATTCGAAAAAAGGGTATTTCAGCAAGGTCACCAGTACTACAAATCCCAAGATCAACATGCCATAATCAGCTCCCGCACGAGTTGACTGCACCAAATGAGATACACCTATTGCGGTACATGCAAATAAAATTCCAGGTCCGGCAGTCTTAGATAATTGAGATAACTTTATGCCCATTTTTTAAACAGAATTGATATTCCACGAAGCATCGACCCAAACACCAATGACTTTGGCATCCAGACCCCATGAAGAAATCACTTCGACTCCTTTTTTGATTTGAGAGATATGAACATCGTCAGATACCGGATTTCCCGCACAATCATGATGACCAGAAACTATAATCAGCTTAGACTTGTGGGCGCTAATAGAAATTCCAATTTTATATTTGATTGATTCAAGATCCAAATTTTCTACGATCTTTTTATCTACACCGGGCTCTGAAATCACATCAACAAAATCAATTGAGTATGTTTCCTTGATCCATCCTGCCAAAGGGAATTGTATTCGTCCATCAATGCAGGACACAGAAGTGGCAAATTCTCCTTCATACATGATTAAAAGAAATCCGTCCTCCTTAAAAATTATTTTTGATATAAAAAACATTCAGACGTATGATCACAAACCATGCCCGTAGCCTGCATCAACGCATAGCAGATCGTGGGTCCCACAAAACTGAACCCCCGTTTTTTAAGATCTTTGCTTAATTTTTCTGAAACAGCAGTAGATGCAGGTAAATCAGATGATTTTTTAAATTTGTTTTTAATAGTCGTGTAATTTACAAATCCCCACAGGTACGAATCAAAGGAGCCAAATTCTTTTTGAATCTTAAGAAAATTCTTTGCATTGGCGATTGCAGAATTGATTTTGAGCTTATTTCTTATAATGGACTCATCCAAGAGTAGTTTTTCTGCGCGTTTTTGGGAAAATTTTGACACTTTTTTGGCATCAAATCCAGAGAAAGCCTTCCTGTATCCCTCCCTACGTTTGAGAATTGTCATCCATGACAATCCGGCTTGAGCACCCTCCAATATCAGAAATTCGAATAATTTTTGATCATCATGTTGCGAACGTCCCCACTCACAATCATGATATGTGATGCTAGGTCCATCTTTTGCCCATTGACATCTCTTTTTCACAGTTTGGTTTATCATGAGATGCAAAATATTAGTTTTCAAGTAGAAAGATCATGAAGTTAAATCCCCAGTTATTGCAAATAAATAGAAACTTTCTCATTTGTTTTGTCATTTCAGCATCAATCTCTGCAGTTGCGGCACAATTGCTCGGAGAGTATGAAAACTATCTCAACACTACAATCACAATTGTTATCGGATACGTTATTTACTTTGGAATTTTTTCAGTGTTATTTTATTTTGATAATAAAGATCGTTACAAATCCATGAGAACAAACAAGATGAAAAAGGAATTGTTAGCATTGATATCGTCATTTGGAGTAGGAGAAGTAATCTATTTGGGAATAAGATGGCCTTCACTATACTATTTTCTTGAAATCGGGATAGAGCCGTATATGGCATCATTGATTTCAGAAGTCATTGCAACTGGATGTTACATGGCATCAGTTACGGTATTTCTTCGAAAGACAAAAACTTTCTAGTTATTTTGAAAGCTGAGTGACCAAATCCGTTGACGTGATTATTCCTATTATCACACCGTTCTCAGTTACTGCAAGCTTTCTGATTTTTTTACTAGTCATTCTCTTTGCAGCTGCAGATATTGGCTCATTGTGATTTATTGTGATAAGAGGAGAAGACATTATTTTATCAGCAATTGTGTCAAATGACATTTCATTTGCAGAAATTTTCGTTGCAAAATCCCTATCAGTCACAATCCCAACAGGATGGCCATTGTCTTGAACAAATACTGCCCCTATTCCACCTTGCTGCATCATCTTTGCAATTTGAAACGCAGTAGTAGAGGGATTTACCGTGATTAATGCCCTTGTCATAACATCTTGAACCTTAAGGGAAGATGAAGAATCAAAGTCTTGATGGCTCATTACTTAATGAAAAAATCATGATATTTAAGAACTTCACAAGAAATTATTTAGAAAATGGGTTTAGAAACGATTGCAAATAACAATCCCAATCAAAAATCCAGACAGCCTGAACAATACACCCCATATTGAACGAATTTGCATTAACCTAAAAAATGAAAAATAGAAAAAAACTTGCCTCATTACCAATGATGACATGTTCCACAAAACAACATCTAGAAAGACTTAGAAAATGAACCTAAATTTTTGAAAGAATTTTTTTCTTTTTTTCTTGGAATTCTTTGTTGGTAATTATTCCTGCCTTTTGTAATTCAGCAAGTTTTTTCAATAAATCAAGGTCTCGATGCGAAGAAGTCTTAAGATTTTTTCCGACTTTGATCCCCGACTGAATGCCTGACTTTGTTTTCTTTTTTAATCTAGATCCCAAAATGCTTCCCTTGAACGCTATTTTTTCACTAATTTTGTATCCCTTTTTCTTTGCATGATTAATCATTTCTTCAGACTTTTGTCTCGTTACGTCATCCACTAGCTTGTGTTTTTTTGCCATTATACCCAATTCTTTAGTCTTTTTCTGGGCCAGACGGGTTTGTAGTTTTAGATCCTTGATGATTTCATCTTTAGTTTTTCGTTTAAATCGTCGCGTATATTCTTCAATGAGCAATACTGGAAAAGGACTATACTCCACGTCAAGATAATATTTGATTATTGTATCATCGGGCAAAGTTTTCAAGTACTCTATAATTGATTTTTCTGATTTTAATTCCATGATTGCAATTCAATCTTTACTCATAAAAAGATTCAAGTCATGTTTTTGCCAATACAAACAAAGGACTCGATGTTAATTTGAATAATACAGTTTGATCACTTCATCTACAATCACAGCGGTATCACAATCTTTTTCGGTGCTCACAAGAAGTAAATGATCATCACCCAGATAAAATGAAAAACGCTTGACCTTATCATATTCACCCAGAGTGTATTTCGTTTTTCCAAGCCATTTTGACATGTCTTTACGTGCCTTCCAATCAAGTATAGACAAATTAACAAGCTCATTTTCGGCGCGTTCTGAAAGTAAATTTTTCAAACCAGCCCTCATTCCACCACTTACACGTACTGCCCATTCATCATATACAGTGGCAAATCTAATTTTAGAGTCGATTTCTAAAATTTGCGAGCAAAATTTTTCATAATCCAACAACTATTACAGGCATGCAAAGTATTTGAGTTTAAAATTTATTTTCAAAAACTACTTCGTCAAGTGAGAGTTGGCCCCCTCTAGGATTTGCAGGCTCAGCTGCTTTTCCAACAACAATCATTAAAACAATCAAATGATCTTCAGGCAAGTTAATTATTTTTGCCAGCTCATCATATTCAAAACCAACCATAGGACAAGAATCAAGACCCATGTGCCTTGCAGCAAGCATGATAGTTTGTCCCGCAAATCCGCATGAACGAATTGCCTCATCACGCTGATTCTGAGGACTATCAGCATACTTGGCATGCATTGCATTTTTCACATGTGCCTGCTTTTCCAAAGTAGAATTTTTCCAATATCTGAAAGGATCTTCTTTCCAGGCATTCATGTTTCCACATAAAACGATCACCAATGAGCCGTCGGAAGGTTGAGGTTGGCCACGCGCGGCCTTGCTGATTTGTTCTTTAATGGATTGGTCAGTTACTGTTATGAACCTCCAATTTTGTTGATTGTAGCTTGTAGGAGAATGAATTGCGAGTTCCATCAAAGAATTTACTTGTTGAGGAGTCATTTTGTGCGTGCTGTCAAATTTTTTTATTGCACGCCTTGTGTTGATCGCTTCATCAGTATCCATGAGAACTAAAAACCTGTAAAATTTTTTGTAATTTAATTGATTTGATTGTGAAATATGAGATAAAAACAATTCAAAATCTAAATCGATATCATTTGACAAACGGATCAAGTTCAAACACACAACAAGAGATAGTCCATGCATAATAATAAAAAAATATCCAGAGAATTTTGATTATCTGAATGATCTTACTTTGAATTCTTTCTTCTTGTTACCCAACCTTTCTTTGCAGCTTCAGACTTGGATAGTGGTTTCTTTTTTGCAACAGTCTTCTTTGCTGTAGTCTTTTTTGCTGTTGATTTTTTGGTTGTAGCTTTCTTCTTTGTGGTATTCTTTTTTGTTGATTTTTTAGCTGTAGCCATTTTCATATCAAATGAAAAAGTAGGTAATAATAGGCAATGATGAAATAAATTGTCAATTAGAATAAAACAAAGACACCCAATTGTTGCAAATTTTGCCAGTCTTACACCAGTTTCATCGGAAGTGCCAAGACCCTAGAACACATCCTTCAAAACAGAATGAATATTCCACACAATCAGCACAGCTTTGTATTTAGAGACAAAAATATTCATCTAAAAGTATTGCCAACCACATCATGCAACTCAAAGAAGGAACATTGCAAAAAATCTACTCCAAGAAGGGGTTTTTGAGATTAATCATTACGTACGGTAACCTGATTTCCCGCAGAATGATTGATTCCAATTACCGCTCCAGGTTCAGATGTAATAATCATCAGAGTTTCACATGACAGACATAGAATAGACGGAACATAATCTGTGTTTTTTTGAGAGGGTCCTGTAGTAGATAAAACTGCATCAAACTTGAGGTCGGATTTACCACAATTGATGCATGTAGATGGCTTGTTAGACAAGTGTTTAATTTTATCAACATAGTAATGGACCAAGACACAGCACATACAAAAATGGAGTTCTTAAATCAACTGTTTCAAAGTTAAACAAATTCATAAATATGAAAACCATTCCGACGTAAAAGATAACAGAAAAGCATTCAGAAAACTATTTGCAACTTCGCCGCATCATCAAAAATAGATAGCAATCACACAGACAACCTAAACAGAGCGCAAACTCAGATTTTGCAGAAGAATACAGGCCAATAAATTTCCAGAACAATATAATTAAAAAATAGCATCTAGATAATTTTTTGCTAAATATACTAGGGACAAATCATAAGGTCCCTCATCAATATAGAATTTAGCCGCAGTACAAAAGGAATTGCATCAAAAGTGGTTTTGACATATGGGATTACCAGATGAGTTTTGATATGAATTGTAATTTAACGAGATGAACCAAACTTTACGTGGGCATTACAATGTATTTTCGATTGTTCGATATGAAATGAAATTGCAAGGACAGTAAAGAAGTGTATAAAGTGTACACGTATTCAATTCAGCATTAAAAATGATACAGAATCTATCTTCCGATCATATATGAAATATACAAGATGGATGATGCCACTACAGAGACTACAACGATTATCATCATTTCTTTTCTTGAGAATATGCTTGAAGGAAAACTCACAAACTCTATGCACCAAAGTGGATATTTACCCATTTCTGCATGCACAATCATGAAACGTATAAAAATTAATTTTAGAGTTTGTCGCTTTAATGATTCCATCACGTTGTTTGTACTCGATTTGCAGATTATGATCTAATCGTTTCATTATTTCTCAAAGAAATTTATGATCTTTATTGGCTGCAAGATTTTTTAACTGTGATTCTACGGATTTTTTGTGTTCCCCAAGTTTTCGGTCTCTCATCATTTACCTCCAATTGTTTTTTTAATGATTTTGAATCTTCCTTCATGTTCGATCCTCAACAAGTATATCGCAATAATCATTACGGATTTTATAGACTTCCACTCGTAAGAGAAAATCCGAAAAAATACACGTAATATTAGGCATTTTCTACAAGTGATCCTGAAAAGAGAGATGGAAAATTTGGAAATGATTCATATAAAAAAAGATTTGTGGACCTGTGATACCAATTACACAGACCTAAAAATAGCAAAGAGGAACGCAAGGAAATTCACTAGTAAGTTCATTACTCATCATCATCACAAAGTAGCAATGAGTTCAAGGAAGCATACAATGTTTAGCAATTCGTTCAAGGAGTCATCATGATTGAAGAGTATTATCAACAGATACAAGAGATTCTAAGCAACAACGTATTTCAAGACTATGGAGTATTGGGCCTGTTCTTTAATTCATTGCTATCTGCTACAGCAATTCCGTTGCCAACCGAGATATTGACATCTGCTCTATTGGCAGGCGGAGAAAATCAATTTCTTATTACCATTGTATTAATTGCAGGCTCGTCAATAGGAGGACTCATCAATTATTTTGTAGGTTTTGGAGGAAACAAACTGTTTGCAAGATTCAGGAATAAAAAAAATCATAAAGACTCAAAGGATCAGAACAAGAGTCATAAAATATTAGACAAGTTCGGATGGAGTGCAATATTTTTTTCCTCATGGATTCCCGTAATAGGAGATTTGATTCTAATTTCAGCAGGAGTCAAAAGATTGGAATTTAAGAGATTTGTTTTGTTAATGACTTCAGGCAAAATTGTCAAATCAGTAATCGTGGTAACTGGACTAGGCGCATTGTTTTAGTTTCAAGTGACAGAAAAAAAGAAGCAATGCTACGCGATATTATTATGTAATCAAACACAACAGATATCAACATCATGTTTTCAAATAAGAAAAAATTCAAATGCCCATACTGCGGAACCTTTCGTCAATTCGAAGAATATGACACAAGGGAGATCCTTGAAAGGCATGCTTTGGCAGAGCATGGTTTCAAGTTGCCACAAAAATAGAATAAGACAATTTGCAGCCTCTGAGAATTAAGAGAGGACACATGATATTGAATTTTGTACCATAATAGAGTTGCAATTTCCGCAATAGGTTATCTGAAACCAAAATGCCAAAGTACCATTTTGGTCTCAGGATCATAGCAAAAAAGATTTTTCAGATTACAGGCATACCAAAAATTTATTCTTTGAATTCGCCCCTTACAAATTTTAAAAATAACTCATGTGCTTCTTCCAGAGTCTCACCGTCAGGTTCACCAGGATATGAATGAATTTCTACTTTTGAGGATATCTCAGCAAATACGACACCCAAGCAAAATGCACCTGCCAGATCATGATTATGCCCATAGCCTAGCTCATTCAACATCATATTGTTTCCCTTTAGTATGTGATTAACAGATTTGTATTGCATAAGTATTCGAAGTAACTGAGATCTCAACAGTGCCTTTATGAAATATAATAGATTTAGTATCTCAAATAGATTTCATTTTCTAAAGTTTCACAAACATATTTTCAGATCACTTAGATACGTATACTGCGGGCATCAAAAAGACTAAAAATACAAAACTAAGCGTTTTGCAAAAGCAGTCTGCAGGTATTCATCATATTTCCCAATCTAGCCAACAGAAACAGTACAAAAGAATGACGATATTATGTCTGTTAATCAATAAACAATGAACGATTGATAAGTCCTACGCGCTGCTCTTAAGTAAAAATCGCGTCATACAATCATGAACAAATCAAATACAAAATCAAAAAAATCTAGACAGGCATCCCTAACAGTAGACGGCATGTGGGGTATCGCAAAAAGCATAGGAAACAAAGTCAGAGAGTCAAAACTGACTGTAAGGATTGACTAGATTGAAGTTTCAATTTTTTATTATGAAGTACACATCATCAGTCAGATATTTTTCAGAGCCTAGTTGACTTTCTCTTCTTCTTTAATTTTTTCACTGAGGAATTTTGAATTACTCCAAATTCTCAGAAGACAGAACATTGAAAATTTGAATCAAACAGATGTAAAAAAATTAACTTTGAATTTGTAATACTTACCAAGCGATAAAGGCCATGTCAGAAATTCAGGCATATGACGTAAAAGCACGAAAAAAAGTGTCGATGAGAAATCCACAGCCATATCTCATGAAAAATGGAACATGGGCACTAAAGGGAACTAGCTCTGAGACTGGAATCAAACTATTCAGAATCATGGGAAAAACAAAACCAACAATTCATCAGTCAAAGTTGGGCACATTCAGAAAGTTGTTTACAAACAGACAATGCGGATGTGGAAAAAATTGCTAGTCTTCAATTTTTATTTCAAAGAACTACCAAGATTGAGATAATTTCAACGATCTTCTCTAGATCCTATTTCAGAAACCATACAATGATGATAAGCACGTTTACGCCAGATCTCCTCGAACAAAGAGAGATACAGGGTCAGTCACCTACTATTCTAAACCCATATTTTTTGCCCAACATGGACATTCCATCCAGTTGCAATTGGGACATTCGTAGGGATTGTAACTAGATTTGCAATCTGACGGACTACATCCACAATGAATTCTGGGCTATACCATTAATTTTTCTGTGCAAAGACAGATAATTAATCTCGTTAAGCTTGAAATATGACAAATAAGCTACGTTGAGCATTCATTCTAAAATAATTTCAATTGCTAATTACTATTATGAAAAACAAACTGATGAAGATGCATTCCTGTCCACTACATGGAAAATACATTGAAGAAAGAGGTTGTCACAAATGCTTGCCTATTTTCAGAGTTAGAAGACAATGAACATATTCTAAAAATTCCCACAAAAATCCAAGAGCAATATCACATTTTGAATCAATTTTCAACTTACAGATTGTAATCAAAATTATGCACAATAAATTTCAAAAAACTATCCATTTTCAGACAATGTGAAACAAGAAATGATTAAAAAATGAATCATTTTAATCACAAATTATTCCGGTACATATCAAGAAAATCCTCATGAAACACAGGTTTGAGAAAATCATTGTCAGAACTAAAAGCATCAATTGATTCTTTTAACGACGTAGGGAGTTTTCCCACTGAGAGTTTTTTCATTTCACTTTGTGATAGTTTGTAGGTGTTCACATCAACAGGATCGGGAGGTTGGATTTTCTTTTTTATTCCGTCAATTCCTGCAAGTAAAAGAGCAGATTCTACAAGATACACGTTAGATGTGGGATCCGGTGGCCTGTACTCTATCCTCTTAGTCTCAGGTCTCCTTTTGTTATGAGCTGGAACTCTTACACTGACTGTTCTGTTCATCTTTCCCCATGCGATGTTAGTGGGTGCCTCGTATCCTGGAACCAATCTTTTGTAGGACTGGGTCGTGGGATTGGTAATTGCACAGAGTGCCTTTGCATGTGTCAATAGACCGCCAATGTAGTAATGGGCAGTTTGGCTTAATTCTGCATATTTGTCAGAAACATCATAGAATGCATTGGATTCTTTTCCCTTGTTGGTTTTCCAAAGGCTTTGGTTGATGTGGACTGCAGAACCATTGTCTTCAGGCATGGGTTTTGGATTAAAAATTGCATTTTTTCCTCTCTTGGCGGCTACTTCACGAATAATCTTTACTCCAGTAACAAAACTATCTGCCATCTCAACTAGTCCTGAATGGGACAGGACTATCTCGCTTTGTCCTGCCGTTGCAACCTCATGATGGTGTGCAATTGTCTTTATCTTGAAATTCTTCAGCATTATATCACAGACCTCATCCCTAAAATTGACCAATTTATCAGATGGAGAATCTCGATAGTATCCCTTTTTGAAATGAATTGTTTCTTCAGAAGTACTGAAAAACCATGGAGATTCGTCAGAAACGATGTGCAGGTTACTGTTTTTTTGATATGGCATCATTTTGTCAAAAATAAAAAATTCCAGCTCTGCTGCCCAGTAAGTTTTGTCGAATCCTGATTTTTTTGCAAAATCTTCTGCTTTCTTAGCTATGAACCTAGAGTCACGAGAAAATTTTTCTTCGTTGTATCCTTGTTGTATGAATGCAAACATTCGGGCAGCCTTTGAAACATAGATTGGCTCTCCATAACCAGTGTCAAAAAAGTCTGGCAGAATCACGAAAGTGGAAGGATCAGGCACAATTATGATGTCTGATTTTTCAATATCCGTAAATCCGACTATGGAACTACCATCTAATGGAAAACCATTGACAAAAGATTCTGCAGTTATCTCTTCAGAAGAAACACTGAGTTGATGTAATAATCCAAAAGGATTGCAAAATTGTAATCTTATCCATTTGATTTTGGATTTTTTAATTTGATCAAGAATCATTTTGACTGATGTCAATATCTTTCATAATGTGTTATGGTGAGTTGGATATATCATTTGACTTTGAAATTTTTCATAATACTACTAGGGATTACGAAAGTCGATTAGACGAAGATAACTAAATCCGTAAATAATGATCATTACGAATAATTTGGAGGATCTTCAGGATTGCCAAACTTCTTACTTTTCTTAATGCTTTCAAATATGCATCTGTCAGAGCAATGAGTGATATTTTCATTTTGTATTTCATTTCCACAATTTTTACAGGTATTTTTTATAAGTTATATTCAATTTCATGAGATATTTATCAGAAATGGATAATTTCAAATTGAACAATTAGTGAAAGATGGATTGATTGGCAGATCATTGGAGCAGGACAAATTGACCGGCAGACCATAAGTACATGGAAGATGTATCGTTTGATGCATCTTCATACATTCTGAATCAAATCAATGAAAAGTATAGGCAGTCAGACATCTGGAACATCTTTGCCCCCCATTCAGGACATGCCACATTTGCACTGTCATCTACCAGAATGGTCTTCATATCGCAACCCTTGCAATACCATGAGCGTGTCATACATCATGCAGACAGACATGAAATATTAAATTCGACCATGACTAACTGAACATTTGTTTGGTTACGTTAAGACGATCTGACGTATACCATTCATGTTGCATTTGGCATAGGTTAGATATACTTAGATTCTCTTTGTATTTCGTATAATCATCAAATTTTCCTTTAACTTCGTATTCCTAGGGTTTGATCTCAAATGAGTTCCGCAACACGGACAGTATTTACCTTCCCAATCTATAAAAAGTCCGCACAGTTTACACCGTTTTTGTCCTACTCCGTATCTGGTGTCTGGAAGAAGTGGTTTGATTGCCTTGTATCTGTGACAGACTCCTCTACAAGGCATTATGAAATGATTGGAAAGATATGAGTTTATGAATCTTGGAGACGATTACTAGGATTTTCTTTGAATTGAAGCTTGGCAGAGAATTGTAAGGACGGTGGCAACATGTCAGATCTCACTCCAAGATGATCTTCATTTATGCTACTGTCCTGTTTTAAGATATTTCTAAATCATCTTGACTGTTTCCAGCCCGACTTGCCTGGGACTGGGAGACCGTATTTGACCTCAAGGACTTTCTGCAGCATGGACAGCTTTTGTCATTGCAGTCCATGAAAATCTTGCAGGTACCACATCTTTTCTGTCCTGCATCATACCTTGTCTGAGGCTTGGGCGGTCTTTTTGCCCTGTATGATTCACAGATTCCCTTACATGACATTATGATCAAATAAGTCTGAAATGAGTTAATGAATCTTGGATGTGATAATCACTTTACTCTTTAAATTTAGGATTCATGACACGAGATTACGGATGGTGGCCATGTTTGTTTCTGCCTAGAATTTGTTTCATGCAACTATCCATCATTTCATGTCGTGAGAATTACAAAGTACAATGAGATATTTTCAATCTTTTCTAAAAATTTCTAATGACTGATCCAAGTACAAATCCATAGACATGCTTAAGTTTGATAATTCCATATCAATTATCAGAGCAAGTCCACCTCTACCCCATGAGAGTAATTACCTCAAAAGGAAACCAAACGGGATTTTGCATGGGCTGGGTTCTATCTTTTTAGATTCTTTTGACCTGTCGCAGCGACATGAACCGATGTCTTGATAGTCCGCATCGAGGTCTTGTTCTCAAATGAGTTCCGCAGCACGGACAGTTTTTGCCATCCCATTTGAGGAAAAGGTTACACGCGTTGCACCGTTTCTGGCCAACCCCATACCTTGTATCAGAAAGACTAGGTTTTTCTACTTTGTATCTGCTACATGTTCCCTTGCAACTCATGACAATTCGTCATTGGTTTCCCATGACATCTTGTATGCTTTAATCATCACGGGTATTTTCTTTTCATCGGGTGCCTTTTCCATACCTTGGAATCTTGTCTTACGACTAAAACAATAGGTTTGCAGTGCAATGCTTGACATGTATTTTCACAATACTGCTATAGATGATATAAGATATGCTAAAAATTATGAAACGTTAGGGGTTAAGCCGACGAATCCATTACATTCCCTCTATGATCACTGATCATTTTATGCGCATGTATCCACAATTCCAGCTGGCTTTTATTCTCGGCATCCACATTCTTGCCGCATGTGCCACATCGCCATGAGACAAGACTGGTCAAAGTTTCGATCAGATCTGTAATTTCCATTTTCAGATTTTTGACATTCTCAGTCAAGGGCATCTCAGACAATCGTGATATTTTTCGCAGTCTGTATACGGTCATTGCACTCATGAAACATTTTTCAATACATGATCCAAGATGCTCGCATTCTTGAAGAAGTTTTGATCTGTCAATATCATCCAGATGGTTTTTGATGTTGATCAGGATTTTGGCAAGGATTTTGGCATCACGCATCAACCATGTTTGAACAACTCACAGATAATCTTTTTTACAATTTCACAAAATGATATCAAGTAATTGATTCTAATTCCAGTTTACGATCAATAGACAACAGCCATACAACAAGTAAAGCTTGTCATGTACGTTCTTCTAGTTTCTTGAAAATCTCTTCGTACTTTTCAAAGTTATCAAATTCCTCCAATTTCATGATCTGCAAGAGATTGGCTGACTCATCTATCAACTTGGCAAGTCGTTTTTGTGACCTTGCATAACCTTCATCTTCCTTGTTTTTCCATTCTTTCAGATGGGTATTGAAATATTCGATACGGCCAAGCTTGTAGTCAATCTCACCAGTCAGAATCTTAATTGACTCTATTTTCATTACAATTTTCGGAAATGATGATGAAAACAAGTATGTTAAAGATGAGACAACGATTCGCTTGATTATATACATTTGAGATTCTGATCGATGTCCAGTTCAAGATCTCAATGGCATACTCATGAACGCACTTCAGTTCTCGCCTCACTGTTGGTTCTAGATGTATCTGATCAGTGTCTTTTTCTCAGAATAATCTGAATCATCATCAACTGCCAGACCAAAGCTATACAGAGGATGTCTTTTTTTGTATTCCTTCATAAAGCTCCACGCCACATCATTGTTTCTGAATTTGGTTCGCAATCCATCAAGGATCAATTCCTTTCCAAACACGTCAAAGCATATCAGATGGTAATTTTTTGCGTGATGGCGTGGCATTGCCCTTACCAGCCAAGCAACCGCAAACAGCAATACGATACCAACAACAATCACAAAACCAGATTCCCTGAAAAAAGACAAAAATGCATTAGGGATTGCATGCCCAAACAGCTCTATGATGAACTGAGAAAATGACAAGAACAGGATTCCAGGGATAATTATTTTACCAGTGATATTTGAAAACAAGACTATTCAATATCTGCTAGACCATATTGATTTTTAACATTATCGTACTATTTATCCTCAACCAAGGAGATGGCAAATATGTCATCTCCACGCACCAGTATTTTTCCAAGCTTTTGTGATCTTGGATTTGAGATATCCTCTGCACCTCTCAATGTCAGATTCAGGTGCATGTCATAATCCAAAAAGATTCCTCGAATTGTCCTTTTTTCTTTCATTGTCAATAGAAGCATCTTGTTTTTGTGATTTTCTAACGAGGTTGTAATATCTGCAGACATTTGTTTTCATATCAAGTATCATCATTCATCGATTGAAGTTTCTTCGGCATCATTTGATTTGTCCTTCTCTTCAACAGTAACTTCCATTTCCTCTAGTTTCCATTCTACATTGTTCTTTTTCATAGGATTTCGCTTTAATCTTCTCCAAGTTACACGTTATTTTTGTGTATATGATTTTCATGCAAGCAAGAATCACAGATGGATGTCACTGTCAAAACAGTCTCAAGACAATTACATTTCTCACACATGCATCCAATCTCATCATCATCATCATACATACCTGTCAGTTATCACCATGTGGGAATGATATAATTTATTGCTGATTATCAACTGTGAGAAAGACTAGTCCATAATTGCTTTGAGACTTTTGCACCGGTTTCTGATCGTGACTTCTGTTACTCCTGAGGCTTCTGCCATTGCCCTTTGCGTAATGTTGTTTCCAGTCTCAAGGCTTGCAAGATACAGTGCAGAGGCTGCCATTCCCATAGGATCCTTTCCAGCTAGAATCTGTAGCGCTTTAGCCTTTTTGAGAATCTTTGTCGCATGACGCTTTATTTTTTCTGGCAGTTCAGTACTACTTGCAATCTTTGCGATGCATGAGACTGAATCCAGTACGGGCATCCTTAGTTCCAATTCCCTTAGTAGCAACCGGTAGCATGTTGAAAGCTCCTTTCTACTTATGTTTCCAAGACTTGAAATCTCGTTTAACGTTCGTGGTACGCCAGATTCCCTGCATGCAGCGTACAGGGATGCGGTAATCAATGCAGAGATTGTACGTCCCCTTATCAGGTTCTTTTCAAGTGCCTTTCTGTAGATGTATGCTGCCTTTTCAACTACGGCCTCAGGCAAAAACAGCTTTTCCTTCATCTTGAGAAGATCGTTTAGTGCTTGCTGAAGATTTCTATCCACGTTCTTGGTTGAGCGACTTTGGCTATCCAGCATCCTCAATTGCTTTAGCGATGACTTCATGGATGAGGATAACGGGTTTCCTGACGAATCCTTGTTAGTGGGACCGATTACCGTGCTGAGACCCTTGTCATGTCTGGTTAAAGATATCCGGTCACCCGTACGTGCCTTGCTTATCGTAGAATCTGAGAATGTTCTTTCTGGTCCATAGTTTGATATTCTTTCGTCAATTACGAATCCGCATTTGCCGCAAAATAGTTCTGCAGATTCGGCATCCGTGATCAGATTGTCTTTTCCACATCTTGGACAATTTTTATTATTTTGAATCTGTTGTTGAATCATGATGTCATCACTAAGTGATATTATGTGTTTTAGACAAATAAACTATCATCAATTCGCATGTTGAATTAGTTTAATCATACAGCATCAGGTCCAATTCCTCCAGCCTGCTGTGAAGATTATTTACCGAGCGATACACGTCTTTTTCTGTCTTGGCTCCAACACAAACCAGCTTACCTGATGCAAACAACAGAATCACGGTTTTAGGATCAACCATTCTGTGAATCACTCCGGGGAACTGTTCTGGCTCATACATGCTTCGCGGCAACATTCGTGCTGCCTTTTCCAAGTAGATATTTCCTCCCAGATTTATCGATGAGACGATGTTTTGTACGGTTACTACGGCATCTTTTTTGATCTTGATTTTTCCCTTTCTCAGTTTCTGTACGACGGTCTTTACCACTTTTCTTGCCATGTCTTCTGATCTTGAGCCAGTGCACACCATCTTTCCGGTACTGAAAAGCAGTGTTGCAGCTTTTGGATTTTGCAATCTGAATACTGCACCCGGAAATACGTCTGGATTGTACTCCACGTTAGGAAACTTTTTTTGAATGTCATTTAGATCCAGTTTCTGATCAATCGTTGCTGATGCCACGACGTTTACGATTTCAATTATAGGTTTGGTGACCGTCATGATTAGAGACAAGATCAAGGAAACCACATTTAAAGAGATTTAAAATGGATTCCTAGATGTGATTTATGGTTACTTGTAACAAATGCTATCAGGAGTATCATGATCAATGCATGGGAAAAGCAGGAATGTTTGATTATGATTGCGATTGTTTTAGAAAAAAATAAGTGTCTAAAACTATTTTCTAATTTCTATCAAAATATTCTCATCAGTCCACTTGATTTGCTCTAAATCATCAAAGTTATCCTTGATGTTTTGCTGGAATGTTTTTAGGGATTCTGAGAATGCTTCTTTGTCGTATAGTGCAAATGTGGAATAGTGATTATTTTCTGCCTGAGTGATTAGTCTATCCAAACTGGACGTTCTATCATGCCCAAACACTTGAGTAGAATGAATCTGCATGTCTGCCTCCTGGATATGTCGATTTAATTCATTCATCTCATACAAACGAGTCTCCGTCTCTGAAAATAACGGAAAATGTTTCCCCCAGATACTCCTAGAATTTTGGCTTCGCAACCTGGTATAGATGAACAGGTGACCGTCATCTTTGAGTGCTCTTAGTGATTCGGATAAAAACTTTGGAACATCAAAGTGGTGTATCGCATTAAATGTGACAATGCAATTCATTGAATCATTATCCAGCGGCAGCCTGTTTGCATCACCCTGTCTCGTGCAAAAGTTTGTTACGTTTTGTTGTGCAAGATAATCCTCCAATGACTCCAGCATGTTTTGATTGTAATCCACACAGTGAATGTAAAACGAATCATCAAAACATCTCAGAAACTCTAGGGAATATCTTCCGTCACCGCAACCAATATCGGCCATATTGACTTTGGATTTTCCGTTAATCTGGTTTTTAATATGTAAGATTGGCTCTTTGTCCAATGTCCTTATGTTTTTATATTTTGAGGCAACGGCTGAAAAGTGATCATGTGTCTTTTGATCATTGATTATAATTTTATTTTGTGTGTATGACAAGGAATAATAGAAGATCAAAGCTCTTTATCCCTGTTTGCATCATAGCATAATGTATGGTGCTTGTTTTGATTGGAATTGTGATAGGTATCATATTTGTAGCAATTTTGATTATCAAGGCAACAAAAACACCTTCTCATGATGTTTTAGGAATAGATTTGCATTGTATTCAGTGCGGTGTAAAGACTGGCGGTGCAAAGTGTCACAATTGTGAAAGGAATACAAAGTCATTTGGGGTTTAATTCCACGTCCCGAGAACTAACGATAGCAGTTTATGTTTAATCTTGAACATCTTTAAAACATGCAAATTTCCTCCTAAAATTATGAAATATTGCAATGATTGTTTAACTCCGATTAACAGTGATTCAAAAGAAGAGTATTGTTCTATTTGTAAAAAAGATAAAAAACTTAAAGAAATCGCTTCATCTTAGTATTCTCTGTCAAATACTGTCATAATTTGTGATTAGTTGCTTATTGTTAAATAAAATTTAAAGTCTAAAAGTCATACTTTAGCCATAATCCACATATCTGTCGTATCTAACTTCGATCTCTTTACTCTCTCCAGATTTTATTTTCCTATATTCTTCATTTTTTCTAAATTCTATGTATTTGCAAATCTCTGCAAATTCTTCCTCCTTTGGATATGAATTGAAGACGGGTTCAACAAGCTTCAAATATTCTATGGTCTTTTCTCTGAATTCTTCTCTTGTTGGTTTCTTTATTCCTTTCATTCTAAACCAAACGGCAGTCCAGCTTGCACCTACTACGTGAGGCAATAAGTCAAATGCCCTTTGAATTTCAAAACGCTCGTCGTTTCTCATGACTCTTGTAGGAATCTTGAAGCTGATTTTGCAAAATATGTCACAATCATATCTGCCCCTGCTCTTTTAATCGAATGCAAAATCTCTAGGGTGATGTCTTTTTCATTTACATATCCAAGCTGGGAGGCAGCTTTTACCAATGCATATTCTCCAGATACGCTATATGCTGAAACTGGAATGTTGAATTTTCTTCTGGTCTCTGCAATCAAATCCAAATATGATAAGGCTGGTTTTATCATAACGATATCTACTCCTTCTTCAATATCTGTTTCCACTTCCATCATTGCTTCTCTTGCATTTGTATATGGAACTTGGTATGTTTTTCTATCTCCAAATTTTGGAGCACATTCTGTTGCATCTCTAAATGGTGAGTAAAAGTTTGAACGATGTTTAGCAGAGTGTGACATTATTGAAACATCTGTAAATCCTGAATCATCTAGTGCTTTTCTAATTGCAGCAACCTGACCATCCATCATTGCTGACGGTGATACTGTATCTACTCCTGCTTTTGCTTGACTGACTGCAATTTTTGCAAGTGTTTCTAAACTTGTATCATTATCGATTTTATCTCCTTGAATTATTCCACAATGTCCTGTAGATGTAAATTGACATAAACAAACATCTGCCATGATTACTATTTTATCGCCAAATTTTTCTCTAATTTGCGAAATTGCCTTTTGAACAATTCCATTATCATCAAATGCTGAACTTCCTGCTTCATCTTTTTGTGAAGGAATGCCAAAAAGCATGATTGCAGGAATTCCTAAATCGATAATTTTTTCAACTTCTTCATTTACATCACTTATTGGTAATCTCTCTATTTCTGACATTGATTCTATCTTAATTCTTTCTTTCAAACCCTCTTGAACAAATACTGGGCAAATGAAATCTTTTGGAGATAGAGTTGTTTCTTGAACTAATTCTCTCATCTTATTTGATATTCTTAGTCGACGAAGTCGTCTAGTGGGAAATGACATGATAAAATTCTCTTTAGGTAAAATATAATCCTAATCTACTTGATTCTGTTTTTTATAGTCGAATAATTCACTGGCTAACTCTACAACATCTGGTTTGCCTTGCTCTGAGGCTTTTCTTATGTTATTCATTGGAGTTGATACAATGCTTTCTACAACCGCCTTTGTTAATTCTTCAATAATCTTGATTTTCTTTTCGTCTTTTTCATCTAGCATTTGAAGTGCCTTTTGTAATTCTTTTTCTCTGAGATTCTCTATGTTCTTGAATACATCCGTTACAAGTGGTTCTGCATCTAGTCTTTTCATTGAGGCTTCTAATACAGAAACTTCCTCATTAATTATATTTTCAACGATTTTTACCTTGTTTAATCGAGCATTCATGTTTTTTTCAACCATTTCTGCAATCTGATCTAAATTCATTAATTTGACACCTCCAATCGTTGCAACTTTTTCATCAACTGTTCTAGGATTTGATAAATCTAAAATCATCATCCCATCACTTTTGTCTTTCATAGCCTCTGTAATTTTGTCATTTGTTACAAGAAAGTAAGGTGCAGTTGTTGCTACAAAAATAACGTCATAATTATCGAATCCTGAAAGAACTTCTTCAAATTTTACTGGATTGCCTCCCATTGTTTCACAAAATGTTTCTGATCTTCCCATTGTCCTACTTGTAACATCAAAAGCATATCCTCTTCTTTCCAATGATTTTGCAACTAGTGTGGATACTTCTCCGGTTCCAATCAGTAATACTTTTTTAGTTTTTAATTCATCAATGTTTTCTTCTGCAAGCTTTACTGCCATAGATCCTACTGATATTCCACCAGCTCCGATTCCACTTGAATTTCTAATTCTGGTTCCAATTCTGATTGCTTTGTCAAATAATGTATTGAGATGTTGGCCGGATGCTTTTATTTCTCTTGCAGATGTGATTGATTTTTTTATTTGTCCCAAAATCTGTTCTTCCCCTAATACCATGGAATCCAATCCTGAGGTCAATTTCAACAAATGATGTAATGCTTCTTGATTTTCTACAAATTCTATGTTTTCATTACATGTTTCTTCTTCGAGCCCTGTGATTGTAGCCCACGTTTTTTTGATTTTATCTGAATCATACGTCTTAGATTTTCCAAATAATTCTATTCTGTTGCATGTTTGAATGATTACACATTCATCTAATCCGGATTGATTTTTGAATTGTTCATATGCGTTTTCTATGTCTTTTATTGTAAATTGTTCTAAAATGTGAATTGGTGCGTTACGAAAGGTTACACGTGCATTGATAATATTTTGATTCATTTCCAATTCCTCAATATTGTAATAGCTCGCTTTTCAGCTTTTTTTATCTGACCGTCTTTTATTAACTGATCAATCTCATTATCACTCATGATGCTGCGAAGACATTCCCTTCTTTGGTCTTGAGTGGATATTGTTTCTTTGGCAATTTCTCGTGCTATTTTTTGAATTTTAATTTGAGATATGTCTTCTTTTGTGATAATTTTTTTGAAGAATTTTTCTGATTTATCTTTAATCTTCTTTGACATTATTGGACTTTTTCCACCTATAAAAATCGCAATTTGTATCATATTTTCAAAATTAATTATTGCAGGATTGGAAAAATCACTATCGTCTGGATTGTCTGAACTATACACGATAATGTTTTTCTTTTTTGCACCGTTGATGATTTTCTGATTAATTTTTTTATCATCTGTTGTTGTAATTATCAAATCTGGTTTTAATTTCGAAATAAATTTTGTATCTGAAATTTTTTGTTTTTTTAGAATGATTTTCTTTGTTTTTGATAATTTTGTAATGTTTGGTGTTACTTTGTTACTGATTACTATGATTTTGCATTCTTGTTTAAGTAATGAGTTGATTCTTTTTTGTGCTTCATTTCCTCCTCCTACAACAACTATTATTTTATTTTGAAGATTAAGATCAACTATCATCGATAAAAATGAAGTCGATTTCTATTTATGTATTCAAAAAATACAGATGAAAATCTAGCTACATTTTTAATTGAAACCTTAACTGCGTTGATTATTGGTATCTTTGGATGAATTAGATAAAGATCTATTAAATGAAATTCAATGGCATTTCCCACTAGTTTCAATGCCTTTTCATGAGTTGGCAAAAAAATTCAATATCTCTCCTGAACTTGTAAAAGAAAAACTTTCTACTTTGAAATCTGCAGGAGTTATACGACAACAAAGTGCAATTTTTGATACCAGAAAACTCGGTTACAAATCATCTTTAGTTGCAATGAAAGTTGATTTTGATAAACTAGTTGATGTTGCAAATATTATCAATGAACATCCTGGAGTTAGTCATAACTATGAACGAAAACATGATTTTAATTTGTGGTTTACCATTGCTACTCCCCCTGGAACCAACGTTAAAACTGAAGTAGACAAATTTTCAAAACTTGATGGCGTTCAGTCAACTAGAATGCTTCCTACAATTCAGATGTTCAAAATTGGTGTTAAACTAGATATGAATGAAAATAAAAAACAAGAGATCAAACCTTCTGAAGAAAAGAAAAAGATAATTCATGTGGATTTCGTAGCCTCTGATGAAGACAAAAAATATGTCCGTGAATTGCAAAAAAATTTAGAAATAATTGATAGGCCATTTTCAAAATCTGCTGAGGCACTTGGCATTACTGAAGAACAATTATTTGAAAAATCTCGATATTATGAAAGCATTGGAGTGATTAGACGATTTGCAGCAATTCTTAGACATAGAGATGTTGGATTTGTTGCAAATGGAATGATTGTTTGGAAAGTTCCTGAGGACAGAATTGATGAAGTTGGAGCAAAATTAGGTGCATTTCCTCAAGTAAGTCATTGTTATCAGAGACCTTCATACCCTGATTGGCCATACAATGTTTTTTCAATGATTCATTGTAAATCTCATGATGAGGCAGGTGATGTTGCAAAAACAATTCAAGACCAAATTAATGTCGCAGAATATACTATTTTATTTAGTGAACGGGAATTCAAAAAAACACGTGTACAGTATTTCATTGAAGATGAATTTTCTTTAGAAAAATCTGTCTCTCAATAATTATAACTCATTTTCATCATGACCAACAATGTGGATTATACAAAAATACTGATCGTTCATGTGGCAATAGAACAGTGAATCACCTCCACATTCTTTACATGGTGGTTTTTCATCTAGTTCTGATAGTTTAGTGTGGTATACTTTACTTCTAGTAACGACTGAATCTTTGTAAATTCTAGTTAGATTTGAATAATATTCTAATTCTTCAGGGTTTAATTTCTTATAATTTTTAATTTTTTTAATCATTGATTCCCATTTTTTGTATTTGCCTATCTTGGCAAGTTTCATCCTTTCAATTACTTCTAGGGTTTTTTCAAAATCTATTGGATTGTCCATTTACAACTTAACTTGCTTGAGGTGTCGCTTTTAATTCGTAAGATGGCCAAGAATTGTACAGCTTCTCAACTTCTTTCATATCTGAATCTGAAATGTATTTTCCATCTGACATTTGGGCATAATTGACAACTTCTTCTTCACTGATCATTGTTGGAAGAACTGTTGCAAATCCTTTCTTTGTCATCATGTATTTCATTGCAAACTCTGTAATGTTCAAGCCGTTTTTGTCTGCAATTGGTTTAAATTGTTCAACTTTTTCTAATGATGCTTTGAGCCATTCTCTTTTTCTCACTGATCTATGATCATTATCGTCAAATTTTGTGTCTGCATTAACTTTTCCTGTCAGAATTCCTGATGCTTCTGGAACTCTGACCAATATTCCCACATCTTTTTCTTCAGCTTTTTTCATTAATTCATTTCCTGGTGTCTGTTCTAGAATATTGTAAACTGTTTGAACTGCACTAAGATTTGGCTTATCCATTGCTTCCAACCCTTCTTGTGTCCATCCAATCGCTGGACCTAAAGCAATTTGATATGTTTTGATTGAACCATCTTTGATAAAACCATCGAGTAAATTAAATATTGAATCGTTTCTTACATCTTTGAGCTTTGGATTGTGTACTCCGTACATGTCAAGATGATCTGTTTGTAATCTTTCTAAACTATTTCTTAATGCCATCCGGGTATAATCTTCATCAAATCTTTGTGGGAGTTCTTTGTGTCCTATTTGCTCAACGTCTCTAAAATCATAACCATATTTTGTCGAAATGACAATCTCGTCTCTCATATCTTTGAAGACTTCGCCAATTAGTTTTTCACTTAATCCTTTACCGTACAAGTCGCCTGTTTCAAAGAAATTAATTCCTACATCGTATGCTTTTTTGAGCATTCTTTTGGCTTCATCCTCTTCGATTTTTTTGCCCCACCAATCAAGAGCAATTGCCCATGCTCCAAATCCAACTTCTGATATTTTGATGTCCGTTTTACCTAGTTTATTGTACTTCAAAACTATTTTTTGAATTGAAATTTCATCATTTATGTTTATCCAAGATTTACATTGCTGATATTTGGATTTTAAAGTGTCTTTGGAATGTTTTAATCAAAAATGTTTTCTAATTTTAAATTCTAGCCTAGACTGGAAATCAATGGAACTAAGTCTTTCTTAACACATACAATCATCGGAATGTCGTTTTTTACATATGTGGAGACTTGAGTTTCTCGCAAATCCATGATTAGATCTTGGAAATCTTTGATATCATCTACTTCAAATGCTAACATGAAATCTTCATCATGTATTCCAAATGAGTACGTAGTGTTGAGAATAATTTGTGGGTATTTTTTACTTACTTCGATATGTTCATCCATAATTTCCTGACGTTTTTCTTTAGGAAGCAAATACCATTCTCTTGTTTTTGTAAATGGATAAACTATGACATGTTTTTTTGGATCATTTCCTGTAAGAAATCCATGTGCCTTTTGTTCTTGTACGTAAAGGGAAGGTCTTGTACATGACAAGTATGTCATTGATGGAACTATGTATTTTCCAAAAACTGTTTTGTATATTTTTTCAATGACTACTTGAATTTCTTCAACTGTTTTGGCTGCAAACCAAAATAGAAAATCAGCATCATCTCTTAATCCTAAATTTGAATATGTTCTATACATAATTCCTGAATTGTTCATTACATTCTCAACTTCCTTTGCAGATTCTTCTTTAGCTAGATCTGCCATCCATCTCCATTTAGGATCGACTTTGAAGAATGAGAAATTAAAATAATATTGATTGTTTTCTTCTGACATATTCGTCTCAATTTGGAAACCCTATTTAAACAAAAACTAGATTCTCTATTGTAGAATCTTGATAATCTTTTCTGATGATTTATGACCTGACTTTATTTGTACAAGTGTTGTTGATATTTTGAAATGTTTTGCAATTTTTTTAATGATTTCTTTGTTTGCCTCCCCCTTGATCGGCTTTGATTTTATTCCAATTGTGATTTCATCATTAATTATTTCTATTACTTCTTTGGAAAATTCAATATGAACTCTGTAAATCAATGATTTTTTTGAATATTCTTTGGTTAAATTTGATTAGGCTGATTGTTCTAAAGCCCATTCATATCCTTCGGCTTCAAGTTTGTCTGCAAGTGATGCGTCGCCTGTTTTCAATACTTGACCTCTGGCAAATACGTGAACAAAGTCTAACTTGTCTAAGAATTTTAAAATTCTGGCGTAGTGAGTAATTATAATGATTGTTGCATCTTTATCTGCAACTTTGCTGATTGCTTGTGCTACTGCTTGAACTGCGTCAATGTCTAATCCTGAATCCGGTTCATCTAAAATTGAAACTTTTGGTTTTAGTACTGCCATTTGTAATACTTCGGCGCGCTTTTTCTCCCCACCCGAAAATCCTTCATTTAGATATCTTGAGAGGAATTCTTCTCTTAATCCCACTTTTTCTAGGTTTTCTTTAAGATATTTCTGAAACTCTCTTACTGTGATGAAAACTTCTCTGTTGTCCCCTTCGAGCGCCTTACTTAGAGAATTGTATGCTGTTCTAAGAAAGTGAGAAAACCCTACTCCTGAAACCTCTGTTGGGTATTGAAAACCTAAGAATAATCCTTTTTTTGCTCTTTCATCTGCTGATAGATCCAATATGCTCTCACCATCTAACAAAATATCTCCTTTGGTTACCTCGTATTTTGGATGTGCGAGTAATGTGTATGCTAATGTGCTTTTTCCTGAACCGTTAGGTCCCATAATGGCATGGACTTCTCCGGGACCTGTTTTTAAATTGACGCCTTTAAGAATTTCTTTGCCTTCTCTTGATACATGCAGATCTTTAATTTCCAATACTGCCATGTTGCGATTAATTTTGTTTCTCTATATAATACCGACGAAATTTAGCTAATCCTAATGAGATTTTTAGATAATAAAATGAAAGGGGGGGGTTAGTTGGCCAGAGATGGTCTTAAAGTAATTTTGAGTTTGTAGGATGTTAGGATCTCTTTACATCTATTTCTGATAGTGACTTCTGTGACTCCTGCAACACTTGAAACGTCTCTTTGTAGTACGTTTTGTCCTAGAAGGACGGATGCCACATACAAATACGCTGCCGCGATTCCATTTGGGGCCTTTCCGTCAGCAATGTTGCTATCTTTGGTTTTTTCAGCAATTTCCAAGGCTAGTCTTTCAACTCTGACCTCAGTTTGCGTCACATTTGCTATCTTTGAGATGTATTTGTCCATGGTTACAATTGGGGCGTGTGTTTGTCCCATTTCCATTACCATGGTCCTATAGTATCGTGCTGCAAGTTTTGTTTTTGTCTTTACGTCTTTTGCCGGACAAATTCCTCGACAGATTTCTTCCAATGATCTTACTACGTCGCATTGTTTGCATGCCATGTAAATTGTAGCTGATGTAATGCTAACTACAGATTTTCCCTTTACATCAACATGATCATCCAAGTTTCTGTATATCATAGAAGCAGTTTCCAACACATTCTTTGAAAGATTAAGGCCGTCGCATGTTTCACCCATTTTGGTTAAAACATTTGCAAGTCTTCTTTCTCTTGGTGAGGAAACCCGTACTCGCTGTTGCCATTTTCTGAGATTATGCATCTGATTTGCAACTTCGTGATTAATTGTTTTTCCGCTAAAGTCCTTTGCACTGATTGAAATCTCAGTTGTTATTCCTAAGTCATGTTGGGAATATGTTGTTTGTCCGGTTGCCCTTGCTAGCTTCATCTTGTCTTCAAAATTTGAGCTTATTGTTTCTGGACCACAATTTGCAATCTGGTCATCAACTACAACGCCGCAACCAGAGCAAATTATTTCACCATTCTGTATGTCATCCACTAGTGTGGATTTGCATTCAGGACAGTTCTGTTTTTCTAGTATGTTCATTATTTTTTTCTCCTAAATTTTTTTAGTTTATTGATGGAGGTTTCTTCTGATGCGAAAACACTTTTGCCGATGTATTTTTTGATATTATTTGTTAACGGCGTTGCTGATGCAAACGGTCTACTGATTGGACCTATCATTTCATTTACTTTTGCAACTCTAGTTCCCTTTTCGTCACAGAGTATCTGTCCTTCAACCAATTCTTTCGATAGTTGAATGATTACCCTGCCACTACCGGCTAGGTGCATTATTTCGCCTACCTCCTGCAATTACCATGCTAAAGATTGTATTCTTATCATAGACTCCTGTCAATTTTACTTTAGCTAAGAGCTAGATTTGATTTTATTTTGTTTGCTTGGATCTTCTTAGCACTAATTTTTCTGAAATTTTGTTAAGAATTTTTGTCTTGGGGGAATCTTTTGGAACTATGACGTATCCAGATCTGACAAATGGTCTTTTAGGAAATCTGACCTTGTCATCTGATTCTGTTATTTCATAACCCGCAGCTTTTGTTGCATCAATTAGTTCTTTCAGTGAAGGATCAAAAATGCTTTTTTTCAATCCTGCTTTTCTGCCTTTGGATTTTTTTAAATTCTTATTAAAATAATCCAACCAGATTACGATGTGCTCGTAATCTTTCATTTTACTCCTTTAGTAAAATTGCGTTAACTATGCCGTTTTGTCCTGGTTTTGAAACTACTCTGCACTTGCCTTCCTGTGTTTCAAGTATCGCACCTTTTGTAATAATGCCCCGTCTTTTGTAATCATTGTTTGTAGCATTTTCTAATACTTTGATAATTTTCGATTTCTTAACTTTACTTTCACCTGTTGCTAAATTAACAAAGTCAATTGACTTAAGAGCTGTTTTGTAATTATTTCCACGAACTCTTCTTGTAATGGTAATCTGAGAGCCGTTTGTAGGTTCATTTGGATATCTGTCACTTTCATATTTTCTTCTGGTTCTGAGTGGAGTTCTTCTTCCTCCAGTAATCTTACTTGTTGCTAAGTTCTCTACTGATTTTCTCACAGAATCATCTCTGAATCACTCTAATTTATACAAAACGCAAAAGTTAGTCATAGGTAAAAAATATCGCCATTGTTTAGTTTTGTAATAATTTGGAGGTGGCAGTAGTTTGTTTGCCAATCGCAGTTTTTCTAACTTTGGAGAATAGTCTTTGTTTTAGATCTTCAACATCACCTTGTATGCCAAAATATTTTTGGAATTTTTCGGTTGTAGTGTATATTTTCATTCTTCCAACATTTTGATGACTAATGTAATCTAATTGTCGTAATTCTTTTAGGTGTGAGTATACTCCAGAACCCCTTGTCTCAACAAGCTGCTTTGATGAAATAGGCTGCATGTATGCAATATATGATAATGTCTTCAGCGTGGCGTTTGGAAGAACGGGTTTTGAAGCATATCTTTTGATTGTCGAACTGAACTCCGGTTTTAATTGCATTACATATGATTCATCGGGAAGTTTTACTATTTCCAATGCTTTAAACGCAGTTTTTGTTTTTTTCATAATGCTATCGAGTAATTTTAATGTCTTTGTCCTAGATTCGGTTCCTGATGCCCTTATTATGCTCTCAATTCTTAATGGCCTGCCTGATGAGTACAGGGCAGCTTCAATTCTTGCTGTTGCCTCATCGGGATTGTTTATTTTAGTCATCTTCCATTCTTTCCTCTAAACCATTGTTAAAGAAACATTTTCTTCATTTTTGTTCAATTCTTTAACTCTTCTTTCATCACTATGATCTTGATGTCGTCCTCTACTTGTTCTAGATCTACCTTTTGATCTCTTGCCAAAAATAATACTGCAAAGAAACATCTGATTGAATCGACTTGATCCAGATCAGCGATTATGTCTTGCAATAGTGCAAATCCTGTAGAAGCGATTTTTTTCATTATCAGGTCTTCATATTTGCCAATAATACTTTCGAGTGAGATGAAAAATTCCTGAAAATTTGGCGCCTCAATTGGTTCTATCTGGAATTGTTTATTTCGTCTTGACTGCGGATTTGCAATTGTCCCAATTAGATTCTGTAGCAAACCTAGCAAATCATCTAGCGAAACTGGATATGTGGACTCGTGTCTGTATGGGATGTCGATAAGCTCGATATCTACATCTGTTCTTTGATGCATCGGCTTTTTTTCCATAGCCGCTTTTTGTAATGCAAAAATACTCTCAACTTTCATTCTATAGATTAATGATGAAGACAATGCTGCCATTCCTGCCACTTTGAGATCTTTTTTACCTGTTTTTTCAAGAATTTTTATTAATAAATCCAAAATTTGGATAAGATCAATATCCCAAACATCTTTTTTAATTACTGATGATGGACTAAATAGAATATTTACCGGTTCTTGAGAAATACTGTCTGGAATTTGGGCTTCACTCACACCATGATTCGCTGTCTGCTTAATAATATCTAATGACTCTATTTTTTTCTCATTTCCAGTCAACTCTTATATTGTTAATTTGAAAAACTAGATTATGAAATCGTCTCGGATTACAGCTCCAAATGAGCCTCTTACGCTGTCTGAATCTGAGACTCCTACACCTCAAGGTTCACAGGTATTAGTCAAAGTGAAATCTGTGGGTGTCTGTCACAGTGATTTGCACTTGTGGGAGGGAGGATATGATTTAGGTGATGGCAAATTTATGAAAGTCACTGATAGAGGAGTAAAATACCCCGTAACTCCTGGACATGAAATTGTCGGCACTGTTGAAAATATGGGAGATGATGTTTCAAAGGGAGATGATGTTTCAAAGGGAGATGATGTTTCAAAGGGAGATGATGTTTCAAAGGGAGATGATGTTTCAAAGGGAGATGATGTTCTGGTTTTCCCTTGGATAGGCTGTGGTGAATGTCCTGCATGTAAGGTAGGAAATGAAAACCTGTGTGATGCCCCTAGATCTATGGGTGTTTTTCAAGATGGTGGTTATTCTGATTATGCTTTAATTCCTAATTCCAAATATTTGGCAAAACTTGACGGTGTTGATCCTGATGTCGCAACTTCTCTTGCTTGTTCTGGACTTACCGCATACACTGCAATCAAAAAAGCAAATCAAAATTCTCCAGAATTTCTTGTGATTGTTGGTGCTGGAGGTTTAGGGTTGATGGGGGTACAGATTGCACATGCTATCACTGATGCTAAAATTATCTGTGTTGACTTAGATGATAAAAAATTGGAACTTGCAAAGGAAATGGGTGCTGATTACACAATTAATTCCAAAGATCCTGAAACGTCTCAAAAAATTATGTCTATTTGTAATGATAAGGGTGCAGATAGTGTGGTGGACTTTGTAAATGCTCCGCCTACCGCAAAACTTGACTTTGCAATTCTTAGAAAGAGGGGCAATCTGGTTCTTGTCGGTTTATTTGGTGGTTCTTTTGAGTTATCGCTTGTAACAATTCCGTTAAAATCCATCATAATTCAAGGTGCGTATACTGGAAACTATGATGATATGGTTGAATTGCTTGCTCTTGCAAGAAAAGGTATCATTAATCCTGTAATCTCTAAAAGATATTCTCTTGATGAGACCAATGCCGCTCTTGAAGATCTTAAGGCACGAAAAATAATTGGCCGTGCTGTAATCAACCCATAACTATGTTTTCTGTCACAGAATTACATCACAAAAATCTCGGTGTTGCTGTTGAATACAAAAATCGACTTTGAATACTTGTTTCTATACATTAAAAATAATTGATTTATCTCTAATCCTAACTTGTTTCAAAATTAATCAAATGGATATCAAAATTGTATATTTCAAATTCAGTTTTCTGCGCGTCCTTGAATTGATGAAAAACTAGAAAAAATATGTGTCTCAAGACTAATACGTCTACATCTTTTCAAAATTCTAAACATTTGATTAAATTAAAAATCACTGGATGTTAGAGTCTGGATTTTTCTGGTGTAGATGATGCTGTATTTCATTGATTCCAATCCTCCAGAATCCATCCTGATTCCATGACTTTCTGATCTTCTGATTCCCCCACATTTGTAGCAAATCTCCAAACTAATGATGTATCTGGAATCATTCTTTCTTTAATTTTTAGAAGTGATTCCATTTCAGAATTTAGATTTTGGTTTGTGTCTCCATGTTCTTTGCAAAATTTACATTTTTGATCAAGTATGATGGGGTCTGTTTCAATTAGCGGATAAGCCATACAGGCAAGTGGCCTTTCTTTGTAAATTTTACATGGAAATCCTCCATGAGGTGATTTGCTAATTCCATCTGTATCTAGAAATGGACATGTATTTCCATTTTTTTCAGACCCGATTAACTGGTATGCTAAAATTTTTTCAGGAGCCGAACTTTTTTCTTTAGATATTCCAATTCGCGGCAAAATTTTAATTCTTAATTCATTTTTTTCTGCTAATTTTTCAATTCGTTCTTTTTCTTCTGGGAGAATGAGCACTCCTATCTTACCGAATCTTTTGCTTGGATAGTACTCTCTTTCAACACAACACTGGGAACAATCCTTGATGCACTCAAATTCCATATTTTTTTCCATAATTCTAGATTAAATCCTCCGTGTATGACATTTCCTATTAATTCTATTTTTTGAAAAACCCTACCAGTTATATGCTCATTATTGCGAAAAGCCCTATGGGTAAGCGTCAAGTAAAAAACGAAAGTGCCCTTAAAGAAATTCGATTACCTGAGGAGGGAGAACTTTTTGGCCGTGTATTGAAAATGATGGGCGGTGAAAATGTAATGATAAAATGTGCTGATAATATCACTAGAAGAGGAAGGATTAGGGGAAAATTGAAGAGACGAGTATGGATTAGAGATAATGATATTGTAATTATTGCACCTTGGGATTTTAATGAAAAAGAACGAGGGGACATTGTCTGGAGGTTCACGCTTCCTCAAGTACAATGGTTAAAGGATAACGACCACATTACAAGAGATTTTTAGTATTATTTCTCTTAAAATCATCTTAACATTGAGTGCTTTAGTTAATATAGCGAGTTATTAGTTTGAAAGTGAAATGGAACAAGGCACCGTAAAATGGTTTAACCGTACTAAGGGCTTTGGTTTTATCGAGAGAGAGGGTGGAGACGATCTGTTTGTTCACAAATCAGATGTTGACGGATTCATCAACGAAGGCGATAAAGTCGAGTTTGAAGTAGGCGAAGGTCAAAAAGGACCAGCAGCTCAAAAAGTTAAAAAATCAGCATAGGCAATAATTTCTTATTTAAGATTTCATCTTTGTTTTCTTAAACTAGTCTATCTTTTTATTATTTTTCAGGTTATTTTGGTATAAAATTTTGTGGTCCCAAGCGACGGAATCAGTGGTTAGGTTTGGTCCCTTAACCATCAGTCCAGAATTTCAATCACACAGTCATGAATCCACTTCATGCCTTCATCATGTGTTTTGTTCCAGTTCTTCCAAAATTCGTTAATTGCCTAGTTGAGTCTCATCTCATTGCATCAAAGCCGCCTAATGCATGGGAATCCATTATTATCGCAAAAGTAACAATCAATCCTAAAGAGGTTATGACCATGTCAAAACGTTTGTTCATGCAAAACATTGAATATTTTAGTTAAAAACAAATGTCATCTAAAATTAAAAAAATACGTGTTCAAACTTTCCTAAAGAGATCATTTACATCTTTACCCTGTCGTCTGATGGGCGTACTTTGAGGGTATTTTGGTGTATTACAAAAAACGTTTTAAGAAATTTGATGATATTTCAGAATTGTCGGATACTATAGAATTAGGCAAGGCAATTACAAGTATTGTAAAGACAAAACATGATATTGCAAAGACTGCTGATCTTGAAAGATGTATAGAAGAAATAGAAAAGAAAGATAATGAATCTAGAAATATGTCTGCAAAGATTGCCTCGTCTCTGGTTTTTGGATTAAATAGTTTTAGGATTCCTTTTGTGATACGTTTAGTGATTTTGCCTGACTGTTTTGTAGTGAAATCCTCCAGTTGTTTTAGTTTTGAGATGTATAGACCTGCTCCATAATTAATGGAACTGGATGTGGATAAACAGTAAGCCAGAATGTACTGTGTGTTGGTTGGTACCATGTTTCTCTTGTCAAATGCTTGTCTAAATAGTTGTATGATTTGATCCCCTAGTATGAAATATTCTTCTAGATTTTGTATAGTTTTAGAATCGAGTTTTGATATGAATGATTCTGTTTTGAGTTTATTCTTGCATAGTTTTAGAATGTCAATAGTATGACCGATTCTTTGTAGATGTGAATCATTTTTTGATTTAGAACTATTTTCTAGTTCCCCTAGGGAAACTGATTCTTTTTAATTTATGTTTCTAGCATAAAATGAATTAGTCCATCCTTGATTTGAATATGCATGATCGAAATATCCTGAGAGTTTGATTTCTTGTATTGGGAGTTTTGTTTTTTCAGCCTTTTTTTCTACTAGTGGTTTGGTTGCAACTATAGAAATTTTATTTTTTGGTATTCCGTCTATTTCCAATCAGTTGCCAAGACTAATCCTAGAATCTTTTAGAGAATAATTTGATTCCTCACCAGTAATTTCCTCAATTATTGCTTTTTCTGCTAGTTTGTATGATTCTAGTGGTGGTTTTTTCTCCAGTTTTTGAATAGACAATTTTATACTTGTATAACCTCAAAGATGTTTTCTTGGATATTTGCATTTAAAATAATTGCAAAAAATTGAACATTACGATCTCCATCTCATCAAAATTCTGTTACCATCCAACAGGTCTACCTAATATTGCTAAAATATGTGCTCGCAAAATAACTAATCGCATAAATGGTCTGTAAATTAATACCATTACTGGAACAAGGTACAACAATCTCATGGGATTGGTATTGTGTGATGTGATATTTGTAAATACAAACAAACTTAGCTCCAAAAGCAGATAATTTACAAATATCAACGGTAGTAAAGATAGTGTCTGCTCACCAAACATCACAAATCCAGGATAAAACTGCGATATTATTACAGATAAAATTGTAATTGCAAGCATTGTAATCCATATAAAGTTCATGATAACATCCATTATCCACATATCTAGTATGGCAAGACGCAATCCCAGCCTATACTGTGAAGACCATACAATGTCTCTGTGTTTTAGTAACACTTGAATTTGTGCATATGCCCATCTTGTTCTCTGCCTGATAAGGCTCTTCCAGTTATTTGGACATGACGTCTTGACAATTGAATTTTCAGCAAATGGAATTTTGGTGCCTAGTTTACATACTTTTAGTGTTAGATCAAAGTCCTCACCCATAGTATCGTGATCAAATTTTCCTACACGATCAAATACACTACTTCTAAATGCACCAAACCCGCCTGAAATTACTAATAGCATGTTAAATAATGAGGAGATTTTACGTCCAACCTCCATTGATATTAGAAATTCACACAGTTGCAGACGAGTTAGTAGATTTTCAGTGTTATTGTCTCCTTGTAGTACACGCAGATTCCCACACACTGCTGAGACGTCATCCCTATCCGTATGAGAATTATTTTTATCATTATTATCAGAGAATTTGGAAGATATATCATTGAGGGAATCGGGATTGATAAAAACAGTGTCCGCATCTAGTGTTATTATGATATCACCTATAGCATGCATGTATCCAAGATTTAAGGCCTTTGATTTTGAGCCACCGTCTTTATTTTTGATTAATTTGATTTGTCCTTTGTCGGCAAATCTTTTTGCGATTTGAAATGTATTGTCTTTGGAGTTATCATCAATTACTATGATCTCTTTATTGTGATATGTGACATTGATTGCAGATTCAATTGAATTTTCAATACAGTCTTCTTCGTTATAAGCTGGAATTAGTATTGAGATTTTTTTATTATTAGAATTTTGATTGTTATGATTTTTATCATTTGCAGTGTTAATGCCTTTATCCGGAGACATTCTAGTATGCAAAAACAGTAAAAGAAATATCTTGACTGCTGCTCTCAGATTTTCTAAAAACAAGAGATTAAAAGAAACAATTATGATATATTCTACAGAAAAAAAGGATTCTAAAGATAAACCATCAATAAAGAAAAAGAATACTTGTGGAATCATTCTAGTTCATTTGGAGAATTAGAAATTTCAGAATGTATTTTTTGTAGTGATATGAGTGTTTTATCAGTCTGTTGCTCTTGTTTAATTTTATCTAGTACAATATTTTTGCCATTTAATGCATTGATATTTTTGGGATCAATCTCTAAAGATTTATCGTACCATCTTATTGCCTCATCGTTTTGTTTTAATGCATAATACATATTGCCTTTTCCATTTAATGCATTGATATGATCTGGAATTTTGGCTAAGGACTTATCATAATATTCTAGTGCCGAATCATAATTTTTTAATCCTGCATATGCGTTACCCTTTCCAACAAGTGCATCTGTATTGTTAAAATCAGCTCGCAAAACCTGATCTCTATAGTATAGCTCTTTTTGGTAGTTTTGTAAAATATGGTACATGTTTCCCATGCCATTTAGTGCACCTAGATGAAATGGCTTTACCTTTAGTACGTTATCAAACTCTGTTTTGGCCTCATCAAATCTGCCCATTGCAACTAGCAGATTAGCCTTGTCTCCTAGAAAGTATAGATTGCCTGATTCAAGGAATAGTGCTTTGTCGTAATATTCTAACGATACAGCATAACTTCCTGTTTTGTGGTACACAGCTGCCTTTCCACCAAGTGCATCTGCATAATTTGGGTTCACATCAAGTATCTTTTCGTATAGTTGTAGTGCTGTATGATAGTCTTTTTGGGTGAAAATCTTTTCAGCTTTTAGATACCATTCTCTTAAATTATTTTCTGTGGTATAGTCAATAAGAGATACTGTTACGTATGCAAGAAGAAAAAGGACAAAACTGAACAAAATTACATGGAGTTTATTTTTGGTGGAAAATGCAATATCATGACTACTGTTGTTATTATCCATATTTGCTTTTCAGCTCCTTGGCATGCAAATTATCTGGATTAACCTTCAGCACCATATCAAGAAGAGATAGCGCTTGTTGTTGTTCTCCCAATGCAATAAAAGCTAGACTCTTTCCAATCATTGCATTTGTATTTTGGGAATCAATTTTCAGAGTCTGATCATAAAGGTTTATTGCAAACTCTGGTTTTTCTGATTGTAACAAAGCATTTGCTTTTCCATTTAGTGCATTGGTATGATTCGGATCAATCTCCAATACATCATCATATTGGTCAATTGCTGTTTTCATATCTCGCATTGTAAGAAGTGTGTTTGCTTTACCTATCATTGCAAAAGTATTTTCTGGATTCTCTTTGAGTACGGTGTCATAAAGTTCTAAGGCTTGAATGAAATTATATTCAGTTACAAACAAATTGGCTTTTACAATTAACTTGTCAGGAGAATCATCCTCATCTTGTATAATTTTAGATTCACTGTTGTGTTGTATGTGATTTGATGATTGTTTGTTGTGATTATCATTATCATTATAATTATCATCAGATGATAATCCAACCAATTCTAAATTATTCTCAGAGTTTGTAATCAAAGTAATGCCTTCTTTACTCCAATAGGAATCCATTGGTATTGCAAGTGATAAAAACAATTTTTCAATACTTTGTGTATCGTCTGCTTTTTCTATCAAATTTATTGATTTTAGATAGTCAGTATTTGACCAAACCACCAAATGTACGTATTTTCGTTCAACATTATGATTATTGATAAATGGAATCTCTTTTATCCAGTATAATACGGCATCAGTTTTTTCTGTATTTGGCATCTGGTATACTACTAGTCGGCCTGTTGTACTATCAGAGATTTGAATATCTTTTTGATCAAAAATATCAGCTGCCGGACGACCCGCCCAGACTAGCGAGGATTCCCATCTGTGAACAAAGTCCCAAACCTCTACTCCTCCAAATAGTACTGGTTTTGTATTGATGAAAAAGGGATTCTCATATGTTTCAGTATATTTGAGCCACAATGCCAAATACATATCAGCGTCGTTCTCAAATGTCGTATCTCTCGAGGAATATTCAAGATTCCAGTTCTCTATTGTTGGAAGAAGTATTGTTGATTCTGGACCATCCAGCAAAGTCAGATTAATTGATTCTTTCTTCATGGTATGATCTGTTAGTAGCGCATTGGTTGTTGTCGTATTCAGATTTTGAGTTGCAAATACAATTACAATCAAAATCAGAACAATACCCACTTTTGAAGAATTTAAAATCATAGAATTTTGACAGAGTCTTTTGTTTTGAGATAAATCTTTTTTGTTTGTTGTAAAATTATTTGAAGATATCTTGTTGTGATTTGGAATTTTATAATTTATGCTACTATCATTTTGTGAAAAAGAAACTAGTTTTGAGTATAGTTTTAGATAGAATATTTTGGTGCCAGCTACCAACAAGACAAGCGTACCTAGCGCAATCATTAAGGAACCTGATACTGCATGAAATAATTCTGAGACATTCTCATCAAAGTGATACCATAATGATATCATAATAGATATGCGAATAATATTTAGGAAAAACAATACTGGAAAGCCAAGTGAAAATATCAATATTCTTTTCCAGATTTTTCCTTGCAAAAGATATGCCAAAAATAATCCTAGTGAGGATAGCGTCACCATTGAATAAAGACCAGAGCTAGACTCTCCAATATGCCATGTAAATTGTTCACCAGTTAGATTTTGCGCAGTTATGGTAGGATAGCCACTGATATAATCAGATATGACAGGTATGCCAAATATGTAATTTAATACATCATGAATTGCAGTTGTATTAATTACAGATATTGGCGATACCATACTTGTTATAAATTCACTAGGAATTGGAATCAAAAATGCTGCAAATACAAATACAAAGATTATCTTTTTGAATACTGAAAAATTAAATAAAAAATTTGTTGCACCAATACTGAGTATAATTAATGATACAACATGATATTCTAAAACGTAAAATGACGATGAACCATAAAAGAACAATGCCACTCCACAAATTATTAGTATCATTCCGACTATTTCATCAAAGGTTACAAACTTGAATCTCCTTTGATTCTGTGATGTTATTAATCTGAGAAGATCTTTACGATTTCTATATATGATATAACCCATAAGAGCTGGTAATACCAGTACAAAGTTTGCAATATTTGCAGAACTAAAACTAGTAGCCTTTTCAAAAATTATAGATAAATCATTTTGATACATCACAATAACAGAAGATAGTAAAATAATTATTCGTATTATAATGCTAGTGTATGATTTTTCTAGTATAGAATTATTATTAAAAAAAAGAAGGGGTTTTTTGAAGATCATCTCTGTATTACTAATGGAGATGATAATGCTCTTCGTTTACTCCACAATGCAAATGCTGCAACAACGGCAAGAATAGAAGTAGCTAGTGCAATAGAGCCAATTGGTGTTTCTGGTCCTCCGCCCCCGGAATTGCCTGGATTCATTGGTGAAACTACTATCCCATCACAACCACAATTGTTGTTAATGTAGACATTTACTATGGGAGGGTCTTTTGTAAAAGCGGCTATTAATGCCACAATTATAGTGCCTATCGCTGCAATAATAGCACCAGTACAAGCACCACCGCAAACAAAAGCATAGGCAGTATTGATCAAAGGAAGTGCGTCAAGAGATTCGGTATCTGAGGCATTAAACTCTGTTACTAATCCTACTGTTTTTTCCCAGTCCATTTTTTCCCAGTCTATTTCTGAAACATCAACTTCTGAGAGATCTATTTCTGACCAATCTATTTCTGACCAATCTATATCTAATCCTACCAACACTGACTCCAATAGAGATCTGTCGACTTGTGAGAGATCTATTTTTTGCCAATCTATTTCTGAATTATCTATTCCTGAGAGATCTATTTTTCCCCAATCTATTTTGGATGGATCAAAATTTGACCAATCTAATTTGGTAGCAGCTGAAGCTTGTTGAGGATAAGATACGGTTATTGCAAATACCAATATTACTGTGATACTTATTGACAGCACGGTATTTGTGGTTCGCCACTTAGTTTTCGTCATATATGTCATTAATTATTGTAAACGTAACCTTCTCATCCCTGTATAGTCATGGTATAATGCGTGTAATTCTGACCATTCCTTTATTAGAGATAACATACAAAACTAGAAAAGATGATTTTAAAGATAGTTAAAACAATCTAGTTTGTATTTTTATAAATTAGACTGTTTACAAATTATTAATGTCATTTAATTTTTTTCAAGATATTGAGGATCTTCTACTAATCGACTCTCATTTTGGAGTTATTCCTACTGTGTGTTCAATCTGCAAAGAGATGGGTAATGATAACATAGATGCCACAACGGTACGAAATTTGATCCGTCACTGCAGGCAACTCATGATATTACAAGAAGCAAGCTTTGAGCATTCTAACAAAGATAAGATGAATGTTACAATAAAAAACATGACATGTCCAGAAAAATTATTCTTTGAGAGTATGGTACCTTCTAATTATCTTGGTGATTCCTTTACTGAAGAAAAGATTCTATGCAAACTAAAATCCCAAAATTACATAAGAAAATTTTCAAAAACAGCAGATCGTGGTAGTTATTATGTAAAAAAATCTGGTAAAGACAAAGACTATCAAACCAAGATAATACGAAAATTATTTAGTTACATTTCTAGCTATATTGGAGATACAAGAAATCTCACGATTGATGGAGCATATCCTGATGATAAAATCAAAGAAAAAATCTCATACAGAATGACACTCACTGCCAAACTAATAGACAAACTATTAAAGCAAAATTTGACATTTACCGTACTAAAAGAAGAGCCATCACTTGAAGTACAATCATCACAATATGAAAACAAAGTAAATTTTCCACTTGTATGTACTCTTAAAATCGGTAAAGAGACAGATGAATCTCAATATGTGTTGTATCTACTAAGTTTTTTTGAATACCATAACAGACAACAAAAGAAAAAGAAAGTAAGCAACATGCATTCAGAGATGATGAATTATTTTGATTCTATTTTTAGTAATAATGTTACATTAAATTGCCTTCTAAATGATATACGTCAGGCATCTGGTGTAGATGTAGACTCTAACTGTTACATGAAGACCATGGTAATGCAGCCAAAAGATACAGCAGAAGAAGAATATGATGAGAATAAAGTTTGTGTGATTAACATTTTTGGTTTTGTAAAAGATTTGGTGATGGCCAAAGAGTACAATCACCTTCACATGAATGAATTAAGAGAATACATTGACAATACAAGATGGGAACGTTGGTTTCCAGTAAGAGGCAGCTTTGTCAGATTTCAATTGCTTAACAAAGAAGAGTGTAAGAAAATCAAGGAGGATAAAAATGACTGATATTATTATTAATGAGATAAAAAAGGCAAGACATGGGATTCTTGTAATAAATAAGAATAAGGTTGTCTTTCACAATAAAACAAAAACATTTGAAGGAAATCTAGGAGGATTAGGCTTTGAGGAATTCATACTAAATATTGCAGACATCATTACAGATATAAAAATAAAAAGTCATGTACTAAAAGAAAATACTACTGCAGTAGTAATAATTGGAGAGATAAATCGTACCCTGCAAGAATGTCAGACTATTTCAAAGATGTTTAATAAAGTAGGAATTAAATCTAATGTTGAGGAGACCATCTCATCCATAGTAGGTTTTCAGTATACAGAACAATACTATATAACAAAGACAATTACATTGCCTAGTGAGCTAGCAGAGAACATAGATGAAATTTTTTCATCTGGTGAATATTCATCAAAGAACGGATTCAAAAATATATCCCAACTTGTAACTGCATTACTCAACGATGTTCTTGGTAGTACCACACACAATTTTAAAGCAAAGAGTCAGATGGATAACGAATTACTAGATATGACAATAATAATTAATAGATTTCCAAGGTGCAATATTTGTAATTCTTTTGCGTGTATACATGTAAAAAAACTCTTAAAAGATGAAACACTGATGACCGAACTAAAAAAGAAAGGAATTAGTCTAGCTAAGCTAGAGATTGTAGAGATAATAGAAAAACAGTTAAAAGATATTATTACTACAAACCATCAATAAAAAACAAAGGAAAAAAACTAGTTTTTTATTTCATGGTTATTTTCCATTTGGTAAACGGCCATCCCTTTCTTTTGTATTGGATTGTAAATATCATACCAGTTATTGCTGTTAATAACCAGGGCCAGTTTTCTACAATTGATTTCCACCACAACATACCCTCAGGTTCTGGATCTTTGATAATTTTACAAAAACCATCAACTAGTTCCATCCCAAGACTACATATTGGATATACAGTTATGGTAAATGTCTTAGTAACATTATTTTCAGCTGAATCTATTACAGTACATCTTACTTTTGTATCACCTCTTAAAAACAGTGAACCTGAAGAAGGAGTACAAGTTGATAATATTTGTACATCCTTGTGATCTATTGCTATAACTTTATCATCAAAAAATACTTCAACACCATTATTACTTGTAGCTTCTTTGATCATGTCTCCTGGAACTGTTAATCTTGGAGGAAGATCTGGTATTTTTGAGACCATGTCGTTATCTGATCGTGTAGTTGCTAAATTATTTACTCCAGTAACGGGCATACTCTTAGTTGTAACGTAAACTTTGCCAGTAGCAATATCTATACCATCAGTTACATTAAATTCAAATGCGTCTTGGCCCACAAAGTCTTGATCAGGAACATAATATACACTAACTGATCTGTTATTAATGGGTGTTATATTTTCAAGTTTTCCATGATCAGGAAAAGTAATTGAAAAAGTTAAGTCATCTACTTTATCTTTGTCGTGTGCACTCAACATAATTTTAAAACTTTCATTTTTGTGTATTGTATAATTTAATAAAGAATTTGTTATTATTGGTGGATCATTATTTTTTCTAATATCAAATGAGATCTGTCCTAGTTTACAATCTGCATGAATTAGCATAACATTGTAATAACCTTCAAGAGAATCATTTTTAAAAAAAAGATATTTTGTTTGAAAATCTCCTTTACCTGTAATTACAGTTTTTAATTCGTCTGTTGTATTATCAGGTTTTGTTATAAGTAATTTGGCAGGTAGGCCACTACTATAATTATCAAGAGTTCCAGATATTGTAATCAATGTTTGTTCATTTCTGGCAATGTCATATTTTTGTTGATCTGTTTCAAAGTTGGTTACAGAAGATTTACATTGATATGACTTTAGATTATGAACAATGATTTTAAATACATTAGTTTTCTGTTTACCTGTAGCATTATCCTTTCCAGTTATGTTAACAATGTACTCTCCAGTTGTAAGTGTATCTTGAGTTTTAATTGAGAGTATAGTAGTTCCAGATGACAAAATTGTTGTTGGAGATACAATACAACTTATGTTATTGTTTGGAGATGAACATGAAAGAGATACATATTGCGGTTCTCCAGATATGAGATTAATTTTTATTTTTGTTGTAACATCTTGTCCTGAAACGATAGATGTTGATATTGGATTGACAGAAAGAGAATAGTCGAATGGTGATGGTGATTGTTGCCCTAGAACAGTTATAGTAAATGTTGCAATACCTCTGTTACCAGCTGCATCAAATGCAGTACAGATTACTGTTGTTATTCCTATTTTAAAGTGTGATCCTGAAGTTGGTGTACATGTTGGACCCGAGGTCACACCTACATTGTCTGTAGCTTGTGGATAAAGGTAAGTAACAATTGCACCATCATCATTTGTAGCATCAATGGTAATGTTACGTGTAGGTATTACAGTAGGATCTTCGTCGTCATAGTTATTTTCAATAACTATAATATTTCCCATCATCCAAGGGTGGACCATGCAGAAATAAGGAACATCGCCTGCTTCAGTTGGAGACCATTCGTATGTGCTTCCTGCCATTACTAGACTGGAATCAAATAATGTTTGAATTGATGATGCTACAGTAGAATCACCACTGGTAAATGTGTGTGCTGCGCTATCTGTATTTGAGAATATCACAATGCCACCTACGTCTACCGTGGCAGTGCTTGGAATATAACATCCGTCTGCAGTTCCCTCACAACCTGGGGCACCAGAACCTACTGCAGGAACAATACTTATTCTAGAAGTAGAAATAGTGTCAGGACATCCATCTAAATCCTGATAATTATTGAATGTTTCAGGCCTGGTGGGACATGAATCTAGACTATCAATTATGCCATCATTATCTGTATCAAATTCTGGTACAACGTTTGAGAATAATACTTCACCTATTGGTCCTGTCTTTGGATCATCAACACCATAACCTTGGAAGGTAATAGTGATGTCTACTGGGTCAGCAGAACTGAGTGCTGCTGTTGTATGTACACCTTTACCATCGTGATGGTGTGCACCTTCATCATGTAAAACATCTTCACCGTTTTGTGTAACCATCATGTCATGGTTGACATGTTCTACACCTTCGAATTCAATGTAAATTTCCATCATTTCACCTGCAGTTGGTGTAGAAGTCCAGATTGAGACCATTGTGCCATCAGATAACATTCCGGTAACACTTGCTTCTCCATCTTTGTACATCATAGCATCATCGTCGTCAGCTCCTGCTTCTTGTACTATGATCAGACCTTGCATCCATGGATGAACCATGCAGAAATATGGCTGGTTGCCTACGGTCATTGGATTCCACTCAAAGGAATTGTTGACCAGCAATATGCTCGTATCAAATATGCCGTCTGGTCCGCCGTCTGGCGTTCCGGATGTGAACGTGTGTGCTGCGCTATCTGTATTTGAGAATATCACAATGCCACCTACGTCTACCGTGGCAGTGCTTGGAATATAACATCCGTCTGCAGTTCCCTCACAACCTGGGGCACCAGAACCTACTGCAGGAACAATACTTATTCTAGAAGTAGAAATAGTGTCAGGACATCCATCTAAATCCTGATAATTATTGAATGTTTCAGGCCTGGTGGGACATGAATCTAGACTATCAATTATGCCATCATTATCTGTATCAGTAGTGGATATACCATCTAATTGAAAGGTTGTTTCAACAGATGTGTTTTGTGTGCCATAGATAGCTACGATCGTATAAATTCCCTCAGATTTTATGAGTGAAGTATTTGTAGTTAATTCGTCATTGAATTTTCCATCTGAATTAACTGTCAATTGTCTAATAGAAACTAAATTACCATTTGGTGCCTTTACGATGAGACTAACAAGATTACCAGATAATTCTCCTTCTACAGTACCTGAAATTAGTACAATGTCTCCGGACACATACAATTTTTTATCCGTTTTAATAGTAACAACGGGATTGATATTATTATTTCCATTAACAACTACAGTTCCCATCATCCAAGGATGAACCATACAGAAGTAAGGATATTCGCCTATCTCATCAAATGTATAAGAGAAAGTATTTCCTGCCATGAATAAACCACTATCAAATTTGTCGTCTGGACCTCTATCAGGAGTTCCACTCGTTACAGTGTGAGCTGCAGTATCATCATTTGACCAGATTGAAGTTTCACCCACACCGATTATTATTTCAGATGGAATCCAACACTCATTGGTTTCTTCACAACCTGGAGCACCAGAATCTACTGCAATACTAATTTCTGCTACTGGTTGTCCATATACTATAGTAAATAAATGGTAATCAATTATGTCAAGATTAAACTCTGATAAACTTGATATAGAAATTAATGTGATAATAAGCAATATTAACAATTTACATTTAGCAAGCACATAGTATTCTTTATGATCATAGTTAATATTTGATATTATTAAGAATTATCTCAAAACTAATAATTTAGAAAATTATTGACAATCTGCAGATCTATTTGCAACATTACTATATGATACAATTATGAAGATTCAAGTAATTATTTGATTCACAATGGAACTAATACAAAACACTGCACATACAAGCAACATAGGACGCCTAAGGTAATAGCATTTGTCATATGCCGTGGGTTTCTGAATATTCTAAATTAAAAATAAATTATTTTGTAGAAAGCATAAAATTTACAACATAATATTTTACCACCTTTATTGATGTTCGTATCATCAAAAGTTCATCTTCATTTTTAAGATCTTTTATCAGATCATTAAGCTGTTGAATAATTGCTGCCTTTTACTCATTAGATACTGGATTGTTTGTAGTCTAGTCAAATCATCAAAACCAAAGAGTATTTTTTCATTGTGTTAACTATCCTAATCTCTCCACAGTTACACATTCCCTCCCATCCCAAATCCGAATCTCCACATCTGCAGAAAATGACATATTACATTTCAGACACCACTTTATTCGAGTAGGAATCTGGCCTTGTTTTCTATTAAGATATTACTCGAAGTTTCTTGTCTTGTACGTTTTGCAGTAGTGACATACAGTCATGGCATGACAAAATATACTTTCAATGCATTACAAATACAACTTTACAATTCAGACATTAACAGTAAATCACAGATGCTTTGATGTGTTAATTATGGGGAATATGTAAAGTTCCACTAACATTACAAAACACATTTTCAAATCATAGAACAAAGTAGCAATGCTTAACTGCTTTTGGTCTCTGTGATTGAATTATTGTCTGCAAAGCATGGTATCTTAATGCAAAAAGAAATGTTAATTGTTTTTGCAATGATATCAATTACTACTCTTTTTGCATCCTCTGCAGAAGAGATACTGGCATCTGAAGAGCCAGGCATCATCAAAATAATAACAGATGGTGACTTGTATGTCCAATCCAAAGTTCCTACTCAGGTTCCCTTTGATGTTACTGCCACAGACCATTCCAATAATGAGATACCAGTACAATGCGATAAGATCTCCAATTCAACATTCAAAGTGGGAAAAACAACAGTAAGATGTATGGCAACAGATGATGATTCAGGAAACGAAGCAAGAAATTCTTTTGTGGTAACTGTAGGGTATGATATAGTACAAATTCCAGAATGGTTTAAACAAACCACAGAATTTTGGACATCTCAAAATATGTCTGATGATGAATATATCCATACACTGGGTTTCTTATTGCATGAACAAATAATCCATGTACCTCTTACCAAATCGCCAAGAGACAATTCAGGTTTTGACATAATACCAATTTGGATAAACACCAACGCTGAGAAATGGACAAAAGGAGAAATATCCAACGATGAATTTTCCATAGGAATCCAGTGGATGCTAAATCATGGAATGATTAGGACTTGGTGACATAATAATAAGAAATACAATACCTCAAAAATCAAAAAATCACAAGAGAGATGTCTGACTACTTTACCTCCTCACCTTTGTCTTGTTTATCTACATGTCATTGAGTTTTTCCGTATAATTAGTTGAATATGCTTTTATTCAATTTTATTGATAATCTCATCTCCTACATAGACATATGCAAAAAGTTCCTGGTTTCCCGTAGTCTCAATGGTCATCCATCCAGTGGCACCCAACCCGTCCAGGACGTACATTGACTTTATCTTGTCGGTGTTTGTGTCAATCACCTTGACTCTAGTTTGCTGTATGATTATATCTTCAGAGTGCGAAAAGATTCTGATTGGTATTTGTTTTCCGTTCTCATCCATCTTGATTAGCTGAATCTTCAATGTTTGATTTCTCCTTTATCTCTTCTATCAAACATAATGACTATACTATACCATTTTAGTATATACTGATTTGGTATATGGAACAAGATTAATGTGAATGTCACGATTCCAGTGTAAAATCATGATACGGAAGATATCCAAGGAAATTTGGCTTCACCAGTGTAATCGTTGTAATTACGAGTGGGCAAGTAAAACAAAAGAGCCCCAGACTTGTGCCAATCCAAAATGTAAAAGCCCATATTGGAATAAAGAGAGAATATTTCCCAAAAGGACTAGAAAGTAGTTATTATTTAATTATTAATCAGGCGTAATTGTATAGATCACTTCCTTGTCAAAGTCAAATATTATTTTTGCCTGTGCATATGTTTTACCATGCCAGCTTGTTATTTTGTAGCCTTGCTTTTCCAGTTGTTTTATCTTTCTTATCATGGAATTTTTGTTGCTAGGAGTGGTTTGTGTGATCTTCATTTTTCTTCATCTTCTTCTCAATATGACGATCTTGGCATCTTGTTCTTTCATTGTTATCAAATTGATAGTAATACACAGTACTACAACTGTGAGAATTAGTCTAAATTGAATTAATTTTGTCATTATCTAATATATTATACTATATCATACTATATCAATATAGTGTCATATAATTAGTTATATTTACTAAAAAGAACGTTGGTTGAAATACTAAAGTTTGTGGCAACAGTTGCCCACCAGGGAGAGATGAGAGTAATTGTAGTCCCCAAAAAATTGCACAAAAACATTGCAAGATTTGAGGGTAAACAAATCAAAGTAACAGTAGAGGAGATCTAAAAAAAGGGTTTGTCAAGACTGGTAGGTATTTTATATGTGAAAGTTGATAAATGAGAATTTTTAATAATATTACAGATTAGTTGTAAAAAATACAATTCATATAAAATTTATAATATTATCGCATTGTTTTGTGGCGTTAAGAAATGTATTCCCAAAATGATGAATATTTTACATGTTTCAATAATATTTAATAGATTACGATTCCAAAGAAATCATTTTGGGAATCTGGATCCTCACCGTAGATGTAACGTATCAACAATATTTCAACAAAACAAGATTAATTGAGAATTATTTATTTAAAAAATAAAAATTATAGAAGATGATGGAATCCACATATTATAGTGTCTCTTAACAATAAATTTGTATTTGATAAATCTTGATATTCTTTACCTTTATGAAATAAATTATTTCGTATTTTATTGATACAAAGTAAAGTATATTTCCAAACCTGCCTGTCGTTATTTTTTTCAAGATGTATAGATAATGTTTTTGAAAAATTACAAGTTTTACATCGATTCATTAAATTCGCCTTACTCAATTTGCATATAGTATTTTTATGATTTAAAAGCAATTGTTTTAATTCCAAATCAGATGGATAATTTTTTGAAAATTTTTCAATGGCTTGCGTATCATAACCATAAATTGATGTTAATTCAGAATAAACGATGTTAAAAGAAATCCAATGATTGAAAAAACTTTCAGAAGAACGACTTGTTTTGAGATTAATTAAGTTTAAAACAAGTTTTAGGGCAGTGGTTATTTGGTTTTGTTTTATTCTTGCAAAAATTGTTTCTAAGCTAGAAATTTCTTTGTTTGAAACCTTTTGTGCATTAGGAAAAAGAATATCTCCTTTAATTGGTATACTTGTAAAACATTGAAATTTTGCAGGTTTAGGTCTTAGAGGTTCTAGATCATCCTTCCAATCAGGATCAATTTTTAATTTTATTAAATCTAAAATGGATTTAATGTAATTGAATTGCTCGGTCATTTTTTCTTCTGCTCGGTTAAAAGATAACTCGGTACTTTTGAAAAAAATTTTAAAAACTCCTGAAACCAAATTTTGGTTTTTTATATCAAGATATAGCATTGAATCTCCTAATTTAATGAAGCAAGGATCTGATATGGATCTATACTTATTTTTATCATCTGTGATGAAGCCCTCGAACGACCTCTTCCATACCTGAAAAATTTCATTCAAATTGAACACATGAATGCATCTACAAGTTTATTCTTTTAGATTATATTTGTAAAATCTGAAAAACAGAGTATCGACTTGACACGTACAATTCTTTATTTTTAAGGTCTCAATCACATGTCCTCACCATAATTACTAAACTCGAAGTACTCTGATTTGTACCAAGTACTAGCTGAATTGTATAAATCACATTCGTAATACATTGGGTATGGTGGCCCAGCCTTTCTTGCCCTGCATCTAAAATCTCGTGTGTAATTAATCTCGCATCTACTGCCATAATGGCTGGAATCTCATGAATCTTGAACTGTGAATTCAAATTTCTATAACTATACTACGTTCAGATGAGATTGCCGTAAAATTTTCAAACAGGATACTTTGCATTCAATTTATTTTCTCTTCAAATGGTCATACATTATCTTCTCTGCCATCTCAGTTATATCTACACCATTTCTTGCAGCCAGGCTTTGCAGTTTTTTTGCATTGCCCTTGTTTAGATTTACTGTGACTCTATGCTGTAGCAATCCTGCCTTTGCTTTTTTGAGCAGTTTGGCATGAGATGACTTTGGATCTTTTGCCAGATGATACAGATATTGCTTGCGAAGCCTCTGATCAAGTGAAATGATTTTTTCTGCAATTTGCATTGCCTTGGATACATTTGGAATGGTTTGATACAGTCTAGTAGCGTCATCACGGGAAAGTTTCTTTGGAACATACTGTTTTAATTTGTCAGGAACTGCTGCAAATCCAAGATATTTCTTAAGGGTCTGTGAAGATATGCCAAGTGATTTTGCTGCTTTTCCTTTTCCGACAGATTCAGTCAAAAATACACAGGCAGCTGTCATATCCTTTGTACCCATCTTGTTTCGGTGAAGATTCTCAACTACGGATGCCGCTTTTGCATCATCCAAATCATATTTTGTACTCTGAGTAAGTAACAATACGGGTATCTTTTTTGCGCCTATTCTTTTTAGTGCTGCAAGTCTTCGTTGCCCTGACATCAAAAGATACGAGTTTTTTGATTCCTTTTGGACCATTGGCGGATTCTGAAGTCATTCGTTCTTGATGGAACGTGTAAGCTCTGCAATTCCTTCCCTATCAAGTCTTCTTGCCTGTGCATCCTTCCATACCTTGATCTACTTTACTGGTATTTCTCGCAGGCGATAAGTGATTGGAGACTTGTAGCGCTTTGCCATACTCTCTCTCAGTTAGGTTGATTTTTGTTAAAAGAATCTGGTGTTTTATAGTTGACAAAAAAAGAAAGTTTTTTAAAACGTGATAACAGATTTTGTTGAAATAGTGTGTTTTCAGATCTGTTTTTCTCCTCCTCCATGAACGTCATGCCATGAGATGTCATGGTCTACTTTGTTTGAGTGAGAACTCTACTGTGATCCAACTTGCATTTCTCAATGTACCTCGAATTAGATTTTCTTGTATCTTTGTTTCTTATGATAATTTTTCCATATGGTATGGTGAGCAATAATGATTTGATCGGCCCTGCCCTGAATCATTCTCTTGATACGATGCGGGCACAGAATGCTAGTTTTCTTGGTTGCAGTCTTTTTAGTTATATCTGTTTTTCAATTAATGTCTTGAAATATTCTGGATAGCTCTGACTTTCCTTGTTTGTCCTGATCTGTTTTCTGGTAGATTCAGGTACAATAATTGGAACGAATTGTTTTGCCATGCAACATAGTAAGAGGAGTTATCAAATTTAGGAGACGGTAATTACCTGATGGAGTTTTAGTTTTTGAATAAAGGCAATTCTTTGCATGTGGGTACCACACCTGAAATAATGGTACCCTTTTTGATGTCTGCAGGAATCATTGATTCTAACATCTTGATTCTTTTTTCAATGTCTGTTTCCTTGAATGCCAACATGCCTTTTGTCTTTGCAAGCATGGTTAATGTCCTGGATATCTTTTCCAATTTATCTAAATCAATGTCATCTTTTTTTATTTCCTTTTCAAATCGGACTAGCAGTCTGGTGAATACTCGACGCAGTGCCTTTCCCTCATAGTTGTTGTCAGTCCATGCGGTTTTGGTCATTGTGCATCATCTGTCTCATTGTCGTTTTGCTGTTTGCAAAGTTTGATGACATAGACCATTGGCGGTGGTGGTGATGACACATCACTATCAAAAGTTTTTTCTTGTAATGGCGTGATGGATTGTATGTCATCTGTAAGTTCCTTGAATTTTTTTCCAAGCAACGCAGCGGATATGTTGATGTTCTCACCACTGGTGTGCTTTATTCTGGAATCCTGAACCTTGAGTATGATATTCAGCCACACGTGATCATGTGTGGATTCAAACCGTGTGGATGCTTGCATTTCCAGCCAGTCAAACGTGTTTGAGATATCCTCCTGGTATGCCGAATAGTTTGACTCTGCAAGGTCACGGACCCAGGTATTTTCCCTGTTGATTGCCGTCATGTCACAATAGATGATGGATACTGAGATGTCCAACCCTGATTTGTCCAGATGGTCTTTTACGGTGTATCTGTTTACTCGCTAACCGTTCTTTCTTAGTTGCGTGATTATCTTCATTATCTCTCTTCGTCTAATGGTCACATCCTCAATCATCATGATACTTGCCATGATCCAGTTATGGAATATTAGCATCGAGATTTTGACTCAGTTTTCTTCACAAGTTCCATCATTCTTGCATATGTCGGACCTTCAGCAAGCATCTTGTTGTAGCTGATTATCGAATTGATTATGCCCTGTGTCATGTCAAACTTTTTTTCAGGTTCCGCAGTCTGATTGCGCAATGACTTTAACGTGGCAATCTCGTCAAATACCTGCATGGAATTATATCGAAACATTGCGGACATTCCATTTCTTAGCAGGTTATTGTACCACTCTTGATTGGCGTCGTCTACCTGCTTGATGATACGGTCTAGCTGTCTGACTGAGATTGTAAATTGCCTGGCTACGTCTTCTTTGTCTACGCCCGAGTATACCTGGCTGATGATGATTTGGTTTCTGATGTCTACTCTTTCCTTACGTGATAGTTGGGAGATGTCTCTCAGTGGTTCAATGCTTTTTACAACAGACATTATCATTGAATCCCATCAATCATCATCATGATACAATTGTGAACTGATATGGTATTTTAGCAGCGAGTGTGTTAAATGTGCATAATATGAGCTTGATTGGTGCCTAACATGGGGGCAAGCAACTCATTTCAATTCTAAAAAGATCTAACAAAACAGGCATAAAACTCATGAAAAAGTGCAGCTAATCGCTCTAAACTGGCCCTCTTTTACGCACAAGTCATGCCTAGATTTCTCTTTATTTTTTTGAGACATATTTTGCGTCTGCAAAGACATGGCTTAAGACATTTCTAAACGAAGGGTCGTTTAGCTCACAAGTCGTGCCTAAAAGCGAGCTAGAGCTCATTAGAGATTTCCTGATCCAAAAGCAAGTCTGATTCAGTCAGGCATCGAGTTCATTCTGAACCGCATAGAATGGTGATTTTATTGGTGTGGCATGAGGATATTTCATGAAAAAATACCTCTATTGTGTGATGATTGTTGTGGTAGGCACGATATAGTTTGGTTACTAAATAGATTGTAAACCTCAACGACAGGAAAAATATGAAAAAGGTTTACAACCAAAAAAGTAACCATTATTGAAACTCCTTCAAGTCAGCCTGCTTTGGCTTCTTAAAGTCAATATTGAGCCATACCCTGACGGCTCTGTTATTCCCATCTTTATCGACATCACCCTCATAATATTCAGAAAACACCTTACCAAACTGTCCAATTCCAAGGTGCTTTTCACCCTTTGAGAGCATTATTTCCTTGTAGAATCGGTGAGTCTCAAGCTTACTTTTGTGATTGTCACTGTCTATGATGTAATTAGTTGCAAAGTCCTCCACAGGATCCGCATTGGCATTCCACTCACGTCTGACCGCTTGCCAATCCTTGGAATATGTGAATTTGCCTTCCTTGAGGAGTTTGCGGGCCAAATACACCATGACAGAAAATACCATGTTTGTCTCATCTTTGTTGTCCAGGAGCTTGTCAATGAGGTGCTCATCTCGTTCAGGATCCCCCTCAAAGTTACGTTCCCATTTTACAATTATCCAACGCCTGAAGAATCCCTGATCCTGATCATGTGCCTTTGGGAATCTGTTGCAGGAGAACATCATCTTGACAAAGGGGTACAGCTTGAATGCCGGCTGATACTTGTTCTGTACTTCGATTCCCTCATTTGATGCGATTGCCTTGATTTTACCTGTATGTCTTAGCTCATCAGGTTCCAGATCAGGGAAGATATTAGCAATTTTTCCCTCAAGCTTGGCACACATGAACTTGTCATTTTCCAAATCCTGAAGCTGAATGCGTTCAATGTTGTCTTTTCCTATCATGTTTCCGGTAAATGCCAGATACACAGACTTGCCATTATCACCGCCTCCCAAATTCATGAACATCTTTGCATCAATCTGACTTTTGATTATGAAGCTGGCAGTAATCTCAAGAATTGTCTCAAAGCTTTCCTTTTGGAACCTACCATCAACAGTGAACGATCTTGTCAAGAATTTCCAGAACAGCGTATCCTTGAGGTTCTTTTCGATATCCTCAAACATTGTCTCGTCTCTGATCTCAAATTCAGGCTTGATGAACTTGACTGGCAACAGTACCTTGCTAAGATTACTTGGCGTATGTTCGGACAATTGAATCGTTTCCAGATTCAATATGCCATTTTCTAACGTCTGCAGTTTAGGATTGGTATCAAAATCCTCGTTATCGGCGCCTGTCTGGGCCTTGATCTTGTTGACGACCTCGATTCTCTCATGAGTCGTGCAGTTCTCAATTATTGATTCGGCTGCTTCCTTGATTATGCTTTCTGCAGCATCATTACTGTAGATTTTTCCATTGTAAAGTAAAATTTCATTTGTCTTTCTTATCGTGATGAAATGATTGTTATTTTTTATAATAACAGCCGTCTTGTCTACAATGTCTTTGTCCTTGTTTTTTGCTACCCCGGTAGATTTTTTCTTAGGTTCATCCCATTGCGTTATGTCTGATTCTAATTGCTCTTGCAATTCATTGATCCTCTTCTTTGCAAAATCTTTGTCTTCTTTTGTTGATAGCCTATTGCGAATGACGTCCCATTGGGCCTTTAACTCCGTTTTAATTGCTGCTTCGGGATTTGGTTCATCATCAAGCAAATATTTCCAAATGGCCCGCCCCTTTTGAGTAGCAACATCATCGGTATAATGATCACCAAGTTTTTTATTTAATTTATTTGCATAGTAAATGCAATCATCTTCATCAACCCAGTCTCTATTTCACATTGCCCATTCTTTTCCGATAGACAGTATGTCACCCTGCCTGTTTGTATTTTCGGTTTTAAATTTCAGATTCTCGATTTTCTCACTTACGCTGGTTGATTGTGATTTTAGATAATGCAATCCATATTTCTCACAAACATCATCAACCATCTTTTCAAGCTGTTCAACCGGCACGTTTAGAATCTCAGTTGTTCCAACAATGCCATAGTTAGAGCCGTCCCGATGTGGTGACGGTGTAACGAACATCAGCTTGCCTCCTGATTGCACTTCTATAATTGGAACTTTGTCTTTATCAAAGCCTCTGCTTTCAATACCACCTTCATCAGCCTTTCGTTGCTTCATTGGGCGCCCTTCTGAAAAGAAAAATATATGCGATTTGTCAAGATTTTCTGTGTGCTGTTCGACCATCGTTTTTTCTTCCAAGCCCGTACTCCATAACTCATCAGTCGCAATTTTATTGTCATTATCAATTCCGTTACAGTAGATTTTAGTTTTGTAAATCTTACGCCAGCACCTATCACAAATTATTGCTATTCCATACTTTTCAAAAGACCCTCTCTTTTTCCATTCTTCATGAATCTCATTGGGTATCGCCTCATTTTTCCACTGGGTCCAGGTTCCACCACATATTTCAAGATCCTTTGGCTTTCGTTTGTCCTTATCTGGATTTCCAGTGTCCGCAGGCAATACGTTGACACCATGCTCAAAGGAATAGAAATCCGCCCAGTCGTTTGTAGTCCATGCATCACAAGGAATGGTTTGATACTTGTGTACAGGAGTGTCTTGATCAAGAGTCATCAGACAAACTCCTTCCATCCTGATCTATCGTTAACAGCAGGTGACTTTCCATTAGTTGATTCTCCAATTCCATCCGTTGGATGACCGCCAAACTTTGAATTGTCTTTGAGTGATTGATCCAGATCTCTTACAATCTTCATCATGATTTCATTGGCACGAAACTGTGGAGTTAATTCACACCAGTGAATGGGTGATACCACTCCTGCATCATGAATAATTTCCAAATGCACATGAATACCATCCAAAATTATCAGTTCGACATGTTTGTAGCATACGGGACAAATCTCAACATCAATGCGGGTATATGCAATGGGGAAATAATTGCTATCCTCTATCTTCTTCTCATGAATTTTATTTAGTACATCCCCTGCATTCTTTAAATTCTCTCTTTTGAAACAATGTTGAAATAAAATACAATCTCTGACATTCCCAGGCAATTTTAATAACTCATCTGGTATTTTTTTATTCATCTTGAAATTTCCTTCTTCATGAATTTTCTGTTGGTCACATAGTATCCAGTGCTGCGATATGGAGACCTGCTTTCGGTACTGCAATGCGCACTTCTATGACTTGTACCGTCCCATGGCATCTCATGTCGATGCCAGGTTTTGCAGTACCTGCAAAAGAGGCCATGATTGCCGCTTACACTTCCCTTTCTGTCAAGCACCTTGAAAATGGGTGTGACTCCGTCACGTGCAATAGCAATTGGTGTTCCAAATCGTTTTACCATGTATTGTGTTCTTGCCTCTTTGTCCCTACCACACTCTACAAAGATACCTAACTCGTCAAGATACTGCTGGTATAATGTGTCAAGTATTTCACATTCGTCATAGATGGGCTTGTAGAGTTCATTGTATTTTCCATTGAGATATTGTATGATTGCCTGTTTCTTCTTGGTCTTTGGAAAGTTTTTGTCAAGTGTCATTGCCCTGGTAAAGAATCCTCGAACGGTGTCAGTCTCGGCCTTGAATTGACGCATCCAATAGTAGAATGACTGATTTGATGTAGATGTCATTTTATCCAATCCTCCTTTTTTTGTATTGGATTATGATATCCTTGCAATGGCGGAACAGTATTCCGTCATCACTACGATACAATGTCCATCCCCTTTGCTTGTTACTGATTTTTGTTCTTGTGCGTACGTGTACTTGATCTCATGACCACTTTGCAGCAGTCACATCTGACCTGATTTGTAGTGATGAACTTGTCGCATATACTGCAATACTTTTGTCCCTGATCATAGCGACTTATCCTGGAATTTATCTTGCATTCCTCAAAGACATTGCAGATACCCTTGCATGATATCGTCATCCTACAGTATGCCTCCACCGCCAGTGCCGCCGTTACCGATAACTGCAAACTTTATCCAGATGATCTTTGGATCTATGCTAATTGCAGACGGATACAGTCCCATCCACTTGCAGTGTCCCATCTGCGATTCGGTGATGAATCTTACATGCTTGTTGGATTGACCCTGAATGATTTCGAGATCATCGGTCACCTGCCAGTCTGGGAATATTTTTTTCAGTTGGACTTTGCAATGTTCGGGATTGACTTCAAAGTAATTATCAATTCCAATAGTCATACCCAAAAAAAACTCCTGTAATTTTGGTTCTTTTTCAATTTTGAACTGTTGCCCGCAATTCAGGCAGATTGTTTTTGCTGTTGCTAGTAACGCTGAAACATATCCGCCACAATTCAAGCATATTTGGGCGATAAAATCATCTGGGACCATTATGAGGTGGGACATTACTGTATGACAACTCCATTTGAAGAGATACGATTCTGATCAAATCCTAAAATACACTCAAGGTCTTTATTAGATATAACTAGATTATGTAATATCATATCCCAAGCCTCATCCTTGAATTTTGGAATGTGTGTTGTGAGAAGTGAGCATGACTCGTCAAAGTATTCAGCTCATTTTCTCCTTTTTTTATTAAATTGTTAATCAAATTACAGATCCTTTTCTGAAATCAGAAATCGTTTATCATCCATGTCATAACATGCATCACAGCATATCCATTGATAATTTTGGATCTTTGTGCCACCATCAAAAACTAGGAGATGATTTTTGATCTCATTGCATTTACATTGATAAGAAGAAATTTGGAGGTGGGACATAACCAATCAAGAACTCCTTTTTTGCTGGACGTCAGTATCAAGTTTATTAAGAATTAAAGTTACAACATCATTAAATGAATCTCCAGCTCTTCCTTGATTCTTTAGTTTCTGAAAATTCTCCTCCGAAACCACAATATGTTTTAGATTTGTTAATGTCATACAAATAATAAATAATATTAATTACCTTAAGAGAACTATTTACTGTACTGATCAAATTTGCCAGCTAAGCGTAAATTATTACCAAACCCATGCCCCATATGTGGTAGAGATAACGGTACTGTTCAATTAGTGTATTTCAGTAGTCTACAAGAGATCATTATCCGTATTGGTCACTATACCTCAAATCGGTATAGAAAAACAGTAAGAGAATCGAAAAAAATTGAAAATAATTATGACAAAGAAACAATTGATAAATTCGATCGGAAAAAGCACACCAATCAACGTGCCTGGTGTAGTTTTAGGTTACATTGTTCTAGATTTCCTCCACGTTTAGAAAAAAAATTAGAAAAATTGTCTAATGGGGGATATAAAAAATCAGTGACAATTCCTTTGCCTTGGAGTGTTCACAAAATCATCAAACAAGATGGCTGGAAAATACAACATGGATGGATAAGACATGGGACTACGCATCAGACAAGAACCATAAAAAATATCGATTATTTTGAAAACCAGTCTAGTTCTCAATAATTCCTTATTTTTTAGTATCTAAAACTGCGATCTACAATGGATCTTATTTCATGGGTTTTTGAAGTTTTAGATATTTTTCAATTTTAATTGTCCAGTTTCTTAATCTTCTTTGCAAGTTTTTCTAATTCTTCTTCTGATATTGGCTGGTTCTTCGCTTCCATGTACTTGAACTGCATTTCCTTCATGTCGTTTTGCATTTCATCCATCTTGCTTTCCAGATTATTCTTGCCTTTTGCCTGCAGGTCACTTTGTTTCTTCATCTCCTCAATTTGATCAACTTTTTTCTGTAATTTAGAATTTTCCGCTTGCTTCTTTTCGAGCTCGGCCTTTTGCTTCTCGGCATTATTGACAAGTAGATCACCCTCTATCTTCATGTATAGTTCAAGCTTCTCATCATCAGTTAATCGGTTATATCTTGGAAGATACATTTTGTTTTTTTGACCAGCTAGGAAATGTGCCAGATCCCTGTCGAATCGTGACACCTTGGTGATAAAATATGCCCTGAAGGAATGACTTGTAATCTTACCGTGTCCATTTTCCTGTTTTTCATAAAGTCCTATTTTTTCCAGCAGCCTCTTTAGCTGCTGCATCTCGTTGGTTTCTGCATACTTTGGATTGTCATGGGTGCCAAAAATCAGGTCATCATCATCATCCAGTTTCTTCAATAACGGCCTCAGTATCTTTGATGCCTCCATACTGAAAAACGTCTTTCTTGAACGATTGTATTTGGCAATGGATGCAGGTATCTTTACCATGATTCTTTTTTTCTCCATATCAAGATGTTTTGGCTTTAATTGACACGTCTCACCTATCCTCATCCCACTACTAATCATGCACAGATACATGACCTTCTTCTTGTAAGGAGCATTGGCGATTATACTCTGCATTTCTTCCAAGGACATCGGGTAGGGCTCTTCCTCAACAATGGTTGGAAAATCAAGATTCTCCTCAATGTCCTCCTTCAAAATCTTGATACCTCTATGGTGTAGGTACTTCTTCAACAGACTGAATCTGAACTTGTTTACCTGTGGCATCTGTCCTTTATGGTTATTCCAGTTGATCCACTCCTGCAAAGTATCCCATAATGTATCCTCTTCAACTATTTTTAATTCAGAAACGATATCCTTGTTTTGAAACTTCTCAAGTGAGAATTCTTCCCATTTATTCAGCAATGTCTTGTATGATTCCTGCGTACCCTTGGCCTTGTGGGTTATTTTCTCCTCAAATGTCTGCCTAGATCGCTCTTTCTTGATTAACAATGATAAGGGACATATTCAAAAATATTAAAAGCCAACTATCGGGTTAGTAGATTAGACTAATTACTAAACTTCATAGACGTAATTTTAGCGAAAATATAATAGAAGATTTTCAGTAGGCTCAATATGGAGACTAAAAACATCGGCCTGCGTGGAATCGAAGTTGCAGATACAAAGATTTCAAACATTGACGGAGACAAAGGCAAGCTAATCTATCGAGGATTTGACATTTTAGATCTCACAAGGAATTCAACATTTGAAGAAACAGCATACCTATTACTGTACGATAAACTGCCAACAAAATCTCAACTAGCAGAATTTAATACAAAACTGATCGAGGCAAGATACATTCCAAAACAAATGCAAAAGAACATGGGAAACTGGAGAAAGGATGCAGATCCTATGGATATGCTTCAAGCATTCGTGTCCGCACTCGCAGGATACTATGATGAGGAATTTTCCAGCAAGGAGGCAAGCTACGACAAAGCCATAAATCTGATTGCCAAAGTTCCCACAATCGTTGCAAGCTGGCAAAGAATCAGAAATGGATTGGATACGGTGGATCCTGATTCCTCGTTGAGCCACGCAGCAAACTTCCTGTACATGATGACAGGAGAAAAACCAGATCCGGAGGTGGAGAAAATATTTGATATTTGCCTGATTCTTCATGCGGATCATACATTCAATGCATCAACTTTTACAGCCAGACAAGTCGCCTCAACAAGAGCCCACATGTATTCAGCTTCCAGTGCAGCGATAGGAGCATTGAGCGGAGAGCTACACGGTGGAGCCAACACGGAGGTAATGAAAATGCTGTTAGAAATTGCAGAATTGGACAAGGTTGAGAGTTGGATTAAAGAAAAGATGAGCATGGGAGATAAAATCATGGGAATGGGTCACGCAGTTTACAGAACTTACGATCCAAGGGCACAGGTGTTAAAAGAACTGTCAAGGAAACTTGCAGGAAAAAATAAAGAGAAATGGTTTGACATGACAGAAAAAGTTGAAACCACAACCATTTCAGAAATGAAGTTGCAAAAAGACAGAGACATCTATCCAAACGTGGATTTGTACAGCGCATCAATTTACTACATGTTAAAGATTCCAATGGATCTTAACACACCAATTTTTGCAATTTCAAGAGTTGTAGGGTGGGCAACCCACATCATTGAAGAAAAGTTTGCAGAAGCGGCACCTAAAACAGCACTATACAGACCAAAGGCGGTCTATGTTGGAAAGTACTGCGGACCACAAGGTTGTGAATACAAAACACTAGACTTGAGAAAATAAATTTCAGTTTCTCGTACTAAGCCAATCTTTAGCTTTGGAATTTACATCATGTTTGTACAGAACTTCAAAGACCATGTCGTAAAACGTAATGCCTTTTTTCAGAGCCTGGTTATCAAGCCACTTGATTCCGTCCGCCAACTCAGGGTCATATTCCGAAAATTCAATCAATTCATCTACCATTTTTGAAAAAAATGCATGGGATTCGATCATACGTTGATATTTGAATCTATGATCATAAATGAAGTATTCAAAATATATAGACAAAAGACCCCTTTTTGATTGACAATTGCACCATGTTTTTTATTCTGATGGGAATACAAAAAAAATATCATGGGTCATTCAAACTGATGATTCAAAAATTGAGCAGAGCAGAAACCATGTAAGTATGTATAAAGACAAATTGACAGATTTACAATCAAAATATGTTGCATTGCACATTGGTTTGTTTTGGGGAATCGGGATGTTCATTATTAAAAACGAAGATATTGTTAAAATCAAATGTGATGACGAAATTATGTTTGATCAATTTATGTCAGAATCAAAGATTAAAGATCAATTTATACAAAAACGCATACAATTTATCAGACAATTGATAGTACAAAGAAAATTGAAAGTCAAATTTGAATCAATTAGTATTGGTAAAAATTTAGCCAAAAAAAATATCCAAGGCAAAGAAAATCAAGATCAAAAATGATAGTTATTTTGGAATTTTGCAGTTGTACGTTGAAATTGTGTTACGTTTAGATTGACAAAAGAAAAATTCGTTAAATTTCAATGATGGCATCATGATTACAATTTAAACGATAATGTGGAATTTTCAAGAGATTGTTTTAGTTTTAAGGATTTTAAAATACTAAAAACAGATATTCTAAGAAAAAACAAAACAGTTTATAAAAAAATACAGAAAAGTAAATTTCAAAACATGAGAAAACATGTTTATGGATATGATAGTCACGATTAGATTTATTTAGTATACGTATTGCCTGAGATCAATTATGGCAGGCATAGACAATGCTGGAATTGTAATTGCAGTTGCAATTGTAGCTATAGCACTAGGAGCTGCAGCATCATTAGGTGCATCTCAAGATGCAGATACATCTACCCCCATTCCAAAACCGATAATACAAGAAAAAGAGGTCGAGGAAACTCCAAAAGTTGAGAAAGTGGTGGAAGAAACTGTTGAAGAAGAAATCATGATGGAGGAACCAGTGGAAGAAACTGTTGAAGAAGAAATCATGATGGAGGAACCAGTGGAAGAAACTGTTGAAGAAGAAATCATGATGGAGGAACCAGCAGGACCAACAACACACACTGTTGAAGTTCCAGTAGGAACTTCAGTTCCAGGATGTGAAGAAACTGACTCATGTTTTTCACCAGCAAATATCACAATTAATGCTGGAGATACAGTAGAATGGCCCAACGTCGACACAGCAGCACACACTGTAACCAGTGGAAGTCCAGCGGATGGCCCAACAGGAGTATTTGACAGCAGTCTACTAATGGCAGATGCAACATTTGCATTTACATTTGAGGACGCTGGAGAATATGATTACTTCTGTATGGTTCACCCATGGATGGTCGGCAATGTTTCAGTAAACTAAGCAGCAAAAACTTTTTCCTTTTTTCTTATTTTATCTGATTTTTACGTATCGTTCTATTGTACGCCACACCAAATCTATGGGTTTCATCCCTTGCATATTGCAAAATCTTCAGCGAGGATTTGTATTTTGGAATCAGAACGGGATTTTTAATTTTTGGAACGTATACTTCTTCATTTTCCTTAGCCAAAGAAATACACGGCAATTTCAAACCAAGAGATACCAGAGATTTCATTGCAGCACTTAGTTGACCCTTGCCACCATCGATCACTATCAAATCAGGAAGCTCAGAATTCTCTTCTAATAGTCTGTAATACCGCCTCTTAATTATTTCACCAATCATTGCAAAATCATCCCTTCCAGACACAGTTTTGATTTTGAATTTTCTATATCCAGATTTGTTTGGAATTCCTCCAACGAATCTAGCCATAGAACCCACAGCAAAATCATCACCGTGATTGGAAATATCAAAGCATTCGATCACGTTTGGGATTACCGGAAGATGAAGGATTTCCTTTAGTTCGACCAATCCAGGATCACCTCCTTTAGAATGCATCAGTTTGATATTTTTTAAAATCAGATCAATGATATCCTTTTTCTTGCCCTTACTAGGGACCAATATCTGAACAGGGAATCCAGATTGTTCTGAAAACAAAGACTCTAGTAATTTTTTATTTTCAGGTAGTTTGCTAACCAAAATAAATTTTGGAATCTTATGTGTGGAATAGTATTGGTATAAAAAATTGGAAAAGGAGTTATCCCCCACCAAATCAAAAAAGAACTTGTCACTATCTCTTATCACCCCGTTGATCATTCTAAAATTCATGACTGCTGCAGATTGTTCCTGAACTCCTATTCCAAAATATTCCTCATCAGAGTTTTCAACGTATTCCATTTTTTGTTTTGTCCTAAGACTTCCAAGCCTGACCAAAGTGTCACGAATGTCTTTTGCACGTTCAAATTGCTGTAATTCTGCAGCCTGGCGCATTTCATCTTCTAATTTTTTTGTGAAAACTTTGGTTTGATTTTTGCCTTTCAGAACGTCTTGTAATCCTTCAACATGCTTAGGATATCGCTTTTGGGCATCTTTGAATTCGCATGGCCCCTCACAATTTCCCAAATGGTATTCCAAGCAGACCTTTTTTGGAAGAGTTTTGCAGATTCGTATTTGAAATGACTTTCTTAATGTTCCAATTGTAAGTAGTTTTGAGCTTCCCTGTGTGAACGGTCCAAAGACCTTACCTTTCCCCAAGAATTTTCCATCCCTAGTTCTTCTCGAAACCAACAGACGCGGATATTTTTCATCAGAAATTCTAAGATACGTGTATCTTTGTTGATCCTTTAATTCGATGTTAAAGCGTGGACGGTATTTTTTGATCATGTTTGATTCTAAAAGAAAAGCCTCGCTTTCGTTATCAGTTAATACAAATTCAATATCCGAAATATTTTCTACCAGTTTTTGCGTCTTGCAGTTTTGATTTTTGTTGAAATACGACCTAACACGATTTTTTAGATTCTTTGCCTTGCCAATGTAGATAATTTTCCCATCTAGATCTTTCATCAAATAAATTCCAGGATCAGTAGGAATGGAAATTTTAGAAATATCAAAAGTCATTTTTTCATTAATTTCTTCAAATACTTTCCGGTATAACTTCCAGGGGCCTTTGCAATTTCAGCAGGTGTTCCACAAGCAACAATCATGCCACCTTCATCACCGCCCTCTGGTCCAAGATCGATTATCCAATCTGAATTTTTAATCACATCCATGTTATGTTCAATTACCACCACGGTATTTCCCAAGTTCACCAGACGGTTAAGGACTTCAAGCAATTTTTGAACGTCTGCAAAATGCAAGCCTGTCGTGGGCTCATCTAGAATGTAAAGAGTCTTGCCGGTTCCACGCTTGGACAGTTCAGACGCAAGTTTCACCCTTTGTGCCTCACCGCCTGACAACGTGGTGGAGGATTGCCCCAATTTGATATACCCCAGTCCAACGTCATAAACCGTTTGTAGCTTTCGCTTAATCGAAGGGACGTTTTCAAAGAAATTCAGAGCCTCATAGACAGTCATTCCCAAGATATCCGAAATATTTTTTCCCTTGTATAGCACGGACAAAGTTTCAGTGTTGTATCTCTTCCCTTTGCATTCATCGCATTTGACGTATACGTCAGATAGAAATTGCATCTCAATTTGCTTGACTCCGTCGCCATCACACACAAAACATCTACCGTCAGCAACATTAAACGAAAACTGTCCCGGAGCATATCCCCTCTCCTTAGACAGTGTCGTGTTTGCATAAAGTTCTCTGATAGGAGTGAAGGCGCCAATGTAAGTAGCGGGATTTGAACGAGGAGTTCTGCCAATGGGGGACTGATCGATTGCAATGACTTTATCAATATTTTCTAAACCAGACACATCCTTGTGGCTTCCCGGCCTAACATTGGATTTGTAAAAATGATTTTCCAGAGACTTGAGCAAAATATCATTTATCAGCGTTGATTTTCCAGAACCAGATACTCCAGTTACAGATACAAAAAGACCCAACGGAATCTCAACATCTACATCTTTCAGATTGTTTTCTGATGCTTTTTTAATAATCAATGAACCAGATCTGTTTCGGATTTTATCTTTTAGCGTAATCAGAGAATGGTCCTTCAGGTAATCTCCAGTTACAGACGTATTTCCTTTTAGAATTTGTTTCAATGTACCTTCAAAAACTACGTTGCCGCCATGTATTCCAGCACCAGGACCCAGATCAATCATCCAATCCGAATTTCGTATAACTTCTTCGTCATGCTCTACAACCAACACAGTATTTCCTAGATTTCGTAGCTTGTTTAGCGTTTTAATGAGTCGGGAGTTATCACGCTGATGCAATCCAATGGTAGGCTCATCAAGCACATACAAAACCCCTGTGAGGTTAGAACCGATTTGTGTTGCAAGTCTTATCCTTTGTGATTCACCTCCAGACAATGTAGAGCTTAGCCTGTTTAATGTGAGATAATTTAGTCCGACATTCATTAAAAATTCAAGGCGTTCTTTGATCTCTTTCAAAACATCTCTTGCAATATATTTTTCATTTTCAGTTAGTTTCAAAGTAGAAAAAAAATCATAGCAGTGATCAATTGATAAATCACATACATCCATTATCCCTTTTTCATTAATTTTCACCGCAAGAGATTCGGGTTTAAGTTTTTTTCCACCACATGCATTGCACGGAGTGTCCCGCATGAATTGTTTAAGCCAATCTCTCTTGGATTCGGAATCAGTTTCCATAAAGGTTCTTTGTAAATTTACCAAAACACCTTCAAACACGTTGGTTGACTTCCAAGATGAATTTCCAGACTTGGATCTATATTCAAAATCAATCAGATCATTTGTTCCATGCAAAATTATCCGAAGATGTTCTGGTTTTATTTTATCAAAAGGAGTCATCAGGTCAAAACCAAACTTTTGTCCAACTGCTCGCAATGCTTGACGTCTAAACGCAGAAAACCTCCCGCTCCAAGGAACTATGGCACCATCCAAAATGGACTTTGTTTTATCAGGGACCACCAAGTCAGCGTCAAACTCCATCTTCACACCCAAACCATTACATGTTTTACACATGCCAAACGGGGAGTTAAACGAAAAGGATCTTGGTTCCAATTCGCCGACAGTCAATCCACAATACGGACATGCGTTGTTTTGAGAAAAGATTCTTTCCGTTTTATCAGATGCGATCATCACATCGCCCTTAGATGCCTTGATTGCGGTTTGAATTGCTTCAAAGAGTCGAGACCTTTCTGATTTTTCGGCGGTTATTCTATCCACTACGACCTCAATATTGTGCCATTTCTGTCTGTCTAGTGGAGGAATTTCATCATCCAGGCTCAGAGTTTCACCGTTTAGGCGCATTCTAGAATAGCCATCCTTTTTGATCTGTTCAAACAGTTTTTCATACGTGCCTTTTTTTCTCTGAACAAGAGGAGCCAGAATGAGAATCTTTTTTCCCGTAAAATCCTTGAGTACAGAATCACATATTCGCTCTATTGACTGCGTTGAAACCTTGCGCCCACAATTTGTACAGTATGGAATTCCAATTCTTGCAAACAACAGTCTCATGTAATCGTAGATTTCGGTGGTAGTTCCAACAGTGGAACGTGGGTTTTTACTGGTTGTTTTTTGCTGAATAGAAATTGCGGGAGAGAGGCCTTCAATTGAATCGACATCAGGCTTATCCATCATTTCTAAAAATTGTCGGGCATAAGATGAAAGGGATTCAACGTATCTCCTCTGACCTTCAGCATAGATGGTATCAAAAGCCAATGTGGATTTTCCCGAACCAGACAATCCACTAATCACAACTATCTTATTTTTTGGAATGTCAATGTCCAAGTTTTTCAGATTGTGATGTCTTGCACCACGAATTTTTAATTTATTTTCTGCCATTTTTGAATTCAATCTCCTTCTCTAAGCGTTTGATTCTATCCCTACACTCTATGGCGCGTTCAAAATCTAATTCTTCCGAGTATTTTTTCATTTGTGCATCCAGATCTATTACATCATTAACAAGATCGTGTATTGATTTTAATTTCGAGTCATCTAAAGCAGTTTCTTGTTCTGGAACCGATTTGATTATAGTCCTAGGAACAATTCCGTGTTCCTTGTTGTATTGAATTTGCTTTTCTCTACGACGCCTAGTTTCATCAATAGTATTTTTCATCGACTTGGTGGTTTGATCAGCGTACATTATCACGGTTCCATTTGAATTTCTTGCAGCACGACCGCATGTTTGAATCAAGCTGGTAAAATTCCTCAAAAACCCCTCCTTGTCAGCATCCAAAATTGCGACCAAAGAAACTTCAGGTATATCCAGGCCTTCCCTGAGAAGATTGATACCGACCAAAACATCGAATTCGCCAAGACGTAACTGCCTGATTATTTCGGTTCTTTGCAATCCTTCAATTTCTGAATGCATGTAGCGTACCCTGACATGTTTTTTTGAGAGGTATTCAGCCAAATCCTCAGCCATCCGTTTGGTCAGAGTTGTGACCAGAACACGCTCAGAATCGGCGGATCTTTTCTGGATTTCTACAATCAGATCATCCATCTGGTCTTTGGTGGGTCTGATCTCGATTTGAGGATCAAGTAATCCGGTGGGTCTAACTAGCTGTTCCACGATTTTTAATGATATCTTTTTCTCATATTCAGAAGGGGTTGCAGAAACAAACACAGTGTTTTGGATGTACTCCTCAAACTCTTCAAATTTCAAGGGTCGATTGTCATATGCACTTGGCAGTCTGAATCCGTATGTAACAAGTTTGTCCTTTCTAGAATAATCTCCTTTGTACATCCCATGTAATTGGGGTAGAGTGACATGTGATTCGTCAATTACCAAAAGATAATCATCTCCAAAGAAATCCATTAGGCAAAACGCCTTATCGCCAGCCTTTCGACCATCAAAATGTCGTGAATAATTTTCAATTCCCGAGCAATATCCAAGCTCTTCAATCATTTCCAAATCATATTTTGTTCTCATCTCAAGCCGCTGTCTTTCAAGATCATTGAGCTTTGGCAAATGATTTTTCAGTTCAGAACGAATTGACTTGACAGCTTTTTTGCTAACATCTTTTGCTATCAGGTAATGTTTTGCGGGAAAAATTACCATTTGTGGAATCCGTTTCTTTTCTTTTAGCGATACGTGGTCAAGCAGTGCAATTTTTTCAATCTCATCTCCAAACATAGAGATTCTAACTATGTCTTCAGAATATGCTGGAGTGATGTCAATCGTATCACCTTTTACTCTGAAATTTCCAGGCGCGACTTCAGTGTCATTTCTCTCATATCGTGCATCAATTAACTTTCGAATGATTTCATCTCGTTTGATCTCATCTCCGGTCATCACAGATACAGCCGAATCCTTCCAGTCTTGCGGATTTCCTAGGGAATAGATGCATGATACCGTAGAAACAATAATCGTGGGTTCGCCAGAAAGCAGCATTGCAGTTGCCTCCAACCTTAATTTTTCAATTTTTTCATTGATTTGGGTATCCTTTTCGATATAGGTATCAGTCTGAGGAAGATAGCTTTCAGGTTGATAGTAATCATAATACGATACAAAGTATCCCACGTTGTTTTTTGGGAAAAATTGTTTTAATTCAGAATAGAGTTGGGCTGCCAAGGTTTTGTTATGTGAGATTACAAGAGTGTTCTTTCCCGTTCTTGCAATTACATTTGCAACAGAGAAAGTTTTACCACTTCCAGTCACACCAAGTAATGTCTGTACAGAACCTTTCTGCACGCCGTCAACCAATGCATCAATGGCTTGAGGTTGATCACCGGTAGGCGTGTAATCAGAAGCCAATTCAAATCGAGACATTTGTTCCAACATACACAATCTTTGAAAACTGAACTTATAGCTAACGTTTGCAGCATGGAAACCAGGTGTCAAGGTAATTTCAAACCCAGAAACAGGTATCTGAAAAGAAAATCACACGCAAAAATATGACTTGACAGCATGAATAGAGAAATAATCCATAATTTTGAAATTTGACAAATTCAACACAACATTTGATTCATAGAAGCAAAATTTCAAGTAAAAGTTACCATACAGGCTCATCCACCATTTTTAGTCCATTGTCAGTCACCTCAAAGCCCATGATTTTCAAAGTTTGAAGTGCAGTAGGAGAATTTTTCTTTAGGATTTTTTGCGCCAGACTCATCCTATTTTCAGATTTCATATGTTGTCCAATTTTGTACTTGCCATGAAGTGTCTGAGGAGTTATTTTGATTATGCTGACAGCATCCAAAACTCGCATATCAGATTGAATTGGATCATAGCGTCCCTCTGGCTGATATTTTTCCATCAATCCGTTTAGCGCAAGTGTTTTTTCTTCCCTATCAGACACGAAAAATGCCATCCCCTTGATTACAACACTGATGTACAACGTATCAGCAAGAGATGCGTTACTTGGGTGTTCAAAATAAGACGGTAAAAATTCCAATTCCCTATCAGCTTCAAAACCAACTTTGTTATTTCTAGAAACATTGTCCAGTTTTTCACCTTTCACATGAGAGTGCATATAGATTGCATCGTTAAGAAATACAAAATTCATCGGAATTATCTGAGGAAAACTATTTTCATCAATACTTGAAACACGTCCAACGTGCTCCTCATTTAGAAATTGTTTTACTTTCTCATAGGATCTAATCTGAAGAATGCCGGTTAGCTGCATGAGTAGGCTCATCAAAATAATGTTATAAATCAAGATCATGGAAATCCCTAAAATACAGGACAGATAAAAAAATTCATGGATGATCCCTATCTTAACGAACTAAAGGGCGACTTTGATACTTATTCAAACCAGTTAAAAAAATTGAAGGTAAAACTACTAAAAACAAATTCTGCCGAACAGCAATCAAAGATTATCAAACAAATTGATTCCATAGCAACCAAAATGGAAAATAATCAAAGACAGTCAGTTAAGGTGACAAAGTCCAGGATCAAAGAAAGAAAAGCAAAATCAAAGAGATAGTACTAATCTTCCTCATCCATTTCCTTGACCATTGCTTTGATTTCTAAAATCCTGCACTCTAATTCTGTACATTCAGTTTTTGATTCTACATCCATAGGATAACATTTCGAAATTAATCAAAAAGAAACCACATTCTAAAATTTGACTTTTATCATCCAAATTGTTCATAATGTAAATCGCTAAATTCAGGAGAATGGCAGCATAAGCAAATGGTTGAGATTGACGAGGAAAGAGAAGATGCCACACGGATCACACTAGAACTCTTAGAAGAATGGGGAGCAGAATCAAAATTCATTTGGTTTAGAGAACTACACAGAATTACAGATATCGACAAGGGCATTCTGCGAAACGTCCTCAACGATTTAAAAAAATCAAAAGAGGTCAAAGAAATGCATGGCACCAACAACAGGATATTTTTTTGCCTCAAAAAATACTATATCAAATGCAGGGACGTGGAATTCAGATTCAAGGGAAAAGCAATCATGCTAAGAGACGGAAGCAAGACAAAAATTATTCAGGGATCAACAAATGCAACAGAACGCACCAGAAAAAGACTGGAAAAACAAAAGAGTAAACGCAAAGCTAAATCATTTACAAAAAGCAAAAGACCGCATAAGTCATAACGAATCTTCAGATTGCCGTCGTGTAAAATTCAACTCTGCTCTTTTCAGCTTTGCAGATTCTGCCACATCCTCAGTCATGTCAAATAGATTGTGAAGATTCATGTCAGGAGTCAATTCATCTTCGTTTTCATCATCCAAATCAAATTCAAGATTGGACAATACGTCCATGTTTTCATCCAAGATGGAAAGACATTTTTCTATTTCTTCTGGAAGATCCTCATCCATAGTACACACTATCAACTAGTAAAGTAAATCATTTTCCATAGGAATAAGGAATAAAATGACTATTTCTTGGCTTTTTCTCTGAGTACAGGCATCACATGGCTTGCAAACTTGTCAATAGAGCCAAAGTAATTCTTACCCCAGAACCTAATTACAAAGTGATTGACACCAGCATCCATGAATCGCTCAAACGTTGGTATCATGTCTTCAGGAGTACCAACTGCGGTGGATGAACGTGCTATAGCATCAGGAATTTTTGTTGCAGCTTCCCTCATCTTTATAATCCAACTTTGATCAGACATTGAATATTCTGTAAAGTATTTGACAAAGTCAAATCCTTCAATTTCTTTTAGTCCGTGGACTCTTAAAATTTCAGGCTTGAACAAACTGACTTTTACTGCTTCTTTCATTCTTGCCCATGATGCTTCTGCATCCTCAGAAAAGTACACATCTATATCAAGTGCATATTGGAAGTTGTCTTTTTCTTCCTGAGTTCTGTTGTTTTCATCCATTGAGACTTTGATTTGCGCGGCATGGTCTTCAAAGAGTTCAGGAGTATATCCTATAGGCAACCATCCGTCACCAAGTTTTCCAGTTAATGCAAGTGTACGCTTACCGCCTGATGCCATATAGGTTGGTGGACGTGGTTTTCTAATTGGAGGTGCTTGCAAACATGCGCCTTCAAGTTGATAATACTTTCCTGCATAGTCTACAGTATTGTCAGGAGTTGATTGGTATAATTTGTGAATGGTTTCAATTTGTTCAGCCCATTTTGTTACTGGTTTTTCAAAGGGAATGCAAAATTCCTTAAGATTTTGTGCCTCACCAGCACCAATTCCAAGTATGGCCCTGCCTTTTGAAACTCTGTCAAGAGTAATCGCAGCTAGCGCAATGTTTGAAGGATGTCTTCGAATTGCATCAGTAACACAGGTACCCAGTTCAACATTATTTGTAACTGCAGCAATTGCAGATAACATAACCCACGGATCCAACACTGTGGCATTTTTCCACTGTGGTACATTGGTGTGGTCCATATAGAAAATAGAATCATATCCGGTCTTATCGGCAAGCATGCAAGCCGTTAAAATTTGATCTTCTGTATATCCGGCTCTTGCAACATTTAGTCCATTTTGAATACCGAATTTTATTTTTTTATCAGTCATGTATCTTATCCCAGAGTATTAGCATAAAAGTATTAACCAAGCTGCCAATTTCGCAGTTTGTCAAGAAAATAGAAAAAAGGGTAAAAAATATTGAATTTTTTACAAATTACCTGTTTTGATATCTTCAAGACACTTTACGACATCATCTTTTGATATTGGAATTGGGTTTGGATCCAAATGTCCCCTATCAGTCATTACGGTGTCTGCAGCTTCTGAAACATCAGCCTTGAGTTCTAACTTGTCAAAGCCGAGTTTTGCCATAGCCTCTTTGAATCTATCATAGAAGATTGAATTGTTATGCTTGTGTGCCACTGTGGTGCATGAAGATAGCGAATATCCATGTGGTATGCCCTCATTTGAGAATACGTAGGACAATGCATGTCCAAGCGTGGTAGAGCAATTGCCAAATCCCAGTCCAGACAACATTGATCCGTAAGGATAGTTTTCTGGCTTGTCATTCATAATTGCATCATACAGAATGTCAAATGCTTGCTTGCATAGGGTTCGAGTCAAGTCATTACCGAGTTTGCTATCATAGCCCTCGGTAGCTTGAGCACATGCGTCACAGACAGAACTGTTTAGGACTTGTTGCGGAGTTCCATCCATAAAAAATGAATCGACTACGGCCATGTCAGCTAAAAATCTGTCTTCGCGTAACAATTTCTTTTTACCATCAAATTTCAAAACACAATAAGTGGTCATTTCAGCTCCAGTTCCAAATGTTGTTGGAATCAGGATTTTTTCTTTTTTTAGCTCAGGTGCAGCATATTTTACTACATCCATTGAACTTCCACCACCAAGTCCAATCAGGACGGAGGGGTTTTTGTCTTTGTACAGTGAAATGACTTTATTGACATCTTCAATTGATGGCTCAGGTTTTACTTGGTCATACAACATGTAATCCTGAATGCCCATTTTTCCCAACCATTTGTCAGATAGTGCTGGCGGAACGGTTGTGACAACTAGGGCATTTTTTGGATACTCTGTTTCACCAAGTGCATTTTCTCCAAATTTGATAACTTTTGGAGTGCGTACTGTGTGCATGAATCAAATGCATCGTTGATTATTATTATATCTTGCATTATTGAGAAACGTCGTGATTATCAAAAATTTTGAAGAATTAGCAACTACAGATAAGAAAAAAGATTGTTTAAAAATTTTAGAGTCAGGCCTTCAAGCGGCAAATCCTGAAAATATCATCCCAAAATTTGTCACACCCAATGAAATCAGAATGGGAAATAGCGTATTCAACATTGAAAAATATTCTAGCATTTACTCTATTGCATTTGGAAAGGCAGCGGACTCTATGACCAGAGCACTCAATTCAATCATCCCGATAAAAAACGGAATCATAGTAATTCCCAAAGGAACCAAAGCAAAAATCAAGGGAAAAAAGTTTCAAATATTTAATTCAAGACATCCCAAACCAGATCAAACAAGCGTAAAGGCAGCAAAAGAAGTCATGAAATTTGTTCAAAATAAACGAAATGGTGAGTTGATAATATTTTTGGTCTCAGGAGGAGGTTCATCTCTTCTAGCCATGCCAAACGAAATCACTCTAGATGACAAGATTCACGTGACAAATGTACTGTTAAAGTCAGGTGCTACGATTCAAGAGTTCAACTGCATAAGAAAACATATTTCAAAAATCAAGGGAGGGAAGCTAGTTGAAAACATGAAATGTGACGGAATAAGCATGGTAATGTCAGATGTCGAAGGAGACGATCTATCATCAATCGCATCCGGCACCACATACATGGATGATACAACATATGCAAACGCTTTGGAGATCATTGACAAATACAAGATCAGATGGAAAACGCCGCCAGAAGTTTTACATATTTTAGAAGACGGAATGGCCAAAGAAGATCCAGGAATTCCTAAAAAAACAACAATTGAGAACTATGTCATTGCAAACAACAATGACTGCATGAAAGCTATGCAAGAAACGGCCAAGGAATTGGGATACACTGTTTGTATGATGCAAGTTTTCGGAGAAATCAAAGAAACGGTTACAAAAATTCTTGAAAGGATTTCAGAAAGTGAGAAAACATGTATTATTTTTGGTGGAGAAACAACTGTCAGGGTACTTGGAAAAGGGATGGGCGGAAGAAATCAGGAATTGGTTTTAAGGATGTTAAAAAATACTCAGAAATCAAAAAAGATGGTCATCGCATCAATAGGTACGGATGGAATTGACGGGAATTCCAATTTTGCAGGTGCCATAACAGAGAATGTCAAAATAGATTTGGAGGTGATGAAGGAATTTCTTAAAAATAGCGATTCAGGGAGGTTCTTTCAAAAGCAAAAAGGCAACATCGTGACCAATGCTACGCACACAAACCTAATGGACATAGGCATGATTTTAAGATAAATTTTCAAAATATTATGAATTTGCGAACACTACTTGTGACAGTCACAGCTACAGCTACTCGGAATACATCGATGGTCAGTACAGTCCCGACATCCCTTACTTCGCCCACTTTTCACCCTTAACCGTTCTTTATCCAATGATATGACCTGAAGATATTCTAAATTTATACTGACTTGCCATGAAGAAACTGTTTTTGAACGTGGACATACTGGAAAACAGCAAATACTCAAAGTCATTCCAGACAGATGACTGCCAACAAAGCAGAGTACTTCAAATATCATGGTTGCGTAACGGATGCATGATAAAAACAAGCGATGGCTTTTGTGATGATGAATCTTGCAAATGTGATTGTCATGCAGGATCAAGTTTTAGAAGAGGAAACAAGAAGAGACAGTATTGTTAAAAAAATAATTCACATAGCAAGGCAGAGTTTGAAATTTTGGAAATAACCAAAGCGTGTTAAAGAAAAACATCATAAGGACAGACCTGTCACATGCAACAAGACTTCAATGTCATTTCATGATTTAACGAATATCCATACTGATCATTTCTAAATTTTCATGCATCTTCTTAATAATACAGAATGATTTTTGTAACGAATACGTAGGAGATTATCATGAGTGAACAAACTTGCAAGGGGTGCTCACATGAAATAAAGTTTCATTACAAATCACAAGATGGAACAGTTTACTGTAGCCAGTGCCACATGATAGGCAGAGACTGTTATGAGTTTAACGAGTAAGTGCACAGAACACCACGAGAGTCACATTTTACCTTCAGGCAAGAACCAATCATCAATAGCCTTTATCAAGGTAGACTGCGATTGAATGGTATGAAGGGTTGTACGCAAAGAGGTTTTGAGATTTATGAACATTTGATGAATTTTGACATGAATGTTTTTGAAAATAAAAAATCAGGATATGCAGCATAAGATGAACAACTGTACCCCACCCACTTAACAAACAAACAAACAAACGTACTCTTTCATTGCACATCTCAGAGCATTGGAAATTATGAAAAAATCCTTCTTGATGCGTACACGATGGCATAATTTTAAACGAAAAAATTTGAGCCATCAAAGGCATGGATTTGATACACAAGATGGATGAAACAGAAGAATTGAAAATGAGATAGAAGGTTTTTTCAGCGTATTGGACTGACTGCATGCACAGGGTCGCTATGTGACAGACTCAGCATTTACCAGGATGTTTTCAGGTTTTACATTTTCAATGTACGTGATAATGAAAATGAAAAAAAGAGAAAACATGATGGCAGATAGGCATGAAAATGTGTGAAATGTGAATTACAGTAATACCCCTGAAGATTTTGTGGGAACCATTCAGGGTAATGTTGATGTCGAGCATGATGCCATTCTTCACAAGACTCCCATCGCTTGCTTGACGTAATATACGACATCATACGTAATAAAATTTTCTGCGTAATTTACATTTGACAAATAACAACAGTGAATTCTGAAAACATTCCATTCCAAACTGGTCTTGCAACCCAGCATAACATATCCAGAATCAAAAGGCATCATCAAAACCCATGACAGAAAATAAAGTCAGAAAAGGAGATATTTTTTTTAACTATGATAGCATATCGAGTGTATGACAAGAACACAAAGAAGAAGAGATACAGCACAACCAACAAGAGATGGAAAGCACAACCCAGTATGTGTTGATCCAGACTGCAAGGACTGCATCTAAAGTAAGAGATAATTTCAAACTCTTACCTTCATCTGTTTAAAAAATTACCTAGATAGGAGATAGTCCACGTTTAGAGTTGTGGACTCAAGCAATTCATTCTTCAAGCAAACAGTGTATGCACATCTTTTTTTGCTGTATCTCAAACCAGGTGAAACTATGAACAAATCCTTCCTTGCAATCAGTCAAGGCATACAGTCAGAGCTTTGAGGATTTGAAGCATGCCCAGCTAAACTTGTATCGATCATGGTGTAATATTATCTCGATCTAGAAAATGTACCCAATTTCACCATATCAAACGCCCAAAGGATCACTCTAGATCAGCAATCCCACCGCTAACGGCCTCACAAAATGTCCAGAATTTTTTATATCAGATCGGCATACCAAGGTCAGGAATTAGCATGTTAGAAAAACAATTCTATTTCTAGTACTTGTGTATAGAACACTAGAACAAATGAGACTTTCTAGCATACGATTACCTCCATCGGATGCCCATACATTTTACACAATAGAGTGGGATTCCAAATAGGTTTCGAACATTACATTTACCACAGGAATGGGAAATCAGTGAATTTTTACATTTTGGACATTTGTATCGTATAATATCATTCATTTTCAACAACATCCCCGTCACATTCCTTTGCAATCTCATGCCCATCCATGGCCCGTTGGGAATCTGGAAATTCCCTTACATACTGTCTGTAATGAATGACTGACTCTGAACACATTTCTAAATGATTCAAGATTCGTCCCTTGTTGTGCCATGCATCTTCTTCCGTACGATCAATCTCCGTTATTCTCGTGTAGATATCTACAGGTGTTTCAATCAGGCCGTTCTCATGAGGTATTTTTTCAAGTAACTGAGCCCTGACATACATTGATGGAATACTGAGCTTGTCTTTCTCTGAGATAGAATGATCATAAGCGGTATATGCTATCGCTGAAAGTATAATTATCGCAACCAATGGAACAAAACGCAGTAGAACGTGACTCGTTTTCTATCATGACCTCTCTTCAGGAGTTCTCTTTACCATCATCAGTATGGAGTTAAGATCCATTAGCTATTCAATATCTCCACTTTTGCGAATCTTTCCTTCTTCTTGCACCAGCAGTCAGGCGAGCATGGGACCAGTTCTATCATCAGTCGTCTTCCTCCAAAGGACTAGATGCGATAATCATCTGCTTGAGGAATCCCTTCTGTCCCTGAGTCTTCTTTGTCCGCAAAATCAGGTCAGAATTGTGCATTGAATTTACAGACAGCATCAGTTGTCCGCCAGTTCCGCAATTCCAAGCTTCTCCACCTTTGACGTTCCGACGTATGAGTAGTACTGTCCCTGTGCAAACTTTGCTGCATTCTTTACGTATTGTATTTTCCCAACCTGTGCTCCGCAGATGCAGACTCCTCGCTTGAATGGAATCTTGCTTTGTCCGCAGCAGGGGCATGTCTTGTAGGCTTCATCAGAAGCAGTCTTTGAAAAAATTTCCGGCTCTGGTGATAGTCTGATTTGTATCGTGATTTGTGCTTTCATGAATAAAATTTTGTATAATTGCTTATAGCATTCCTGATTCTCCAAGCGTTGCAGACATGCACTTTGATGCAGTTATGCACTTTGATGTATTTAGAGACAATTGAACACAATTAGCATCAACTCTATTCGGGACAGTTAAGTAGTAAAATGAAACATCTCATTCAATGGCAAAAAAGACAATTGGTAAAGGCAAGGAAGAAGTCGAGCAGATAACTGCAAGACCTCTGAAAAAGACGGTAGAAAAGCTCACCGAAGGGGCCAGAAAAAGAAATCTGCAGCCATCAACATGGTATGCCAAGATTCTTGACAAGTCAGCAAAGTTTGAGACAAAGGAGGGCATACTGATAATCGACAAGCAGATTCTAAAGTTCACCTATGGAGATCCAAAGAAAGTCGAAGAAATTGCAAAAGAGATAGCAGAGGCAAAGTTTGAAGAGTGGAAAATATCCGAGGAAGAGATTTCACGTGAGAATTTTGAGAGAAGGCTTCGAGAATGGTGTGCTCTTAGTGCATTTCATATCAAAGTTACTAAAAACAACGAGTCGATAATCTACGAAGTTAACCACGGAATAGACAAGAACTGGTCAAAGGGACAATGCCTTTTGAATGTGGGGGTTCTAAATCAGATGGGTGAGACAGTGAAGAATCATGAGATCAGAAAACTCTCATGGTCTATTACGATAGCATTACCAGCAATATGATTTTTTTATTTTTTCAATCTTTGTTGACCCGGATCGAACCAATTTTCCATAAACAGTTTCAAATTGCCTTTTCTTTCCAATATAATTCTCATGAAAGGATTATGCTCAAAATGCTATGATTCTGGAGTCTCAATATCAATAGATGAGAATTCAGGTCAGGCAGTATGCGAAAAGTGTGATGGGGACTAGCTAGACTTCCTTAACCGTCGTAACATTGGATAACGTGACGGGCACATTGAAATCCCCATTGTATGAATTCAATTATTTGTGAATTACTTTCTATGACTAGTGGGATTAAAGTATGTGTTAATCATATACTCTAGAGCATTTTTTTACTTTGAGTAATTGTAAGATCAATTTATCATTGGCTACATTCACAATGATTCTATAAACTCCTACTCTGTATTTGAAACATGGGGAATTTGATAATCTTTCAAGGTATGCAAATGGATTCTCTTCTACATCTTGTGTTTTTAGTAAAATTCTCTTGATGTCTTTTTTTGGTAGTTTTTCTAAGTCTTTTTGTGCTTTTGGAACCCATATTGCGGTCCAGGTCATATGTTGTATTTCTTCATGAGTTGTGCATTTGTTATGTATTTGCCTGCTTTGATATCTTTGATAGATTTTTCTATTTCCAAAATATCTCCTGTGGTTAGTAAATCTGAATCGTCTTCGTGCAGTGTATCTATGATACGATTAACCATCGATTCAAAGGATTCACTTGGATGGTTTTTCATTGTATTCCATTGTTCTTTGGATCTTTTAGATACCTGAATGGATGTCATTGATTCCATAGTATACTATAGTATGCCATAGTATTTAGATATTTCTTTGGACGGATGAATTATTGTGTGCAATTATTCTTGAAAATTTTATACCATTTGATTTGCTCATAATTTCAAATCCCTCACAAATTTTTCTACGAAAAATTTGCAGATCCTACGTTATAAATTATTTTTCATATGTCGTAATGAATTTTGAAGGTGTATTTCTCTTTTAATGAAATCATATTCTCTTTTTCTGATATAGTTATCAACTGCCTGACTTGCCTCAGAAGTAAGAAACGTGACGTATTCCTCAGGGGAGCCTTCATAGATCAGAACGGATTTGCAGTCTTCAATGTCTATCAGATTACTCATTCTCAAAGTTTCCAATGCTCCGATTCTTGCACCTGATGATGCCAGGAAATGAATCAGTGCATTTGTCTTATGATCTGTCGTGAATGAAAGCATAGTCTCGATTTCCTTTGTAGTCCATGCTTCGGCTCTTGTCTTCTTGGATGGAGCAGGCATTAATCGCTTGATTTTTTTCCATCGCAGTTCAATGTCATTGCATTCCAAAAAATCCCTGATCGCTGCAAGCTTGACTCTCAGGGAAGATGCAATCAGGTCTTTTTTAGATCCATTACATAATCCTCAGTCATAATCTGCATCTTTTCAGAGCCAATGGCTACCAGTGAATCATAATCGTTAATTTCAAAATATTTCATGAACTTGTCAAGATGATACAAGTACGTCTTCCTAGTTTGTTCTGACTGAATTGAGTTCTCAAATAGCAAAAAACTGCGTTGTTGCATGGTCTTTTTATGTTACAGAGTTATAACCATAGATCCCATTGTTAGAAAAACAATTCAATCCAGATTTACTATACAACAGAGTCGTTCATTTCTACATAGATAAAAAAGGATTTTCAAAAGAAAAGGCAAATTCGATTGCACAATCAGTATTACAAAAAGAAGCGCAAAGAAGAATATGTAAAAATGAAAAATGCAAGCATTTTTCACACGATCATATCAGAAATGCAGAAACATGCCTGGTTGAAGATTGCGAATGTAAGGAGTTTACGAAATAAAATTATCCAGAGAATTTTCAAGCAACGGTTGCGCGCTGATACCCCTCTTCCTTAGATCTTCTGCAAATTCATCAACAAATCCATGTATCGTGTAAACTTGTTCAGCTCCGGATTGCATTACCATGTCAATCAGCTCATTGTAATCACAGTGATCACTCATAGGAAATGAATAATCAGTACGCCGACCGAAAGAAAATTTCACAGATTGAGCCCAGCCACTAAACCCAATTGTTACAGCACCATATTTTGATTTCATGTCCTGAACGAATTTATTTTTGCTTGACAGCAACGGTGCAACCATCATCCAAGGCTTTTTTTCAAGCAGGCCATTTTTTTCAGCCTCTGTATGTCCGATCCCATCTTGTAACGACACTCCAAATTTTTGATGAAGTGAATTCATGTCTTTGATGGAATCATGAAAATACAGTGGACCCCAGTGGCTAAAGAACTGCGTGATAGTTTGAGCCTTACCCAACTGATAGCCCATCAAAATTACAGGAACACCTTTTGCATAAAGTTCAGAAATTAGTTCATTGACTTGCTTGAGAATATCTTCCAGTGAAGGGAAAACGAATTCAGGCAATCCAAATGTGCATTCAGTGATCAGAGTTTTGCATTGGGGGATTTTTGCACCCTTGAGAAATCCACGATCTCGAGTGCAGATATCTCCAGTATAGAAGATATCATCAAAGAGCAATCCCCGGGCACCAAGGATATGACCGCTGTCTACCAGGAAGAAATCATCAAGGGATTCCACGTGATTTTCCATCTTGAATCCACGCAAATTTGCGATCTCATTGGTTTCAATTGATGATAAAATAGTGCCACCATTTTTTGACGGAAGGTGATCAGAATGCGCATGAGAAACAAAATTGATTCCTTTGACGTCACCATTTTTAGGGTCAAGGTAAACGCGTTTTCCACCCACATCGCACAAGATTCCGTTTTTTGTCATCCTGACTTGTTTGGACAATATGAAAAAAACTGATTGAATTTGATATAAATTGCAGTGTTGATCTAGTATTGACTAGTTGCTAAATCTAGGAATTTTAATCTCGGGTCGTGGAAGCAACATGGAATCGATCTTAAAGGCAATCAAAAAAAAGAAGATCCCAATTAATCCGGCAGTGGTTATTTCTAACAAACATGATACAAGGGGCCTAAAGATTGCAGAGAAATTAGGAGTCAATGTAGAGGTAGTTGAAAGCAAGGGATTCAAAGGAAGCAGGGCAGAATATGATAAAAACATAATTTCAATTCTGTCAAAATATGGAGTTACTCCAAAAAACGGGCTGGTATGTCTTGCAGGATTTATGAGAATCATCAGTCCAGAATTTACAAAAAAATACAAAAACAGAATCATGAACATTCATCCAGCATTATTACCGGCTTTTCCAGGACTAGATTCGCAAAAACAGGTATTAGAGTACGGGGCAAAATTCTCAGGATGCACAGTACATTTCGTTGATGCGGGAATGGATACAGGATCAATAATAATTCAGGCAGCAATCAAGGTCCATGAAAAAGACACCGAAGAATCATTGGCAAAAAGAATTCTCAAAGAGGAGCATCGAATCTATCCTGAAGCAGTTAGTCTTTTTGCCAGAAAAAGAATAAAGATCTCGGGAAGAAAAACCACAATCATCTAAGAATCAGACCCGCCAAAAAAATACAAAACTTTGAGTTCCTCAGTATTCACATGGAAAAAATGTCTTACGTTTTTTGCCACAAAAAACAACTTGTTTTTTGAGACCTCATAATCCTTGTTTTTTATTTTTAAAAAGCCGTTTCCTGAAATGACAAAATATATCTCGTCATTTTCATGAGGAGTTTGAGTATCTTCCTCACCAGGTCCAAGCAATAAAACGCCGTCAGCAAGACTCGCCTTGTCAATAAAAGTAAAAAAATATGAGCTGCCGTTTTTTATCTTTTCAAGGTATGTAGTTAAGTCATACTCGAGTTTCAATTCTATTCAGCAGCTACAGTATATGTTTTTCTTTGTGGATCTGCACTCATGAAAGAATGTCCGGTTGGATGAATTTTTTCATGTTCAGGACTTTGATGCATTTTTATGAAAGTTTCTTTACTTTCATGCTCTACAACAATCCTATAGCTTCCATCTGAAGATTTCAAAAATTTCCTAGATACAAATCCAGGAAAATCGCATAGTACCTTGTTTGATTCAGAAAACCAGCTTTTGAAACCTTCTTCAGCGCCCTCTTTGAGTTGGACGTCTGCTATCATTACAAACATACAATCACTTGAAAAATACCCATTTAATTTCTTTTCTCAAACTTTCAATCATGAAGATAAAGAAAATTTTCAAAAATTCCAAGAATTAAATATCTACAACTCAATAATATACCATGACAGGCGTTAAAATTGACGGAAAGATCATTGCCCAGTCAGTCAAAGACAGAGTAAAAAAGGCAGCAGAAGAGCTAAGGGCACAAGGCATAGACCCCTGTTTGGCCACAGTACTGATTGGAGACAATCCAGCTTCTGCAACATATGTAAGAAATAAGCACAAGGCATGCATGGAAGTTGGAATTGCGACCAAGGACCACAAGATGGACGGGAACATCACACAGTCAGAATTGACCAATGTCATAGACAATCTAAATTCGGATAATTCAGTACACGGCATTTTAGTACAGCTCCCATTGCCTGAGCAGCTTGACGAGTTTGCAATCATGTCAAGAATATCACCAATTAAAGACGTGGACGGCCTAACACCACATAATGCAGGATTGCTTGCAATGAAAAAAGCAGCATTGGTCGCATGCACACCATCAGGAATAATGGAGATGTTTGACTATCACGGTATTGACTTGGATGGGAAAAATATCGTGTTAATCAACAGAAGTAATCTAGTCGGAAAACCACTGTATCACCTATTGCTTGAAAAGAATGCTACAGTCATCACATGCCATTCCAGAACTAAGAATTTGGCAAAGTTTTGTCAATCAGCTGACATCATAATTACGGCAGTTGGAGACAGAAGCAAGTTCGTCCTAACACCAGAGATGATCAAAGATGGCGCGATTGTAATTGATGTTGCAATATCAAAATTCCAAGAAAAGTTAGTAGGAGATTCAGACTTTGATCAGATTATCCAAAAGGCATCATTTGCAACGCCCGTTCCGGGAGGAGTAGGTCCGATGACAGTTGCAATGCTATTAAGAAATACTATAACTGCGGCATCATTGAGTAGTCAAATTGGAAGATAGTTCTAAAAAAATATCACTTCGAAACATTCTTTTGGAAAAAAGAGACAACACATCTTTTGATTTGTTACAGATTGCAAGTGGAAAAATCCAAAACAGGTTAAAGAAAATCTATGCATTCAAAAATTCCCAAAAGATTGGAGTGTATTATCCAATTGGAAGTGAAATTTTGACACAAGACATAATTCAAGAATTACTCAGCAATGCAAAAGAGGTATTTTTACCAAAAGTGATAGGAGACAAGATGGAATTCAGAAAAATTACAGATTTTTCAAGCCTAGAAAGGGGCAATTTTGACATCATGGAGCCAAAAGACGGCTGTCAAGCAGATAACAAATTGGATGTAATTCTAATTCCCACCGTAGCCATTACCCCAGAAGGAGTCAGGCTAGGGTACGGTCACGGCTTTTATGATAGATTTCTGGCAGAAAATAAAACAACTACAATCTCCTTAACTTTGGAAAAACAAATTGTAAAAAATATCCCAAGAACCGAGCATGACAAAACCATTGATTGGATTGTGACTGAAGATAAAATATTGCAAACTCAGAGATAAGACAAGCCTTTTAGTCCAATATCTTTTCGCTGATATTTGTGAGACCAACTTACCTTCTCGGATGCAGCATATGCGTTTTTGATTGCAGAATTCAAAGTATTTCCCAATGCAGTAACGCCCAAAACACGTCCACCGTTTGAGAGAATCTTATCGTCAGATTTTTTTGTTCCGGCATGAAAAACAATCGCATCATTGGGAACAGAATCAAATCCAGTGATTTCATCATCCTTTTGATATGACCCAGGATATCCTTTTGATGCCAACACTACACATACTGCATATTGTGATTTCCAATCAGGAGAAGGCAATGAAGACAATTTGCCATCAATGCATGCAACAAAATAATCATACAGATCAAAATCCATCCTCATAGTGATGGGCTGACACTCGGGATCTCCCATTCGAACATTGTATTCCAAAACATACGGCTTCCCATCCCGAATCATAATGCCGGCATACAAAAATCCCTTAAATGTAATTCCCTCATTTTTCATTGCACAAATGGTCCTTTGAATTATTTCGTCATGAATGGTTTTTGCCATGGTATCATCAATAATCGGAGTAGGCGAGTAGGCCCCCATTCCTCCGGTGTTAGGACCCTTGTCATCGTCGAAGATTCTTTTATGATCTTGGCTTGAAGCCATTGGAACTGCAACATCACCATCTGAAAGTGCAATGTATGAAGCCTCAATCCCATCAATTCTTTCCTCAATGATAATTCGATTTCCAGCATTTCCAAACGTCTTTTTTACAAGAATTGTTTCAATAGCAGATATTGCTTCATCATTATTATCACATACAATGACTCCCTTTCCCGCAGCCAGGCCATCAGCCTTGACAACCACGTTATAATCAAGGGATTGGATATAATCCATGGCTTTTTGAGCATCATCAAAAATCTCAAATCTTGCGGTCGGAATATCATTTCGTTTCATAAAGTCTTTTGCCCATATTTTGCTGGATTCAAGCTGAGCGGCATCTTGCGAAGGTCCAAAAATTTTCAGTTTCATCTTTGTGAATTTATCTACAATTCCTGCCGCAAGTGGATCTTCTGGTCCGACTACGGTAAAGCAGTTATTTTTTTGTGCAAAATCAGCCAGGGCATTCAGATCATTTACATCGATAGGAACATTGTTTTGCGTACCACCGTTTCCGGGAGCAGTAAAAACAGTTTCAACTTTACTGCTTTGAGATAACTTCCATGACAGTGCATGCTCTCTTCCACCAGAACCTACCATCAAAATATTTACCAATAGAAGCAATCCTTCATCCAATTATATAATCCAAGTCTCAACAAATCAATTTAGCTTTATAATGGCACATGCATATCAAAATCCAGATGAAACTTTCCACAAAGTTTGATGCGAAAGCAATAGAATCCCAAGTAAAGAAATACATCAAATCAATAGACTTGGAGAAACAAATCTTTGCATCAGACAAACCAGAAAAAATAAGATTTATCGAGGGACCACCAACAATGAACGGCATACCACATGCAGGCCACATTAGAGGCAGGGTGATCAAAGACCTGTGGTACAGATTCAACACGCTGCAAGGGAAAAAAATTGAATTTAACGGAGGCTGGGACACACAAGGACTTCCGGTGGAGTTGCAAGTTGAAAAAGAACTGGGAGTTTCAGGCGGAAAGACTGAAGCGATTAAAGAATTTGGAGTGGAAAGAATTGTTGCGGAATGCAAAAAAGTTGTGGAGAAATTCAACAAGACGTGGGTAGAAGTAGATGATTTACTTGGAATGTCATTTAATCATGAAAAAGCATATTGGACTTTCAGAGACGAGTTCATCGAAAGAGAATGGCAAGTACTCAGAAAAGCATACGAAAAAAAAATTTTAGAAGAAGATTTTACTGTAATTGCATACTGTCCAAGCTGCCAAACATCACTGAGTCATGCAGAAGTGAATCAGGGATATGAGGAAGTAAAAGACCCTTCATTATACTATAAAGTAAAGATAGTAGACAGGGATGCAAAAAAAATAGCCAAACTGATTGGCAGCGACGAAGAGAAAGAGACTTTTCTAATCGTATGGACAACCATGCCATTTACGCTTGTTACAGATGCGATGGTAGGAGTCAATCCAAAAGAAAACTATGTTTGTTATGAGCCAGACAATGAAGAATTAAAAGGTGAAAGATGGATAATTGGAGAATCAAGATACAAGGAACTAGGTGAAAGATTCAAGATTGCAAATGCACGAATATGGAACGATCCTACAATCAAAGGTACAGTACTAGAAGGAATAAAGTATATTCATCCACTATTAGAAAATATTCCAAAACTAAAGGAATTATCAGAAAAAGAAAACTACCACATTGTTGTCGCAGAAGATTATGTGGATCCTACTACCGGCAGCGGTTTGGTCCACATTTCACCTGCAAACGGAGAAGAAGACATCAGAGTTGCAAAGGAACGAAACGTGGAGGTTTTCAGCCCCATAGATGACGAAGTAAAATTTACAAATGATGCAGGCACATATGCAGGAGAGTTTGTCAGAGATACGGACAAAAGAATCGTCTTAGAGTTACGTGACAAAAATGCATACGTTCACAACAGAATGGAGAAACACAAGTATCCACTGTGTTGGCGCTCAAATGACAGACTTGTTTGGCTAGCTCGAAGAGGATGGTTTTACAAGCTAGACAGGCTAGACAACAAAGCAATCGAAGCTGCAGAAAGTGTAGAGTATTTTTTTGAGCAACCGAAAAACAGGTTCCTTGGAATCATCAAAGAAAGACATCCATGGTGCATCTCAAGAGAAAGGATTTGGGGCTGTCCCTTACCTGTTTGGAATTGCGAAGACTGTGGAGAGAAAAACTGGTTCTTTTCTAGAAAAGACATTGTGGAATCTGCAGACAAATTACCTGACGGTCCGGATTTTGAACTGCACAGGCCATGGATAGACAATATCACGATAAAGTGTAAAAAATGCAGCAGTGTCAATACAAAAAGAGAAGAATACGTTTTAGACACATGGCACAACAGCGGTTCTGCACCATATTCATCCCTTACAGATGAGGAATATCAAAACGAAATTCCAGCACCGTTTTTCACAGAAGGGATTGATCAAACCAGAGGATGGGCATACACCCTACTAATAGAAAATGTGATTTTGAACAACACTGCCACTCCACCATACAAGGCATTCTTGTTTCAGGGACATGTTCTAGATGAGAAAGGAGGCAAAATGAGTAAAAGCAAAGGCAACGTCCTAGAAGGGGCAGAACTGCTGCAAAAATATCCTGTCGACATGATCAGATTCTATTTCATGTGGAAAGCAAGCCCAATCGAGCCACTTAGTTTTAGCACTGACGAATTAATGTCAAGACCGTATCAGGTGATTAACACTCTATTCAATCTGCACCTTTACTTTCAGCAAAATAGCCAGTATGACAATTTTGACAGCATCAATACAATTGAGTGGGCAAAGAAGGAAAACTTGCTAACATCGCCAGACATCTGGCTGGTATCCAAACTCCAAAAACTAATTCGTATTCTAACTGAAAAAAATGAATCGTGCAAGTTTCACGAGGGTGCAAAGGCAATTGATGATTTCATAATTAATAATCTAAGTCAGACATACATCCCAATGACAAGAGGAGAGCTATGGGATGAGGATGAAGAGAAGAAAAACAGAAGACTGGCAATATATGCAGTTCTAAGCAAAGTGCTCAAAACACTAGACATTTTGATTCATCCATTTTGCCCATTTACAAGTGAGCATCTGTATCAATCAATTTTTCCCGAAAAGCAAAGCATCCTACTTGACAAGTGGCCGGCATTCCAGGAAAGTTTGGTCAGCGAAGAAATTGAAGAGTCATTTGACATTATGAAAGATGTCGTATCCATTTCATCAGCTGCAAGAATGAAAGGAAAGCTGAAAAGAAGATGGCCGCTAAATGAAGCCCAGATCTGTGTCAAGAAAGGTCAGAAGGCGAAGCTTGAATCACTATCGGAGTTATTGCAATCTCAACTAAATGTTGAGAAGTTTACAATTACAGAAACAGAAAAAGAATCAGGACTGGAACAAATTTTAGAATTAAAGGAATTTAGATTACCAGTCAAAGGAGTAGTGGAATTAGAAAGGAAGAGAATAGGGCCAAAGGCCAAACAGAACATGGGAAAACTTGTGTCAACATTTAATGAAACTGATCCAGAAAAAATCATCTCATCACTACAAAAAGATTCAAAATATGATTTTGATATTGATGGTGAAATCATTTCTTTAGAAAAAGAAGACTTTGTCATAGACTTTGACGCGAGTGAAAAATTCGCAGTCGCAAAGAGAGATGACTATGCAGTATTCATTTCAACATCAAGAAACAAAGAGATGATGGCAAAAGGATTGGTAAAAGACATTGCAAGAAGGCTTCAAACACTTAGAAAAGAAAGAGGATATACCCCAACTGATGTTTTAGATGTTGCATCAATTCTAGAATTAGATGAAGAGTCAATTGAAATGATAAAAGAAAGAACTAAAGAATTAGCATTTTTAGTCAGAGTAAATCAGATCGACTTTACAGAATCTTGTAAAGAATACAAGGAGGATGACATTGACGGTCAAAAAATCAAAATATCCATAGAATAAATTTTGATAATTAATGTAATATTTTTATTACAATCAAAAATTTTAAGAACAAATGTCCGAATCAACCCCAAATGTTGTTGGAATCAACGTTCTAAAACAAAACGGCCTAGATGTAGATGAGTTGGTAAAAGAACTAATCAAGAATGCAGCAGTTGAATTTACTGCATACTATTACTTTACCAACCTCAGAGCACATTGTACAGGCATGGAAGGAGAAGGACTCAAAGGAATTATCGAAGATGCGAGAATGGAAGATCTTAGCCACTTTGAATCATGTCTTGAGAGAATCTACCAGTTAGGTGGAATTCTTCCAAATGATGCAACTGAGTTTATCAAAATTTCAGGTTGTGAATTCTTACAACTTCCAGTAAATCCAACAGATCACAAGGCAATTCTAGAAAAATGTCTCAAAGCAGAACAAGGTGCAATCGTCAACTGGGATAAAATTTGTAAAATGACTTTAGGGAAAGATCCTACCACATACGATATTGCAAAAGATATTCTTGCTGAAGAGATTGAACATGAATCTTGGTTCCTAGAGCTAATCTATGGAAGACCATCAGGACACATGAGACGAAAATATCCTGGTGAAAGACCACATACAAGAAAACATTCTAGAGCACTTGATATGGCATAAATGCCAAATCATTTTCTTTATTTTAAATTTGAAATTAAGATGACTTTATTGATAACAAGTTGTGAAGATGAGTTGTTTTATCAGGGTTAAATAGAAAAATCACATATCGATAACATGGTAAAACAGATCAGTCTGGATGCATGGCAGATACAGCAATTATCAGATCTGTTAGAAAAGGGATCAGGTATCGTCGCAAAGACAAACAGACCCATTGTTCTTTACAGACAGACCCTTGAAGAGGAAGATGAATCATATGAAGAAATTGTATGCACACTTACCAAAGGATACGTGATCGAACAGATAGTAACATCTGGAGGGATATTGGTTCCAAGTTTTCATCAACAATTTGTATTTACAATCAAAGAATATCCTCAAGAATTAATGAGAAAAAGTAAAGATCGCTTTTTAGAAATGATTGATTTTCTTGATGAACAACTAAAATAGCATCATAGTTAATAAAGACCGTAAATTTCATGGATTCCGTATGCAATTACTAGAATTTCAGGCCAAAGAACTGTTCAGAGAATGTGGAATCAATCTGCTAAACAGCATATCATCAACGAATATTGAGGAAGGAAGGAAGCATGCAAAAGAATTAGGATATCCATTTGTTATTAAAATTCAGGTGCCAGTAGGAGGTAGAGGAAAGGCAGGAGGCATCCAAAAGTGCCAAAATGACGACGAATTTGAGATAAAATATCCACAGGTAATGGACTTGACAATCAAGGGTGAAAAAGCAAGGGCAATACTATTAGAGAAAATGGCAGATATTAAAAAAGAATTGTACCTGTCATTGTTTTTGAACCGTTCAAAAAGATGCTACACGATCATTGCATCTGCTGAAGGTGGAGTTGAAATTGAATCAGTAAAAAATCAGATCATCAAAGAAGTTGGATTGGGAGAAGTTTCTGATGAACTTGCAAGAGAAGTTGCAAAAGAAATGGAGTTGGAAGGAAAAACTGCAGAGCAATTTGTAGACACTTTGAAAAAATTATCCAAACTTGCAATTGAAAAGGAAGCGGAACTCGTAGAGATCAATCCACTTGCCATCATGCAAGATGACACAATCGTGGCATTGGATGGCAAATTTGTGACTGACGACAATAGTAATTTCAGACATCCAGAATTACAAAAATATCAAGAAAAAACAACAATTGAAGAGCAAGCCGAAAAAAGCGGATTTTCTTTGGTTGAGTTGGATGGAGACATTGCAGTAGTTGGGAATGGGGCAGGACTTGTAATGTCTACACTGGATATGCTATCAGATAACGGTGGAAAGCCAGCATGTTTTCTGGATGTTGGAGGCGGTGCAACTACAGAGTCAGTATATGAAGCATTGACTTTAATTAGTCAGTTGGACAGAGTAAAGGGAATTTTGGTAAACCTCTATGGAGGAATTGTAAAGACAACCGTTGTTGCAGAAGCATTTCTCAAAGCATATGAAAATAACCTAATTGATTTGCCAGTATTCTCAAGACTAAAAGGTACAGAATCAGAAAAAGCAAAAGAAATGCTTGAAGGTTCCAGAACCAACATATTTGATTCAGTTGAAGAGGCAATTAATGCAGCAGTCATGGGCATAAAGAAATGATAGATATTTTTGAAACACTCAAAGGAAAGCCAGGAGATTCCGATTACGAGAAAAAAGGTGTAATCGTTCAGGGCATTACAGGAGCATATGGCTCGTTACATGCAAAAAATATGATGGCATATGGCACCAACGTTGTTGCAGGAGTTACTCCAGGTAAGGGAGGTCAAAAGTTTGAAGATAAAGTTCCAATATACAATACAATGCAAGAGGCAGTAGATGCAACTGGAGCAAAAATTTCAATCATGTATGTTCCAGCAAAATTCTTTCTGGGAGCAGCCAAAGATGCATTAGAATCAGGAATAAAATTACTAGTTGCAATTCCTGAACATGTCCCAATTAGAGACACGATGGAGGCATTAGATTTGGCAAATAAAAAAGGGGCAGTAATCATCGGACCAAACACTCCAGGCATAATGATTCCAGATCTAATTAAAGTTGGAATTATGCCACCAATGCCTTTCAAGGCAGGAAAGATTGCAGTCTTGTCAAAAAGCGGAACACTACTCTATGAAATTTCAGACGCACTTACAAATTCAGGATTTGGGCAATCGATCACAATTGGAATCGGAGGAGATCCTGTAAACGGCACAAGATTGATCGATGCATTTGATATGGTTAAAGATATTTCAGATTTGGAAGGACTCGTAATAGTAGGAGAAATCGGCGGGGATTCTGAAGAAATTTTAGCCCAGAGGATTATCGACATCGGATTCAACAAGCCAACAGTTGCATACATTGCAGGCAGGGCAGCACCTAAAGAAAAAAGAATGGGTCATGCAGGGGCAATAGTGATGGGAACTTATGGCTCTGCAGAATCCAAAATATCAATGTTCAACAAAGCAAATATCCCAGTAGCAAAAAGACCTGCAGAAGTACCAGTTTTACTTGCAGGGAAGATGGACAAGTCCGATTAGAATAAAAGAGAGAGATTGAGGAGACAGTCAAATGCCAATTACAGATCCTGAGAAAAAACGAATTGCACAGCAAGCTCGATTGGTAATGAGAATTTGTTTTAAATGTGGGGCCAGAAATGATATTGCGGCCACGAGATGCAGGAAATGTAGAAATCCATATCTGAGACTAAAGAATAGAAATCTCGGAGTCAAGAAATAGAATTAAAGAATCATCAATCTTTGCCTATAATCTACAATTGCAGATTTTAATTCATCATGATATTGTAATACAAACGACTTTGCAGTATTAGGATCATCTAATTCTTCAAGAGTCAGATGCAGATCATCAGGTAATAGATCATTCATCTGATACAATAGTTTGGCAGCTTCCACATATTGTCCCAAATTGTCAACATAATCAAATGCCAGTTTCATTCTATCAATTATGGCATCGAATTCTTGAAGATTCATGAGGATAATTTTTGAAATGAGTAGAAAAGAACGAGGTAATTATGACATATTATGACAACCTAAAGACAAAAAAGATACTCTTTCAGTAATTTTGTTGGACCGGTCGTCTAGTTTGGTTTGGATGACGCACTCACACTGCGTAAGGAAGTAATTTCCCGCAAAGGTCGTGGGTTCAAATCCCATCCGGTCCATTATTTTGTTTTAGTTAAAATACAAGTAGAAAATAATTCTAAAGTTCATTCCTAAGAAAAATCAGAATTGTATAATTTTGGAACTTGAAGCAACCATATTGTATCGGAACTATAGAGGTTTGACTCCTACCGGATCAGTAAAGCAACTGGTCACAAAAAAGTCCCAGTTATGCTTAGAATGTCTCAATCGGAAGTGAAAAGTCGGTTAGGAAGTTTCCCACCAAATAATTCTACAGAATCAGAAATCAGATAAAGTCGATTTCCCTTTAGAACACCAACAGGAATATTCTCTTTCTTGCAATAATTGACAAAATCAACATCTTTTGTAACCACAGTATAGTCATTTTCTTTTGCAAATGCAGCAATATCAGGATCTTCAATGCCTACTGGAAGTTCAGGGTGATGATCTACACAAATTATTTCGTGATTTTTCTCAATTTCTGCACCACTGCTTTGATATTGTAATTGACAGTGAACATCAAATAACAATCTCATAATCAAACAGATGTCGATCTAATTATTAAATATCTAAAAAATTCTAGAAAGGATTCTTTTCACATCAACCTGACTTGGTCTACAAGTTGTCTCAAAAAAAGTTTCAAATTCACTTAATTTTCGTCTTTGATTATCAGATTAGAACTTAAATTTTAGAAGTGTTTAATCAAATAATGACAACAGCCGAAGGAGAATGGGTAAATCTTCTAGCAGAGGTATTTGAAAGATTGACTGCAAAACATTCGTCAATTTCTTATGACTTTAACGGTGTGACTTTTGAAGCAGACAGAGCAGGTGCCGATGGGAAGTACTTACCTACTGGAAGAGTAACAATTACTGGAAAAATCGCAATAACTGTACAATAGGTTAATGGATTTGCCATGGAAATTGATCTTCCAATTAATTTGTTAAAGTTAGTGAAAACAGGGAGTTTAGATGTTAGTGAAAACGATAAAAAAACTATAACATTTTTTTTTAGTGAAAATAAGATCATAGTTGACATTTTAGACATTACATTCAATATTTCTACCACTACAGGAATATTGGCACGCCTTAGTGAAGCAAGAAAATTTGCAAAACATTTGAAGGAAAAAAATCTCACGTTATACATATCACATAGAGGGAAAACAGTAATGAAATTAGGTAAGGATGCAAATCCAAAATTGTCACGAATGATAACTCAAAGTGGAGCAGTGGAAATCACCAATCTAAGGGAATTACGAAGACTAGACAAAAGGCTAAGACTAAAGTAAAAATGAAGAATTGCTTTACTCTTTCCTGATTTCTCTTTGTTTTTCCTTTACCACCACACATGTTCCAGAGGCCTTTGCCACAAGAATTGGAGGGACAAGGAAATCACATGAACTATCATGGGCTGGATCTTTAGTTGAAGTAATCACCTTGTATGCCTCAAAGACCATTTTTCTACTTGTGTTACCTACTTTGGTAATCTTTCCTATTACCTCTATGAAATCTCCACTATGAACGGGTTCCAGGAACTCAACTTCATCATATGCTCGAAGGAGTCCTTCATCGCCATCATAACGTATAGTCAATTCGGTAGCAACATCTCCAAATAGATTTAGGATCTTTGCACCGTCAACTAGTTTGCCTGCATAGTGCTCATCGTGCGAACTCATACGAAGTCGTAATTTAGCTTCTGGAAAGGAATTCATCCCATCTAAGACTATAATGTTACACAATGAAAGTTTTTTCGTTCAATGATTTAAATTCTAAAAGTAATCATGGTTTCAGATTAGTTTATTCCACATCGGCCTGACTAGGGTAGTAAGTTGTCTCTAGAAAAGCTTCATTGATGCCTAAAAAATCAAGAATTTTACATCTCCCGATATTTGGAATTGTAAATAACTAAACTAATGAATAAAAATTTCTCTTTTGTGATTGGAGAATAAATCTAAAATCATATAATTGTGGATGTGTGACTTTCACTGTGGTTATCGGAACGCAGTTAATAGAGAAGTTTCTGTTTAAAATTGCAAAACAATGGATTGCAGGTAACACCATTGATGATGCACTAGTTTCAGCAAGAGAGGCATACAAATCAGGAAGACATGCAATCATAAACAAATTAGGAGAATATCACACTTCAAAAAAACAAATCAATACAACAATGCAAGAGTACCAAAAAATTGTACATTCTTTTAGAAAATGGAAGATACGTGGAGCCATTTCAATAAAACCGACACAGATGGGTCTTTCAATTAGTCAAAAAGAATTCTATAGGAATTTTGAGAAAATCATACAATATGCCCGTAATGCACATATTTTTGTTTGGTTGGATATGGAATCATCAGAACATACAGATGAGACAATTGAGATTTATCATACATTTTTTTCAAAATATGAAAGGCTAGGCATAGCATTACAGGCAAATCTCAAACGAACAGAACATGATCTAAATGATTTGATAGACATTGGTGCAAAAATACGCCTAGTAAAGGGGGCATATCGAGAAAAAGCAAGTATATCCTTTAAAACAAAAAAAGATGTAGATGACAATTACGTCAAATTAATGAAAATACTATTCAAAAAAGGCAATGAATTTGCCATAGCATCTCATGATGTTAAAATTATCAAAAAAGCACAAAATCTTTCAAAAAAGTATCCTACAAAATTTGAGTTCCAATTTCTAAAAGGATTAAGAGAAGAACTAAAAATGGATTTAATCAAAAAGAAATTTGTTGTTTCAGATTATATTCCATATGGCGTTAACTGGTTACCTTATTCAATTAGACGAATCAAAGAAAGAAAAAGAAACATATTGTTACTTGGAAGCTCACTTATTCAATCACAACGTGTTTGAGTCTGAGTCCTCATAAATTGTTGCAGATAGTTCTCACCACCTGCACCTTTTCCCGTAGAACCCGAATGTTTCCATCCAACAAATGGCTGACTAGAAACCAAGGCCGCAGTTGTTGCACTAGCTGAACGATTAGTGTATACTACCCCTGCTTGAATTTTTTTCAAAAATTCATCTAACTGTTTTTGATCATTACTAAAAATACCCGCAGTTAGACCATATTCTGTTTGGTTTGCAAGTTTGATTGCATCATCAAAATATTCATATCTTTGAATGCATAAAAATGGCAGAAACAACTCTTCTTTTACAAGTTTATGTTCTTCAGGCAATTTTGTAACTATTGTAGGTTCTACAAAATAACCATTTTCAAGTTTGGGTGATGTTAATACTGAACCTCCTGCAAGAATTTCTCCATCTTTTTTTGCCACATTTACAGCATTTTCAAATTTCATTTTTGCTTCTTTGTTAATCACAGGACCCAAGAATACTTCCTTTTGCCATGGCATTCCAATATTCAATTTTTTTGTTTTTTCAACTAGTTTTGAAATAAACTGATCTGCTACTTCTTTTTGAACATAAACTCTAGAGCAGGCACTACATTTTTGCCCCCCAAATCCAAAAGCCGCGTTCATTATACCATCAGATGCTTTCTCCAAATCTGCAAATTCTGTAACGATTACAGGATTTTTGCCCCCCATTTCAGAAATAAATGGTTTTGTAGTGATTTTTGTAAATTCTTGAAATCCTTTCATGCCTACTTCTTGAGAACCAGTAAATGCTATGCCATCAACATCTAAACTTTCAATCAAAGTTTTTCCAACAATATTTCCAGATCCGGTTACAAAATTGATTGCACCATCTGGAAGTTTTGGGTATAATATTTTTGCAAACTGAAATGAGGACAAAGGGGCATTACTTGCAGGTTTTAGTACTGCAGTGTTTCCTGTGATTAGTGCACCAGTACTCATTCCTATTGCAATTGCAGAAGGAAAGTTAAATGGAGAAATAATTCCCCAAACACCATAAGGTTTCATTATTGTTTGTGTTTTTTCATGAGGATTTGGATGAAATGTTTGTTTACAAAACCCTTCATTTTTTTCTAGATGTAATGCATAAAATCTCATAAAGTCAATGGTTTCATCAATATCCCCCATTGATTCAATTCTGTTTTTTCCATTCTCAAATGTCATTACAGCTGCCAAAAAGAATTTTCTACTGGAAAAAGTATCTGCACAATCTCTGAATATTTCTATTCTTTTTTGATATGGAACGCTATTCCACTTTTCAAATGCATTTTTTGCACTAGATATGGCATTTTTTGTATCATCTGCTGATGCTCTTGGAAATTCTGCTACAGAAATTCGAGTATCTGAAGGGGAGATTACTGCAAAATAATCATCAGAGTAAATTTCTTTGCCACCAATTACTATTGGATATTTTTTGCCAAGTTCTTTTTTTACTTCATCTATTGCCTTGTCAAAATCTACATGAAATTTATCAGTAGAGTTGTCTAATTCTGCCTTGCCCCATGTGTATTCATTTTCAAATTCAGACAAGTGATGTTTCCTCTGATGAGTATAATACCTCAGAAATTATTCGAGACGCCAAATGAGACGTTCTATCTTTTACATCAAACCTGGGACAGACTTCCATAATGTCCATACCTATGATTCCTTTTTTTGCTATTTCTTTTAACAGGTAAACTGCATCTATACTACTCAAACCTATAGGAACAGGGACTGAAACACCTGGAGCATAGGCAGGATCAATACAATCCATATCAAATGAAACATACACGTTATCTCCCAAATTACTCAGAATTGAGTCTGCCACTTTTTTGATTCCTTGTTCTTGGATATCAAAAGGAGTAACTATCTTTAGATTAAATTTCTTAATGTTATCTAATTCTTCTTGTTCTGGAGTTCTAATTCCTATTTGAACACTAGATGTAATTTCAATATTTGAAAGTACATCGTTTATCACAGAGCCATAGTAGTTAGTGGTTGAACTAACAAAGTCAGGATGAGCATCAAAATATACCAAAGAAATTTTTTTATGTTTTGATGCCATTGCATTAATTATTTGTCGAGTAATGGAATGATCCCCTCCAATTGAAATTGGAATTTTTAAAGATGTAGATATTTTCTCATAAGTATTTTCAATCTGTTCTCTTCTAATGTTTCCCACATCATGAACTTTTTTTTCAGAGCCTTGAAAAGGACGCCCAAGAGATTTTCTCCCATCTCGTTCAAAAGAGTCTCGAAGATTAGAAATTTGACGAATTTTGTTTGGTGCCTCTTCTGTTCCTTTTCGTAATGCATGAGATTGTGATTCATCAGGAATGCCAACGACAACAAAATCAGATTCTTCAAAATCATCTGTATTGGCCCAACAAATTTTCTCCAACATCTCTATTAACAATTTATAGAATTTGTATTTTTAGTAACAGGTCAAATTGCCTATTGTATTACAGAAGGAATACCTTACTGATTTCTTTTATTTTTACCCTCATCCGTGTCTCAAATTGTCTCCAATTCGGTAGGCAAATCCACGCGGAGTTGAATCTAAAAACTGGTTTTCATACGTAGCCAATATTCGGTAAATCTATTTTGGCGTGTAAACCAATTATGAATTTTTAATTTAATTCTTCATTTAACAATAATTAGTAATCGTTTCTAATATGGAAAAAATGGACAGTGTGATATCACTGCTCTTTGTTTTTGGATATCAGAAGAATAACTTCAAAGATTCAAATCTTTTTATTTTCAGTAATCCCTTCAGAACAAAAATTCCAACTACATCTATTATTTCAATACAAAGTTACAAATTTTAGATGAACGCTAATTAATCCAGTAAACTAAAATCAAACTAAATTCTAGTCACAATGGAACTCAAAAAAGATACGCTACAGGACCAATTCCCATCCGGTCCATTATTTTACATAAATCCAAAACTTTCCCATTTGAAAAGATAGATCGAGCAGTGGATTTTTCTGAAAATAGCCGCCATCAAGATAAAATCATTTCAAAGTAATAAAAATTTGAGATGATTCAATGAAATACAAAAGGAATTCATTAGCATGTATTTTATTTACAAACTAAAGAAGTAGATGAATATAAATTCAGAATTTAAAAATATTTTACTTCCGGGTTTAGTCAGTCCATTGTCCTAAGTTGTTTTTCGGCATCCATGATAAAATCCTCATATTTCATAATTTGAGCCGTCATTCGAAATGCATTCATTTGATCTTCATTGTTCTTTGAACCCAAGAAAGATTTTCTCAACTCCATTAATTTTTGCTGTTCTTCAGTAACTTTGAGAATGTCATTTCTAAGATCATCGCGCGTAGCCACACATAATATAGGTGAATTTTGGATTTAAGAATTTCGCATAGTGCAGATAAAAATTTCAGAATCAGAGTAAAATATTTGAAAGGTTGATTTTTGTGTCTAATGTCATACAAGTTCTAAAGAAATTACGGCTCATTTCACATTGACAGTGCAGATACTCAAAATGTTGGATCATTTGAATTTCAATATGCTCATTTTTTTAATCATGGATCAATGATAAGAAAAGTACCATAGATATAATGACGCCATGTTTGGTTCATAAAAATTCAAACCGATTTTAAAATAAAAGATTCCCAAAAACCTGTGCAAGAATTGCAATGATTCCAATTATTAAAAGTTTTATTCCTAATTTCACAGTTATCAGTACTAATTGTTTTGATTAATGTATTATGTTTCCTCACCAGTTAAAGATGGGAGGGTTATTTTCCTAATGCCATGAATAAAATACTAGTGAGAAAGAGTCAAACCATGAACTGTAATAAGATAAGTGAAGCCCATGTTTGGAGATATTCTAAAAGTACCAAGATGCGCAGATGCGTCAAGTGCAAATCCAGAGTTAAAATCACTGAAGAGGAATTCAACCTCAAATGGGGCATGAAAAAAACCGTTGCCATCTAGTTCAGAGATCATTTTTTCAATAATCCTTCAACAACAAATAGATTCAATTCGCATTCTGAATCAGAGTTGCATGATCAATCATAATTTGACAAATGCCGAAATTGAGAATATGATGATCGGAGAAAGAAGACAGAAACTACATGATAAAGAGAAATTAGTAACAAATTTTTTAAATCACTTTTTTAGACATATGATATTATGAGAACCAGTTGGAACGCATTGCTGATTGCATCTGTAATGACAGTATTTGGAATGATGATGATTCCAGGAAATGTTTCAGCAGAATCCAACCAAATTATCATTTCACCAATTAATGAAAAAATTAGTTTGGAAAAAACAACGACCACAATGAGTGTTCCTCAGGAAAATAAGCTGCCATGGGGCATAGTAAGAGGAGCGGCGACTGATTATGTCGAGAGATATCCGGTAAAAATCCAATTCTACAAGGGAGAAGATCCTGTCCACTTTGCACAAGTGGATGTCAAGGGAGATGGTTCATATGAATACAAATTCAGAGTCAGGAACCTTGATTCCAGTACAGATGAATTCGTAAATATCTTCGAAGGAGATTATACGGTAAAAATCTACAGAGTAATCCCAAATGTCAATGACTTGGCATAGTCAATAAGGAGTACCAGATTCTCTCTGTTTTGCCAATGCTGAGACATACCACTCAAATTCACCAAGAAATTTTGAAAATCGTCTTTCATAGCTTTCGTCAAGCAATTTTCCATCAATATCAAACACTTCATGCACCCTAGAAATTGGCAATTGTGATGGAATTGCAGGCGTTCCCATCTCTGCCAAAACTTGACGCAGGTGGTTTCCCGCAATAATCCCGCCAAAATTCCCCACAGAATAGGATACTATAGCAGATGGTTTGAAAAAATACTCTTCCAGGAAATAATCCAACGTATTCTTTAACGCTGAAGAAATGCTGTGATTATACTCAGGAGTAACGGGGACATACCCATCCGCATCCTTGATTATTTTTTGCAGTTTTTGTAATTTTCAGAAGGGGATTTCATTTCCTTATACATTTTATCCAGTAAGGGCAACCCCAATTCCAGAGGGTCAACAAGTGAGACCTGATGTCCATTATGCTCCAATTTCGAAACTACCCATTTCGCCACTTTGATTCCGTGTCTTTCAGATCTGACAGATCCAATTATTACTACAATTTTTGCCATCAAAAATACATAATTAAACAAAATAAAAGATTTTTACTGAATTCAATATTATCAGATGTTTAAGAGAATTCATATACTGAACACCTAAACGAAGAGCCAGAAAATGAGTAAAAATTTTTGGCATGATATAGAATCAGGCAACGATATTCCAGAAATTATCAATGTTATAGTAGAGATTCCCAAGGGCTCCATGAACAAATACGAATATGACAAAAAACACAACATGATAAAACTAGACAGAGTATTGTTCTCACCATTTCACTATCCAGGAGATTACGGTCTGGTACCGCAGACATTATCAGAAGACGGAGATCCGCTTGACGCATTAGTTATTGTAACCAATCCCACACATCCAGGAATACTAATCGAAGCAAAACCAATAGGATTACTCCAAATGAAGGATGATGGTGAATCAGACGACAAAATAATTTGTGTTGCAACCAATGATCCCAGATATTTACATACCGCAGACATTACTGACATTGACGATCATAACCGTTCAGAAATTGCCCATTTTTTTCAAGTTTACAAAGAATTGGAAGGGAAGAAAGTGGAGATACTGGGTTGGAAAACAGCCAAAGAGGCCAAAATTGTGATTATTGAATCAATAAAGAGATACAAGAGCACTTTACAAAAATACTAACATGCCAAAAGAGTGCGAGCATTTCATCCAAGAAAAAAAGGTAATCCAAAATACTAAAAATTGTGAGGAATGCACAAAAGAACATCTTCCAGTAGTTGCACTTAGAATGTGTTTGACTTGCGGACATGTTGGTTGTTGTGATTCATCAATTGGAAAACATGCAACAAAGCACTTTGAAGAAACAGGACATGCGCTCATGAAAGCAGTGCCAGAAGATATTTGGAAATGGTGCTACATTCACAAAGAATACTATCAGATGGTTTAGGACTTAACAACAAAGATCACTAATTCGTTTTGCAAAAATATTTTTTAATTTGAAATACTAATCGTAAACCATCAAATCTTTTTCTTCAAGCAAAGCATGAATTTGGTTTACTGAACGATGAACGTCTTTCTCAAGTTTGGCACCTACACAGACTAACTTTCCAGATGCAAAAATCAGAATTACGGTTTTAGGATCAAGCATTCTGTGAATTAGTCCAGGGAACTGTTCAGGTTCGTACATACTTCTTGGAAGAGTTCTAGCTGCTTGTTCCAAGTTAACCTTTCCTCCAAGATTGATTGATGATACAATATTTTGTATTGAAACTATAGGATCATTTTTGATCTTTATTTTGCCTTTTCGCAATATTTTCACCACTTCAAACACAGCAGTTTCAGCCAATTCCTGAGATTTTGCTCCCGTACACACCATTTTTCCAGAACCGAAAAGAAGCGTGGCAGTTTTAGGATTTTTTAGTCTGAAAACGGCACCTGGGAATTGTTCTGGATGATACTCAACGGCAGGAAATTTTTTTGTGATATCTACAAGATCTAGCTTTTGCTCAATGGTTGCAGAAGCTACAACATTGACTATTGCGATTATAGGTTTTGTTTGAGTCATACCCTCATTTGCCTCCCATCATATCCATATTTTGGTCTAATCTCAGGCCTTTGTATCTATTTCTAATTGTTACTTCAGTGACATTTGCGGCTTCCGCAATATCACGCTGGGTTTTATCTTCACCGTTTTTGACGCATGACAAGTATAATGCGGCCGCAGCCAATCCCATAGGATCTTTTCCTGCGGATTCCTCATGAGCTTGTGCATCTTTAAGCACTTTAACTGCGAATCGTTTTGTTTTTTCAGTAATTCCAATAGAGCTTGCTATTCTCGCAACACATTGGACTGGATCAACTACAGGCATTTTTAATTCTAATTCTTGATGCAGTATCCTATAACATCTTGAAATATCTTTTTTCTTAATGTTACCAGCATCCGCAACATCTTTCAGCGTCCTAGGAGTTTCAGTGTCACGGCAGGCAGCATAAAGAGATGCTGCAATCAATGCAGAAATGGAGCGACCTTTTACGAGACCTTTTTCCAATGCTTTTCTATAGATGTACGATGCTTTTTCAATTACTGCATCAGAAAGTGAAAGCTTGTCTTTTAATGTAGATAGTTCGCTTAATGCTTGTCTAAGATTCTTGTCTGAAGATGCATTTACTTTACTTCTGCTATCCCAAGTTCTTAGTCGTTCAATGGTACTCTTCATGGTAGATGTTAGGGGTTTTCCAGAAGAATCCTTGTTCATAGGACTGATGATAGTTGCAAGTCCCCTATCATGCATTGCTAGCGATGTAGGAGCACCAGTTCGAGTAGGATCTGCCCCTCCCTCTTTTGAAAACGATCTCCATTCAGGTCCAGAATCCTGAAGGGTTTCAGTGATCACATAGCCACATTTTCCACAGAATCTCTCCCCAGTAACATTATCAGTAAGCATCGAGTTTTTTCCACAACGCCCACAAGTCGAATCCGCATTAATAATTTCCAAAACCAAAATAGTTCAAATATTCTGATGTTTATATCATATAAGAACCGATTTATTTGATGATTTTTCAGAAAAAAACGCTTCAAGAGTAGCATTTCGGACTAAAAAGAGATCGAATGCAATTTCAGGCACGGTTTTACAGTTTAATTGAAAAATATGGATTTCATAGTTGAAATTAATTTGAGAACAATCACCAAGATTATCCATAAAAAAAGAATGATGCCGTTATGAATTACGTATTCATTTTTTAGTAGTTACAGTAGACCGAAATCACATGTCAAAATATCAGTTAGGCAAGTGGGATTTATCAGAATTAGTCAAAAAGCAAAAAAGCCCCGCATTTCAAAAACAAATCCAGGAGTTGGAAAAACAGGCAATAAAGTTTGAAAAGATTAAATCAAAATTAAATCCCAAAATGTCTTCCAAGCAGTTTATGAATATCATACAACAAGTTGAGGAAATTTCTGAGAGCATGAGCAAAGTTGGAGGTTACGCATCATTGTCATATTCTTCTGACACACAATCCGATGAAGCAACATCACTAATGACAAGAATGTCAAAGCTAGGATCTGAGATTTCAAACAAAATTTTATTTTTTGATTTGTGGTGGAAAACTCAAATTGATGAAAAAAATGCAAATAGACTCATGAAAGATGCAGGAGAAATTATAGAATACCTTTCACACAAAAGGCTATTTGCAAAATACGCACTCAGCGAACCAGAAGAACGGATCATAAACACCTTGGATGTGACAGGAGTATCTGCACTTGTAAAACTATACGACAAAATTACTAACGCGTTTGAATACAAAATGAAAATTGGGAACAAATACAAAATAATGACAAGGGAAGAACTTACAAATTATGTCAGAAGTACAAACCCAAAAATCCGTGAGACATCATACAAAACTATTCTTACAAAATACTCGGAGAATAAGGGAGTTGTGGGAGAAATATATCAGAATATTGTCACCAATTGGAAAGATGAGGGCATAGAGATCCGCGGATACAAGTCCCCAATATCCATGAGAAATATCGGAAACGATGTTGATGATAAAACCATTGATACCCTACTTGCAGTATGTAAAAAAAATTCACCCATATTTCAGAAATTTTTTGTGCAAAAAGCAAAGATGTTGAAAATGAAAAAATTGCGAAGGTATGATTTGTATGCCCCCGCAGCCTCAAATATCAAAGAGAAGAGCTACTCATATGATAAATCAGTGAAATTAGTTTTTGAATCACTTGGAAAATTTAGCAGTACATTAGAAGAATATGCAAGAAAGGTATTCAATGAAAACCACGTGGATTCAGACATTAGAAAAGGAAAGAGGGATGGAGCATTCTGCAGCACACTAACTCCAAAAATCACACCGTACGTTCTGGTGAATTTTACAGGTAAATCCAGAGACGTATTTACTTTGGCTCACGAATTGGGGCATGCAGTTCACAGTCAAGCTGCTCAAGATAGATCCATTCTTGTCCAAGATGCCCCGCTACCTTTAGCAGAAACGGCATCTACATTCTCAGAATTGCTTCTGTATGACAACATGTCTGACAAAATTTCTGATGATGAAAAAAAGACAATGCTGTCAGAGAAAATAGACGACTTGTACGCAACGATACAAAGGCAATCATTTTTTACAATCTTTGAGGTTGACGCCCATAAGCAGATCGGAGAAGGAACCACAATAGATGAAATATCAAAGACATACTTGCAAAATCTCAAAGTTCAGTTTGGAAACTCAGTTACCCTGTCAGAGGACTTTGCCATAGAATGGAGTTGTATTCCTCATTTCTACCATACGCCGTTTTACTGCTATGCGTATTCTTTTGGCAACTTGCTTGCACTATCTCTATTTCAAAGATACAAAAAAGAGGGAAGAGATTTCGTCCCTGCATATCTCAACATTCTTGCAGCAGGAGGTTCCAGAAAGCCAGAAAAACTGCTCTCAGAATATGGATTCGACATTGGCTCCACAAAATTCTGGCAAGAAGGTTTTGACTATGTCAAAAAGCAAGTGAGCGTACTCTCATCACTGAATTAGATTTTAGAATTAATGGGGCTGACAGTCCAACGCATGGACTGCCAGCTTGTTCCCCGAACGGTTTGAATTCGATGTCATTTGAAACCAGGAATAATCTGATTTAAACGTTTGAAATTATTTCAAGTCCAATTTTTTTGGTTTTATTTTTCTTATACTCCCAGCCAGAATGCCGATGGTGATTCCCAGCTGATAAAGAAAATACAACAATACTTCAAAAGTACTCGGAGTTAGATCAGTAAATCTGCTAACCGCAGTCAGTATCAGCAAAAGGGCACTGAAAAAGAAAACAAATACCTTAGTTATTCCGTTCAGAGATGTGAATTTAAGCACTACAAAGCTTAGCACGGTAACAGAAATTGCCAACACTGTCAGAAATCCAGTATTCATACCAAAAATCAAAAAAAGGGCAGAAGCGACTTCGCCAGGACTATTTGCAGACAAATTAGAAAGACTGATTTTTTCAGAGGAAGCAAACCTCGGAACGCTCAAAATTGCATTTATCAGAAATAAAACAAACATGGTGACAGACACGGTTTTGACATGATTTTGTAGACGCGGGAATCTAAGAAGAATTGCCCTACCCAAAATTATTCCCTGAAACAAGCCAATGGCAAACGCGCTCAAGACAGCAATCAGTTGAATAACAGGATTTAGAAATAGATCAACAAGAATAGGAATTAATGCCATGCTATCTAGATAGTTGGAAGTATGAGAATATTAGTTACCAGACAAGACATTTTCATGAAAAAATGAAAAAATTCACAACATAGTAACATCAGACTTGTAGCACGTGAGTAAATTTAATAATTTCTTAATCTGAGCCATAACCTATGCAAAAAGAGATTATTTTTATCGCAATGGTTGCATTAATTGGAATTTCAACGACTTATTCATACTCTCAAGAAGCTAGTCTTGCGACATTTCAAGAAACCGCGCAGATCTTGATAGATCAAAAAGTATCTCATAATGTCACAGCATCAATTACCTTACAAAGTACCAGTGTTCAGGAAATTCAAATCCCAGCCAAGCTAGAACAAAGGATCAGAGAAAACGAGAGTATTGTAGCAGTAGTCATAACCAATCAGGATCATTGCATACTGGGAGTAACTGACGAATCATGTATTTTGATAAACGTTAAGAGAGATTTCAGCGATACAAACTTCCCAGCGATTCAAAATTCGACATTAAAGATATCAGAGCAGTTCATTGACGAAATAAATGACACATTTGATACAAAAGCAGAACTTCACTCCACATTCATCCACCCAAATGATGAAACAAATACCACATTACAAACGTCAGGAGTAATTTCAGGCAGAGGAACTATTTCAGCAGTATATACCATGCCAATGGAAGATACGACCTCAATGTATGAAAAAATGTCGGCGATTCTAATCCCGAAAACCATCAGAGATTCTGGCGGATTTTACGATGTTGCAACAAATCTTTCGACGGATGAAAATGCAAAGATGGCGTTTTCCATCATACCCTCAGGAAACAAGTCATTGTTACAATTAAGGCTGTCAACAAATTATCCTGAGGCAGAGTCAAGCACATATGAAATCAATCCATTAGGATTCTTAAAGACTGATGAATTGAAAAGATCAGAATATTTCTCGGGAGGGTTCTACCCGCTGAATTCAATCATTCAAGTAGCCATATTGTCTTCCGAAGACACAAACGTTTCTGACGTCAGAGGGAACATTGTTTCAACCCAAATCATAGATGATGAAAAAATTCCAACAGACATCACAAAACATGGATGGATTTTTGATCCAGAAGAAGGGCAGGTTATTCAAGGAAAATATATTTTTGGTGAAAAAACATCAGTCAACAGTGAGGAATTGAAATTCTCCCTAGGAGAAGACAGTATTCAAGTTGAAAAACAAGAAATGGATGAATCAATTGCAGTGGCAATCATAATTTCAATAGTGGCAATCGCGGCAGCATTATTTTATCTTAAAGGATATAAAAAATAATTACAGTAGCAAAACAGCTGCAGCAAAAACAGTGGTCCACTTTCCATCCTTGTCACCTTTTGTAGATTGAGTGATGTTATGAGTATTGTAGATTTCTCCTGAAATCATCCATTGCTGTCTTTTTTCATTCCAAGCCTTATCGGCATCAAATGCAATTCCCAAGGAGGAAGCCAGCATTTGTGCTGCAACATCTTCAGCATAATCACCAGCTTGAACCTCATTTTGACCAAAGGATTCGTATTCAGAAAGATATCCGTATCTCGATGTATCTTTAGGTTGAGCAAGACCCACAGATGCCGAACATACTCTATGTGGTTCATTTGTTTGATTTTTTGAATAAATCGTGAATAATATTTGTCCAGCTTTAATTTTTTTTAGTCCTTCTTTTCTAGAAATTAACTTTGCCTGAGGAGGAAATATGCTTGAAATCAAAACCAGATTGGTTCCCGCAATGCCGGCATCCCTTAATGCGTATTCAAAACTAGTCAATCTATCTTCATGAACACCCTTACCTTTTGTAAGAAACAGATTCTTTGCAATCAAGTCAAGCATTTCTGAATTGAAGGAAGAAAGTTATTATTTATACTTTAATTGAAAACATCTTTTTTAGTCATTTCATAAAGCATCAACATACGTTCTAATCAGACTTTTTCTTTTTCTTTCGTTTATCAGGTGCTTTCTGAACTTGTGTTATAAACAGAAATGTGAAAAATGCTCCCAATCCTATATTGACAAGACCCATGAAAGTTATCATCATCGTCATGGTAGGAGGTGCAACAACCAATCCAATAATCAAGCCCATGGTTCCAGTAGCATAAAACAACATCATCATAACCTTGACGCGTATTGGACTGATGTATCTCATGACAAGTATGAAAATAAGGTTTTATTATAAACTGACGGTAAACCAAACAATGTCAAATAAACAGAATTTTCTAGTAAACCACAGGCAACACTTTAAACCTTCAAAAAGTTCATTTTATTTCGTGCCAATGTAGCTCAGCCTGGTAGAGCAATTGATTTGTAATCAATAGGTCATGGGTTCAGATCCCGTCATTGGCTTCATATTTTATACTCAAAACCCATATAATAGAACTACAAGACTTACCCAAGATATTTCAGAAATATAAAAAAAATTATCCAGCAAAGCTGTCCAACGAGTATGTCTGATTTCTTTTGGACTTTACTATAATTTTGGTGTGTACGTTCATGAAATGAATGTACAATTCTCCAGGCTCCTCCGTAAAAAAAGAGCATTCCATGCAATGAGTTTTGATGAAGACACTAGTAAAATAGGAAATTAATGATCTTGCTTTGATAAAGGGTTAAGCTTGGATTCATATCCCATCGACAAATTAAATCAAATTTCATTTAACATTTGGTTTACATCAAATCAAATAATCTGAATTTTTTCACTACATGATATCACAACTGCAAGAAATAGGATTAGGCAAAAACACATCCCAAAATTGGCAATAGGAATAAGTATGCTAAACTTTGAATCCATCCAATGAGTTTTGATGAATTCAACGATGAACAAAAACATAGCGAAACTATATCAGTTAAAAAATCAACGTTTAACATCATAATTGTCGGGTTAATCGTAGCAGTGGGGATTGTTGCATTCCTATTAGGATCATATGCGACAGAATCAAATTCGAATCAGATAACCGAAAAAGATCTTGATGAAGCGTTGGCCAAGCTAGAACTAAAACTATTGCAGAATCAATTACCAACAAAACAAGCGGCGGCAGTAGCACCAATAAAAATTTCTACAGATGATGATCCAATCATGGGAAATCCAAACGCACCAATTACAATAATTGAATTTTCAGACTTTCAATGCCCATTTTGTGCCAGATTCCATACCCAGACACTCCCACTAATTCTTGAGGAATACATTGATCAGGGCAAAGTAAAACTGGTTTTCAGAGATTTCCCAATTCAGAGCATCCATCCAAACGCACTACCCGCATCAGTTGCAGCAGAATGCGCAAATGAGCAAAGTAAGTTCAGGGAAATGCATGACATGTTGTTTGAAAAGCAAAACGAGTGGAACAAATTGGCAACTGTAGATGCGATATCTTTGTTCAGCAAATATGCTTCAGATATGCAATTGGAACAAGAGGTGTTTGATACCTGCCTTACAAGTGGAAGATACATAGAAGAAATCAAAAATGATCTTGATGATGGTAGAAAATATGGAGTTTCAGGAACTCCAGGATTCTTTGTAGGAAATGATGAAATAGGCTACGTGGAACTAAAGGGAGCCCAACCATTTGAGAGTTTCAAGAAAGTAATCGATATTCAGCTAGACACGTAGAAAAATAACAAGCGTTTATTAGACCAAAATCAATGCCAAGCATCAGAATAATAACGAGTAGGCAATAAGCTTTTTCGTTATTGCTAAAGAGAGAGAAACAAAATGACAAAATTTCAAGATTTAGGATTAAGCGACGACGTGCTGAAAGGAATTACCGACCAGGGTTTTGAAGAGGCATTTCCAATTCAAGAGGCAGTCATTCCAGTATTACTTTCAGGAAGAGATGTAGTAGGACAAGCCCACACAGGTTCAGGAAAAACTGCAGCATTTGCACTATCAATGTTGCAACAAATTCAGCCAAAAAAGGGAATACAGGGATTAGTCATGGCACCAACAAGAGAGCTTGCGATGCAAATTGCAGATGAAATCAAAAAATTTGGAAAACATACAGGAATCAGAGTAGCAACGATTTACGGCGGCCAGGGAATGGGCATTCAGCTTGATGCACTGCACAGGGGAGTAGAAATTCTCGTAGCAACACCAGGCAGACTAATTGATCACCTCAAAAGGGGTTCAATAGAACTTCGAGACATCAGCCACATTGTTTTGGATGAGGCAGACACAATGCTGGACATGGGATTCATAGACGACATTCAATTTATCTTGGATTTGGCACCAGAAGACAGAGTAATGTCATTGTTTTCTGCAACGATGCCAACCCAAATTCTAAGACTATCAGAAGATTATCTAAACAATCCTAAACAATTCCTATTGGATGCAGATGATCTTAGCGGAGAGGGCATTGATCAATCCTATCTAGTGATCAAAGACAGAGACAAGTTCAAATATTTATTAGATTTTCTCAAACCAGTAAAAGGTCAATGCATAGTATTTTGTTCTACAAAATACAGAACCAGAGACGTTCAAAAGTTCCTCCATCAGGAAAAATATGATGCAGTGGCTATTGAGGGCGACATGTCACAGCACAGAAGAGAGCAATCTATGGCCAAATTTAGAAACGGAAAAGCAGACATTCTAGTTGCAACTGACATAGCATCTAGGGGAATAGATGTTCCAAGAGTAGAATTGGTAGTCAATTATGACGTTCCAAACGTAGAGATGGTTTACTTTCACAGAATTGGCAGAACCGCAAGAGCAGGCGCAGAAGGCAAAGCAGTAACATTTGTCTCATATTCATCAGTGGGAGATTGGAACCTAATCAAACGTCAAATCAAGGTTCCAATCACAGACCTGAACAAAGAAATGGGAATTCAAATTTCGATTCCAGATCCACTAAAAAGGCAAGCACCTTCCAGAAGATACGGAGGCCAATCAAGATCAGGTTATTCTAGAGGCGGAGGTCGTTCCGGAGGATACGGAAGATCTGGAGGGGGCGGAGGATACGGAAGATCCAGAGACGATAGAGGAGGAAGTAAAAAAAGATACAATGACAAAGATAATCGAAACAGCTACGGCGGACGTAGCAGATGGTAAGACTGTAAAACTTAAAGAGCATAACTTCGTAAATCATTCCAAGGTAAAGCAATGCATAAGGGATTCATTTTATTAAATTGTGATTTAGGGTCTGAAGAATACATCTTAGAAGAGCTAAAACAAATGCAAGACATCAACAACGCATACCTTACTTTTGGGGCATATGATGTGATTGCAGAGATTCAAACAGATGAGCAGGTCGGATTTGAAAAGGTGATTGCGGCAGTAAGAAAACTATCCAGAGTGGTAAGTACAATGACGCTAAATGTAATAGTCCCCGAATAATTGTTTCACAGTATGATTTCATAGTCTTTATTTATCATTATGATTTATTTTCATCACAATGGTAAGCGGTATCTATACGGTTCTTGAGAATTACGACCCTAAGAAAAAATACAAGATCAATGTTCAGGCAAAGGCATGCTCGATATTGTCATTGTTGAAAAAGGGAGATGTATTCACTCCAAAAGAATTCTCGCAAAGGGCAGATACCCAGATGAAGCTAAACGGCATCAAGACACAAAGAGACAGAAAGACAACAGTATTTCGAATCCTAAAGATTGGTAGAGATATAGGGATTCTCAAAAGAGAGGCAGTTGGAGCTCACAACATCATATCGTTTGATGATTTTTGTCAGATTGAAGAGGTGCAAGAATGGATCGAACTACTAAACCCACCAAACGTAAAAAACATCAAACAGGACAAGTATGCAGGGACAAGAGGGTCATACGCAAACAAACTGCACTTGTTTCATTGCTGGCTTATAGAGCAACCAGATTTTGAGGTAACTAGACTTGTCAGAGTAAATGAAAACAGCTTCAACGAAATAAAGACCAAAATAAAGATTGAGGGCGTACCGCATCTTCTTTCTTTGTATCAGGAAAGAGGATCAGAACCACGTGAGTTCAAGAAAATAATTAAAAAATATATACATCACAAGATGCACGAAGAAAAATTCAAGAGTACCATGAACCAAACTGCGTGCTCTATCAGATCATTTTTTGCAAAGCATGACTCACCAATTGATTTCAACTATAACAAAAATTTGTTCAAGCAGGCAGACAAGGAAGACGAAGACAATGAGCCATCCATGAACCTGGATGAATTCCTGCAACTACTAACGCAAGGCAAGCCATCAGTAATGGAAAAATCAATATTCATGACAAAGTTTCAGGGCGGAATGGATTCGTTGACACTAGCTGACAGGTTCAACTTTTACGGGTTTGCAAAGATTTCAAAATACTTTGGCAGTGAGGATCCAAACTCATGGGATCTAGCAAAGTGTCCGGTTCCAATCAAGATTACAAGACCCAAGACAAACGTAACTGCAATGATCATGCAGGACTATGACGCGATTAAATGCCTTCAAGTATGGCTCAAGCAAAGAGAAAAGAAAACAGGAAAGGCCATCACGTCAGGCGATCCAATCTACATTAACAAAAGAGGTAATCCGATAACCGAAACATGGATTGAAAAGGCGTTTTTCCATCTGGCGGATGTTGCGGAATTACAAAAGAAGGTAAAGGGGTATCAAAAGGCATACATGAAAAAGTCACACCTAGTCAGGGATTTGCTTGAATCAACCTTGGTTGATTGTGGAGTACCAGATTACGTTGCTGAGCAGTTTATCAGCCATGCAGTGATTAGCAAGTATCAGAAAAGACGACAACTATACCCAGAAGGCCTGATCAACGAATACAAAAAGGCATCAAAGAAGGTGAACATTTTCTCAAGGGTATCTCAAAGCCTCACAGAATCCCAGACAAAAGAGAATTTGACAAGGCAGTTGTCTGATCTTGATTTCAAATCAAGACAGGATATGGGTACGATGAAATCTAAATTCAGCTCGGAGCTTGAAGAAATAAAGCGCAAGCAGGCCAACGAGACGGAGCGCCTTAACCATGCGCTAGAGTACTTGATGAAGAAGGAAAAAGAACGTGAATCAAAAGAATAGTTCTAAATTTTCTTAAATTTCTGCAACGATGATTTAATCTCCGTCTCCAGATTCTTTTGAAATATCTTTACAATCTTTAGCAAATCAGGCGTGAATGAATCAAGTGCTGATTTCTCAATCAATGCAGCATCTTTCAAATTTTTCTTTACTTTTGGCGGATAACGTTCCTCAGTCTGCATCTTATTGAAACTTCTCAATTCGAATTCCGCATATTTGTAAACATGATGAACGAACGCATTTATGAAGAATTTTGAGATGAGGTGATGTAACAACATACCGTCAATCCTTTTCATTCCAACCAGACTTGTCTTTCCTTCAGTATCATCAAATATGATGTTGGCCATATTGGGAGTGGTGCATTGAATTTTTTGGATTCTAATATTCAGTCCGGTCGTGGGCAACGTGTATGTAAGATCAATGTCTACCAAATCACCATGCAGTTTTATTTTGATTGAATCGGTTACCGCAACGAATGAGTCCTGTATCTTCTCCAGCATATTTTTATTCTGAAGTATTTGGAAAACTGAACCCATTGTTTTTTTATCGATTACGTTTTCTTCGTCGTCAGGTCCACGTTGACAGTGTATGAAGAAGCATTTGAAAACCTTCATGAGATATTCTTCAGTTATACTGTCATAATCTCCGTGAGTTTGAAAAATTCCAATTGGAGTAATTGAATAGTTTTTATTTTTACGGCCGTTTGTGTCCTCATCCTTGTTTGTTCGCGTAATCAAAAGTTTTTTTTCTAATTGAGGATAATTGATATTCCATGTTCCCATTGGAATTTTTGGATCACCTTTGGATAATGAATACCCAGTAACACCTACTTTCTTTTCGTCTACGACCTTGTCATTTTCCATGACGGCTTTCAGTATGTTCATCTGAGTCCCATTTACTGATATATCATTATTCATGATGTATCATGATACACGGTAGGTTATTAAACTTACTAGTCGTAGTAGTTACAGAATGAAACGAATACTCAGTGTGTCATTTGAACCGGAAACCACAAACGAGATTGATAGGAGACGTGGTCTTATTTCAAGGTCGGCATATCTTGAGAATTTCTTTACTAGTCATATTCAAAACAGGTGTCAACAGTGATGAGTCTACAACTTCCTTGCTGTGAAAATGATCCTGAATTCATTATTGAGTATGATGTAGGTGTTACAACCACCACATATCTTGTATGTTCTAACTGTCTGAAAAGGCCATGTTTTGCTTCTGATATTAAATCAAAAAAGGAGATTCAGAAATAATGTTTAACCAAAATTTAAGAGAAAAAAAGAATGAACCAAACTTTCGACGGGACGGTTCAAACTTTGAAACAAACATCACCCATGACAGGAGATATTCTACTTGATATTAGTCAATTTCACAACTAAAAGCCTTTATCGTGAATTCGTGCCTGAATGGGAGATTTGAATATGGTTTGTAACAGCACACGCGCCGCTGAGTGGACAATGAAACAGGTTCTGTTCAAGGATTCCAATCTCAAGGATGCAGAAGACGTACTCAATATGATACATGAAAAGAGTATGGACTCTGGAAATGGCGGATACGTAAACCAAACATATCTTGGTTTTGTTTCCTGTCCTGCTTGTTACAAACAAGTGGATTGTATGATGTGGGACGGTGAGGAAATCTATCTGGAAGTAGATTTGGACAAGGAAAGATCATCACCAATTCATTGGTGTGAACTGACTGTAGGTTATGAGCTTGATGATTTTACAGAGATAGTTGCAAACACGTTCCGCATGGAACTGAAAGCAAAGAGGAGTTGGACATGAACACTCTAAGAAAAGAGTACGGCATCGAATGCCTGCAATGTGCGGTATCACTGCAAAATGAAATGGAGCAGTTGGTCGGACTTTGCCCATTATGCTTTAGAACGGGCATACTGGAAAATAAAAAATGGTTTTTGAATAACAACACCGTTTGCGTAATTCCAGGCGAGCAGCAAATCAAGGGGCCACTAAGGCTGGAAGCCGTCAGAAGATCCGATTACAAGTGTCAGGAATGCAATACAAACTGTCTTGAAAGTGAACTTCGAATTGATCTGATTGTTCCAATTGGTAAAGGTGGACATGATGAACTGTCAAACATGCAGGTGTTGTGCAAAAAGTGCATGAGGTCACGCGGTAATGAGATTTGGAGGGCAGGGCATTGAGCGATACCGACATCAGAAAACAGTATGGTGTAACATGTCATCAATGTGGACTGCAACTGCAAAACAGTATGGAGCAACTGGTAGGACTATGTCCATTTTGTTTTAGAGTAAACTATCTTGAGAAGCAGAAATGGGTAATTGGTAATAGACGTGCAATAATACAAATCAAAAAAAAATGCTGCAAATGCAAGACCGCTAATGTTGGGATCGGATATGAGATAAAAGATTGTTCAAAATGTGGTGCCAAGATCCAATGGCCTAAAACATTTCCAGTAATCCAATCGGAGAGTGAGCAATAATGACAGTAGAGGAGGCAGGTACTCAATCGTGCAGTATTTGTGAAAAACTAGAACAATGCAGATATGTGTACGCCTTTGACCGTGGAGGTCTACCAATCAAAGAAGGCCTTTACGGAACGATGTTTTGTGATGGGTGTTGGGCTGACATTGATACTATCAAGAGATTCAGAATTGAAAATCCATACAATGGAAGAGTCAGATGCAGTTCTGAAGGTAGTAGTCATCCATGTATCGCGTGCGGTACTTACATCGATAATTGTATGTCATGGTGTCCTGGTGACAAGAAATGTTTTCGACGTGCCAAGAAATTGGGTTTGTGTGTAGGCGAATGTTATCAAAACACTTCCAATTGGAATCATGGTGGAATTCATGAATACGGAAGAATTGAGAATGACTGTGATGATGAAATCATGTTTGTGTGTGAGATTTGCAATCATTCGTATAAGACACTGAAGCGGGATTTCTATCCTGATTTCCCTGTAACTTCTAGAGAAGACAATTTCAGATTTCGTAAGATGATGTTAGACGAAAAGTTCTGGTTGAGGCCTGATGAAAGATGACCGCTGAACAGATTATTCACCAATACCAGGACATTCCACGATCTGCTTGGACATCAAATGATTGGGCAGATTTTCAAAGATATTCCATAGGGCTTAACGTAATTCCTGCAATGAACAATCATAGTAATCCTGACAAATGTAAAAAACCGTTTTGGTTGGATGATCAAGGCAACGAACATTGGATTCGTTGGAAAGAGGATGGCTATCAGACTGAACCAATTTCAGAAGAACAACACCAGGAATGGAAAAATAGTAATGCATTCAAAGATGGTATGGCCCTCATATGTGGTCAGATATTTCATAACAAAGTGCTTGAGGGTTTATGGGGTAATGGTATTGACTGTGACAACCTGCTTGGAATCACGGAGTTTTGCGGAAAACATGAAGATGATTCACCTCGTTCTCTTGCAGATATTGCAAAAGATACGGTAGTTGAGCAGCATGCAAACAAAAACAAATGTCATGTAATCATTAACACAAAGGAACCAATCAAGAGTAAAGCCCCCATAGACGATGACACCAAACCAAAAATAGAAATCAAATCCGGCGGTAACAAACTGCTTTACTGTGCAGGCGGTTATCACAAGGATGGATCGTTAATAGACATTGTTGGTTCGGAACAGGTCGCAGAATTTCCAAAAGATAAACTGGAAAGCAAACTGAATGATATATTCAAAAAATATGACATTCCGTATCTGGAAGACAGGTCAACTGAAAAAAAGAAAAAGATTGATGATGACGTTGTTAAAAAATTACAACTGAAAACGGCTGGTACTGACAGACAGTTGACTTTGCTATCGATAGGTACAACATTTGCCAAGAGAACAAAGGGGATGACAACTGAGCAACAGGTCATAGATTATCTGATTGATGCAAATAAAATAATGAAAGATTCATACCCTGAATCACGGGCAGTACAAATTGGTAAGTCCTGCTACAAGTACGCCCAGGATGATGAAGTAAACCCTGAGATAGAGATCAAGGTAGAATTAAAATCCGAATGGGCTGTTCTGAAAAATAACAAATCAAAACAAGCCGAAAGAGGCGTGGCAAAGAAAAACATCAATGAACTTCAAAGGTTGTTAAGGTCTGAAATTACCGAATGGGATGAAGATGAAGATATTCCTGATGACTCTGAAAAAATATTTGTCAATAAGGAATTTCACTATGTTGCAGATATAATTCAGGAAGAAAGTCACTTTCTCACATTCAGGGAAACAAATGAAATTTGGCATTATGACGAGATTGAGGGAATATACAAGCCGTTTGGCCATACCGTGATTCAGGAGGCATGTCAGCGATTAATCCATAAGTGCAAGCGTAACGCGGTTGCCGAGGTGGTTGACACCATTAGACGAAACAAGACCATGATCAATATGGCCGAACTCTTGGAATCAAAGCATATCAATACCCAGAATGGAATCATTGACCCACGAACCTTTGAATTAAAACAACACGGACCTGAATACTTTACCAATACCAAACTACCATTTTCCGTAAAGTCTGATGCAAGAAACCTGAAACTCTGGAAACATATTCTCACCATCATAAATCCCGCAGATATCAATCTGTTGATGGAACTGATTTGGATTTGTATATCCTGGAATAATCCATTCAAGAAGCTGTTCGTGTTCAAGGGGATAACTAACACTCAGAAATCAACATTGGCAGACATTCTGGTTTGGATTATTGGCAATGAGAATGTGTCAAGAGAGAAACCTACTCAGTTCCTGTCAAGTAAGTCAAGATTCAGCACCTCAAAATTCATTGGCAAGCGAATCAATATCGCATCGGAGATTGGTGGCCTTACAGAAGAGATGCTTGAGAATCAAAAGTCGATGGTTGGTGCGGAACTTCAGAATACTGAGAAGAAGGGAGATAACACCGAAAGATACTTTGATCCTACACGTTTCGTGTTTCTTTACACTACAAACAAGCTGGGTGAAATCTATTCAAGCATTAATGATAATTCTGTGATTACTAGATTTCAGTTTCTAATCTTTAGAAATCAGATTGAGGAAACAACTGCCAATGGTCAGTGGTATGATGATTTCTTTGAGGATGAAAATGATAAGCAATCTGCCATCAATACTATTGTAAATATCATAATTCACTACAAAAAGGCGCAGAAGTTAGGACAAGTTCCAAAAACCAAATGGTCGACAATCGCCAAGACCAAGGAAATTCTAAAAGAACAGATGTCACCAGAAGACAAATACTTTGAAGCGGATAGGATAATCACTAAGGCCGGTTGTAAGTTAACCCTTGAGGAAATCAGGGCCGACTTTAACAGATTTGTAGGCTACAAGGTAAATCCGCAACAGATGGGCAATATCCTCAAAAAACAGGGGTTTGAATCCAAACACAGTAACGGTTCAACGGTGTATCATGACCTGTTTCTGACAAAATATGTTGTTTCTGGTGATTCTCTGGAGAATTTCAATGGAAAGTGACACTAGTGACACTTTTGGGAAATACCCGATGAATATTTTCAGTAGTTTTACGGCAGTGATTTTTTTGCTAGGATTCTCAAAAAGCCTCACTAGTGTCACTTTTTTACCTAATTTGGAGTATTATCTATGACCTGCCGCGGCGACTGCGAACGTTTCAAGGCAACCATCACGCACGGCCGACCGCGCTATTCTGAGACCTCAAAGTGGTGTACGCAGTGTCAGACGTTCATCGGCGGTACTGACCCGCGCTGTGGGTGCTGTAAAAATCTTCTCAGATCTAGAAGCCGCAACTGAACCATGACCAACAACTGCTCTAACCACTGCTCAAGGTGGGATGTACAACCAGGACCTCGCCTACAGTATAGAGACAATTGGAAATATTGTGCTCAATGTGGTAAGCATACACAAACTTTCAGATATTCATGTCGATGTTGCGGGAGTTCATTGAGGGTAAGATGTAGACACGGTAAGGTCAAACGTGAATAATTCATCCAGGTTATACCTGAAAATGAATGAAATCATCAAACAAACGTTTAGATATCAATAAGAATACCGTGTAAATGTAATAATCATTCAAGCCAAACTAATACATTTCCAGATTCTAAATCCTTATATTCTCATTAAAGTATCATAAAGTAATAAGAAAAACATACTATCACGGTGTTATAAATTTATGATTGAGTATTTAAACTCAAAAGTACGATATATTGTATACGATACGCCACGTCACAAAAACAATTCGTCTACATACCAGTTGAGAAAACCTTTCGAAATGACATAGTCACTCAGAAAGGAAATCAAAGTTACACTAATTTTTTCAAATCAAAAATAATAGAAACTGCACCGGTCTCCAAACTAGAGCAGTCCAAAACCCCCGAAAAGGAGTCTGACATTGAATAGTACCAACTGCGATAAAAGGCATTCTCATCCACAATCAGGACTTGATGATTTTTTTCGACCTGCATGTGAGGATGTCGAATGTCTAAAAAATACAATGAGCAATCTTGAAAGACGTTCAGGAGAAGTACGTTTTAAAAATAGACAGATAACAGCAGAGTTTGAAAATGTAGTTGACGAGAATAATCTTCTAAAAAAGCAAATCGAATACCTTGAGCAGAAAAATAAGCACCTGCAATACAAGTTTGAAAAGTATGCCGATGAAGCAGCAGTACCTTACACTTGTGATTCATCAGACCCATGTCCGATTTGTGGTGAACTGTCACACGGAGGTTCGGGCTATGTCGTTTTAAGATACAAGGAAGGTCGAACCGATAATAACAGATTCAGAGGTACAATATGTGATTATTGTTTCGATCAAATCCAGTGGATCTTTGATGGGTATGCTGTCTTTGAGAAAGGCCACTTTGCCAAATTCTATACAGACGAAAAAGGAGGGTTTCGCAAACCAAATCCTGGAGAGAACACTTGACCGGATACACCCCAACTACCAATTATTTTATCGCAAGGGGCAGGGGCAATCGAAAACTGTATCACATTTTGGATAGGGAAGATGTGCTGAAATAATGATGCTGAGCAAGTCAGAACGCGACAAGCTTGGCACGCTTACGATAAGTCTGAAAGGAAAGGCAGACATTGACGAGATGCGGTTTAACAAGTTTCACGAGGCGTTGCAGAGTGTGAAAAGAAGGGTGCTGGAGGGTGAAGAGTGATGACTGCTACAATCACCTACAAGATTACAAAATACTCTGACAAGACCGATAAAGAAACAGTCGATGAGGGAATCCGTCAGGGATTCAATCTCTGGGCAGACGTAACGCCGCTTACTTTTCAGCAAACCGTTGATGATGACTTTGATATTGAGATAGAGTTCACATACAATAATCATACGTTTCTAAAAGATCCTACCACATGCGGAGTGGCTTTGTTCAATCAGCAAAGAATTTTTCTCAATGACCGGTTCTATTGGTCTCTTGACGCAATGAAACAAACCGTCACAAAGGATGGATTGAACCTGATAGTAAAAACACAAAATCTTCCCGTAATAACAGCACATGAATTCGGACATCTTAGAGGATTGATTCACAATTCTGATGATGCCAGCATCATGAAGCCGGGAAATCCAGGCGTATCAAGACCGTCAAGACACGATATCGATTCAATGAATGAGGTTCTAAGATGCAATCAGTAGAGTTGTACAAGGACAGAATATCAAACGGAATCAAGGTTACATTTTCGGGATTGAGTGATGTTGATTTGTCAGAATTAAAGAAACTTGACACTTACATGTACGACTTGCAACAGTTTGCAAGTGTTGGAAAACAACCCACACCTGGAATTTATGACAATGAAGTGTTCGAACTTCACATGATGACATACTCCTTTCTGATCAAATCACCAATAAGAAAAGAGATCACATCAATTCTAAAATCATTTGTAGAGAAACTCTATGAAGTCGTAGATGAAAGCCAGCAACTTCGACGGTTGCATGTTGGTGAATCCATACCGAAACATCTGGGACTTGATAATGTTGCAAAACCAAAAATCAACGTAATGAGTTATTCGTTTGACAAGCTTCCGTCACAGCTCCAAGAGACCATGACCAAGATAGAATTCAAGGAACGCCAATTGACTAAGGATGGTCCTCGCAGAGTATTGAAAAAATATCTAAAGGATAATCCCGGAAGTACCCACTATCCAGTATTGGATTTGGATTACTGGATCATGTTCAAGCTAACCGGACTGCTCAATGCAAAGTATCATGACACTGATTTGTTTTCCGTCATGGCATCAATTGGCCAGAAGATTGGGGATACGCTTACCGAGAACACCAAACTGAAAATAAAACTGGAGAGCATTCAATGACAACATGGGCCATAGACCTTTCAGTAGGTGACGGTCATGCGTATGAGGCCAAATTTGTAAATTCAATTGACACAAACGATCGTGACATAACGTTTTCAAACTATCCAGCTACAGGCACATCCAGACTGGCCGGATGGTTGGTATACATCCAACAGGATACCACGGGCGGAATAGGTGCCAATTGGCCTGCCGAGGTAGTCAATCCTCCTACAATTAACACTGAACCTAACACGTATTCAGTCAACAGATTTCAAACGTTTGACGGTGGCCTGACTGTATTTGCATTTCCAGAGTACAATTCATCTACAAAATCAGCCGGTACTGCGTTGCCCTTTCCTGTAAAAGTAAACGAGGTGACTCCGTAATGCCCACTGTAAATTTTGATTTAGAAGACCCTGGAGCACATTCTCACAAGATAACCGTGGACAAGGACTTTGATGTGGCATTTCTCAACCCTCCTGCTTTGGGACATCAGATAGAATTTGAAATGGAGATTGTGCATGACGGGCTAACCAGCACCACATGGACGGTAACATTGCCCGTCACTGTGAGACAGTTATCGACAATTTCCGTGCCTCCAAACGCTCGCGGCGTGTATGTCTTCAGGACAAATGATAATGGCGCAAACTATGACATAATACAGGTCGTTGGTGGAACCACGGGTACGGGATCAGGAAGTGCATGGAGTACGTTTCCTGCAACGCAGGATGTCAATTTTGCAACCTTTGACGGAATCAACATAGACCGTTTGTTATTTGACAAGGCGTTAGGATCATCATTAACTGCTGCACAAGCTGGAATCACAAGCGATGCCACTGGAAACATTAACGCAAACGTGCCGACTGGAGCAATGTATAATTTTGGAATAAACGCTGACGGTTCACCACGATTGCAGATTAGCAATACAACTGTCGTATCACAATCAATTCTTCCCGTAGATCCAACAGCTGTAACGGGTGATACTTTGGGGGCTGTCGGCACAGAATGGGCCAGGTTGGTTGCCACGGATGTTGTTTTGAAATCAGGCGATAAGGTGTCAAAAATTATCTTTGACGGTGATGCGTCAACCTCCAAGACATATTTCACATCAAGTGCGACAACTGGCAGGGTAAATTTCTACAGTGAAATAGCAAGCGTTGCGACAAATGTCGCTGCGTTCACCAACAGCAACGTTGAACTTTTTGGTACAACTGATTTCGTATTGGGTACAGGGCAAATCAAGGCAGGTGGTGCCACCAAAGGAGTGGAAAACCTCGGACACTTGGACTTTGTTGATAACACTGCAACGCCCGCATCTGCACTTTCAATATATTCGGATGGTACTGATCTTTTGGCAAACACGGGTGCCGGTGTAAAGAATCTAAGTGATATTGGGGCTGCTCCGGTACTTGAACTTGATGACCTTACCGATGTAACTACGTCTTCTCCATCTGTGCAGCATGTCTTAAAATACAATGGTTCAAACTTTGTAAACTCACCAATCTCGCTGGGCAATCTTGACGATATAATCATCACTGCACCTGCAACCAATTCGTATCTGAAATACAACGGTTCGGAATGGATTGATTCGGTAATTGTTGACGGTGACTTGCCATCGACTGTAGTACATTCAGACTTGATAACAAATTTTACTCAACAGCAAACATTTGCAGCAAGTGGCACAAGCTTGGTGGTTACGAATCGAGCGAACTTTAATGGTGACGTGAGTATAGCAAATGGAAATATTATCAGTGATGTTACATTATTAGGAGACAAAGTGTTTAGATCATCTAACTCTACAGAAATTGGGTATTTGGTAACGAATGATACAGGTTCGGCTGGAAGTGAGGGAACCATTCAGATTCCAACCACTACAACAGCACCTGGAACAGCTTCTGTTGCAGATGCAAGATTCGGAGCATATCACGGTGCCATGGGAATTCAAGACACAGGTTCAGGAGATGTATTTTTGTATGTCCGACAGAGTGATGGTAACTGGGCGGGTGCTGCTTTTGCTAGGGATACCCTTACCTAGACCTTCAGTATTTTAACATCAATCAGATATTGTATGGCTGAAATCAGTTCATTGTCTGAAATTTCCTCATTTGCATAGAATACAAATATTTTCTTAACCCAGTCTGGAATTGGCTCTGTTATTGGTTGTATGTTATCTTTTTCTGCTTTGGCAATGCCGGCATCAATGATTGATTTTTCTAATGTTGGGTAGACAACTAAATTTTGTTCTCCTACCATGTGTAGGTGTCTGGCTTGTATGGTATACTCTACATCTGTTAAAAGATCATATTTACCGGTATCAATTTCAAATGAAAATGCCCATCTGTCATCGCCACCATCAGGATCTATAATCGGTACTGAATTTATGGGGGTTGAGAATTCATCTAGAATATCACCTTCAACATCCGATAATTTGATGTTGATGTTCCCACTTGGTTCGGAATACACCTGAGGTTCTAATTCGTAAATTGTGATAAACCCATCATATTGATAGATTACACCATTTGTAGAATCTTTCTGTAATGAGTTAAATCTGATTTCTCCATCATACATTTCATATGCAAAAGCTTGAGAGCCCATTCCAAGGACAGAGACTGCCAGAATGGAGAATATGACTGACTTAATCATGATCATCGTTTAGGCTAAGATCAAACTTTTAGGTTTTACTATTCTATTCTATTTGAATACTATCTTTTAGGTTCAAAACGTCTAACATATCCCGGACAGATTGGTTCGTGCATGGTTTCAATACAATCTATACAAATTGAACCATTATGCACTCTTGCTTTATGGCCACACTCTAAACAGTGTTCTTCTTTTTGTCAGTCATTTCTTCTCAATTACAAGCTTACCATTTTTTGCAACCGCTTCAAATTCTGATTCAGTATCTTCCCAATCCAAACGCTTGACAACATCAGGTGGAATAACAAAGATGAATTTTGGGTATTCGACAATTCCTTTCTTAGTTTCTCTTCTTCTACTCAATTGTTTTTGTAATTTCAAGGTAATTCCGGTCATTACATATTGTCGGTACCGCTATTTAATAAGAATGTCGGTACCGACATGTATAATAGTAGGTACCGACATAAACAATACATGGAAAATACAACTCAACAAACAATACAATACGCCGCTAGAAAGCAAAGAATTAGGGATGTAATTACAAAGTCCAATACATCCTTCCTCAAGAGAATCGTATCCGACAGGGCAGGCTTCGATCCGGATTTGCGCGTCAGTGCTCACCTGGAAATTCAGAGGAGGCTGACCCAATGACCATCAATGAGAAGATTAGATTGTGTATGAAACTTTATGGTACATCTGGCAAGCTAATGAAAAAAGTCGGGCGAATACACGACCAGGCTGAAAAATTAGTACAGGAAATAAAGGAGGCCGACAAATAATGTCTCAAATTCTTGAACATAAAACACTGCAATCTTTCGAGATGATTCGTTCTGAGAATGAAAAGTGGTCGGTGGTCATGGACAACTTTGAGACTGTACGGGACGCGATGAAGTTCTGCAATAATGTTGAGACAGCTTTACAATGGAAGGAAGACTTTGAGAAAGCCGAGACCGAAGTCGAAGCGATTGCCCAGCCCATTTTAGATGGGCGACCGCAGTTCTCACTTGATTGTGATGGAATCGCACAACTTGAGAAGATTGCGAAGATCAAGGACATGGATATTTCAGAAGTAATGGCCATGATGATAGAAAACGAACTTGACGAGTGCCGTAACAATCCTGATTGGAAAGACATTGAGGTAAAGACCCAATGACACTCACAGACGACAAACCCGTTCACACCTCAGACGAATTCGAGATAGAGACCACCAAGGAGGACGAGCCAACGCTGTTCCGCTCAACGGCACAGATGTGGGCAGCGGGATTCAAGGCCAAAACAATAGAAAACAACAGAATTCAGGTCACGGGATATTTCAGAATGATCATTGATCCCGTAAGCGGTGAGACATGGAGTTTTGTTACTCCGAGGGATGACTGATCATGTTTGAGATATCCAAGATCAAGGTAGAAAAGACAAACAACAAGGTCAAGGCAATGTATGGTATTGACCTCTCTGTCATAGCCCCTTGGGGGAACAATCACGAGTATCAGGAATATGTCTTCTCGATATATCACACCGAGATCGGCTTTGAGCAGCTTGAAAAGATAAACCAACTGTTCAGGCCCGACAGGATGTTTGTGAATATGGACCGTGATCAAAGGGCATCAGGAGAACGCACGCTGAGTCTTCTGTTTCGGGAGAACCAAGTTTTGCCTGATGCAATCATTGATTATCTGAAACCGGATAATGTAAAGCCTGAGACAAGCAAGGGCCAGATGGCCACTTTGCAAGCACGCGTGACAGATGAAGAACCTGAGACGAGCGTTGATTGATTGGGCCGCAAGAGGGCGAGTTCATCAGCCTGCTCTTTGAGAGGGACAGTCTGCCAAGCAGGGACATGAGGGAATTGCTGAGGTCTGCTTGATGAGATGAGCGTTGTGTGATGGTCCGATCGACATGTTTTTCTTTTTCCTCTTCTTGTGTTGGGTGTGGCACAAAAAGGCTGGAACTCTTAGTAATGGAAAACCGTTAGATGGTAACTATGACTGATGGATGTTTAACTTGTACAATCCCGTCATTAATAGATCATCTAATTTATTTTTAAAAAGCCATAAAGTCCGGCACCTGCTGCACCCATGAGAATTGCCAGGCCGTTGTCAATTATTCCAGCCACGCGTTCGACGACAAAGTCCATCGGGATGTACTCTATGACCGTATTGGTTACGTTACGTGAAACTTTGATTTAAGATTTACAGATCTATGGCCATAATAGGACATCCAGTTTCATTAGGTGATTCAATCATCTGCTGTCTTTTTTCATAATGTTTAACGTCGCATTACATCTATCGCACTTGTAAATCGAGTAATTTCTTCTATACTTGGATTAACCCGTTCTCTGATCACATATTTTGCAGGTTTTATTTTTGCACCTGTAATCTCTACTGTGTATGAAGTTTAAATTTGACTTAAACAAATAAAATTTATTTTATGTAAAAAATTTTCTGCGTCATGAATTTGATTATAACGATCATATTGCTGATACATTGTATGTTCACTTTTAATGTTAAACATCTACGCGATTTATTTGTAATGTTGGCTCCAGTTTTTTCTGCTATAATATTTGATGGTATTTCCGATCTCTCTTTTAACATAAGAATTCTATTTTATCCCATCTTAATTATAATGGGAATGGGTTCCGTATACTTTATTGTTAATGATAAACAAAAATACTGTAAACATATCTAAATATTTCAGATCAGTATTTGTATTTAATTTACTTAATTTGAAAATTTAAATCAATTACAAAGAATAGAATTAATTAATTATTTCGATAATGGTTTCGATTTTTATTTGTTAATACACTCTAATGAATAGTCAAGCAGATAATTTACAATAAATCCAATATCTTGTATTCTTTTGTATTTTTTTACTATCTAACTCTTGTTTACACTTATTAGAATGTGAGGGCCTAAACTGGATTAGAATATGGTTATATTTTTTGATTCATGCATTTGAAGTAATCAATTTATTAATTAATGAGATATTTTTCCAACATGCATATTTTTGATATGTTATTTTTTACCTAAATTTTTTTTTATCTATGAAATACTTTAACAACTAAAAACACCTATTCATAATATGGGAAAATCACCCTTTCAGAATAAGAGAAATTATCCTATTTTTAGTGTATTGTCTGACAATGCACGATCCATGATTTTTTGCTTCTTAAATAAAAATGGTGAATCTACTTTTACACAAATTTATGATCATTTGATAGGAAAAAATTATGATAGAAATACTGATACTTTTACCTGTATTATAATCAGTCATGTATCGTTAGTAATTAAATTAGCTGACCTAAAGAAAATAGAGTTAATCAAATCAAGGAAAGATCCAGATAATCTAAGAGCAAAATTATATTCTATAAATCAAGATGGACTGAAAAATTTACGTCTTGAATATTTAGAAATGATCGGAGATGAATCATTATGATCAGTGAAAAGGTAAAATATTTTCCAAAATCAAAAAATATTGTTTTTCAAGAATTGATAAATATTCACACATTAGAGAATACTTTCTTTCGTAAAATTATTAAGATTATTAGTAGTATGGATGCATTTGTCACTATTCGGCTGACTCATAAAATAGCTGATGATGTTGTTATGGGTGAGATAGAACCTTCGGATAAAATTAAAACAACATTTCCAAAAATGTTTTTCCAAATACATCTAGAAACAACAAATAACTTACAGACTAAAGTGATTTTAATAACTTCTGATGATCCATTCACATTTACTCCAGAGTACAAAAAACAAGTACAAAAATTAACAAGGAACAACTACAGGTATGCAACAATTGCAGCAGTCGCACTTGTTGCATTGCTGATACCTGCCGGAGTGTTTGCCGGTGATGGTATTGCTGCAGATCTTGGCATCATTCCTTCTGAGGCAGAAGGATTCAATCATCTTGCAGGGCAGGCCATCACCAATGGTAACTATCAGGATGGACGGTACTATGCAGGGCAGGCATTACAACAGCAATCATCATCCGAACCAATAGATCGCATAAATGCATTTTTGCACCTAAGGGAGACATACCCACACACCCAACCACATTCATCTGCGTTCTCCACAAAGAACTCGCTCATCACGATAGAGTCATCATCTGACATCGTAATGTTCTATCCTGAGAAGGACAAGACAGGATATGTCATACCAAGGCACAATGCCGAGGATTCCTTATCCCCATTCATACTAGACTATCCAGGTGATGTTCCTATAGTGTATCCGATTAACGGACAGTATCCTACAATAATATTTGACATGCTTGATCCAACTGCATTCCCAATCATAGTAGGCCCAGATGATCCCAACCGCCCGGACCTGCTGTCTACAGACAACTTACGTGATAGGATCATGGTGCAGCCACCATACAAGACAGACAAGGACATTAAGATCAACAAATATGCAGAGACGTTCTTTGGCGGTCCAAATGATCCTGTTGCGATTCATCCTTACGGCTTTGGCGATGTACCAGTCATAGTATTTCCAGATCAGGAGTCTGCCGCAGTGGTTTTGAGGGATAGCAAGAGCGGTGATGGTGATGATAAACCAAACCAGGACAGATCCCAAGACATTTCAGGTCTAGTATACATTATGGATGAAGCACAGGCTGAGACGACAGATGGTAGCATTGTTCCGGTACAATACGTGACTGTCAGTCCAGAAGACCTTGATGACATCCCAGGCAATATCCCAGTAAGGGTATTTGTCGACGGTCCAGACCACCCTCCAGTAGACTTTCCGTTGGGAACTGACTTTCGACCAGTGATTGATCCGACCTATGTGCCTGATCCTAATGATGATGCCGGAGCAATGATATCACCTCCACTTTCTGATTACCAGGATTCTGACGGGTCTACTAACCATGATGATCAGGACAGATTTACAGAATCTACCGTCTCTGACGGGTCTGCAGGATTCCATGTACCTGACGGGTCTTACGGATCTGCACCTTCATGGTCTGACGGGTCTGCAGGATCCTATGGGCCTGCCCCCAATCCATATGGGACTACAATTGTGTATGGAGATGGTGCTGGCATGAATGGTTATGATTCTATAATTGAAGTTGGAGGCTATGCGGAAAATGATCAATCATCACCATCAGATGAAACATTGGATCCTGAGATTTCCGAGCCCATTCTAATCGATCCTTTCTCTGAAGACATGTACGCCATGCTTGACCTGGTGCAGTACGGTGATCCTATTGCGTTTAGCATTGGTGGTGATGAGGAAGAGAATGAAGGTGACTCCGGCGCATGCACTATGAGACGGGAAATGGGAAGCCACGACTCCACGTACTGGAACATCAACCTGTACTCCTCGAATCCGCCAATCATGCTAAACTTGGACCGCAATCTCTGCGAGGGGACTTACATAATCGGAATAGACAGAAACGGCAATGGTGCTCTGGACTCGGGATACGAGATCATGTGGCTTCCTGGATATGACGCATTTCAGATACTGCACAACATCGACTATTACGAGGGAGTGTATGACGGAGTCTTTGATACATCTGATCCGTTGTGGACCGACGCACTAGTAATGGATTCTGATTATAACTACTATCATCCCGAAGACCTTGGAATAAAGGCAGTGGACTATCACGGCTCTGACATCCAAAGGTTTGCAGACGACCAGCATGGTATCGGAGTATACGCAGACGAGGTAAACGTTAGCGACATCCATTTCAGGATACTTGCTCATGCGCCTACTGCGATAGTGCTTGATGACGGCTCTACCGTTGAGGCATTCGGACTCGTGGAAGGCCCACTGTGGGATTGTACCATACACGACGTGCGATACCATGTAGCTGAAAAGATGACGGGCCAGTATCTCAGGACAGAGAATCCCGAGGACTCCACGCAGCTGTACGTTGATGCATTGGACTTTTGCGGAGACTTTGAGGCAGTGCACCAGAACCCCGACAAGTACCTGTCGCACTGGGTAGCTGGAATAGCGTCCATGCAGCACAAGAAGGGACTTTCGGATCCGGGCATGCTGCTGCAGTCAAAGCTGATGTATGAGGAGGCATTGGCAATGTCGCCGGACAATCCCTTCTACAACTCGGACTATTGTCTTGTAAACCACCAGCTTGGCATGTCCACTGACGAGTGTATTCCAAAAGTGGCTCAGGCAATCGTGGACAGGCCCGACGTGGGGTGGTTCCAGGACGTGTATAGAATCTTAGTAAGGTGACATGTACAGGCTAGAATCCTAATCAATTCGACTGTATTATGTTCATACCGTTTTGGTTTCTCAAGTAATATGCATGGAATTACTGACAAGGATCAAAATCTGCTATGGTAAAAAGTTCTCTTAGAGAATCACTCAGTTGATTATTTCATGACCGTTTCTGAGTTGATCCTTGTTGATGGTACCATTGAGGAAATCATCATAGTTATAGCATTAGGTACAAGAGATACTTAACAATTCATGAAAAAATTTGAAAACAAGATGATCATAATAATTGATGCACTAAAGACATAGCTATTACAAGAACAAGAAGAGTTCATAACAGAACAAGACACAATGAAGAAGTAGATATGTTGCCATCATAGAATTGATTATTTTGATTCATAAGAAACAATGGAAAAAATAAGGCCGAAATGATGTTTTAAGACGGTATGATTACTAGTTTGTTGTATGACAAGATTAAGTATAAGTTCAACTTAATTATGTCTAGTGACTAAACAAAGATCCATAATTCTGTCAATACTTTTTGCAAGTCTGCTTTCAATACCTTTTTCAACAATCCCAAATGCTGAAGCTGCTATTCAGTTTCAGTTTAAGTTCGGAACACAAGGAGTAGGTGCTGGGGAGTTTGAACAACCACATGATGTGGCAACTGACAGTACAAATAGAATCATTGTAGCAGACACCAACAACCATCGTATTCAAGTCTTTGACTCCACTGGTACTCATCTGTTTAGTTTTGGTTCACTAGGATCATCTGATGGTGAATTTAATCGTCCACATGCTGTGGGTACTGATAGTACTGATCGCATAATTGTGGTAGATACTATCAATAACCGCATCCAGGTCTTTGACTCCACTGGTGCTCATCAATTCAGCTTTGGTTCACTAGGTTCAGCTGACGGAGAGTTTAGATTCCCACAAGCAGTGGCAACTGATGGTACAAATAGAATCATTATAGCAGATACAGATAACCATCGCATCCAGGTCTTTGACTCCACTGGTGCTCATCTGTTTAGTTTTGGAATATTGGGTTCAGGTTCTGGTCAACTCAATAATCCAAATGGAGTCGAAACCAATGGTCTAAATGAAATAATTGTAGTTGACAATAGAAATAACCGCATCCAGGTCTTTGACTTCACAGGATCTCCAATATTCAACTTTGGTTCATTCGGTACAGGTGATGGTGAATTTGATTCTCCACGCGGAGTAGGAATAGATAGTATGGACAACATAATTGTGACTGACACAGAACACCATCGCATCCAAGTCTTTGACTCTGTAGGAAACTTTGTAGATAAGTTTGGAAGTCAAGGTTCAGCTAATGGAGAATTTTTTCTCCCACTTGGCATGACAACGGATAGCCTAGATCGGATAGTTACAGTTGAACCATTCCAGTACCGTATTCAAGTATTTGAAGACATTCCACTAGACACAGAACCTCCAGTAATCACACTAAATGAAAATGCTACAGTAATTTTAATCCAAGGAGAAGCATATGTTGAATCTGGAGCTACTGCAACAGATAATGGTGATGGAATCATTGCTGTAACTATTGGTGGAGATATAGTTGATACCAATACAGTTGGAACATACATTGTAGATTATGATGCAATAGACTCTGCGGGCAATGCAGCAGTACAAGTAACAAGAACAGTAAATGTCATAACACCAACTGTAGCTGTTGAATCCCTCATAGAAGATGTGGAAGCTCTGGTTAGTGGTGGAACACTGGATGACAAAGACGGTGACAAGCTAATCAAAAAGCTAGATAAAACAATCAAGGAACTAGACAAGGACAAGGACGACAAGGCCTGCAAAGAGCTAGGCAAGTTCATCAAGGAAGTCGGAAAGCTAGTTGACAAGAACAAGCTAGCAGATGTTTCTGGCCAGTCACTCATTGACAAGGCAGACTTGGTTTGTGATGCACTACTTGATAATGCCAAAAATGGTGCAGAGTCCAAGATATCTGAGGCCCAGACATATGCCACAGGGGATCCCAATTCAAAGATAGATAAGGAAATTGAAAAGGCCTTAAAGGAATTGCAAAAGGCACAAGATGAGATTGACAAGGGACATAGAGACCATGCAATTGACAAATATCAAAAGGCACTTGACAGTGCACAAAAGGCAATAGATGAGGCAAATTCTTAATACCAATAATCTTTCTTTTATCTAAGAATTTCTCTTGGTCCACTCACACAAACACTAATTCATGTCAGAAATTGTAAAAATTGATCCTTGCAGGTATTGACAATGATATAATTTTAGGGGGTAATGATCATGACATAATTCTTGGAGGATATGGAAATGTAAGTATTGTGACATGCCGATGATCACGCAGGATCCCAATAATTACATGAACTATCCCTATTGCAACAACGTAATGTATCCGGTTGAATTATTGGGCAAGCATGTCATAACTAAAAATAATACGTCCTCACCTGCTTCTCATGGGCTACTGCTCTTATCCGTGTCTGCAACACAAGGCCCAAAGACCTGGCAGGACGGGATCCAGATATGCACAAGGTCAGAAGTATTGCAGCCGGTGTGAATTGTTTATCCAGTGGGAAGATGCTCACTGTCCGTGTTGTCATCTGATACTGAAAACCCATTCAAGAAATGGGTGCTATAAGGCGGAAGCCAAGCGGATTTAGATTTCAAGAAACAATTAATCAATACGAGAGATGGCGACGTATGTTCAGATATCTTCGGCCCTGAATGGTTCAATCAGTTTCATATCTGATGATTCAATCCATCTCATGATCCACTTACCGTCCTTTCTCATGATATTTAATGTTGCATTACATCCTTTGCACTTGTAAACCAAGTCGCTTCTTCTGCCGGGATTGATCAGTTTTCGGACCACATATTTTGGTGGCTTGTTTTTGAATCCGCAATCTCCGCAGTGTATTGTAATCATCGTCTTTTGATTGTAATGTTTTACATCCTCAAGTATCATATCGATCAATTCTGTTAACAATATTGTGAGATCAAACGACGTTAATTGTTTGATACCGGTACTATACATTTGAGAGCCGTTGATGTCTAACCGTGAACGAACAGAGACAGGCCCTGGAATGCCAGGCCAGTGATTACGAGCGGGATGCAAAAAAGTTGTACATACATTTCTTGATTTAAAAACAGATAGAAAATAATCTAATCTAGAATTTTTCATACTCATCCACTAAAATCTTAAAAAGAGAAGAATTGTAGATATCACAGGTGTATTTTACTAGATGACTTGTAAAGGAATTTGTGTTAGATATAAGGCTCAAAAACCAGTTGGTACTGGACGCTATGCTTCGGGGCAACGTCGATGCCAAATTTGTGAAATATTCATCAAATGGGAAGGACTTTGGTGTCCATGCTGTGGATACAGATTAAGAACAAAACCACGTAATTTGAAATACAAAGCAAAGTTGCGTGCCCGAGTTGAGGCTGATTCTATTGAAGCTCAAGCTGCTACTGAAATCGAATCAGAAGTTCCAGAAATTACGGTTAAAGCAAAATCCAAAACTGTAAAAGCGACAAAAAGGAAAAAGATTGAAAAAATTAATGTTCTCAAAGTTAAAAAAATGGATATTGTTTCAAAAAATAAAGAATACCTGTCTTTAAAAACTGATATTATGACTACAGGTACAAACTATTCCATTAAATTAGGTGGAACTGATTATGCCGTTAGAAAAAATGATGACGGTTCTATTGTATTTCTAGAAATTACAAAGACTGATCCTATTAAAGTAATAAAAAATAAAGAAAAAACTCCGTGTCAATATTGTGAAAAATTATTTGTTTATCCGGATAAACATGAAAAGAATTGCAAGAAAAATTCGAGTATTGAAGTACAAATCGCTGAGCGTTTAGGACTCAAAATAAAACAGTGATGTAATATGGATTTACCTTTTTCTTCAAAGATTCATGGAAGTGTGAAAGTTGAAAGATCTTCAAAATATTTTGTAATTGACACTAAGACATTTCCAAAAGATGAAATCCATATTGAAACTATAGGTACTATCAACAAAAAAAAGTATGTTATGGGTTTTCTTGATAGAGATAACGAGTTCATAATTAAAGAGATTACATCAGAAAAAAAAGATAAAGAATTTGAATCACAAGTAAAAAAATTGAATAAATTGAAGAAACTCAAAGATGATGAAATCATTGACGTTGAGGAATATCTAGCCAAAAAAGCAGAGTATCTAAAGAAAATCAAGTTTTAGATGGAAGTTCATCGGTTTTAGAAAACATTAACAAGCACTACGTCAAAGAATAGTATCTTCAATTTAACCAAACTAGAAATCATAATGATTAATGAAAATCACGTAATGAGTACATGGAATAATTGTTATATGAGTAAAAGTAGGATTTTTCAAATTGCAAAAGATTGACTATGAAGGAACTGTATGGGTACTAAATTATAACAATCCAGAGCCATTGCTAGATCATGCAATTTACATGCTAGAAAAACACGGAGTTAAAAAAGAGGATATGACGATTACAGAAACGCCAACAGCCACGGTAGGCTCAATAGTCGTAGAGATTTGGCCATATGAACTAGTGATAGGAAGGGTAAGGACAACTCGCAATGATTCATTTATCAGCGGTACAGAATTTAAAATTGAATTAAAATTAGACGAAAATGGAAATTACATAGATTATCTTTGAAGAAAAATAAAGTTCAAAACATCATAATCGCAGCAATAGCAGTTCTCATCATCGGAGCTATCATAGGATACAATTATTCAGCAGATCAAACTAAGCAAAAAGGATTCCAATTTGGGAATGAGCTAACACAAATTCAACAAGATGTAACAGAATTGCAAGTAGAATTTTATTCTGAAAAAACCAAATGGGATGAAGGAGACATCTCCAAGGAAGAATTGTTGAGGCATTATGAAGAACATTTGAACAAATTTGAGCAGATAATTTACAGGTATGATGGATTAGAAACGCCAGAATTATTCAAAAGCTCAGTAGAATTGTTCAAGATTTCATCTCAGACTCAGCTAGAAAGTGATGTGGAATTCATCAAATGGATTATGACAGGTGATGAATCAGCCAAAATAAGATCAGATACCCAAATTCAAGAAGCGTATGAATATGAAAATCTAGGATTGGGGGAATTCCAGTCAGCCAAAAAAGGAATAAAGAACTATGACGAAACAGAGAAATTCTCAGATCCACAAAACGGAGTCAAGCAAAAAGTAATTCAAATCTTTGAGAATATGAAGAGCCAATGTAATTTAGAATTTAAAAACGAAATGAACGAATTTGATTCACAGAAAATAGAAGTGGAATGGTTCAACTGTATTAATGATGCAGAAAAGTGGAAAAATGAACATCTCCCATAGAGAAAAATGAACGGCTATAACAGATTTGTTTTTTGTAATACATCCAAAGTGGGAGTTAACTCTTCAGATAAGGATATTTTGTCCAGAGGAGTAGGCTTTGAGAAACAGATTTGGAACGTGATGGTCAACATATCCTGATCAGTGTGAGAAATTCTGATTGAATGAGCTTGACGATTGGTTTCAGACAGAAAGTTTTTCCACTTTTGTAAGCGTCCATTTACTTGAGATACCTGTTCTTCAACTTTAGTCAAAATTGTATCCAAATCAGAATCAAACAGACCAAATTTTACAAAAGGAACCATGATTGTGCCCCCTAAAATTTTATCGTGATTTTTTAGCATGGATGAAATGATTTCTTCAGAATTGGATTTAGGAAAAACATCACCATAGTCAGGATCAAAATATCCTGCAATCAATTTTTTAGAATCATAAATTCTAAAAAAATCCTCATCAGATTCTAATTTCCACAATACTTTCAAAACAAATCATCGACAAATAAGCAATTAATCGAAGACAATTAAATAAACTAGAAAGTCAAGAAAAGACATGACAATTTCCAAAGACAATAGAGATTTCATAGATAGCCTAATTGATTATTACATTAACGAGTCAGAATCTTACAAACAAATAGCAGAAAATTTCGTTCCGGAAGTAGAATCAATTCCAGATACAGCGTTTGGCATCATTACTGGTTGCGTATATTCAGGATTTTTGCAGGCATATCAGAATCAACAGCAAACACCAAGTTTGGAAGACATGGGAGAATTCAATGAAATAATAAAACAACGTGCACCGTTAATCAAGAAGTCAATACTAAGCCCACACAGACA